>CAWFGM010000022.1:0-131801 GCA_963815175.1 uncultured Acidobacteriaceae bacterium
TTCTACTTATCGTCAGCTTTTCCCGTGGGCTCTCCCACGATCAGGGTTGGGATGGCTAGCATCCTTCGCCAGATTGCGAGCGTTTAAATTGGCGATAGATTCCAAGGTTCCGAACCCCTGAGAGGACAGCACTGCGGGTCGGCCGTCCAACCCCGGCCGCTGTTATTCAGGACGTACGAAACGGTTGCAACCGAGACGCCTGCGGCTTTTGCTACATCACGGACTTCATCTGCGAGGATATAGATCGCCGCTTGACAACCAAAAATTATGGCGTATAAAAGCGCTTATATCCAGTAACTTATCCGTTTCAGCAGGCCGCTCCGCGAGGACGTTCATCTCTTTCCAAATCGAGCCGCAAGGCGGAGGCGCGAACCTGTCCGACAAACAAGAATCTGTTCCCCGGCCGGAAACGACTGGAAGACTGGCGCGATTCTGGGGCGGCACACAACCGCAACGGTTGGCAGTTGCTGGGCATACGCGTTTCACCTGACACGGCGCTGCACAAGGCCGCTCCTATCACGAAGAGAATTTCCTTGGATGCTGGACGCATCGGCGCCCAGCGGATCGGGTTCTAATGGCACGGAAGCACCGCATCATTCAAATTGGATGGCCTGAATTCGGCCAGGCCGCTTACCCTCCCCCGACGTCGAGTGCGGAACTCGAGCAAAGAGTCGGTCAGCTCCGCACCAGGATGGAAGAACGTAAGCTTACCCATCTGGTCGTCTACGGTGATCGCGAGCATTTCGCCAATCTGGCTTATCTCACTGGCTTCGATCCACGATTTGAGGAAGCTGTGCTCATCGTTGAGCGCTGACAGCAAACCTTTGCTGGTCGTAGGCAACGAATGTGAATCATATGTCGGCGTGAGTCCCTTATTTATCAAAGGTAAGTTGAGAAGGGAACGCTTTCAGTCCTTTTCTTTGCTGAGCCAGCCGCGAGACCAGAGCCGGAAAATAAAAGAGATATTTGCCGGAGAGGGAATCGACGCAGCTTCAATGGTCGGATGCGCTGGATGGAAATATTTCTCCGAGGACGAATTCGCGGATGCTCAGCATGCAATCGAGCTCCCTGCCTATCTGGTAGATACTCTGCGAGCGCTTGCCGGAAGGAACAATGTGGTGAACTCCACGGATTTGCTGATGCATCCGGGATACGGCCTACGCAGCTTCTGCTCTCCCTCAGACATCGCCTATTTTGAATACACTAGCGTCCAGGCCTCTGAGAGCATCAAGCGGATGATCTTCGGCATGCGTGAAGGCATGACCGATCATGAAGTCGTGGCGCTGGGTGGCACCTGCGGAGAACCGCTTGCGTGCCACACTACCTTTGGGACGGGACGTACTGCGGCGTTTGGTCTTTCCGGCCCACGCGGAGAAAAGATCAAGCGAGGAAATTCTCTTTCCATGAATATTTCTTATTGGGGCAGTAACAGTTGCCGATCAGGATGGATTGCTTCCTCGTCTCAGGACCTGCCGGGTGCGGCTGCTGATTACGTGCCAAGCTTTGCCGGCCTCTATTTCGAGGTAATGAACGAGTGGTTCGCCCTGCTCAAGCCCGGTACGGCCGGGGGTCAATTGTGGCGTCTGATTCAGGATCGATTGCCTTTTGAGCGTTTCGGCATTTTCCTCAATCCAGGTCATTTGATCCACCTTGACGAATGGGTCAGCTCTCCCATGTATCCGGGCTCGGATGTGCCGCTTCATTCCGGCATGACGATCCAGGTAGACGTGATCCCCAGTTCGCTTGTATATGCCTCGACGCGCATGGAGGATGGGGTGGTATCTGGCCGACGCGGATCTGCGGAAGCAGCTGAAGGATGCTTTCCCCGATTGCTACGCTCGTTGCCAAAAGCGGCGGAAGTTTATGATCGATGTGTTGGGCATCGAACTGCCCGAGGAGGTGTTGCCGCTATCCAATATTCCGGCGATCGTGCCCCCATTTTTCCTGGCCCCAAACGAGATCTTCGCGCTGGAGCCGTGAGGTGTTCCAGTTATGGCTTCTACACCTCTCTCCCTGCGCAAGGGGAGCGGGGTGAGTTTGTGACCCAAGCCTCGCATGCGTTGTTTTAGTTCAAGGCTTGGGCCACACTGCGCCAGGCAGTTTCCACCCACGACGCTGTGTTATTTGCCCGCAGCGCCGTAAGCAGGTGACTCAACTTTCTTAAATCCTGCCGGAACCAGGAAGGCAGTGGATGGAACCGTTTCCTGCGAGAAGTTTGACTTTTGCGTCGTCGTCTCCATCAAGATGGCGCTGGTGGTAGTTTGTGTTCCGTCTGCTGTCGCGGTGGTCAGTCGTAGGTGCCGGAGCTGCAGCCGGTGGCGGCGTGGCCGCCTTCTTCTTGTGGAAGGCGCCCAGTGCGGAGCTGCCCAGTGCACTCCCGAAAACTCCCATCCTGCCCGCTTCTCCGGCGGCGGTCTGGGCTGCCGTGTCGGTCGCTACCTGGCCTGCAACGGAACCCGACCCCGTCGGCAGGTGCTGGAGCCGGAGCCGCCTGCGCGGTATTCTGCGCTGCTCCTGGTCCGGTTCCGCTCCCGCCCATGCGCGTCACTTCCATGACGCGTGTGCCTTTCAGCTTTGCCATCTCTTTACCCATCTGCGCCATCGCTTCCGCGGATCCTGGCTTGCCGCCGAAGAGTTGCGCCATGCCCGCATTCTGGCTGCTCATCTGGCCCATCTGCGCTTTGAATGCTGACATATCCACTCCGGCCATCAGCTTTTGCCCCATCCGCATATCGAAGTCCTGGATCTCCTTTACCTCCGGCGGGTCAGGGGCGATCCATGCGTCGGTCGTGACCACATAAGTCACGCTGTTTACGGCGTCGGTGGGCGCCGCATTGGGGTCGGTAATATGCATCTGCATCGTGACCACTTGTTCCTGTGCGGTAAGACCGTTGATCTCTTTGGTCACGCCAGTATTCTTCGCGGAGACGTCAAAGCTGGTTTTCAAGTCGGTTTTCGGCTGCTGCGCCGTTGCTGAGCTTGCGCCTCTTTCATCTGCGCCTGGGCTTGCTCCATTTGCTTCGGCATATTCGCGATCGCCTGCCGCATTTGCGCGAACGTCACTACGCTATAGCTCTTATGGACGGTTGTCGATGTGAGTGATGGTCTCGCGGTCAAGATCGGTGATCTCCGTATAGTCTTTGCTCACCACCGCCTTCTGGTTGCCGTGCACCATAGTGGTCGTGGTCATGGGCGCAAACACGTTGCTCATCGATTTGCTGAGAAAGCTAACCGATTTGAGCGTGTCCACCATGGACCCGCCGGTGACCTGGGTCGTTTCCTGATAGCTTGCATCGGCATACATAAGCCGGGTCCCCAAGAGGATGACTCCGAGGGCTACTACCTTACGAATATTCATGTTCGCCTCCCCAATTCGTTCATTTTCCAGAGAAAAAAGTATGCTCATACTGTGTTGCAGGGCGGTCCACCGTTACAGTTGCCGGCATAACTTGTTCTGGTTACAACTCCGCCGGCGAAGGCGGGTCCGCCTCCCATCGTCTTGTTTGTCTCAATTGGCTGTGACGCCATACATCGGCTGGTCGCCAGCCGATGCAGCCCAGGTGCTGGAGCGCTCGAGCGTAAGCGTTTCGGGGGTATACTTTGCGCTTCGGCAGGTCGGCGAGGCAGCCAGAAACAGGTCATGGTCGGGAATCTTGCTGGCCCGGGGGCTGCCGAAAAAAAGAATTAGTTGAGCGCAGATAGCTTAGCAGGAAAAAAGCGCTTTGCGGGCTTTCGACTGTAGCATCCTAGCCATCGTTTGCACTCGTCAGTGCGCTCTTCTGGTCATCTGGCAGGCAAACTGAAGTAACCGGGCGGCCAAGGTAGGGATCACTGACGGTGCGATCGCCATCAAAGATAGTTGCTGATCTCAATCAAGTTGAGGTCAGGGTCGCGCAGGTAGATGGAACGAATGGTTCCCACGGCGCCGGTGCGTTCCACCGGGTCCACTTCAATAAGATGGTGCAGTGCCTTCAGGTGAGAGATCACTTCCGCAATCGGGGTTTTGGTGATAAAGCACAAATCCCCTGAGCCTGGGGTAGGATGCGCCGCTTTAGGCTCAAACTCCTTTCCCGCCTGATGGAGATTGATCTTCTGCTCCCCAAATCGCAGCGCCTTTCGATTCCCGAACGTAACCACCTCCATGCCAAGCGCAGAACTATAAAAGGCGACCGTTGTGTCGATGTCGGCAACGGTGAGAACGAGGTGGTCGAGGTGATCGATAACGAATTCCATTCCCTTAGGATGCACTCAGTAGCCAAGGGGCCGGGGGCACGGGCGCACTGCGGAAGTGAGGGTGGGGGCCCGGATCTGGGGCCACTCCCTTTGATGGGGCACGGGGATTGGATGGTTACCGCGCGAGTGGAACGGCCATTTACCGGTCCACTCGCGCTTCGGGTATCCCGTCCTAGAACACAAAACACGTTCTAGGATGAGGTACCCGTCCTTGTTCATTGCTTTCCGGCTAGTAAATGACCTTCAAACCAAACTGAATGATGCGCGGTTCAAAGGTGCTGGTGATGCTGCCGCCGCTGCTGGGTGCGCCGCCGAGCGTACCACCCAGGCCGCTTGCCGGCAGGTAGAGGTTAGTGTGATTAAAGGCGTTGTACATTTCAGTGCGGAACTGAACCTTGAGACCCTCGAGAGGAGTGTCGAAGTTCTTGTTCAGCGCAAAATCCGTAGTGTAATACGCCGGTGTTCTGCCGGGGTTGCGGCTTTCGTTGCCGAATGGGCTCAGCAGCGTGCCGCCGGCGCTCTTGGTGGCGGGTAGCGTCAGCGCAGCGTAGTTGACGTATTGTATGTACCCGCTGGAGAGCTTGACTCTCTCCGTCAGAGGAACCCCGGGGACACGGTTCGGGCGGTACTCGTTTGCTCCGCGATACGTAGCCGCGATCTGGGGCGAGACCGCATTGGCGGAGTTGGGCGTGTAAGTCAGGTTGAACGGAGTACCTGCTTGCATGGTATTGATTCCGCTGAGCTGCCATCCGCCCACGACCGCGTTTACCAGGGCATTGCTTTGACCAAGGAACTGCTTTCCTCGTCCCACCGGCAGGTCGTAGACCAGGCTTAAGATATCGGAGATGGGCAGGTTGTAGTCGGACTGCGCGTAATCGGCAGCGATGTTATTCCCGTCCTGGGGAGAGGGAGTGTTGCCCTCGAGCGATGCGCTGGCGTTGTCCAGCGAATGCGACCAGGTAAACGAATTCAACAGGGTCAGTCCGGCAACCGAGCGCTGTTCATAGCGAACTTGCAGCGCTTGATATTGCGACCAGAACTCGTTCACACCAGCCGTAATATCGCTGGGCCACGCGCCGTAAGGCCGGGTAAATCCGGCCGCCGGGTTGATCTGGTTGGCATTCAGAAAGCCCTGCAGCTTCACCCCGTGATTGCCGACAAAGGCGATGTCCAGCACGCTGTTCTTGGCCAGCTGGTTCTCCACGCTCAGAAAGAAATCCTGCGACATAGCTGTCTCTGGTGTTCTTGGGAATGTAAGTGATGTTGTCGGTCTTAGGGTTGAAGGTGGTGGCCAGGCCTTCAGGGAAAGCCTTGGTCCACGGTGCGATAGCCGGCATGACCTGGTTTTGGCTGGGTTACGGAGACGAACAGCGCGTTGGGAGCATTGATGGCCAGGATATCGCCCGAGCCGGCACGCGTGTAGTGCACGTAGCTGATACCGTAACCGCCACGGACCACAGTCCGCGGAGTCGCCGCATAGGCAAAGCCCAGCCGCGGACCAAAGTCCGCAAAGTCCGGATTGACCAAGGTCTTGCCATAGACTCCGCCGGCGGAAACAGGAGTCACGCTGCTGGTGGCCGTGATATCCCGGAGTGATGGTCAGAACCGTTTGCGAAATAGGATCGAAGTTGGAAAGCAAATTGTGCTGTTCCGAATACGGCGAACCGTACTCCCACCGCAGACCGAGATTCAACGTCAGCTTGGGCAAGATCTTCCAGTCATCCTGGGCGTAGGTGCTGTCCATGGTTTGGCGGAGATGGGCGACGAAGAGGTTGGCCAGGGAGTAGTTGTTGGTTGTTCCAAAGAGAAAGTCGGCCCAATAGTTATCAGCGACCGCCGCGTTGATGCTGGTGCAGCTAGGATTGACGGGAACCTTAACTCCGCCGACGGTCGTGCTGGGGCAAAGGCTGTAACCGCCCGAGTAGCTGAAGGAGCCATAAAGCGGGTTGTTGTCGTTGACGGCCATCCAGATGTGCTCGTACTCATAGCCAAACTTCAGTGAATGCTTGCCTTTAACCCAGGTGAAGTTCACCTTGGGATCGAGCAACGACGGATTCTGCCACTGCGGGTTGGTGCTCTGGCGGCCAAACGCGGTGAAGTTGGAGATGCTGGTGGAGGGCAGGCCGCCCGCGACCGTGGGATTGGTCGGAAGACCGGGAATGGTGATGGCGTTATCGCCGATGGAAAGGGAGTACTTGCCGGCCTTGGTCTTGGAGAGGCCAACGCGGGCATCGATGACCTTATTCGCGTCCCCACAGGTGCGTGTAGCCAAGGGCCACCTGCTGATCGAGAATGCGGATGGTGCCGTTCGTCTGGCCGTCGAGCGGCAGCAGGATCGCGGGATAATTTACCCCAGTCTCCTTGCGGTCGCTGACCCGGACGAACCAGGAGTTGGTGGCGTTCTGCTGATAGTCGAGGCGAAGGTCGCCCTTGTCGGAATCGTCGGTGAACGGGACCAGCTTGGAGTAATCGTTGGTCGCCAGGCCGGTCGAAGCCAGTCCGCTGACCGGCAGGCCCGGAATCTGCTTGAAGAAGCCGATGATCTGCTGCGATATGGGGTTGATGGCGCTGGCCGGTATCGCGGTACCGGCGGGGTAGACAACTCCGGTGAGAGGATTCTCTACCGGTACCACCAGGACGCCATTGAGTTCGTTCTGCGTAGGCAGAGTGAAGACGCTAAGCGGCTTGAGAGTCTGGCGGAAGCCTTCGTAGTCGACAAAGTAGAAGAGCTTGTCCTTGAGGATGGGTCCGCCGAAGTTCACGCCGAACTGGTTGCGATTGAACGTCGGCTTCTGGAAGGGAACGACATTTCCGGTGTTGCCGACCACGTTCGGTTTGAAGTAGCCGGCGGCATTCAGATCGGTGTTGCGGATGAACTCATAAAGCGTGGCGTGGAAGCGATTTGTTCCGCTTGCGGAAGCAACGTTAATGGTGGCCCCGGAGGAGCGGCCGTATTCCGCGTTCTCGTTATTGGTCACTACATTCCACTGCGCGACCGAGTCGGGAGGAATCGCGATGATCTGGTTGTCGAAGCCCTGGTTGCTCTCGCCGTAGGCGTTGTTATCCATTCCGTCGAGGAGAAAATTGTTGAACATGCTGCGTTGGCCGTTCACGTTATAGGAGCCCTGCCGCACCAGGCTGTTGATCGAGCTGGTCGTAGCGGCCGTTGGCGCTTGCCGTGAGCCCGTGACCAGGGCCAGCAGATCGGAGTAGTTCCGGCTGACCAGGGGCAACGCTTCCGTCTGATATTGGGTGATCGTCTGTCCGCGCTGGCTCGAGTCTGTCTCCAGTTCCAGCGCCACATCGCTTACTTCAACCGAGGTCTGCGTCTGGCCAACTTTCAGTTCCAGATCGATGCGCTGCCGGCTGCCGACGGAAATGGTGATGTTCTGGGCCACGGCTTCGGCGTAATTGGTTGCTTTGGCGGAGATGGTATAAACGCCGGCATGCAGCGACGGGCACCTCGTAGTCGCCGCTGCTGTTGCTGGTGGCGGAGGTGGCGATGTTGGTGGCGTTGTTGGTAACGGTGATGCTTGCCCCTGATACCGCCGCGCCGCTCTGGTCGTGGATGGTTCCTACCAGGCTTCCGACATCGAACTGGGCCTGCGCAACGCAGCCCATGAAGAATAGAGACACGGCCAAAGAAAGAGTGCGAAAACGTCGTATGGTTATGTTGTTCATAGCCCCTGACGATAGGAACATCCGGGGAAAGGAAGTTTAAAGGAATGCGAATGGCGAGATGAATATGAACGATTGATGAAAGGTTTTACAAGGTCGTGAACAATGGACCGGATTTTTATGAGAAGCTTCCGGTTCGTGCACGCCACAGAGCGCCTTCGACGGGATCCACCACTTTATCCGGAGCTTGAGCGCTGGGAAATTCGCGCTGCACCGCTGCAATCAAGGCATCGCGAACCTGGCTGACATTTTCCAGGATGCTGCCGGTATAGGCGATGGGCGGCGTCCATCCTGCTCGTTCGAGGCCGCCGCAGCCGGCGAATGACCAGGCGCACCAGATACGCGAGCTCTTCGCCTTGCTGCCGCAGGACCGCTAACGCCATTTCGTCCCCGAGTTCGGCGCAGCGGACGACAACTTCGGTCAGCGTGGAATAATCGGGCGCCGGAAGGCTATTCGCGTATTCCACCAGGCTATCCAGCGAAGACAATTCCCAGAAGTCCATCACTGCGGATAGCAGCAGTGTCTGTCGTTCCTCATCCTTCGCCAGGAAGATAGCGCGCAGGCTTTCCAGGCCGATCCTGTGTCCGGATCCTTGGTCTGCCAGAGCCGGACCCCATCCCCCTGCAGTAATCAGCAGTCCTCCGTTCGTCCGGCCGACAACATTCGATCCCGTTCCGGCAAGAGCGAGCACACCGGCACCGCCGGGAAAGGCTGCTTCGAGTGCGATCTCGACGTCACCCAGGATCAGCAGTCCGCCGCCGACCCTTGCGCTAAACGACGAATCCAACCAATCTCTCACCAGCGGAACGCTCTCCCCCGCGATCCCGATGCACGTGCGGGTGATCGACGCCATGGAAATGCCCGTCTGCGCGGTGAGTTGAGCCAGAGCCGACTCGAGATTCTGGCTGGCGGTCGCCGCATCCACACGCATACGCTTGATGGTCCCCGTGCGCACTCGGGCCAGTTCGCGCGTCTCATCCGCAAGCAGGTAGTCGGTCTTGGTTCCCCCGGCATCCAGAGCGAGAAAGAAACTCATTGCGCGGTGCACTCCGGATCGGGAAAGCTAGGCAGCCTCAAAGTGGGCCTCAATCTCTTCCAGAGTTTTACCCTTCGTCTCCGGCAGAAAGAACGTCACAGTCAAGAGGTAGATCACAGTGAAACCGCAGAACAGGAAGAACATCATGGAATATCCATACTTGCCAACCACCGGCAGGAAGATTGCGGCCAGAGTGGTCGAGACCATTTGGTTGATGACCAAGGCGATACTCATGCCATTGGATCGGATGCGCGTCGGCATCAGTTCAGACAGCGCGAGCCAAACGCAGACGCCTGGCCCGAGGGCATAGAACGCGACGAAACCGTACAAGCCGACGGCCACCAGCCATCCATGCACCGCGCCGGGCACGGGGCCGATATAAGCATGCTCGATGGTGAGCGGAGCCGTGCGGGCCGCACTGATGTCGACGAACGGGTTACGGAAAAATGCTTCCACCTTGCTCGAAGGAAGACTGCTCTGCCGATTGATGACAACCGGCGCTTCGCCGGCATCGCCGGAACGCATGGCCCTGGTGGCCGAAGTAAATCCACCGTAGGAGTAGATCACCGTCATGTTCAGCCGGTCCAGTTGGAAGCCCCGGTCACCTGCGAGAGCGCTTGCGGGCAAAAGACGCTGCGCCTCGGCTTGATCAAAATGGAGCGCGAGATTCTGATCGGGCCCGACCATGGACTGAATGGCGCCGCCGACGTCCACCCTGTTCTTTTCCGTGCGCAGAAACAGCGTGCCCACAAAGATCAGGCACACAATAATGCCGGACGTTCCCAGGATGAACAGAAACTTGCGCCCCTTGCGGTCGACCAGTGTCATGCCCACGATGGTCATCAGAAAGTTCATGAAGGTGAACAGCACGTATCCCCAGTGTGCGTAAAGGTCCGATAGGCCGCTCTGCAACAATATGTCGGTGTTGTACCCGATGATGGAGTTAATTCCCGTCGCCGTGTTGCAGAAAAGAATGACGCAGGCCAGCAAGAAGGGGAGGACATATTTTCGACGCAGCAGCGAATCCTTGATCCCGCTTTTAGCGAAGGATTTGTTTTCGGCGGAGCGAGAGGTCTGCTCCATCTCCTCAAGTTCGAGAGCAGCCTGCTCCGGACTTCGTGATCGAAGCAGAGCTCCCAGCGCAAGCTCCTTGCGGCCGCGCCGGAAAAGCCACCGCGGCGACTCCGCAACGAACAAACCACCCGCCACAAACAGAATGCCCGGCGGCATCGACATCCAGAAGATGCGCCGCCATGCCTGGTCTTTAACGCCAAGCAGGGCCGCCGGCGATACAGAACCGGTAATCCCAGCGACGCGATAGCTGTAATAGATGCCAATCACCGCCGCAGAGAAAACGCCCAGGGTCAACAGCCATTGGAACGCTCCTGTGCCTTTCCCTCGATCTTGCGCCGACAGGCACTCCGCCAGGTAGAGCGGAACAACAATGCCCACCAGTCCTCCGCTGACACCTTGCAGAAGACGCCCAAGGAAGAGAGGGCCGAACCCGTGCGAGAGTGCGATGACAGGAATACTTAGAACGAAGATCGTTCCGCTGATCAACATCAGCGGCTTGCGTCCCAGCCAGTCGGCGAGCAGGCCGGCGAAAAGGGTAGAGATAACGCTGCCCAGCAACACTGCGGCGACAATAATCGAGAGCTGGCTGGCGTTCAGTCCCGAGGTCGCCTCGAGGTAAGGCAGTGCGCCGCCGATGATGCCGACATCCACTCCGTACAGCAAGCCGCCCAGCCCGGCAACCAAAAGAAGCAGGCGGTTATAGGTGTTGGTGTGAGTCAGATCGGCAGAGCTTGGCATCGGGGCGACCGCGCGGGATGGATTGAACTCCGAACATGTAGAGTAACCCGCCGAACCGTCCGTGATGGCTAGAAAAGAAAGGCTATGGCAGTCTTCGCTTGCTTTCCATGAGAGCTTGTTTTGCGGCCATGTCGCTGGCGATGCCGAAGATCATCAGTTCGAGCGGTTCGCTGCCGGTGTTGGCAAATGACTGCTTCTCGTTCAGGCGCACTGGGACGGCATCTCCGCTGTGGATCTGGGCCGTCTCGGAGCCGATGGTCACGCTGCCGTCGCCCGCCATTACATAGTAGATCTCTGTCATGTTGGGCTTGGCCACGGGACCAATCGTCGTTCCCGCGGGCATAAGCAAGTGGTCGACATACGACCATGTGGTGTAAAAGACAGTCGGATCGAGCGCCCGGCGGTATTGCACCGTCCCGGTACCGCCATCCATATGATCGACGGGCTTCAGCAGCGATCGATCCAGGTGCATGGTGATGAAGGTGGGTATCGGGTCAAGCGGGGCGCCCACGCGTCCATCGCCGAGATTGAAGGCATCGTAGACGCCTTTCATCGTGCCCACGTTGAAATTGATCCACTCCACCGGCTTATCGGTGGCGTTGTAGATGGCGTGCGAGTGGCCCAGACGTGCCGGGGCGCCTGCCGGCCCCTTGAGCAGAGACGTGCGCTCATCGATCGTAAACTGGGCTTCGCCGTCGAGGATAATGAACATCTCTTCGCACTGGTTGTGGAAGTGGGCGCCGATGCCGCTCTTGGGCTCAATCACCCCGCGATGCATGAAGAACAGATTGCTCTCCAGCGTCTCCGCATCGAAGAGCGGCCTATAGTCCAGCGCACCGGGGCCATCGTGCACCGCTTTCATGTTGCGATACTTCGACGGGTCGGCGCGGGCGATTCGTTGCTCCAGTGGCAGTGACCGGGTGGTTTGGGCAAGCGATAAACCAGGCGCGATCGACGCCAACAAAGCGAGAACTGCGAGAGCCTTGATCATGCACGTTTTCCTGTTTCCAACTCCACCACCGGTGGCCGCATCCCCAGGCGCGCAAGCAGGAGATAGATCAGGAAGCCGCTGGCAAATGCAAAGAGCCAGGCTGGATTGTCCGCCTTGACCAAGGACGCCGGGAGTCCGGGAATACGGTCCGGAATGCCAATCAAAAAACCGACTATCCATGCAATACAGCCGGCCCAGTTGATGCCTGGCCTCGGTCCCGACCACCGCCTGCCGGCCAGTAGATAATCCGCCATCATGGCGCCGCAGATAGGGCCGAAGGAGGCGGCAATAATGCTGAAGAATCCCACCAGGTTGTCGGCCACGCCGGTAAGCGCCAGAATGGCGCTGAGCGTGACCCCGGCCATGGTGGATACGGGGCGGGGAATTTTGGGCAGCATAGTGCTGAAGCTGTTGGCGGCGATGAAGGCGGAAAAGCACGTAGGCACCAGGCAGGCAGCAGCGAAGAGGAAGAACATGACCGGCGCCAACGCTCCCACGCTGCCGATAGCAGCGGTGTAGTCGTAGTTGCGCGGTCCGCTGCTGCGGCCCAGATAGCCTGCGACCGAGAGAACCGAGATGCCGCCGGCAATCAAGGCGCCGGCAGCAACCCCAGTCAGCCCTCCCAGAACAACATCCTTCCTGCTCCGGTTGTTCATTCCGAAATCCGTACCGGCGGCGCCGGCGGTCGCGAAGAAGCCGATGGTAATCAGCAGTGCATTCAGAAACCCGGTCAGCGAATCAGGCTGCGGTGGCTGGTAATGGGGGATGCCGCTGCGGTTCGTCCACAGTACGATCAGCATCATGACGAATGGAACCCAGTTCATGAACTTGGCGAACTCGCTGACCCAACTGAGTCCTTTGATAGCCACCCACCCGAGGCTGTAAAGCCACACGATGACGATGACGCTGTAGAGGGTTCTTGATGTCTGGTTGAGTCCTTGCATGATGAAGTGGGACGCTAGCGTTCCGTCCACCGCCACCCAACCCACCTGCAACAGGCCCATCAGTATTCCTGGGATCAGAAAGCCACCCGTGGTGCCAAAAGTGGACGTGCCCACCACGTAGAGATTGCGGCCGGTTTGCATGCCCAGCATCGCAGGCACGTAGTAGTAGAGCCCGAAGCAAAGCAGCCCCGCCACCAGCAGGCCCCACAGGGAGACGCTGACGCTGGCGTATCCCAGCGTTGGTCCAGAGAGCTTGAGGTAGTAGCCAACAAAAAGAAAAATGCCGAAGTAGCTGGGGAACGTGCTTTTATACCAGGGCACCCTGGCGGTGAGCGGTACGGGAACCGATGCGCTTACATATTCAGGAACGTTGCGTTCCATAGGGCTCCTTAAACCGCGGTGTAGTCGTTAACGGAATAATCCGCAAAATGGTTCTCCATTTGCGGCCATACTTCCTGATGAAGATCAAGAGCCACCCACTTCTTCTGTAAAGCATGTGACTCAAAAGCGATGCGTAGCCGCCATTCGCCGCCTTCCTGGTTCGGGCGCAGCAGTTCCACGTCGCGAAATCCTTCCTGGCGGGAAATGGCGGGACGAAAGATCTCGTTGTAGGTCTTCTCCAGAGCCTGCTGCGAACCTGGCTTGACGCGCATATCAACGAACAGGACGAACATCGTCACCTCACCATTTCAGGTTGAATACATCGATGGCTGTGCCACCCAAAACCTTGTCGTAGACGTCGGGTGTGAGTTCGAGCGCCTTGTACTTTGCGAACTCCACCGGAACGTTGCTGGGCAGATCTGCTCCCAACATCACCCGATCCGGTCCAATTGTATCGATCATCCAGCGGATGTCCTCGCCGATACACCAGGAGGTTTCGAGATAAAGGTTTTCGCACACAGTAGCGGCGACTTGTGCTTCCGCCGTGAAGACAGCGAAACCGGCATGAGCCAGAATGATCTTCAAATCAGGATATTTCCTGGCGGCAGGAATACAAAGTGCCGGCAAGGCGAAGGGAATTCCCGGGCCGGTGTGGACCATCGCCGGAACGCCCAGCCTGTGGGCGGTGGCGAACACGAAGTCCCCGTCCTCTGACAAAGGATTGACGCCGTGCCCGATGGTATGCAGCTTGATCCCGACAAACTTCAGATCCTTGATGCAACGTTCCATTTCGCGTTCATACGCATCATGGTCGCGGTGCGGAGTCACACTGGCGATGCCGAAAAAACGGCCCGGATGCTTGGCGCACATATCGGCAATGCGGTCATGCGTCTTGGAAGCGATCGTCGCGCCTGGATACGGCTGTACGATGGTCGCGTCCACTCCACATTCATCCATGCGCCGTAGGATATCTTCCTCCGTAGCCAGCAGGCCGAAAACGCAACATTCGCCCAGGTGGGCATGGGTATCAATCCTCTTGGTCATGAATCCTCTCGTGGAATCGGATGTTTGCCGGCAAAGCGGCCATTATAGACGTTCCAATGTTCTCTTGCCGGGTGCGGAAAATGAGGCATCAGTGGGCGTGCACCACCGCGCCCAACTCGGTATCGAGATTGTTCTTCTGCGCCGAGATTCCGACGATCATGAGCTCCAGGTCGGCTGAGCCGTTGTTTACGAAGGAGTGCGCTTCGTTGAAGCGAATGGGCACTCCATCCCCCTTATGGATGGCCGCCGTCTCGCCATTCACCTCCACCTGGCCATCGCCGTTGAGCACGTAATAAATCTCTTCCACACCCTTGTGGTAATGCAGCCCTTCGGACGCTCCGGGAGGAATCAGCAGATGGTCTACGTACGCCCAGTTGGTCAGAAAGACATCCTCATTCAGTGCGCGCCGGTATTGCACCGTGCCCTGGCCGCCGCGATAGTTCGCGATGGGCTTCAGCAATTTCTTGTCCAGATGCATGGTCATGAAGGTTGGGATGGGATCCTTGGGGACACCAATGCGGGCGTCGTCAAGATTGAAGGCGTCGTAATGGCCTTTGATCTGCGCCACGTTGATGTTCATAAATTCCACCGGCTTATCCGAGGGATTGTAGATGGCGTGTGAGTGGCCCATCCGGCAGGGCGCTCCCACGGTTCCCTGCAGCACTGAGGTTCGACCGTCGATGGTGAACTCCGCCTGGCCATCGAAAATAATGAACATCTCTTCGTTGGTGTTGTGGAAGTGAGCCCCTACTCCACCACCGGGCATAATTTCGCAGCGGTGCATGAAGTTGAGGTTCACATCCATCGCGGAAGGCGGCACCAGGAGTTCACAGGCCATATCGCCGGCGCTGTTGTGGGAGCGGCTGCGAGTGTACTTGCTGGGGTCGGTGTGGCCGATTCTAGCCGCCAACGGAGTTTGCGCCCACGACCAGGACACGCAAAGAAAGGTAAAGGCACAAAGCATCAAGAGCGGATACACGCGTCGCATCATATCGTTTCCTCGCGATGGATGTCAGGCAGGGCACATCCTAAGCCGCCCAAGCATAAATATCGAGGAAAGGAGCGTCAAGGCAAAATACGGAATGAGAGTTCAATTTACGGAGTTGTGGTTTCACTAAACGGCTATTTGGGTTTGCCGACCCGCGCCTCAGGCCTTGCGCAAATCCAGCGCAACTTGTTCCGCAGTCGCACGTACCGCGGCAATGATGGACTCTTCATGAGCCGCGTCACGGAGCCTGGTCTTGGGCATGGACGAGCTGATCGCCGCGGAAACCTGTCCGTTGGGGCCAAAAATAGGCACGCGAAAAGCAGATACCGTCGTACGCACACTCCTCACGGTCGATGGCATATTTATGCAGCCGTATCCCGTCGTATTCCTGGCTTAATTCCTTGCGATCGGTGATGGTGTGCTTGGTGAAGCGATAGGTCCCAAAGCTTCGCAACAGCCTTTCCCGCTGCTCCTGCGGTTGAAACGCGGTGATCGCCTTCCCCAGCGAACTGGCGTTGGGGGGCAGGATGTGCCCGACCACATTACTCATCCGGATCACGTGCGGGCTCTCGACCACCGCGATCACTTCGACCCGATTTTCGAATAAGGCGGCCAGGGTAGAGGTCTCGGCGAGTTCGCTGCTGAGCGCCTCCAGGTAAGGAACACCGACACGATGCAGCTTGCCCAACCACTGCGTAGGCGTGACCGCGTGGATTCCCGGCGCCAGCATGTATTGGCCCCGCCCGTCGACGGTTACGCAGCCCAGCGTTTCAAGGGTACGCAGAATCCGGAACGCGGATGTTTTTGAAAGTTGGATCCGCTGGGCAATCTCGTTCATCGACAGAGGCTTCAGCTCTGCCTGAAGGAATTCCAGAACCTCCAGCGCCTTGCCCACAGCACGCGAGAAGTACTGATCTCCGCCGCGCACCTCTTTCGCCGTTTCCGCCTTAATCAGGTTGGAAGTCCCGGCCTTTGCCGGGCGAGCGGTCTTGGTTTTCAACATAGGGGCTCTAATGACTTCATGATAGCGGAACCAATGCGCGGCGACGCAAGCTGGGGTGCTGGGAACCACGCAATGCGCAGATAATAGCGGAACTAATACCAACTTGTCAGCTTTTCCTCAGTATTTCGAAACTCAATTCCAAAAAATGTTGCGCTTCGTTCATTCACGGTGATATAGGTTTCAGCGCAAGAATTCAGGAGGCTGGAGCCGTGCTCAAACAACAGACAACGCAAAGTTTGGTTTGGTGGGCGAAAACGCTTTGCTTTATGGCGGCAATCTCGGTGGCGTGCTTGCGGTGCCCGGCGCAGATCGCTTCCGCGGAACTGAGCGGAAACGTCCTCGATGCTTCCGGCGCGGCGGTCCCCAATGCCACCGTGACCGCCACCAACATCGAGACCTCCATTGCTCACACCGTACCCAGCGGCAAGGGCGGCGACTATGTGATTTCCTCGCTTCCCCCGGGTAACTACACCCTGACCGCGGAAGCGCCCGGTTTCAGCAAGCTGGAGCAGACCGGCATTATTCTCCAGATCAACCAGCAGGCTCGTGTAGACCTCACACTGAAGGTAGGCCAGACGGCGGAAACGGTGAACGTCACGGGCCATCCACCCCTTCTCGAGGCCGAGTCTTCCTCGGTGGGAACCGTGATTAACCGCCAGTTGGTGAATGAGCTGCCGCTGAATGGCCGCAACTTTGTCCAGCTGGCGACGTTGAGCCCCGGGGTGAACGGGGTGGGGGAATCCGCTTCTGGAACCATCATGGGCGGCGCGCGCCCGGACGACCGCCGTGCCGGCAACGAGATCTTTTCCAACGGTAACCGCGAAGGTGACAATAACTTTCTTTATGACGGTATTGATAACAATGAGCGCCTCACGCTTTCTCTCACCCTTCGACCCGCCATCGATGCAGTGCGCGAGTTCAAGATCCAGACCAACCTTTACAGCGCGGACGTCGGCCGTAACTCAGGCGCGGTGATTGACGTCGTCTCCAAATCAGGGACGAATCAGTTGCATGGCAGCCTCTTCGAGTTCCTGCGCAATTCGGATGTGGATGCCCGGACTTACTTCAATGCGGCCGGTACCGCTTTCCCTACCTTCCGACTGAATCAATTCGGCGGCTCTTTGGGTGGCCCCGTGGTTATCCCAAAGTTCTACAACGGCAAAGATAAGACATTCTTTTTTATCGACTACGAGGGCTTCCGCAGCAGCACGCAGATATTCGAGCGGGGCAATATCCCTACCATGCGCATGCGCCAGGGAGACTTCGGCGAACTCCTGCCGAACACCCTCATTTACGATCCGCTGACCACCGTGAAGAATCCGGCTTCACCGAGCGGCTTCTCGCGTACGCCGTTCCCAAACAACATCATTCCCCCTGATCGCTTTGATCCCATCGCGTACAAGATGATCAATGCCTACCCCATTCCGACGAGCACTGCGCGGCTTAATAACTACGCAATGCCTCGGATTCAGCCGCAGAATTACGATCAGGGCGATGTCCGGATCGACGAACAGATCACGGCCAAAGATTCTATATTCGCGCGCTGGTCGATCCAGGACACCACCACCGTTTCACCTAGCACCTATGTGCAATCCACAATCCCCGGGATCTCCACGCCGGTGAGCCTCAGTGACGAGGCCTCCTTCGCCGGCACCTCATTCCAGCCGACGCAGCAGGTGGCTACGAGTTATGTGCGCCTGTTCACTCCGACGCTTCTCAATGACTTTCGGGTTGGTTTCAACCGCTACGTCCTGGACTACGTGCCCATCAATTTCGCCGCCGGCGCCGGACTTGGCAACGAATTGGGAGTACCAAATTCGAATGTCACCCCGCGCGAGCAAAACCTGCCCATCTTTTCGCCATCGAATTATCTAGGTGTCGGCCAGACACGCTCTCTGCCGTTGTATCGCCGGGAGAATACGTTTCAAGAGCTTGACAACTTGACGTGGACCAAGGGCACACACACGTTCAAGGTTGGCGCTGACTTCAGGCGGCGGCAGCTGACGATTTACCAGACCAACGAAGGGAATGGCCGCTTCAATTTTTCACCCGCGTTTACGGATTCGCGGGAGCCGGCCGGTAAGGGCGGCGATGCCGCGGCGAGCTTCATTCTTGGCTTCCCCACCCTGGACGCGCACGACTACAACTATCAATTTCCAGGGATACGGATGAACGAGTTCGGCATGTACTTTGCCGACGACTGGCGAGCCACCAAAAATCTGACCCTGAACTATGGCTTGCGCTGGGATTATTTCAGCCCGCCCGACGAAGTCTTCAACCGTTGGTCCAATTTTTCACCGGTTACGGGCCAGTACCTGGTCGCAGGCGTGGGCGGGGTGAGTCAGAACGCCGGCGTATTGAAGTATTGGCCGAATTTCGGGCCGCGCTTCGGATTTGCCTACCAGGCCCTCCCGCACACGGTCATTCGCGGCGGAGTTGGCCTGTTCTACAATGCCTCCGGCAGCGAGGCGGGCAACATGCGTCTTGCTCGCAATCTGCCTTTCGGATTGACCTTGCAAATCACGCCTGGAGACATCACGGTGGGTCCGACGGTCAGCGAAGGCTTTCCTCCTCTGCAGCCAATCATCATTCCTCCTGTTCCGAATGGAACCGCCACCGCGGTAGCCCCAAACTTCCGTCCTTCTTACGCCGAACAGTTCAACCTTGGCGTGGAACATGAAATCGTCCCATTGGACATGGTGTTGAAGTTCGTCGGCGTGGGTAACCTGGGACGTCACTTGCAAGACACCTGGAACGCCAACCAGGCAGTCCCCGGGGCGACTTCGACGGTGTCACGGCGCCCACTCTACGCTATCGACCCAGCCCAGAGCGATGTGAACTACTACATATCGGATGGCTTTGCGGAGTATTTTGCCTTTCAGTTCACCGCCGACAAACGCTTGAGCCACGGAGTCAGTGCACTGCTTGGGCTACGCCTATTCTCATGCCATCGACGATGTTCCGTTGGAATTCGGTGGCGGCGATGCTGGGCCGAATCCCCAGGATCCCCGCTTCCCGCATGAGGTCAGCAACTCAATCATCGACCAGCGCCAGCGTTTGACGCTTAGCTATCTATGGGCCTTTCCCTTCGGCAAGGGCCAGAAGTGGATGAACAATGGCGGCGTGTCGGATTTAATTTTCGGCGGCTGGCAGAACAACGGGATTTTGTTCACGCAGAGCGGTCTTTGGTTCTCTCCGGTTTTGCAGACATCTACGACCAACACCGGGACTTCGAGCCGTCCTAACGTCAACGGTCCTGTCACCTATCCAAAGACGCTCTTGCACTGGTTCAGCCCATCGGCGTATAGCACTCCGGCGCCCTATACGTACGGCGATGCCAGTCGTAACTCACTGGTCGGTCCGGGCCGCACAAATCTTGACGAGTCGCTCTTCAAGAACTTCTCCATTCGTGAACAGATGATGGTCCAGTTCCGTTTCGAAGCATTTAACGTCTTCAACCATCCGCAGTTTAGCTATCCGAATTCGACCGTCGGAAATGCACAGGTGGGTCAGATCACGTCGATTGTCGGCAACGCTCGTAACTTGCAGGCCTCGTCCGGTTCCAGTTCTAGCCGGAGAAGCCTGCGAAAAGGCGTCCCATCCATCCCTGCCAAAAAGCGCGGTCAGGATGGGACGCCAGCACTCCTGCTGCACAGTACGCAATCTTGAGGAAGCAGGAAGCACAGATGACTCATCTCCTGCGAAGAAATCAAAGTAGCTGTCTTGCTCGCCCTTGTTGCCGGACTTCTGGCGGGCCTGCCCGCATCTGCGGCCAAGAGTGATCTTCGGGTCTACTTCATCGATGTCGAGGGCGGCCAATCCACACTCTTTGTAACCCCGACCGGGCAGTCTCTGCTCATTGACACAGGGTGGCCCGACAACGATGGTCGTGATGCGGACCGGATTCTTGCTGCAACCAAGAGCGCCGGTATCAGCAAGATCGACTACGTGTTGTTGACCCACTATCACGATGACCACACCGGTGGCGTCCCCCAGTTGGTCGACAAAATCCCCGTAGGAACCTTCATCGATCACGGAGCCAACATCGATACCAAGCCCGGGAACAAAACGCTGGGGGTCTATGCTGCTTACCAGAAGGTTCTGGCCACGGGAAAGTACAAGCACATGGTCGCCCACCCTGGTGAGGTGCTGCCCATCACCGGTATGAAGGTCACCGTGATCAGCAGCGACGGCAACGTGATCGATCATTCTCTGCCCGGGGGCGGGGAGACAGAATCAATATTGCGGCGTGCCGGAAAACAAGCCCACGGACCGCAGCGAGAATTCCCATTCCCTGGGTGTGCTCATCAACTTCGGCAAACTCAAAATCCTCGATCTGGGCGATCTCACCTGGGACAAGGAGATGTTGTTTATGTGCCCGGTGAATCGGCTGGGAAGCGTCGACATCCTGGTGGTTTCGCATCATGGCCTGAATGCGAGCTCCAGTCATGCGTTGGTCTATGGCATCCACCCCAGGGTGGCCATCATGAACAACGCAGCCACCAAGGGAGGAGCACCGGAGGTGATCGATGAGATCCTGAAGTCTCCCGGCCTGGAAACGCTATGGCAGCTTCACTACTCAGAGAAAGGAGCAGCGGAGCATAACACGGCCGCGGAGTATATCGCCAATCCCCAGGGTTCCGAGCAGGGAAACTATTTTGTTCTGACCGCGAGTCCCAAGGGCAGCTTCACCGTCTACAACTCGGGCACCAAACAGACCAAGGATTATGCGGCCAAGTAGGCTTGTTCCGGGATCGGCTCCATGCGGCCAAGCAGAGAAAGGCGCCAGGGGTGAGACGGGTGTCTGACGCCCTCATTGCGGTATATGGCATCCGATCTGACAAAATGGAAAGAAATGCCGCCAGGAGCATAAGCCTTGATTGCAGTGGATTGGGGTACCAGCAATTTCCGTGCGTTTCGGCTCAATGCAGAGGGAGCTGTTTTGGCGAGGCGCTCCTCACCGCAAGGGATTCTTCGTGTCGGCAATGGAAATTTTGAAGAAGTCTTACGCGCCGAGATCGGCCCGTGGCTGGCCGAGGGTGAGAAGAAGGTCCTGCTGTGCGGGATGATCGGCAGTCGACAGGGTTGGGTCGAAGCGGAATATCTTCCTTGTCCTGTGGGCATATCGGATCTCGCCAACGCCGTCGTTCAAGTGCCATTCTCCGGGGCTGAAGTATGGCTGGTTCCCGGGGTCATAGGACCGGACGCGGCGGGTGTGCCGGAGCTGATGCGTGGTGAAGAGACCGCGGCCATGGGCATGCTGGACGCTTACGGAGGGGCCGGCCTGGTTTGTTTTCCCGGAACCCACTCCAAGTGGATTCAACTGAGCGAACGCAAGATCAAAAGCTTCACCACCTGCATGACCGGCGAAATCTATAGTGCCGTGCGTAAATGCACCATCCTGGGGCGCATGATGACCAGCAACGCCGCCGTCGACAAGACTGCGTTTCATGATGGCGTGGCTCGCTCCGCGGATCCTGGCGGATTGCTTCACCATCTTTTTGGCGTGCGGACACTCGCGTTGATGGGCCAGCTCAAGGAAGAAGCGTCTGCTTCTTATCTCTCGGGTTTGTTGATCGGGCACGAGGTGCGCGCGGCGATGGTGGGTCGAGGATATCGTTCACCTGGTCGGCACAGCGATGCTCTGTGAGCTCTATGCACAAGCCATCGAGGCCTGTGGAGGTGCGGCGAAGGTGGAGGACGAGGATGCGGCGGCGCTCGGGCTGGCGGCGATCGGCAGGAGGCTCAATTGGACGTAAGAGCATGGCTCGAACGCTGCCCCCTGGTCGCCATCTTGCGGGGCGTTCAGCCGGCTGAGGCAGAATCGATCTGCTCGGCATTGGAAAGCGCGGGCATCTGCATTGTTGAGGTTCCTCTCAATTCACCCAGCCCGTTAGAGAGCATCTCTCTCTTGTCGCGGAGTTTCGGCAGCCGGATGCTGATCGGTGCGGGCACCCTGACCGAGTCATCGCAGGTTGGAGAAGTGACGGCAGCCGGTGGCCGGCTGATTGTCACGCCGCACGCGGACACCGCGATTGTGCGTGCCGCCAAGCAGGCTGGTCTCTTCGCCGTACCTGGCTTTTTCAATCCGACCGAGGCCTTCGCCTTGCTGCAAGCCGGCGCCGACGCAATCAAGCTCTTTCCCGCGGAGGTTTTGGGTCCGCCCATGCTCAGGGCCCTCCGCGCGGTGCTTCCCAAATCAGCCATCGTCATCCCCGTGGGCGGAGTGGATGAGCATCAGGTCGCTCCATGGATGACGGCAGGGGCGCTTGGCTTGGGCGTCGGTTCGTCCATCTACAAGCCCGGAGACGATGCCCGGACTGTGGCAGGCAAGGCGCAGGCACTGGTGGCGGCCGTGCACGCTTGGCAGGGTAGGTAGGACAGAGGAAAGGGTGGGATACAAGGAATCTTCACTTTGTTCCTTACTGATAGGTGAACGTCCACGGGTTATTGCCGTGGAATCCCACCCGGGCTTGGTTACCAGGTGGAGAATTTCAAATCTGAAGGAGATGTCATGCAAAGAAGAGCTTTCCTCCGTTCCCTGGCCGCCACCGCAGTCGCGAGCGGCATGCGCGCGCTGCCCGCCTATGCGGTTCCTCTCCCTAAGATGAAGATCACGCGGGTGCGAGCCTATTTGCCGCCGCATCCCAATCCGCTTTTCAACCAGAGCGACGTGGTGGTGACCATCGAGACCGACGCGGGCATCACCGGCATCGGCGAGGGGGGCATGAAAGATACGTTGTCGCAGTCAGCCGGTAGACTGATCGGACGGGACCCGCAATATATCGAGCGGCTGTGGCAGGACATGAATCGCGCCTTCTTCTATCCCGCGGGCCGGGAGAGAACGGACGCCATCGGCGCTCTCGACCTGGCTTTATGGGACATCAAGGGCAAAGTCCAGGGTATGCCTGTCCATCAGTTATTGGAGGGCATGGTTCGTAACTATGTCGAGTGCTATAACACGGCCGGCATCATTCCCGGCGTTACGCATGAAACCAGTCTTAAGGATCGCGCCCGGCTGACGATAGAAGCCGGCTATCGCGCCTTTCGATTTGGCGCGTCGGAGGCGCCGGCAAACGGCACCTATAACACCCGGGAGCGCATTACCCACATGCGCGAGGAATGCGTGCAGGTGCGGGAGGGCGTGGGCAAGGATGGCGACTGGTGCATCGATTTCCACCAACGCTTCGATCTGCCCGACGCCATTCGCGGCTGCAACTCGATCGAAGATCTGGCTCCGTTCTTTGTGGAAGATCCGGTGCGGGCTGAGGCGTTTCAGCAAGACCTCCCCATCCTGCGCAGCAAGGTGAACGTTCCTCTCGCCGCCGGCGAAGAATGGGGAAATCGTTGGGATTTCAATCGCCTGGTCGAGGAACACTCCATCGATTTTGTGCGCGCCACTCTGCCCAACGTTGGTGGCATTACTGAAATGATGAAGATTGCCGCTATCTGCGAAACCCACTTCGTCGGCATCGTTCCTCATTTCACCGGCCCCATTGCTACGGCTGCTCTGGTCAACTGCCTGGGCACCTTCTCCGGCCCGCTTCTCATGGAATACAACTTCCAGGGCCGCACTCTGCCCCACCTGCCCGTGTGCCTGGATTTCAAAGACGGCAAGCTGTATCCCAACGACCGGCCAGGCTTGGGCGTGGAGCTGGATTACAAGCAGCTTACCCAGATCGCCGAGATTACCGAACCGGTCACTGCGCGGGCCCAAACCTACTTCCGGCCGGATGGTTCCATCACCAACTGGTAGCGGAGCGAGCAGCTATGAAAATAAGAAAAGCGGTCAACCTCTGTCTGCTGCTCTTACCCATGGCCGGCTATGCGCAAATGACTGCTCCTCGTCCCCGCTTTCGCAAAGGATCGGGCACACGGATCTGAGCAAGGTCGAGCCTGCTCATTCTCATGGAAGCGTCGGTTTGCGAAAGTGCCAGACCCTGGTGGCCGGTGGCGTGATGGATGTGAACCTGAACTTCCTCTTTCGCTGCCAGATGCAGCCCGGCGGCGGCGTGGCGGAGCACTTTCACAACACTGTAGAGGAGATGTTCACCATCCTCGATGGGGAGGCGGAGTTCACCGTCGATAGCCACACCTCGCTCGTAAAGGGGCCTGCGGGAGCGCCCCAGCGCAAAGGTCACTCGCACGCAATCTACAACCCCACGAACGAGCTGGTCGATTACCTGAATATCAACGTATCCATGGTCAAGGGTCACTATGATGCGTTCAACCTGGGTGACTCGCGCGACAAGGTGGCGACGAAAGACGAAATTCCGCAGTTCATGCTGATGAGGCTGGACAAGACGCTGCTGCAGCCGGTAGCGAATTATCATGGCGGTCAGGGTACGGTGAAATATCGGCGTGCGCTCGATTCGGACACATTCGAGACCAACTGGGCCTACGTGGATCATCTCCTGATTCCGCCCGGAGCGTCAGAGGGATTGCATTATCACACCGGCGTCGAAGAGATCTAT
Source organism: uncultured Acidobacteriaceae bacterium (assembly GCA_963815175.1). Taxonomy (GTDB): domain Bacteria; phylum Acidobacteriota; class Terriglobia; order Terriglobales; family Acidobacteriaceae; genus PALSA-350. Next base: position 24,586 of record CAWFGM010000022.1, read on the forward strand.
TACGTGATGGATGGCGGCGGACAGGTTCAAGTGAATGACGAGACCGAGCCGATCAAAAAAGGGGATGCCGTGCCGATCTTCTTCCGCGAGCCGCACTCGTTTACCAACAACGGGTCATCCGATCTCGAGCTTATGATTATCGGTATTTCCGCTGTGAAGGATGCGCTCGATACGGAGCTGGGTGCGCCGCATCAACCGGGGAGATGATGGCGAGTACTAATAATGAGAGGTGGTGGTAGCAATGAAGCGCAGAAGCTGTTTGAAAGCGATGCTGGCCGCGGCCGGCGGTGCTGTCCTTCCTGCCGTCGCGTTCGCGGGTCGTCCGGCGAGTGAAGGCCGGCCCATCCAACTGCACGCAGATCTGGCTGTGGATCCCGCTAAGGAACAGGAGATGCTGGAATTCTTCGAGCAAAAATTCCGTCCCGCGGCCGCCCAACAGCCTGGATATATCGACCTCAAAATGCTGAAACTGAAGTCGGCATTGCGCGGCGCCGCTCCGCCCGGCAACCAACTACCAGTTGGTCCTGACCTTTTCGAGCGAGGCGTTGCGACAGAAATGGGTCGCGACGGACCTTCACAAGCAGCTCTGGCCGACCATCGAAGGCAGCTTAACCGACAAAAACTATAGCCGCTTGCTGTACGAGGTTTACTAAAGGTTATGACAACTGCGAGCGTCGTCGTGCCCGTCCGACGCAACGCCCGCTGGCTGGTGGTCGTCCTCCTTACCCTGGGCGTCATCATCGCCTATACAGACCGCATCAATCTGTCTGCCGCGCTTCCTGCCATTCGCATGAGCTTCCCGCTCTCGGCGGAGGCGTCGGGAATTCTGCTCTCGGCCTTTTTCTGGGCTTACACTCTGCTGCAAACGCCGGCCGGATGGGTGGTCGACCGCTTCGGCCTGAAGTGGCCTTATGCCGCTGCGCTTTTCGTGTGGAGCGCAGTTTCCGCAGCAACCGCACTGGTGAGCTCTCTGCACGGATTGATTGCCATCCGGGTCGTGTTGGGCGCGGGTGAGGCCATCGTCACCCCGGCTAGCATCCGCTATATCCGCGAGAACTTTGCCGAGCACGAGCGGGGCCTGCCCATCGGCATTTATTTTTCCGGAACCAAATATGGCCCCGCGATTGGGGCACCGATTGCTACGTATCTCGTCCTGGGGTACGGGTGGAGATGGATGTTCGTTCTGAACGGAGCGATTGGCTTTCTCTGGCTGGTGCCGTGGCTTTGGCTTGCCAGGGATGACCGTAGGAGCTCTCCCGTGCAGGAGAAGGGCGCCACCGTCTCTTGGGCCGCTCTTCTTGGCGCTCCGTTCATGTGGGGCACCTGTATCGCCACATTCTGCTACATGTATTTTGTCTATTTCTGCATGACGTGGATGCCCACCTATTTCAAAGAGCGTTACGGCTTTTCGTTGGCCGCTTCGGGATGGTTCACGTTTATGTCCTTTGCCGGCATGGGTACGATCGCTATCCTGGCAGGTTGGGCTGCCGATCGCCTCATCGCACGCGGGCGTAATGCAGTGAACGTAAGAAAAGCCTTCATCATCGTCGGCTTCGTGCTGGCCTTCAGCGAGGTCTTCGGAGCCTTCTCACATTCCACCGCAATCACTCTTTTCCTGGCTGTGTTTTCGCTCAGTGGACTTGGCTTGGCCACGGCCAACTATTGGGCGCTTACCCAGACGTTGACCCCAGCCTCCGCCTCCGCTCGCGTTGCGGGCATACAGAACACTGCGGCCAACATGGCGGGCATCGCCGCCCCATGGATCACCGGGATCCTGGTACAAAGGACAGGAAATTTCAACGCGCCCGCTGATCGCGGTTGGTTTTTGGCTCCTGGTGGGCATCGGCTTGCTATCTATTTCTAGTTATGGAGAAACATGCATTGCGATAGAGCGATTCTCAGCATGTGTCTCCTGGCGGCCTTTCCTTTATCCGCGCAGACCGGAGCGCCCGGTGGGGAGTGGCGCACGTACGGCGGCGATCTCGGCAACACGCGCTATTCGGCTCTCGATCAAATCAACGCCTCTAACTTCAATAAACTGCAAATTGTCTGGAGCCTCAAGACCGACAACTTCGGGCCGGAGCCGGAATATCGATTCGAATCGACTCCACTGATGGCCAACGGCGTCCTATACACCACCGCCGGATCGCGGCGTGCAGTGGTGGCCCTGGATGCTGCGACGGGCGAGCTGCTATGGATGCATGCCGAGCACGAAGGCGCGCGCGGCGCGGCGGCTCCGCGACGGCTTTCCGGCCACGGTGTCGCCTACTGGACTGACGGCAAGGAGGAGCGGATTCTCTATGTCACGCCGGGCTACCGGCTGATTGCGCTGGATGCAAAAACGGGTATCCGCGTACCCACCTTCGGCAAGGATGGTGTGGTCGATCTTCGCCTGAATGACGACCAGGAGATGGACCTGGTCACTGCGGACATCGGGCTGCATTCCACGCCGATCGTCGCCGGCAACACAATCATCGTCGGCGCTGCCCATCGTTCCGGCGAACAGCCGAGGAGCAAGGCCAACGTAAAAGGTTATGTGCGCGGCTTCGATGTGAAGACCGGCAAACGCCTCTGGATATTCCACACCATACCGCGGCGGGGCGAATTCGGTTACGACACCTGGGAGAAGGGCTCTGCCGAGTACACGGGAAACACCGGGGTCTGGGCACAAATCAGCGTGGATGAAGAGCTGGGCATGGCGTATCTTCCGGTGGAGTCGCCGACCCAGGATTCTTATGGAGGTGATCGCCCGGGAAGTGCCCTGTTTGCAGAGAGCCTGGTTGCCGTCGATCTCAAGACGGGCCAACGCAAGTGGCATTACCAGCTCGTTCATCATGGTATATGGGACTTTGATATCCCATGCGCTCCGGTTCTGGTGAACATCACGGTCAATGGCAAGCCGGTCAAAGCGCTGGCGCAAGCAACAAAACAATCCATTCTCTATGTGCTCAATCGCGTGACCGGCGAGCCGGTCTGGCCCTTCGTGGAGCGGCCGGTACCGCAGGGCGACGTGCCCGGCGAATGGTATTCGCCCACGCAACCGATTCCCACCAAGCCGCCGTTTTATGACTGGAACGGATCCACCATTGACGATCTGATTGACTTCACGCCCGAGTTACGAGCGCAGGCGATCAAATTAGTTTCGCGGTATAAGCTGGGTCCTGTCTTCACGCCTCCCGTTGTAAGCAACGTCAATGGCCCGCTGGGTACTTTGATCGTCGGCTACCCCAACGGGGGAACGAACTGGGCCAGGCGGTTCGTTCGACCCGCAGACTCACTCTATTATGTTTTTTCTCAGCGGGTCGCCGGCAGCCTGGGGCTGGTTCCAGCGGAAGCCGGTGATTCAACCGTGAAGTACTTCGTCGGTACGATCCATGAAAGCGGGCATGCCTTTCATCGTCTGACCGTTCAGGGGTTGCCGCTGGTGAGGCCACCCTATGGGAGGATCAGCGCGATCAATCTCGACACGGGGCAGATTGTCTGGCAAGTGGCCCACGGCGAAACGCCGGATGAGATTCGTAACAGCCCCATGCTCAAGGGGCTGAAGATCCCGCGCACCGGACGTCCGGGAGTCATCGGTGTATTGACCACCAAGACGCTCGTGATTGCCGGTGAAGGTGGTGTCTTCACCAACGCAGCAGGACGGCAGGGCGCACTGTTGCGTGCCTACGACAAGGCCACCGGCAAGGACGCAGGCGCCGTCTACATGCCGTCCGGACAAACCGGTTCGCCCATGACTTACATGCTCAACGGCAAGCAGTACATCGTTGTTGCTATCGGAGGCCAAGGCTATCCCGGCGAGTTATTAGCTTTCAGCCTGGCTGATTAGGACCTCTTGTTCCTTTGCTAAGAACGGGTGCCCCAACTCGCTCGTTTTTCGCGAGATATGGGATTCCACTGCTCTTTCCCTCTGACTCTCGATTGATTCGGTGCACTTAGGGGTCAACATCCGTGGTATCCCACATCTCGCGAAAAAACGAGCGATCTTGCTAGGGCAGAGAATCTCTCAGATGAGGCGAAGGCTCTCCTGAATCAAATGCTTGGTGTCGACAAATGGATCGACATCCGAGTCCGACTCCATCGAATAATAACCTCGGTAGCCTGACGCTTTAGCGATACCAAAAAGCTCCGCCAGCGAAGCTGTCTTCCGCTGGCCGTGATCGGACACAGCATCCTTGACATGCGCGATATTCCACGCGTAAGCAAACATATCTTTCACGTTCTGCGCATTGAAGCGTTCGTCGCCTCCAGTGAGCCCATTACCGAAGTCAGGAAGCGCCCGCAGATAGGGAGTATCCGCCAGCTTGATGGCCGCGATGCTGCGCGCGGCGGAAGCGAAAACCGGATTGTCATTCTCAAGATTGACCACTATATTGCGGGTGGCTGCATAGTCAACCGTCGGCTTCAGGGCTCGCACCGCCCGGGGAAGATCAGAAAAGTCGGAGCACTTCGGTATCCAAACGCGAATGCTGGGGGACCCAAGCAGCACGGCGACATCGATCCAATGACGGTAGCGCGCATTGCCTGCATCGCGCTTGGCCTCATCATCACTGCATAGCTCAACCTTTTCATCAACCGGGATATTCACCGTGTGCACGCCCGCGGCGTCGAAGGCCGCGCGCAGCTTGCGCACCGCGCTGAAGTCGGTCGAAGGAAAGTGGGAGTCCAGCGGCTCAATTCCGTGCACCCCAAATTCCGTCCGCACTAAGCGTGCGAATGTGGCTAGGTCCATCCCCTTTTTCTTGGGGTCAAGGTCCTGATTTCCAGGCGCGATGATCGATTCGCGGAAAGGATAAGTCGCCACCCCAATACGCGCGCGCGGGTCAGCCGGAAAGGTCGCCCGTGGAGGCTCTATCGCGAAAGCAGTGCTCGCGGACCAAGCAAGTGCTCCTTGGATCACACCACGTCGTGTATATGATTTCATCGTCCGCCATTCATTTCGATGTCAGAAAACCCGATTCCGAAGCCGTGACCTCAGTCACGAAACGAAAGTCCCGGGAGTGATTCCTCGCCACAACGCGAGCCGGTATGCCGCCGCTTGCAGAGGAACGATTTCAAAGAGCGGCGCAAGCACCTCCGTAACCTCCGGCCATGGAATTAGCGACGGTGCGTGGTTGCGGCCATCGCCCGCCACGACCGCGGGTCCGATCCAGCGGACCTTTGCACCGGCTAAGAAGAGATCGTCAGCCAGCGATCGGTCGAGCGAGCGCGTGATCGGCGGCGTACCGAAGACCACGGCCCGGAAATCGTCCGAAAGAATCTCAGCCGGTCCATGCCGGAACTGCCCTGAGGACATACCCACCGCCGCTGCCTTAGCCGTTTCGTGCATTAGCAGAGCACCCTCGTTGACGGCGGCCAGCGCCGGTCCCCGCCCCAGCAGATAGAGCGGTCCGGCCATGAGCCAGTCCTGCCAGCCTTCACTTTCCCGCAAGCATTCGTCGATGTGCGCCGAGAGCACCGGCAGCGCAGCGCCGCACTCATCGCACAGCCTCGCACTTTCCCCGGACAGCACCTCCTCTGCCAGCAGCAGCAGCGCGAGCACAGTACCGGTGTACGTTTGCACCGCAATGAGCTTGTCCGCCTGGGAGCCGATCGGCAGAGTGATACTTGCGATCTGTTCGATGTCGGAGCCGGGTACATTTGTGACCCCCAGGACGGTCATGCCGGCCTGGCGCATTTTTTTGGCGACAAGTACCGGCTCGATCGACCCACCCGAGCGCGAAACCACTACGCCCACGTCTCCCGCGCGCAAAGTAGCGCTGCCGTAGTGCAGCAGTTCCGCGCTCTCCATCACCTGCACTGGATAACCTTGCTGTGCTAGACGGCTCACCGCGGGCAAGGTGGCAAATAACGAGCCTCCCATGGCGCTGAAGACAATTCGCCCCTGGGTTTGGCGAATTTTCTCCGCGCACGTGCGCAGTGTTGCATTGCCTTGGTAAAGCGTCAGTACGCCCCGATGAGATGCGGGCTGCGCCAGGATGTTATCCAGCATCGGAATCCGGCTCAAGCCTTCCTCCTGTTCAGCCACTCATCGACCGGACGCTCCGCTGTCGCCTGGTAGGGCAAGCTCACCTTTCGTCCCAGGCCGGCGGAGGCGTAGGCGGCGAAGATGGCCTCCAGCACAACTTTTCCGTCTTCCCCAGTCGCCTGCGGCGCCTCCAATCCGCGGATAGCCCGGGCGAAGTGGCGCATCTCCTGCGGGAAGCCATAGTTCCACAGCTCCTCGAACACGGGATAGGTCCAACCAGTGGTCGTGGGCGCCTTTTCGACCGCGTAGGCGAAGCCATGCTCGCTGTAAGTCTGCAGCGCATTGCCCATGTGCAGGTTGGCAATGGTCAGGCCGCCTTCACCGTAGATCTCGATGCGATCATCCATGCCGCCGCGCCGGGCCCAGCTGTTCTCGATGATGCTGAAGGCGTTGCCTTCAAACTCGATGATGGTCACCGCTTCGTCATCGAGTTGTGTTTTGTCACCGTGGACGTAGGTGCCCAGGTGCGCATAAGCGCTCAATATCTTGGGCCGCCCCAGGAACCACCACGCGAACCCGATTCCGTGGGATCCGAGATCGAGCAGCGCACCGCCCCCGGCTCGCTTCACATCCCAGAACCAATCCGCATGCGGACCGAAGTGCTTTTCGCTTTGCTTAATCAGGTGCACTTTGCCAAAGGCGCCGGAGTCTGCCATCTCCTTCGCCTTGCGATACTTGGGGGTGAAGAAAAGCTCTTCGGCATAGAGCAGCAGCACACCGTTGGCGCGGCAGGCCTCGATCATCGCGTCGGCCTCGGCCGGTGTGACACAGAGCGGCTTCTCGCAGATAACATGCTTGCCCGCCCGTGCCATGGCAATGGTCATTTCGCAATGCAATGCGTTGGGAGCGGTAATCGTGACCGCCTCAACATCAGGGTCATTCGCCAACTCTTTGTAATCGGTATAAACCCGCGGAATCTTGTAGCGATCGGCGAGACCCCGCGCGTGAGCAGCGGTGGGAGAAGCCACGGCCACAACGGACATATCGTCCTCAATCATGCTGATCGCGGCTGCGTGGCAATCCGCCTGGAATTGCGAGCCGATGATGCCTACGCGCACCGGGCCTTCTTTCATGTTGACCTCTTTTGCCTTTGCATATTTTGAGACGCTTACAGTGCATTTAGCATACAAGGCAATGTTTGCGCGTGCAGTTCTCCTCCTCGACATGTCTGCTGCAAGGTGCTGTCTTGCCGACCGCTCACAGCTGGAACCTTAGTTCACAGTTCTCTTCGGCATCACAAAACGGGACCCCCCATCGGCTGAGGCATTCACTCGGAGCGCATAGAACGCATCTTTGAATCCTTCTCTACCACCAAGAAGGACACCGGGACCGGGTTGGGCTCGTGGGTTTCTCGCGAGCTGATGGAAAAGCGCGGCGGCAGTCTCAACGTCCGCTTCAGCGTCAGCCGCCGCCGCTCAGGACCTTATTTCTTCCCGGATCTGCGCCAAGTGAACCTTAGAAGATTCTCACCCTCGGTGCTAATGCTCGATGCCGATGGGCAACGAGACACGAAACGTGGTTCCGCTTTTTCCCGGTTGATGAGAACTGCGGAAGCGGATGGTTCCCTGGTGCTTCTCCAGAATCCGTTTGGAAAGCCAAAGACCGACCCCGGTTCCCGACCTCTTGTTGGTGACGTATGGCTCGAACAGGCCTTTCCGGATGGAGGGATGGATTCCGTGTCCGTTATCAGCGAACGTAATGTAGGCTCGTTCCCTATCGGCGCGCATGCGCAAGCAAAGCACGGCATCGTTTGCCGGCAGCGCATCGAGAGCATTCAAAATAAAATTTGAAAAGACCTGCAGCAGCTCACCGCCCAGCGCTTTTACCATCAGCTGATCTGGCAGATCTTTACGCAGCTCGATCGATCCCGCTGAGAGCCGGTGAGCATGAATACGCAGGGCGCATTCGGCGATCTCTACCAGGTCAAATTGCTTCGTTTCGCTCTGTTCGCGATAAAACGAAAGAGTCTTCCGGGTAATCTCCGCCAGCCGATTCAGTTGCGTCTCCGCCACCAGCATGTTTTTCCGTACCTGGTCCGGACTGTGCGCCTCCTGCTTGGTTAGGTAGACCAAGTTGGCGAGAGCCTCCAGCGGGTTGTTCACCTCATGAACAATCGCGCCTGCAAAGCGACCGGCGATCGCAAGCCGCTCACTCCTGCGCAGGGACTCTTCGGCCATCCGAAGGCGCTCGTGCAACTGTTCGGCGGTAGGGTCGTCTTCTGGCAAAGAGAAACTCACATCTCGCAGGGATCAAGAGCAGACAACGACGACAAGTCTGCCTATCGACAACTCGTTGCCTCTCTACTCAGAAGGGAAGAGTGGCTCTGCGGTTGGCTGGGCTGGGAAGATAGGCTTCACAAGGTTCAACTCAGCGGGACATTGCCGCGTGCGCCGTACCCCTGGCCGGTAACCAGATTTTAATGAAGACGATTGGCTCTGGAGACTAATATGACGCAAGATTCGGCCCAAAAGGAGCGCGCATGCCTACGACACCCGAGGCTGTCTTCCATTATGAAATCGAGAAGTCGGGGGATGAGTCCACCGGTCTAATCACCACGATCCTGTGCCATGGAAAGGTCGTCAGCGAAACCTCGGGTCAGGTCAAGGAACTGGTAAAACCACTCATCCCCTTGGGCGGTCACATCGTTCTCGACCTGACGGATGTAAGCTACGTGGATAGCTCCGGCCTGGGAACTTTGGTGGGGCTCAAGGTTTCAGCACTCAAAGAAGGCTACTGCAAGTTGGAACTGGTCAACTTGTCTCCTCGGGTAAAAGAACTGCTCCGCCTCAGCAACCTGACCCAGTTGTTTGCTTCCTAGTCTTCATTCGCCTCGCCAACCTGCGTCCACAGGTCCAGCTCATGTTGAGCCGCCGGCACGCGTCTGCCGAAAAGTTTCCGCCGGATTCCGCCAATAATCATTATTTTGCAGTATTTCTTATCTCCACCAGACTGCGGGATTTCTGATTCGTGCCAGCCCCGGACTTCAGTCCGTTTGCCCACCGGCCCTGCACCTTGACTTAGGTTGCACATTTCATACTTCTCGCCGGCGCGCACGTCGCGATGACCGACGAGCCGAAGCTGAAAAGAGCTTACTTTTGGAGAGGAGTGACTTTTAGCCGTCGCTGCACGACTGAGTGGAAAGTCACACCTCACGAGAGATGCCTCCCTGGTAACTCGCGGCGATAACTCGGAAGCCAATGCTGTATCTGCTGCTAAGCGGGAGATAGTCAGTTACGAGGCCGCGCATCTTCGCTGGTAACAGTAGAGATACCTCACTTTTGCCACCAAAATAGCCGATAACGTTACTTTGAGGTCGCATGCCATTGCGTCGAAATAGCCGCGCTGGGCTACGTGGGCGGCCGGCACAGTACCTCGAAAGTACCGTTCCCCTGAGCGCCGGGCTTGGGTACTTTCAAGGCTGTCACTACGGCAAGCATCGCGCTTTCCGGCGGTTAATCTTCCCAGCTTAGTTCGGTCAAGGTGCGGAGCTCGTATGTGGACAGCCAACTCATCAACCAAATGGCAGAGCTCTACCGCTGTGCTCTGCCTGGCGGCCGTCAGCATCGTCTCCGCTGGTTGCGGTTTCAGCCTCAATGAAGCTCAGATCGTGAAGCTATCCGCTATCTCCGCCGGCGGCAATAATCTTCGCGTTACCCAAACCATGCAGTTAAAGACAGAAGCGCCGGTTACCTGGTCGGTGAACGGCATTCCCGGCGGCAACAGCGACATCGGAACCGTCTCCAGCGCCGGCCTCTACACCGCGCCTGCCGTGGTCCCGCTGCCCAACAACCAGGTGACGATCGAAAGCTCCTCCGAAATCTACCCGTCCAAGGGTAGTTACAACGTTGCCGTTCTCAATCCAATCCCGATCGTGACTACGATTACGCCGGGCTCCTTTTCTGAGGGCGTAGCTCAAATTGTGGTGAACGGGTCGGCCTTTGTTTATGGCGCGCAAATTCTGTGGAATGGCGTCCCGGTTCCGACCACTTATTTATCCGGCACACAGCTTGTGGCCAAGGTCACGGAATATACGCCGGGCACTTACCCTGTGACGGTAGTCAACCCTGATCCTGGTTCAGCGTCATCGCAGAAGGTGAACGCCCTGGTTCAGCCAGGCCAGGTGACGATTCAGTTACAGCCGTCGGAAACCAGCGTCCGGGTCAACAACTCCATCAACATTGTGCCCACAGTGACAGGTTCGCAAGACACCGCACTCACCTGGACTGTGAACGGTGTAGCCGGCGGCAATGCGCAGATCGGTACCATCAGCCCCCAGGGCGTGTACACCGCGCCCGCAGTTGTGCCTACCCCGAACAATCTGGTAGTCGTGCAGGCGACCAGCGTCGACAATCCCAACTCCACCATGATTGTGAACGTGCAGGTGCTGAACCCTGTACCGATACTGCTCAGCGCCTCACCCACAAGCCTGAACATCGGCTCCAGCACCGTAGTCCTTAGCGGAGCAAGTTTCATCAATGGCGCCACAGCGCTGGCCAACGGCGTACCGGTGCCGACGCAATTCAACTCCTCCGGCCAGCTCACGGCAACGGTTGATCCCACCGTCGCAGGTCCCTTTGATTTGCAGGTTCTCAACCCTAATCCCGGCGGCGCCGTTTCCACCGATGTGATTGAGCAGGTGGCGGGAACACCGCCTACTCCGTTGGTCGAGCCGGCGGATGCCTCCCGCTTCCTGATGCAGGCAACGTTTGGCGGCTCCGAGGCGGACATCAACCACCTCTCGACCATCGGCTATAACGCCTGGTTTGCAGAGCAGTTCGCCATACCCAATACGCTCCACGAGCCCTACGCGGAACGCGAGATCATCCTCAACAACAATCCCCCTTGCGCCGCCACCGACACCACCTGCAATCAGACGTTGTTCCTGGGGACGGGTGGAGATCAATATTTCGAGCAGCCTTTCTGGGCCACAGCGCTTACCGGCAAAGACGAGCTAAGAAAACGCGTTCAGTTCGCGCTCAGCGAATTGTTCGTGATCTCCAGCCAGGACGCCGTCGTTGGGCAGATGCCGCGCGGCGTGGCCAACTACTACGACTTGCTGGGCAACGATGCCTTCGCCAACTTCCGACAATTGCTGAACGATGTCACGCTGAGCCCCATGATGGGCATTTACCTGTCCACTCTGGCCAATGACAAGGGCACCGCCACGGCCGATCCGGATGAGAACTACGCTCGCGAGGTGATGCAGCTCTTTACCATCGGTCTCTGGAAGCTCAACCCGGATGGCACGCAGCAACTGGATGGCAGCGGCAATCCCATCCCCACCTACTCCAACACCGATGTTATGGGCCTGGCCAAAGTCTTTACCGGCTTCAGCTGGAACATGAACGGCAACAGCAGCGACCAGGCATGGTCCGGCTACGGCGCCGTCTATGTGGGACCGGGCTTTGGGCAGGACCTTCTGCCCATGGCGGCCTATCCTACTCATCACTCCACCGGCGAAAAGGATTTTATCGGAACCACCGTACCGGCCGGCTCTACTGACCCCAGCGCTGACCTGAAGATCGCGCTCGATGCGCTCTTCAACCATCCCAATCTGCCGCCCTTCGTCTGCAAGCAGCTGATCCAGCGGCTGGTCACCAGCAACCCCAGTCCAGCCTACGTACAGCGTGTCGCCGCTGTCTTCCAGGATGACGGCCAGGGAGTGCGTGGTGATATGCAGGCGGTGATCACCGCCATCCTGATGGATGAAGAGGCCCGCAATCTGACCACGAATAACGGCCCCAACTACGGCAGGGTACAGGAGCCGATGCTTCGCTTCACCCACATGGCGCGAGCCTTTACCGCGGAATCGCTCAGCGGCGCCTTCGATATAGGCAGTACCGAAGACCCGGCTTACGGCTTAGGAGAGATGGCTTCACGCTCGCCCACCGTCTTTAACTGGTTCGCTCCTGGCTTTGTGCCTGCAGGCACCACCATCGCGACGGCCGGGCTGACCGCGCCGGAGATGGAAATCACAGACGTGACCACCGTGATCGGCTACCTGAATAGCATGCAGGCTGCGATCTCTTCCGGCTACGGCAACAACAATGACCTCTATATGACGCTCACTACGGAGGCGGCTCTGGCCTACAACCCGGACGCACTGCTTGATCGCGTAAACCTGCTGCTGCTCGGCGGACAAATGTCATCCACCTTGCGCAGCCAGATTGAAGGCGCCGTGAACGCCATCGCTGTCCCCACCGGCGGCGATCAAACGGCGATCAATAGCGCGCTCCAGGCGCGCGCTCAGACCTCTATTTTTCTAACCGTCGCTTCGCCGGAATACACAGCGCAGCATTGAAGACGCAGCACCAGGAGTCTATCGACCATGTGCAAGATCGACCATTCACGGCGCCAGTTCCTGAAAACGGCTTCTTATGCGGCGATGACCGGCGTCACGGCAAGCCCGACGCTGCACAGCATGCGCGCCTTGGCGGCGATGACTTCGCATGCAGCCTCCGCGCCCACCGACTACCGCGCCCTGGTCTGCGTCTATTTGCAGGGCGGCAATGATGGCCACGGCACGTTAATCGCCACTGACACTGATTCCTTCACCGCCTTTACCCAGGCTCGCAGTGGAGCACAGGGGCTCGCGTATCCCATGAATTCGCTGCTGCCCATTACGCCCATCACTCCGCAGTCTGGCCGCACGTTTGCCCTGAATCCTTATCTGACCGGGGTGCAGAATCTCTTCACTGCAGGTCGGTGTGCGCTGGTTGCGAACACGGGCACCCTGATTGAGCCCATCACCAAGGATCAATGGAACCAGGGCACCGCCCCTCTACCCCGACAGCTGTTCTCGCATTTCGATCAAACCAACGCCTGGGAAGCGATCGCCGCCGATGGAGCCAACGTGGGCTGGGGCGGCCGCATGGCCGACCTGTTCGAGAGCATGAATAGCAACGCATCATTTACCTGCATCAGCACCAGCGGTACCACGCTCTTTCTTTCCGGGGAGACGGCCTTTCAACTCCGCGTGACCAATGCGGGAGCCATGGCGGCATACGGGCTTACCAGCCCGCTCTTCGGCTCCGCGGCGGGCACTGCCGCGTTGCAGGCAATCATCGGCGCCGACAATACCAACCTCTTCGAAAAGGAGTACGCCGTCGTCGTTCGCCGCTCACTGGCAGCCCAGGCGGCGTTGGCGACCGCCATGGCGCCCGCGGGGCCAACTGGCGTGCCCAATCCCACACAGTTTCTCGATCCCGCTACCGGAAAACTCGCCGACAACCAACTCGCCCTCTCGTTACAGACCGTTGCCCGCGTCATTGCCGGGCGCACCGCTCTGGGAGTAAGCCGACAGGTCTTCTTTGTGGAGTTGGGGGGCTTCGATACCCACGATACGCAGGCTAAACGCCTTTCAACGTTGTTGAGCCAGCTGAGCGCTGCCTTCGAGTACTTCGATCAACTGATGGTGACCGCCGGACTCAGCAGCCAGGTGACGCTCTTCACCGTCTCTGACTTTGGTCGAACGCTCACCGCCAACAGCGACGGCACAGACCACGGCTGGGGTAGCCATCACATCGTGGCCGGCGGAGCAGTAGCGGGCCAGGACATCTACGGCGAATACCCTGTGATCGGCGTCAACCAGGCCAACGATGTGGGTGCAGGCCGGCTGATCCCAACCACCGCGGTCGAGCAGTATGGCGGCACGCTAGGGCGCTGGATGGGGCTTTCCGACAGCCAGGTACGCGAGGTCTTTCCGAATTTCGCTAATTTCGGTAGCAATCCATACTTAGGACTGATGGGCTGACAGACGGAGCAACCGATCCGGGATTTTTGCCCACCCGTCGTTTGTGTGAGGGTTCAAATCCCAAATTGGTTCCCAGCCAGCGCTGCTAGCTCTCCTTACTCTCCGGCATCACATTCCGCGTAATTCTGCGATCGGCTTCCTTCCGTATCTCCGCTGCGCTGACTGGGTCGGCCGGTGGCGCAACAATTTCGAAGTTGCCATACTCGTCGCGGCCGCGCACCAGTTGAACGATCTGGCGCTCAGCCCCCTTCTGGACCACCTCAGGAGCGATGTAGCGGACGGCTATGCCAATCCGCGGCTGATCGGACGTGTTCGCTTTGGAACCATGCGCGATGCCGATGTGATGCAAGGACATCTCCCCAGCCTTCAACGTCAAGGGGACGGCCTTCGCTTCGTCCACCTCCAGCGCAATCTCCTGGCCCCGCGACAAGGCATTATCCAGCGCATACGTTTCCCGTTGGGGAAGCTGCATTTTCTGTGTCGCCGGCATTACCTGCATGCACCCGTTTTCCAAGGTGCTGGGAGAAAGCGCAATCCAGGCGGTTGTCACTTTGGGCGGATTCAATCCCCAATACGCGCCGTCCTGATGCCAAGAGATAAACGCGGGGTCGTGCGCAAACTTCACGAACCAATCCGAACCCCAAACCAGAATGTTGGGGCCAATGGCCCCTTCCACCGCGTCCAGAACCCGGGGATGTGAGGCCATCTGGTAGACCCAGGGCAGCATGAGATGGGTGAGACCATAGACCGCCCGCCGCTCGCGCGGAATCATCTTACCGAGCAGATCTTTATTCTGATCGGTGTAGTCGTCAAACTGCCGCCGGAACTCCGCAGTCTCTGTGTCACTGAAAACCCGGATCGGATACAGATAGCCATTCTCGGCATAAAACTGCTGTTTTTCCGCGCTGAGCTTACCTGTGATCGTATGCATGGCCGTCATCCTAACAGCTCCTACAGGAAAGGGTGGAGCAGCCGCGCCAGCTCATCCGGCTCCGCCAAAAAAGCGTCGTGACCGTGGGACGAGACGAGTTCCCGATGCTCGCAGCGGACGCCGGCCTGCTCCAGGCGTGAGCCAAGGCCAGCGATTTCCTCCGGTGGAAAAAGCCAGTCCGAAGAAATCCCCACCAGCATCACCTCCGCCTGGATGCGGCCGAACGCAGCCTCGCTGGATGCATAACCGCGTGCCGGGTCCCATGTATCCATCGTCCGCGTGATCGCCAGGTAGGCGTTGGCGTCGAAGCGCTCGACAAACCGTTCTCCCTGGTAATCGAGATATC
The DNA here is from genome assembly GCA_963815175.1 of uncultured Acidobacteriaceae bacterium. Taxonomy (GTDB): domain Bacteria; phylum Acidobacteriota; class Terriglobia; order Terriglobales; family Acidobacteriaceae; genus PALSA-350. The sequence continues at coordinate 39,644 of CAWFGM010000022.1, forward strand.
CGGCCACGTCGAACCGCTGGCCGCTCAGCCCTTGGCCCCGCTCGTGCGCGGAGGCCCAGGGATCTTCGCCGCTGCGATCCGGCTTGCGCGCAAAGCGATGCTCAAACAGCTCCGCCGACTTGTAGGTGCAGACCGCCAGCGCCCGGGCCAGCGCCAGGCCCTCCCGCGGAGGCTCACCCGGTGGGTAATGGCCGCCCTTCCACGCCGGGTCGAGCTGGATCATCCGCCTCTGCAGGTGGTTCAATCCCAAGCCCATCGCTCGCAGGGGCGCGGCCCCAATCGAAATTACTCGCTCCACTCGTTCCGGAAATTGGATCGCCATCTCCAGCGCCTGCATACCGCCGACCGAAGCGCCCATCACCAGCTTGAGGCGATGGATCTTGAGCTTGTCCAAGAGCCGCGCCTGCAATCTGACGACGTCGCGGATGCTTACCAGCGGAAAGTTCGGCCCGTAGGGGCGGCCAGTCACAGGGTCGATCGAAGCCGGCCCGGTTGAGCCGTAGCAGGAGCCCAGCATATTGATGCCGATCACGCAGTGATCGCCGGCCTGGAGCAGGCCTCCATCGGAGAACAACCGCGGCCACCAATCCGCTACCCGCGCCGAGCCGGAGAGTGCGTGCGCGACAAATATGACGTTGTCGGCTGCCGCATTAGGTTCGCCATAGATCGCATAGCGCAGCGTCGGCGATGGCAGCACCCCGCCGGCCTCGAGGGAGAATGCCTCCTCCGGAGAGAAGTCTCCCTCGAAACTGGGAGTGACCAGCGCGGCGCTGGGGCTGGCGCTCATTGTGTGCTGAGCGCTTCCACCGGCTTGGCCGAATGCCCGTTGGCCACCTCGATGGCATCGTTGAGGTCGGCGAGTATGTCGCGCACGTCTTCGATACCGACCGACAGGCGCACCAGCTCGGGGGTGACCCCGGTGTCCTTTTGCTCCTCCACAGCAAGTTGCGAATGGGTCGTGGAGGCGGGGTGGATGACCAGCGATTTCGCGTCGCCAATGTTAGCCAGCAAGGAGAATAGCTTTAGCGAGTTGATCAGCTTCTTCCCCGCCTCGTAGCCGCCCTTGATGCCGAAAGTGACCAGGGAGCTTTGCCCATCCGGCATGTACTTCTTGGCCCGCGCCGCGTACTTGCTGGAAGACAGCCCGGGATAATTGACCCACTCGATTCCCGGGTGATTGGCCAGATGCTGAGCCACGGCAAGCGCGTTCTGCGAGTGCCTTTCCATGCGCAGGTGCAGCGTCTCCAGCCCCTGCAAAAATAAAAAAGCATTGAAGGGCGAGAGAGCCGCGCCAATGTCGCGTAGACCCTGCACGCGGGCCTTGAGGATAAAGGCTAGGGGACCAAACGCCTCCACGTATGACAGGCCGTGATAGGAAGGGTCAGGCTCGACAAAGTCGCGAAAGCGTCCTGATGCCTTCCAGTCGAACTTGCCCCCGTCGACGATGACGCCGCCGATCGAGGTCCCGTGACCGCCGATATATTTCGTGGCCGACTCGACCACGATGTCGGCTCCCCACTCGATGGGCCGGCAAAGGATCGGCGTTGCGGCGGTATTGTCGATCATCAGCGGCACGCCATGCTGGTGGGCGATGCTGGCTAGTTTCTCAATGTCGGCGATATCGAGTTTGGGGTTGCCCAGTGTTTCGGTGTAGACAGCCCTGGTTTTCCCGTTGATGGCCGCTCGCAGGCCGTCAAAGTCGTCGGCATCGACAAAGCGCACGTGGATGCCCAGGCGCGGCAGGGTGTAGTGGAAGAGATTGTAGGTGCCGCCATAGAGGGATGTGGTGGAGACAATCTCGTCTCCGGCGCCGGCCAACGTCGTAATGGCCAGCGTTTCAGCGGCTTGGCCGGATGCGGTGGCAAGCGCGGCCGCTCCCCCTTCGAGCGCGGCCACCCGCTTCTCAAAAACGTCGGTCGTCGGGTTCATGATGCGCGTATAGATGTTGCCGAATTCCTGCAACCCAAAGAGCCGGGCGGCGTGATCGGCGTCTTTAAAAACGTAAGACGTGGTCTGGTAGATGGGGACGGCGCGTGACCCGGTCGTGGGGTCGGGTTCTTGACCCCCATGCACGGAAAGTGTTCCGAGATGTTGCTTCTTGCTTTCTGACATCTGCCTACTCCTGTAAACCTCGTGAATGAGAGCGGTCTGTACTGATTACGCCCATGGCAAAGCGAAAGGCCTGCAGTCTGGATTGACTACAGGCCTTTGGAAACATGGTCTTGTAAGCTTTCAGCCCTTTGGCCATTCTCCCGAAACGCCCGTATCCATGCGCATACACCAACAGCGTGCTGGGCCGGGCAGTCTGACCTGGTAAAAACCCATAGCCCCCAGTATTAGGCCAACCCTCATCGGCTGGCAAGCGGTAGCACCTACAAACCTTATCAGCCCGCTGGAGGACGCCGAATTCCAGACGGCCCGGCGTCGATGGCTCCTTTTGGGGCATGCCAGGAACCCGTCTTGACGCTCCAGCTATTTCAGGCGATCAACAAAGGGATAGCTTCATGGGTTCTCACGCGAAAGTGTCATCTATCGTCCTAAATTTGGGGGAGTAGTATGGGTTCCGCGTCCATCTGACCCTGTCGTCAGGAAAGGAGGCAATATGAGTGACCTTCATCGTCGCAGGTCCTCCGGCCTCGCTCTGTTGTTTGTACTTCCCATGGTGCTGTGTGTTCCCACCAGCTTTGCCGCAACTCCCAACTCATCTTCTACCTCAGAAGTGACCATCCCAAATACAACCACACCCCTTCCTCCGCAGATTCAAGGCGATCTGCTTATGGTTCATCGACAATATGCAGAGGCGCTGGAAGCCTATCAGCGCGATCCCGAGAAGTCCGCTGTGTTGTGGAACAAGATCGGTGTCGCCTACCACCACATGTTCGCCCTGGATCAGGCCCGCAAGTACTACCAGATGGCGCTGGCCATGAATCCGAAGTATCCCGATGCGCTCAACAACCTGGCCGCCGTCTACCACGGTCAGCACGAATACAAGCAGGCGGAACGCACCTACAAGCAGGCTCTCAAGTACGCACCGTCGTCAGCCATCACGTACTGCAACCTGGGAACAGCCTACTTTGCGCAAGAGAAGTACAAGCCGGGGATGCAGGCGTATCACAAAGCCCTGGAGTTGAACCCGCGCATCTTCGACTCCAGCCAGACGCAGATCGTTGAAGAGACCAGCACCCGCCGCCAGCTCGTCGCCGTCAACTACTACCTGGCCAAGACCTACGCCACAGAAGGAAAGAAGGAAGAAGCGCTCAGCTACCTGCGCAAGGCGCTCGAAGCCGGCTTCCGTGACCGGAAGCAGCTGATGAAGGACAAGGAGTTCGCCTCGCTGCGCGCTACTCCGGAGTTTCACCAGTTGATGGTCGAACAGAACGGGGGCGAATAGCAGTCCCTTTCTGGCAGAAAGAACGACGCGGTGATTTTCCTGCGTCCCGGCTTCATCGAATCCCTCCCCCGAAGAAATCGATGAGACCGCTGGCAGAAAATCACCGCGTCGCTTTTTAGCATATTGTTAACGGATGGGTGTCTGGGCGCTTCAGGGTCGGTAACCCCGAAGCGGTATCTAAATAGTTACCTCGGCCCCAGCGCCTTGAGGTGTGCATGCCGGTGCCGGTGACCGATCCACAAACGCAAGAGTCGGAAATGACGGCAGTACTGCGGGAGTTTCGCACGGAGACTGGCCGAACCCTGCTGGAGCTAGTGGACGAGTCGCCGTTGTTGCTGATTTTTCTTCGCCATTTTGGCTGTTCCTTTTGCCGCCAGACTCTGGACGACGTCTCCCGGATCCGGGGGCAGATTGAAGGGCGAGGAGTTCGGCCCGTGTTTGTGCATCTCGGATCGCCCGAGCGAGCGAAACCCTACTTTGACTACTACCATCTTTCCGATGTGGAACGGGTCAGCGATCCTGAGGCCACTCTCTACGCGCGGCCGGTCTTTGCTTTGCCGCGAAAGAACGTCTTTACCCAGTTCTTCATTCCCGCGGTCTGGAAGGCCTGGCTGATAGGCGCAGTGCAAAAACACGGCATTGGCATGGTTAAGGAAGATGCGAACCAGATGCCCGGCATTTTCTACCTGCAAAATCGGGCGATCGTGCGCGCTTACCGTTATCGGACGATCGCCGACCAGCCCGACTACCTGACGCTGATCGCCTGAACCTAATATAGGTACGTCACTGTGTCCTAATAGGGTACTAATCAGGCCTGCACCGGAATCAGGGCAGTTACCAAAGTACATCGAAATGGGTATTTTCGTTTGGCCGTGAATAGTAGTTGGGCTAAGCTGATTCCAGCTGACACTAACTGCCATTCTAAGCGAATGGCAAGCGATTCTTTTGCTCCGGAGCCTCATCCGCTGTCGATAACAGAATAGTTAGTCCAGTGCCTTTAACTGGGAGTGCGAACCAGGTCCGGTATCCCGCTCTCTGAGAGCGCCTTCATTTTGCGAGGCGTGGCAAACCAATACCTCCACAAGATAGCAAGGTGAGAGTGTGGGTGTGAGGTGAATCGTCACTTCATACATCCGATGCTCACGAGAGCAGCCTTGTTACTCAAGAAGGTCAACGGTGCGAATCTAGAATGCAGATAGCGAAACGTAGGATTTTGCTGATTGATCTGGGACCCCAGTTCGGTGGAATCGGGACCTATCTGGTGAGCCTGGCCGATCTTCTGGGCAGCGATGTGGAGCTGTATGTGTTGTGTGTGCTTCCCGAACTCAGTTCACGTTTAGCGAGCAGTGGGGCCACAGTGATTCGCTTGCCGGTCTTGTGCGGTACGTTCAAGCCACTGCGCTTTCTGGCGACGCTTACTGTCGTTCCGTTGCTACTGCTGCGGTACGGCATCCATACGGTGCAACTCAACGGCTTTCTTGATAGCTTCCTGATTCTTCCTGCTCGGCTGCTGGGGCGTTCCGCCGTGTACACGCGTCACGGCGGATTTGAAATCGAGCTGTACAACTGGTGGAAGCCGCACAAGCTCCTGGCCCGCAAGATCGCGCGCTGGAGCGTTCGCTTCACCACCCATGTCGTGTGCGTCTCGCACGCTGTCGCGGAGAGTGTCCGCCCTGTCTTGCCGGCTGCGCGCTATTCGGTGATTGCGAATTGGATTTCGTGGCAGAAACCGTTACGCCCACGGCTCATCGACTTGTCGTCGCGGGCGCGTGTGCTCTGTGCCTCCCGCCTCGAGCATTACAAGGGCATTCATTTACTGATCGAGGCCGCGCGGCGCCTGCCTCACGTGGAGGTGACGATCGCCGGCGACGGAAGCGCCCGAGCATCCCTGGAAAAGATCGCGCTCGACGTGCCCAATGTGCACTTCGTGGGCTTTCAGCGGGATCTCGACGCATTCTACGAACGCGCGGATATCTTCGTCATGCCTTCGCTGGGGCCCGAAGGACTTCCGATGGCCAGCCTGGAGGCGATGGCTCACGGCCTTCCCTGCATTTTCAGCGATCTGCCCGTGCACTACGAGATTACGGATGATGGTAGGGGGGCATGTCTCTTCCGATCCGGTGAAGTGGAGAGTCTGGTCGCAGCATTGCGCGACCTGCTTGCATCGCCGGAAAAGCGATGCAGGTACGCAGCGGAAGCCCATCGAATCGTGGCCGCGCGCTACAAGGAAGGGAACGTCCGGGAGGCCTATCTGCGTGTGCTTGCGGGAGACGAGGTGGGAGTCCTCCCTTGAGCGATCGACTATGGGAGGCGCAGCGCTTGATTGTCTTTACGTAACTATATAGATTACTTAATGTGGCGCGGCCTCGGCCGAGCGTTCGAAGACCGAGATAAATGATACTGAAACGGTGTCTTTTTAAAAAGTGGATGAAGGTTACGAAAGAATACATAATGTGGGTATTTTGGTTTGATCCGCGATCGGCTCTGGGCTAAGCTTGGCCTAGTGGTGCCGCCATTCAAGCGCGAATGGTGAAGTGCTCGCGCCGGAAGCAGCGAGTTAAAAACTGCAGTCTGTTCGATTGGGTTTTCGCCTCCACAATCACGCTTGTCGCTAGTGAGTCTCCTGGCAGTGCTCGCCACCCGTGGCCGGTGCTACGGGGCTGCGATTAACCCGTTAGGCTAAAACGAGTCAGTAGGCCTGGCCCCCAGCTAAGAGTGGATTAGATACCACCTTTTGTTGATGGAGAAGTGCCCTTCGCGGGTTTGGCTCTGATTTGGTCGCCACCAAAGCGAACGGTAACAACGAAAACAGGCAAGAGAAGAGATACGTAACTGTATACAATCACTTGCCCTTAGGGAGCCAACGCATGTACCGAACCACCCAGGATTCAAGAACATTCAAGCCAGGTCTAAGCGATTGCGGGATCAACGTCGCCATCGCGGACGACTATCCCGTGACCCTGGCCGGGATGCGGCAATCCCTCGAGGCCTGTGAAGATATTGTTGTGGTGGCCGAGTGCACCCGCATCGGGGATCTGCTAGCCCAGATAGCTATGAAGAAGCCCGAGGTTATCCTCCTGGGCTGCGAGAGCAATCTTGGAAACCTGTCTCAGCAATTGCACAATATTGTCGAACGCTGCTCGGATGCGAAAATTATTGTCTTTACAGGAAATGTAAACGTCAATTTTCACGAAGCCGCCCTGCGCAACGGCGCGAAAGGTATCTTATTAAAGCACTGCGCGCCCGAGTGGATAGCTAAGACAGTGAGGAAAGTTTCCCAGGGGGATCTTTGTTTTGATCCTGCTTTGACTCATCGTGTGCTTAGCACTTTGGTGCAACGCAAACCCGCAGAGCTTCCGTCGGCGAAGGCTGGGATTGCGTCTCTTACCGAGCGCGAGAATCAGATCATTAGTCTGATATGTCAGGGCCTCCGCAACAAGGAAATTGCCGGCAAACTGTACATAAGCGATGCTACGGTAGCCCACCACCTAACATCGATCTATCGCAAGCTGGCTCTCGCAGATCGCACAGAACTGCTGTTGTACGCGCACCACAACGGTATCTCGACCCTGAAGGCTGCGTCGTAACCCTTGTTCGGCCTGCGCGAAATAGCCTATTACGGCATTGGCAAGACATCGTAATTTGGCCCAGGCATATCTTCTCGGTGTTATTGCCATCGCATCCTTCGCGGCGATTAATCACCGAGCGAGCCTTTGAGTTAGGTTGGCCCTGGAGTGTTCGTGACACGGCTGCTTGTCCGCCGCAGCTGGATTGATCCGCTAAGCAGCATAGGAAAAAGCATATGCCGGGAATGTCAATGACGGGGGATGAGGCCGCAGTCTCACCCAAGGTGCTGGTTTTTACAGAGAGACTCCTCCCCATGACCTGTACCTTCATTCCTCTCCAGGTGAATGAACTGCGGCGCTACACAGCACAATACGTGGGACTCATCCCAGCAGACCGTAATCTCCCTTTGCCGAAAGATCCCATCTTGCTCTCGAAACACCGAACTCGATTCGGTCGCTGCCGGCGGGAGCTTTATCGCTGGGTGGGAGTAGCTCCGCAATTTCATGCCCAGGCGCGGAGAGTAGGATCGAAGCTGGTTCACGCTCACTTTGCTGAGGGCGCTGCGCCCGCCGTCTTCCTGAGCAATCGCCTGAATATTCCGTTGATCATGCATCTTCGGGGCGGGGCAGAATTGATGGCGGATAGCGAGCTGCGCGGCCACCTGTTCGAATTGCCGTATCTCGCGTATCGACGTCAGCTATGGCAGCGCGCCTCTCTCTTCCTTTGCGTCTCCGAATACATACGCGAAAGGGCTTTGCGGGCTGGCTTTCCCGAGGGAAAGCTACGCATTCAGTACACGGGAATGAACTCTAACGAATTCACCCCCACCCGCCCTGCTTCGGAGAAAGATCCGAACCTGGTGCTTTATGCTGGCCGACTGGTTGAATACAAGGGTTGCGACTACCTATTGCGGGCCATGAAGCTGGTTCAGCGGCAGCGGCCACAGGCTCGTCTGGTCGTGATCGGCGAGGGTCCTTTTCGACCCTTGCTGGAGCAGTTAAACGGGGAACTCGGCGTCGGGGCGACATTCCTTGGTGAACATCCGCAGCAAACAATCAGGACTTGGCTTGAGCGGTCCCGGGTTTTTTGTGTTCCCAGTCTCAGGGTTAAGGGCGGTATGAGCGAGGCCTTCGGGAACGTCTTCTGTGAATCTCAGTCGATGGGGGTTCCGGTGGTCAGCTTCCGTCAGGGTGGTGTTCCCGAAACCATGGTCGACGGGATCACCGGGCTGCTTGCCCCCGAGCGCGACGTTGAGTCGCTGGCCGCGCACTTAGGGCGCTATCTCGAAGACGATTCTTTCTGGGCGCAATCCAGGGAAGAAGGCATGCGCTGGGTTCGGCAGCAGTTTGATGTCTGCGCACAAACGGCGAAGCTGGAATTAATTTACGACAGCGTCATCCAGCATTTTCGGCCGGGCGAACGTTCACAGCTCGCACCGGCGGGGTGAAATGCACAAAGTCCTCATCTTTAAGGAAACATTACTGGCGCCCTCCGAGACCTTCATCCTTGCCCAGATGAAAGCACTGAGCGGGTATTTACCCGTTCTCGCAAGCCTCGAGCGTACGCACCCGAGCCTTCCTCTGCCTGACAGGCCGGTTCTTTTGGCGAATTGCGGACCGCTCTTATCCGACCTCCGGGCAAAACTCTATAGGAGAACTGGAATTGCGCCGCTCTTTCACCACAAAGCAGGGGGCTCGCGCCCTGACCTGGTGCATGCTCATTTTGCAAGCGGAGGCCGTACCGCCCTTCCATTGGCGCGGGCACTGCGTGTGCCGCTAGTGGTTACGCTGCACGGCGCCGATGTCACGGTAAAAGGATCGCAGCCGGATCGATATAAACGCCTTGGCGAGGAAGCTTCACTGTTTCTGTGCGTTTCCAGGTTTATTCGCGATCGTGCGCTTGAAGCTGGCTTTCCATCCCAGAAGCTTCTGGTTCATCGCATCGGGATCGACCGTGGCCTTTTCTCGCCTTCGGCTGAGCCTGAGGTATCGCAGGGTGTTCTCTTCGTGGGGAGACTTGTGGAGAAGAAGGGATGCGAATACCTGCTTCGCGCGATGCAGGTCGTACAGGAAGCGCATCCGCAATGCGAGCTAACAATCATTGGAGATGGGCCCCTGCGTCCGTCTCTGGAAGCACTTGCAATCGACTTGAGCTTACGCTGCCAATTTCGCGGTACCCAGCCTGCGACCAGCGTTCGTGAGGCTTTGCGAAGAGCACGAATCGCATGCGTGCCGAGCGTGACAGCAGCCGACGGAAACAGTGAAGGGTTGCCCACTGTCGTTGGCGAAGCGCTCGCCATGGGCGTGCCCGTAGTCGGTACGAAGCATGCCGGTATCCCTGAAATTGTAATTCCCGGAATAACCGGGCTACTTGTGCCGGAGCGGGATGCCGCAGCGCTCGCGCATGCCTTATGCCTTCTTCTCGCCAATAGGGAGTTATGGCAGAGCCTTCATCACAAGTCTCCGCGGTATATCGAGCAGTATTTCGATTTGCAGCGGCAGACAGCGCTGCTGGAGGATATCTATAGAGGTTTGACTGCAGGGAGATAACGCACAAGTTTCTGCCGAGAGGCCGCAAGCATTGGATACTGGGTAAGGGAGAGTATATCCATTCTAATCGAGCCGTTCGTAACGCGTGCGCGCAAGAGTGTTCTGGTGCGGAACGCCGGGTGGCTCTTCGCCGGCCAAGGCCTCTCGTTCGTCGTGCAGGGCTTCTACTTCATTGTGCTCGCTCGCCTGCTCGGCACCACGCAGTACGGTCTGCTTGCCGGAGCCGTAGCCTTGGTCGCCGTAGTGAGCCAATACAGCACGTTTGGATCGGGTCTGCTCTTCTTGCGCTACGTAAGCCCCGACCACAGCCGTTTCCGCTCGTACTGGGGCATCATTCTGATGTCGACCCTGGTGCTGGGAACGCTGCTGGTCGTCGCTGTTAGGCTTTCGGGCCGGTGGCTCGTGGGTGCGGCGAGCGTGCCACTTTTGTTCCCAATCGCCATTGGTGATTGTCTGTTTGCGCAGTTGGGCAACGCCGCTGGGCAGGTCTTTCAAACCTTCGAGAAAATGAAGTTCAGCGCCGCGATCACCCTGCTTGGCAGCGTCTCACGCTGCCTGATCGCGGTTGCCATGCTCGTCTTATTAGGCCGGGCCTCCGCCTTTCAGTGGGCCATCGCCTCGCTGACGGTCAGTGCTATCAGCACCTGCGTTGCGGTCGGTATTGTGACTCGCTTCTTCGGGCTTCCGTCGTTTTCGCCCTCTCTTTTGAAAAAGCGTTTGGGCGAAGGCTTCGTTTTCGCCTTATCTGGATCGACCACCGCGGTCTACAACGATATAGACAAGGTTGTGCTTTCTCGCTTTGGTATGGAACAAGCCAACGGTATCTATTCCATGGCTTATCGGATGGTCAATATCGGCGCCATGCCGGTTCTGTCGATCGTCGGTGCCGCGTTCCCCCGTTTTTTTCGCGAAGGCGTCAAAGGGATTGCGGCGACGCTTCCGATGGCTCGCCAACTCCTCAGGCGCACCGTCTGGATAAGCCTTGGGATCTCGGTGGTCATGTTCGCCAGCGCTCCGATCATTCCGCACCTGGTCGGCAAGTCTTATGCTGAGTCAGTCAGCGCATTGCGATGGCTATGCCTCATCCCCTTTTTCCGTTCCTTTCACTTGAGTGCGGGCGATGCCATCGCGGGCGCGGGGCATCAGAAGTTTCGCTTGGTCTCGCAATCGATCGCTGCCGTTGGCAACCTTCTCCTCAACTTGTATTTGGTACCGCGGTACTCGTGGCATGGCGCCGCTTGGGCCTCGCTGGGAACCGACGGAGCCCTTGGCGTGATGAATTGGCTGGCGCTGATTCTGCTAAGCAAACGCCCAACGCCCATCTTGCAGGCAGCAGATTGACGCATGCAGCACGTCAGTGAGCCTGCTCTGCGTAGATGTCTTCCAATACAGCCGTTTGCTTATGGAGATCAAATCGACGGCTGATATGTTTTTGCGTGGCCAGATGATATTGCTGCCACAAGTTCCGGTCTTCGAGCAAATGCAGAATCGCGGCGGCCAGCCTTTCGCTGTCTCGTTCCGGAACGAGACAGCCGGTAACGCCATCAACCACAGCTTCCGGTATTCCTGAGTGAAACGTGCTTACCACGGGCACTCCCATGGCCTGCGCCTCAAGTAGCACAGTCGGTAATCCTTCGACCTGCCCGTCTGAGGTGGTCACGCTTGGCAGGCACAGGAGGCGAGATCGTCGTAGCGTCTGACGGATGGTGGCTGAAGACTGCACGCCCAGGAATCTGCACCGGACGGGAAGCTCCGCCGCGAGCCTCTCCAACTCGGGCCGCAAGGGCCCATCGCCAACAATGGTCAGTTCGCTCGCCGGTCTACTCGCCTGGACCGCTTGCATCGCACGTAATAGATACTCGCCGCCCTTCATTTCAACCAGCCTGCCAACGAACAGAATTGAATCCGCGCTGACAGCATCGGGCGGCGGGAAAAAGAGCGTTCTGTCGATGCCGATGTAATGAACGAGCAATTTTTCGGGGGGAAACCCTGCTTCGATCGCTTGTTTGCGGATAAAGTCAGAAACGCAGAGGAAGAGATCCGCTTTCTCGGCCAGCTCCCGGTAAATGCCTATATTCGGCTTGCGAATGGGAACGTCTGAACCGCCGTGAAGGGTCACGATAAGCCGCAGCCGAAGCAACTTATGTAAGGGCAGCAAGGTCTTGCCGCCGCTGGCAAAATGGGCGTGGATCAGGTCGGCCCGCAGATGTCTTATCCTCTGGTGGAACAATGGAGCAAATGCGGTCCTTCGGTAAACTTTGGCTCGAAGATCTGCAGCTATCGACACGCGCTGCGAAAGCAACAGCGGCCGATCGTGCAGCGGAAGACCCCTGGACGCAGGCTCGAGCCCTACCAGACATGGGGAGAATCTTGTGAGTGCTCCCATTTGTGCAAGGATGAAGGTCTCCGACGGAGGCAGCAATGTCTCTTTGAAAATCAGTACCCTTGGCATTTCAAGCACCCTGGATGGACTGCTCAAAGTTGTCGGCACGGAAGGTCGTGATTACCCGGCGATAAATTTCTTCTAACTTCGCGATCTGAACGCTGTTATCAAAGTTGCTACGCACCCATCGCATTCCTTCCTCGCGGGACTGGCACCAGAACTCGTCGTCGCCTAAATACCTCACCACTTGGTCCGCCAATCCTTTTACGTCTTTCTCTTCTGCGAGCAGCCCGGTCACCCCTTCACGCATCGTCTCTGGAATCCCACCGTGGCGAAAGCTGACGACCGGCACGCCCATCGCCTGCGCTTCCAGAAAGACAACGCCGAATGCTTCGCTCTGCCCGTCCGGCGTGGTGACGCTTGCTGCACAGAACACCCGGGCTTTCTCCAGCCAGGAACGCACCTCTGCGGGCTTCAACTCTCCCAGAAAAGTGCAATCGATCGCGAGAGACTTGGCAAGTTCCTGCAACTCCCGTCGCGAGCTCCCATCGCCGATGATGACTAAACGAGACCCGGGACGGTCGCGCTGTACTATCTGCATGGCGCGCATCAAGTAATCGCAGCCTTTATAAGCGATCAGGCGGCCGACATAAAGGACCAGGTTCGGATCCTTTTCTGTCACCGGCATTGTGGACGTAAAGGTCTTGCAGTCCAATCCATTGAAGTGGACATGCGTTTTACCAGCGGGGAAACCTGCTCGCAGAGCGTGTCCTCGCACATACTCGGAAACACATAGAAATGCCGAGGCGCGTTTCCATACGCGGCGTCGGTGAGCCAGAAATGGCCACTCAAACAACTTACCGCGGAGATTCGCATCCGTCATCAGCTCTGCTCCGCCGTGCAAGTGGAGAATCAGTGGGATGTTCAGCTTCTTGCTAAGAAAGACAGCGGGCGGCCCTCCTTCAGCAAAGTGCGCATGGATCAGTCTCGCTTCCACTCTTTGCAAAGGTGCGTGAAATCTGGTCCCCGTCCCGGTCCAGCGATAAAGCTCGCGCGCCATCTTAGAGGATGCGGAACGATCGCTTCTCAGCAAAATGGGCACTCGGCCCAGTTCAAGATTTTTTTGCGCCGGGACGAGGCCGGCATAAGTTGGGGCAAAATTAAGCAGTTGGTTGACCTGCGCAGGAATATAGTGGCAGGTCGACGGCAGTATGCTCTCTGTAAAGACAATTACCTTATCCATCTACTGTCGCTCCCCCCAGTACAGCGAGGCATGCGTGAAGCCTTGCGCGAGCTTTCTGGGAGCCACTACTTTCATGGTTTTTATCAGGGTACGAATTAGGAGCAGCGAAACTTCGCATTTTGTGAAGAGTACAGCCGTCAGGCCCTATGCAGTAACTCACCAATGAGTAAGCCTTTCCGCCGGGCAGATCATAGACTGTTCAGTTGAGGTGTAAGCGAGGGAAGAAGAACAAAACGTCTCGTTCTCTTACGAAAGACGGGTGCCCTATGTCTCGCGTGAAAGGGCTGGCTCTATGGAACTCGGCCTTTTTTGGGGAGCGGAGTGTTGAACCAGCGGCTCTCACGCAGACTCTGTTAAACCGTTCTAGACATGCGCCATCTCGCGCCAAAAATCATCCACCAGTTTCGAGACAACGGCGGGATGGAAGTCCTGGGCGCGGAGCAGTCCGAGGCTCGCCATGTTTTGTCGCCGGGAACGGTCATTCATTACGGAGTCAATAGCCGATCCGATCTCGGCCGGCTTGTGGGGGTCAAAGTAAAACGGTGCCGGGCCGCCTACTTCGGGTAGCGACGTCACGTTCGAGGTCAATGCCGGGCTTCCAGTCGCCATAGCTTCGAGCAGAGGGATACCAAAGCCTTCGGCAAATGAAGGAATAAGAACAGCACGGGCCTGGCGATAGAGGCTGCGCAACTCGATCTCCGCTAGGAAGGGCATAAAGGAAACGAGATCCGCAATGCCCAGCTCGTCGAGCAGCGGCCGGTACGATTCGACCTTCTCCGAGAGACCCACTACTTTCATCGGCGTTGGCGAGCCTCCCGCCAGACGTACATATTCGGCGTAACCGGCGATCGCACCTGCGGCATTCTTATGCGGGGCCGGAGAGGTCACCATAAGGAGAAAATTTTCGCGGCCCTCGATCGACGCCGGATCGAACCAGCTCTCCGGAATTGTGCATGGGATCACGCGCACGTGCGCGTCAGGAAAAACACGGAGAATCTCGGAGCGCGAATACTCTGAGACCGTGAGTATCACCTCTGCACGCGACACCGAGGACGGGATCTGCCTGCGCAGATAAGTATCCATCAGCCTTGGTTTGAGATCGCACTGCTGGAAGCCCTGCAGCGGAATCATGTCGTGCAGTACCAGGATCAGCCGCACCGACGATGGCAGCCAAAACGGTGCGGTGTTTTCCGGGGCGAGAAACAAATCGATCTTGTGCCGGCGTAGGCTTTTCGGCAGCGATACCTGTTGCCAGATACGGTGCCTCTGAGCCCCTTCTTGTATGAGGCTCATGCCGGAATAGTTGGGCGCCGTAGATGCGAAGCCAGCGAAGTTGTCGATGTGACGGCCGAGCAGATTTCGTAACTGCAGTCCCTTGCCCAAACCGCCATTGGAGCATAGAAACGTCTGGGCATCGTAGCCTACTCTCAACATGTCTACCTTCCTTATTAGTAGCTTCGCGTAGCACTCGGAGCCGAGTCGATGTGGGCTCTCTCAGCCTGTTCGCCGGCTAGCGAGGCCGGTGCTTCACCGAGAGCGAATTCGGCTCCCAACCGAGTTAAATGGTGCGGATCCTCAAAAAGCGGCCGTCCATTCAGGGCATACCGGCAGGTCGATTCAGTGCATAGGGTTCCATACAAGTCAATCACTTCGGCGTGATGGCTAGCTGCCACTCGCCTGAGCAGGACCTCTAAGCGCCTATTACTGGATTCGTCCGCATACGCGGTCAGGCCGGAAGAATCACCACTCCAAAGAAGTTTTTTCAACGCTCGCCGCGGAGCAATCGCGTCGCTCAGCGTGAGTAGTAAAGGGTTGAAGCCAAGACTTGGCGAATCTATGACGACAAAGACCCTTTTTCCACCCCTCTGTAAGCGAGCGACAACATCGTCAAGGCCCGCTCCCAGATTGCTCCAGCTCTCCTCTACGCTGACGGCGGACGCCTGTTGTCCTTCTGCCACATACCTGCCGTGCTCCGTGAACGGCGGAAAATTAGTCAGCCAGTACCCTGCCAGCACAACAGTCTTTACGTCGGGGTCTTTTATGACCTCTGCGAGAGAATTCTCATTGAACGCAACGCAATTTTCTCGTTCGGCGGAGTTGGGCGCGACGAGCCCAAGCGGAGGGCAAGAGGTTTTTGTGAACTGAGCGACTGACCATCCCCGTGACTCCAGAGCGGATTGGAGGTATCGGTTCAGTGATGCAGCGTGACTGTCACCCATAATTGCGATGGTTGGGTGGCCTTTCATGAATGAACAGCTCCGGCTATTCACGGGGGAAGACTGACCGTCCTGGGCTGTACAGGTTTCGAGTGAAGGTGAGTGCGCGTCGTGTTCGATCCCCGCTGCAACAGGATACCGTGACGGCCACCCTCTTCCGGCCAGGAGAACAAACGCGGGAATCGAGCAGAGCGCAGAAGCTACAGCGAATCTCCTAAGGGTCCGGGAAGTTCGCTGCATACGCCGGAATGGCTGCTCCACAAAGAAGTAGCTAAAGGTCGCAGCCACGAATGCCAAAACTACCAGGCAAGCGGTCGGTATGGGTGCCAATGCATCGCCGGCGCAGTACTGTGACAGGCTCAATATAGGCCAGTGCCACAGGTACAGAGAATACGAAATGAGGCCGACACCCACTAGTAATTTCAAGGATAAGATCTTACGGTTCACCCAGCTCCCTCTGGATGAAAGCAACATCAGTGATGCCAGTACGGGTAGAAGAGCAGCCGCCCCCGGGAATAGGGTCGTCGAGGTGTAAAGGAGCGCCCCGGCAAGCACCCCTACGATTCCTACTATTCCGAGAATTTCTCTTCTCCAGACGGCTAGTCTTCCACGCGCTTCCTCAGTACGGCTTACCTCATGAATCCCGACGATGGTGCCCAAGCCAAGCTCCCACCATCGTGAAGTTAATAAAAAGAATGAGGCTGATGGGTAGAAAGAGACTTGAAAGATCGATACCGCAAAGGAAACCGCTGAAAGTACCACTAAGCTGAGAAGGACCTTCCGCCGCCCCAGGCTCCATATCCATCCAAGCAAAAGAGGAAATAAAAGATAGAACTGCTCTTCCACGCCGAGGGACCAGGTCATAAGCATAAGCTTAAGTTCGGCGTGAGGAGCAAAGTAATTCGTTCTCAACCAGAAGAATATATTTGAGGTGGAGGTCAACGCAGCGATACTCTGGGCACTGAGGACTTCGAGTTCCCGCGGCGCTAATAATAAGGTGCCCAGTAAAGTGAAGGCGCTGACCACAGTGAGCAATGCGGGCAAGATGCGCTTCGCGCGCCTCTCATAAAAGGACCGGAGGCTGAACGTGCCTTGCGTGAGATCGCGGTAGATGAGCGCACTAATCAGATACCCGGATATGACAAAGAAGACGTCCACGCCCACGTAGCCGCCGCGAAGAAAGGGAACGCCGGCGTGGTAAAGGACAACGGCAAGGACGGCAATGCCGCGCAAGCCATCAATATCCCGGCGATATCCGTTTGTTTTCATGCTATTCATTGGATAAGCGTGTTCTCTGGTTTGCACGGCCACCGTTCTTTGCATTACTGTCCGCGTTCCGCATAGGCGAGGACCGGGGCGGCTGCCGCGGAGTCGTCCTTAGTTTTAGGCCGGAGGGCATTTAGTACGGGTCGCTCGATGAAGCGGTAAGATAGGTAAGCCGCAGCAAATGTCGCGACCAGTCTCACGGACAGAAAATACAGCGGCCCCTTGAGTACCAGAAATGGCTGCTGCCAAAGGTAAAGCGAGTAGCTAATCAGTCCCGACCAGACGAGTGGACCGGAATTAAGAAACATGTCCCGGCGCTCGATCGCTGCAGCGATGATGAGCGCGATCATGCCCGGCACTATGCCCCAGAGTTCCCAAAGACTATATCTGAAGACGACTTCTGAAGCCGCCAGGCTCGCTAAGCACAATAGAGCGAAGCCGTAACTTGAGACGAGGTAGCGCAACGCGAACGCTCGTACCTGGTCGTAATAGAGAGCGAGTAGGCACCCCGCTCCGATAGAATCGGCAATCGCGGGCGCAAGATGTTCGATTTCCGGGTAGCCGCGACGCATGAGGAACAGGCGAAGCAACGGACAAAGGACCATTACCGCCCAGCCGCAGCGTTTCGCGCTGCGCATGCCGAGCATAAAGATCAAGGGCCAAAGCAGATAAAACTGCTCTTCTACTGAGAGCGACCACAACTGCTGAAGTGGTGTGTAGGCCTGTCTGAAGAAGTACGAGGTGGTGAAAGTCAGCGCATAGGCGCTCTGCGCCCATGTGGCGCTTCCCACGGCGAGTACTACTCCTATATAGGCAAGACTTGCCGGAAGGATTCGCACCGCGCGCCTGCGATAGAACTGGCGCAAGTCGATTCGCGAGGATCGGTCATATTCCTTTATGAGCAGGGAAGTAATTAAGAACCCCGAGATAACGAAAAAGACCGTCACACCGAAATAGGCGAGAACCCAGATGGCGCTGTGAACCACGTGCACATGCAGCACCGCAGCTTGAAAGTGATTTGAGGCATGGGCCAGAAGAACGGCCCAGATCGAGATCCCTCGCAAGCCGTCCAATGATGGAATCCTATGTGGCCTCTGCTTCGCCTGATTCATGCAGTTTGTATCACCCGTTTCCCCTCGTTCATGCCAATGCAGGCGGTCAGGATCAGAACCCAATCTAGAGTGTTGAGGGTCATAAACCAGCCGGCATCAATGTTCGTAAGCAGAGCAAGAAAAAGAATGGTTAGAAACCAGCCGATTTGCGGCGAGTAGTCGGGCGAACGCAGGAGACGGATCCCCTGGCCGGCCGCCTTGCCGATCATCATGACGACCAGGCCGACTCCAAGAAATCCTGTCTGCAACGCCAAATCGAGAAATCCATTTTCGGCGTATCCGATGTTAGGCCACCGAACCGCCAAGCCGATACGCTGAGACTCGAAGTTGCCGGCGTACCAAAAGGCTCCGAAACCATATCCCAATACCGGGCGCTTCAGAATGGATCGCCAGACTTCGGGATATATTCCCGCTCGACCGGTCATGGTAGGGTCTTTGCCCACAGACGTCGCCAACATAGACCAGAAATGCAAGCCGAGCACAACAGCAGCTACGCCGATCACTGCGCTTGTCAGCACGATGGGCGCGAGTTCCCGCGCCCGAATTCGGCGTGCCAAAGTTAGCCACGCGACGAAGAGGATCATCCCGGCGGTATCGAACCACGCACTGCGAGATTGACTCTTGTAAATGAGAAAGAGGAGTAGCGCGCTGTATAGCAGTTTTCGCCCCCGGCCATAGGCACTGGTGAAGAACACTGGGGTAAGCAGAAAAGCCATACTGATTCCGAGCGTATTTTTGTGGTCACAGATGCCTTGCCATGCCCCCCCGTTATAGCCTTGGAATACGCCATAGGCTGGAAGCGCAAGCGCAAAAAAGATGCTAAGCAGGGCAGAGGCAACCCCCATAAAGATCAGCAGCTGCATCAGATGCTCAGTCGTAAAACGGGTGCTGAGGTAACAGGCGAAAAAGGCACAAATGCCCACTTGGATAGACATCTGGATTGTGATCTGTGGGGACGCCGACCACACTGCTGAGCACACCGCCAGGCCCAACATCGCCAGAATGACCGGATTTCGCTTGAGGGTGTTCAACGTCTGCCGGTAACCTGCAAGCGCGAACCCAAGCAGAAATAGAAGATTCACAACCAAGAGCACATGCGAGCCTGTCGTGCCCCCCATGGCGGCGCCATTCTGGTACGCGCCGGCAGTTCGTGCAGGTCCGGCGAAATAGACAGCCTGCCTTGCGATCAGCGACAGGAGCGGCCAAAAAAGCAACCAGGTGAGAACCTGCTGGGAAACCGGCGTCTCCGCGACGGTTTCCGTTTTCCTGAGCCGAAAGACACTCGGCGCAGAAACTCTGGGCATTTCAGCCGTGGCGAATTGCCATTGTGAAGTAGGAACCGTCATTTCTTTTCAGTCCTCACCATGCTGTGTCGAGGTGTCAGGTCGAAGTCGGCGGGATGAATTTTATCCTTTGGGCAAGGTCATGAGCGCTTTTACAACGGCAGAGTAGGCTGGGGTCGGTTGGTATGCAACATCGAGAAGGTCGGGTCGATGGGAAAGACCATCGGGTCTTTTGCCAAGGTTAGGATTGTCTCTCAGCTGTTCAAAGGTGATGACCTTGACGAACGGGCCCACGAGCTCGATAAACTCGGCATACTTTCTGGCCACAGTCTCGTCGATAAGCGGCGCCGGCACATCAACATCATCCACATCAAGCTCGGTAACCATGGTTTCCAGTCCAAGGTCTTGTATTTGTTTGAGAAATCTAGTCATGCCCGGCTTGTCCAGAGGCGTATTGCCCCGGAGGTGCCCCTGTAGTCCGATACCGGTAATCGGAACCCCGGACTTCTTTAAGCGTGTTGCCAATGCGAGCAAGGATGCCCTGCGTGCAATCTCGCCCGGCGTGTCATGTTCGATGTAGCACTCGTTCAATATGAGATGCGCCTTTGGATCCGCGGCATGAGCAGTTTGGAATGCAATGTCGATATACTCGGGCCCCATAAAATCAAGCCATGGTTTGCGCCGTAACCCATCAGGACGGTTATCGTGATAAATGCACTCATTGACCACGTCCCACGAGAAGACTCGGCCAGCATAGTGTTTCACCACGGTTGAGATGTGGCTTGTCATGACTTGCTTCGCGTTAGCCGCAGTTACGTATGAGCTAAACCAGTTCGGCAGCGCGTTCCACCAAACCAGGCAATGGCCACGAAAGAGCATGCCGTGCTGCTCCGCCCAGGAGACAGCACGATCACCAGATGAAAAATCGTAGGTGTCGGGGGTGGGGCGCAGGCCATGAGCGAACTTCAAGTCATTGCCGTCGGCGATCATGGAGAAGGTGTTGGCAATAATGGCGGAAGCCTCGGGCTCGAACAGCAATTCGTACTGCACCGTGAACATCCCCAGCGTCTTTCCGCTCTGTCGCGCGGCGCGCTTCAGCGCGGACGTATCTGGAACTCGTGCGGGCGTCGGTTGTGACGTCGCGATATCGCTCGCGCCTATCAACAACGCCGCCGAACCATACAAGAAGGAACGCCTGTTCATCGCTTTGTATGAAACACTTCGGTCAATCATAGGTTGATTCCGGGAGCACGAACCCGCGACACAGACCCGCAGTATGGGCGAGGCAAAAGCCGGCATCGACAAACTGTCCGCGCGCTAAGACGAGCAGCGCACGAGCAAGATCGTACAGCACTAGCCCACCCCATAACAAAAACAACGAATGCCGGCGTACCACCGCGCCCATTCCGGCTCCATACCTCTCAGCTCGCTCGCGCGAAACTGTGCCGCTCAGCATATCTCGCCTTGGGTGATGGATATAGAGTTTCCGGTCGAAGCGGCCCCGGAGTCCCGTTGCGAGCAGACGCAAAACGAAATCTGTTTCTTCTCCAGCCAAGAGCCTAGGATCGAAGCGCACCGTCCGGCTGTGCTGCGCTGCGGAAATGAAAAGGCTTGAGCAGAACGTGGTTCTAAGAGCGTTAAGTGGGCTGATGTCGCACGCATCCTGAAGCCACCGGTTTCCGCTCGATACGCCGTCGTTGTCGACGGCGCCTACAGCCAGAACAGCATACTGGCTGTTCGCCTTGAACCAGTTGTCTATTTGATTCAATAGGTCAACGGGATACCAGCAATCATCGTCCGGGAACGCGATGATCTCGCCGGAAGCCGCATCCAGACCGCTGTTGCGGGCCATTGGGGGACTCTTCCTCTGCTGTTTTAAATGTATTAGCGCAATACTGCCAGGCAGAGCCCTCAACAGCGGAACGATGCGGTCGTCGTCGTTCTGATCGACCACGATGAGCTCTACATCATTTCGATTCTGGGCGACGATGGACGCCAGGAATTCGGCAACCTCTATCGTGCGCCCAGCGGTCGGGACTATAAGGCTAAATCGTGGCATGGGGAAACCTCATAAGGAGATGAATTGACTCTATGGGGTAACGCAGGTGTAAAAGTCGCAGGTGAGGCGCTGTTCAACTCCCCAAAAGCTTGCCGACAAAGCTGACCGCCTTTTCGGCTGGTGCTTACAAACCAAAGGCCCACACATAAGACCTAAGTGCTGAGTGAGAGTTATATACCTTTTCTACTCTTTGGTACCCGGCTGTTGAATAGGCCGAACGGAGCGAGGCATTCGCGATAAGTTCATGCAACTTGGCTCTGAGATCCTCCACGTTTCCATTGCGGAAGAGCACGGCGGCCGTTCCTTCGCCGGTGATTTCCCGGTGCACCGCGAGATCACTGATCACGCAGGGTAAACCGTGTGCCATCGCTTCCATCGTCACGATCCCGAATCCTTCGGGTCCCAGGGACGGCATCACAAAAATGTCCGCCTCCGCGTAGTAGGCAGCTGGATGTCGTTGGAACCCCTCGAAGCGAACGTCGATCCCTTCAGCGAGCTTTTCCAGTTCATTGCGATAGCTACCGTCTCCTACTACGGTGAGTCGCACGTCTGGGGTTCCTCGAAGCGCGTCTAACAGCAGATAAAGACCCTTGTATCGTTCCAGGCGACCTACAAAGAGCACATGCGTAGGGCCTCTCAATTCCTCTTTGGCGGGTCTGTACGGTGGCATGGATGGCATCCAATACGGAATGACACTGGTGCGTTCTGCGGGAACTACCTTAAGCACACTTTTGCTTACATCGTTGGAGACACAGATTACGTGTGTTGCAAGCCGCACGCAAAGACGAGATAGGAGCCGGGGAAAATAGCGGGCAGGATTTCTGTACCACTTATATAGGTCATCTTCAAAGGGGCCGTGCCGCGCGTACACGGCGTCCCGTCCCAGCAGGCGCGCCGGTATCAGGAATACCGATTCCAGGAAACCGTTGACTAGGACAATCTGGACTTTTTCGCGCAGGATGATGCTGGGAAGCAAGCCAAACGCAAACAGGAATCGGAGAGGTCTGAAGCGCGGGAAGGCGGGGATCATAAAAACTTTTACCCCCAGAGTCCGCAACTGCCGGGCCAACTCCGGGAGCACGCAGAGCGTAACCAGCGTAGCGCGGTCCTGCAGCATGCCGGAAAGAGTTTCAATGTAATACTCCACCCCTCCCATCACGCCGCCGAGGTCAAGTATAAGAATTGTCTTCTGCATTTTGGCCATCCTTCCGCTCTGTCCTGATCAGCGGCGCGAAACTCGAAACAACTTTCAGTGGCTCGGGTGGGTAATTACGCCGCCGGGCTTCGCCGGGTTGAACTCAACTTGGATATCGGTAGTAACATCCAAAGGCCCTCCGTCGCGGGCGTACGGCTTATATCTCCAGAGCCGGACCGTGTTCATTGCCTCATCTTGTAACTCCTGCGGTCCGGAAATGGCTCGAAGAGGAGTGACATTTCCGGATTTCCAGATGACAACGCGCACGATCACGATCGCTGCCGTCGGAGAGTCACCCACCGTCGATGGATACGTCGGACTCACCATCGTGAGGCAATGACCAGCCATCACTGACGCGGGCACATTGAGCTTCCCCAAAGGCGCTCCGGCGGCGCTCTCCTGTAGATAAGGGTCGCCGGGCCAGCGAATAGATGACGAGCTCAGCGCACTCGTTGAGCCGGGCAGCAGGGGGAAAAGCACGCTTGCGAGAAGTAAGCTGCGAATATATCTGATCTGTTTCACGGGTTATTCCACTCGACGGATCGCCATTGCACTGTGGTCTCTCGTGTCCACCCGTCCTTCGTGAGGGAGCGAGGCAGACCCTTGGGGACTAAGTTCTACGCGGAGTTCTCAAGCAAGACTCTTTTGACTCATCAGGGTATTGCGTACACCGCAGCCCCGGCTGTGGCGGCTCCAATGGACGAGCTGCTCATCGCGATATTCTTCATCCAGCTGAAGGGAACGTAGAGAATGTCGTTTGGCTGCAACGCAATATCCGCCTGCTTGCCCTTTTGAATTGCATCGAGGTGGACAGGCAACTCAACCGGGCCATGCGCCGTGGTCCGGATCAGGCGAACATGCGACTGCACCGCGGTCTTGGTGGCAGATCCTGCCAGCGCAATCACCTGCAGCACACTCAAGTGCGCGTCGTTGGTGGTGATTGCGTATGCGCCTGGCCGATTTACATCGCCCATTACATAGATCATGGGCGCTCTCGCCACCAGAACCGTATCGCCAGGATAGACCTTCACTTCGTCGGATAAGGCCTGCTCGGCGTTGTTGGAGACGTAGTATTTGAGCTGCTCGCCTGATCTATTCCGCTTTATCACCACGTTGCGATCGGCGGAGTCGGTCAAGCCGCCCGCCAGAGATAGAATTTTCAGGATCGTCTGCGGTGTGGTGATCGAGTAAGTGCCGGGCGTGTGCACCTGGCCCAATACCGACACGTCCTGCGTGGCTAATTCCATCATCCGGACGGCCACTTGCGGATGCCGCATGACTTTCTTCTCGATCAACGCCTTCTGAATCGCCGCCGCTGCCGCCGCAGGCGTCTCGCCGGCTACATGCATGCTTCCTATGTAGGCGAGCGGCACTGTGCCTTCATCAGTGACCCGCACCTGCTGCTCCATTTCCGGGGTGTCCATCACGTTCACCTGGATGAGGTCCCCCGGCCCGATCAACAGGCTCTCCTGTTGCTGCGCCAGGCACGGCATCATTACGGCGCCCAAAACGAAAAATGCGGCAACGCGCTTATGTCTACGCATAGAGGTCGCTCCCGGAGTTAGAAATCTGTTGGTAGCCGTAGTATCTGTACTGGGCTCCTCCAGAGGCCTTCACGCCATTCAGCACCATGCCAATCTGACGAACCCCCTGCGAGCGCAGGATCTGGCAGGTCCGTTCCAGCGACCTGCGGTCGGTCACATTATGGCGGGCCACCACCAGAGTGAAGTCCGCGTACCGGCTTAGGAGAGCGGAATCGGTCACCGGCAGGATCGGCGCACCGTCAATGATGATGTAGTCATAGTGTCGTCGGCAGATGCGGATCAGTTCAGCCATGCCATCGGAGGCAAGCAATTCGGCAGGGTACCCGGGCACAGGGCCAGCCGGCAAAACACCGAGACCAGGAATACCAGGGAAGGGAATTTGCGTCGCCGACCCGACGCGTTCAATATTGCCCTCGAAAAGCAGTGAGCTTAGACCATAATCGGATTCCAAATTCAACCTTTGGTGCAACACTGGTGTCCGCAGGTCGCCGTCTATCAGCAGCACGCTCTTGCCTCGTTGTGCGTGAACGATTGCAAGGTTGGTGCTAAGCATGCTCTTGCCTTCTCCAGAGACCGAGCTGGTAACCAGGAAGACTTGGCCACAAGGTCCACCATTGTTGCCTTGCATCAGCGAGGTGCAGAGCACTCGCAGCGCCTCTGTATAAGCGGCCCGCGGTTCAATGGCCGCAACCGCTGCGTTGGAAGCCATCAGCGCGGATGCGGCGGAATGAACGGAGCCCGAGGATGCCCACAACGGCGTTTTTGGATCGGCGATGCGCTTACGTTCCGATTTCGTGTCATGGTAGGGAAGCAAGACGATCGAATCTTCGGCAAAAAGCGTCTCCATCTCACCCAGTTCCTGAATGCGAGTGTCCGTTGCGTCACGGAAGAGTGCTCCGCATATACCAAAAAGGAGTCCTCCAGCAATAGAAGCGGCCGCGTACTTGATGACGCTTGGTTTTGCCGGTCGAGCAGGTGCGCGAGCAGGATCCACCAGAGTGATGTTGCTGGACCGCATGCCCGCCACCACGTCGGCTTCCTTCATGCGGCTCACCAGATTCTCATAGAGAGTCCGGCTTTGGGTCGCCTCCTGCCGCGCAATCTGGTATTGCAGAGCTTTGTTGTTCTGGGCTACCGCTTGGGATTTTTCATCAAGGAAGATTGCGCGATCTTTATTTTCAATCTGCTGCGCTACCGTGTAATCGTTCTGGGCACGTGCGGCGATGCGGGCGATTTCCGCACGGATGGATTTCTGCGTGCTATCCAAATTGGATTGCAGCTCGGCTACCTTCGGATAACCGGGACCAAATTTGGCCGAGAGCTCATTCAACTTAGCCTGTGTCTGCGCCTCCTCGCTGCGCAGGCTCTGCAGCAGCGTGAGCGAACTGGTCACGCTCGCCGACGCACCGCTGAGCATGCCGTTCCCTGCAAGCCCCGAGATGAGCTCCGGGTCGCCGTCTTTCACCACTTGGTATAGCGCGCCCTTCATGATGCGAGCCGCCTGTGCCTGCTCCAGCTGGGAGGTTGACTGCTGCAGCTGGTCCAACGCGGGAGTGAACACTTGCTCGTGTCCCTGGCTGTCAATTTGGCCAAACGCAAATACTCCAGAGTCGCGCTGCAGCGCGACGACTTTCGCCTGTAGATCCTCACTCTGCTTGCGTAACTCGCTCAGCTGGTTTCCCAGCCATACGCTCGCCTCGCGGGTCGCGTTGTGGCGGGTCTCAAAGTTGTAATCGGTCAGATCCTCCACCAGTTTGTTCACCACCGCCGCCGCCGTCTGTGGACTTGTGCTGAGATACTCAATACTGATCAGACGAGTGCCGGCAACCGGGCTTACCTTAAGATGACCTTCGAAGGCTTTTATCAACCCTGCGCGGCGCGCCGGCGCTTCGTCCAGCGGTACATTGCGCGGGTCCGGTATGCCGGCGGGCGCAAACAGCCCGATCACCCACCCGATGGGGCTGAAGTGGGAGTGAAAATCCGGGCTCCCCTCCAGGTTCAGCTCCTTGATCACTTGCAGCGCTAGCGAATCGGACTGTAGGATCTGGGCCTGTGTCTGCAGGTTGACATTTGACTCGACCGAGTCCGACGGAGGCTCGGCCCCCATCATGGTGTCCATGCTCAAAGCATCAGCCGATTCCTTTCGCACCTGGATCTCCGCCGAGGCTCTGTAGAGACGAGTGGACGTAGCGAACAGGATCCCGGCAACAACGATGGTGAGCAACAGAACGCCAAGAACGATGCCCCGTCGCCGGGATAGGACTCCCCATAGATCCTGGACGGTCATTTCCTTGCGCCCAGGCATTACCGGCGCGGGTGTACCGGAGATCACTGCGGGAGTCATGACTAACTCATTCTTTGTTGGCATCGGTTCACCTCGGAACTAGAGCTCCTACCCAAATACAGTTGGAAATGGAGAGCCTTGGAACCATTCATCTGCTGGGAGTCGTAAGGCCTTTGACGTCGTGAGTGGCGATCGTGATCGGGCTGTCGTGTGGCAACAGGGTCAGCTCGCTGAGCTCCGCGGCAAAGCGGTCCTCGTTGACATAGTGCACAAAGGTGTCGAGAAAAGCCCGGCGAACGCGCTGGCGAAGAACGATGACCGCGAACTCCAAGTTCCCGATAAGGTAACGCCGCCACATCCGTCGGGGCTCGCGGCTAAAACGATAGAGCCATTCGCAGCCGATATTCTGTGTCCATTGCGGGGCGCGCGGAACGACGCCGCCCACGATCTCGAAGGAGCCGCCCACGCCGATGCACACCGGCACCGAGAGTCGCAGGCCATGCTCATAAATCCAATACTCTTGTTTTGGTGCGCCAAATGCGACAAAGAGAATGTCGGGCTGTGCCGCCACGATCGCTTCTGCCGTTTGCCGCAGGCCGCTCGCGCTGCGCTCGAAACCAAGCGGGGGACAGTATGTGCTGCACTTCAAACCTGGGTACTCACCCCTTAACACGTCCGCAGCCAGGTCTGCCGAACCCGGTCGTCCGCCCAGCAGGAACACACGCAGACTATTTCTTGCTGCGAGCCCGCACAGTATCTTGAAGATATCGACCCCTGCCACGCGTTGCTGCAGCGAACGGCCGTAAAGGCGCGCGGCGATAAGCAGCGAGATTCCATCGGGGATCACCAGGTCCGCGTTATCGTAGATCTCCTGCAGGCCTCGTTCCTTTTCCAGTTGAACAATGTGTTGGGCGTTGGAAGTAATAACATACGCCGGCTTACCCCGGTTTTGCGCGTGGGCAATGATCGACGTGCAGACCTCCTGCGAAGAGCAGTTGTCGATCAAAGCATGGCCTATGCCGATCCTAACGACATTAGGCCCGCGGAGCGAGGTATGCGATGTACGCTGCAAGGGAGTTGCCGCAAACCACTGCGTATTGACATTCATGTTTCTGCTCTCAATAATCCGAGTGCGGTTCCAGTGCCTCTGCGGCTAAGTTGTCGCGCAGAGAAGAAGGAAGGTTTGGATAAGCCGCCCTTAGTCGGTGCATGAACTTGCCGCTAAGATGCGTGGCGCGGGCTGCTCTTCTATCGTTGCGGAGGCCTGAAATATCGCTGAGTTGTACATTCCCTACCTGGAGGCCACTGCGAGACGTCCTGCCTCCGCGAGGGTTCTCAGGGTGAACTTGAGTGTGAAAAAGCAGAAATGGTGACTCAGTACGGTAAGCGCGAGACGAGTCAACGCGACTGGATTCTGCGGAACAAAGTCTTCGGCAAAAAGGGAACGATAGAAGTCGAGTACGGGCGCTTTGCCCGCTTCGACAAGCTTCTGGTTCAAATATATTTCGAGCTCACCGATAAACTCACGCGACTTAGGAGCACGTGTGCCATACCATGCGTTTTCCCCGTGAACTCGGTAGTTGCCCAACATGTCAGGGATGCTGATGACTTCTCCGATCAGGCCGGCGGCTCTCACGATAAAGTCATCAGCGCACGAACGCACATGCTGCGTTGGCAAGGGCATGAGACGATGAGCTAGCTCGCGGTGAATGACCAGGCCACTCGTCGGTGATCCGATATACGGCACGAAGCGGTATTGCCGGGCGAAGCGATAGAAATTCGGGGGTTTGACGTATGGGGCGAACACTCCGGGGCCCGGCTCCAAACGCAACGGGTGATACACCATTGCGCCGGGGTGGCAGTAAGGAAGCACGCTCTCCACTTTGTGGGCGTCGAAACAATCATCTGAATCAAGAAGGCAGATGATCTGGCCATGGCTGGCAGCGAACCCCGCATTGAGTGCCGAAGCCTGTCCACCGTTCTCTTTGAGAACAGAGATGATGCGGTTGCCATAACTGGCGATGATTTCACGCGAGTCGTCTGTCGAGCCGTCATCGACGACGATGACCTCCAGGTTACGGTAGGTCTGGTTGAGCGCAGAATCGATCGCATCCCCCAGGAACCGGCCATAGTTGTAGTTATTAATTAGGATCGTGACGAGTAAGTCGCTCTGGACCATGCTGAGTCGCCCCTTTTCTCCTAATCTTTGAGGTAAGCCAATGTATCGGTACGGGACGCGGTTACCCGATAACCCTGGTCTACGAGCAAGCTAATAGACTTCTCGAGGTCTTCGACCGAGAGGTGGATGTGTTCAAACTGAACGATTGCGGGCCTTCGCAACGGGATATCGAAGAGGCGTAGGATTTCTGCATCAAAGCCCTCGGCGTCGATCTGCAGAAGGTCGACCTTCCCAACGCCCACTTCCTTAAATAGGCTGTCGAATGTCACGCACCGTACTTCCTCACTCTCAACCACTGATTCCAAATTCAAATTGGACAACTTGCGAGAATGCCACATCAGTACATCCCGGTTAAAGCTGGCGATTTGACCCAGCCACTCTGGCCCCGCGCCCGGCTTGGTCCGGAACAACGTTGAGCATCCATCGTGGTCGGCGATAGCGACATTTACCAACCGGAAGTTCGGAAATTGGGCGTAATTAGCTTTTAGACGCTCAAATACATCCTTCTGGGGCTCAATCAGGATGCCTTGTAGGCCGTGCCTTTCGATCAACGGGTAGATTGGGTCGCCCGAGACTCCGTCAAACGCGCCTACTTGCAGGTACCGCACCTCAGGATGAGTTATGCGGTAATGTGATAAAACCATGTCGAGATCGAGGCGGAGTTGGGAGGATCGGCGCTTCGTGATAGCGGGCGGGGTCCTGCTGATCTGGGTTTCGAGCCAGTCCCGGCCGCGCGCGCGCAATCTTGACGGAATAATTTGCACCGTTTTCTGAGCAGCATTCATCCTGATAGGTCCTTTCGATTTGGCCTTGATCAGCTACATATTGCCGAACAACCGCTGGAGCGGTTTCGCAATGGGTGTAGACCGAACACGGATTTTCTGTGATGCTTGGTGGGAATCACCGGCGAGCTTGTGGCTTTCCGGGAATCTCCCGAGCTACGCCCGGAGACGAGCGAGGTTTGGCGAAATCATTCTGCTCGCCTCGTGAAAGAACCGAAAGCGCGTGCAGAGCCCGTGCGTTACAACGACGACGGAAGCCGTTACAAGTCCTCTCACAGCGAGCGTGATAAGGGTATTTCCCAGCGACTCAGGCAGAAGAGTTGTTACGACGTAACCTGCAGCAAACGCAGGACCCACTGGCCAGATCTGAGAGAAAATATCCCCAATTCCGATAGACAATTCGCGCCGCAAGAAAGGCATCAAAACGATGGCCGCACACCCGTAGGCGGCAAGGACGGCGGCGGCGACCATTTCTATCCTGCCCGTTCGCAGGGCGAGCAGCAGCAGTGCCACCTCGACCACTCCGATCAGCAGATTAGCTCGCCACATAACTTTGGTCTCTCCGCGCGCGATCAAACACGGTCCAAGCACTTCGGTCACAACCCGTAAGATCCCGTAAATACAGAGAATCTGCAAAGTCCTTGCCGCCGGCATCCACTTGAGAGTGCCTTTACCCAGGAAGGTCAGCAGGAAATAGTGCACGTTTACGAAAATTGAGGCGTTGACAGCTGCCGCAATCAGCGCTGCCAGGTCAATCGTTTTGAGATACCACCTCCGCATGGCGACAGGGTCGTCTTGTATCACGGCAAGACTTGGCATCAGCACGTTGTTAACTGTGTCATTGAGAAACCCGCAAATGAAACTGCCCCACGTAAAGGCCAGCGCGTAATAGCCTAATTTGGTGGCTCCCATGGATGCGCCAACCAGAAAATTATCTAGGTTGAAAATCAGAAAAATCAAAACCCCGGTCCCAAACAGAGGTATACCGAATCGCAGGTATTCTTGTGCGTCTCTCCAATCGAAACGGAGGCGCACGTGAGTTCTCCTCGTGAGGTGGGTCGCGATGCCCGTGGCGAGGGCCGCGCCGACGCTGGCGATGACAACTGCCCAATAGCTCCAACCGCACAGTACCAGGGTGACCGCTAAAATGCACTGAACGGCAGCGCCCGTAATGCCCGGAATCACCAGCGCCCGATAATTCATCTCACGCATTAATAGGGTCTGCGGAACGAACCCGACCGTACTCACCAGGAAGGTCAATGCCAGGACCCGAATCACATTGCCGATCGCCGGATGATCGAAAAGATGTCGCGCAAACGGCGCGACCAAGAAAGCCACGACGAAAGCGCCGCAGCTGAGGATCAGCTTCAAGGTGAAGGCCGTATCAAGATTGTCTGCTTGCAGCACCGGCCGCCGAACGACAGCACTGCCGACGCTCATGTCGCTGAAGCGGCTTAGGAAACCGATAATGATACCTGCAAACCCGACCACTCCATAGTCGGCCGATGTTAGATTCCTGGCCAAAACCATGCTTGTCAGCGCAAGGCAAACAACAGTCAGACCCTTGCTAAAACCGGTGTAGATGATATTCCGAAATGTCTTCGCCTTGGAAACGGTCATTATTGCCTTGGGGATCTGACGCGGTGGGAGACTTCTTGGGGGAGACGCAGGTCCTGCAATTCCTGGCCTTGGACTATCTGGTCACACGAAGGATGGTGCGTCGGTTATCGCGGCGTCCTCGCCAGCGCGTAGGCACTCCGTCGAGCTGCCTTGTACGCTATCCTGGCGACAATCTCCATTCTTTCGCCGAAAGACATATCGGTCAGAAATTCCTGCGAGTCCTTGTAGATGCTGCCGATGCTTGCTCCGGCCCCCCACTTCCTCACCAGGCCGTCTGCGTACCAGCGGTTGCAGACCGACCGCATACTAGGGACTCTTGCGCGCAGGCCCGAGGCGATTAACATGTCAACGTTGGCTCGCATCGTCGCGTCCGAGCGCCCGGTGTAGTTGTTTTTGCCGTGCATTCTCTGGAGCGCATACTGCTCGGCAATAAAGTAGCCGGGCTCGAGTGCCAAAGAAGAGAGCTTGAGGTAGTTGTCGCTGGTGATGGTAATGGATTCGGGAATCGGCATTAGCTGCTCAAGGAGGATTCTCGCGAATGTCAACCCCGAGGTTGCGGGGGCGGCGAACGTGCACTTCCCTCTGAGTTGCTCAGCGCGAAAGTCATATATCCCGGTGTTATAGGGAATCGGTGGCGTAAATACAGGAGTTAGTTCGGTATCGGTCCGTTGGATATGGTGAAAGCACCATCCCGTGGGGCAAATAGCCAAACCCTCAAGCGCTTTCTGTACCTTGTTCGGGAGAAAGACATCGTCCGAATCCAGGAAGCAGATCACGTCACCACTACTTTTGGCAAATCCTGCGTTGAAGGCGGACGATTGCCCGCCGTTGCTCTTAAAGACCGTCTTGATGCAACTACCAAAGCGAGAGATAACCTCCCGGGAGTTGTCCTGGGAGCCATCGTCCACAACAATCACTTCGCAGTTGCTATAGGTCTGCGCAAGCGCGCTGTCGATTGCGTCGGCAACAAACCGCCCGTAGTTAAAGTTGTTGATGATGATGCTTACCAGGGACCTCAACTCGAACCTCCACATTGCTTATGCTTCTCGCGCGGCGCACGACGCATCGTGTTCGTTTGACCTCAGTGGATCGTCAGTGGACGATCGGCTCCAGCGTGGATGCATCGACTTCCACGGCTACCTGGTGGTGGATGAGCTGCACAGTAAGAACAAATCGCCATCCGTTGCTCTTTCTCACCAGCCACCCTTCAACGCCCTGCATCGGGCCGCTCTTGATGCGAACCCGCTGACCTTCGATCAGCTCCGCGTACGGCTCCGCCTTCTTTTCCAGAATGCTGCTGCGAAGAAACTCAATTTCACGGTCGGCCACGCTGAGCGGCTCGCGGCTGTTACCCACCAGCTGTCGCACTCCGGGCGTGCGTAGAACCCTGGTACGCTCTTCCCGATCGATACGTACGAAGAGATAAGTAGGAAACAATGGCAATTCCACTTTGACCTTTTGACGGTTTTTCCAAACCCGGGAAGATTCATACGTCGGCAGAAAAGTCTCGATGCCCCCGAAGTCCAGGTGCCGAAAGGCGGCTTTTTCGTGCTGAGGTGTGGTGATCACGGCGAACCACCTGCGAGGATCCTGCTCCTCGTGAGGCATTTGCGCACAAGTGACTTGAGTCATGGTAGCCATAGTCTTATCCAATTGACGCCCCACAGGGTGTTTGAGCATTCGGGCAAGGCTTCGCCTATCTGACTTAGCAACCCGCTGTCAGGGTATTGGGTCGTAGCCCACGGTCCGAAGCGTCTGGATTCGGCGAAATGCCGCAACTACCCAGACTTTGACCAGTTCAAGCTTATCGGCCTGGAATAGCACTTGAATATTGGAGAGGTTTGCCAATCTAAATAGCAAAACCTTCGAATCCGAATTCGAAGGTTAGTGTATTGACCTGGGATGGCGATTTGTCGTACGGTCGATGACCGTATCACTCAGGAAGAAACCAACGGCGATCCTCTTTGTTCCCCATCATCAAGTCCCTCCCCCGAAAGAATCGATGAAAGCGTTCGTAGAGAATCGCCGCTTGAAATGAGCATACTTCTTCTACCGGAAACCGCTATGGTTCTTGAGTAATAGAAGGCCGAATTGTAGTAACTTCATGCAGTAATGACACCTCCTGCCGCCCGCATCTCCTTTTAAATGAAAGCGCCATGGTTTCATATGCAACGGCTCATGCGACCAACTGGCTATTACCAGCGGGCTCGCCGGGCCGCCGGGCCAGGTGCGCACCGGACGGGCTTCATCCTGAAGAAAAGCCCGCATAGCGAAAGCCGGGTGTCTCACAGCAAGTTTTGCTCTAATGGCAGCAGGAGAGGATGCTGCATGCACGTAGTAGATCTGATTCGCAAAAAGCGCGACGGCGAAGTATTGACCGATGCGGAGATAGCCGCGCTGGTCGCCGGCGCAGCGACAAATTCCATTCCCGAATATCAGCTGGCGGCCTGGCTCATGGCCGTCTGCTGGCGGGGGCTCAACGCCATGAACTGCATAGCCTCACCACCCACATGCGCGATTCAGGCAAGGTCATGAACTTCCGCAGTCTGCCCGGGAACAAGGTGGACAAGCACTCGACCGGCGGAGTGGGCGACAAGACCTCGTTCCTGGTGGCCCCCATCGCCGCCGCAGCCGGGCTCTGCGTGCCCATGATCTCCGGCCGGGCCCTGGGCCACACAGGCGGCACCCTCGACAAGCTGGAGAGCATCCCCGGCTACCGAACCCACCTGCAAGAGGATGAGATCTCTGCCGTGCTGACCGCTTGCGGTCTCTCGATCGTAGGCCAGACCGAGTGGCTGGTGCCGGCAGACCGCACGCTCTACTCGCTGCGCGACCGTACGGCAACCGTCGAGAGTCCCTTTCTCATCTGCGCATCCATCATGAGCAAGAAGCTCGCCGCCGGTCTTGACGCGTTGGTGCTGGATGTGAAAACCGGCTCGGGAGCTTTCCTGAAGCAGGAGGCGGAGGCCATCCACCTGGCCGAGCTGATGGTGGCCACGGGAAACCGCGCCGGAACACGGACC
This sequence comes from uncultured Acidobacteriaceae bacterium, assembly GCA_963815175.1. Lineage (GTDB taxonomy): Bacteria > Acidobacteriota > Terriglobia > Terriglobales > Acidobacteriaceae > PALSA-350. The sequence goes on from CAWFGM010000022.1 coordinate 73,340, forward strand.
GCCGCCCTCATCACCAACATGAGTCAACCGCTCGGGCGCATGGCAGGCAATGCAGTCGAGATTGTCGAAGCCGTGGAACTGCTGCGCAACCATCGCCACCCGCTTACCGAGGATCTGCGGCAGCTCTCCCTGCAACTCGCAGGATGGATGCTGTACCTGGGAGGGAAAGTGCCGGCCCCGGACGACGGCGTGCAGCTTGCGGAGGAGCTGTTGCAAAGCGGTCTCCCGCTCACGAAATTTGGCTGCATGATCGCTGCTCAGGGCGGCGACCTGGGATGGTTTGAGAGTCCCCAATGGCTGCATCAGCCGGCCTATCAATACCAGGTAAAGTCCCCGTCGGCAGGCTTTCTCTCCGCTGTCGATTGCGACCAGGTCGGCTGGGCTGTTCAACGCGCTGGAGCAGGCAGGACCGTGCCAGGGGAAGCCGTGTCTGCACATGCCGGCGTAGAGACGCACAAGAAGGTTGGCGACCCGGTCGCGGCCGGCGAAACCTTATTCACTGTCTATGTCGAGCAGGAAGCGCGCCTGGAGTCCGTCGTGGCGACCCTGAACCGATGCTTTACGCTGAGCGCCAAGCCGCCTGCTCCGCAGCCTCTCATCTATAAAGTGATCGCTTGAAGTGAGCAGGTTGTCTGGCGCTATCGCCCGTATTCCAAACCGTCGTCGTGCCTTGGCCCGTGTATCGCATGGTAGGGCTCGACGGCAAGAATGTTGCTTAGAATACTGCGCTCCTGGGGTGAGAACTGAGCCTGGAACCTGGGCGAGTTCATCATGGCTGTGCGCTGTTCAGGCGGGTACTCCCGCAGATCGCGAAAAGCCTTCCTCACCATCCGCTGCCGATCCGGCGGGAGGCTACGAAAATCCTGGAACGAGGCACGCACTTGTTGCCGCATTTGCGGCGTAAGGTGCTCCATGGCCTCAATATGGTCCACCGTACGCTGACGCTGTTCCGGAGGCATTTTGTTGAGCTGCCGCAGGCGAGTTGAGGAGCCTTTGCTGCAGTTTCCGGGGGCAGCCGGTTAAACCCTGGTTCGCGCTGCAGGGCCTGTTCCTGCTGCTCAGGAGACAGGTTCTGATGCCGTTGCAACCACGTGCCCAGATGCGGCTGCTGGTTATTTTCAAAGTGGGGATGCCCACCCGGCTGCTGCCCAGGGCGAGCGAAGCAGGGAACGGCAGCCAGCGGCAGTATCAGCAACAGCGCGGTAAGGACACCACGAGCGAGCTTCCCCCGGAGGGATGTCGTCTCGATCTCGTTTTGCCTTGCCATGGTGGTGCCCTCTAAAGCCGCTACGGTAGTTCTGGGCGCCTCGCTTTCCGGTTTTTGCCGAACCTGATTATCCGCTGCGCTAGTTGGAGGCGCCGGGCCCGCTATCCTCATCTCCATCCAGGGCGTTCAACTGCTGAAACATCTGAGCGTTCCCGTCAAACGACTGCAAATCACGCACCGTGGCCGAGGTCTGCGCCACAGGCGCTGCCTGCTGGTAATCGAGCAGGGCAAAGGTTCCGCCGCCAATTACCAGTACTGTGGCCAGGGCGCCAGCTGCCAGCGGGCGCATCTGCAGATTGCTACTGTAAAGTAGCCACGCCTTGGCGCGCTCAAAAAAACTGGCGGGGGCGGTTGTCTGTTCCACCCGCAACCGGGCATACAGCTTGGCGTCAAAAAAGGCGCTGGGCTCCGGAGCCTGCCATTGGTCAAGCAGCTTCCAGGTAGATTCCAGGCTCGCCAACTCGGCTGCGCACCCGGCGCACTCCGCTATATGCTTGCGGGCCTCGTCCGCAAGCGGCCGGGACTCGAAGACCGATTCCGCCAAATGTTTATTCATCTCAGGGCAAGTCATAAGTCTTCCTCAATTTCTGCTAAGCAAAATCCTTCAGGTTTTCACGTAATGTCTGGTAAGCCCGGAACAGGAGCGATTTGGTGGCCGATTCGCTCAGCTTGAGAACGTCGCCAATCTCCTTGTAATCCATCTCCTGGTACTTATGCATCAACACCGCACTGCGCTGCCGTTCGGGCAGCGCCATCACTTGCTTGCGAATCGCGTTCATCCGCTCGTCGCGAACCAATTGCTGTTCCACGCTGAGGGTACTATCCGCGACATCGGGAGTAGTGCCCGTCTCCGCGTCCGGCTGGTCAAGATAAACGTTCTGGGCCGTCCGCTCGTACTTGGTATCGCGCGCGTGGTTCACTCCCAGGTTGGTCGCGATCCGATAGAGCCAGGTGCTGAATTTCGCTTCCGCTCGATAGGTCTGCCGCGATCGATACACGCGGAGAAAAACCTCCTGGGCCAACTCTTCGGCGACTGCCTGGTTGCGAGACATCCGAAACATAAAATGGACAATCTGCTTTCGGTATTTCTCGATCAGGATGCTGAACCCCGAGTCGTCGCCTTCACGAACGCGCAACATGATCTCGGCGTCGGAGAGCTGGGCCCAATCGACCCCAGTCGCATGCAGCGGCACACCCTGCTGCGTGCCCTGGAACCCGTTCTGCGCAATGGCTACGGTACCCATACCCTTTGTAACCCCACGCTCCTGACTAGGTTGCGCGGAACCAGGAGAGTTTTGCTGGGCCTTTTCGTCTCCGGTTGAACCTGGCGAAGGGGGTCCCCCAGGGGTGGGAGAACCGTCCTGCTCTGGGGGAGTAACAGCCATAGGGTGAATGGATTGTAACTGTTGCCGCGAGCCGTGGTCTTCCCCAGTTTTGGGGGATATTCGGGCTTCCGGGGCCGCTGGCGCAGCTTTGGGCCTGCCCGTAAGGTTCGTGTAAACTACGCTATGCCCCGGAGGGCGCTTAACTCAGCGGTAGAGTGCCACCTTCACACGGTGGAAGTCGCAGGTTCGAATCCTGCAGCGCCCACCATAAAAACAAATAAAATCAATCACTTCCATGCTTGATCCAGCCAGGCAAAGAATCTTATACGGCACCTGTACGGCAGAGACATTTCCGATGAAGGGTTCCGCGGAAAGCGCCCGGATACCGCTCACTCCGGCGCCCTGGTGACTCCAGCACACCTAGCGTCCCGATAAGGCCATCTACCTGGCTGCGCTAAGGGTCAAGCATTTTTCCCTCGAAAGGTGGCTCCTTACGCGGTACAGTGGAACCTTATAAGGGCCATATGCGCGAACCTGATCGGAAGACCATCCCGGTCACCTTTACCGCACCAAAGCTGGGAATGAGCCGGTGCGGGAATGGCTGATGGAGATGACCGTCGCTGACAAGAAGGTCATCGGCTCCGATCTCCAGACTGTCGAGTATGGTTGGCCGGTAGGTATGCCAGTTTGTCGTCCATTGTGCAATGGCCTGTTCGAAGTGCGGAGCGATATCAAGAACGGCATCGCCCGCGTACTGTTCTGCATTCACGACGGCAAAATGGTTCTTCTGCATGGTTTTGTGAAGAAGTCGCAGAAGACATCACCAGGAGATCTAGAACTAGCGATCAAATGCAAACGGGAGACAGAGCAATGAGCAAGGAAAACATCGGTTCCACTCTTGAGAGCTTCCTTAAAGAGGAAGGCATTTACGAATATGCGACCAGCCACGCTATCAAGCGTGTTATCGCCTGGCAGTTGGCCGAGGCGATGAAGGCGAAGCACATCTCCCGGCGAGAGATGGCAAAAAGAATGGCGACCAGTCGCACGCAAATCACACGGCTATTCGACCCCGAGAACGATCGCGTTCAGCTCGACACGATTCAGAGGGCTGCGGCGGTTCTTGGTAAGCGCATCAATATCACATTCGAGGACGCTGCAGCCTGAAGCATGGATAACGGCATAGAGGTTGCGATCATTTCGGTTTCCGTTTCGGCTATCGCCTCTTTGTCAGTGACTTTTATCAGCCCGTGGTGGACCCACAAGCTCTGGAAGCGGCAGAAGCTTAAAGAACAACAGTTGGCGGTGGCCGAGCGTATTAGCAAGTTTACGTTTCGAAGGTAACCCTGTTCCATATTGCGCCACGATTCAGGCGGATAATCTAGCTATACAGGGAGACAACTCTCGGCAGCTTCCTTTTATAAACATTGCGTGCAATGTCCTCCCGCACTCTCTCTGGTACCTCCTCCATCTCCTCGTTGGCCGTCGTCCTTCTTGGCGGTAGGTTGTAAAGTCTGGGCAACTGCGGGGGGTAACGCTTCCTGCGGCATTTAAGCCGATAGGAACCCACCATCGACCGCGAGCGTATGCCCGGTGACCATACTGGAACTGGCGGCAGCCAGAAACACCGCCGCGCCCACTATCTCGTCCGGCCGCCCCCTCCGCCCCAGAGGCGTTCGATCCATAAAGTATCGTTGGGACTCTGAATCCGAACGGCTCCCGGCCATCATCGGCGTCTCGAACAGCGAGGGCGCAATTGCATTTACCTGGACATTGAATGGGGCCAGCTCAACCGCAAAACCCTTGGTCAGCTGGACCACGCCGCCCTTGCTGGCCAGGTATGCGATGCTCCCGGCATACGCGATAAACCCTCCTATCGAAGCTATGTTGATAATCTTGCCGCTCTTTCGCTCTGCCATGTGTTTACCGGCAGCCTGGCAACATAGGAAGGTTCCTTTCAAATTCACATTAATGATGGTGTCCCAATTTTCTTCAGAGTAATCGAGAGCGGTACCACGAATCGCTCGTCCCGCGGAGTTCACCAGTATGTCGACTGCGCCCCACTTCTGGACCACTCGACCAACGACGTCCTCCACCATCGCCTTGTTGGTCACGTCGAGTTCCTCCGCTTCCGCTTCTCCTCCTCCTTCTTTGACCAGACTGGCGGTTTGCTCAGCGTTAGCCAGAGACATATCCGCTGCAATGACGCGCGCACCCGCATCGGAAAAGCCGCAGCAGATAGCTCGCCCCAGTCCGCTTCCACCGCCAGTCACCAGGGCTGTCTTGCCCGTCAGCTGAAATAATTCTGAATGCATTCCTGTCAACCCTGCAGGATCTCAAGTACCTCATGATCCGGCCCAAGGAAGTAACAGAAGCGCACTCCCGCGAAATAAGGGTGCTCAGCGGAGATGGTTACTGGTGTCGACAAGAACTTGACCCCCTTGCTCTCCAGTTCCTTTTTTGTCTTTTCGATGTCGTTAACCTGGAAACAGATATGTTGCCATCCACCATCGTTCGCCTTAGCTGCTGAAGGCATGGCTTTGCCCGGCGGGTTTACATACTGGAAAGTTTCGATGAGTCCTGAGTTTTCCGGTAGTTTAAAAAATGTCGCCAATACTTTGGTGTTGGGGAGACCGACACCCCGAGAGAACTCAGCATCCTCGATCGTTGTTTCCAACGCAATTTCCAACCCTAAGATCCCGTTGTAAAATGCCTTGGTTTTTTCCTTGTCTGAGACTATCAGGTTGAAATGGTGTAGGCCGGCAAACATGGACATTTCGATTCTCCATTCTTGATTCCGCAGGTCGCCGTGCGGGCGCGTTCAATTTGCGCACCACCCACTATAGACAAGAAGTGAATGTTATTCAATGAAATGGGGACGCAGGTTGACGTTAGTTCAGTCGCCGGATATCAGTCCAGCCGCTGTTTCAACAGTTCCTCGCCGGATTTGTAAAGCCGCATACTGCTTCTCTCTTTGTGTTTGCGGGCAAGAAATACGAAAAGCGCATCCACGATCGCCAACTGGGTGATTCGTGAAGCCAGCGGCGCCTGAAAGTATTTAACCTCGCTTGGGGTCGCGAAAAGTTTGAGATCAGCACATGCGGTGATCGGCGACTTCATGGAATTTGTCAGGCAGATAGTTTTCGCTCCACGAGAGCGGGCCACTTCCAGGCAATGCACGGTCTCTCGAGTGGATCCGGAACACGAAATACCAAAGGCCACATCGCCTTTTCTTAGTTGGGTAGCTGCGACGAGCTGCATGTGTGAGTCGAATTGAGTAGAGACCGGCAAACCAATAAGCCGGAATTTGCAGGACGCCAAGTAGGCGATTGGGTAGGAGATGCCTATGGAAAAGAGCTCGATATGGCGCCCACGATCTAGCGTGAGAGCGACCTGTTTGAGTGTCTCCTGGCTGTTAATCTGCAGGGTCTCCTTGAGGCTTTCCAACTGGAATTGAAAAACCTCCTGGAACACCGAGTTCCGGTGAGGCGCGCCGTCTTTTGATCCACCAAACCCTGAAAAGGCGCTCTGCGTCATTTCTCGGGCTAGTGCAATCTTGAACCCGGCGAAGCCTTGCAGGCCAAGGCTCCGGCAAAAGGCCACGATCGAACCGACGCTCGATCCGGTCCCGTCGCGTAACTCAGCGATCGAAGAAGAAAGTATCCGCTCCGGATCTTTCAGAATGTACTCAGCAATGAGGCGTTCTGTTGGGGTGAGAGAGGGGAGAACGCCCTTAATATAAACAAGGATCGGTCGTTTTGATTCTTCCGTCATAGTTATCTCGCGGGGAAATTGTCATACCGTGGTGTCTGTCACGCCAGTCCGCTCCGGCTGACCCGGCCTTTGCTCGCAATCGCGGAAAGAGTGCTTGAATGGAATCTGTTGGCTACCGAGAAAAGAAACGGCTTCGCCAAAGGAGAAGATTCCGGCGAAGCATCCAAGCGCACGCGTGCAAGAGGCGCCCACCGCCGCAGCCAAATATAGCGCATCCTCCAGTTCCCAGTTCTTAAGGATGCCCTTGATCAAACCGGCGGTGAATGCATCGCCCGCTCCGGATTCCTCCACCGTTTCGATGGGGAATGCCGGCGTCTTGATGACACGCTTGCCTCTCTTTGCCAGTGAACCGTGGGGACCACGGGTGATCACAACAGTACACCCGGGATTGAAGGCACTCAGGCATTCGGCCTGAGCCAGCCCGTCCGTCTGTCCAGTCAGACGAGCACCCTCGTCCTCATTCGGCAAAAAATAATCCGTGTAGGGCAAAATCGGCGCGACATCCTGTACCCCAAACGATCCTTCGGCCGGCATCACAACGTCGAGTACGGTCACGACCCCTCGACGTTTTGCTTCCCAAAAGAGCTTAGCCAACTGCTCGGCAGAGAAAGAGGGCATAGCAAGGAACCCTCCGAAGTAGAGGACACGGGTGTCCCGGAGGAAACCTAAATCCACGTCTTCCAGGGAGAATTCACCGTTGGCTCCAATGCAGTGCAGGTATCGTCGATCCTCGCCCTGGAGCGTAAAAATCACTGTGCCCGAAGTGGGCAACTGCAGCGTGCGCCGAATATGGTCAACGCCAACACCATGCTGTTTTAGGCCAGAGTAGATGAAATCGCCTGAGATGTCGGAGCCCACCTTTCCAGCGACGTTTACGCTTTCCCCCAGAATCCTGAGCCCAATGGCCGTGTTGGCTGCACAACCGCCGACACTGATGGCCAAGCCTGAGGTAGTGACCAACTGCCCCGCGTCCGGAAGACGTTGAATCGGATCAGCGAACACGTCAACCACCAAAATCCCCATACATCCCACTTGCATACCAACTCCAAACTCATAACCCAACCGGGCTCGCAAGTCCACTTTACATAGATGGTTAAGGTTGCACAGAAGAGAGTGCCTGGAACGAAATGCGAGACGTCGCCGTACCCCGTTTGCTGTCCCTTGAGGAAGTGCAAACCCGCAGCCACCGAGTCGGTGAAGCCATGCCGATCCTGCCTTCTCCGCTGCAATTCCCCGGTGTTCCTGGCTTGCTCAATCCGTCGTGCCGGTAGGCGCAAGTGTACCGTACCAAGTGCGACAGAAGCCAGCGACGAGGCGGAGAGCCGAAGTCGGAATACGCTTCGCCAAAGGGAGCAGGTTTCCAACCCCGAAACCGGCTAAGCCAGGGCCGCTAGCCAATGGCCGGTTCCGTTTAGGACAATGTTTTCTGCATCATCCGAACCGAGAGCGGTCCGATTCATCGATCAATGGGGTGAAAGGATTTCCTACCTGCACGTCCGAGACCAGCAGGCCGATGGGCGACGGACAGAAGCAGTGGGTCACATTAAACTCCCGTGCGCCCGCTTGAAAGAGGATTGAAATGTCAGGCGCGAGTTTGCCAGAACGACATGCGGCTGGTGAGACCTCGTCTAGAGAGCAGGGAAGCCCGCTGTCGATTTACTTCTTCTGGTTTGCCAGCAACTGTCCCTTGATGCCTAGTTTTACCCGGTTGATGTGCCAACGACCGAGGTTGGCCACGTACAGCTCATCGTTTTGCGGGCCGCCGAAAGCAATATTCGTAGGGCGCGCCAAAGTTGTACCGTCGCGGTCATAGGCTAATAGTTCGACCTTGCGTTGGGGAGACACACAATAAATGTTGTCGGATGCGTAGCAGCTCACATATAGATTTCCCTCGACGTCAAATGCAAGACCGTCGGGAACTCTTTCCAGACCGGATGCGTACACCTCCCGCTCCCCAGCCGAACCATCTTCCCGGATCTCCACCTGCAGCACATCGTCCGTGTGACTCTGTGCGATAAACAGAAAACGGTCATCGGCGCTAAGTGCCATTCCGTTTGGAAAAGGCTGTGGGCCTTCAAGAAAAACACGGCCACGGCCATGACGATCGAACCGCAGGATACAGCCGCTGCTCTTGTCCCAGTCGCCGGAGTCGGACACGAAAAGATTTCCCGCAGAGTCAAAGACCGCATAATTAGGTAGCTTCAGCTTGTGGCCCTGGGCAGAATCCGCGAATAAGCTCGACTTCCCATTTTTTTGGACTTTGACCACACACGCCAGCTTGGCATTGCATACGTAGAGTTCGTCTTCCGCTGAGAAGGTGAGCCCCAGGCAGAAGCCTCCAATGTTCGTGACTTCTTCGACGCGCCCTTTCTCGGGGATGCGGTAAACCTGCCCTATTTCGCCGCCCGCCCAAAGAATGCCCTCGCTATCGAAAGCAATATCCTCAGCATGATCCAGACCGTCTGCGTAGGTCTCAAACTGGTTAACTTGAATCTGCATCTCGGCGCTCCCCCCTCCCCACGCTAAGTCACTGGCAGTTGTGCCAGTAAGCCGCCATCAACGAGCAATCCTATGCCGGAAACGTAGGACGCAAGATCCGACGCCAGAAAAAGCGCCACCTGTGCGATTTCCTCTGGCTTTCCCAGACGGCGCAAGGGAATCGCGGACTCCATCTTGCGCTTCGCCGCATTAGGATCCGGGTCACGCCCCAAAGAGCGATCCATCATCGGCGTCAGGATACAGCCCGGACAAATTCCGTTGACCCTAATATTGTGTGGGCCTAGATCTCGTGCCATGTCCCGGGTAAGGCCTAGGACACCGGCTTTGGCAGCCGCATAGGGGGCTGTCTGGCCGGTTGTTGCAAACGCCTGGACGGACGCCGTGTTGATGATGCTGCCGCCTCCGCGCTGAATCATGCGCGGCACCGTATGCGAGCAGCACAGAAAGACACTCCTCAGGTTGACCGCGATCTGCCGGTCCCAATCCTCAACGGTTACATCCACAAATTCCCGGTAGAACTCCAAACCAACGTTGTTGATCAGGACGTCGATGGTGGAGAACCTGGCATTGATCTCGCCGAAGGCCTTGCTTACCTCCTCAGCCGAGCTCACATCGGCGAGAATCGGGTGCAGGCATCCCCCATCTTGCGCAATCCTTTTCACCGAACAACCAAGCCTCTCGGGATCACGTTCTAAGCCCACAACCGTAGCCCCGCGCGAAGCAAATGAATCGGCGATTGCGGAGCCTATGCCGGACCCGACTCCAGTGACGACGACCACCTTGCCTTCAAAGTTGAGTCGTTCCGCACCCATGATCATGCCTCGCTTGTCAGGCCATAGTGCTTGTTGAGTACCGCGATATGTGAATCCCAGGTCGGCTCGTTCGGAAGGTATCCGTCGGGGTAAGTCTCGATAGTCAGGTAAACGAAATCGCCGTTACCCACATTGCGTACGCGGTGATCTGTGAGGCGGGGGATATAGACCACATCATCCTTGACGATCTTCTTAACCACGTCCGCTACCGTAACTTCGCCTTCGCCTTCAAGCACGATGTAGGTCTGCTCACACTCTTTGTGCTGATGGATGGGAAAGGACAGGCCCTTTGGAAAGCGCTGTAACAAAATCTCGACGCACTCGCTTTTTTCCCGAGGCAACAAAACAGAGTACTTGACACCGAGTAAATGCGTTACCTGGGAGCTTTCTGTGGAACTGATCACGGGTTGTTTCTTCTTTTTGTCTGCCGACATAAACGGTGAATCCCTTCTTGTGGAGTTGGCTGGCAAGACGCCCCTCACGCTGGACGGGTGCTCCAGGTTTGCCAAACCTGTCCCGGGTTGTGGTGGAGCGTAACCTGGGTCGAAAAAGACGGGGCGAACCCCTTTTCCAACGCCTGTAGCCTGCCTGACCTTGATTTTCTCACTTGTCGAGCTAAAGCCTCACCCCTGCTACATCAGGCACAGCGAATCCATGCACGCTGTGATGAGCAACGTTCACGAAATACGAAGTCTCGTGAACGTTGCTCATAATTATATGGATGGGTGCAGGTTGTCAAGATTCAAGTACGTGTGCTCTCCGTGCCTCGTCGTCCTGGCTCCGCTCCGTGCTTGACAAAGCTGGGCTCGATTTTGAAATATGTATAGCGATTTCAGAAGAGCAAGTGCGTGGTGGCGTTTCTGCGCCATCAACTCAGCATATGATTATTTGGCTCTATAAACGGCTTGAATCAACGGGATCACGGCGAAACAAATGAAACGATCCGAAGTTAACCGGAGTATATATGAGGCCGGCTCTTTCTTCCGGAGCCACCGGTTTGCGCTCCCTCCTTTTGCTCATTGGAACCCCCAGGACTGGCAGGCCTTGGGAGTAGAAGTGGACGAAATTCGGAGACAAAAGCTGGGATGGGATGTGACTGATTTCAACTCGGGAAGATTCGAGGAAATAGGGCTTACTGCGTTCACTCTCCGCAACGGCGGGCGCTCCGTTGGCGCAGGCCATAAGTCCTATGCCGAAAAGATACTATTCATTCGCCAAAACCAGCTCACCCCTTTTCATCGTCATTTCGTCAAGACAGAGGACATCATCAATAGGTCTGCTGCCAACGGGGGCTTGCTCGTGGTGCAGCTCTATAACGCCGGGCCGGACGAAAGTTTTGCTCAAACGGAGGTCCATATTTCTTGTGACGGAGCAGTCAGAACTATTTCCGCCGGAGGTTCTGTAATTCTTGGGCCTGGGGAATCGCTCACAGTCACTCCTGATCTCTATCACTCCTTTTACGCCGCCGAAGGGCCTGCTCTCATCGGCGAGGTATCTTCGGTCAACGACGACGAAAACGACAATTGTTTCCACGTACCCATCCCTCGCTATTCCTCAATTCAAGAGGACGAGTTGCCGTTCCGCCTGCTTTGTCACGAATATCCGGTTGCCGGCAGTTGTGTCGGTATGCGGTAGTCAATCCCGTCGCATGAACGCCGGCCAATTTCCAAGGCCCCGGGTAGAAGAAGCTTCTGCTGATTTGCTATAAGCCCCTGTTCCTTGGTCATCATCCTCATCAAACCTCACGCGCAGAAAATATCCACACTGAACTTCAGTTGCCCGGGCTGCGCGCATTGACAGAAAAACAAACTGCGTGATACATGTTCACAAGCTGGGATGATGCATGAAGTTTGTTCAGTTGAAGGTTCTTCGCGGTTTCTCCCGGCCTGGGTGACTGACTAGGGAGGCACGGCTTATGAGCAAATTGCTCACACCGTTGCAAATCGAGCACTACCATACCGATGGTTACATTGCGCCGGTTCGCGTGATGCCGGAGGAGCAGGCGCTGCTGCTGCGGGCGCGCCTGGAGGAGTTTGAGCGCACGCAAGGGGAACTCAAGGGCCTGTTGCGCCACAAACCTCATTTGCTCTTTGGTTGGCTGGCAGACTTGGTTCGGCAGCAGAAGATACTCGATGCGATTGAAGATTTGTACGGTCAAAACCTCTTGTGCTGGACCAGCAACTTCTTCATCAAAGACGGCAATGACCCGACCTATGTTTCCTGGCACCAGGACTCGACCTACTGGGGCCTCTCTAAGCCTGATGTGGTCACTGCCTGGGTTGCGCTTTCGGAAAGCAACAGATCCAATGGCGCCATGGAAGTAGTACCGGGTACACATCTAATGAATCAAATTCCCCACACCGACACGTTTGCAAAAAACAACGCCCTGACGCGTGGTCAGGAGGTGGCCGTCGAGATTGATCAGAGCAAGGCTGTGGCCATCGAGCTTCTACCGGGAGAGATGTCCTTACATCACGTGCGCATCATTCATGGGTCGCCATCCAATAACTCCTCCAAGCGAAGGATTGGTTTCGCCATCCGTTACATGCCGACTGATGTCCGTCAGTTGGAAGGAGACGATAGCGCCACCCTGGTGAGAGGAGTTGACACGTTCGAGACGTTCAGCCACGAGCCGCGGCCGGCCTATGATTTGCATCCGGAAGCTCTTGCCTTGCACCATGAGATTACCAATCGCAACGCAAAGATACTCTATAAGGGAGTCGAAGCGAAAGGTGTCGAGAATTAGGCCGCGGTCCAGGCTCAACCTCCCATAGCTGAGGCGGCGATTCTGCGGACCTAAAACAATCGAGGAGATCAGGTAATGACGGTTGAGAACGCGAAGACCTTCTTGCGGGGGGAAGCAATCCGCCCCGGCGTGGGTGAGGTAAGCTCCTTAGGACCAGGCGTTTCCTTTCGTGAAATGGTTAGCGGCGCCTGCACCGCCAGAGGTTTTAGCACAGGTATAGTTACCATCGATCCCGGCGCCGTCCTCCCCTACCATGTCCACACTGCGTGTGAGGCTCTCACGCTTCTGAGCGGGGCCGGAGTGGTTCGTGTGGAGGGCCGCACTTACCAACTAGGGCCGCTCGATTGCATTACTCTTCCCGCCAACGTGGCTCATCAGATCTCGAATTCCTCAGGAGATTCGGCCCTGACCGCACTCTCGGCGCTTGCCTCGCCTACTCCGGCGCAGGAGCCGGTGACCGAAGCGTTTGTTGTTCAGGATCGTGGTATCGGAAATCCCCGCAGCGGCGATCCGGAGTCGATTGTTCGCTTTGCTGAGGTCGAAGTCTATGAGCTATCCCCGCAGGCCGAGTTCCGTGATCTGTTTGCCGGCCGACTTGGTTCCGTTGGCATCTGCGGCGGCTACGCCAGGTTTCAACAGGGGGCTTCCCTGCCTTGCCACGTACATGAATTCGACGAATCCATCACCATAGTGGAAGGGCAAGCAGTTTGCCTGGTGCAAGGCAACAGGTATGTGGTCGGCGGATACGACACCGTCTTCGTTCCTGAGGGACGGCCCCATCGATTCCTGAATCTTTCGAGTGCTCCCATGGCCATGGTTTGGGTCTACGCCGGCAGCGAACCCGGACGGACCCTGGTGGAGCCCGGATACTGTGACGGAACGCTCACCTGGCCATCGCGGAAGATCGTTGCCAGAAAAAACGCGTCATAAGCACAATTTGATCGCGCAGCCGGCTCAATGTGTCTGCGCCAACTCGAGCCGGAAAGTCTTTATTTCAAATGGCCGCATCGCAAATTGAATCGAGTTGTTCTCTACAGAAACCGGGCCCACCCGATTTTCCATTAGATTGACCTCCGATACGGACGTGACAGGATCTGCAAAGTGCACTCGAACTTCGTTTGCCGCTTGTCCCGCCGCCTCGTAGAGTCTCACGATCAGGCCGTTGCCATCCTCCGCGGGCATCAGCGCGCTCATCACTACATTAGGATTTGAGACCTCAAGGTATCCCCACTTTTTTGCGAGCTTTCCTGGATGCTGGTCGAGCGGCCGCACCACCAGCGGATTGTTAAATTCAAGCCCCGCTCGAAACACGTTTGCTTGTTGCCAGCTGCCTGCATGCGGTACCAGCGCATATTGAAATGTGCGTTCCTGTCCCAGTTCCAGACCCAGGTCCGACGAGGTTCCGGGCTCGTAACCACCGATAAACCCGTAGCTGTTGATGCGCGCAGAGCGCATCAGCGAGAGCAGCATAGTATTGTCGGTCACGCTACTTCCGGGTAGTCCCACGTTGAGCAACGCAACGCCATGTTTTCCGTCGCTATAGTCAAACCAGTTTTGCGCCGGGAACTCCTGTTGTTGCGGCCGTTCGATCGCGCCAAAGGGAATTTCGTCAAAGCGGCGGCCGCTGCGAATCGTTGTTGGAAACAGAACGCGGTAACGAACCGCCTTATCGTTGTTAGTGATCGACGTTTCGAAATCGATCCTTCGTATGCCCTTGTATAAACGCACCCGGGTGGAAAACTTGTTATCTCCAAACGGATGGTCGATATGAAATTCCGAAAACACCGGGCCGGCACTCGTCTTTCCGCCACCGCCTACCCATTCGTCGCTGAATTTGGATCGATCGGCTTGAGGCAACTGATTCGTCAACGTCATGGCCGTAAGCCGGCCGCCATTCAGGTTTCCATAAAGTTCCCAGGAATCGCCGCCATCCTGCTCGCACGCAACGATATTCCCCGGCTTATCGCCGAGTACCTGCCAGTTGCCGTCAGCCGACTTCATCTCCAGGCCCGTCATCGCCCCCGTCCAAAAGTTGAAGGTGGCGCGATAAAACTCATTTTCAATGGACGTTGTGTCGACGTGCATCGTAGACCCGGACGCAGGAGGTGTTTTGCCCATCTGCACGGCAGAGAACGGATCGCTGGGAGTATGTTCCGGCATAACATAATAGATAGCCCATCCCGTCGCCGGAACTTCGCGGGCAATAAAGATCACTGTGGCGTGCCGAATCCCTCCGTCAGCGTAACGGGTTACGTCGCGAAGTTGAACCGGCTCTTCGCTTCCATCCGGACCCCGAAGTGCGAGTTGTGCTATTCCGCCCTGCGAAAAGCCAACCTCTGCCTGGGCCACGTCGGTCCGTGCCCAGCCCAGCGTATTAAGGACTAAGACCGGAACTGCGTCGGCATCGGCATTCCGCGTGTCGATCTTGGCGCTCACAGCATCCAGGCCGTCCTCCACCAGACCGCTGGCCGCCTCCTTGGAAGACTCATAGTGCGCCATGGTGTCCAAATACACTTTGTCCACCATGGTCCCAGAAGAGAGGTCGTGCGCCTGGTTGAAGAGGACAGGCTCCCATGCCTTCCATCTGCTATCCTGCCAGCGCTTCTCTTCCTCCGCCGGCATGCCCAGCACGCGCGCCAGCGACGCCAGCTTTTCGGATGTGCCCAGGAGTCGTTCATCCTCACGCATCGATTGCTTCAGCTCGATGCGCGTGCTGTACACGCCCTGAAAGACCGGATTCAACTCTCCGCCAATCACCGGCTGATCCTTCCGCCTGGCCACCACGCGTTCGAAGTCGGAAGGCAGGCCGAAAGTCAATGCGAATGGCGTATCGTGCTGCGCGTTGAAGGCGCGAACCATCTCGGGAAGTTCTTGTTCGGGAGAAATAACGTCCGCACCGGCCACTGCCACACGATTCGGAAAGTCTGAATATCCCCCCAGCTCGTTCCAAACCCCGACCACATCGCTGTCGAACTCTGGCAGATTCTTCGCTACCGGGTAAAGCATGCCGTAACCAAACGGCAGCCAGAATGCCGGTATCTTTGTTCCATCAAGGCCCGCCCACTGAAACTCCGATGGAACCTTGTTATCGCGAACTCCCCGCTGAAACCAATAGGATTGATAGCCCGCCAGCTTAAGCAGTTGCGGCATTTGTGCGTGGTGGCCGAACGTATCCAACGCCCAGCCTGTCGTCACGTCTACGTTGAGCGTCCGCTTGTAATAACCCTTCCCATACAGAACCTGGCGAATCCATGACTCTCCGCTCGGGATATTCACGTCCAGCATCACGTCATTGCCGCCGACGATTTCGAGCTTTCCTTCCGCAATCAATTTGCGAAACTCGGCGGCTTGCTCCGGATAGCGATCGAGGAAAGGCTTTACATAAGCTACCTGGTCCAGAACGAAGCGATAATCGGGAAACGTACGCAACAGGTGGAGCGCCTGCAGGATATTCGGCAAATCTTCCTCAAGATATCCCTCGCGAGTCTGGAAAACGGCGCCTTCCCAGTGAGTATGGGGGATGATCCAAAGATGGTTTGCCGACTCCTTTTGATCTGCGGCCGCCGGCTTCTCTGCCTGGAAGGCAAGGCAGGTTGTCAACGCTGGCGTGGAAAGAAGTACGAGCAGCAGTCCGATCCGAAAACGCATCCACAACCCCCTTGAAGGACTCAGGAATTACCGAAAAAGACCATCATCTGGTACTAGCGAATTCCGGCAAGGAGGTCGTATAGAGTATCCACCTGGAAAGCCATGCCGCGATTGCTCCCCCGGTATACTTTAAAGCGAATAGCGCATGCAGCATTTTCTCTGGCCTGACTGGTCTCAACTCGTTCGTTGACACTCATTTAAACCGTGTGATATATGTTCACGATCAGCCATGATACATGAAATATATTCAGGATCAAGAGCTTTTTCTACTCCACCCGAGTTCTAAATCAGGAGTTCGCCGTGTACAGGCGAGTCTGCCTGTGCCGAGTGTGACTGGGCCTCCTTCATCGGTGATCGCCTGAAAGGGCAAATGTCATCCATCGTTCCGCGGAAATATCTAATCATTGCCTCCACTGTGTCCGGGTTGGGCGGCCTGCTCTTTGGCTTTGACACCATCGTTATCAGCGGGGCAATTCCTTACATCACGCAACTATTTCATCTTGATGCCGCCGGGGTCGGGTGGGCTGCCGGCTGTGCTCTCGTGGGATGCATCGCCGGGGCCATGAGTGCCGGCGCCTTCGTCGATTACCTCGGGCAAAAGAAAGGCCTGGCTGCGTGTGCTGCGTGCTTCGCACTTTCTTCTGCCGGCATCTGGTTCGCGTCCAGTCTCAATCAGTTCGTCCTATGGCGCATCATCGGCGGTATTGGGATTGGGGCCGCGTCCATCATTGCCCCCATGTATATCGCGGAGATTGCGCCCACACGCCTGCGCGGCCGCCTCGTCACGCTCTACCAGGTGGGCATAGTGCTCGGCATCCTGGCCGCCGTCTTCATGAATATGCAAATCCAACGAATGGGAGATGAAGCCTGGAATATCGCAATCGGCTGGCGCTGGATGTTCTTAATGGGCCTATTCCCCGCCTTGCTCTTCGGGGCTATCATCCTGCCTGCTCCCGAGAGCCCTCGCTGGTTGATGAAGGTAGGGCGCATCTCCGAAGCCGTTGCCATCCTTACCAAGATCAATGGCGTTGAGATTGCCACACGAGAATCGGCAGAGATTCAATCGTCCTTAGCGATCGAGGAAGGGCATTTATCCGAACTACTCACCAGCTTTCGCCGTCCTCTCCTGCTCGGCATTATGCTCGCGGCCTTTTCCCAGACCAGTGGAATCACCGCCGTGCTGTCGTTCCTGCCGGAAGTCTTCCAGGCCGCGGGCACCAATACCGGCGACGCATTCCTGCAGTCCGTCCTGGTTGGTGTGGTGAACCTGATATTCACCCTCGCTGCCCTGTGGCTCATTGATGTCGCGGGCAGAAAAACACTGATCGTCGCCGGCAGTTTTGTTCAATTCATTTCCTTCGCGCTCGTTGGCCTCCTCTTTAACCTTCACGGCAGCGGAATCCTGGTCGTCATCTTCGTCATGACCTTTGTCATAGGACACGCATTCGGCAACGGGGTCGCGTGTTGGGTCATCATTTCTGAGATCTACCCCGCCAAAATTCGCGGGCGTGCTATGTCGATCGCCACCACTGCGCTGTGGGTCTTCAGCTTCCTGGGCAATCAGCTATTTCCCATCATGATGAAACACCTGGCCCCTGACGGCACGTTCTGGTCTTTCTCCTGTGCAGCCCTCCTCGCGATGGTCTGTTTCTGGAAATTCGTTCCTGAAACCAAAGGACGCTCCCTGGAACAAATCACCCGCTTTTGGATGGAACGAGGAGCCTCCTGACGCGCCCTCACATTTATTTCTGGATAAACTAGTCAGGTATGGGGATTACGCGTCGAGAGTTCGTTTACCTGGCCTGTGGCGCCGGGTCCTTGCGAATGTTGGGCCAGTCCGGGCCGGCCTCGCGCGAGCTCCATCAGCAAACCCGGCCTGCGCCTTCCGGTCGTCCGTTTGATGCCCATTTCGTCGACGTGGCAGAAAGTGCCGGCCTCACCTTGCCCGTCATCTACGGCGGCACAGATCGTAAGCAGTACATCATTGAGGCCGATGGCTGCGGCTGCGCATTCATTGACTACGACAACGACGGATGGATGGACATCTTTCTGTTGACCGGCCAACGCCTCGACGGCGCGCCCCCCGGCACAACCAACCGGCTCTACAAAAATAATCGTGATGGAACCTTTACCGATGTCACCGCAAAATCCGGTTTGCACCACGTCGGCTGGGCCAATTCTGTCTGCGTAGGCGACTACAACAACGATGGGTGGGAGGACATCTTCTGTACCTATTTCGGTCAAAATAAGTTGTACTGCAACAACGGCGATGGCACGTTCACCGACGTTACCGAAAAGGCCGGCTTCCTCATGCCTGGCGACCAGGGGAACTGGGGAGCGGGATGTTCCTTCATTGACTACGACCGCGACGGGCGCCTCGATCTCTTCATCTCCAACTACATCCAATTTGATTTCAAGACAGTGCCCAAACCGGGCGAGAACGTGAACTGTAGCTGGAAGGGAATCCCGGTGAATTGCGGCCCGCGGGGCCTGCCCCCTGGCTTTCCCAGCTCGCATGTTCTTTATCACAACAACGGAGACGGCACGTTCACCAACGTCACTGGTAAGTCCGGTATCGGAGGGCCGCGCCGGGAATACGGAATGACCGTGGTGACCGCGGATTTTGATGAAGACGGTTGGCCCGATATTTACGTTGCCTGCGACTCGACCCCGAGCCTTCTATATATGAATAACCATGACGGCACCTTCCGCGAGGAAGGCGTTCCTCGTGGCGTCGCCTTCAACGACGACGGCATGGAGCAGGCCGGCATGGGTGTAGGGGTTGGGGACGTGAATCTGAATGGTCATTTGGATTTGTTCAAGACGAATTTTGTCGACGACACGTGCGTTCTTTATCAGAACAACGGCAAAGCACAATTTCAGGATGTCACCAGAACCAGCCGCATCGGCGTAGAATCGAGCTTCATTTGTTGGGGAACGGGAATCGTGGATTTAGATAACGATGGCTATCCCGATATTTTCGTGGTCACGGGTAGCGTCTATCCTGAAGTCGCAAAGCAACTCCCCCAGTATCCCGACAAGGGCCCACGTATCCTTTTTAGGAACATGGGCAATGGCACATTTGAGGAAATAGGAGAAGCGGCCGGCCCGGGCGTTACAGCCGTACATTCCAGCCGCGGCTGCGCCTTCGGCGATTTCGACAACGACGGCGATCTCGACATTCTAATCATGAACATGAATGAGCCGCCATCCCTGCTGCGCAACGATCTGCGCGGACAACACCATTGGCTCAAACTTAAACTTGTCGGGACCACGTCGAATCGCAGCGCAATTGGCGCGCGCGTGTTGTTGCACTACGGTGGAAAGGTGCAAGCTCAGTCGGTGATGAGCCAATCGAGTTACTTCTCCGCAAATGATCCCCGCCTTCATTTTGGCTTGGGCGCTATCAAAACCGCGGACATCGACATCTATTGGCCGAGCGGGGCGCTGGAGCAAGTCAAAAATGTAGCTGCCGATCAATTGGTAACCATTCACGAAGGGAAAGGGATCACTGCCAGGCATGACCTGACCGCGGCGCGCTCCAGGGTCCCGGCAGCCAAATGACACCGTCGCGGTACATTATAGCGTTCCTGTTCCTCACCACTCCGGCACTGTCTTACGCGGTCTCGCCCACCCCCGCTTGCGATGCTGAACAGACCTTCCAACATGCAGATGCGCTGCTGAAAACGAAACTTTTCGAAGAGGCAGAGCGCGTGCTCAACCAACTGCAAGGCTGCACCAACCTTTCACCCATAGAGACCTTCAACCTTGGCTGGCTTTATGGAAGAGCCCACGATTCCAAAAAGGCCCTCAAGGCCTTTCAGACAGTGCCTCCAGATGTGCCCAACCGCCCAACCCACCAATACGCGATCGCGCTCAGCGAATTCGAGTTGGGCAACTACCAGGGGACGGTGGATGCTCTGAAAGGTTTGCGCTCAGAAGGCTCGCTTGATGCGCGAGGCACCAATCTTCTCGGCGTCTCCTATTCTAAGCTCGGTCTATATAAGGATGCGTATCCCATCCTGCTTGAAGAGCTTCAGCAAAATCCGGGCGATCTATTCGCCTATCTGAATCTCGTGACGCTCCTGGCCGATACCGGCAATTTCAAGGATGCTGCTGAGGTGGCTGACAAGGCGGTTGTAGCCTTCCCCCAGAATCCTGACGCGCTGGTGGTACGCGGGGCCGTGAATGTTCAGTTGGGAAATATGGAAAAATCACATAGTGACTTTGCCAATGCGGTCGCCCTCTCGCCACAAAAGCCTGACGCGCAGTTTCTCTTGGCCATGTCAGACTACAAGCAGGGCAACTACGCGAATGCCATCACCGAACTCAGGGCGGCACTTGATTCCGGGATCAACGACTCCGATTTGCACTCCCTCCTGGCCGAGTGCATGCTCAAAGTCGATCCCTCAAAAACTGCCGCGGCGCTCGCCGAACTGGATCGGGCGATCGCGCTCGACGGCAAGTCCGTCTCGGCCAGAACGCTGCGCGGTAAGCTGCTTCTAGAAAGTGGCAATCCCAAACAGGCAGCTCAAGACCTGGAGCTGGCACATCAACTGGATCCAACTTCTCGCAGCGCTTTGTACAACCTCGCCCGCGCCGATACCGAGCTGGGCAAGACACAGGAAGCGAAGGCACTGTTTAAACAAATGAATTCCCAGGCTACAGACTCCGTCGGCGAGCTAAGTGACCAAAGGGTGAAGAAAGTACTTGGCGGCGACGCCGCTCAGTAGCGGTCCTTAAGTGAGTGGCGCCCGCAAGAAACTTCGCCGGCTTATTGTCACTGTGTGTTGCCCGTGCCTCTCTCCTCAAAAGCATTCGCCCGCTTCACTGCTTCCGCCGCCGCAACTTCGGCCTCTTGTTCACGGCCAAGCTTGCGCAGTTGTCCGGCCAGCATCGCATGCAGAGCGCCTTTCTCGTCAGGATAGCTCGCCGCCAATACCGGTTGCAGACACCGCACTGCATCTTGAGGATGTCCTGTCTGTGCGTAAGCGGTTCCCAATTGAACCTTGGTCCAGCTGTCTTCGGGTTCCATCCGCGCCAATTTACCAAGCACCGAAAGTGCTTGAGGGTAATCGCGCTCGATCATCGCGATACGAGCCAGTAACTGTAGCGCAAGTTCCCGGTGCGGGTCCACCGCCAGGACCTCTTGTGCATTCTGTCTCGCCTTATCCATATCTCCCGCGGTCATATAGGCTTGCGCTCTCTTTTCCAACAGATCCAGGTTTTTTGGTTCGAGGCGCAGCGCTTCTGTATATTCCGTCGCAGCCCCGGTTGCATCGCCTTTCATCGACAGTAAAATATCCCCGTGAATTTGATGGACAGCCAATTCTTTGCCCTGCGCTGTCAATTGCCCGGCTGCATTCCCTACCACTGAGCCGTAGCAAACGATCAGCCAATAGGCCGCCGCCTCTTTTCCCTCCTTGAGCCCACTTTCGAGTGCGGGGATCGCCCGTGCACAATCTCCTATCTGTCCCAACGCCACTCCGCGCCAGAACCAAAGCAAACCCTGGTCGCTAGCGGGAGCAGGCGTTGCTGCCAACTGTTCCCAACGTTCCTCCGCGAAAAGCGTTTTCGCCGTAGCTGCGCTTGCAGGTGCTTCGCCGGGTACCGGGCAATTGATCGAGTGATCGCGCACGCACCGCCAAATCGCTCCCGAAACATTCGCGTCCGGAATGAGTGCATTTGGCCACTGTGCCAGGGCGCCTCTCAGCTCCACGGCGGAGCGGGCTCCTAGCGCGAGCAGGCGGCTCTCAGATTCAGACCAATTTCCCTCGGCCGCGGCCATTTGCGCTTCGAGTTTCCATGTGGAAGATGCATTGGGCTGCCGTTCCTGGGCGGTCTTGAGACTTGCTTCCGCCTCGGCATGCATGCCCAGCGCAGCTTGCGCTATCCCCAACTCTCCCCAAATTCCGCTCTGCTCGGGATCGCCTTCTGCAGCTTTCTGCAGTAGTGACTCGCGTTGCGCGGTGCCGTTTGCGCTCGCCTCAGCCTGTACCCTGAGCAACGCGGCCGTGCCGCGTTGCGTGCCGCGCAGCCAAAGCCCCAAAGCCCGAAATCGTTCCAGGCTGTAGTCTGCCCATGCCAACAGCGCCTGTTCCGAATTCGGTGAGCGCGCGAGAGCATCCTCGTATGCTTCCGCGGCCAGCGCAAAATTACCCTGAGCTTTTTCTGCTTCGCCCAGGTATCCGTCTGCCGTCGCGTCGTCAGCGCGCAGTTGCGCCGCGGTCCGCAGCGGTTCGACCGCATTTGCGGGACGCCCACTTCGCAGGAAGTCCAATCCCAAAAGCAAATTAGCCAGATAATTTTGCGGCGCAATCTTTTTGGCGTGCAGCAATACCGGGATGGCACGCGTGTAGTCCGCTTCCTTGCTCAACGAGGAGGCATCCCTCAATAGCCCGTCGAGCGACCCGCGGTTTGCTTGCTGAGCGGTCAGAGGAACGGTGAGCAAGGCGATCAGGCATTGCAATCCGAAGCGCGCCCGCATTGGCTGATGATAGCATCCTGCCCGAACCGGTGAGCGTTCCAGCAGTAGCGGCGATACACGGTTTTCTTCCGTCTTCGAATTGATGGCATCATAAGTAGCGTGACTATCCGGAGCTTTCTCGCCCCGTTCAATCGACGGTCCTTTCTGCAGGGGACTGCGGCCACAACGGCCTTGCAAATTTTCAGCCACTCCCAACTACGGGCAACCACCAAGCCTGCTCTCCCCTCGCCTCCGACCCTTGCTTCGCTTGCCAGTGATCGCATTTCCCATGTCTTTCGCGACCTGTACAGCACTCCTGCAGCGCAAAATGAGTGGGGATACCTGAAAGCCACAAAGTCCGTTGCGGGTCTCACCGCAATCTCTTTTCCGCCTTACGCTTGCTGCGGGCTCCCGGATACACCATTCAGCCCCGGTTACCTCGCGACCTGTGAAATTTTTCTCAACGGCCGCATGCTCATGGGCTACGGGCCCCCGGCAACTCAGGTCACTTACACCTGGTATCCCCATCGCATCGTTCGCGAAACCCAGATGCAAGGTCTCGCATTCATAGCTCACACTTTTATGCCTTCAAAGCAACGGGCGGCCGTGCAGTCCATCGTCGTCAAAAACCTGGGAAAGGTAAGCCGATACATCACGCTGGGCTTCGATTTGCGCGCCGGCGTGACCAGGAAAAACGATGCCTGGTTCGTAAACTCGCCCGCAGAAGTAGACAACCGGATTACTCCTATAACCTCCCGGGGTTGTCTCCTTTTTGAAGCGCAACACAGCAGGGCCGCTTCCGTACAGGGGCTGTTTCCTAAGCCGGATCGCGTCGAAGGTTTGAGGATGTTGTCGCTCGATCTCACGTTAGCCCCGGGCGAGTCACGCGAGCTGCACTATGTGAACGCGATTGCCGAAGATAAGGTCTCAGCGCTCGACTCCTACGATCGCCTGCAGGCAAATTTCGCTAGATTTGAGGACGAGAACGAGCAAGTCTTTGGTGGGCTCCTCCGCAGCGCCTTCACTCCAGGCAACTCCGGCTTCTCCGGCTATCTTCCCCAACTCATTACCGAAGATGAGTCCCTGTGGAAGCTCTACCACGCCGGCTTCACGAACTTGCTGTTTGCCCGCCGCAGTTCGCCGGATTCTGCCTACGGTAGCACCTACATCACATTGGGTGGGCGCGTGCTGCCGACGTTGAGTTTTCCCTGGGACACCTCTCTCACCTCGCTCAGCCTGGCTTTGCTCGACCCAGAAGCACTTCGCAGGCTCATCGAGCTCTGGTTCACCCATGATATGCACACCCACTTGGCAACGGACTACGTAAGCGGTCAGGCTGTAGGCCCTTGGTATGCCGTGAATGACATGGCGATTCTCCGTTGTGCGGAAAACTACTTGCGCGTGAGCGGCGACTTCGCATGGCTGCAAAAAACGGTCGGCGACAGAACTTGCCTGCAACATTTAACCGCCCATGCACTCTATTGGAAGACCCTGGTCAAACAGGGAACTGGGCTTGCTGATTACGGCCAGATGCAGAATCTTCTCGAGGTGATCAGCACCTACACTCACCAGGTCGCCGGCATGAACGCCGGAAATGTTTCCGGCATGCGTTTTGTCGCCACCTTGCTCGAACGAGCAGGAGATTCGACACGTGCTAACCAACTACGTTCGGAGGCAAGAGACCTGGCGAATCGGATCAATCAATTGCTGTATGTTTCAGGCAAAGGCTATTGGAAAGCGGGCCAGCCTGACGGAAGCTTTAACGAGGTCCGCCACTGCTACGACTTTCTCAGCGTTCTGGACAACATGTTCGACGACCTGACCGCTGCTCAGAAGAGCGAAATGAGCCGCTTCTTCTGGACTGAGCTTCACAACGCTGCCTGGATGCAGTCGCTTTCCTCGAGCGACGTCGATGCAACCTGGAACATTCGTCCCGACCACAGTTCGATCGGCGCGTATCCGGCATGGCCACCAATGACGGCCAAAGGTCTTTATAAAACCGATCCGTCCCAGAACGTAGCCCACTGGGTCAAACAACTGGCCCGAGCCGGCAACCAGGGCCCCTTCGGCCAGGCTCATTTTATCGAGACCATCTTTCCCCGGGAAAAGGGTGGCGCATACAAGTCTCCGGATGACGCTCCGTATCTCAATGACTGGTCCTGTGTCTCGGGGGGGTGCTTCGTAGATCTGGTAATCAACTCCATCTTTGGCGCCGACCTGAGCCTGTATGACGGAATCAAACTGACCTCGCGTCTGAAGGATTTCGATCCCAACGCCAAGTTGGCGAAATTGCGCTACCAGGGGCAGAACTATACCGTCTCCAGCCAGGCCGTCCAGCGGACCTGAGATCGTCCACATTCGAACATTTGAAACACGCCGGCAGCCGACGCCCCGCCTTAACCGTCATATCGCCGCGCTGTCGGAGCTGTTTTCCACCAAAAAAATGATAAAAAAGGAACAATTCGCACGGCATGAACGTTATTCAATAGGCGGCCTGAGAAATCGTGCAGGTTTCAGAAGTCACTGCACTGGTAAGCGCCGTTTTCTGCCGCGCTGCGATGCCACGGCCACCACCGGCCGCTCTTCTCAGCGCCAGCTCTGGCTGCGCTTAAGATCGGTGGAAATTATTGAAACCGCTGTAATTAACGCGCGACCCTAACCGCCCGTAGAACCCAATTCTTGTTGACGGTGGTCGTTTCCAAGTGCTAGTGTGGACCCCGTAATGGGCACAGCGACTTCAGGCAACGTGGCACTGCAAGCTGGCGCAACAGCGAAATTTCAGCGCTCAAGACAACCGGCTGTAGATCGGGCCATGGACCTTTTCGAGCTCCTGGCAAGTTCGCGATCCGGCCTGACACTTTCCGAGTTAAGTCGAAAACTGAATCTACCCAAAAGCACAACCCACTATCTTATTCACACCTTGGAAACCCGGGGCTATTTGCAACGGAGCCCGGAAGGTCGCCACGCGTTGGGCCTGCGCTTTGCCAAACTCGCCGCGGCAAGCACGGTCGAGTTGGATTTCTGCAGGCTGGCCAAACCCTATTTGCGGCAGCTTGCAGTAAGGCTCGGCCTCACGGCAGCCTTAACAGCTCTAAGGGGAGCCGAGGCAGTGGTAATTGCCATAGCGCCTGTTGCACAAGTCGGTGGCGGAGGAGTTTGGGTTGGCCGGCACGTCGACCTGCACTCCACGGCCCAAGGCAAGGCGTTGATTGCCTCCATGTCTGATGAGGAGTTGGGGGAAATCTTTTCCGGCCGCGAGTTTGCACCCTTCACTCCCAAGACCATCCTGTCGCTTTCCGCATTGAAAGCCCACTTAAGTGAAGTACGAGGGCGCGGCTACTCCATCAATGACGAGGAGTACTTTCAGGGCGTTCGGGCCGCGGCTGCTCCAGTGTTTGATCCCCTCGGCATCGTAGTAGCCGCTATTTCGGTTCGTGGTACCTGTAAACAGATTCCTGCCGATCGCTTGCCTCAACTTGGACAGGAAATGGTTCGCGCAGCGCGCGACTTGGAGATGTTGCTCCTTGCCGGGTGACCATTTCCGAACAGCCAACCTTTCTTTACTTTGCCGCGTCACACAACTCCAGCCCTCGTAGCCGATCGCGTAGCCGGTATTTCGCCCGTATCAGGAGGGTCTATACTCGCTCCTCGTTAGACCTCCACCTTTCGTTCTATATGCTGAACAAGCGTTGACGGTCGTGTGAGACCCCATGAATAATCCAGTCGGTTCTAAAACCATCGAACGTTCGTCATGAATTGGCAAACGTTCCAGCCGGCAACTACTTAGAGCCGGCGGTAAGACTCACTTTGTATTTCTTGGGAGGCCTGGCAATGCGCATTATGCGCTTAGTGATCTTTGCATTTGCTGCGTTCGTTCTCGCGGTATATTCCTATGGACAGACTACGAATGGCCTTATCACCGGTGCGGTCACAGACTCCACAGGAGCCTCGTTGCCCGGTGTCTCCGTCACTGTAACCAATCCCGCCACCGGCGTTGTCAGAAACTCCACCACCAACGAGAGCGGCATCTATGTAGTCCCGCAGTTGGCTCCCGGCACTTATAACCTCTCCATAGCCAGACAGGGATTTGCCACCGAAGAACGCTCTAATATTCAGCTTCAGGTCAATCAAAGCGTTACCCTCGACATCAAGATGGGTGTCGCGTCTACCGCCCAGACGGTGAATGTGAACGCCGCTCCTCCGCCGCTGAACACTACTTCGGCAACCCTCACGGACGTAGTCGGACACGCCGAAACTGTCGACCTGCCGCTCAACGGAAGAGAATTTACTCAGCTCACCTTGCTGACGCCGGGCGTTGCGCCTGTCACGACTGGTCAGCAATCTGCCTTCACCGTAAAACTGGGGCAAGGCGGCATCAGCCCATCGGTGAATGGGCAGAGAGGCCAGCAGAACAACTTCACCATGGACGGCGTTTTGAACAACGCCATCTTCACCAACGGATGGTCCATCGCTCCCCCGCCGGACGCACTGCAGGAGTTCGCCGTCCAGTCGCACATTACTGACGCCCAGTTCTCCATCAGCTCCGGCGCGAACATTAACGTGGTCACTCGCTCCGGCACGAATGACTATCACGGCGCGATTTGGGAGTTCATTCGCAACGACGCCCTTGATGCTCAGACCTTTCCTGACACATTCCGCGCCCCCTACCGGCAGAATCAATATGGTGTCTACTTCGGTGGCCCCTTCTACATCCCTCATCTGTTCGATACCAGGAACAACACCTGGTTTTCCCTTTACTGGGAAGGATTCCGCTCTTCTCTCAGCGGCAACTACCTGTCGAGCACGTTGACCCCCGCGATGGACGTGG
The DNA here is from genome assembly GCA_963815175.1 of uncultured Acidobacteriaceae bacterium. Lineage (GTDB taxonomy): Bacteria > Acidobacteriota > Terriglobia > Terriglobales > Acidobacteriaceae > PALSA-350. Next base: position 100,702 of record CAWFGM010000022.1, read on the forward strand.
GTGATTTCTCTGGTGTGCTTGGCGCTCAGGTGGGCACGGATAGCCTCGGCCGGCCGGAATATGCTAACCAGATCTACGACCCGCTCACCAGCCGCCCTGATCCTGCAAACCCGGGAGCCTATCTTCGCGATCCCTTCCCGGGAAACAAAATCCCGGCGGACCGTATCAATCCGGCGAGCACAATCATTATCCAAAAGTATTACCCGGCGCCCAACCTCAACGTGGGCCCCTCCGTTATCCCCAACTACCAATTCACCGGAGCCACCAAAACCGACAGCGACGTCTTTGGTGGACGGGTCGACCACCAGTTCAACCAGAACAACACCTTGTTTGCGCGCTTCAACCGGTCCAATGCCCGTACCTCGGAACCTAATCACTTTACGGGTCCGGCCACCATTCCAGGTTTTTCTGAGGAGATCATCAACTATTCGCAACAAGCAGCAGTCGGTATCACCCATCTGTTTAGCCCGACGACGATTCTCAACCTGCATTTCGGGTATACCTACACCAACTTCTTCGTGGGTGATCAATCCGCAGGGCAGCCGTTCATCGACTCCATCAATTTCGCCCAAGCCGTGCCTGTCCGCGATGGGATCGCGTTGGGCCCAAATCTCACCATGTCGAACGGCTACAACGCCGTCTCGCAGTTTGCAGTACCGCTCGGTCCCCTGGAGGGCTTTGACTATCACGCCGACCTTTCCAAGGTAGTCGGCAACCATACGATTGGTGTGGGCGCCATGTACTACCGTATCCATACCTTCGACGATGGCTGGGGTTCGGGCACAGCATTCTCTCAGAATGGGACCTCGCAGGACGCAACCGCCGGTCCGACGGGCTTCGGGCCAGCCAGCTTCCTGCTCGGCGATCTCAACGTCTACTCTCCCTGGATCGGCAGTACAGGAGCCGACCAGAGCGTCGACTGGTGGGGTCTGTATGGACAGGACCAGTGGCAGGTTACCAAGCGGCTGGTTGTGACCGCCGGCTTGCGTTGGGATTATGTCTCCCCACCCAACTACCATAAGGTAGTCTCCGGCCTCAATCCTCTTACTGGGGAATTCATCATCACCCAGCCATTTCCGCCGCTGTTCCCGACTGCTACCGGCAAGGCCGAGTTCTTTTATCCTCAATGGAACGGATGGGAGCCTCGCTTTGGCGTGACTTTCCAGGCTACCGGCAATACCGTGTTGCACGGTGCATTTGCCGTCCTGGACGACCATAACAACAGCTTGGTACAAGCCAACCAGGGCATCCGGCTTTCCTGGCCCACGGCTATCTCGGCCAACTTCCAGAATCTCGACTTGGGTGTCCCGACTACCTATCTCAATGCGCTCCCCTCCTCGCAATCGATTCTTAACAGCATCCTGGCCACGCCTTACGCGACCTACGGTGCTGACCCCTACAACAAAATCCCCTATTCCATGCAGTTCAACTTGGGAATCCAGCAGGCGCTACCTGGTTCCATGGCTCTGAAGGTTGATTATGTTGGCTCGCTCAGCCGCCATCAGTACATCAACATGGAGGCAAACACCGCCTTGTATCCGGGCGCCGGACCTATCGCTGAGAGGCAGCCATTCCCTCAGTACGGCGGACCGTTCTCTTTTGAGTGGAACGAAGGCACTGGAAACTACAACGCACTTCAGACCGAACTCACCAAGAGACTATCGAACGGCCTATTCTTCAGGGCGGCTTACACCTGGTCGAAGTCGATGGACATCCAGTCCGATCCATATGGGAATGAGGCGCCAAACTTCTATAACCTTTCTACGGAATACGGGCCGTCGGTTTACAGTCTGAAACACATGTTTGTTTTTAGCTCGGTCTACCAGCTTCCCTTTGGCCAGGGAAAGATGTTTGTGTCTTCCCCGGGTTCCATATTGCAAACAATCGTAGGCAACTGGAATTTAGGTGGAATTGTTTCCCACACTTCGGGGCAACCCTTCAATGCCCTGGTTGGAGCTGACTTGGCTAACACAGGCAGCCCGAACCAACGGCCGAACAAGGTGCCGGGTGTGAACCAATACGCCGGCCTCACGTCGATTTCTTCCGGTAAACAGTGGCTCAACCCGGCCGCGTTCGTATTGCCGCCGGCCTACACTTACGGGACAGAGACGAGGGATGATCTCGTAGGGCCGGGCTATACAGATGTCGATCTCAGCGCCTTCAAGAATTTTCCATTCCTGGAAAGCCGCGCCGTTCAGTTTAGAGCGGAATTCTTTAACTTGTTCAATCACAGCAACTACTCGCAACCTTCCACTTCTGTCGATTCTGGAAACTTCGGACTGATCACGACCGCCGCTGGCCAGGGCCGTGAGATCCAGTTTGCCGTAAAAGTCACCTTCTAAACTGGTGCCGGGGCCACGCCGCTTCAAGGGTGGCCCCGGTGCCCTGTTGCTTTGGGCTCTCCAATATGCAAATGAAAGCGAAAGCCACACTCCTTTGCGGGGGCGTCCTTCTCTTAGTAGTTGCAACGAAACTATCCACGGCAGTCGAGACCACCCAGGGAACTACCGTCTTCCGTATAGGCATCTTCGACCACTCTTCAGCAGAGTTTGCCCAGCAGTTCGCCCACAAGCCGGTAAAGTTTGTCGTCAACCAAAGCGATCCCGCAAAAGACTGGCCTTTGTCGCAGCATGCTGTGTTTCCGGCCGCCCAGCCGAACAGCCCGGCAGCACCAAACGAAATTGTTTTCTCCCTGGATCAAGCCCCCGCTGCGGCGTACAAGCTCCGCATGTCGTTCCTGATTGAAAGTCCAAGTGTGCCGGCGATTCAGGTCGGCATCAACGGCAAGCGCGGTGTTCTGTACCTCCATCCGACGCTCGACTACAACATGGGCAACCTGATGAGCTCCTTCTATCCGGCCTATTCGAGCGCCGAGGTCGTCTTCTCCTTTCCCGGAAGCATGCTGCACCAAGGGTCGAATACCATCACCCTACAGCCCATCGAGGAAACACAAAAGGTCATCCCCGAAGCTGCGCTCACCTACGATGCCATCGAACTCGACACCGATCGAAAATCCAGCCAATCCTCTTCCGCACAAATCCTGCCCACCATTTTCTATAAGCAGCAACCGGGACAACTCGCGGAAATGGTTGACGTATTTATCCGCTACGGCAAGCCCGCAAATGCGGGCGATAGCGTGGATCTGACGATTGCCGGTAAACACTACCACCAGGCGCTCCGCGGCAACCAGGATTTCGGCGAAGAGAAGCTCCAGTTCGCCGTAGCGGAATTTCCCGCCAAGTCCCGCGCCGAACTCACCTGGAACGCCGACGGGCAGCGCCGGCGCACAGAACAGACCATCGATCCCGGAAAGAAGTGGACCCTGTTCATGGTCCCGCACATTCATCTGGATGTCGGCTACACAGATTACCAGGCTAAAGTTGCCGCCATTCAAAGCCGGGTGATCGACGAGGCTATGGATCTCACAGCCCAGCATCCTGATTTCCGTTTCAGCGTCGACGGAGAATGGGATCTGGCACAGTTCCTCAAGACGCGCACCCCTCAAGAACAGCAGCGCGTCACCACTGCCATCCAGAAGCAGCAACTGTTCGTGCCCGCGCAATACGCCAGTCTCCTCACCGGCTTTTCTACCGCTGAGACGCTTATTCGTTCTCTCTACGGCAGCGCAAACTTCAGCCGGCTGCACAACACCCCCTTCAACTACGCCAACATTACTGACGTCCCCTCCTACACGTGGTCCTACGCCTCCATCCTGGCTTCGGCGGGTATTAAGTATTTCCTCGCCGGCAGCGATAATGTACGCGCGCCGGTGTTGCTCCAAGGTCGCCTGAATGAAGACTCTCCTTTCTGGTGGGAAGGGCCGGACGGCCAAAAGGTCCTGTTGTGGTATTCGCGTCACTACATGCAGATGCAGCTCATGTTCGGCCTGCCCCCTGAGGTAGAGGCTGGGCATGAAACCATACCGTTGTTTCTGCAGATGTACCAGCGCCCGAGTTACCGCGCCAATGCGACCATCATATTTGGATCGCAGGTGGAGAACACGGATCTATTTCCCCAGCAGGCAGAGTTAGCCGGGCAATGGAACAACGTCTACGCTTATCCGAAGATGCAGTATTCGGGCTTTTACGACGCACTGAAAAACATCGCCGGCCAATTTGGAGACAACATCCCTACTGTTCGCGGCGATGGTGGCCCGTACTGGGAAGATGGGATGGCCGCTGATGCTTACTATTCCGCCATGGAGCGCGATAATGAAAGCCGCGCACCTTCGGCGGAGAAACTTCAAACCTTAAGCTCGCTGGTGAATCCTAACCTGGCTTCGAATAAAGCGGATATTGATCGGATGTGGACCCACATGATCCTGTGGGACGAGCATACCTGGACCGCGTCCAACAGCATTACCGATCCCGCCAGCCTTGAAGTAGTCAATCAGCTGACTGTAAAAGACTCTCATGCGATCGAGGCCAAGGCATTGGCCGCCGCCCTCGTGCAAAACAGCGCGGCCAGCATCGTCGAGTCCATCTATGCGGGCAAGGGAAGTCTTATCGTCTTCAACACCTTGAACTGGAAGCGGAGTGGTTCGGTCGAAATCGATCTCCTGAATAGCGACGAATTGGTCGACAACGCGACCGGTCAGGTCGTGCCCGTCGAAGACGTCCCTACTGGCAACACCCCTCATCATGTCGTGCCGCTGGCGATCATCGACAACGGCAAGAGTTCCAAGCGTGTGCGTTTTGTGGCTCGGGATATCCCTCCGCTCGGCTACAAGGTTTATACCTTGCGCAAGGCCGCTCAAACTGAAGCAGCTCCCCCAGCCTCATCCAACGAAACGCTGCAGAACGACTACTACAGGGTTGAACTCGATCCTGCGACTGGCGCCGTGCGTAGCATCTACGACAAGCAACTCCAGAAGGAACTCGTCAACGCGCAAAGCCCATACCGCTTCGGACAATATCTTTATGTTTCCGGCGGCGACAAGCAGCCCAATACCTTGCTGCAGTTTCCCATGGTCGCCCCAAAGGCCGAACTAAAGATCGATCCCGCCCACGGCGGCCGTTTGCTCTCGATCACCCGGACCCCCGACGGTCTTGTGGCGCGCATGCAGTCAGCGAGCATGAACACCCCGTCGGTTGCAAGCGAGATTCGCCTCTTCGATCACGAAAAAAAGATCGAGTTTACTGAAGATGTGGACAAGAAGGAGATTGACGACAAAGAGGCCGTTTACTTCGCGTTTCCCTTCGCCATGCAGCAACCACAATTTCAGTACGAGATTCAGAATGGCGTAGTCGATCCTGCAAAGGATATGTATCCCGGTGCAGGGCACGAATGGTTCTCGGTGCAGCACTGGGTTTCTGCGCAGCAGAACGGAATGTCCGCCACGGTGATGCCCCTGGATGCGCCCTTGGTCACGCTGGGTGACATCAACCGCGGCGATTGGCCCGATCAGTTCAGCAGCCGTTCCGGCACCGTCTTCTCTTACGTCATGAATAACTACTGGTTCACCAACTACCGCGCCGGCCAAGGTGGCCATTTCCGCTTTCGCTACGTCGTTACCAGCGCGCCGTCGACCGATCCGGTTCAGTTGAGCCGCATGGGTTGGGAAGAAATGACGCCGTTGGAAACCGATGAGGTCACTTCCCAGGACAAGGCCCTGAACAACCCCCGCCCGCTCGATGGCAAGCAAGGAAGCTTCCTCCAGGTGCAGGACCCCAACGTGTTGCTGGAGACCTGGAAAACAGCCGAGGACGGCAACGGCACGATCCTGCGTTTCCTGGACTTCGGTGGTACAACCCGGATGGTGACCGTGCAAACCCCACTGCTCGAAATCAGCCACGCCTGGCAGACCGATGCGGTGGAGAGGGATAGCAAGCCGCTATCGTTGGCCGGTAGCGGTGGTTTCCAGTTCACGATCCATCCCCATGAGATTGTCACCATTCGCCTACAGAGCCACGATCTGCTGAAAGCGCCTAACATCTAAACTCAACCCTAAAATGAATTGTCGTCCCGGCCGAAACGGGTCACCACATGAATCGCCCCGCAACTTTCCTTCTGCTTTGCCTGCTCGCGTTCGCCTCTGCGTCCGCCGAAGAGAACACGCTCTGGCAAATCGGAAAGCTCGATCAATCGTCAATGGAGTTTCCTTCCGGCCCCCGCGATCATGTGTTGTATCAGCCCGGCAAAAGTCATTGGGCCAAGGATTGGCCCGGCGAGCAGAGAACTGGGTCAGCTTACGAAATCGCGTTCAATCTTGAAAAAGCCCCCGCCGGCATTTTTCTGCTCAAGATATCTGTCCTGACCTATCTTCCGAGAATCCCGGCACTCGAGGTGCAGATCAATGGACACAAAGGAACCTACTATTTACACCCCGAGCTGTCGTACTACCTGGGAGATCAAAGATCCATCTTCGATCCCCATTATTCTTCCAGCGTATTGCTCGTGGAGCTCTCATCGCGCTTTCTCAAGCAGGGAGAGAACAAACTCACCCTGTCCTGCGTGAACACCCAGCCTCCTTACACTGGCCAAAGCGAATTTTCCGGTATTCATTACGATTTCATTTCTCTGGTAAATGATCCCAGCCGCAAAGCCACGACCGCCATCGACGCCCTGGTCACGCCCACGGTCTTCTATCAGAAGAAAGCCGATCGGCTGGTAGAGATCGTGGAGGCCTTCCTGCGCTTCAATCAAGCTGCTCCGCCGGGAAAGGCCGCTCTGCTGATGAATGGGCACCGCTATGCAGCCGATATTCCCGCAACCAATGACTTCGGTGAACAGAAGCTGCGCTTCGAAGTTCCCGAATGGACGGGAACCGTTCATGGACGCCTGGACATCACCGCCGCCAAGCCCGCCTCTTTCAATCTCTCGTTGACTCCCGCCCGCAAATGGACGCTCTTCGTTGTGCCCCACACCCACGTTGACATTGGCTACAGCGACTACCAGGGAAAGGTCGCGGAAGCGCAATCGCGAACCTTCGACGAAGCCGCCAATCTTATCCGGAAATATCCCAGCTTTCGTTTCGCGACCGATGGTTCGTGGAACCTGCAGCAATTCCTGGCGACTCGCTCGCAGGACCGGCAACAGGATGTATTGGGCTTGATTCGCGACAACAAGATCAGTCTTCCCGCGCAATACGTCAACGAGCTTACCGGGTACGCATCCCTCGAGACGCTCTACCGCTCACTCTACTATTCCAAGGAGCTATCGCGGAAATACGGTCTGCCCTTTGACTACGCGAACAGTACCGACGTTCCCACATACTCCCAGGTGTATCCGTCACTGCTGGCCGGCTCAGGCATAAAGTACTTCGCCGCCGGCGGCGATAACGATCGAGCGCCTTTTCTTTTCCACGAGCAATGGAATGAGAAATCCCCCTTCTGGTGGCAAGGGCCGGACGGGAAAAAGATCCTGGTCTGGTACTCGCGCTGTTACGAGCAGATCATGTTTCTCTTTGGCCTTCCGCCGCAGCAGGCAGCGGTGTATGAGTCCTTACCGATCTTTCTCCAGGCGTATTCCAAGCCCGATTACAAGTTGGACGCGGCGCTGATCTTCGGCAGCCAGCCTGAGAACACCGACCTGTTTCCAGAAACAGCACAGTTCGCCACCACCTGGAATCAGAGCTACGCATACCCCAAGCTGCAATACTCCACCTTCGCCGACTTCTTCCACTACGTGGACCAGCATTACGGCAGCAGCTTGCCGACGTTCAAAGGAGACATGGGTCCCTATTGGGAGGATGGGATGGGCGCCGATGCGTTTTACACGGCGATCGACCGCCAGAACCAAAGTCAGGTTCTCGGGGCTGAGATCCTCTCCACAGCATCCCATATGGTCAACCCCAATGTTCACCCACCGAAACCGGAGCTTGACGCTATATGGAACAACATCGAGCTTTTCGCCGAGCACACTTGGACCGCCGGCAACTCCATCTCTCAGCCCGATAGTGAAGAGGCGGTCAAGCAGCTTGCGGTGAAGGATAGCCGGGCCACGGAGGCGCGACTCCGGATTGAGAATATTACGAATCGTTCGATGAGCCAGCTGGTGAACCAGATCCACGTCCCGGCCAATTCGCTCGTTGTGTTCAATGCTCTCAATTGGAGCCGCGATGCATTCGTAGAAACTGATCTGGATGAAGGGTAGGGTTGGTGGATATGACTACCCGTCAACCGGTTCCGTTGGAAGTCTTATTCCGAAAGGAGGGCTTTGTCCACGTGCGCTTCCTGGCCACTGATCTGCCTCCGGTAGGGTACAAGTGCTTTGAGATTCGTTCCGGAGTCAAGCCCTTTGAGCCAGAGACCACGATGAGCCCGACGATAGAGAACCAATACTACCGGGTCACGATGGATTCCCGGTCCGGCGCTATCCAGAGCATCTTCGACAAGCAACTCCAGCGCGAACTGGTCGACCAAAATAGTCCATACAAATTCGGTCAATACCTTTACGTCACCGGGGGCGATGGCCAAACCCGCATCATCAATCCCTTCAAATCACTACCCCTGCCGAAGTTGACAGAACATCCCGCGGAAAACGGAAAATACCTCGGTACCCGCAAAACCCCGTGGGGCTATTCCATTCGCACCCACAACGCGGGGGAAAATACTCCGGCAGATCGATCTCGAAGTACTCCTCTTCGACCGGCAAAAACGAATTGAGTTTCGTTACCACCTGCAGAAGGACTACACCAACTCCAAAGAGGCCGCTTACTTTGCTTTTCCAGTCGCCACCACCTCGCGCCAATTCACCTATGCAACCCAGCAGGGTTGGGTCGATCCGGCGAAGGATCTCTTTAAGGGCGCCAGTCTTGAATGGTTCAGCGTTCAGAAGTGGATGGCGGCCATGGACTCCAGGCTGGCCGTCGGAATCGTTCCTATCGATGCGCCGCTGGCCAGCTTTGGCGATATAAATCGGGGGGAATGGCCAGGAGAATTTGAACCTGAAACCTCAACCATCTTCTCCTATGCAATGAATAATTATTGGGACACGAATTATCGTGCGGGGCAGGGCGGGGCCTTCACTTTCCGCTATGTGCTCACCAGCGCGGCGCAGCTTGATCCCGCCGCACTCACCAGGATGGGCTGGGAAAGTATGCAGCCAGTTGCACTCGATCATGTGATCGACCAGGACAAAGTTGGCAATCCGGAGAGACCCTTGCCGCTGGCCGGGGCGAGCTGGCTTACGATCAGCAATCCGAATATCGTTTTGGTTACCTGGAAGCTCGCAGAATCCGGCCATGGCACCGTCCTCCGTTTGCAGGAGACTGCGGGCCAGCCGGCCGAGGTTAGTATTGGTCTTCCCCTCAACACGGTGCGTTCAGCGAATCTATGCAATGGAGTTGAAGACGACCTGTCTGTTCTCGATGTCACCGGCAACCGCATCCGATTGAAGTTTCAGCCCCATGAGGTGTTAACCGTTCGTCTCCTTGAGGGGACCAAATGAGTCAATGAGAGTCTGAAGAGAACCCCTTCGCCGTTGCACCACTGTTTTTCAAAGCACGGGATCAATAGGGAGTGGAATTATGAGTATTCGATTCGACGGTAAGGTCGCTGTGATCACCGGCGGCGCTATGGGGATTGGAGCCGCGACGGCACAGAAGTTCGCGAGCTTGGGCGCCGCCGTCGCCATCCTCGATCGGAACACAGGAGGCGGGCCGAGCAACGGTCGACGCGCTCGCCGGCGCAGGGTATAAAGCGACTTTCCACCGGTGCGACGTAAGCAGCGAATCGAGCGTGAAGCAGGCTGTTGGCGAAGTCGTCGAACGTCATGGCGCTTTAAACGTGCTGGTCAGTAACGCGGGCATCCAGCGCTACGGAAATGTCGTCGAAACCAGTTCGAAAGTTTGGGACGAGGTCTTCGACATCCACGTGAAGGGCTGCTTCTACGCAACGAAATACGCCATTCCTGCCATGATCAAATCTGCAGGAGGCGCGATCGTCATCGTTGCATCCACGCAAAGTTTTACTGCGATCGTGAATTCATCCTCCTACGTTGCCGCCAAGCACGCCTTGCTTGGCCTGACTCGCTCGATCGCACTGGATTACGCAACCCGGAACATCCGCGTGAACTGCGTCTGCCCCGGGACCATCGACACGCCCATGCTGCGCCACGCAGCCAGCTTGGCGCAGTCTCCCCAGGCCGTCATTGACACTTGCAGCCGCATGCACGCTATGGGAAGGATCGGTGAGCCGGAAGAGGTGGCAAATGCGATCGCCTTTCTGGCCAGTGACTGGGCTTCCTTCATCACCGGAACTTCTTTGGTCGTCGACGGTGGCATGCTGGTCCCGACGGGCGGCATGGGCTTACAGCAAAGCGGCATCGCGACTACCGGAGACACCAAGTGAAGGAGGCATCGCGATGACACCCAAGTGCCGCCACTGAGTCTGTCCGCTGGAAAGGCCGCGAGGCCACACAACTGACAAATGGTGTCATCGAACTCATTACCCTGACTAACGGCGGCCATTTCGCCGGCCTCCGCTTCTTGGGCGGCGCGGGCAGTTCCTGCGAAAACGTCTTTTGGGAACCCCCATGGTCAACCTACGATCAGGAGCCGGCTTTATCGCAGGAACTCCTGCAGACATACGGACCACAGGGCGTAGATCAATTCATGGCCGGCTACACGGGACACTGTCTTTGTCTGGATTACTTCGGCGAGCCTTCGCCTGAGCAAGTAGCTGCCGGCCTGAGCCTGCACGGGGAAGCGCCAGTCGCGCGCTGGACTGTAACCAAGACCGGCGCAACCCGAAATACCACAATGCCAATGGAACGTAATCCTGCCCGCAGCGCATCTGGAATTCGAAAGAGCCGTCCGCCTGGGTGAAGGAGAAAGCGTTGCCTATATCCGGGAGACCGTCCGCAACCAGCGCGACGTGGACCACGCCTGTGATTGGGTTCAACACGCCACCTTCGGGCCTCCGCTGCTGAAAGAAGGTGAAAGCACTTTGGCCGCTTCCGCTCAGCGAGGAAAGGCCTGGCCGCTCGAATACGACGGCGGTCTACTGCTGGCAAAGAATTGCGAATTCGATTGGCCCTCCGCTCCTTGCGCGGATGGCGAGGGCTCCATTGATTTGAGGAAACCTTTTTCCACTAAAGGACGAGGCTTTGTCGCGACCACGCCTGCTCGATCCTGGCCGCGAGATGCAATTTGTCGTGGCCGCAAACTGGAAAATGCGGTTAGGGGTTGGCTATTGTTTTCGCCGGCAGGACTTTCCCTGGATGACTATCTGGGAGGAAAACTGTGCCCGCGAGAGCAGCCCTTGGAACGCCAGAACGCAAGCCCGCGGAATGGAATTCGGAACCACGCCCTTCCCTCTGGGGAACAAAGAAAACCGCCGCCGCGGTCATCTCTTCGATACCCCGAGTTGGTGTGTCATCCCTGGGGGAGGAGAAAAAACAGCACGCTACCTGATCTTCCTCTTTACCCTTCCTGCTCCCATGCAGTCTATACAAAATGTCGCGTTAGACGCTGACGCTATCATTGTGTTCGATGAGCAACGTCGTCCCGCTGTATCGATCCCGGCCCACGGATGCGCTAACTTTCTTTCCCCAACCGGCTTTGATTTCCCTGCGTTGTAAACCTCTGTAGAAAGGACCAGCAACTATGAAAATCGGCCTGGGTCTTTATCGTCACATGTTGTCGCGCGACTATTACGACTTCGCACGGCAGGCTGGCTGCACGCATATCGTGATCCACCTGGTGGACTACTTCAAGCAAAGTTCTGCCAACCCTCGCAACAACCAGCCGACCGGTGGTAAGTACGAGCCCTGGGGCGTTGCAGGCGATCCTGACCAGTCTGTGGACCGTTGCCGAGATGGTCGAAAATTCGGCGAGAGATCGAGGATGCCGGCCTGGTCATGGTTCGCGATTGAGAATATTGATCCAGCCTTCTGGTACGACATTTTCTTGACGGTCCCAAGCGTCCGCTGCACATCGAAAATGTAAAGACGATCGTGCGCCACATGGGCGAAGCCGGCATTCCCGTACTCGGCTACAACTTCAGCATTGCCGGCGTCAGCGGCCGTATCTCCGCACCCATGGGGCGCGGTGGCGCCATCACCGTAGGCATGGATGGGCCCGTCGACGATAAGCCGATTCCGAATGGTACGGTCTGGAATATGGTTTACGACCAGAATGCCGCGCCGGGCAGCTTGCCTTCCATTTCGCGTGACGAGTTGTGGAGCAGGCTGCAACGCTTCCTGGAAGATGTCGTCCCAGTCGCCGAGCAAGCAGGAGTGCGGCTGGCCGCCCATCCTGACGATCCACCCATGCCGACCATTCGGCAGCAGCCCAGGCTTGTTTATCAGCCTCGCATGTACCAGCGGTTGCTTGACATCGCGCCCAGCAAATCGAATCAACTAGAGCTCTGCGTGGGCACGCTCGCCGAAATGACTGAAGACGACGTCTACAGGCCGTTGACCAATACAGCAAACAGGGCAAAATTGCCTACATCCATCTGAGGAACGTTGTTGGAAAAGTCCCTCATTACCGCGAAACCTTTATTGATGAAGGCGACGTCGACATGATTCGCATCTTGTCCATCTTGAAGCGCAATAACTTCGAAGGAGTAATCCTTCCCGATCACACACCGCAAATGTCCTGCTCTGCTCCCTGGCATGCGGGCATGGCGCACACCATAGGGTTCGTCGAAGCCACCCTGGCCATGCTGCGCAAGCAGTCGGTGGCCTGACTCAAAGGATTTCAAACGTATTCATCCGCCAGGGGTGAAGCTCGAACCTCACCGTATTGCCCGATGAAGAAGCCTCGGCGATCTTGACTCCCAGCAAGTTGGTTTCCGCTGCGCTGGCCACCGGAATCTCCATCTGGATCGATGCCGCGCCGCCCTCGCCGCCGATCTCGGCAGTTCTTATCTCGAAGCCCTGGCTCTCTTTCTTGCGGAATACCATTAAATGCGCGCTATCGGGCGTTACTCTGGCAAAGCTCTTGTACGCCGGCAGGCTCCCGCGCTTTGGCTGGTCCACGACAGTGATCAGCTTTTGACTGAATCCGTCCGCCGCCCGTACGCGATCGGCATTGCTGAAGTCTTTGCCATGAGGTTGCAACAAGTGGCGATACTCCGAATAGCGAGGCCATCCGAACTCATGCGAGTAGAAAGACTCCCACTCCCGCATCACCAGGTTTGAGAACATCCCATCTGCATCGCGCTTGAAGTATTGCGTACCCGGATGTAACACCAGGAGCCCGCCGTCTTTGCCCACCAGGTCAACGAACGTGCGTCCCTGAAATACCGCCGACTTGGTAGCCTCAATTCCTAATGGAAAATCGCGCACAATGGAAGCAGTTTCGAAGGCCGGGGCAAACGTTAACCAGTAGCCCTCCTTGATCTCGACCGGGAAGTGGTCTTTCGGGTCGTAAGTTATCCACGCCAGGCGGAATCTCTGCCAGCACTCTGACTGGTAACCTCGACCGACGGGCGACCCTGCATACAGCGTGATCCACGTCTCGAAGGAGAGCAGGCTCCAATCGTGCCGTGCTTTGAGTGTCGCACGGAGCGGGCCTTTCTCAACCCAGCTATAAGTCGCCTTCGACGTAGAACTGTCGTAAGACTTCGGAATATCGTTGTGGCTTTGCCAGGTCGCCCGTTGCGCGTTGTTCCCGTAAAGACAGTAGTTTTGGTTGGGCGTTCCCGTGAAAATTGGGAAAGCTCCGCCTCCCGGCCTTGAGCATCTCCTGGCCGGTCTCTTATCGATCAGGCTCGCGATAGTACCGTGGTCCTGGTTCATTCGTATCTTCAAGTGTTGTTTTCCGAGTCCGAATTGCTGCTCGTCAACCTTAAGATCGGTCTCATTTGCCTGCTTGATTCTGGCGTGAATTCCAGATAGTACGTGTCATACCCAAGGCTGGGAACTTTGTTCGCGAGCAACGACACCTCTGCAACTTACAGATTACCCTCATCGATTCCTATAGCTATTCGTAATCTGGGAAAGCGTCACTCGGCCGGAGCGATGCTTGACTACAATGTCCTTCACATTCGCTGGTATGGGATAAATTCTTCCCGTCGTCGCGATCTCCGTTCTCTCCCAGGCGCACGGATTAAAACCGTCACCGCAAGTTGTCCTTGTTTACCTTCGATCGGAGTTCACTGTGCCCGCGATATGGCGGATTGATGCATCCAGTACGCTCGCTGCCTTGGTTGCTCCGACTCATCGAGGTGCTGATAACCAATGGCGCCCCAAGTGAAATTGTGATAGTCCTCAATACGATCAAGTGGCGCCATCCGGTTGCCTTGCCAACTTGAGTACTCGCACAGCGCAACGTCATGGCTTTGCGAGGCGAGCAGGTGCTTCCAGGCTGTCTCCATCGCCTGCGACTGGCTGGGCGCACCGAGGTGGGAAGCGATGGCGTCGAAGCGTTCCGCGGCGAGCAGCGTTGCTTCCACCTTGCGATCCATCACGCGGAGTTGATCGCCGCCTAAGCCCCAGGTGAGCAGTTTGCGCCACGCGTCCATATCAAAATAGACAGCTTTGTTCGGACGCTGTACCGTATTTGTCCAGGTATTCCTTCAGTGTGACAAATTCGACCGCGGAATTCTGCCGCTACTTTCTCATACTTCTTTGCCCTCTCCAGATAAGCGGGATGTCTCCGGGCTGGTCCCAGCCGAACTCCTCCCAGGCGAAGATGAGGGGTTTTCCCAGCGCACGAAGCCTGCTCGAATTCCTCTGAAGATGCGAGCGTCTTGATATTTGGCGAGTACCCAAAGAGCCCGTTTCTGGGAGTGCTCAGAACCTTGCTTCCGTCCATTCCTTGCCACTCGAAGGAATTCACTTCAAGATGAGGAACGCCGGCCTTTCCCCAGGTATCTACTTGTGACAGGCTGGCGTAGCGGTAACCTGCTCCCAGCACGATCTGCGGAATCTGCGGATGAGAGAACTCTTCTTCGTCCAGGAAGGTCACCATCTCATAGTCAAGCGCTTTGAGGATCGTGTTGCGTCCGTAGACGATCTGCCGAACGTTCGACTCTCCACTGAACATCGTCCCCAGGGGTTGGCCATACGTGCCGCCGATCAACTCGATTTTTCCCGCGGCTAGATAGGGCTTCAAACGGTCAGCAATCTCGGGGAATTTTTCCGCCATGAATTCATAGGCCGCAGCATCCCACTCGATACAGGTCTTCACATGAGGCGCCAGATCGGCCATTCCCATCGCGTCGATCGCTGAAAGCACGCAAGACTCGATACCCAGTTGCCATCCGATGCCGGTATAGCTCCAGTGATTACACAACGCGACACAAAAGCTATTGGCGCTTTCCGCCGAGAGCGCTTGTCGGGCAAATTCCAAAGAGCCGCGCTCCCGCCGCACAGTAAGCCAGTCTTGACAAACTCCCGACGATTCAGGCTCGCGCTCAACGGTGCTCCCTTCTGATTCAGCGAATTAGTTCCATCATAGTTTCGCCGTGTCTGACCGGTGTCCTCGGTTCACTGGGTTGAACGTCGCAGCGTTGCCCTTACGAGACCGTGTTAAAATCCCCAAGAAAGAAACTCTGTCGCAAATTTCCCTCGTACCTTGAACGACTTGTTTACCGTATGGGCGATCCACCCTGAATGTTCGGCCTAATGAACAAGTCCCACATCTTCTGATCCTTGCAAATACACTTCTTCCAATCGGATTTGTTGGACCGTCTCTAAGATCGATCTGGCTTGTCAGCAATGGTGAGAGCGTGATGCCCTCCTGATGTCTCCTTTGGAGCCTCCACTCACGAATAAACTGTACTACTGCAGCGGCACAGGCCGCGCAAGCCGAACGTTTGACAGGTGATGAATCGAATGGATCGCAGAGATTTCTTGCAGTCTGCCATTGCGTGTGCAATCTTCCGCTCAATACCCGGCATAGGGGCGGCATCCAGGTTGCTCGGGGCTGAGCTCGATCAGACAGAAAATCCCAATTGGGCTGATGTGCAACACAAGGCAACCGTACACGCCTCCAGTTTCGTCGAAGATCCTCCATGGGGCTATCAGCCACTCAACGCCACTCGGCAACGACCTCATGAACTCATGGGAAGCCGACGGCCAGGCATCTGGCGCATGGCTCGAGGTCAAATTTCCCAGCCGCGCCCAGTCAGCGAAGATCTGGGTTCTGTCCAAGGCGTTGCCCCGAGATGTGATTGGCCAGGACGTCTACAATTTCGCCTACAGCCGTGTCCAGTGGTTTCAGCCTCCACGCCATGTCCGCCTGAGCTTTGCCGAAGGCGACACCGTCCAGGCCGAACTTCGCGCGTCCGACTATTTTCAGATCATCACCCTGCCCCAAACAAAGCAAACCTCAACCGTCCGTCATCACCATAGAGGACGTCTGGCAAAAGCCCGGCGGCAAAGAAACCGGCATCGGAAAAATCCGCGTCTTTCCCAGAAGCATCCGTCATCTCGTTCCAGATGGACACTTACAAAATGTACAACGTCGGAAGGGGAGCAGCCCGTGCAGGCTGCGACGCTCCGCCTCATCAATCCGGATAAAGATATCGCCGGAGTCAATCTGGTCGTCTCCCTTCGAGGAAAGGTATTGAAGCAGATTCCGTTGGCGTCAATTCCTTCCAGCGCCACCACCCAGCAGGACGTGTGGATACCCGGCTCCTTTCGAAGATGAGGAGATGGAGTTTGCCATCGTTTCAAAATCCCCCCAGAATTCTGCTGCAAGCAGAATCTCCTCGTCCCCACCTATCACCCCACTTACTTCGACGGGGGAACCTTCTCCCTGAATTGCACCTGCCACAACGACCTCGGTTGGTTGAACACCCAGGCCAAGACCGCGGATTTTCGTTCCTCCGATATCATCCTGCCTGCCCTCAGCTTGCTTAAACAGTATCCGGAGTTCTTGTACTCCATGGAGTGCACCGCGTATCTGATGGAGTTCCTCGAGCGGCATCCGGAATTGCGCGACGAGATGGTGGCCAACATGCAAAGCCGCCGTTTTACCTGGGGAGCAAGTTACGTCGAATGTCAGGAGGCACATGTCGGCCCGGAAAAACTCGTCCGCCAATTTTATTTCGGCCGCTTGTGGCTCAAGAATACTTTTCCCGGCGTCGACACCTACTTTTATGTGAAGACCGATCCACCCTCGATGACCTTGCAGATGCCGCAGATTCTCTCGAAGGCCGGCGTCAAGTACTGCATCCAGGGCCGCATGCCCTATGGCTTCTACAATTGGCAAGCCCCGGATGGCTCAACCGTGCTGACCTACGGCTATCACTATGTGGATCCCCTACGCTTGCTTGATCCCAAAGATAATCGCGGTTGGCTGCGCTATGCGGAGCAGCGCGAAGCCTACTATAGCCGGCATGAACTACCCCGCGAGTTCATCTATGACTACACCAGCGACTACCTTCCTCCCCAGCCTGCCCTCCCGCCGTATGTAAAAGAGCAGAACGAGGCCATGGCAAAGTTTGCCACCGTCTGGAACCAGCACTTCAGCGATCAACCGGCTCGCCAGATTCACCCGCCGAAGATGCTGTTCACTGCACCCGAGCAGTTCCTGGACGAGTTCACCAAAGCCCCGCTGGATATCACCACCCTGGCAGGCGACTGGCCCTTTGCCTGGGCCTATTACGATGAACCCAGTAACCGGGAAGCGCTACTCTTGGGGCGAACTGCTCACAATCAGCTGCTGGCCGCGGAAACAATCTATGCCGCGCTGAGCCTCACCAGGGCTTCCAAAACTATCCCACCCAGAAATTTGAAGATGCCTGGAAAGCGGATGTCTGGCCTGATCACGGCTGGGGTGGCAATCACGGGTTACTCACTGACGCGGTCTATGCCCAATCCTACTCGCGTTCCAAGACACTTTCCGACCAGCTTCTCGGCGAAGTTACAGCGCAAATCGCAAGCCTTGCCCCAAAGGAGCGGACAACCAGATTCCCATAGTCGTTTTCAATCCTCTTTCCTGGGAGAGAAGCGATGTGGTGGAATGTCACTTCCCGGCTCCACCCGGCGCGATGAGTCTGGCGCTGCACGACAGTGACGGCAACGAGATTCCGTATGAAGTACTTGAGCGACAAGCCCAGGCAGGAACAACAAGCATCGTCTTCATTGCCCGCGAGGTGCCTTCGGTAGGTTACAAGACCTACTACGTCGCATCCTCGTCGACGCCGCCGGCGGCCCCAACTCCCCTCACAGGCGATACGGTAGAAAATAAATTCTATCGCCTCACCTTTGGACCCGGAGGCATCAAGAGCCTCTACGACAAGCGATTGAACTGGGAAGTGTTGCGTACCAGCAAGTTTGAAGCGGCTGAAGTCATACAGTTCACTGCCCCCGGGCAAGCCTGGGAAGATCCGGAAATCGTCACTACAGAAGATTTCGACAAGACTTCGAACCATCCTTTTCCCTTCAAGCAATTCTCCAAACGGCGCTCTCGTACCACGGCGATTCGTGAGGCCCAGTTCAAGCACTTCGTCTTGCGCGAATCGTTCCACCTCTATGATCAACTCGACCGCGTTGACGTGGAGATCGAGATACTCAACTGGGACGGCACGAAGGAACGGGAACTGCGGGTCGTATTTCCCGTGAACCTCGATCAGGCGAGACTGTCCTACGAGGTTCCCTTCGGTACCGTAGAGATCGGTAAGAATGAGATGGATTTCTCGCTCCTGCCGCCTGACAACGGATACCCAATTTACTCCGGCAATCTACGGCGGCCGATCATCCCTTGACATTTCGCGAAGCAATCAACTGGATTGACGCCTCATCTCCTGACTATCAAAGCAAGGGGTGCCTGGCAGCCTCCGACATGACGGTCCATCTGTTCCATGACGAATCGGCAAACCCGGTGAATTACCCGCTGCTGCAGCATGTATTCTCTCGGTTCGCAAGAGCTTGGCGTGGAATCCGGACTATTGGTTTACCCAGGCGGGAACGACATCGTTACCGCATGTCTCTCTGCCCCATGGGGGCAGCTGGCGTCTTCGCTATCGTGATGCGATTGGCTTTAATCATCGCTGATCGCCTGTGTTGCCGGATTCGGCTCCCCCTCGCTGCGGTGCTGCTTCCCGCATATCTGCGAACTACCTGAGCCTGGAGCCCGAAAATCTGATTGTTGACCGCGATGAAGAAGAGCGAAGGTAGTGATTTCGTCACCATCCGGTTTTATGAAGCAGAAGGAACTGCCGTGCACCGGCCGCGTTCATCTGCCGAAGAGCATTCAAAAGGCATGGAAAACCAACTTGATTGAGGAGAATGAAGAAACACTCAAGCCTCGGAAGATGGACGGCCTGCGAACTTGGCGATCAAGCCCTAGGAGATCGTCACGATTAAAGTGGTAGTCTGATCGTTGAGCGGTTCCACCAAGCAATCGCCGATAGTGTGAAACGGGTACAATGGGGAGACGAGTAATCCGGTAGAAGAATCATTTGGGCCGCTTAGAGGTTTAGTGGTCCTTGATTTCAGCCAGCTGGCCCAAGGGCCCTACGCGACCCAAATCCTGGGGGACCTGGGAGCGGAGGTCATTAAGGTAGAGCCCCCAAAGGCGATTGGATGCGCCATTGGAGCATGGCCGAACCTGTATCTTAACGGCGAAGGCGCTTCCTACCTGTGCTGAATCGCAACAAGCGAAGTATCGCCCTCGACCTCAAGCAACAGGCAGGCGTCGAAGTGGCCAAACGGCTGGCGGCTCGCGCCGACATAGTCATCGAAAACTTTCGCCCTGGGGTGATGGACCGTCTCGGCCTGGGATGGGAGACACTGTCAAAAATAAATCCTCGCCTGGTCTACTGTGCCAGTTCAGGCTTTGGCCATCAGGGCCCGTATGTAAAGCGTCCCGGGCCAGGATCTGCTCATTCAGGCGGTCGCCGGCTTGGGATATCATGTGCGGTCAGGCCGACGATCCCCCTATTGGGTTCCCATCGGCGTAGCTGATTTTGTCGCCAGCCAACATATCGTCTATGCCGTGTTGGCGGCGATCTACAGCCGCGATAAAGACCGGGGTCGGACAGCGTGTTGACGTCAACTTGCTCAACTCCTTGCTGGCCATCATGATTCAGGAGCTCACCGTGTATCTCAATGGCGGGGGCACGCCGAACGCAGCCCAGCCATATCCCCAGCCCCTACCTGGGCGCTCCCTACGGTTTCTTACAAGACTGCAGATGGTTACATCGCCATCTCCATGAACCCGCTCAACAAACTGGCGCGATTGCATCGGGGTGGCAGGGCTATGAGGGTCGGTCGGAGTCCCAGGTGATCGAGGCCGCGACGAAGTTCGGCGGGATTTTGCCAAGGGTTTCTCAACAGACCACCAAGGAGTGGCTTGAACTGCTGTTTAAGGAAGACATCTGGTGCGCGCAGGTGAACGATTTTGCTGAAGTCGAGAAGGACCCCCAGGTTGCGGAGAACGAGATGATTGTGTCCTGGGAGCAGCCCGATGTCGGAACCGTCCGCAGCGTCGGGAATCCCGGTGAAGTTTCAGCGAGACGCCCGGGAAGAATCAATCGCCCGGCGCCTGCCATCGGCGAACACACGCCGAGATCCTGCGTTAATTCGGCGGATACACGGAGGAGGAGGTAAGGCGCTTCAGAACAGGGGCGTATGGGCGCTGCCCTCCCAGGACCAAGACAGCTGCTGAGTAGCCTGCAAGCCGTACACCTGGACGAGGAGACGCGGAGTGGGAAAAATCGCCACAGTCACTGAACTTGTTGACCACATCCCGGGCGGCGTTGCCCTGGGGATCGGTGGTGTCCATTTCTCCCGCGTCCCCATCGCCCTCATCGAGGCGATTCTCTCCAGTGGCAAGAGGGACTTTACCTTCATCAGCTGGGGTGGCGGCGTTCCCCTGGAGATGTTTCTCGAAGCGGGTGCGGTAAAGAAGTTGTGCTTCGCGTTCTCCAGCCTGGACGTGTTTGGCCTGGCCCCCGCTTCCGCAAAGCGCTGGAAGAGAATCGCATCGAGGTAGAAGAGTGGACGGCTTTGGCCATGATCCAGGGCCTGCACGCTGCATGGATGCGTCTGCCGGAAATGCCCTTCCAGGTGCCGGTTGGCTCCGACATGATGTCCCGCGGCGATTTTTGGCGGATCGGTGAGTCAAACCGCTTCTGGGGCGGGTTGCCTATGTGCGCGCGCTGCCCATCGACAGCTTGTTGCTGCATGCCAGCGTGCGGATCGAGCCGGCAACATTGAAATCGAAGGCGCTCGCGGGCTTGACATCTCGATGGCCGGCGCGGCCAGGCAGATCTTCGTCACCGTAGAAGAAATTGTCGAGACCGGTAAGCTGGGCAGCGCAAAGAACTCATTCGTCCTGCCCAGGGAGTTCGTTACCGCCGTTGCCGGGTGTACCTTCGGCGCATATCCGACTTCCTGCTTGCCTTTCTACACCACCGACTATCGCCAGCTGCAGCAGTTTGCGGAAAGTCCTCGGTAAAGAGAGCATCCGCTCTCCGAGGCAAAACCTAAAGCTGCTCATCGAATTTGTCGCGACCGAAGATCGGCGCGAGTTGCTGTCGGCCGCGGTGAAGGTGAGTGTCGAGTGAGCTCTACAGCGCGACCCAGGGAGGGAATTGACCGCGCCTGCTGATGGCAGATTGCACCCCGGAAGAGTTTCTGGCTGCTTGTCTTTCGCGCGAATACGACAACAGCAGCATTTGTTCCGTCGGGTCGGTTTCTCCGTTGGCGGCGATATCTTATTTGCTGGCCAAGCGAACCCACGCCCCGGGTCTCACCTTAATCGCCTTCAACGGCGGATTCATCGACGTGGATGCACATCCAATCTCCATGTCGTTTGGCGAGTCCCTTGATTTTCAGACCGCCAAAGCGGTGTGGGGTGGCGACGATACCTATCACTGGTACTACCAGCAGGGACGAATCACCCACGAAGTGATTCCCGTCGCCCAGGTGGATGTTCACGGCCGCACCAACAATGCCTGGATTGAAGGCGGAGGCAAGCGAGTTCGTCTTCCCGGCCAGGGCGGCATGGCGGATGTTGCCAACCTGCACAAGAATTTCGTGCTGTACCTCACACGGCATAGCCCAGAGCGCTTTACCGACCTCGGTAAAATTTTGCACCGCTTCGCGGGGCCTCGCGGGGATGACGAGCGGCGTCGCGCCGGCTTGCAGCCAGGCCATATGCGATTGCTGACGAACCTGGGCATATTCGAATTGGACCTCGACGAGGGCCGGTTCCGCCTGGTGAGCATTCACCCCGGCGTGTCCGTCGAACAAATTCGGCGAGCAAACCGGCGGCGAGTTGCTGGTGCGCGATCCACTGCCCGTGACTCCACACCCCACGCCGGACTATCTTCTCTCATCCGCCGGGAGATCGACCCGTTCGGCTTAGCCGGCTCGAGTTCACTTCCGGGCCAACGCCCGGAATGAGATTCTGACCAGCATTCTCGATGCCGAGGAGTCGACGATCAAGAGCTATCTCGCTGCTGGCGCGCGGCCCGCAACGGTAGAGGAGAAGTCAAATGAAAACGCTCGAGGAATGACCTGGAATCACGACCGTGGATTGCAAGCCGATGCTGGCGACGGCGCGGCCTCTTCGAGAAACGAAACCCGCAGGTCAGCATTTCATGGGAAGCGCGCACGCTTCAGGAATTCGCCGATTATCCGGTGGACGAATTAGCAAAGCGCTATGACCTCATCGTCCTCGACCATCCCCATATGGGCACCGCGGCCCGTGAAGGATGTCTCGTTCCGTTGAACAAACACGTTCCGCCGTCGGGTGCAGCAGAGTCTGCGAGACGAATCGGTCGGCAAGTCCTACCAGAGCTATGTATTCGATAATGAGTTTGGGCGCTGCCTATCGATGCCGCTGCTCAGGTCGCGGCCTATCGCCCCGATCTGCTCGAACGGCTCAATCATCCGGTCCCACAAGACCTGGGATGACGTGCTTGCGCTCGGCCAGGATTCGACCTGGACATCGTAAGCGTTCCCTTGATGCCGACAGACGCGTTGATGGCCTTCTTCACCCTATGCGCAAACTCGGGTGAGGAGCCGTTTTCAACCGAGCCTGAAGAATCGTCGTGACGATAAGACGGGGCTCGCTGCGCTGGAGATGAATCAGGCAATTGGCGTGCATTCAGTAACCCTGACTCGCTGTCCTGGAATCCCATACAGATGTGGGAGTCGATGGCAACCACAGACTAACACCGCCTATTGTCCGCTCGGTTTCGGTTACTCGAACTACGCGCGGACTGGATACCGCCAAAATCTCTTGAAGTTCACCGATATTCCCATCGGTCCGAGGCGGATCGCCATCCGGATCGATTCTTGGAGGCACCGGCCTGGCGGAATCTCGTCGATGTCGCAAAACATCGACTTGGCCATCGAGTACGCGATCTGGATGGCGCAAGCCGAGCTGCCAGTCAACCATCTACTTCTGGAGCGGAGGCCAACCGGCAAATCGTGTTGCCTGGACAAGCGATGCGGTGAATGCCGGATCCAACAACTTCTTTCGTGACACCCTCCGCACCCTCGATCAGGCTTATCTTCGACCGAACTGGACCGGATTCATCAATTGTCAGAACGCAGGATTCGATTGCATGAGGTCGTTCATCGCCGGACAGGCAGATTCTGAGGAGACACTTCGCACCTTGCAGCAGCTCGTCATCGGCTCCCACTGAAATTCCGGCTGCCTCTTCGAACAGACCGTCCCTACACACGTTAGGGGCGCGAGCCTCGCCGCCGTGCGGCGCCAGTCAACCCGGCCCGCAGTAGGGGCAGAGGTCGCCGATTCTACCGATTCCATCGCTTTTTAATTCCTTTGCCGTCAATAGAGTCCACGGTGGAAGTCGCAGGTTCCATAAGCCATTGAAAATAAACTGCTTGTAACGCGCGGGCCAAACTGCTAAGCACTTTTGCGCCTCCCTCGGACGTTGCCCCGTGCCGCCCCGCTGAAACCCCTCAAGTTTTTGCCCATGTGGGCCGAAGAGTTGCTTGTGGTTGCTCTTTAGGACGCTTCTGATAGTGCTAAAGCGACAACCAGACGCCAGGCGCTGGTGCCGATGCTTGTTATGTCCACCTCCGATCGTTGTTTACCCTTTTGAGGGCAAATGCCTAACCCCGCGTTGAAATCCGGCCTACCAAATCGTATCGAGGCAGCAACCCTGCAAGGGGGGCAAGAGGTCGGCCACAATGTCCCGCGAAACCCCGAGCCCGAGATTCCTTTGCCCGTCGTGGCGCCCTGGAACCCTGCCGAGACGCTCGAGAGACTCGGGGGAGATACGACCCTTCTGCAAGAAGTGATGAAAATCTTTCAGGAAGAAGCCCCGAAGCACCTGGCGGGATTACGAGAGGCGATCACCCGGCAGGATGCCACAACCGCTGAGCGGGCCGCCCATAGTCTCCAGGGCGAATTAGGTTACCTGGGCGTTGCCGAGCTTTCGCATGGAGCGCGTGAGCTCGAAGAGAAGGGGCGAACCTGCGATTTTCAGGGCGCCTTAAATCTGCTCCCACCCTTTGAAGCGGCTATGGCCCAGTTGCTCACTTCGATGGGCGTCACACAAAAACCAGCCTCGGAACAGCAGCTCGATCCGCAATCTCCCGGCGTGAGCCCATGATCAATCGCGCGGAATCCTGCGATTAGAGCAGCCGGGGCCTGCATGCAATCGCGTTCTTATCGCTGAGGACGATGCAATGTTCCGCAAGATACTGCGGAGTTGGCTGGAAAGTTGGGGCTATGAGATTACCGTCGCGGAAGATGGTGCAAAAGCATGGCAAATCCTGCAGGAGATACGTGCCCCCCATCTCCTGATCCTGGACTGGGTCATGCCCAACTTGAATGGCATTGACCTGTGTCGCCTGGTCCGGGAACGGGCTAGCTCCCCCTACCAATACATCTTGCTGGTAACTGCCAAGGACGACAAACAGGATCTGGTCCGCGGATTGGAGGCCGGCGCCGACGACTATCTCTCCAAGCCCTTCAACGGGACGAATTGCGCGCACGGCTGAGGACCGGAAGGCGAATCCTCACGCTCCAGGATGAACAATCGAAAATCAGGGAAGAACTCCGCCTTCAGGCGACCCATGACGGCCTCACTGGAACCTGGAATCGAAGTGCGATTCTCGATTTGCTACATCGTGAGTATGAACTCGCAGCGCGCTCCGGTAGCGCTATCGGCGTCATCATGCTCGACCTCGACCATTTCAAGCAGGTAAACGATACCTATGGGCATCTGGCCGGAGATCAAGTCCTCATTGAGGCTGCCAGGCGTATGCAGCAGGCTGTCCGATCCTATGATCTGGTTGGACGTTACGGCGGAGAAGAATTCCTGATTGTGTCGCCAGACTGCGATCGGGAACAGATTCAAGTGTGCGCGGAGAGAATTCGATCTGCGATGGAAGAGCAGCCGGTTCTCGCTCACGGTTCCTCCATTGCTATCACTGTGAGTGCGGGTACTGCCATCCTCGCCCCCCGGCTGAATACAGAGAAAAATGCACTCGCGGCCGCGGACATCGCGTTATATCGCGCAAAAAGCGCCGGCCGCAATCAAGTCGTCTGTTGTGTCCCTGAAATTCAGTTCCAGGTCACAAATCAATCCGACCCACATTAAGCCGGCAACCGCCGCGCGCGTTCTCGCCGCTAAAGAGCCGCGATCCCCAAGACGGTTGAGAATACGCTGAGCGACCTCCCCGGGTGCTCGGAGAAACTTCGACCTGGTCGGCCTGGTATCCGCCATCGCGCTTAAAGCCGAATTTCGCGACTTGAGAAGAGTGCCTTAAAGAAAATTACTGCCGTTTCCCTACTATCGTGGCTTGCCTACAGCCTCGAGGGACGCGCGGCTAACCCATCTCGAAGAATGGGCTTTCCTAGACAACGGGCGCACGTTTTCGCGGCGTGCTGTCTATTCCGAAGCCCTTGGAGGTAAGGTCACACGGCGTTGGGCCGAGCGCATTGCCGGTGCGAAGACGATGGGTTTTCAGTTGGACGGCAAACCTGGTGAATCCTTGCGCCAGCCCAGCTTCGAGACCGGATGATCTGGCCGAGGCTTTCGTCCTCAGCGGCATGCAGTTACTGATACTTATAGGACCGAAACGTTCTCGATTGAAGCCAAAGAGGTCGGGCCCACCCGCCTCTTAACGATTCCCGCGCCCCGGAGAGCATCTCCTATAGGCGCCGGATGTGCTCCTTTTCCCCATCTCCATCGCCTTTGCGGCGCATCCCACTACCTCTCGCCCCCAATCTCCCGCCACAACTGGTGTGTTCATCCAGTAGGGGCCATTTGCAGCTTGCCGCAGCCATTTCGAACATACAACTGAAGTGGACTATCACATGACAAAGGTAATCCACTAAAAGCAATAGGAGACGTGTCATCCCCCATGCAACCAGGAACGATCTCGTATCGCGCAAGACGTCGGTTGACCGGATCCTCACGCTGGCTCGGTCATGGTGAGTTGCAGGCTGTAGCTTCTCCTACCCACTTTCTCCCGGCTGATTCGGGGCGGCTTTGGGGATGATGACCGCCCGCTCGTGTTACCGGCTATCTCTCCTGCGGGCCGCCGTGGCGCTCCTGTTTTTGTCCGCAGCGTGCGCCGCCTCGGCTCAGGTCGTTCCCGCATTCCGTGGGAAACCGGATCTTTCGATTTACGGAACCCTTCCCGTCAATTTCACCCCGGATTTCGGCTACTTTGCCCCCGTAGTCTTCGGATACCAATTGGGAGGATTCCTCCAAACACAGCATCTGCTTGGCCTTGAGCTCAGAGGCACGATCCAAAGGCGGTTCAACACCCAGCATCAGGAGTCTGCTCTTGGCGGCCCTCGATTCGCGCTGCACTACGGGCCCTTTGCTCCTTACGTATCCGTTCTTGGAGGCGGCGGGAATGGCTGGCGATACTTGAATCCGCCAAAGGTAGGAATAAAAAATCCCCAACCCGTCGAAGGTACCGGCCCTCAATGGACGGTCGCGGGCGGCGTCGACTATCACGTGAGCCGCCATTTGCGTATCCGCTTGGGAGACCTCTCCTACTCGAAGAATTACCTCAAAAATTGGAACCTTACGTCGCTCAACTTCACCGCTGGCTTGGTCTATCGGATCAACTAGGCAGCCCGTCAACGATGCGGGGCGGCAATGAGGCTTGCCGGCTCCGAACCCATTGTGTCCTGTGATAGATACGACACCGAAGTTGTATCTCCATAAAGCGACGGTACTGTTACTTTGGGTCTTGCCAGAGAGATGGCCGGGCTGCTCCCACTGCACATGGAAGTACACTGCTGCTCTTCCACGGAAGCCGGCGGAGGCGGCTGCGTAGGAGGCATTTCATCGTAGCGAAAGAAAGGCTTTGTCCGGCCACGCAACACGCACTTCACCGTTGGGAGTGGGGACCAATTGAGTACATTAGCCGAAAAAGATCCGACGCTGCGCGATCTCCTCAGGATCTTCCACCGTAGGAAGCGCGCGATATTCGTAACCGCGTCGGTGGTCTTCCTGCTGGCAGTCTGCGCCTGCGTGTTCATGACCCGTAGATACACGGCGAGCAGCGTGATTCAACTGGAGAAGTCTTCCTCCGACAGTCTTGGGCTGGATAGCCTGATGGGGGCGGCATCGGGTGGGGCATCCGATGCTCTTTCTGTGAACATCGACTTGCAGACGCAGGCAAGTATCCTGGAATCCGAAGCCCTTGCGCTCAAGGTGGTAAAGGACCTCAACCTCGAGCAGAACGAGGACTTTAAGCCGCACTTTAGTCCTATCGGTTGGGCGATGGGGCTGGTGAGTCCTCGGGGTCCAGCCGATCCGGTCCACGCAAGCCTGGAGGATTCGCCTGCCCGGCGGGCCAGGGTTGCCAAAGCCTTCGCTAGAAACCTGAAGGTAAAGGTTACGGCCGGCACGCGTTTGCTGGAAGTGGATTTCACCAACCGCGATCCGAAAGTCGCGGCTGCCGTGGTCAATCATCTGGTGCAGGCGCTTATCGACTACACTTTCCAGACCAAGTTCACAGCAACCAACCAGGTGTCTCAATGGCTGGAAGGTCAACTGGGTGATCTGCGCAAACAGAGCGAAGAGCTTCAGTCCAGAGTCGTCGCTTTGCAGCAGGGCAGTGGGATCTTTGGCGTTGGCGGAACCGACCCGCAGGGCAAGCCAGTCATCTACAGTCCAATTCTCGATCGCTTGCAGCAGTCCACGGCTCAGCTCTCTCAGGCGCAGATGAACCGCGTGCTCAAAGCATCGGTGGCCGAGGTCGTAAAGACCGGGAATGCGGAGTTGATCTCGCAACTGAGCGGCACTTCAATCGCCAATGGCAGCGGTCAAGGGGTGATGAACTCTCTGGCCTTAATCCAGAACTTGCGGCTTCAGGAAGCAACCCTCCAGGCCCAGATCAACCAGGATGCGTCTCAGTTCGGAGCTGCGTACCCGAAGCTGATTCAGGAGCGGGCCTCCTTGAAGGGAGTGGAGCAATCCTTGCAGGAAGAGATCAAACGTACTGCGGATCGCTCCGAGAACGACTATAAGATCGCGTTGAAAACAGAGCAGGGTGCCAAGGAAGCTTACGAGAACGACCGCGTTGAAGCGGAGAAGCTGAACGACAAGAGCATTGAGTATGCCATTCTCTCGAAGGAAGCCGACCAAAGCCAGGAGTTATATCAGGACCTGCTCAAGCGGTTAAAGGAAGCTGGCATCCTCGAGGGCCTCCACTCGTCAAACGTAACTGTGGTGGATCAAGCGAGTGCGCCTGCCAGGCCAAGCAAGCCCCAGGTTCCTCTATATCTGGCGCTGGGAGTAGGCCTTGGAATATTCCTCGGCTGTTGTGTGGCTCTGCTTGTCGAGGCGGTCGATAACAAGATACAGGGTACTGAGGACGTCGATGCGCTGCAGATTCCGCTACTGGGCATCTCGCCTCAGATCGAAGCCAGCCAAAGCGGCCCTCGTGCGATCATGCTGGACTCGCGGCATACTGACATGGCTTTTGGGGAATCGGTGCGCCGTCTCCGCTCGGGCCTCCTGATCGCGCGCAGTGGTACGCCTCCACAGGTTCTCCTGATGTCGAGCCCCAGCCCGGGAGAAGGAAAATCAACGCTCTCATTGAATCTGGCCATCTCTCTCTCCCAGTACGAAAAAAAAGTACTACTGGTGGAAGCGGATATGCGCCGCCCCGTGCTGCGCCGTCGACTGGGGCTGGAGGGAACGGATGGTTTGAGCGTATTGTTGTCGGACCGGGAAGCAGCGGCTGGCATCGTTCCCGCGCCCGACAATCCCAATCTTTACTTTTTGCCTGCGGGACCAGCGCCCCCCTACCCGGCCGACCTGCTGGGCTCGCCCCGGATGCATTCCCTTATGGAGGAATGGCGAGCGGAATTTGATTTCATCGTCGTCGACTCTCCGCCGGTCCTGCCTGTAACAGATGCGCAGTTACTGGAGGAGATGGCAGACGCTACTGTTTTGCTGGCTCGCGTCGGGGTCACGACCAGGGCCGCGCTGGGGCGCGCCTATAACCTCTTGCTTACGCATCGCAAGGATGCGGCCAGGCCGGCAATCGGGGTTCTCCTCAATTTCGTGACTCGCCGCTCCTCTGCCTACTACGGTTACTACGGCTACTACGGCGGCAAGAAGTATGAGTACCAGCAGGGGTGAAGACATGATAAAAGGGGTCAAATCGTTGTTGTTCTTATTCTGTTGCGCCGCCTGCTGCTGGGCGCAAACCGAAAGCCTGACCATCGGGCCCGGCGACCTGCTGCACGTAAAGGTTCTGGAAGCATCGGAGTTAGAGCAAAGCGCCCGAGTGACTGACGCAGGTACCTTCACCCTGATTCTTGGCGGAACTGTGCACGTCGCCGGGCTCACTCCCCCCGAGGCCGCACTCGCCATCGAGCGGGTTTTGGTACAGGGCCATTATTTGCTCACACCCCATGTCAGCGTGATGACGGAGCAGACAGCTACACAGAACGTAACCATCATGGGTCAAGTACATTCTCCGGGAAGTTACGCCATCGGCACCCCTCGACCCATTCTTGACGTGCTTGCCTTAGCCGGCGGGTTAACCGATCTCGCCG
Organism: uncultured Acidobacteriaceae bacterium; assembly: GCA_963815175.1. Taxonomy (GTDB): domain Bacteria; phylum Acidobacteriota; class Terriglobia; order Terriglobales; family Acidobacteriaceae; genus PALSA-350. The sequence goes on from CAWFGM010000022.1 coordinate 130,568, forward strand.
ACAGAAAAGTAACCATTCAGCGGCACGCCAGCAAGGACCGGATCACATTTGTTGTCTCAAACTCCGCCGACGCCGCCTTGGACAGTAGTGTCAACGTCTTTCCTGGAGACACCGTACTTGTTTCCAAAGCGAACGTCGTATACATCCTGGGCGATGTCAACCGGCCGGGTGGCTTCGCGATGGTTACCAACGATCAAAAGCTATCTGCGGTTCAAGCGATTTCTCTTGCCGGAGGAACCCCGCCCAATGCCGTTCCCTCCCACGCCCGGCTGATTCGCAAGCAAGCTGATGGAAGCCACGTCGAGATTCCACTGCAGCTGAGTGCTATGGAGAAGGGAAAGCAGCCCGATATCCAACTGCAGGCGGACGACATCGTCTACGTTCCCTTCAGCTACGCGCGGAACGTGGCAGTGGGCGCCGGTAGCTTGGTGGGCGCGACATCCTCCGCCGCCATCTATCATTTTTAGTCAGTCCCGGTCACTTAAGTCATTGATCGGATTAGAACTCATCGAACAACAGGGGAGCCGGGATGACTGGCGCGTTATCAAATCCATCAAGACGTCCGGACGCTGGTTACAGCGCAGTAGCGACTTCATTTATCGCATTCGTACCCAAGCTTCTGGTCATCTTTGCCGTACTCATCGTTGTGGTGAATGGTGCGCTTCCTCAGTTAGAGATGGCAATCACCGGCGGTTCATCACCATTCATGCCTAAGCCACTCCTTCTATTGATTCTTGGCTTTGGAACAATGTTCCTGCTTAAGGGGCGTTTTCAATCCAGCCCATTGCTTCCAGTTGTCGTAGTTCTCGCAGTCTACTGCTCTTTTGAAGCCATTTTTCTGTGTTTTGTTCAAGGTCTGAGTTATGCAGAGCTCCGAAGCTCCTTAGATTATTGTTTTCTCCTGTTCGTAGGCGTATTCGCTTCTGTTATACCGCTGCAGATTAAGCCGCGACGCATTCTTACCCTTCTCCTCGTCATTGAATTCGCTTGCCTGGCACTCTCGGCGGTACAATTCGTGACGAATTCTCCAGTAGTTCCCACTGAGAGCAGCGACCACACCTTTCGCGTGCTGTCATATGGATTTCTTGACCAGACGCGCTGTTTCAGCTTCTTCGCTAACGGGCTTCAAGCTGGCCTTTTCTATTCCTTTATGGGTGGGCTATCTATTACCTTTTGCTTACGGCGAGGGCGAAAAATATTCGGCTTTGTGCTCTTGACCCTGTCCGCGTTCGGC
>CAWFGM010000023.1:0-11617 GCA_963815175.1 uncultured Acidobacteriaceae bacterium
AACCCGTATGGCGAGTCGAAGCTGCTGGTGGAACAAATGCTGTCCTGGATCCACCGCGTGCACGGACTGCGGTATGCCAGCCTACGCTACTTCAACGTCGCCGGTGCCATTCCCGGCCGGGGCGAAGCGCATGAGCCGGAGTCCCACATCATTCCGCTCATTCTCGACGTGGCTCTTGGCCGGCGACAGAGCATTAAGATCTTTGGCCAGGATTACCCAACCCCGGACGGGACGTGCATTCGCGACTACATTCACGTCCAGGATCTGGCAGAGGCGCACTTGCTGGCCTTTGAAGGTCTCGATGTGCACGATCGCATGATTTACAACCTGGGCAACGGGGTGGGCTTTTCCGTGCGTGAAGTCGTGGAGTCGGCTCGCCGGGTAACCGGGCATGCCATTCCGGTAGAGGAGATGCCGCGCCGGCCGGGCGATCCCGCGGTGTTGATTGCCGGCTCGGCAAAAATCGAGAAAGACCTCGGTTGGAAGCCCAAGTACACCCAGCTCGACGACATTGTGCGCAGCGCCTGGGAGTGGCACCAGCAGCGTTACCAAAGCGAACCAGCCTGATTGTGCCGAGTACAATGCTCAGGTGGTAACCATGGCGGCGTTTTTCGATGCCCATTTCGGGTTTCCCCTTTTGTAACCGTCATAGGGTCGTAGAGCGCATGGTGAGAGGATTAGAAGCGATGGAATCCAGTACGACTTCGCAGCAACCCAATTTGGATTCGATACTGCGTGAGAACAGAGTCTTTCCCCCTCCAGCCGAATTTGCCGCGCAAGCACATGTGAAGAGTCTCGAAGAGTACGAGGCTCTTTATCGGCGCTCCATTCAGGATCCGCAAAAATTTCTGGGGAGAGGTTGCCGCCGAGCTGCACTGGTTTGCTCCCTGGACCAGCGTTCTGGAATGGAAACTACCCCTGGCAAAGTGGTTTGTGGGCGGCAAAATCAACCTTTGCTACAACTGCGTCGATCGTCACGCCTTAAGCAGCAGGAAAGACAAGGTCGCCATCTTGTGGGAGGGCGAGCCGGGCGAGACGCGCAAGCTGACTTATGGCGACCTTCACCTCGAGGTGCAAAAAGTCGCCAACGTGCTTAAGGGCCTGGGCATCCGCAAGGGCGATCGGGTCGCGGTGTACATGGGCATGACGCCGGAGCTGGCCATTGCGTTGCTTGCCTGCGCTCGTATTGGCGCGGTTCACTCCGTGATCTTCGGGGGATTCGCAGCCAACGCCCTGGTGGACCGCATCAACGATGCGTCGTGTGTTGCCCTGCTTACCCAGGATGGCTCGTATCGCCGGGGGCAGGAGGTGCGGCTGAAAGCGATTGCCGACGAGGCTCTCATCCACTGCCCGACGGTAAAAAATGTGGTCGTGTATCGCCGTACCAGTTCGCCGGTGACGATGAAGGAAGGCCGCGATCATTGGTGGCAGGAGCTGGTAGACAAGGCGCCGGCCGAGTGCCCGGCCGAGCCGCTCGATTCGGAAGATCCGCTGTATATCCTCTATACATCGGGTACAACCGGTAAGCCCAAGGGCCTGGTGCACACCACCGGTGGTTATTCGGTACAAACCTACCTCACCAGCAAGCTGATCTTCGATCTCAAGCCGGACGACGTCTATTGGTGCACCGCCGATGTGGGTTGGGTCACAGGACATTCTTATGTGATCTATGGAATTCTGCAGAACGGTGTGACCACGGTCATGTATGAGGGCGCGCCCAATTATCCCGAGGCGGATCGTCTGTGGAAAATCGTCGATGACCATAAGGTCACTGTCTTCTACACCGCTCCGACCGCAATCCGCGCCTGCATCAAGTGGGGCAACCAGTATCCGCAGCGGCACTCGCTGGCCAGCCTTCGCTTGCTGGGGACCGTGGGCGAGCCGATCAATCCCGAGGCCTGGATCTGGTATCGCGAGGTCATCGGTAAAGGGCGGTGTCCCATCGTCGACACCTGGTGGCAGACGGAAACGGGAGCCATTATGCTGGCGCCTCTGCCCGGAGCTGTTCCCACCAAGCCGGGTTCGGCAACGCGTCCTTTTCCCGGCATCGAACCGGCCATCGTCTCTCGCGAGGGCGAAACTGTGCCGCCGGGCAGCGGCGGATTGCTGGTGATTCGCCAGCCGTGGCCATCGATGGCGCGCACTATCTTCAACGACCCCGATCGCTACGCCAAAACATATTGGTCGGAAATCCCCGGCTGTTACTTCACCGGCGACGGTGCGCGCATGGACCATGATGGCGACTACTGGTTAATGGGGCGCGTCGACGATGTCATCAACGTCAGCGGTCACCGGCTCGGAACCATGGAAGTGGAATCCGCGCTCGTAGCTCATCCCAAAGTGGCCGAGGCCGCCGTGGTCGGGCGTCCCCACGAGTTGAAAGGGCAGGCCATTGCGGCCTTCGTTTCGCTCGAAAGCAGCCATCATCCTTCGCCGCAACTCAAAGAGGAGCTGCGCGAATGGGTAGCCAAGGAAATTGGTTCGCTGGCGCGCCCCGATGATATCCGCTTCACCCAGGCTCTGCCTAAGACCCGCAGCGGAAAAATTATGCGCCGTTTGCTGCGCGAGCTGGCGACCAGCGGCGAAATCAAGGGCGACACCACCACCCTGGAAGACTTCACCGTCATCGCGCAACTGCGTGGATCGGAAGAGTAGAGAAGCCCTCGGCGCAACCGCCTCCAAACCCTCCATCCGAATAACCAACTTTAAGGTCCGCCAACACCACCAACCTCGACAGGAAATCTGGGGTAGCGCAGTGGAGGGACCTGCTGTGCGCCTCTCGGACGCAACCACTCTCGAAATGCTCCAACCGAATAACCGGCGCCAAGGTACGCTAATCGCCCCAAAGTCGTGGTCAGGACAGTTGTGGTTATGAGATCGTCTCGTCCGGGCTGGCTTCTGTCTTGGCTTCTATCTCTGCTACCGGCTCAGCATCGGCCTTGGGAACGTATTGGTCTACCGTGAAATAGAAGGTGCTGCCGCTGCCCGGACTGCTCTTCGCCCAGATCCGGCCCCCATGCTGATTGATGATGCCGCGGCATAGCGCCAGGCCTAAGCCAGTCCCGCCTTGCATGCGCGAATCCGAAGCGTCCGCCTGTTGGAAGCGCTCGAAAATCATATCCAGTTTGTCCTCTGGAATGCCCGCGCCCTGATCCTGGACCTCGAACGTGACTTCCGTCTCGCTGGTCGCCCTCGCGCCCAAACGAATCTCTCCGCCCTTCTCGGAAAACTTGATCGCATTGCGGATCAGATTACCCATCACCTGCAGGATGCGATCGCCGTCCACCCACACGTCGACTGGCTGCACGTCGATACGGAAGGTAAGGCCCGCACGGGAAGCAGCGGACCGCTCCGGATCCATGGCACGCCGCAACAGGTCAATGGCATTCCATTCGCTCTTGTGCAGAGGAAGCGTTCCGCTGCCGATGCGTTCGAAGTCGACAATGTCATTAACCAAGCGAACCAATCGGTCACAGTTGGCCAGCGCAATATCGAGCATTTGCGGAATCTTCTCTGGACGCTTTTCCAGCGCCCCGCTGGCGACCAACCCCAGGGCGGCCCGCAGCGAGGTAAGCGGCGTCCGTAGCTCGTGGCTGACGGTGGCGATAAATTCGTCTTTCATCCGGTCCAGCCGGCGCCGTTCCGTAACATCGGTGAAGGCAACTACAACTCCGTCCGTGTGGTCGCTTTCCACCAGCGGGCAAGCGACATACTCGACCGGCAACGCTTTGCCATCCTTGCGCCAAAAAACATCGTCGTCGACGTGCAACGGAGCTTCCCGCTTGGCGCTGCCGAAGATGTCAGCCTCCTCAGCCGGGTACGGCGTGCCATCTGCACGCGAATGATGGATCAGGGCATGCATGTTTTGTCCCAGCAGATCCTGCGGGGAGTAGCCCAGCATCTCGGCTGCGCTGCGATTGATGAAGGTGAGGTGACCCTCCATATCCATGCCGAAGATACCGTCACCGACTGAGTCCAGTATCGATTGCCGCTGGCGCATCAGCGCATTGAGTTCGTCTTCGGCGTGCGTCTGCTCGGTAATGTCGATGCCGTGGCTGAGCACGAATGGATCCACGCCCGGCAAGTGCAGCAGCTTGTTGCGATAGGCGACGATGCACAACTGCCCGGTTTTTCCGCGCAGATAAAAGCGACCCTGGTGATCCTGATCCGGGTTTCGCTTCCATGCGGCAAAATACGCGACGTAATCGGCCAAATGATCCTCATCGATGTAGTCGCGCAAAGGAGTGCCGACCAGCTCCTCTGGCTCGTAGCCTAGGGCGGCGGCGGCATGGGAGTTGATGGACAACAGAACACCTTCCAGGTCGTGGGTGCAAATGAAGCCGAGGCTGCTTTCCACCAGCTGCCGGTAGCGCAACTCGCTGGTGCGCAGAGCCGTCTCCGCTTCGCGCTGCTCGGTTACGTCTACGCCGGTCATGATCACAAAACCCACTTCGTCCTGGGCATTGACCAAAGAGGTTGCGGTCCAGGCGATTCTCCGCATCCGTCCGGATTTGGTACGCCAGTCCATCTCATAGGATTGGTTCGCGTTGCCGGCGCGCACCTCTTCGAAGATGCGGATGGCCGTCTCGCGTTCCCCCGGGGGAACAGCTCTTCAGGAAACGACCGCCCCGCCAGGTCGGCAAAGGTGTAGCCGGAAATGGTCTCGCAGGCACGATTGAAGCGCACGATACGGCCCGCCGTATCGAATACCAGCACCAGTGCGCTGATGGTATTGAGCACCGCGGCGACAAAATTTCGTTCCACCGTGAGTGCTTGTTCCGAGCGTTGACGCGAGCGGACAACATTCTCCTGCGTATGACCCGTGGCGTACAGCTCCAGCCGGGTGACGACTTGACGAGCGAGAACCTGCAGGCTCTCCAGGTGGGTCCGGCCGAATGCGTCAGGCTCGGTGGAGCAAACGGCGAGCGTGCCCAGAATCGTGCCTGAGGCAGAGATCAGAGGAGCACCTGCGTAGGAGCGGCACTGGATCCCATGGTCGAGCACGATTCCCGACGCCGCAAAGCGGTCATCCGATGCGGCATCGCTGATGATCAGAGGCTTGGCATCGAGCAGCAAAAACTGACAAGGCGATCCGTTGCGGCGTATCTGGCGGCCGCTGAAACCGATACTGGATTTGAACCAGACGCGCGACCAATCAAGAAAGCCTATGAATGCATAGGGTGCGTTGCAGATCGCAGCCGCCATGCGCGCGATCTCATCGAAGGCGGGGTCGGGCAGCGTATCGAGAATGTCGTATTGCAGCAGAGACTTCAGTCGCTCCGTCTCGTCGTGCTGCACTGTCGTTGAACTTGAGAGCATCGGTATTCTTTGCATCCTCTGATCACCACATCACGATCGATGATCAACCCACAACGATCAAATCAACCAAGTACAGGGGGCAGATGGAATGCGAACGGGAAAATAGTCCGTGTCATCCAACGGGGGGTATGCAATCGCCTTGGGGGGTGAGCGACAAGAACTGGGTACATCGTAACCTGAGATGGGTCTTTGTGTATGCGGGAAGCCGGCAACAATCTCCCGAAGTTGCAGACAGCTGGTTACCGATGTTCGGTTGCATCCCTCCGCGAGGCTTTCTCTAACAGCAAAGTAACGGCCGCCGGTAATAGTCACCTCACCAGCAGCACTAAACCTGATGCACTCCATGCTTGCTGTACACTGCGCCCGTGGATATTTCGGCCCGAAAAAATGTTAGGTGCCCTATTCAAGCCATCTGTTGGCCTGCGGAAAACTCTCTACGAAGGGCACGACTTCAGCCGTGCGGTAATGGGCGAGGATTGATGAGGAATTTATTGACCGCAGAAAGACTCGCTGAACAACTTGCACGGCCTCCCAACCTGCGGGGAGTCTCATGTTTTGTATCAGGGCAAGAATTTAGCCGTGTGCTACAGGGCGAGGATGGATGAGGACTTTACCGGCTGCGAAAAAACTCGCTGAACGAACTGCACAGCCTCCCAACCTGCGGGAGTCTCATGTTTTGTATCAGGGCACGACTTTAGTCGGGCCGCACGCCGCGAGCCTTACGCGGGCTTTAGCCCCTCGGGTTGTTTCTCTTGCCCGGTTCAGATTCTTTTCGCAGCCTGTTCAGTCGAGCCAACCTTAGCTGCGGCATAGGACGCCAGCCCCTGGGAACATCGTTTTTCAACCGCGCGGAGAAAGCATGGTGATGGCTCGCAAACATGCAGCGGCAGCAGCAGGGCTGGCTCTCTACTGCGCCGGCTTATTGGCCGCTCTAAGCTACTCTACGGGCCACGTCTCCGTGCCCTTGCGGGTGGCCGGGCTGGTGCTGCTTGCGTGGAGCGCCTGGCGGCAGCGTTCGTTGACCGTCTGGATTTTCTGGGCCATGATCGCGGGTGGCGAATTGGGAGCGGACGCTCCGGCCTTCGCCGTCAGCCTGCGCGTATTCAGCGACATATTCCTGCGCCTGATCAAGACTATTGTGGCCCCGTTGATTTTAGGCACCCTGATCACCGGCATTGCCGCACATGGACAGATGCGCAGCCTGGGAAGAATGGGGTTGAAGGCCCTGCTCTATTTCGAGGCGCTTACCACCATCGCCATGCTGATTGGCTTGGCGGCTATCAACATCACTCACGCGGGGGTGGGGTTAGAGGTCCCGCAGCAGCATGCGGCGGCCAATCTCCCAACGCCCGCCCGGGCGTCTCCTTTGCGTTGGGATGAGGTGCTGCTGCACACCTTTCCGGAAAACATCGCGAAGTCTGTGGCCGACAACCAGATCCTGCAGGTAGCGGTCTTTGCCATCTTGTTTGGCGTGGCCATGGGCCGGTTGAGCCCCGGGAATCGCGCGCCCTTGTTGCGCGTCATCGAGTCGTTAACCGAAACCATGTTTGCCTTCACCAATGTAGTCATGTATTACGCTCCCGTCGGAGTAGGTGCCGCGATGGCCTATACCGTGGGGCAAATGGGGCCCGGGGTGCTGCTTCATCTCGGCCGCCTGCTACTTACGTTGTATGCCGCGCTGCTCGCCTTTGGACTGCTCGGCTTGTTGCCCGTCGCGTTGATTGCGGGCGTTCCCGTCCGCAGGTTTTTGCGAGCAGTTGCTGAGCCGGCGACCATTGCCTTCGCCACCAGTACTTCAGAAGCGGCGCTCCCTCGCGCCATGGAAGCGATGGAAGCACTAGGCGTGCCGCGCAGGATTGTCGCCTTTGTGATCCCCGCGGGCTATAGCTTCAATCTGGATGGTTCCACGCTCTACCTGGCGCTGGCTTCGGTCTTCGTTGCCCAGGCAGCCGGCGTGCATATGGGTTGGAAGCAGCAGATCTTCATGGTGGGCACGCTCATGCTCACTAGCAAAGGCGTGGCCGGCGTACCCCGCGCTACGCTGATTGTCCTGCTGGCCACGGTAGCTATGTTCCGCCTGCCTGAAGAGCCCATCTTCGTCATCCTGGGTATCGACGCCCTCATGGATATGGCTCGTACCACCGTGAACGTAGTAGGCAACTGCCTGGCGTCGGTCGTCGTTGCGCGGTGGGAAGGCGAATTCGGCTCCCAGGCACCGGCGATCGAGGCCATGGACGCCCTGCCCGCGCCAGACGCCTGAAAATCCGGAAGTGCATAGGAACCAAACACCCGGCGCAAAGATAATGTGGGTCCCTGGGGCAAGCTTGATATACTACGAGATCAGAGCAGCAGAGCGGTTCTACGAGGGTGTACCCGGTGAGGATGCTCCATGCGGGACTTTTCCTCAAGAAAAGGCCCACATTACCGAGCTATGATCGCACCGGGTAATCGTGAAGCCGCTCTAGACGCACCGTAGGCCCCAGCCGGGGTCTTTTTTGATGGGGCGATGAAGCGCAGGGTGCTAAGGGCATACACGAGAGACCATGGGGAAACTACTCGATACGATTCACTCGCCCGCGGATATCAAGAGCTTTACCGTGCCGGAACTGGAGGCGCTGGCTCAGGAGATACGCGAGCAGCTGATCCTCGTACTATCCAAGACGGGTGGCCATCTTGGGCCGAACCTTGGCGTCGTCGAACTGACGTTGGCCATGCATTACGTCTTCAACACTCCGGCCGACAAGTTTGTCTTCGACGTAAGTCACCAGGCCTACATTCACAAGCTGCTTACCGGCCGCCGTGAACGTTTCCGCACCATGCGCCAGCCCGGGGGGTTGAACGGCTTCGCGCTGCGCACCGAAAGCGATCATGACTGTTACGGGGCGGGACATGCCGGCACTGCGCTCTCCGCCGCCTTGGGTATGGCGGTGGCGCGCGATCTCGCCGGCACCAAAGAGAACGTGATTGCCTTTGCCGGGGATGCCGCGTTCACTAATGGCATAAGTTTTGAGGCGCTCAACAATATCGCCCAGCAAACCAAGCGCCTGATCGTGGTGTTGAACGACAACGAGTGGTCGATCGATCGCAATGTCGGCGCAATCGCCAACTACCTGCACAAGATTGTCACCAACGAACGCTACACCAATCTGCACGATTCAGCGGCCCGCCTCCTGGAAAAGCTGGGCGGCAAGACCGCCCGCCAGATGGTGCGTAAGGCGGAAGAAGCCGCCAAGGGCATGTTGTGGCCTTCCATGCTCTTTGAGGAGTTTGGCCTCACCTATTACGGCCCGCTCGATGGCCACAACATCGGGCTGCTCATCGAAACATTTCAGTTCCTCAAGACGCAGGAGCGTCCTGTCCTGCTGCACGCGATTACCCAAAAAGGCCGCGGCTTCCAGCCGGCGCTCGACAAGCAGAAAAAATTTCACGGCCTTGGCCCCTACGACCCGGACACTGGCGAGACGACGCCCGCAGGGCAACGCACCTATTCCGAGGTTTTTGCCGACACCCTGGTCAAACTCGCCGATGAAGACCCCAAAGTCGTGGCCATCACTGCGGCCATGCCCAACGGAACAGCTCTCGACCTCTTCCGCCCCCATCACCCCCGCCGCTATTTCGATGTGGGCATCGCTGAAGAGCACGGCGTTATCTTTGCCGCCGGTCTGGCCACCATGGGCTTCCGTCCTTTCTGTGCCATCTACTCCACTTTTCTGCAGCGAGCCTTCGATCCCATCGTGCACGACGTCTGCCTGCAGAACCTGCCGGTCGTCTTCTGCATGGATCGCGGTGGGCTTTCCGGCGACGATGGACCAACCCATCACGGTCTTTTTGATATCAGCTATCTGCGCGGTGTTCCCAACATCATCCACATGGTTCCCAAGGATGAGGATGAGCTCGCGGACATGATGTACACGGCATTGTTGCAGCCGGGGCCGACCGCGGTACGTTATCCCCGGGGCACAGGCCCGGGCGCCACCGTCAAGGCTCATCCGGTCGCCCTGCCGATTGGCAAAGCGGAAATTATCAGCGACGGCGACGACGTCGCGATTTTTGGCTTGGGAGCTCTGCTGCCGCTGGCCCAGCAACTCGCCGCCGAGCTTCGCCAACAGGGCGTTTCCGCTGCCGTGATCAATCCCCGCTTCGTCAAGCCGTTGGACCGCGACTTGATTGCTGACTACGCGCGACGCGCGGGTGTGATCGTGACCCTCGAAGATCATGTGCTGATGGGTGGCTTTGGCAGCGCCGTTCTCGAAGCGCTCAGCGAAATGCAGTTGGAAGTGCCGGTGGTCCGCATCGGCTGGCCCGATCGTTTTATCGAACACGGCAAAGTCGACCAGTTACGTGCCAAGTACGGCATCAGTGTCGAAGCCGCCATGGAAAAGCTGGCGCCCTATCTACAGCACCGAACCCGCAAGCGCCTCGTCGCCAGGTAGCTGCTGGCGCCGGCAACCTGCGGTCCTTCAGCCTTGCGACAAAAGCACCGGCAGCATTCTCTGCCGATGGGCAAACAACGCCCCTATCTGCCTCTTCATCACCAGTGCGTTTGCTATTTCGCCAAGCAAGCCCAGGGGCAATTCATACTCCACCGCATCGGTAACCACGGTGCCTGCAATTCCTTCGCGAGTCTCCTCCGCCGTGCGGTGGCAATGGCGAAAATACTTAAAGGGACCTCGGCATTGCTCGTCGCAAAAAAAATCGTTCCAGCGGAATTCCGCAATATACGCATCCCATTTCAGACGTAAAGGAAAAAAGGGAATGGGCCGAAAACTGATCGTGATCCGGGAGCCTTTTCCGGCAGCAAAGCTGGTTGTCGCGGAAAGGATGGGCGGCGGGACATACTCTGCATCTTCCACCCGGGCGTGTTGCCAACGGGGCATCAACGGCGGGAGATTCGCCGGGTTGGCAAAGAAGGCGAACACCTGCTCCCTGGGGTAGGGAAGCCACTGTTCGGTCTGAAAGTTGTGCCGCATGGCCTAAGCATAAGAGAAAAGCAGGCGCCGGTTGAGCGCCCGCTATCGAGAACCAAAGAAACAGTTGCAACAGGCCGGACCTTAGTTGGGCATCAGCACGGTATCAATTACATGGATCACGCCATTGGATTGAAATACATTGGCGATCGTAACCGTCGCTGTTCCACCCTTCTCGTCGGTGAGAACGAGCTTGCCGCCCCGCATCATCGCCGTCAAGGTGCCGCCCTCAACCGTGGTCAACGTTGCCTTGCCGCCGCCCGCCTTGATTTGCTTGGCGATGTCCTTCGCGGTCAGCTTGCCGGCCACTACGTGGTAGGTGAGGATCTTCTTCAATTGCGCCAGATTCTCCGGCTTTAACAGGGTATCCACTGTCCCCGCAGGAAGCTTGTCGAAAGCCTCGTTGGTGGGTGCGAACACCGTGAATGGTCCGGGGCCCTCCAGTGTGTCGACCAGGCCCGCGGCTTTCACCGCGGCCACCAGTGTGGTGTGATCTTTAGAGTTGACCGCGTTCTCAACAATATTCTTGGTGGGATACATCGCTGCACCACCGACCATGGGATCCTTTTCTGCGGACGCGTGGAGCGCGGAAAATCCAAACATCAGGGCTACGGCAACTGCGAGCACACTTCTCTTGTTCATCGGTATTTCCTTTCACTTGACATTGCGTTTTGTTTCACTGGTAGTACGGCCTGGGGGTGGCCAACGGATTTGGCGCATGGCAGTGCGCAGCGCAGCGTCGTTGTGAGAGGCGCAGCATCCCGCTGTGAGCAACGGCGGGGCGCTCAAACAAGTTTCAGTTCTGGGACCTGCTGCGACCCTGGCTCGCCCACTTAACCAGGGTGTATCATCGCCTTGAATGCAGGGTTGATTAATACGGCGCTTTGACAACGCATTCCCATCCAAACCGCAATCGCTGGCTCATCGCAATTGGCGTTTTGAAGCTTCTGAAGGCGGTGCTCTTCGTCTCCATGGGTTTCGGCGTCATCAATTTATTGCACAAAGATGTTGCCGACGTCCTGTTGCGGGCCACGACGGCCCTGCGCTTCGACCCCGAGAATCGCTTCGTCAACATGCTGCTGGAGAAGTCAGCCCTGCTCAACCCTCATCGGCTCAAAGAGATTAGCCTCGCCATTTTCCTTTACGCGGCCCTCGACATCATCGAAGGCACCGGGCTGGTGCTGGAAAAGGTCTGGGCGGAGTACTTCACCCTGATCCTGACCGGATCGTTCCTTCCCTGGGAGTTTACGAAATCATCCGCCACGTCACCGTGCTCAAGATAGTGCTGACCATCCTCAACCTGCTCGTCTTTATTTATTTGGCCATTGTGG
>CAWFGM010000024.1:0-23590 GCA_963815175.1 uncultured Acidobacteriaceae bacterium
CCGAAGCCGGCTTTCGCATCTCCTTCGACCGCACGCATCAAAAGCGCGGCCCCCCTGCCGCATCCTGCCTCTCCTGACCTGCTTTCAGAACCGATCGATGTTTTAGGGTGGGCAAGGTTTCGCGCGCGAAGGCTGCGCATGCCCTCGAACATCGCCAGGCACAGCGCGCGTTCGGCTGCTGCTGACAGCGGTCACCCTTGAGCTTTCATTTATCTGCTGGCAAATGCGGGTTGCCGTGTGCACCAAGCCGGCCAGCGTTTACGCGATTTCTCAATCGAGAGCGAGTAGACGAGGTAGATCTTTGCCCTTCAGGCTACAGACTAGCCACGGCCGCGTCCGCTCTTCGGTCGCATTTGCCCTTCTGGCGCTGTTTCTGGCCCCGCTCTGCCTGAGCCTGGTGTCGCTTGCCTCTCCGTCTGAGGTGTTAATACCTCAATGCTGTCGTGCGCATGGCAAGCACAAATGTTCCATGCGCATGGAGAACGTCCAAGGGGCTTTTAAACCCCACGTTGCGGACGGATCTTTCATCTCCACGGCGAGCTTCTGCTGGGAAACCGGGGCTCGTTCCTGGTGGAAACTGCGGCATCCTGGGCGGTCATCATGATCCTCACCGGTCTCTATCTCTGGTGGCCCCGTACGACCAAGGGACTTGGAGGAACTTCTTCGTCTCCCCGTTTCCGCCAGGGTAGCCGTATCTTCTGGAGGGATATCCACGCGGTGACAGGAATCTGGGTTTCCTGCTTCGCGCTGTTATTTCTGTTGAGCGGGCTTCCGTGGGCAAAGAGCTGGGGAGGATATCTAAAGGCTGCGCGCAGGATCAGCGGAAGAGCGATCGTCCACCAGGACTGGACCACCGGCCGCTCCTCAGAGCTCGCGCAACGAATGGCAATGAATGGCGACGGTACGGCAGCGGCCTCCGGAGAGCACGCCTCACACAGGATGCGCATGGGCAGCGCGCCGCCTGCCCCTGGCGCTTATGCTGCCCTGGACAAGATGATCGCCACGGTGGCCCGCTTCATCTTGCCTTTCCCGCGCTCATCTCGCCGCCCATCCGCCACGATGGTCCCTGGACCGCAAAATCCGATTCGCAGGATCGGACCCTGCGCGATGACTTGACCCTCGACCCCGCGACAGGAGCGGTTCTTCAGCGTGTGAACTTCAGTCAGCGCCCATGGATCGATCGCGCCGTCGGCATGGGAGTTGCCGCCCACGAAGGCCACCTTTTCGGATGGATCAATCAGCTGATCAATCTGTTTACGGCAATGGGTCTGATGGTTCTGCACCAGCGCGGTGGTTCTCTGGTGGAGAAGACGGCCCGAAGGTGTATTGGGCGCCCCGTTGTCCCTCAGGAAACCTCGATTCACGTTCGCACTTGCGGCCATCGTGATCGTCTTGGGTATATCTGCCCCTCTTCGGTTTGTCGCTCTTCCTGGTCGCGATGACGGAATACTTCGTGCTGCGAAAAATTCCACCGGTGCAACATTGGCTCGGTCTTCGCCCAGCGCGGTAGACGCGAGACTGACGAGAGGAATTTGTAACCGTTCTGCCAGTTCCACGGCATCGCAATGGTGTTCAGGGGGCGAAAGGCCCTCGGAGAAAGGAATCCCGGTCGGCCGGCGTGACAGTCGTAGCACTACTAAGCCGCAGATCCACTCCATGCACGAGGATCCACTGGTTACCAACAACTCAAGGTTACCCGAGCCGTCGCTTTATCGTTGAAGACAGTTAGGACAACTGCTTCGCCGCAGCGGGAACACCGTGTACACTCACTACATGCGGCGAATTGCGGCACTTTTGCTGCTGTGCGTTTTTGAAGCACTGTTGCCATCGGCGACAGTGGCAGCACTCGCCGCGCCGCAACAACTCCTGCCTATCTGCTGCCGTGCGCACGGCGCGCATGCCTGCGTAATGGGTTCCATGGACAATGGATCTTCTGATGCAGGGCCCACGCTGCGCCAGCCGGCCTGCCCGTTTGGTCAGAATCTTCGCGCCATCACCACGCTTATCTCTGCGAACTTTACCTCCGATGCCAGCTTCAAGCTTGCTGTTACCAATATCGACCGGCAGTTGATTGCGGATGCTGTCGCAACGCGAATACTTCGCCGCTCCGCTCCCCGCGGACCTCCTTCTTTCCCCGTTTAAATCTGTCATATCCACTAGAGCCGACTTCCCATCAACCTTGACCCTTGTGTTTCCGGGCACGATGGGAACTTGGGGCTCGGCCGCTATGGCATCCCACATCTCGCGAAAAACGAGCGAGATGCCAGGATTTCCTGCTAGAGCCTTGGAAAAGGGGCTGGCGCGCGGCTTTCTTGGAGGAAAACTGCCTGATGATTGTCTGGACGGGTCCCCAGGATCAATGCGTGTCTCAGTGGCAAAGCTATAGAGTCCTCCAGGAGGAAGAATGGCTGTTCGCTACTTGTACCGATTGGTCCTCACGGCCGTCGGCGATCGTGTGCCTTCCAGCAGCGCAGGCGACGGTGTTGACGGTGGTCCGTGGAGTCGTCCACGATCCCAGTCATCGTCCGATTGCGGGCGCGAGCGTAAACCTGCACGCCGCCGACTCCGATTTCGTGGAAGACGAAAAAACAAACAGCAATGGCGAGTTCAGCTTCTCTGCTGTTCCTCCCGGGGTTTACATCATGACCGTCGCGCAGTCCGGCTTCGGCACGGTGAAGGAAACGGTTACCGTGGCTTCCAATACTTCGCCGGTTTTGCACTTTGAGTTGGAGGTCGCCGCGGTACAGCAGTCAGTCACGGTCTCCGCGGCTAGCTCTCAGGCTAATGTGGATAGCATCACGCCGACCACGCTGGTCAGCCGCGAGGAAATCGCCCACACGCCGGGAGCGGACCGGACCAACAGCCTGGCGATGATCACCGACTACGTGCCTGGCGCTTACATGACCCATGACATGCTGCACATGCGCGGCGGACATGAGCTGGGCTGGATGATCGATGGGGTGAAGATTCCCAACACCAACATTGCCAGCAACATCGCTCCCCAGATCGACCCCAAGGATATCGACTATCTCGAGGTGGACCGGGGGAGCTATCGCGCCAGCGTGGGCGACCGTACCTATGGCGTTTTTGACGTAGTGCCGCGTACGGGCTTCGAGCGCAATCGCGAGGGCGAGCTGGTACTTTCGGCGGGCAACTTCTCCCAGACCAACGACCAGCTTAGCCTAGGCGATCACGCAAAGGTTTGCCTGGTACACGAGCATCAATGGCAACCGCAGCAATTACGGACTGAAACCGGCGATCGAGAAGCCCATTCATGACGCCAACAACGGTTATGGAGGGTTTGGTTCGTTGATCTACAATCCGATTCGGCCAACCAGGTGCGGCTGGTGGCGCAGGCGCGCGCGGGACTATTACCAGATTCCTTACGATCCCGATCCCGATAATTGGCAGAACCAGCTCTACGATTCGAGCGGCTTGCGCGACGGAGAGCACGAGAGGGATGCCTATGCTGCGTTTACCTGGGTGCACAACTTCAACACGTCCACGTTGTTGCAGGTCTCGCCCTTTTACCACTACAACAACGCCAAGTACGATCCGAGCGCAAAGGATCTGCCGACGGCGACGACCTCGGACCAGACGGGAAACTATGGCGGGGTGCAGGCCTCCATCGCGACCTAGTCGGGAAGAACGCCTTAAGCGCCGGGTTTTATGCCTACGGGCAGCACGAGCATGATGTTTTCGGGGTGGACTTCAACGACGAAAGCTATCCGAATTTTACTCCGCCGGAGCAAGTCCGAGGGCGGTGTGGAAGAGTTCTATGCCGAGGACAGTTACAAGCCCATCTCGTGGCTCACACTGATCGGTGGCATTCGGCAGATCGAATTTTCAGGCGTGCGTTCTCGGAGAGCGCAATGTATCCCCGGGTCGGCGCCGCCGTTCTGATCCCTAAGCTGAAATGGGTCTTCCGTGGGTTTTACGGCCGGTTCTATCAGCCACCGCCGTTGACCACATTTCCGGGCCGGCCCTGGAATATGCCGACGGGCAACAACACCAGCTTCGTTCCCTTAAAAGGGGAGCGGGACGAAGAGCATCAATTCGGAGTGCAGATACCATGGCGCGGGTGGCTGCTGGATGCTGATACCTTTCAGACCCGGGCCAACAACTTTCTCGATCACAGCAATATTGGGGAGTCGGGTGTGTTCGTCCCCGTAACCGTGCAGGGTGCGCTCATTCAAGCGTGGGAACTGACGCTGCGTTCGCCTTCCCTATGGCATTACGGGCAATTTCATCTGGCCTATTCCAACCAGATTGCACAGCAGATCGGGCCTGTCACTGGAGGGCTGATCTGCTATCCGTCTGATTCGCCGGATTGCGCGGTAGAACCGGGATATTGGGCACTCGATCACGACCAACGCAACACGCTGAACGTGGGGATGAACGGGAATCTTCCTTACCGTGTTTATGGCTCCTTCAATGTTTATTACGGTTCGGGTTTCTCAAATGGCTATCAGGATCCGCCGTCCCCGTATTCCGCCGCCTACCTGCCGGCACACACCTGGGCGGACTTAGCAGTAGGTAAGGAGTTTGGGGAGAATTTCTCCGCTTCTGTGCAAGCGACGAATATAGGGAACACGCGCGTATTGCTGGATAACAGCCTTACCTTCGGCGGGTTTCACTATAACGACCCACGGCAGATTTATGGAGAGTTGCGATACCGTTTTCACTTTTAGGGTGGGTTGAGGGAGGGGTTCGCATTTGGTCCCGACAGGAGTTGTTTGAGGGAAAGGCGCACCGCAGATCCCTCCCTTCCGCTACGCTCCAGTCAGGATGACAAATCTGGGGGTGGCGTGTCAGTGGACACTTGTTAGTGGCGTCAGAGGGTACTTCCGCCGGTGTTGGTTGCGGGTGAAACGGAACTGCAGGTCCTTCGGCTTCTCCCACGGCGTGATCAAGGACCCGCATGGAGAGGGCCCTGCAACGTGTGGCGTCGGTCCTCTCATGGAAAGGAATACAGGAATGGAAACCCGACGAGGCTTCCTGAAAGCAGCGGCCGCGACATGCATGTTGCCGACGGTGATCTGTGGCGCAGAAGGGCCGCCGGCAAGCCGCCTGTTGCACGCAAGCGGCGACGAAGAGGATTTTGTCCGATGGTATGACGTGGATCGCAGCATTGTGAACCTGGAAAACGCTTATTGGAACGTGATGTCCCGGCCGGTGCTGCAGGAATACTGGAGTCAAACGCAATTTGTGAATCGCGTTAATGTTCCCTTTGTCCGTGGGGTTCTTTCCTCGCCGGCTCTGCCTGCCGAGCTGTTGAAGGTGCGGGCCGCAGTAGCCGGCTTAATCGGTGCTGAGGGCGACGAGATCGCGATGACTCGATGCGGAACCGAGTCCCTGCAGGATCTCATCACCGGATATCGCCGCTTGCTCCCCGGGGATGTTGTGATCTACTGCGATTTGGACTATGACTCCATGCAAAACGCGATGCTGTTCCTCAAAGAGCGGCGCGGCGTGGCAGTTGCGACATTCAGCATCCCCGAACCCGCTATCACTGCCAATATCCTCGCAGCCTATGAAGAAGTCTTGAAAAAGACGCCGCGAGCGAAGCTCATGTTGGTGACGCACCTGTGTCACCGGACTGGCCTGGTGATGCCGGTGAAAGAAATCGTCGCACTCGCGCAGCAGCATGGGGTGGCCGTCATTCTAGATACCGCGCAAGCGATTGGGCAAATGCCGGTCAATGTCAATGATCTCGGAGTGGACTTCGCTGGATTCAGCTTGCACAAATGGGTGGGTGCTCCTCTGGGCACTGGGGCGATCTACGTCCGCAAGACCAAGCTGGAAGAGATTGAGATTTGCCTCGGAAATCGTGAAGATGCAGCCACGGAGGTGGAATCCCGGGTTTATCCGGGAACATACAATTTCGCTGCTACATTAACGGTGCCTAGAGCCGTCGCCTTTCACAACGAATTGACCGTAGAGCGGAAACAGGCTCGGCTGAAATTCTTACGCGACTATTGGGTAACCCGTGTAAGAGACATCGAGGGGCTGCAGATTCTAACTCCGGATGAGCCGGGAAGATATGGAGCAACGACGTCATTGCGCTTGAAGGGCATGCACAGTTTCGAGGACGCGAAGAAGGTTCAGATGGTACTGGTAGACAAGCACCGGATTCTTACCGTAGCGCGGACGGGAATAACGAAGGGAGCCGGAATCCGTGTGACACCCGCACTCTATAACACCACTGCTGAATTGGATCAGTTTGTTGCCGCATTGCACGCAGAGCGATGGTCTTTTGCCTAACGATTTCCCTGGATTGCGGCCTGCCGATGCGCATTTGGCAGGCCGTTCGTGCACCGTTTTCTTGCGGGGAGTTTAACCATCACTTCCCCCGGCAGGCTTTGCCGTTCTCGCTTTTGGCTCGGGTTGGAGGAAGCGGTTTGTCTCAAGGCCGCCGAGAGGCACTAGGATAGTCGTAGAGGGAAAGATGCGGGGATTATTGAGGGGGGCGGTTTGGCCTTCTATCATTTTGTTCGGCCTGGGCTTTTTGCAAGGGTGCCGGGGCGGAGACTCAGCTGGGGATGAGCATTCCAATGCCATCCCGGCCCAAGAGGCAACCTACCAGCTCCGGGGGATAGTGGTTAGCTCTGACGCGGCAAAGGGGGTGGTCACCGTCGATTCGGAAGCGATCACCGGTCTCATGGGCGCCATGATCATGCCCTACAAGCTGGCTCAGCCTGGCGTGGCCACGGAGCTTCATCCCGGGGACCACATAACGGCCAGGTTGCGGATCTCAGAGTCCGGAAGCGTGATTGATCAGATCGATGTGACGGCCCAAGCCAAGCCCGACTACAAGCCAAGCAAGTCCTATAACGTCCCCGCAGCCGGGCAGACGGTCCCCGACTTCAAATTTCTCAATCAAAGTGGAAAGACCATCGATGTCGACCAATTTCGGGGCAAAGTGCTGCTGGTCACCTTTATATACACGCGGTGTCCGCTGCCAGATTACTGCATCCGCATGAGCCGCAATTTCGCTACTGTCCAAAAGCAGCTTGCCTCCGATCCCCAGCTCCTGAACAAAGCACATCTGCTAAGCATCAGTTTCGATCCTGCGTATGACACACCCAAGGTACTGCATAGCTACGGAACGACATACGCCGGCAGTACGGCGTTTGCGCACTGGGATTTTGCTGCGCCACCAGCCGCGGAACTGGATGCGGTGGAGCAGTTTTTTGATGTGGGCGTGAGCCCGGGCAGCAACAACACCTTGACCCACTCGCTTTCCACGGCAGTCATCGGGCCCGACGGCAAGATCTTCCGCTGGTACCCAAGCAATGACTGGACCCCCTCCGCCGTGGTTGACGACGTGAAGCGGGCTGTTGCCCAATAGACGTCGCCATATCCTTGCGCTAGTTCATCCGCTGGTTTAAAAGGAAGCTATGATTCTTGTGCTCATGGGGGTAACCGGGTCCGGCAAGACCACGATTGGCAAGCTGCTGGCTGCAGAAACGGGCTGGCGGTTCGCTGACGCCGACGACTTCCACTCCGAAGCCAACAAGGCCAAGATGCATGCCGGCATCCCGCTGACGGACGAGGATCGCAAGCCCTGGCTGGCCACATTGCACCAATTATTGCTGGGCTGGTATGAAGGTGGGACCAGCGGCATCCTGGGCTGCTCGGCCTTGAGGCAAAGCTACCGGGACGCGCTTACGCCACAGATTCCAGCGCTCAACGTCCGGTTTATCCTGCTCGATGTCTCGCGCGCGGTGCTCGAAGAACGCCTTAAAGAGCGCAAGAACCACTACATGAATCCGGACCTCTTGCAGAGCCAACTGGACACCCTCGAAGTCACGCCTGACCTGATGCGCGTCTGCGCCGAAGGATCCCCGCGAAAGATCGTGGAAGAGATCTTGGACAAGATCCTTACAGTCGAAGGCAAGACTACCGTTTAGAGTAAAATCAGCGCTGTGGATACACTTCTTCCCGTTGACGCAGAGACGCCGCGCAGCCTGGTCCTGGATCCTCCTCTGACCGATGCGCAGTTCCAAGAACTCTGCTTCGCCAACGACTGGTTTCGCTTCGAGCGCACCAGAGAAGGGGAGATCCTGATGCACCCGCCCACTGGAGGATCTACGAGCAGGGGGAATGCCGATATTATCGGACAGCTCTATGCTTGGCAGAAGACCCACGGGCGAGGTGCGACGTACGATTCGAACGGAGGATTCTTCCTACCCGACGGCTCGATGCTGAGTCCGGATGCCGCTGATGTCCTGCCACAGAAGCTGAAGGGCTTGACCAAGGATGATGTCACCGGCTTACCCTATCTTTGCCTGGATTTCATCATTGAGCTGCTTTCCGTATCAGTAGGTCCCGCTGGCCTGAAGCAGAGGGCGCGAAGCCAAGGCAACGCCACAGATGATCGACGCTTCCATGGTCAAGCTAGCGTGCCCAAGGCAAAGCAAAAGATGGAGCGTTGGATAGAGAACGGGGTAGCGCTGGGCTGGTTGATCGATCCGTATAAGAAGAAGGTCTATGTCTACGAACCTGGCCGCGAGGCAGCCACTGTATCCGGCAAAATGGTTCAGGGAAGCGGCCCCGTCGAAGGCTTCACCCTCGACCTGGATGAGCTTTGGGGCTGCTATGAGATTTAAGTTTCGCGGAGATGACCGCTCTTAAAAGCATTTTTCCTATCGCTTTGTACTTGTTAGAAGCAGCGATGTGCAGCTTTTCTTGATAAAAAGCTGCGTATACACGATCTTTTCGGACCAGGCCTACAGGAAAAATGCTTATGGCGAAAATTACTGTTCTGTTCGGTGTTGTTCTGATCATTCTTGGAGGGGCGAGCTTTGTGGCCACCGGCAACAAATTTCCTACCTCGCTCATTCCCGCTGCTTTCGGGATCCTGCTGGTTACCTTCGGCAGCATGGCGGAAACCCCGGTGGCCAAACGCCGCATGCTGTTCATGCATATAGCGGTTACGGTAGGGTTGCTGGGCTTCCTGGCCACCGCTCCCGCACTGGTTTCCGTGGTGCAACTATTCAAGGGCAAGCTCTTCCCATATCCGGCAGCTATTGAAGAAAAAGCAGCGATGTCGGCCCTCATGCTCATCTATGTACTACTGTGTGTGCGCTCATTTATCACCGCGCGCCGCGCTAGAGTCTAGTCCAGGGGTTTTTGAGCGTGAGCTTGCGATCCAGCGCGGGAGCGGGGATGTCGATCCGCGCCGAACGAAGTAGTCGTACGCGTTCGGATAGCGGCGGCGGTACGACCGAACCTAAGAAGAAAAGGCCACCGCTGCGCAAGGTGCTGCCTGAGATCTGGACCCTGATCAAGCCGCGGCGATGGCTTCTGGCGTTGGGGTTCGTGCTCATGGTCATTAACCGGGTCTCCGGCCTGGTTTTGCCTGCGTCCACCAAGTTTCTGGTCGACGGTGTCCTGGTCAAAAAGCAAGCCGAGAAATTGCCCTGGATCGTGGGCGCGGTTCTGCTGGCGACCACCATCCAGGCGATTACTTCCTTTTCCCTGACCCAATTGCTCTCGAAGGCGGCCCAACGGCTGATCGCGGACCTGCGCATGCAGGTACAGCAACATATTGGGCGTCTCTCCGTCAGCTTCTATGACGCCACCCGCACGGGCGTGCTGGTGTCGCGCATCATGAGCGACGTGGAAGGCGTGCGCAACCTGATCGGTACCGGGCTGGTCGATTTTGTGGGGGGCCTGCTCACCGCGGTGCTGGCCTTCTTCATCCTGATGCGGATCAGCGCCGAGATCACGCTCATTTCCTTCGCCTTCGTGCTGACGTTTGTCTTCGTGCTGCGCAAGGCATTCGGCGTGATCCGCCCTATTTTCCGCGAGCGGGGCCGCATCAATGCGGAGGTTACAGGGCGGCTGACCGAGTCACTGGGCGGAGTGCGTGTGGTGAAGGGATACCACGCGGAAGAGCGTGAAGCCGGAGTCTTTGCCGGCGGGGTCGAACGGCTCTACCAGAATGTGGTCCGCTCGCTCACCGCGACCTCGCTGCTTTCGCTGGCGGCGACGGCGATTTTGGGGATTGTCGGCGCCACGGTGATGTGGCTCGGCGCCCGGCAGGAGATGGCGCACAAGATCACCCTGGGCGATTACTTTACTTACACCATGTTCCTGGCTTTTATGGTGGCTCCGGTCTTCCAGGTGGTGAATGTCGGTACCCAACTGACGGAGGCAATCGCCGGCCTCGACCGCACCAGCGAGATCCTGTCGGAAAAAGAAGAAGACGACGAGCCTGGGCGGACCGTGGTGATGGGGCCGATTGTCGGCGATGTGCGGTTCGAGGATGTGCGCTTCGCGTATGAGCTGGACAAGCCCGTCCTGCATGGCATTTCCTTTCAAGCCAGTCCTGGCACTGTCACCGCGCTGGTGGGCTCTTCAGGGTCGGGCAAGTCGACCATCATCAGCTTGATCTGCGCCTTTCATAAGCCCGATTCCGGGCAGGTGCTGGTCGACGGCATTGATCTTTCCACGGTCCGCCTCAATAGCTATCGCAGCCAGCTTGGGGTGGTGTTGCAGGAATCGTTTCTCTTCGATGGCACCATCCGGGAGAACGTCGTTTTTTCCCGGCCCAATGCTACGGAGGAGCAGTTTCTCTCGGCTTGCTCAATTGCCCGGGTTGATGAATTCGCCCTGCGCTTTCCCGAGGGCTACGACACGATCGTGGGCGAGCGGGGAGTAAAGCTTTCCGGTGGCCAACGGCAGCGGCTCTCAATTGCGCGCGCGATTCTGGCCGACCCGCGCATTCTTATCCTCGATGAAGCGACGTCTTCGCTGGACTCCGAATCGGAAGCCATGATTCAGAATGGACTGAGCTACCTGATGCAAGGGAGGACTACGTTTGTGATCGCCCATCGCCTGTCGACTATCCGCCGCGCGGATCAGATTCTGGTGGTCGAGGGCGGACTGATATTGGAGCGGGGCACGCACTCCAGTCTTTATGCGCTGGAAGGGCGGTATCACGATTTGTACACCCGCCAGCACGGGCTGGAGGCGAACCGCTTCCTGGCGCCGGGCGAGGGCGAGAAGCTGTTTGAAGAGCTGAAATAGGGTTCAGCTCTTCAGCAAGGAGACAAGCCGCTTGGGTGCTGTCTGTATGTAGCTTCCACGAATCAGTTCTTTGACCTCGGTCCAATTCAGCGTCGCCAGGTCCATGCGGAGAGCAATCCACCCTCTTGATCCGATATACGCGGGCAGATAAAAGCGGGCGGGCGCCGATTGGACCAGGAAATGGTTCTCCCCGGGCAAGACCTTACAGCACACGCTGATGAGATTGTCACCGTGATGGTCGTTGAGGTAGTAGGCGAAGGTCTTCTTGCCCACCAGAAAGGCGACATGAGCATGCTTCTGCTCAGCGCGGGCCCCGGGCAGGGCAAGACAGATTTCCGTCAATTTGCGGAGACGGTCCTGTTGGTTTGATTTGGCTGCCATAGCGCATCTCCCAGGCGCCGAAAAATCCCAAGGCCAGCATCATAAGTAAGAGACTGACCTGGAAGATCGTTTCATCGCAGATTCAATCTAAACAGAGCTGTGGTGCGGTGGATGAAAAAGCTGTGTTAGAGTCACAGCGGATCAAAGAGAAGAGGAGAAAGAATGGGAAAAGCATTGGGAATCACTTTGGCAGAAGCACGCCAGATCATTGCGGCAGCCACCAAGAAGGCAAACGAGATCAGTGTGATGATGAACATTGCGGTCGTGGATGAGGGCGGCAACCTGGTGGCCTTCGAGCGTATGGATGGAGGCTGGATCGGTAGCATCGACATCGCACAAAAGAAGGCGTTTACGGCGCGTGCTTTTGACCTGGACACCAAGTCGCTGGGGGAGAATTCACAGTCCGGCCAGCAGTTTTTCGGGATCCATGCTTCGAATAATGGAAAGATCATGATTTTTGCGGGCGGCATTCCGATCAAGCGCGGCGGACAGGTGGTGGGCGCGATTGGGGTGAGTGGCGGCGGTGGGAAGGACGACCATAGCGTCGCTGAGGCGGGGGTTGCGGTGGTTAAGTAGAGGTCGTTGGGCTGCAGCGTTGTGGAGTGGGAGCGGGAACAGCAGGTCCCTCCCCTCCGCTGCGCTCCAGTCGGGATGACAAAGGGGAGTGCAGCGCTTACCTCAGCAGCGGTTACGGTGGATGGACGGAGTTGCTGGTCGTCCTCGAATTTCCCGCTTCCCCGGGCCGGTCAGCCGCCGAAGGTGTAGCGTAGCCCGAATCTTGCTACCCGGGGAGTTCCTAGGGTGGGCAGCGGGGTTTTGCCGACGATGATTCCGCGGTCGAAGAGGTTTTCTCCGCTGGCGAAGAGAGAGATGTTGTGGCGGAACTCGTGGGCCGCATAGACGTCCAGCCGAAAGTAGCCGTTGATGTAGTAGTTATTTGCCGTGTCATCGAATTGATGACCGCTGACGCGTCCCTGAAAGCTCAGAAAGCCCAAACGCCGCTGGGTTAAGCCCACTTGCGCAGTTGCCATATTGTGGGCGACTTCAGGAATCCAATTACCTACCAGGTTTGGCTGCTGCTGGAATTTGGTCACCGTGGCGTCCGCATGCTGGTAGCCTCCGTCCACAGATATCCAGCGGGCCGGCCGGGCGGAGTAGTCAAGGGAGATGCCACGGCTTTCAATCTGTCCCAGGTTTACGCGCATGAGCGTCTGCGATGTGGGGGTGGTGCTGAGGGTCAACGTGGTAATAGGTCTGTTGACCTGGGTGAAGAAATAGCTGACGCGCACACTGGATCCGAATCTATGCAGGTCGGATTGCAATCCGGTTTCCCAGCCGGTAGCCCGCTCGGAGCGCAGATTCGGGTTGGGTAAAGTGACTTGCTGCCCGACCTGGGTTTTGGCGTAGAGTTCGTCTTCGTTGGGCGAACGAAAGGCGCGGAAGCCGGATGCGCTGAGCGCCACGGATTGCGTGATGCGTCGCGTTACCCCCAAGCGCGGGTCGATAGGAGTCTGGCTGAACGAGGGCGGATAGGTCGCGCCGGTCGCGGTGGCGAACTGGTTGACATCATAGTTGGAGAAGTGATCGATCCTTCCTGACCCGCTGAAGGTCCAATTCTTGGGGGTATAGAGCACCTCGCCATAGACTCCGGTTTGGCGTTGCTTGGCCGAGGTATTGGATACACCTCCTTTGCCGGTGTGAAGAGTCTGGTAGCTCGCCGCGCGGATGTAGTGGGTGTCGGCCCCAGCGAGCAGCAGCAAGTTCGCGGCGACCACGTGATGCCAGTGGCCGGCTACTCCCAGCTCCTCGGAGGGTTCTTCGGCGCTGGTGGTCAAAGTCTCCGCTGTACGTGTGGCGTTAATGGACGTGAATCTCTGCCGGTAATGTTCGGAGGTGCCGTAGACGCGGACGAGGAAGTTGGTCAGATCTGCACCCCCGTCGTAACGCCAAAGACGGGTGCCGTTGTTTTGTATAGGCGTTCCATTGTGGCGGGCCTCGTTAAGCACATTCCCGCGTAGGAAGAGACGTTGGCTGTTGTCCAGGTCACGGTCGAATTGCACCAGGGCGTTCTGGGCATGAACGTTCGATGGCTGGTCGATGGGGCCGCGATAGGCGGGGGCGGTCAGGATATAGCCATCGGTGGCAACAGCTCCTCCAGTCGCCAGGCCGGACCACTTGCCCAGGGTTAGGCTGCCCAGCAGTGCTCCGGTGACCGTGCTCTCCGATCCTCCGCTGGAGGTGAACCGCAACGTTGAGTTCTTAGGGCGAAAGGGTTCCACGCTGATGACGCCGCCGATGGCGCTGGAACCGTAGAGGTCCGAGGCACCTCCCCGGACGACCTCTACGGACTGAATGTCCAGTTGCGGAAGCTCCTCCCAGTGGATCCAGCCGCCGTAGGGATCGTTTAGCGGAACTTCATCGAAGACCACCAGCGAGCGGCTGGCGGAGGTCGATCCCAAACCGCGCAAGGAGACGCCTTGGCTGGTGGGGTTGGCAACCAGCGAACTCGACCTACGAAAGAGCTCAAAGCCGGGGACGGTGCGCAGCTTGTCGTCCAACGGTAAAGAGGCGGCGTGGCGCAGTGCTTCGGCGGTCATTACACGGGTGCTCGCTGGGCTGTCGAGCGAGCTTAACGGTGAGCGGTAGGCGGTCACGGTGACGTTTTCAAAGGGCTGTACCAGCTGGATGCGGAGAGTTGCCTGTCCGGCGATGGTCACCGAGGCAGGAGCAAAATGCGAGGCTTGGATGGCCACGGTTCCGGAGGTAGCCGGAAGAGTGAATTTGCCGTCCGCGCCGGTGGTGGCTAGTAGGTCTCCCGAACCGCTGGTGATTTGCGCGCCTGGGATGGGATTTCCGGTAGCGTCTACAACCACACCCGTGACTGTGCCGGAAGCAACTGCGGGGAGCTGCTGTTGCGGAGACGTTAATTGTCCCAACCCGCCTGGAGCACAGAGAAGCACACCTAAGAAGAGGGCCTTGGTGATCGCGGACAGACATCCCCGGGTGGGAGCCGAGCACGCAGTTTGATCGGTCCGTCGTAACAGAGCGCGTAGCCATCTTCGAGGAAACAGAGCGTTCATGGATATGAAGGTCCTGACTGAATCGCAGATCGCCGATAGACCTCTATGGTAACGTGGCGGCCGTTCTTAGAGCTTGGTTGATGGCTGGGGAAGCGACTGAAAGGATCTTGGACCGGTTGCCTATCGAGACGGAATTCATTGCGCAGTTCCGTTCAGGAAGGGTGCACAGCAGGTCCCTCCACGGCACGCCGGGACAGGACGGCTTCCTTCGGATTTCCTGTTGCGTTCGATGAGTGCAGCGAAGTAGGAAATCCGGAGTTCGCTCAGGATGACAAAGTTTAGGGCAGCTACTTAGGTGTCGCTTGCTAGTGGGATTCGCCCCTGGCTTGGGCTTTTACCTGGTGTACCACTTGAGCAGCGGAAGCAGGCTGCTGTAGTTGTCGGTCCACAGGCGTACGTCCGGTCTCAAGGGTGTCGGGAAGGCGTTGTTGACGACTTCGGGTTGCCTAAGGAATGCCTGGTTGTCGGTCACCAGGATCCAATCCGCGAAGTACAAACCGTTCTGCTCGTCGCCGTGAGAGTGCACGGACAGGGCGTAGAGCCCGGCATCCTTGGCGAGCGCGGCGACCACCGGCTCCAGGTCGACGTACTGGTTGGATACGTGGAAGACAAGGATTCCGTCCGGTTGGAGATGACGGCGATAAAGCGCAAGCGCCTCGCGCGTTAACAGATGCACCGGGATGGCATCCCCGGAAAAGGCGTCGATCACGATCACGTTGAATTGCTGCGGGGGCTCAGCGGCCAGGGATAAGCGGGCGTCGCCCAGCACCACGTCGGTGCGCGCGGGGCTGTCATGGAGAAACGTAAACCAAGCCCTGGCCAACCGCTCCACCAGCGGATTGATCTCATAGAAGCGGATCACGTCACCGGCATTGCCGTAGGCCGCCACCGTCCCTGTCCCCAAGCCGATCACCCCCACGCGCTTGGTGCCGGACCCACAGCACAGGCGCATGGCCAGACCCAAGCCGGAATTGGTCGCGTAATAGGTTAAGGGCTGGTCGAGAAACTGAGGGGCGAACCACTCCGCGCCGTGCTCGATGGTCCCGTTGAGCAGTTGTCGGTCGGTGTCGGACTGCGGAGGCAGGTGCGTTTCCCTGACGCGCAGGGTCCCATAGAAATTGCGCATGAGGGCGACTGCATCGTCGTCGTATTGCCGTATCTGAGTGCTCAGGACCACGATGGTGGCGGTCACGCCCGCCACCCAAAGCATGCGCGGGCCCCAACCGTCATGCCAGGTTGCGGCCAATGCGATCAAGGCGACGACCACCAGGGCGCAAGCGAGGTCATAGTTGGCACGCAATACCAGGGGAGCAATCACCCCTACCAACAGGGTTCCAGCCGCGCTTCCTGCCGCGGCGACGAGATAGAACCTGGTCATGCCCGAAGTATCGGGGCGCCGCGCATAGAGCTCGCCATGGAGAAAGAAGCAGGTCACGAAGAGAGCGATCAGGAAGAGCGGCACACTCACCATGATGGGGAACTGGGCCCGAATGTCCCGCAACACGTAAGCCATGGCTGCCACCGCGAAGAACGCCCACCGCAACATGGACTGCCGTATAGGCTGCCACGCTCCCTGAAAGGCCAGGATGAAGGTCAAGAGATATAGGCCCAAGGGCGGCAGCCACAACAGAGGGATGGCGGCGATATTCTCGCTCATGTGGTGAGTGACCGCGACCAGCATCATGCCGCCGCCCATGGCGAGGAGAAACCAGAAGACTTCGGGGGCGGCGGGAAGGTCCTTTCCGACCGGTTCCACGGGAACAGCGGAAACCGGCCGTCTGCGGCCTTGCCAGGTGATCGCTCCGCAGAGCACGGCGAAGAACAGAAAGCCCGCACTCCACCAGGAGGTTTGCCGGCTCATGGCCAGGCGGGGCTCGATGAGCAGCGGATAACTGGCCAAAGCCAATAGGGAAGCAAAGTTGGAAAGAGCAAAAAGCCGATAAGGCGTTTGGCCTTCGAAGGTCCGGGCGTACCAGGAATTTAGCAACGGAGTGGTGGCCGAAAGCGCAATGTAGGGCAAACCGATGACCGCGGCCAGCACACGGAAGACGGTCAGGGCCGGATGATAGCTAACCGCCGAAGGCTTGGGGCTGATGTGCACACCGAGCATCATCAGCGCTGCCGTGAGCAGGACGATGTGGATGACTGCTTGTTGGGCGGAAGTGAATCGCGACGAAACCCAATGCGCGTAGAGATAACCGAGCAGGAGCGCTATGGAGAAGAAGACCAGGCAGGTGGTCCATACCGCGGAGGATCCCCCGAGATTGGGGAGCAGCTGCTTGGCCACCATCGGCTCCACGACGAAGAGCAGAAAAGCACTTAGAAAGATGGTGAGCGCGTATAGGCTGCGAAGAAGCTTCATGGGGGTTTACGAGCTTTGCGCGCGAGCGCCGGAGCTCCTGCGGGCACCACAAGGATGTATCACACAAATGCGCATGCCTGCCGCCCGGATTTCGCGTTGAGCTTATTGGCGTCGTAGCCATGGATGGAGCGTGCGCAGGAAATCCGGGCCGTTGGGGGAAGGTAATGTACCCCGGGGTCACCGATAAATGTAACCAGCGTGATGTAGCCAACGCCGCGAGGTGCCGCTATTGTTCTCTACGAGGATCAGTTCTGGGGGAGGGCTGCTCTTCGCGCGCCCGTGAGCCTAAGCTCGCGGGCGCTTGCTGTTTGCGCCAATCCCCACCCCGCCAGCGGACACAATATAGAATTGAACTCCTTCGGCAAGGGCTTGCCGACATCAGGAGATTTTTCGAATATGTCCGAACCGCTGCTGATCGCTCAGAGCAAAGATCCTCTCTACCTGCTGCCGGCGATGTCGAATCGCCATGGTTTGATCGCCGGCGCGACCGGAACGGGCAAGACGGTCACGCTGCAGGTGATGGCCGAGGCCTTCAGCCGCATCGGCGTCCCGGTGTTCGCGGCCGACGTGAAGGGGGATCTTTCGGGGATCAGCCAGCCAGGGGTGGAAAATCCCAAGATTGCCGATCGAGTGAAGACGCTTAACTTGACGGACTTTTCTTTTGCCGGCTGCCCGGTAACTTTCTGGGATGTCTTCGGCGAGGAGGGGCATCCGGTTCGAGCGACGGTGTCGGAGATGGGACCGCTGCTCTTCAGCCGCTTGCTGAACCTGAACGAAACCCAGGCCGGTGTACTGACGGCGGTGTTCAAGATCGCCGATGACCAGGGGCTGCTGCTGCTGGACCTGAAGGATTTGCAAGCGATGCTGCAGTATGCGGCCACGCATGCCAAGGAGTTGCAGACGCAGTATGGCAACATTTCGGCGGCCAGTGTGGGAGCGATGCAGCGCGGCCTGCTGGCTTTGGAACAGCAGGGCGGAGACAAGTTTCTAGGCGAACCGGCACTCAATCTGGATGACCTGATCCAGACAGATGCCCAGGGTCATGGGGTGGTCAATATTCTGGCGGCAGACAAGCTCATTAACTCACCCAAGCTTTATGCCACGTTTTTGTTGTGGCTGCTCAGCGAGCTGTTTGAGCGGCTGCCAGAGGTGGGCGATGGGGAGAAGCCGAAGCTGGTGTTCTTTTTCGACGAGGCTCACCTGCTTTTTTCCGATTTGCCTAAAGTGATTGAAGACAAGGTCCACCAGGTGGTTCGACTGGTCCGGTCCAAGGGCGTGGGGGTGTTCTTCGTCACGCAAAATCCCATTGACGTTCCCGACGGCATTTTGGGGCAGCTAGGCAACAGGGTGCAACATGCGGTGCGGGCGTTCACTCCGAAGGACCAGAAGGCGGTCAAAGCAGCGGCGCAGACCTTTCGCGCCAACCCCGAGATCAACGTGGAGCAGGTCATTCTGGAGCTGGGCGTGGGCGAAGCGCTGGTGTCCTTTTTAGATGAAAAGGGAACCCCGGGGGTGGTGGAACGTGCCCTGGTGTGCCCGCCACGGAGCCAGATCGGCCCGATCACAGCGGAGCAGCGGCAACAGATTATCCGCGAATCCCTGGTAGCTGGGGTATATGAGAATGTGGTGGACCGCGAATCGGCGTATGAGTTACTGAAGGGGCGGGCCGCACAAACCGTTTCTGCTCAGCAACCTGCCCCAAAGCCCACGGGCTGGCTGGGGGAACTTACCTCCTTGGGCAGCGGTTCCGCCGGGGGACGGCGCGGGGACAGCCTGGTGGAGACAATGGCGAAGAGCGCCGCACGCACCTTGGGCAGCACGGTAGGGCGGCAAATCGTGCGCGGCGTGCTTGGTTCGCTGCTGGGCGGTTCGAACCGCCGCTAAGAGGCTCAAACAGGAGGCGAAGCCCTTAGCCCTGTTTAGAACCACTCACGTATTTTCAATCGTTTACTGCCTGCCTGAAGTTGTGCCTTGACACACCATGAGTTTTCCGCCCCCTGTGACGCCCGTACCCTTCGGGAGCCGGAGATTGCTGCGAAGGTGGGATAGCCACCTACATATATCGTCGATACCCTCAGCACGGTTGGATACCATCCCTGGTAACCCGCCAGCAACATTCCTCCGGGGACCGCGTTCATACACAGCGGGCCGGTACTCAGCCGGCAAAGTTTAGCCAGCAAGGAGCAATCCAATGCGACCCATCCGCACTATGCGTACCCTTTTTCTCGCACTTTTGGTATTGATCGTGCCCGCGTCTTCCTTCGCAGGCGTATTCCTTTCCATCACCATTGCTCCCCCAGTGCTTCCGGTCTACGCTCAGCCGGTTTGTCCCGGGGACGGCTACCTGTGGACTCCGGGATATTGGGCCTACGGGGAAGCGGGTTATTACTGGGTCCCGGGAACCTGGGTGCTTGCTCCCCGGCCTGGATTTCTCTGGACTCCCGGTTACTGGGGCTTTGCGGGTGGCCTTTATGCCTGGCACGCAGGGTATTGGGGTCCCCACGTCGGCTTTTACGGCGGGGTTAACTACGGCTACGGATACGGCGGCGTGGGGTTCTATGGCGGGCGTTGGGAGGGCGGACACTTCGCCTATAACACCGCGGTGCTGCACGTGAACACCACGGTGATCCACAATACCTACGTCGATAGGACGGTAATTCGCAATACGACCGTGATCAATCGCACCAGCTTCAACGGAGCTGGCGGCATCAATGCCAGGCCCAGTGGGCAGGAGCAGGCGGCGATGCGGGAGTCTCATGTTCAAGCAACGCAAGAACAGACGTCCCATGAACATTTCGCCGGCACCAACCGGGCCAACTTCGCTTCTGAGAATGGGGGCAGACCGGCCATGGCGGCGGTCAGCCATCCGATGACGAATTCAAACATGGTTGCTCATGCGGCCTACAACAACAACAGCCGGCCGGCCTACAACGCCAACAATGGCAATCGTCCGGCTTACGGCAATTCAAACAACACTTATAAGGCGGCGGCTAACAATCAACCGAAATATAACAATCAGCAGAGATCCAACGAGGCGCCGCATCAGAACGTCAGCCAGCCGCATAATGAATCCCATCCCAACGGGGGCGGGGAGCATGAACGGCGGTAGATTGCTCTGAGCAGAAAAGAACGGCCCGCAGTTTTGCGGCGGGCCGTTTTGTTTGGGGGCTTCTGAGGAGGAGCCACCGTGACGATGGGTGGACAGACCGCAGGTTCGTTATCTACTTCTGCCCTAACTCCTGCAGTAGAAAGGCATAGTCGAGGGCGATCTCTTTCAAGTAGTCGTAGCGGCCGGAGGCTCCGCCGTGGCCTGCGCTCATGTTGGTTTCGAGCAGCAGGAGATTTTGGTCGGACTTCAAGGTGCGGAGCTTGGCTACATATTTTGCGGGTTCCCAGTACATCACCTGGCTGTCGTGCAAGGAGGTCTTTACCAGCATCGCCGGGTAAGCCTTGGGCTCCAGATTGTCGTAGGGCGAGTATTGCAACATGTAGGCAAACGCCTCTGGCTGGTTCGGGTCTCCCCACTCCTCATACTCAGCGATGGTCAGCGGTAGAGTCGGGTCGAGCATGGTGTTCATTACGTCTACGAAGGGCACATGGGAAAGGACGGCGCGATAGAGATCGGGGCGCAGATTGGCGACCGTGCCCATCAACAGGCCGCCGGCGCTGCCGCCTTCCATGGCGACCCGGCGTGGATCACCATAGCCATTCGCAGTCAGGTATTCGGTGACAGCGATAAAGTCGGTGAAGGTGTTCATCTTTTGCATCAACCGCCCGGCGTCATGCCAGGGCTTGCCCATATCACCGCCACCACGGATATGAGCGTAGGCCATGACGAATCCGCGGTCGAGCAGACTTAGGCGATTGGAGTTGAAGCCTACGGGTAGGGCATAGCCGTAAGAGCCATAGCCATAAATGTAGAGAGGGTTTGTGCCGTGACCCTTCTTGTCTTTGCGGTAGACGATGGAGACCGGAATGGCGGTTCCGTCCGGCGCTTTGGCGAAGAGACGCTCGGAGCGGTACAGGGAGCGATCGAATCCCCCCGGGATCTCCAGCTCTTTGAGTAAGGTTGATTGACTGGTTTGCACGTCGTACTCGTAGACCGACGTAGGCGACACCAGTGATTGATATCCATAGCGAAACTTTTCGGTTACGAATTCGCGGTTGACGTGCGGATGCGCGCTGTAGGTAGGCTCAGGAAAGGCGATCTGGCGCGAAGATGGGGCGAACGCACCCTGATTATCAAAGGAGAGGACGCGCATCTGCGGCAGGCCGTTGGCGCGCTCGACGAGCACGGCGAAAGACTGAAAGAGCTCCAGATCTTCGAGCATCACGTCTTCCCGGTGGGCGACGATCTCGCGCCAGTATGCGCGGCCCGGAGAGGCGACGGGGGCAGTGACGATGCGGAAGGTTCTGGCGGTGTCGTTTACGCGGATGTACCAAAGCCCGTCGCGGTGGTCGGTGTAGTATTCGATGTTCTCCTGCCGCGGTTCGATCAGGGTCCATTGTCCTTCCGGATTATCGGCGGGCAGGAACTGTTCTTCGCTGGTGGTGTGGCTGGCGCTCTCGAGCACGATGTACTTGCCGTCGCGGGTGCGGCCGGCGCCGATGTTGAAGCGCTCGTCGGCTTCCTCGTAGACCAGGACATCTTCCTCCTGCGGCCTGCCGAGGACGTGGCGGAAGAGCTGGTGCTGCCGTTTGGTTTCCTCATCCTCCACGGTGTAGAAGAGGGTGCGGTTGCCGGTGGTCCATACGACAGAGCCGACGCGCTCGGCGTGGTCGGCGAGGACTTCGCCTGTTTTCAAATCTTTAAGGTGGAGGGTGTATTGCCGAAAACCGGTGGTGTCGGTTGAATAAGCAAGCAGGTTGCCGTCGTCGGAGACGCTGACGGCGCCTAAAGCCAGAAAGCTCCCACCGGCCGCCATCTGGTTCATATCAAGCATGATCTCTTCGGCGGCATCGAGGGAACCGCACTTGCGGCAGTAGATGGGATACTGCGCACCCTGCTCCGTGCGCGAGTAGTAGAAGTAATCCTTGTACCGGAAGGGCACGGAGACATCGGTTTCTTTGATGTGACTGAGCATTTCGGCGTAGAGTTTGGCCTGCAGCTCTTCCGTGGGCTTCATGACGGCGCGGGTGTAGGCATTCTCCTGCTCGAGAAATGCGGTTACTTCGGGGCTGTCCTTCTCGCGAAGCCACGCGTAGTCGTCGGTCAACTGACGTCCGTGAAGGTGGGTGACGGTTTGCTGACGTCGGGGAGTAGGTGGCTGAACTGCAGTTGGTTGGGTCGAGGTCATATTTAAGTAAAGGATAACTGGTTGGCCCGGGGGAACCGGTTGTGGGTGCAGTCAAAAGGGCGGGAATGCAGGTCACCGGGGTTCTCCAGCCCGCATCCCAAGATGGAGGAGTGACCATGAATTTTTCGACGATCTACGGCAAAAGAACCATCGCAGTGTTGGGCGCGATGTTGCTTTGCAGCAGCATGGGCATCGCTCAAGTACCCCGCGATTCCTCCGGCCCGGCGAGCCAAACCCCGGGGCAAACCCCGGGGCAGAACCCGAGCATGGATCAAATGAACAACATGCAGGGGCCAAATCAACCTTCGCCAATGGACAGGATGTTCGTAAGCAAGGCGATGCAGGGCAGCATGGCAGAGGTACAACTCGGCCAGCTGACGTTGCAGAAAAGCAACAACGACCAGGTAAAGCAGTTCGCCCAACGCATGATCGACGACCATACCAAGCTGAATGAGCAGATGAAACCAGTTGCGGACCAGCTTGGAGTAAAGGCGCCGGACCAAGTCTCAAAGAACGATCGTAAGACCATGGCCAAACTTCAGGCGCTCTCCGGATCGGCATACGACCAGGCTTACATCAGGGACATGGTCAAGGATCATAAGCAGGATCTAAGCGAGTTCCAGACGGAAGCTTCTTCAGGACAGGACCAGACCGTAAAGGATGCGGCCAACCAAGGCAGCAAGGTGATCGCCCAGCATCTACAGTTGGCCCAGCAGTTGGCTAAAGACCAGAACGTGCCCAAGTCCGGGCAGTAAGTAGACTCACACCCTTAGTGCTTTCTTTTGCCCGCTAAGCCGGCCCCTTTGCTCAGGGCCGGCAGCGGGCAAAACTGCGTCTGAGTACAATGAGGCGATGCGTCTACGCCTGCTCGCGGTTTTTCTGCTCTTTCTTGCTGGTTCTGGTCTTTCGCCGGCAGAGCGGGTGCAGGACCTGCCCCAGCCCACAAATTATGTCAGTGATTTTGCAGGCGTGTTGTCGCCGCAAACCCAGGCTTCTCTGAATGCGCTCTGCGCGCAGGTGGATCGGCAGGCGCATGCTCAGATCGCCGTGGTGACGATCAAGTCGCTGGACGGCGAACCGATCGAGAACTTTGCTACTGCACTCGAAGACAAGTGGAAGGTAGGGAAGAAGGGCACGGACCGCGGGCTGCTGCTGATCTTCGCGACGAATGATCGCAAGTATCGCATCGAGGTGGGTTATGGCCTGGAAGGGATTCTGCCCGATGGCCGGGTAGGTGACATCGGCCGGCAGATGGTGCCCTATTTGCGACAGAACGACTTTGACGGGGCGATTACGATGGCGGTGCAGCAGATTGCGGGAGTGATTGCAGCGGACGCCGGCGTAACGCTCACTGCCCAGCCACGCCGCGGCCCGCCCCCTGTCCCGCAGGCGCAGCCACTCACTCTGGGCGAAGTGGTGGTGCTGGGCTTGGT
>CAWFGM010000025.1:0-25568 GCA_963815175.1 uncultured Acidobacteriaceae bacterium
GGGCTCTTAACTGACGAGGGATAGCGGAGCCAGTGAGGTAGAGGGACCCTCCAGCGACGATTAGCCACAACGGCAGTTCCTGCTGCGAGGACGATGACATCAGCGATGCGGCTGGTGGACGGCAGCAGATAGCGCAGACCGTAGAGAGCCACCAAGCTTCCGACGGTGGCGAGCAATGCACGGCCGAGTTCCGCGTGTTCTAGTCCGGAGAGGCGAACCATCCTGCGCCTATGGAGCAAGAGCGCGAGCGCCGCAGTCTGTAAGAGGATCGCGATGTCTGAAGCTGAGGAGAGACCAATGGCTCCGGCGGCATGGTAGAGCAGCCAGTAGACAGGTAGCGAGATTAAGGTGACGATCACCCCCGCCGCCATTGGCGTGAGGGTATCTCCGGCGGCGTAAAAGGCTCGCGCATAGATGGCCTGCCCGGTCCAAAGAAAAAGCGACACGGCAAAGATGGCGAAATAGTGGGCGGTCTCAACCGAATCGCCGCGATGGAAAGATCCGCCACGGAAGACGAAGTCTACTGCAGGGTAGGCTAAACCAATCATCCAGGCAGAGAGAAGGAACGAAAAGATCAGAATGCGCGAAACCGAGCCATTAACCGCCGAGGCGAAGTCGGCCAGGCGACCTTGGTTGAAGAGTGACGCGAAGAAGGGCAGCGAAGCAGCACCAGCCGCTTGTCCGAGAACCGCCATCGGCGCAGTGAAGAGACTCTTGGCATAGGTCAAACGCGAGATCTGCCCGTGGATGCCGGACGCGAAGTAGTTGAGGATCCATCTGTCGGCGGTGACCACGGTGACGCCCAGCATGAGAGGAAGGGAAAGCCGAATCCATTCGCGGAGTCCTGGGTGCGCCAAGTCGAAACTGAGACGAAAACGCACTCCGATGCGGTACGCTCCCCAGAGGTTCAGCGTCAGGTAGCCCAGGAAGGCTCCAGCTACCACACCCACCGCCAGAGAAGAAACGCCCATCGACTTGGCCAGCAGGACTCCGCCGAGAATGATCGCGACGTTGTAGATGAGGGGAGAGACCGCCTGGAAGGTGAACACTTTGCGAACCAGGAGGACCGAACCGAAGACGCCTCCGACGAAGAAGAATATTGGCTGCGGAAGCATAATACGCGTCATTTGCGTGCAGAGCGCAGCCTCCTCCGGCGTGAACCTGGGCATGAAGATCCGCACGTAAAGCGGCGCGAACATGGCCCCAAGCACAGCCGCCACAAGGAGAACGCAAACCATCACCGTCAGGATGACGGACAGGGCACGCTCCCCTTCGGCTTCATCGCCGCTTTCACGATATCGGCTCAGGATTGCGATAAAGGTAATAGACGCTGTGCCGCCGACTAGAAAGTAAGCGATCATATCTGGCAACTGAAAGGCGGCGTTGTAAGCGTCGGTCGCAACGCTGGCGCCGAACAGATAGGCAATGTACTTGGAGCGCACCAATCCCATGACGCCGGAGAGGAAGGTTGAGGCCATCAGCAGGACGGTTGCCGAGAAGACGGAATGCCGATGTCCGGGTCGCAGCAACGCAGCGGCACGTCTCCATAGAGACGCTGGCGGTGGGACCGGATGTGCGGCTATGGGCTTCCGCGAATCTTCCATCTTCGCCTGATTCTAGTTGACCGAGCCACCGGCAACTTGACTAGCGAGGTCGTTGTTGAAGCGACTCGTCCACAGGATGACAACTCGAATTGATTCGGGCATGAGCTTTGCTCTGGATCACGGCTCGCTTATCGGATTGGAGTGCCCGTTCAAGTCGGGTTTCCGGTAAGTTCATGGCCGGCGGGAATATGGAAAGGCGTCGTAGTCTCATTCCTGCGAATCGGGCATACTGAATCCAACTCCGGTTCTCTGGGAGCAACACAATGAGGTACGTGCTTTCAACCTTAGCCGTCTCCTTTGTCTTGGCGACCCCACCTGCCCCAGCGCAAGCTGTACCGGGTTTGGCCAACCGCATGGAGCGAGCTGCCGCTTTTTACCAGAATCGCGACGGCTTTATGGGCATGGTGGCCGTTGCCAGGGATCACAAGATCGTCTTTCAGCATGGCTATGGCTACGCCAATCTAGAATCGAAGATTTTGTTCACCCTGGACACGCGCTTCCGTATAGGCTCTCTTACCAAGCAATTCACCGCCGCAGCCATCCTACTGCTCCAGCAGGATGGAAAGCTGAAGACAAGTGATCCCATCGGCCGCTTCTACCCGAACGCCCCCGACGCGTGGAGTAAGATCACGCTGCGCAATCTCCTCAACCACACCTCCGGCATTCCCGATATAGACTTCGGTCTCGTGGCGAGGAACTCCCTGCACAACCCGGAAGAACTGATGAAAGGAATACCGGAAAAAGCTCTTGAGTTTCAGCCCGGCGCTAAGTACGAATACGCGAACATCAATTTCATGCTTCTCGGTCGCGTCATCGAGAAGGCCAGTGGCGAGCCTTATTGCCACTTTATTCAGGAGCGCATCTTTAGTCCGCTGCAGCTCACTGAAACCGGCTGTGACTCCAACCCCACCCGGGTTCCCGGCGATGCCGTTGGCTACCGCCCATCCGCGCATGGCCCAGTCGCTGTCGAAAGCCACGCCCTCTCCAGCCTCATCGGCGCAGGAAACCTTGACTCGTCAGCACGCGACCTGATTCGCTGGACCGAAGCCCTGCATGGCGGCAAAGTAATATCCTCTGCATCGCTGATCGAGATGACAACGCCGTTTCTTGACAACTACGGGTACGGTCTCCAAATTGACACCGAGGAAGGCGCCCTCGACATCTCCCACAACGGCACCGTCGACGGATTTTTCTCCTTGCTCGATTACATTCCGCAGACAAAAACGACTGTGGTCGTATTGTCCAATCTCGTCGGCGAAGGCAATCACACCACTCCAGGCACCTTTTCCCTCGACACTGAGATCGTGCATCTTGCCATAAGAGATGACGCCATCCTTCCCTCGGAGGGCAAGGAGGTAAACGTGCCGGAAAACACCCTTCGCAGCTATGCCGGCAAGTATCGTTCGACCGATACAGAACACCCTGTGTTCGTCGAAGTGACCTACCTGGATGGTCATCTATACGTCAAGAACGAAGGTGCGGAGGGTGAACCCCCACGGTTGTTTGCCGAGACCCCATCGAAGTTCTATCTCGCGAACCAGGAGGTTGAGCTGACCTTCGATCATCGCGTTCCCGGCAGTCTCGAGTTTGTCGACGACATCGGGGGCGCCCTCTTCATGCGGGTACCAGAAGGCGGAACGCAGGTTCCTGATCATGGGCCCAGCAAAAGTGCCGCGCCGTCCCGCCCCCCTCCATAGCAAAAGCTTCGACTGGAGTCCTTTGACGCCCGATATTGCCGCCGAGGGCGTTCTCAGCTGATGAGCCTAAGGCGATGACCACGCCGACTGCTCAATCGGCAGGTTCATCCAATCGTTCCGCCTGATGTCGACTCCAGCATAACGCTAGTCGGAACCAAGTTCGCAGCAGCCGGCGGATTGCTTTGCGACTGGGCAAAGCAGCACCAGGCTTTGCTCAAGCAGGTCTCAGCCAGAGGTTAGGGATTGGTATAGGACTTAAAACCTATAGCCCGCCCACAGCGCCCAATAATTCAGGTTGCGTGCGGGTTGTGTCTCTTTAAGAAAGCGTCCTGCATAAAAAATTCCGTAATCGCCCTGAAACCAGAGGTGATGGTTCGCTTGCCAGCGGATCTCAGTGCCGGGCCTGTTTCCCACAAACCGCGCCCGGCTCCCATCCGCAGCCCTGATCAGGAACCCGGGCACTGCGTAGACGCCATCTGCGAGGCTCTGCCGCCACTGAAAGATCCAATCTGCGGATACGGTCACGTCATGCGGAAACGCCATTTCGACGTGAGGATGAAGATCGATAAAGTTGATGGGGCCGGGTCCTGTTGTGGCCAGCACGCCAAAGTAGTTGCCCTTTGGAAATAATGGATTAAAGGTCCCCAGTGTATTCGAGGCCGGGTGATCGCCACTGGAGATGTCGGCCTTCATGCTGAAACGCGGCTTGAGGGCTACGGCGGGTAATCGATATCCAGTTTCCGTGGCAAGGGTCCATGCCCGGATATTCGCCGATCCGAAGGAGCCAAACTGCCACAGGGCTTCGTTGTCGAAGTCCCATCCCGCATGTTGGGTAGCAATGGGACGCGAGAACCTCGCCCCCAGCGAGTGGCGCAGTTCGTGCGCCGTGCCCCGCTGGAAAGTCACGTCCTTGCGATCAAGACCCAGATAGTACAAGTCTAATGAGGTTTTGCCAGGAACCGGTCGCGTGGCATATACCCCCCAAAAGCCCACGCCATGTTCCGGCGCATTGTCGAAGAAGCCGGGATTGTCCTCATCCGGCCGCATGGCAAATCCATCCACTTGCCAGGAGTTAGTCGTGGCTCTCAACAGAAACCCGTCGAAGCTCAGCCGGACATTCGGGCCCTCGCGCACATCAACCAGCCGCCCGGACCCGTACTCCAGCTCCTGCCTACCCACTCTGAAGTCGATGTGGCTCGCGCCTGCGGAGGCACCCAGTTGAAGGAATGCCGCCTGAAAATCAAGCTTCTTTTCATCGATGGGGCGCGGCCCTCCGGCGCGGAATGAATTCAATCCACTTTTCAGTTCGATGAAGGTACGAACGTGGGGACCATAGTGCAGGTCCACATAGGGCATGTATCTCTCGTTCAAATACCCGTTCCAAAAGGGCGATTGGCCCCAATTATCGTTGCCGATCTGCTCCCAGACTTCGCGCGCCTCTCCTCCCAGCGTCATGTACCAATCAGGGGCTTTCTTGCGCAGCGGAATGTATTTGATCGGATCCCAAAAGTCCTTCCGCAGGTTAGGGTCGCGTAGAAAACTCCAGTCTTCATCTTCCCGTAGCAACTGGTAATTGCGGTCTGGATTCAGCGGGACTGCGGTTACCACTGACTGCGCGTTGGCGCCCCGCACTCCCAAAAGGATTACGGCCACCAGCATGGCAAAGATTTTCATCAGACATACTTTCTCATCGAGGTGTACTGTTTCCGCCGGCGAGGGAATGGATTTCAGCGATATACCCCCCGGGAAATTGCACCAAGGCTGCCTGGCGGTCGCCAGCAGTGTAGAGAGGAACAAGGATCTCGGCTCCTGCAACCGTAGCCCTGTCGAGCGTAGCCGCGAGATTCGGCACCTCGTAGCCGGTGGTTTCATGTCCGTAGGGATACGGAAGGTGGCCATCGGTCACCAAGACAGTTACTTTACCGAAGGTGGATTGGATACGGATGCGGCGATAGCTTTCGCCTTGCCTGCCGATCTCCACCCCGGGAGCGTGCGGGTTGTCGGAGAGGACTTTGCCATGACTAAAGGCGAGGAAGCTCCGTAGGAACGCAGCCACCCGGTCGGGAGACACATATACGCGGTTCTCCGGAATGGTCTGCAGTGGTTTGTAAGATGGCGCCACCGTGTGCCAGTAGAGCTGCGTATTCACCCCGCCGGGCCACTGGATAATGGCATCTCGCCCGATGGGATCGTTAAATGGAGTGACTATGAGATCTGCGCCGGCCGCGCGCGCGGCCTTGATAGCCGTATCCAGATTGGTCACCAGATATCCCGTTCTCTCAGCCCCAAACGGATAGGGGACGGGTGTTTTGAATCCGAAAACCGACACGGTCCCCACAGGAGTCAACACCAGCTGCGACATGGTGCTGCTCGGGGTTGGGGTCACAGTGAAGACGCCTTGTTTGGAAGTCGTGCCGCCAAAGGTTGCTATCAGGCCGGCGACGAAACGGTCGAAGTCCTCCGGTGCAACGTAGACGTGGGTGGTATCGTATTGCGGTGCCACCGCTACGCCGGGCTTGGCCGTAGAGGTGTGGGCGACCACCTGAGCGGAAGTTGGCAACGGGAATTGACCCGCATCTGCGGCGCCCAGAAGAACGGCAATGGCGATTACGCCCAGGGATGGACGGATACGCATTAAGATCTCCTTTCGTGAGGACGGATTAGCCTCCTCGGATGCATAGCGAATAGCTCCTTTTCTTAGTCCGCGTGAGGCGGAGCCGACACAACTGTTTGCACGTGCGACTGCTGATCCCAGCACTTAGCCACGAGACACACTGACGCCGCATGCGCGACGTTAACCTTCTTGGTAAGGATCCAGCCGCCGAGTTGTTCGCCGAGCACCATTCCCAGCAGGCCGAGAAGAGCGACAATCGGCGGAGCCGGACTCTTTACCCGGATCACGCCATACAAGACGCCGACGAACAAACCCACAGCAAATGAGATGAGCAGTACCTTCATGAGTCGCGCTCCCCTGGAGTTTTTTGCAAATCGTTAAGAGCGGTTGTACTTTAAAACGCGAAACAGTCACAACCCAAGCTCCAAAGCCCGGATTTGCCGGCAACGCGAACGTGCCCTTTTCGACCCACGGCGTGACCCAGCGGCGAGTGCTGACAGAGCGCGGAATGAGACGCTTCCGCGGGCGAAGGTGAAGCCTTGGCGTAGCCGCCGTAATGGGCGACCGGCGACCAATCAGGGCTAACGGGAAGCTGGGGAGGCGCGAGGCTTGCGTGC
This sequence comes from uncultured Acidobacteriaceae bacterium, assembly GCA_963815175.1. GTDB lineage: Bacteria > Acidobacteriota > Terriglobia > Terriglobales > Acidobacteriaceae > PALSA-350. The sequence goes on from CAWFGM010000025.1 coordinate 6,533, forward strand.
TCTTCGGTGGCGTACACAATCCTGCCACCCACGATGGTCAACACGGATTCAAGGTCCTTGATTTCTTCCTCCGGGATGGAGAAATAGTTGGCGGAAAGAATGGCCAGGTCTGCAAGCTGCCCGGGGGCGAGAGCTCCCTTCTTCCCATCCTCGGTGGAGAACCAACTGCTTCCCAGGGTATAAAGCTTCAGCGCCTCAGAGCGGTCGAAGCGATTTTCTTGGCCGTACAGGCTCAATCCGCCGATTGTCTTGCCGGTTATGAGCCAGTAAAGGGAGAGGAAGGGGTTGTAGCTTGAGACTCGCGTAGCATCGGTTCCCGCCCCTACCGGCACTCCCATCTCCAGCATCCGTCGTATCGGCGGTGTGCGCATCGCCTGCTGGGCGCCATATCGTTCCACGAAGTACTCGCCCTGGAAAGCCATGCGATTTTGGACCGCAATGCCGCCACCCAATGCCTTCACTCGCTCGATGTTGCGATCGGAGATGGTCTCGCAGTGATCGAAGAACCAATGTAGCCCATCGAAGGGAATATCCCGATTGACTTCTTCATAAACGTTCAAGGCACGGGAAATGGTTTCGTTATATGTGGTGTGCAGCCGAAATGGCCAGCGGTGCTCGACCAAGTGACGGATCACGGCCTTGAGTTCGCTTTCCATCACCGGCGCCATATCCGGACGAGGCTCAAGGAAATCTTCAAAATCCGCGGCAGAGAATGCGAGCATTTCTCCGGCCCCGTTGACGCGGTAGAAGTCATCGCCCTCACCGGGCTTGGTGATGCTGGTCCAATTTTTGAAATCCGCCAGTTCCTGCGTGGGCTTTTGCGTAAACAGGTTGTAGGCCAAGCGAACCGAGAGCTCGTTGTTTCTGTAGAGCTCATCGACCACCCCATAGTCGTCGGGATAATTTTGGAAACCTCCGCCCGCATCAATGGCGCTGGTGATGCCAAAGCGATTGAGCTCGCGAAAGAACAGCCGGGAAGAATTCAGTTGATCTTCGCGGGAAAGCTTTGGCCCCCCGGCCAGGGTCGAGTAAAGGATGTTCGCATTCGGTTTTGCCAGCAAAAGACCAGTCGGTTTTCCATGCCGGTCGCGCTGCACTTCACCGGCGGGAAAATCGGGCGCGTCTTTCCCGTAGCCGACCGCACGCAAGGCTGCGCCGTTCAATAAAGCGCGGTCGTACAAGTGCAGTACGAAGACAGGAGTGTCCGGAGCTGCCTGGTTGATTTCGTCCAGAGTCGGCATGCGCCGCTCGGCAAACTGAAATTCTGTCCATCCTCCAATCACCCGTACCCACTGGGGTGCGGGCGTTCGCTCAGCCTGCTCCTTCAGCATGCGCAGTGCGTCTGCCAGGGATGGCACCCCGTCCCAGCGGAGCTCCATGTTGTAATTGAGGCCGCCGCGAATCGGATGCATATGGGAATCGTTCAGTCCGGGGATAACGGTTCGCCCCCTGGAATCAATCACCGTGGTCGATGGGCCACGCAGCCGAAAGATGTCTTGCTCTTTGCCCGTGGCAATGACCTTTCCATCCGTAATGGCGAGAGCTTCCACAAACGAAGGGGTGGTATTGGTCGCTATCTTTGCGTTGTGTATTATCGTGTCCGCTGGCATGGGATTTTCCTCACAGGGTGTGTGGCCAGAGGGCGAGAGTGATCCTGCCCTCTGAGCCTTTGGCTACTTGTGCGTGCCCGCGAGCGCGGAGGGGATCACATATTCGGGGAGCTTGGTGGGAGGAGCGCCGTGCACCATGGTGTACGCATATTCCACACCGATGCCGTAAGCCCCGAAGTGCATCTTTGCGATATCCATGACCGCATCGTAGCTATCGCGATGAGCCCAATCCCGCTGCCACTCCAGCATCACGGAAAGCGCGGTCACAGGTTTTGCGCCTGCCTGAACTACACGTTTCATGGCGTTTTCGTGGGAGAGCTGGCTGACATCTCCGCAGCAATCTTCAACGACGTATATTTCGTAGCCGTCATGGATCGCCTGTATCGTGGGGAGGGCCACGCAGGTCTCTGTCCAGAGCCCGGCCAACACAATCTTCTTGCGTCCGGTGCGCTCGATCGCCGTCACGAAGTTTTTATCGTCCCAGGCGTTCATCGAAGAACGCTCGATTGGTTCCTGGTTGGGGAAGACGGCCCGGATCTGAGGCCAAAGGTTACCGCTGAATGCTTTTGTTTCTACCGTGCTCAACACCACTGGAAGATCAAACACTCTGGCAGCCTTGGAAAGGGCTACGGTGTTGTTTATGATTCCCTGGCGATCAAAGCTGCCAGTCCCGAACAGCATTTGTGGCTGATGATCGATCAGCGCCACAACACAATTGTCAGGAGTGAGCAAACCCTTCTCACTTCGTTTTGCACGTCCGTTATTCTGAACCATGACTTTCGTCTCCTGTTGGAATGAATGGACTACATAAGACGTTGCCGCCTTCACCACACGCTGAAGGTGGTTACGCCCCGCTGCGCCGATTGCTGAGTGGAAGCAGATTTCGCTACTCCCGATCTCAAGATCGAAATCGTTTTATACTACGAAGGGGATACCAGGCACCAAATGGATACCTGGTCACAAAAGGACAACATGTGCGCCAAACGAATTGCGAGCAAGTGTCCGATTGAAGAATTACTGGTGCTGATTGGCGGTCGATGGAAGCCAGTAATTCTTTGGTGGCTTATAGACAGTGAACAGCCATTGCGGTTCAAAGTTCTGCGGCAAAGCATTCCGCGAATCTCGCAGAAGATACTGACGCAGCAGCTGCGAGAACTTGAGCGGGACGGTCTTGTCAAAAGGGAGATGTTCGCGGAAATGCCGGTGCGGGTCGAATACTCGCCGACCCCTTTCGGAAGGAAGCTCTGGCCCGTCCTGAAAGAGCTCGATGCCTGGGCGCGCAGGTATCTGCTTTAGCGCAGGTGTCGCACGCTGTTTGCGTTGCCGATTACGTGCCCGGCTGCAAGTGTGAGCATGTATCGGTTATCGCAGACGCCCGCAGGGCCGCCGAAAGCGGTGAGCGCAACGGCGGCACCGAGCGCGAGCGCGCCGAGGTGCAGCGACGCAAAGATCTCCGCGCTGGTTGCGCTGGAACGATCTGTGAACTTGCCGCGCACGCTGTGAACTCCGGGAACGTAGTTGTAAAGATTGTCAGGCGCGTTGGGGTCCTTTGGATCGTTCGGGATCTGCTGTGACCGCGATGTGGGCCGTAGTACTTAGATAGGCTTGTTTGTATCAATCTCTGACAGCCTCGCTTAGACAAGATGGAAATTGATCTTTCCAGCATCACGAACATCCCAACGTCATATTACGCCATCTATACGCCGTAGTTGGAAAGAAGTGAGCGCATCATGGCTGTCGATCCCGAAAGACACGCGCGGACGATAGCTTCTCTGACTGATTCGGGTTACGACGTGATCGTCGCCAGTTCCCCAACGGAAGTTCTTCTACTGACTGGCTATTGGCCGGTGATGGGAGATAGCATCGCTTTCTTCACCTCAGACGGTGAAGTGAGGGTAGTACTCCCGGAGGACGAGGTTGAACTAGCGGAAGCGACGTCTTCGGCGAAACTTATCCCTTATAAACCCGCGGGCCTTCATACCCTGGCCGATCCGCTGCAGCTCATGAAAGGGCCATTGCAATGCGTCATCGACGGTCTGGCGCTGCCGCATACCAGAATCGGGCTGCAGTTGGGCCAGGGCGTTCAGCCTTCCAGCTATGCGGTGTGCACCCAGTTTCGCTCTCGGCTTGTTGAACTGCTACGCGAGCTTGCGCCAGCCTCTACCTATTTGGGATGCGACGAACTGCTTGAGGACATGAAGGCGGTAAAGACCACAAAGGAACTGGAACTGATGCAAACGGCAGCGAATGTCGCAGCGGCCGGCTTTGTGGAGGCTGCCCACTGCATTCGGCCGGGACTGCGAGAGACAGATGTCGCTGCCGCTGCGCAGTCCGCTTTCGAAACAACGGGGAAGGCGGAAGGCCTGCAGCGCAGCTATGGCTATTTCTTTTGCATGTCTGGACCAAATTCCGCCACGGCCGATGCGGCTTATGCCCGAACCAGGCAGCGTTTGATTGAGGAAGGCGACCTGGTGATGATTCATGCCAACACCTGCGCCGATGGCTACTGGACTGATCTGACCCGGACCTACATCGCCGGCGAGCCTAAGACCGGCAATGGGATATCCGTGCAGCGATCGATGAAGCACGCACCACGGGCCTGCGCGCGATTCGTCCCGGCGCCACCGGTCAACAAGTCGATCATGCCGTGCGAGCCACTATGGAGCTGCATGGATTTGGCAACGCATTCAAGCATGCCGCCGGCCACGGGGTGGGGTTCGCCGCTGCCAATCCGAATGGCAGGCCACGTATCCATCCCCTCTCCCCGGATGTGCTCGAGGCGGGCATGACATTCAATCTGGAGCCGGCTGCGTATTTCGAAGGCTACGGCGGGATGCGCCACTGTGACGTGGTCGCTGTAACCAACGATGGCGTCAAGGTAATGACCGAGTTCTGAGGCCAATATGTTCGAGAAGTTGCATGATCACGCAGGCAAAGGTAGCGGTCTACACGGTGCCCACCGACGCGCCAGAAGCGGACGGAACATTTTCCTGGACCAGTACGACGATGGTACTGGTAAGCCTGGAGGCCGGCGACAAACATGGGATCGGCTACACCTACGCCGATGCCGCTACGGGCAAGCTGGTGCGAAGCCTGCTGGAAAAGGTGGTGCACGGGCAGACGTGTTCGAGCACGGAGCCATTCGCCAGGCCATGTATCGCCAGGTTCGCAACTCGGGCGAGACCGGCATCACCTCCATGGCGATTTCCGCCATCGACAACGCGCTTTGGGATCTGCGCGCCAGGTTGCTCGATACTCCTCTGGTCAGCCTGCTCGGTTCGGTGCGGCATGGCATTCCCGTGTACGGCAGCGGAGGTTTTACTTCATACAACGACGCACAATTGCAGAGCCAACTGGGTGGATGGGCGGAGCAGGGCTTCCGCATGGTGAAGATGAAGGTGGGTACCCATCCGGACGATGATCTGCGGCGCGTTGAAGTTGCGCGCAAAGCGATCGGCGATGCGACGGAACTGTTCGTCGACGCGAACGGCGCTTACACCGTCACCCAGGCACTCGAGCTCGGCCACCGTTTCGCGGAGCAGAACGTGCGCTGGTTTGAGGAGCCGGTCAGCTCCGACAATCTACTGGGACTCTGCGAAGTGCGTTCACGGGCGCCGCTCGGCATGGATATCGCAGCGGGCGAGTATGGCTACACCGCCTGGTACTTCGAGCGCATGTTGAAGGCCAAGGCAGTCACCGTCTTGCAGGCGGATGCGACGCGCTGCGGCGGCATCAGCGGATTTCTCAATGCCGCCGCACTCTGCTGGGCGGCAAATGTGCCGCTCTCGTCCCATTGCGGACCCAGCATGCATGTGCATGTGTGTTGCGCGGTTCCGCGCGCGATTCACATGGAATTCTTTCACGATCACGTGCGCATCGAGCGGATGTTTTTCGACGGCTTCTGCGAGCCCGTCGATGGCGTCATGTCGCCCGATCGTTCCCGGCCTGGCGCCGGCCTGACACTTAAAGAGAAAGACGCCGCACAGTATCTGGTCTGATCGTTTCATGGACATTCTCCGTGGACACGTATCGAAGTAATGCACGGCACCCACCGGCGCCCTCACCCGAAGTAAAGGAGAAACGTTGTGGCGAAGCAGGTTTCAGATTTGATCGTAGAGCGGCTGATCGAATGGGGAGTCGATACCATTTTCGGTTTTCCCGGAGATGGCGTGGACGGATTTTTCGAGTCGCTGAGAACCCATCAGGACAAGCTCAAGTTCATCCAGGTGCGACATGAAGAAGCCGCGGCGTTCGCGGCCGTGGGCTACGCGAAGTATACCGGGCGACTGGGTGTGTGCTGCGCCACCTCAGGGCCCGGCGGCGTGCATCTGCTGAACGGACTCTATGACGCGAAGTGCGATCAGCAGCCGGTGCTCGCCATTACCGGCCACACCTTCAGCGACCTGATCGGCATGGACTACCAGCAGGACGTCGATCTCGACAAGCTGTTCATGGATGTATCGGTATTCAACGAGCGGGTGATGAGCGCCCCGCACGCGGTGAACGTGGTGGATATGGCGGTGCGCACCGCGTACGGGCGGAAGGGTGTGTCGCACATCTGCATTCCGAAGGACATTCAGGAGTGGCCGGTCTACGGACAAGCATCGCAGCAACGCCAACGTGGCGCACCACAGCGGAGACTGGGCTGTTCCATCTTCGGCCAAGCCGGCACAGTCACTCATCCAGGAGGCCGCGGACGTCATCAACGAGGGATCAAAGGTCGTCATCTTTGCCGGGCGCGGCGCGCTCGGCTGCAGCGAAGAGCTTGCCCAACTTGCAGAAACGGTTGGCGGCCCGGTGGTGAAGGCGCTGCTGGGCAAAGCGGTGCTGCCGGATCGCAGCCCCTACACGACAGGCGGCCTCGGCCTGCTCGGCACCGCGCCTTCGGTCGATGCGATGGAGGAGTGCGACACGCTGATCATGATCGGCACCAGCTATCCGTACATGGAATTTCTCCCCAAACCGGGCCAGGCAAAGTGCGTACAGATCGAAATCGACCCCACGCGCATTGGTCTGCGGCACCAGGTGGATGTCGGCCTGGTGGGCGATGCGAAGACCATTCTCACGGCGCTGCTGCCGTTGTTGAAGACAAAGAACCACAAGTTCCTCAAGAAGTCGCAGGAACGGATGAAGAGCTGGTTCGGGCTGATGGAAGAGCGCGGCACGCGCAAAGACATGCCGATGAAGCCGCAGGTGGTTACGCATACGCTGAACAAGCTCCTGAAGGACGATGCCATCGTCTCCTCAGACAGCGGCACCATCGCTACCTGGACGGCGCGCCACGTCGACATTCGCGGCACGATGCAGTTTTCTCTCTCCGGCTCGCTTGCCACCATGGCCAACGGCCTTCCTTACAGCATCGGAGCGGCCGTCGCTTATCCCGGACGGCAGGTGGTCTGCGTGGTGGGCGATGGCGGCCTAACCATGCTGATGGGCGAGATCGCCACGCTGGTGAAATACAAGCTGCAGGTTTGCGTCATCGTCATCAAGAACAACGTGCTCGGGCAGATCAAATGGGAGCAGATGATCCTGGAGGGCAATCCGGAATTCGGCGTTGAACTCGAGCCGATCGATTTTGCCATGGTGGCCACCGCCTGCGGGGCCAAGGGTTACACCATCGAACGGCCTGAGGATGCGGAAGACATTCTGCGCGAGGCTCTGGCGCACAACGGTCCGACTGTGGTGCAGGCCGTGGTTGATCCGAACGAGCCGCCGATGCCGGGCAAGATCACGACCGAGCAGGCGATTCAGTTCGCCAAGGCGCTGGCGCGCGGCCAGAAGGACGCAATCAAGATCATCAAGACCATCGCTGAAGACAAGATTCGCGAGGTTATCTAAACGATGCCGAGCGAGTCAGCACTTACGATCACGGATCCTGTCAAGGACCTGGAGATCGCTCGAAACCAGATCAGGGAAGGGCGCTTTCAGAGAAGCCTCTCCCTGCTCACCGCGGGAACAAGCATCGTAAGCGGGCTCGAGGTCGCCTACGAGCATTACCGCGGGAGCTACAGCCGGCGCGTGATGTACACGCCGGTCATTCTGAGTGTTCTGCTGGGCGCAGCGGGAATTGCGGGATTCTTCAGCAGGCGGGCGGCGCGCACGATTCTCCGGCTCGTCTCGGTGGCAACGCTGGTCGATGCAGCGATCGGCTTTTACTTTCACATACGCGGCATCAAGAGGAAGCCCGGCGGCTGGCGGCTGCCCATGACGAACATGATTATGGGACCGCCGATCTTCGCGCCACTGCTGTTTGGCACGAGCGCCTATCTTGGACTGATCGCTTCTTATCTTCAGCGGGAAGACAGTTCGAGCGCGATCTCGACATCGGGCAAGGACGGGTTTCTTGCGCGCCTCTTGCCCTCCGGCGAAGGCCGCGACCTGCTTTCCGCCGAACAGGATATGCGCGAAGGGAGATTTCAGCGCCAGGTTGCGATCGTTACCGGCGTCAGCGCACTGCTCAGCGGCTTTGAAGCCTACTACTCGCACTACAAGAACAATTTTCGCTACTGGATCCAGTGGAGCCCGGTAGTTCTGGCGCCTATGCTTGCCGGCACTGCCTTTGCGTCGGTAAAAAGCCGCAGACTTGCCACCACTGCCTTGCCCGCTGTGTCTGCACTCGCCGGCGCGGACGCAGCCGTGGGTTTTTACTATCATGCGCGCGGCGTGCTTCGCCGGCCCGGCGGCAGCAAGCATCTGCTCTACAACATCATGTACGGTCCGCCCATCTTTGCTCCCCTGCTCTTCGGCGCGGCCGGCATGCTGGGCATACTCGCCAGCCTGCTGCGGCGGAGGCACGAATGAAATACGGTCATCCCGCAGTCGATCCGGCCTTGTGCCCGCGCGACGCCAAGACGAGCGAGCCGCTTGCAGCTCGAAAGCAGCCCGGATATTACGCCGGCTTCAGCACGCTCTCCCAGAGCCCGTTTTGGGACGACGCGACCCGCACTGTGGTGGAGAAGCGCGTCGAACATCCACCAGCAGCGGCAATTCTTTTCCGAAGAGGCCTGGAATTTCTGGACTGCGGTCTTCGCTCACCTGATTCCGCAGACGGACCGCACTCCCGAGCGCCAGATTCCCATCGTTGCCGTCCTCGATCACCGGCTTGCGCAAAACCAGACGGTGGGATACCGCTACGAAAGCATGCCGCACGACCGCGTTGTCTACGAAATTGGCATCGAGGCCATCGACCGCGAGGCCGAGCATCGCTACGCTGGAAAATTTCTCCTGCTGCCACACCTGCAGCAGGATCTCGTTCTCAAGGCAATCCACGACGGCAAGCCTGAGGCCGCGCCCGAGATCTGGAAGAAAATGTCGGTGCACCGCTTCTGGCAGATGATCATGGGCGATGCGATTGACGCCTACTATGCGCATCCCTGGGCATGGGACGAGATTGGCTTCGGAGGCCCAGCGTACCCGCGTGCTTATACCCGCCTGGAGCGCGGCGAGCCGGAGCCATGGGAGGTGGAGGAGAAGCGCTACGACTGGCTTGCTCCCGCCACCGCTGTTTCCGATGAAATTGACTCCACTCCGAGCCACCACACAGAGGCAGGCCAACATAGCCATCACGGGAGTGGAGGCACACATTGAAAAAGCCTCTTCTCGGCGCCTTTGAAACTCGTAACTCTCACAAGCACATGGTCGGTTCCCTGCAATCGATTCACCTGCCCATGCGGCGCTTCAGAGAGTATGAAGAAGTGGACTACGCCATCGTCGGCGTCGGCTCAGCCGGCGGCGTTCTGCTGCAGCGTCTGGCACGCGCAGGATTCAACGTCGTCGGACTTGAGGCAGGGCCGTTCTGGGATACGGAGAGAGACTGGGTCAGCGACGAAGCCGGCTCGCACGAGCTTTACTGGACGGAACCGCGAGTTACCGGGGGTTCCGATCCGCTGGCGCTGGGCGCCAATAACTGTGGCAAGGGAGTGGGCGGCGGCTCGGTGCACTGGGCTGCTTTCACACCCCGACTGCATCCCTCCGACTTCGAGGTTTATACACGCGATGGCGTCGGCGCAGATTGGCCCATCACTTACGAGGACATAAAGCCCTACTACGAGCAGCTTGAGCTGGAGATGCCCGTGGCCGGCCCCGCGTATTATCCATGGGGTCATCCGCACGGATATGCTTACGGGCCGCATCCGATGGGGGGCGTCGGCAACGCGCTGATCAAGGGCTGCACCGCACTCAACATCCCGGTCTCGATCGGCGGCCCGGTCGCCATCCTCTCCGGCTCCCATGGCGACCGGCCGCATTGTATCTATCGCGGCTTCTGTATTCAGGGCTGCAAGGTAGGGGCAAAGGCGAGCACGCTGGTAACCCATGTTCCCGACGCATTGAAAAAGGGCGCCGAGATCCGCGACCGTTGCATGGTCTCTCGCGTCGAACTTGGCAAAGACGGCCGCGTCACCGGCGTCCACTACTTCGACATCGACGGTCATGCCCACTTCCAGCGCGCCAAGGCCGTGATTCTCTCCGGCTACGCCATCGAGACGCCCAGGCTGCTGCTCAACTCCGCCTGCCCCGGCTTCGAACATGGCCTGGCGAATTCCAGCGGCACCGTAGGCCGATATCTGATGGCGCAGGCCGGCAATGTCGTGATGGGCCGCTTCGACCAGCCGGTTCGCATGTATAAGGCGCCTCCCGCGCATGCGCTCACCGAGGAGTTCTACGAGACCAATCCCAAGAACGATTTCGCTCGCGGCTTCGCGATCCAGACCGTGGGACCTCTGCCGGTGGCTTTCGGCAAGCAGATGCTCGCGGCCAAGAAGGCGTGGGGATGGGGTCTACGCCGCGAGATGATGGATTACAACCACTGGGCCGCGTTCGGTTTGCTGGGCGAGATTCTTCCCTGGGAAGATAATCGGGTCACCCTCTCGGAAGACAAAGACCGCTTCGGTCTGCCGGTGGCGCACGTCAGCTTTAACCTTCACGAGCAACGACAAGAAGCTCATCAAGGCTGCCAAAGAGAAGACCGAGGAGGTTATGCACGCCGCCGGCGCGACTGAGGTCGTGCAGGAGGCGCGATACGCGCACCTGGTGGGCGCGTGCCGCATGGGCGCAGATCCGCGTAAGTCTGTGGTCGATAAGTTCGGCCGCACCCACGACATTGCCAATCTCTTCGTCTGCGACGGCAGCGTCTTTCCCACGCAGGGCTCAGCCAATCCCGGCCTGACCATCCAGGCTCTGGCGGCGCGCACTGCGGATTATCTGATCTCCCAAGGTGACAAGATCTTTACCAGCAATGAGCGCGATATGGCGTCGCCGCCGATCCGTCGCGAACTTGCTCCGCCAGAAACGTGGGGCAAGGGCGTTCCGCGACTGAAGTGATCTTGCTTCATGTCGCCAACTAGCTGCTTGCAGCGAGGGTTCCTGGCATGACAGCGAGTCCATTGCACGCGTTGACAGCGCGGCTTCTCTTCGCAGGGGTAGATCCCGTCCCGGTGCTGCACCCGCAGTCGCACTACGCCCACTCTATTTTCGAGCTTTCCACCTGGGTGCTCTACGTGTGCCTGGCCATCTTTCTTCTGGTAGCAGGGCTGGTTACGTATGCCGGCTGGAAGTTTCGTGCGCGGCCCGGTGAGGCGGACCCCAAGCAGGTGTTCGGCAGCACAAAGTGGGAAATGGTCTATGTCATTCCACCAACGGTACTGCTGGCCGTGATCTTCGGCTTCATGCTGCATGTGATGCATACCTCCGATCCGCCCGCGCAGGCCAGCGGCGATGACATCGTCGATCGTTGGGCACCAGTGGTGGTGGGAGGTTCGCTACCCAAAACTCGGCTTCATCACGGCGAATGAGATCCATATTCCCACCGGCAAGAATGTGCAGTTCGGGTTCGAGTCCGCCGATGTGATACACGACTTCTGGGTCCCGGAGCTGGGACGCAAAATCGATTTGATTCCCGGACGGCATGCCAAGATATGGCTCGCCGCGGACCATCCCGGAACTTATCTTGGCACGTGTGCGGAGTTCTGCGGTAAGGAGCACGCGTGGATGCGCATCCGTGTCATCGCCGACGATCCGGCTGCCTTTGCCGCCTGGTCCGCCACCGAGCAGGCGAAGGCCGCTGCGCCCGACGGTCCCGCACAGCAGCGCGGGCACGAGTACTTCACATGGATGCCGTGTGCGAACTGCCACACCATATCAGGCACCTCGGCGCGCGGCAGAATCGGCCCCGATCTCACACATCTGGCAAGCCGGGAAACGCTCGCCGCCGGCCGGCTACGCAACACGCCCGACCAGCTTTCCGCCTGGCTCCACGATCCGGATGCGTTCAAGCCGGGAAGCCACATGCCCAACCTCCGACTTACCGACGAACAGCGCGGCGACATCGTGCAATATCTGGAGACACTCAAGTGAGCGAGATCGAGATCGTTCCGCCGCAGATGGAAAAGATGGAGCGCTTTGAGGAGCATGCCGGCATGCTGAAATGGGTCGCATCCGTCGACCACAAGCAAATTGCCGTGATGTACATGCTCACCAGCCTGTTCTTCTTTCTCGTCGGAGGCGTGGAAGCCTTGCTGATGCGATGGCAACTCGCGAAGCCGCAAAACCACTTTCTCACGCCGGAGGCCTACAACCAGCTTTTCACTCTTCATGGGACGACCATGATCTTCCTGGTGGCCGTGCCGGCGCTGCTGGCCTTTGGCAACTACTTCATCCCGCTGCAGATTGGAGCGCGCGACATCGCGTTCCCACGGCTGAATGCGATGAGCTACTGGCTCTTCCTCTTCGGCGGCGTGCTTCTCTATGGCAGCATCCTGGCGGGCAATGCGCCGGACATGGGCTGGTTCAGCTATGCGCCGCTGAGTGAGAAGCCTTACTCCTCGCTGGGTGGCGTGGATTACTGGGCGCTGGGGCTGCTCGTCATCGGCATCGGAACGGTATCGACGGCGATCAACTTCCTGGTGACGATCGCTACGCTGCGCGCTCCCGGTATGTCATTCAAGCGCTTGCCGCTCTTTACCTGGATGAGCGCGGTCAATTCCTTCCTCATCATTCTTGCTTTTCCCGCGCTGAACTCCGCGCTCTTCATGCTGCTGATCGACCGCAATTTACACGGACGCTTTTTCACTCCCGATGCAGGCGGGTCGCCGCTCCTGTGGCAGCACATCTTCTGGAACTTCGGGCATCCCGAGGTCTACATCATGATCCTGCCCGCCTTCGGGATCATCTCGGAGGTGATTCCGGTTTTTTCGCGACAGCCGATCTTTGGCTATGGCTTCGTTGCCGGATCAACCGTGGCGATCGGTCTGCTGAGCTTCGCAGTGTGGGCGCACCACATGTTTGCCACCGGTATGGGCCATGATGTTGATGTCTTCTTTGCCGCGGGCAGCGCTTTGATCGCGGTGCCGACGGGGATCAAGATCTTTAACTGGATCGCCACCATGTGGGGAGGCAAGATACGATTCACCACCGCCATGCAGTTCGCCGCCGCGTTCCTCATCGAGTTCACCATCGGTGGACTGAGCGGCGTCATCTTCGCCGTGGTCCCGATGGACTGGCAGCTTACTGACACTTACGTAATTGTTGCGCACATCCACTATGTGCTGTTCGGCGGAACTCTATTCGGCCTGTTCGCGGGGATTTACTACTGGTACCCCAAGATCACAGGCCGCATGCTTTCGGAACGCCTTGGCCGATGGCATTTCTGGCTCACCATCGTCGGCTTCAATGCGACGTTCTTCGTGCAGCATCTGCTCGGTTTCCGCGGGATGACGCGCCGCGTCTGGACTTACCCGGACCTGCCCGGCTGGTATCTGCTCAACATGATCTCCACCGTAGGCGCGTTCATTTTGGGCGCATCGATGCTCTTCCTCCTGGTGAATCTTTACCGCAGCCGCAAACACGGGCCGGTGGCCGGAGACAATCCATGGGAGGCCTGGACGCTGGAGTGGGCAACTACCTCGCCGCCACCCGCCTACAACTTTGCCGAAGTGCCCGCCGGTGCATAGCCGGCGTCCGCTATGGGACCTTCACCATCCCGACAACGCGGATTGGCAACGTGAGGATCAGCCATGAGCGCGAAACCTTTGCTGGAAGACAGGATCAGGCTTGGCGTTCTGCTGTTTCTCGTATCGGAGGCAATCTTCTTCGTCTTCCTGATCGTCGCCTACATTTACTCGCAGCCTGCGGAGATCAGTGGCCCGACAGCTCACAACAGCCTCATCCCCTGGAAGACAGGGATCTACACCGCATTTCTTCTGCTCAGCAGCGGCACGATTTATATGGCTGAGCGTTCCCTGGGCAAGAACGGCAAGCGATTTGCGCTTTGGATGTGTGCGACCATCCTGCTCGGCGCCGTGTTTCTTTTCGGCGAGATGCGTGAGTATTCCAGCCTGCTCAAGAAAGCCATCTCGATCAGCCGCAATCTCTTCGGCAGCACCTATTTCACGCTCACAGGCTTTCACGCGATCCACGTGACGCTGGGACTGCTGATGCTGATTACCTTGCTGACTTTGATCGTCTCCGGCAAGCTCGGTGCTCAACGAGAGACTTCTTTCAAGGCAGTCTCGTACTACTGGCACTTCGTCGACATCGTTTGGGTCATGGTCTTCAGCGTGGTGTATCTGTGGTCGGCGCGATGAACACTACGGCGGATCTCCTGCTCCACGGCTGGGAGGTTCATCCCACGGTTGTCGCCGGCTGCCTTGCGCTGATCGCCTGGCACTTAGCTGCCGCTCCGCGCTTAGTCAAGTATGCGGCTCCGTTCCTGCTCGGCGTGCTCATCCTTTGTCTCGCGCTCATCTCGCCTATCGATCCGCTGGGGGATGCCTACCTCTTTTCCGCGCACATGCTGCAGCACCTTCTGCTTATTCTGATCGTGCCTCCGCTGCTGATTCTTGGTCTCTGCTCCCCAGCGTGCCGCTGGCTGGATGTCACATCCCCGGACGCGGCAGGCGGAGTCTGTGCTCGGCCACCCCGTGGTGGCCTGGTCTTCCAACATGCTGATGATGGTCATCTGGCATCTGCCGGTGCTCTATAACGCCGCGAATGCGAGCACGGCGATCCACATCGTCGAGCATCTCACTTTCCTGGTGACCGGCTGCATGTTCTGGTGGCCAATCGTTACGCCGCTCAAAGGGGAGCGCATGCAACCCGGCCCGGCGATGCTCTACCTGTTCGGGGCTGCCATTGTCAGCACGCTGCTGGGCATCGTAATTACTTTCCTGCCGGTCGGCCTTTACCACCCGTATCTGCATCCGGTCGACGAACTGGGCGCGCTGCATCTGATTCGTGACACCTGGGGCATCTCCGCCGCGGAGGATCAGAAGCTCGCCGGGCTGATCATGTGGGTTCCCGGATGTTCGGTTTACTTTGCCGCCATGCTGGTGGAATTAGGCGCCTGGTTTCGGACCCCAGGGGCAGACAAGCGAGCGCTTCTGGCCTCCCTAAACTCACAAGCGGAGGTACGGCATGGCTGATGCGGGACCCAAGACACCCAGCCTTTTCTCCGAACTGGTCAAGCTCGGGAAGTCGATTGCTGACCTGATCCGAACGGTCAGAAGAGAAGCCCACGGCGGCGCAGCCGCGGAAGACAACGGCCCCGCGGAGCCGCCTCCGCAGCTGGCGCTCCCCATGCCCGCGGAACACTTCGAAGCGGCCCAATTGTTGACGCAACACACCCCGGGCTGGCACCGGCCCAATCCTCCAACGCTGGCCGCCCCCAGCTACGCTCCGTCGATGACCGCCTTCGGTATCGTATTCATCGCACTCGGAGCGGTCACCAAATGGCCGCTCAGCGTTATCGGCGCGGTCATCTTTGTCCTTGCCATTGCCAAGTGGATCGGAGAATTGCTGCATGACTGATCAGGCTCAGACCTCCACCTCCCTCTTGAGCCGGCGGCACCTGCTGATGTTTGTCAGCGTCGCGGCCGGCGGATTCGCCACTGCCATTGTCGGCCTGCCACTGATCGGTTTCCTCATCGCGCCTCTCTTTCGGCGTCAGCCCGGCGTCTGGCGCGACGTGGGTCCACTCAGCAAGTTTCCGGTTGGCGAGACGTCCAAGGTCACCCTGGAAGATTCATCGAGCATCGCGTGGGGTGGCGCGGATTCCCTGACCGCAGCCTGGCTGCGGCGCGTGGACGAACAAACATTTCAGGCCTTTGCCGTGGACTGCACCCACCTCGGCTGTCCGGTCCGGTGGGAGGCCTCGGCCGAGTTGTTTATGTGTCCCTGCCACGGTGGCGTTTATTACAAGAACGGCGAGGTAGCCGCCGGACCGCCCCCGCACGCGCTCGAGCAATTCCCTGTCCGCATCCTCAATAACACGGTGCAGGTCGAGTGGCGCAAGCTCCCGGACGTAGCGGAAAACTGTCTCCACAGCAAAGAGGCGGACGCATGATCCAGCTGCTTCTGAAAATTTGGCACACGCTGGACGACCGTCTCGGCCTGGTCAAGAACCTCAAGCCGCTCATGGACCATCGCGTTCCAAAAGAGAGCAAGTGGGCATACGTCTTCGGCTCAGCGACGCTGTTCGCCTTTATTCTGCAGGTCGTGACCGGGGTGGCGTTGGCCACCGTCTACGATCCGTCCGCCACCGGGGCCTACAAGAGCCTCGAATACATCAGCCGGCAAGCGACACTCGGCAGCTTCGTACGCGGGCTGCATTACTTCGGCGCCTCGGCGATGATTCTCTTCATTGGTATCCACATGCTGCGGGTCTTTCTCTACGCGGCATATAAGTATCCCCGCGAGGGCAATTGGCTCACCGGCGTCGTGCTGCTGATGTTTACGCTGGGCATGGGGTTTACCGGCCAGCTGATGCGCTGGGACCAGGACGCCGTCTGGTCGGTTAATATCGCCGCGCGGCAAGCCGTGCGGGTTCCGTTTCTGGGCAAGTATCTGCAGCAGTTTGTTTACGCCGGCGACCGCCTCAGCGGCCTCACACTCAACCACTTCTTCGACCTTCACGTCTTCATCATTCCCGGCATCATGTTTGCCTTCATAGGCGTTCATCTCTACCTGGTCCTGTACAACGGCATCTCCGAACCCCCTAAAGCCGGGGTTCCGGTTGATCCGAAAACCTATCGCCGGCAATACAAGGAACTGGTCAAAAGGAATGGCGTGCCTTTCTGGCCCGACGCCGCGTGGCGCGACGCTCTATTCGGCTCGCTGGTGATTGCCGGCATCGTCACGTTCGCGTTTGTCTACGGGGCTCCCCACCTGGCTCCGCCGCCAAACCCCACGCTGCTCAATGCCGAACCCCGGCCCGATTGGTATCTGCTGTGGTACTTTGCGATTCTCGCCATGAGCCCTCACCAGCTCGAGTCGGGAATCATGATTCTGGCGCCGGCCATGGTGTTCGGTTCCATGTTTGCGCTTCCCTTCTTCTTCAACAGCGGAGAGCGGAGCCTGCGTCGGCGGCCCTGGGCAGTCGCCTGGGTTACGATCGTGGTGGTGGGCGTGTGCACGCTGTGGTATGAGGGCAAGATCTCACCCTGGTCGCCGCGCTTCAACGCCCCGCCGCTCCCGGCCTCGATGACCGCGTCGCTCAGCCCCAGCGCACAGCGCGGGGCGGCGCTTTTCCACGACAAGCGGTGCGAATCCTGCCACATGATCGAGGGTTACGGCGGTTTGCGCGGCCCTAACCTTTCTCGTGCCGCCGACCGGCTGAACCGCGAACAAATGGAGTGGCGCATTCTGAACGGCGGCCACAATATGCCGTCTTTCGCCGGCATCCTGAAGCCTGACGAAGTCGACGACCTCCTCAGCTTTCTGCACACACGCGATTTCCCCAGTGGCTCCCAGATCGGCAGTAATCAACCGTAGCGTCGACGTTCGGAGAATTCATGCACAAGATAGAAGACTATGCCATGATCGGCGATTGCGAGACGGCCGCCCTGGTCAGCCGTGACGGCAGCGTCGATTGGCTCTGCTGGCCCGACTTCTCATCCCCTGCTTGCTTCGCCGCACTCCTCGGCTCTCCCGAAAATGGCCGCTGGCAACTCGCTCCTCAGGATAAACACACCGTATTCACGCGCCGCTACCGGCCCCGTACCCTCATTCTCGAGACCACGATGGAGACGCCCGCGCGGCAGCGTTCTGGTCACCGACTTTATGCCCATCCGTGGCCGTCAATCCGATCTAGTCCGCATCGTGCATTGCACGACAGGCGTCATCAAAATGCATACAGAGCTTTGTCTTCGCTTCGACTATGGCAGCACGATTCCATGGATTCACTTCGAAGCCAGCGCTCGAGGGGAATCTGCCTGGGTTACAACAGCCGGCCCCAACCTCACTGTTCTTCGCACTGCTTCACTGGTAAAGGAATCGGAACCGAGGCACACTCAGTGCGGAGTTCACCATGACTGCCGGGGAGATTCAGACATTTGTTCTTACCTACGGCTGCTCGTATGAGGCGCTTCCCGACCCGATCGACGTCGATCAGGCGTTGCAGCAAACCGATCATTTTTGGACGACCTGGGTATCCCGCAACAAATATCAGGGACCCTACAGTGCGGCTGTCGAACGGTCGCTTATCACGCTCAAAGCCATGACCTACCGTCCTTCGGGCGGGATCGTCGCCGCACCAACCATGTCGCTTCCTGAGCGAATCGGAGGCCCGTTAAATTGGGATTATCGATACTGCTGGATTCGTGACGCGACGTTTACTCTCTCCGCGCTGATCGAGTGTGGATATAGCGAAGAGGTGATCGCCTGGAAGCAGTGGCTGTTACGCGCGATCGGACGAGGCGTCTCCCAGGTCCAGATCATGTATGGCATCGGAGGCGAGCGCCACATCGCCGACTGGGAGGTGCCATGGCTGCCAGGTTACGAAAACTCGGCGCCTGTCCGCGTCGGGAACGCCGCTCAACGTCAAAGTCAACAAGATATCTTCGGTGAGATCGCCGTAGCGCTCGCGCACGCTCGAAGCGCCGGCGTGCCGTGCCGGCAAGAGGAGTTGGAACTGCAGCAAGAGCTTACCGAATACCTGGTGAAGACCTGGCGGCAGCCTGGGTCCGGCATGTGGGAGTCGCGCGACGAACCTCAGCGATACACGTACTCGAGCGTCATGGCATGGGTCGCACTGGAAAGGGCCGTGGAGAGCATTGAGCACCATGGCATGGCCGGCCCGCTGGCGGAGTGGAAGGAACTGCGCGATAAGATCCACGCGGATGTCTGCAAGCATGGCTTCGACACTCACCTTGATAGTTTTGTGCAGCACTACGGCTCCAAAGCGCTGGATGCCTCAGAACTTCTGCTGTTGGTTGTCGGCTTCCTGCCGGCGAACGATCCGCGAATGCTGGGCACAGTCAAAGCCATAGAGCAAGGCGCTGCTCAAAGATGGATTTCTGCTGCGTAACTTGCCCAAATCGAAGAAAGCCCAGCAAGGCGCCTTCCTGGCCTGCAGCTTCTGGCTGGTGGAAAACTACGTCTTGACCGGCAGGATCGAAGATGCACGAAACCTGTTCGAGAGGGTTCTCGCCGTC
>CAWFGM010000026.1:0-89578 GCA_963815175.1 uncultured Acidobacteriaceae bacterium
TACCGTCAGCTCTATTCTTACGCCTCCGCGGATCACGATCACCGCAACTGCGCTTCCCACCTTCAGCCCCGCAAGTCGATGCTGCACATCGTGTACGTTGTGAACCGTATGCCCATCGACTGACAGCACCAGGTCACCCACCAGCATCCCCGCTGCAGCGGCAGGCGCATTGGCTTCCACGTGCAGCACCAGCAAGGCCTCGTCGACCCCTGCGGCGAAGTGCGGGCGCACTGCTTCGGGCACAGGAACAGCTTGCATGGCGGCGCCCAGGAAAGGCCGCGGCACGTGGCCCCGTTCCAAGATTGCATCCACCACTCGATCAATCGTTGCCGCTGGTATCGTGATCACTGCGTTTCGTGCCAGCGCTGAGCTGTTGATGCCCAACACGCGACGGCCCTCGTTCACCAGCGCGCTGCCCGACTGGCCTACGTAGAGCTGCACATCCGCGCGGATAAGCCGATCCATCTGCCCCCCGCGCCAGGTACGCCAACCGCTGCCCAGGCGCGCGATAATTCCCGCGCTGGCCGAAATGTCGCCTAACGCGGAACGGCCTACCGCTAGCACCACCTCGCCGACGCGCGTTGGCTGGGAACCAACGGCCTCCACAGGCTTGCCTACGCTGGTGTCCACGCGAAGTACCGCAAGATCGGTTCCCGCATCCGCGCCCGCAAGCGTGGCCGGGAATGGATCACCCTGGTGAGCGGCCTGCAGCGAGTCGCTGCGGCGCAATCCCTGACGCACGGTCACGATCACTCCAGGCCGCCACACGACTCCACTCGAAGTCGAGCGGCCACCCCCATGCACCGTCACGATGCTGTCCTGAACGGCTTCAATCGTGTCGGCTATTTGCTTGGAGACCCCGCCCCAAACCCCTGAACTTTGCACTGCTGTTTCCATATCTTCTCCTTAAGGACAAGATCATGGTGACACTTCAGGGGAATGGGCACATCGCCCAGATGACTAGGTTGGCGTGCGCAGTTTCGCAACTGGTATAGACCGAAGTGACCGGGCTTTTCGTGGTTTTCTTCCAAGGAAAACCACGCCGCGCAATCGTCTTCAGGCCACAGTAATTGCGAAACTGCGATTAATCTGCCTGGTGGAAGACCGCGTTGTTGATGTCCGGCCAGACTTCCTTGAACGCGAAGGTACACCCATCGATGGCAAGATTCGTGATCCATCGTTGGTAGGTTTTGGTAACCGTGCGTTCCTGGCTCGGATAATAGAGATTAGACACGCCCGAGAATGCACCCGCTCCCAGGACTTCGCTGAAATTAAAGGTCTCGTGACCCTCATCGGAACGCGTGATCAAGATGCGCGTAAATGCATAGCCGAGCCGCTTGGCAAAGTCTCCCCGGCCTAAGGTGTAATACCTTGTGTCCTGATGCAACATCGAGGGGACGATGAACTCAACCCACGTGTTCTCGTTAATCGCGTCGGCCAGCGTGTGCCAGTAGTATCTGCCATAACCCTTCGCTCCCTGACCAAATTCAGGGTACGAGTTGTTGGCCTGCGCTACCCCGGCCTGTCCGGCGACGAAAATGAACGAAGAATAATCAACGCTGTCGAGCATCGCAGTCTTGAACTTTTCCTTCACCGACTGCGGCGGTAGATGCTGATCTGCGCTTACTGCGCGAAAGTTGGGGATGACATAGAGAATGCGCTTCGTTTGTCTTCCCTCGGCGAGTGGATCGACGACGGCGCCATTTGTGGAACCCGATGGTGGCGGCTCGCCGGAAGCTGTCTGTACTGCTGCTGAATTCCCGCGCCCGGATCATCGGGCAGATCCGCATCCGCCATATCGAAAGAGAGCTGCCGTCAGATAAGCCGCGGTCCCAGGCTGGTTCGCGAGCCTGTACCTCAAGCGTCATGCCTTCGGCAGGAAGTTCATCCGCGCTTGCTTTCGCTGCCGGGGCACACATACCTCCCAACAAAAGTCCAAAAGCAAGAATAGACTATTCTCTTGGAGAACTTCATACAAGCCCTTTGATTCCGGTGGTGTGCGAGTGGCTGTAAACCACTCGTATTAGTAGGATCTCTCGCGGCAGTAACAGAGCGATATCCCTCGCTCGTTGGATACATCTTTGGTGGTTCTGCTGTGTCCTTACCGGTTCTTTTGTTTCACGCCATGGAATCTCGGCTATTCACCCGCCATTGCCCGGTGCTCTGCGATTGCGCTCACACACGATCACATTTCTCATAGACGACGGTCTCATATTTTGACGCGGGAATCGAAGCAGAAGTGTGCCGCAGGGCGAAAAAAAGTTCCTCTGAAGGGACTGTTGGCCTACAACCTTTAGGGGAGGAGGTATTTTTTCAGCGCCGCCAGACCCTCTTCAATAGCCTGTGGATCGATGGCATAGCCAAAGCGGACATGGCCCTCGCCTTGCCCTCCAAAGACCACACCAGGAACGGTGGCCACATGTGCTTTGGTGAGCAGCATCCTGGCTGCGGTGCGGCTGTCTTTGTTGATCTTCGTCACCCGCGGAAAAGCGTAGAAAGCCCCTTGCGGCATCTCGCAAGGCAGCCCCACTTCGTTCAATCCGTTCACCAGCAGATCGCGTCGTTGCCGGTACTCCTCGCGCCGCGCATCGATCTCGCTGCGCGGAACGCGCAGCGCTTCCAGTGCGGCCCACTGGGTCATGGTGGAGACTCCGTTGACGGAATACAGAACCAGCTTCCGCAGCCCGCTCATAAAAGGCTCCTGGGCCACGGCGTACCCCACCCGCCATCCAGTCATGCCATAGGATTTCGAAAAGGTGTACGCCGTAATGGTGCGTTGCGCCATGCCCGGGAGGGATGCAATCGAAAAGTGTTCCCCATCGTAAACCAGGTCCTCATAAGCCTCGTCTGCTATTACCAGCAGGTCATGTTTCCTGGCGAACGCCGCCACTTCCTCCGCTTCCCAGCGAGAGAAAACAGTGCCCGTCGGATTCTGCGGCGTGTTGTAGTAGATCGCGCGCGTATGCGGCGTGGTGAAGTCTTCCAGCGTTCGCGTCAGACCTGCGCTGCGCGCCGTCGCCGTCGGCACCAGCAGGGCCCGTGCTTGGCAGCCGGTGATCATCTCCCGGATCGGGGTCCAATAAGGAGAGAAAAGCAACACATCGTCGCCCGGATCAAGCACCGCCTGAAAGGCAACATATAACGCATGCGCTCCTCCGGCAGTCACGATTACATTTTCCGCGGAGACCTCAAGACCATTGCGCTGGTTTAGCTTGTTGGCGATCGCCTGGCGCAAAGGCTCTATGCCTGAGGACGGTGCGTAGCGCGTCTTGTTTTCGACAGCCGCGCCAATAAGCGCATACTTTACCGAAGCAGGAGTTTCGAAGAAGGGCTCGCCCCCATGGAATGCGTGTACCTTTTGCCCCGCCGCCCGCAACTCCATCACTTTGTTCCGCACCTGGACGATATCGGAAAAACCTACTTCATCCAGTCGCTTGGCCAATCGCATTGCGTCTGCCGCCATGTTGCCCTCATCCCTCCACATTGCAGACAGTCTTCTCCAGAAACTGAACTCCGCGCGGCCATTCCCAAGCCCTAGTGTTGAGCAAATGAAGTCCAGATATCTCTACCTTGCGGCGGCCGTCGGCTTCCTGGCGGGTGCGGTCATTGAATTCTTGCCCCCACGTAACATCACCGCCGCCATTCTTGATGCGGTCGCAGGAGCCATCTTCCTCTTTCTCGGAGCGGTTGCGAAGAAGCAGACCTAGATCTTGATGAATACTTTCTTCCGGTACATCAATACCACCGGTATGAAGCAGACCAGCACGAAGGTAATGCGCGTAGAGCAGCGATCCGAAAGACGGATTGATCACCGGGAAGAAAAAATGCTGGTAGATGTATTGCTGCAGGTTGGTCACCCGGGCGCCGTCGTGCACGCGAATGGTATCGATTCCGGCTGCCAGAAGTTCCGAGAAAACATAGGCGGTGATGGCGTTCGAGCCGAAGACCAGCCACGGAAACGTCCAGCCCCGCGTCCACTTCTTGATCTCCACTGCGTAAAAGCAGATGGCCAGCAGCAACAGCGTGCAGCCTGCTGCAAAAAGCACATACGAGCTGGTCCACAGTTTCTTGTTGATGGGGAACCAGACGTTCCAAATCTCTCCCAGAATCAATCCGCTGATCGCCGCGCCAACTAGTCCGGCCGCTTTGGTGGATAGCGCTTTGGGGCGTCGCAGCCAGATACCGGCAAGCACACCGAAGAGGATGGTGCCCATTGCGGGGATATCGCTCAGCAGACCTTCGGGATCGCGCACCCCTTCATAGAGGTGGCCGGAGAGTAGCTTGCGGTCCAGATATGCCACCCAATTCTGGTTGGGGTCGAGCAGCGGCACGCTGTGGGTGGGAACGCCGATACCTGGTATGGGAACCCAGCGCATCAGGATCCAGTAGCCAAACAACGCCACAACTGCGGTGGTAGCCGCTACCCACGCCCGGCTATTCCATAGGTAAAGAAGGCTGGCCAGCAAGAAACAGATCGCGATGCGTTGCAACACGCCGTAGATGCGCAGCGTTCCCAGGTGAAACAAGGGGAAGCTGTTGACCAACAGTCCCAGCAGGAACAGGATCACCGCGCGCCGCAGCACATGCAGGCGCAGTGTGGTTTTTGACTCCCCGCGCGCCAGGCGTGTTTCGCTCGAGAAAACGATGGATATGCCGGCGATGAGGAGGAACGATGGGAACACCAGGTCGGTGAGTGTCCAGCCGTTCCACGCGCTATGTTCCAACTGGTGGTAGCTATATTTCCCGCTGCCGCCGTTGTTCACCAGGATCATGAATGCGATAGTGATCCCGCGCGCCACGTCGAGCGAGACCAATCGGCGCATCGTATTTGCGATGCTCTGCGGAGCCGTGACCGTTGTAGCCGCACGCTTGGTAGCTGAGGTCGCCATGCTGGGAAGTGTATCTGCTGCATCGAAGCAGTGTCGACTGATAATCTCCGAAGCATGCGGCGTTCTGTAATCTGGTTCGTGCTAGCCGTCGCCTGGGCCGTCGACTGCCTGCTGGCTTTCCTCCATCACAACCGGCTGCAAGCCGGTCTAACCGCCTTTTTCGCCTGCTGCTTCCTAACCGTAGGCGTCTTCTTCCGCAACCGCGAACAAAAACTCATACGCCGCTAGGCCGCGAGGCCAGTTTTGGAATCTCTCACCCGTCGGTTCTTTCCGCCACTAGTGAATTCCCCATGAAAGCGCCACTCTCCCCTTGTCATCCCGCCTGCCCCGGCGTGCCGTGGGAGCGCAGGCGAGGGACCTGCAGTTTCTTTCCCCTCCCAAAGCTCAGGTCGCGAGAATCCCCGAGTACACCGCCATCCCAGCGACAGCATCCACCCCGATCCCATCCAGGGCGTCAATCTCCCCCTGCTCCCGAATCCCACCAGCCACAATCAACTGCCGTTTCGTAACCTGTCGCAACCGCTCCGCCACCTCGATAGGAAAACCCTGCATCGTCCCCTCCCGATCGATATGGGTGTAAAGAAATGCGCCGCAATAGGCCTCCAGTTGAGGAATAGCCTGGTCAGCCGTAAGCTCTACCTGGTCCTTCCACCCCTTTACCGCCACTCGCCCATGCTTTGTATCCACGCTGAAAACCAGCTTGTCCAAGCCCACCGCGTCCGCCAGCGTCCGCGCAAACCCGGTATTCACCAGCTCCGCTCCGCCAAAAAGCGCCGACCCCACAATCACCCGCCGAGCCCCTGCTCCCAGCACAGCCGCTGCTTTCTCAACCGTGGCGATCCCGCCCCCCACCTGGCAAGGCAACCTCAGAGCGATTCTGGCGATCAGTTCGCTGTTTTCCCCCTGCCGCATGGCTGCGTCGAGGTCGATCAATTGCACCAGCGGATAGTGCTGAAACCGGCCAATCCAATATTCGAAATCGTCGAAAGCCAGCTTGAGCTTCTCGCCTCCCACCAGCTGCACGATCCGTCCACCCATCAGGTCAATCGACGGAATCAGCATGGCAGCCTCACTGGGACGCCCCGCAGCGCCAGCTCCTGCTTTAGCGCCCGAACGTCGGCGATGCCGAAGTGAAAGATGCTGGCCGCCAACGCCGCATGCGCCTTGCCCGCCTGAAAGACCTCGGCAAAGTGCTCCGCGGTCCCGGCCCCGCCCGAAGCAATCACAGGAATCTCCACCGCCTCGCTGACCCGGGCAGTCAACTCACAATCGAATCCCGCCTTGGTGCCATCAGCATCCATTGAGGTCAACAGGATCTCGCCCGCCCCCCGCGCCTCGGCTTCCCGCGCCCATTCGATCACCTGCCGCCCGGTGCGCGTCCGGCCACCGCTCACAAACACCTCCGCCTGGCCCACCGGATCGCCGCTATCAGTAGCCCGCCTGGCATCAATGGCCACAATCACCGCCTGCGCGCCAAAGCTTCGCCCGATCGCGTCAATCAGGCCAGGATCGGCGATCGCTGCCGAGTTGACACTCACCTTGTCCGCTCCCGCGTCGAAGACCGCGGAGGCCTCGTCTGCCGAGCGTATCCCCCCTCCCACCGTAAACGGGATGAACAGCTCCCTCGCAGCCCGCCGCACGGTATCCAACAACGTCCCGCGGCCCTCGTGCGTCGCCGTGATATCCAGCAAAACAATCTCATCCGCGCCCGCCGCCGCATGCCGTTTCGCCAACTCTGCCGGATCGCCCGCATCCACCAGGTCGACGAACTGCACCCCTTTCACCACCCGCCCGTTGCGCACGTCCAGGCACGCAATAATCCGCTTGGTCAGCATGCCAACTCCACAAAGTTCCGCAGCACCCGCATGCCCGCCACCCCGGACTTTTCCGGATGGAACTGCACCCCCATCACGTTGCCCCGTTCCACCGCCCCGGAGAAAGGGCCGCCGTACGAAGTGACCGCGACCGTCTCCGTGACCACCGGAGCCCGATACGAGTGGGTGTAATAAACAAAAGCCCGGTCTTCTACTCCGCGCATCAAGCGCGATTGGGGATCGACACGCACCTCATTCCAGCCCACATGCGGAACCTTTACCCCCGGGGCAAACCGCTCGCACTCACCCCGAAACAGGCTCAACCCTTTCACCGCCGGCGCCTCCGTGCTGCCTTCGAATAACCACTGCAACCCCACGCAGATTCCCAGGAAAGGAACACCATGGGCAATAGCATCGCTTACTGCGCTCGTGAGCCCCGTCTCCTCCAGCAGCTGGGTAGCCTGGAAATGCCCCACGCCGGGCAGGATGACCTTCGTCGCCCTTCGCACTACCTCGGGGTCCGCAGTGACCGTCGCCTGGCAACCTAGGGCATCGAGAGCCTTCATCACCGAGGTGAGGTTCCCGGCCTTGTAGTCGATCACCGTGATCACAGCAATCCTTTGGTGCTGGGCAGCATCTTGGCCATCTGTTTGTCTTTGGAGCAGGCCACGCGCAGCGCCCGGGCAAAGGCTTTGAACAGGGCTTCAATCTTGTGGTGATTGGAGCGCCCATACATCGTGGCGATATGCACGTTAGCCCGTGCTCCGCGCGCAAAGCCCTCAAAGAAGTCCTCTACCAGTTCGCTTTGCAGATCCCCGACCAGCCGCTTTTTCACCTTGGTCTTGACCACGCACGCCACGCGTCCGCTCAAGTCGACGGCGGCTACGCCCAGGGTCTCATCCATCGGCATCAGGAAGTATCCCGCCCGCAGGATGCCTTTCTTGTCCCCCAGCGCCTGGTCGAAAGCCTCGCCCAGCGCAATGCCCACGTCTTCCACCGTGTGGTGCTGGTCCACATCTAGATCGCCGTCGCAGAACAGTTCCAGGTCGAACCCGCCGTGGCGCGTAAACAGCTCCAGCATATGGTCGAAGAAGCGAATGCCCGTCTTCACCTTGTAGCGCCCGGTGCCCTCCAGCGCGAGCTTTAGCGAGATCTTGGTCTCGGTTGTCTTGCGCTCAATCGCGCCCCGGCGCACCGTCTGCTTTGCCATTATGCTTTCTCCCATCCGATCTCGTTCAACGCCTCTGCCATCGCGGCCACTGCCTGCTTCATTTGCGCCCGCGTGCCCACTGTCAGGCGGACGCACCCATCGCAACCCTGGTCCTTCGATCTGTCGCGGGTGAGCACTCCACGACGGTGCATGGCCTTTACAAACTCGGCGTGTGCGGGCCCAATCTTCACCAGGATGAAGTTGGCCTGGCTAGGCCACTGGGGAACATCCAGTTGGCGCAGACTCTCCACCATCTCAGTCCGGGCCCCCTTTACTTCCTCCACATACCACTGCAAGTACTCCTCGTCATCCAGCGCCGCCGGCAGGCAGGCCAGCGCCAGCGAGTTCACGCTGTACGGGGAGATGACCGTCCGCAGCCACTGCTGCACCTCCACCGGCGCAGCAAGCATTCCCAGCCGAAGCCCGGCCAGTCCATAAGCTTTGGAAAAAGTGCGCGCCACGATCAGGTTCGGCACTTGCCCCACCAGGTCGATCACGCTTTGGCCGCAAAAGTGGTAGTAGGCTTCGTCCACCAACACAGCGGCATGCGGAGCACGGTGAAGCACCTCAAGAATCTGTTGCCGGCTGGCTACGGTGCCGGTCGGGCTGTTGGGACTCGCGATGGCGATCAAGCGCGTCTGCGGCGTAATGGCTGCCAACAGCCGCTCGAGCGGGAAGGCAAAATCCTCTCCCGACGGGACCGTCTTGACGATCGCATCGGTGCACGAACCGTAGACCTCATACATCGAATACGTCGGGGTAGGGAAGAGAAACTCATCTCCGCGATCCAGATACGTCTGGCAAAGCACGTGGATCGCCTCGTCCACCCCATTTGTGAGCAGCACCTGTTTCGGGTCGAGCGACAGGTGTTGGGCAACCTTGGCCTCCACCTGGCCTCGCTCGGGGTACTTCGCCAGGTCCGCGGCGGCGATCCTCGCCAAAGCCTCCAGGACCCGTGGGGAGCAAGCGACTGTGTTCTCATTAAAGTCCAGCCGCAGCCCTTGCCGCCCACCCAGCGGAGGATGGTACGCCTGCATCCGCCTCACCGCGGCTCGCGGCTCTGGTGTTTTTTGCAACACAATCTCAGCCATCGATCCCCCTCGCCCGCACTGCTTCCGCGTGGCCAAGCAATCCTTCCGCGTTGGCCAGTGTGATCGCGGCCGGTCCCAACTTCTGTAAACCAGCCAGCGTGTACTCCTGTACCGTAATCAGCTTCAAAAAGTCCATCACGCTCAGCCCGCCCCGCACTTGCGCCACTCCGCCGGTGGGCAGGGTGTGGTTAGGGCCGGAGACGTAGTCTCCCATGGGCTGCGGCGAGTAGCGGCCGATAAACACCGAACCCGCATTGCGCACCCAGTCGAGGTCCTCGTTCGCATCGACGCTCAGATGTTCGGGAGCCAGCCGGTTGGTGATCTCGCGCGCCTCCTCCACCGAACCCGCGACCAACGCCAAGCCATTCCGCTTGATCGCCTGTTTGGCTATGGAATTCGTCTTGACCCGCTGCGCCACTTCCTTGACCACCGCGCGCGCCAGGGAGCCATTGGTTGTGATCAGGATGGCCAGTGCCTCAGGGTCATGTTCCGCCTGGGCCACCAAGTCCGCCGCGATCCCTGCCGGATCGCCGTTTTCGCTTGTCACCACGATCTCCGTCGGACCGGCCAGCATGTCGATCGCGCAGTCGAAGGCCACCATTTTCTTGGCCGCGGTCACATACCAGTTGCCTGGTCCTACGATCTTGTCCACCCGGGGGATGGTTTCCGTGCCGAAGGCGAGAGCAGCAATCGCCTGCGCGCCGCCGATGCGATAAAACTCGCTGATGCCGAGTAACGCCGCCGCCGCCAGGGTCTCCTTGGCCGGTTTTGCCGAGACCGCCACGATCCGCTCCACCCCGGCCACCTGCGCCGGGATCGCCGTCATCAGCAGGGTAGAGGGCAGCGGATAGCGCCCGCTGGGCACGTAACACCCCACCGCGTCCAAGGCTCGCACCCGTTGACCCGTAGTCAGCCCATCGCTGGTCGCGCTCCAATCCTTGGGCATCTGCCGTTCGGCAAATCCTCGGATATTCGCGGCCGCGGCCTCCAACGCAGCCTGTAGAGGCTTAGGCGTAGCGTCCCAAGCCTCTGCCATCTCGGCGCTGCTTATTTTGAACGGCTGTTGCCGCGAAAGGCCGTCCAGCTTAGCCGCGTAGCGGCGTAGCGCCTTATCCCCGCCCTTGCGCACGTCGGCCACAATGCGTTGCACCACAGGCATCGTGCGAGCGGTATTCCGCGCACCCCTCACCTCCAACTCGCTAAGCATCCGACGGGCCTTCTTTCCGTCCCCGCCCTGTGTCCTAACCAGTCTCATGCAGACACTCCTTGTACGGTTCCTTCAGCCACCAACAAATTCCCCACGGAAGCGCAGCCGAAGATCCGCAGTTCTCTTCACCAGCAACGGACGATGGGTGCCCCACATCTCGCTCGTGTCGCGAGATGTGGGATACCACGAACCCGGACCGTACGTTCCGTCGGAACGCGAGACCCCACCCCTAAAACACAATCTTGTTCAGCGGGTACTCCACAATCCCCGTAGCCCCCGCACTCTTAAGCTTGGGAATCACATCCCTTAGAACGCTCTCTTCGAGCACCGTATTCAACGCCGCCCATCCCGCGTCGCTCAGCGTCGAAATCGTCGGGGAATCCAGCGCCGGCAATATTCCCAACACCTGATCCAAATGCCTCTTCTGGACATTCATCATCAATCCCACTCTGCCTTGCGCAGCGATCGCACCATTCAGCATGAGCGAAAGATTATCGATCTTCTGCTTTTTCCACGGATCCCCATACGCCGCGCGATTGGCAATCAAATGCGTTTCGCTTTCCATCACGGTATCGATGATGCGCAGCCTGTTCGCTCGCAGCGAACTGCCCGTCTCCGTCACCTCCACAATGGCGTCCGCCAGCGTGGGCGGTTTTACCTCCGTCGCCCCCCAACTGAATTCCACCTTCACCGGGACCTTCTTGGCGGCGAAATAATTCTTCGTCACCTCTACCAATTCAGTCGCAATCACTTTCCCGCTCAAATCTTCCGCCTTCTCAAAGTGAGAATCTTCAGGCACCGCGAGCACCCAGCGCACCTTGGTCCGCGTCGCTTTGGAATAAGTCAGCCCGGTAACGCTAACCACGTCGAGCCCGCTCTCCACAACCCAATCAATCCCGGTGAGGCCTGCATCCAGGACACCCTTCTCCACATACCGAGCCATCTCCTGGGCGCGAATCAGCATGCACTCAATCTCGCTATCGTCGATGCCGGGAAAATACGACCGCCCGTTGGCATAGATATGCCACCCCGCGCGATCGAACAGCGCGATGGTTGCATCCTGCAAGCTCCCCTTGGGAATACCGAGCTTCAGCTTACCTGCCATTCCGGGCCTCCATCTTTGCCGCCGCGGGCAGTGCGATGGCATTCGTAAAACAGCTCACTGTCCCCTCGTGGCAGACCAACCCGTCCCCTTCGACGACCACGCGAAACAGCACGGTGTCCTGGTCGCAGTCAGTCGCAGCCGACACGACCCGCAGCCGGTTTCCGCTGCTCTCGCCCTTCATCCACAGCTTCTGTCGCGTGCGGCTCCAAAACGTCACAAAGCCTGTCTCCAGCGTCTTGGCGTAGCTTGTCTCATTCAGAAAACCCACCATCAGCACCTGTCCGCTCTCCGCATCCTGCACGATTGCAGGCAGCAATCCGTCCATCTTCGCAAAATCAAGTTTCACTGCTTCACTCATCGCCCGCCTTCTTCCTCTCTAGAAAACACCGTAAACGCAAAAAAGCCCGCGTGCGCATCTCGCGCCGGCGGGCTTCTTCTAAACCTGGCTTCCTGGCCTCTATCGCTGGCTGGAACCGTCCGCCGACACGCTCGTCACGTGATGATGGTGATGACGATGATGGTGGGTGCGGACCTGCATACCTGTTAAAAAGCTAACCGTCTCTTCCCCTGATGTCAACCGCCAGGGTCGATATCAGGCTTCTTATGGGTCTGCTACCATGCCGCCGGAAGCATTTTTCATCTTGGTGTAACCGAGGACATTGCTCTCAACCCGCATCTGGCGAATCACGCCGGCTCTCAGTAATAGTAAAAATGCTTTATCGCCTCCATGCAGACCAACCCCGCCAAACTTCCGTATCTGTTGCTGACCATCTTGGCCGTTGGTTCTACGCTCTTCTATGCCGCCAGCACGGCTGCGAACTTCGACAGCTTCCTAAACGGCAACCGAGCCCGGCCCCCGCTCGATTACTCCCATAGCGCCCGTTTCCTCGTACAGCCGCTGCCCGAGTCGAAACGCGCCGGCATGGTGCCTGAGGACCAGGTACTTTCCGTGAACGGGCTCCCCTTCACCGGCATGGCCGGGCTGATTCGCCAGACCTTCCATGCTCGGCCGGGGGAGGCGGCTGCCATCGTTTATCGCAACATGGAGGGCAAAACCCGTACTGCGCAGGTCGCGCTGATGCCGCAACGCAGGGCTCGGCCTACAATCACCGGCTGGCTGATCAACATTGTGCTCGTTTTGATCTTCCCCGCATTCTGTCTCTTGCTGGGATATTGGGTGGTTTTGGCCCGGCCATTCGAGTGGAACGCCTGGTTTTTTCTCGGCATCATGAACGTGGTGCCGGCCTTTCTCGGCCGGCCGGGATACTTTCCCGGCTTTCTCGGATCCTTCACTATCTTCTGGCAGATCTTCGCTTTCCAGGCGATGTTCGTTTCGCTCATCCTGTTCAGCATTTACTTTCCCGTCCGCTCGCGTACCGACATACGTCATCCGTGGTTGAAGTGGCTGATCATTGTTCCGCAGATTCCCCTCGTTCCCGCTCTCTGCGCGCTACACTATGGCCTCCTTTACGATGCCCGCTTCATCCAGCCGTATCTCGTCGCATTCGATCCCCTGGAACTCGCCGGCAATGTCTTTGCCCTGATTTCTCTCTGCATCTTCATCATTGCGATTATCAGTAAGCTCTTCCACGTTCCCGAGCCGGATGCCCGGCGCCGCCTCGGCGTGGTGGCTGCGGGTTCATTCCTCGGCCTGGGCCCAGTACTTGTTCTCCTCCTCAGTTCCACGTTCTCTCAGAAGCCAGTCCTGGAGATGGCGCCTTCCTGGGCTCTTTTCACCGTGGCTGTCCTCTTCACCTTCTTTCCCCTCTCGCTTGCCTACACCGTCATCGTGCAGCGCGCCCTCAACCTCCGCATCATTCTCCGTCAGGGCACACGTTATGCCTTTGCCCGCGGCACACTATGGGTTTTGCAAGCGATTGTCTTCGTCTTCCTGGGCTTTCGCATCTTCCACTTTGCTCATACCTCCGGCCGCGGGGCCTTGCTGATCGCGCCCGTGGTTTTTTTCGTCATTGTGCTCTTCCTGCGCCTGCGCATCGCTCGGCCTCTTTCTCTATGGCTTGACCGGCGCTTCTTTCGCGAGGCCTACTCCGTTGACCAGGTATTAACGGACCTCTCCGAACAAGCGCGCAGCTTCACTGAAACCGAGCCCTTGTTGCGCACCATCGTGGAGCGCATAGGCCAGACGCTGCACGTGGAGCGCATCTCCTTCCTGCTGCGCCGGGGGAATCGCTTTAGCCTGCAATATGCCCAGGGAATTCCCGCCACCATCGACGTCTCTCTGCCGGACAACTCCTCCACCATTCGTGCTCTGATCGTTGATCGAAGCCCCAAGCAGGTCTACCTCGAGCGTCCCGACCCCTGGCTGGCTCTAGCACCGGCCGATGAGCTTTCCGTGCTCAATCAACTCGATGCGGAGCTGCTCCTGCCTCTACCTGGCCGCTCCGGCTTGGTCGGCGTGATGGCCCTGGGACCTAAGCTCAGCGAGGAGCCATACTCCCGCTCTGACCGGCGGTTGCTATCTTCCGTTGCCCTGCAAACCGGCCTGGCCATCGAAAACAGTGCCCTCGTTCATCGCCTGGCGGAGGAGTCGGCCCAGCGCCAGCGCATCGATCGCGAAATTGAAATCGCCCGCGAAGTCCAGGAACGCCTCTTGCCCCAGAGCTATCCCGTCGTCGCCGGCCTGGACTTTGCCGCCTACAGCCGCGCTGCCAGAGACGTAGGCGGGGACTATTACGACTTCATTCCGCTCGAAAATGGCAGCCTCGGCATCGCTATTGGTGATGTTTCCGGAAAAGGCATCTCGGCAGCCCTGCTGATGGCTTCCATTCGTGCTGCTCTGCACGGGCTTACCTTCAGTGGCGATCTCGATCTGTCCCGCGTCATCGAAGGACTCAACCGCATCATCTTCGATTCCTCCACCAGTAATCGCTTCGTCACCTTTTTCTTTGGTGAATACGATCCCGTTGCGCGCACACTGGACTACGTCAACGCCGGGCACAACGCACCACTGCTCCTGCGTCCCTCGGCCGCGCACGACGGCTTTTGCAATCCCGAGGTGGAGTGCATGGTGCAGCGACTGGAAACCGGCGGCCCGGTGCTGGGCATCTTTACCGAGGTTCATTATGAGCAGGGCAGGATCCAGTTGCGGCCTTACGATACCCTCATCGCCTTCACCGACGGAATTAGCGAAGCCATGACTGCCAGCCTTGAGGAATGGGGAGAAGAGCGCCTGATCACCGCTGCCAGGATGAGCACTCACCGTTCCGCGCAGGAGATTGTCACCGCGGTGATCGCGAGCGCGGACCACTTCACCGCGGGCGCCCCGCAGAGTGACGACTTGTCTCTGGTTGTGCTCAAGGTGCTTTGACATGCTTTCTCGCCGGCTGGCCGTATTCGCTCTGTTCGGGCTGGCCGTTGTCCTTCGGGCTCAAACACCCCCGGTCGAGTACGAAACCTTCATGAGCCAGGGAAAACCCGTTTCCTGCTCGGTCTACGGCAGCCGTGACGCCGCTGCAACCATCGTCTTCCTGCGTGGAGCTGGCCCTTCCGACCTCTCGCTCGGCCGTCTGGAGGCGCGGTTCTTTGCCGAGCATGGCTTTCGCGTCTTGTTGCCCGAGTATCTCAGCGCGACGCCCACTACCAAGCCCACCGCCGCCAACTATCGGCGCTGGGCCCAGGTAGTGCAAGATATCGTCGCTGATCTGCGCTCGCGCCCGCTGTCCCGGACCAGGAGGATCGGCCTTGCCGGACAGTCCCAGGGAGCTTCCGTCGCACTCATTGCCGCTACCCAGAAGTTAGCGGTCGAGGCGATTGCAGAATGGTCCGGCCTTCTCCCCAACGAATTCTTTTCCCAGGTGCAAAGCATGCCCCCGCTTCTCATCCTTCACGGCCAGTTGGACGAGCAGGTTCCAATCGTCAATGCCCGTCAGTTGGTCCGCCTATGCGAGCTCCGGGACTTCACCTGCGAAATCCAAATCTTTGCCGGCGAAGGCCATGTTTTCGGCCCCCACGTTACAGACTCCGCCAACCAGCGAGCCTTGGCCTTCTTCCGCGTCTATCTGCACTGAACTGCGCTTTGAGACTCGGTGGCTGCCTCTCGTTCCCTCAATCACCCATCCGGCTCCTATTGGGTTCTGCTATGACACAGTTCCTCCAGGGACGGCTGAGAATCATACTTGTCCAAATTAGCTTTTTCGAATCTGTCCATCCACCTCCGCCCATGCCAAGGTGTGCCACCGCCCTCCACTTTGTCATCTCGAGGAGCCGACATGCCTGTGGCAAGTTAAGGGAGAAATGACACTGCAAAATCGCCATGGGGGGCCAGGCCTGGAGGGCCGACCGCCAAACGTGAGCCCAGCCCGGAAGGGCTGGGGCTCAATCGCCAAGATGATCCGCCTGCCCCGGCCTGCCGTGGGAGCACCGTAGGTGCGGCACTAAGCCTGGGCTCGCCCGCATTTTGTCATCCCGAGCGCCCCGCGGATTTCCTGTCCCAGGAAATCCGCCGGAAGGCGAGAGCCTGCCCTGAGCGAAGTCGAAGGGGATCTGCAGTTTCACTCGGACCGCACGCAAATCTCAACAAGCGATCCCCGAACCCAACCCGATTCCCCTGAGGTTCACCCGGTTCCACACAATCAGTGGGTAACCTGAACCACACCCACTAGAGCAACCCGGCAATATCCTCCACCGGATCCTTCAGCCCCAATCCCGTCAAATGTCGCCGCGACGCTTCCTGCATGTAGTAATGCAACCTCCCCGCCGCCGCCGCATACCCCAACCCCTCTTCCCGGATATTCGAAATACAATTCCGTTCCGAGTCTTTCCGGCCTCGCCGCGGCTCCCAGGTAATATAGACCCCAAGAGAATCGGGCGAGCTCAAACCCGGCCGCTCCCCAATTAGCACCACGGCAAGGGCCGCCTGCAGCGCCTCTCCAATCACGTCCCCAACTGCGACCCGGCCCTGCTCCACGACGCACACCGGCGCCAATCGCCAACCGGCAATCAAGGGCAAAACCTCTTTCAGCAAACGCAGCGCATGCCGCTCCACGGCCAGCGCCGACAGCCCATCCGCAATCACGAAGACCGCGTCGTATTCTCCCGGAGTAAGTAGCGCCGCGGATTCCTTGTTCAGCGCCCTTCCCAGGTCTGGCCTCCTCAGATAGCTGGCGCGGTCACCGGCTTGGCTTTCCAGGGCAAGCGCAGCCAGGTTCGACCTCCGCAGTTCATCGCACAGCATGCGCGCATCGATGGCCCCATGCACCGCATCGCGTGCTCGCGCATGCGCCAATTGAAAGTCGAGTAAGGGACGCGTTGCCAGGCTCACCCCGCTTCGCTGCAGCGCGACCCGCGCCGGCGTGAAACTGCGCAAAGCCTCGCGCGCCGCGTAAGACATCTCCGGCGGCGTCAAACCCGGATCGGGTTCACTGCGCAGCGTCTTGGAAATCCGCTTGCCAAGCATCGGTGGTTACGCGAGAAACGCGGGTACACTCAGCCGTAAACGAGCATCACTGTTGAGCCACGCCTCAAACTCAGGCGCCGGCCGCAAGCCCAACACCCGCCTCAGGTACAGCGCATCGTGAAACGATGTGCTTTGATAGTGCAGCATCACGTCGTCCGCCCCGGGAACGCCCATGATGTAGTTCACGCCCGCGGCGCCCAGCAGGGTCAGCAGCACATCCATATCGTCCTGATCGGCTTCGGCGTGATTGGTGTAGCAAACATCGCACCCCATCGGTAAACCCAGCAGTTTCCCGCAGAAATGATCCTCCAGCCCCGCGCGAATGATTTGCTTGCCATCGTACAGATACTCCGGCCCGATGAATCCCACCACCGTATTCACCAGCATGGGCCGGTAGCGCCGGGCAACGGCGTAGGCCCGCGCCTCACAGGTTTGCTGGTCAACCCCGTGATGGGCATCGGCAGAAAGAGCGCTGCCCTGTCCGGTTTCGAAATACATCACGTTATCGCCCATCGCGGGCTTGTGGCCATTTTGGCCGGCAAAGGCCGTCCCGCGCTTGAGCTCCCGTGCCGCCGCGCATGCCTCATCCAGCAGCGCCAGGTTCACTCCGAACGAGTGGTTGGCTGCTTCGGTCCCGGCAATCGACTGAAAGACCAGGTCCACCGGCGCATTTTGTTCCAGTGCCGCCATCAGCGTTGAGACATGTGCCAGCACGCAGCTCTGCACTGGAATTCCATATTTCTGGCGCACGTGGTCGATCAACTGCAACAGGGTCTTCACACTGTTCACATTGTCCGAGGCGGGATTAATCCCGATCACCGCATCCCCCGAGCCCAGCAGCAGACCGTCCACCATCGCCGCCGCGATGCCCGCCGGATCGTCCACAGGATGGTTCGGCTGCAGCCGCGTCGAGAGCCTCCCAGCCAAGCCCACCGTGGTCCTGAAACGCGTCACCACGCGTATCTTGCGTGCCACCAGGATCAGATCCTGTACCCGCATCAACTTGCTGACCGCCGCCGCCATCTCGGGAGTTAAACCCGGCGCCACCGCCGTCAGTGCCTCGCCCGTCGCGGCATCCGAGAGCAGCCAGTCGCGAAGGTCTCCCACCGTAAGCGCCGCTACCGGAGCAAAGGCCGTCGCATCGTGACTATCGATAATCAGCCGCGTGACCTCGTCGTTCTCATAGGGCACCAGCGCCTCTTGCAAAAAGGAGCTTAGCGGAACGTCGGCCAGCGTCATTTGCGCCGCGGCACGCTGCTCACCGCTCTCCGCGGCAATTCCCGCCAACGCATCACCAGAGCGATAAGGACTGGCCTTGGCCAGAAGGTCGCGCAGATCTTCGAAATGGTAGGTGACTTCGCGGATCTTTCGGCGCAGTCGCATCGTTGCGATCATAGTAATACGCTCCGGCGCGCCCAGAATCGTGCTCCTGATATCCTGCAAACCATCTTGGCCATCCAAAATAAATACGACCAAACCTGCCGCCGAGGCTTAGCTGTGGCGCTTGGGCTCGCAGCCGGTATCTCTTTCGGGCCTCGCGCGCTGTCGCAAGCTCCCCCAACCCCTCACTCCATCGTTCTCCATGCTGCCCGCCTGCTCGATATCGAGAGCGGCCGTATGCTTGCCCCAGGCGAGATCCTGGTCGAAGGAGAGAAGATCGTTGCCGCCGGCTCCTCCGTCGCCCATCCCGCCGGTGCCGAAACCATCGATCTGGGCGACACGACCCTGATGCCCGGCCTGATCGACGCCCACGTGCATCTCTTCCTCCATCCCGGATCCGAAGATCTGCAAACCGTGACGGAGTCCGTGCCCCAGCGAGTGATCACAGCCACCCTCGCTGCCAAGGCCGATCTGCTGGCCGGCTTCACCGCCGAGCGCGACATGGGTACGGAAGGCGCGGGCTCGGCCGACTCCGCCGTTCGCGACGCGATCGACAAGGGGCTTATCCCCGGACCCCGCATGCGCGTCAGCGGCAACGCCATCAGTGTTCTCGGCGGACACGAAGACGCCCTCCACTACAACCCCGAGCAGCACGTGCTCTCCAACGCCACCTACGCCAACACCGGCGATGAATTGGTAGCCGTCATTCGCCAGCAGATCAAGGAGGGCGCGGACTTCATCAAGATCTACGAAACCGGCCGCGACTTCTTCAAAGACGGCCAGTTTCACAGCATCTTCCAGTACACTGAGCCGCAATTGGCGCAAGCCGTCGCAGAGGCCGAACGCCTGCAGACGCGCATTGGCGTGCATTGTGAAGGTGAGCCCGGCGCTTTGTACGCCGCCCAGGCCGGAGTGGCCTCGATCGACCATGCTGATCAGCTGGGCGACGAGACCATGCGCCTGATGCGCGAGCGGCAGATCTACGCCGTGCCGACCTTCACCATCCAGGAATACTTTGCCGCGCATGCCAGCTCGCCTGAGGGCGCGGCCCAGGAGCATCAACTTCTCGACTATCACGTGCAGCAGTTTCACCGCCAGTTGGAGCACGGCGTGCCCATGGCAGTCGGTTCCGATGTGGGCCCTTTTCCCCACGGCACCCAGGCCCGTGAGCTGGAGTTAATGGTGGAATACGGCATGAAGCCGCTCGATGTGCTCAAGGCCGACTTGCTTAATGGTGCCCGCTTACTCGATTGGGAACACGAGATCGGCGACCTGAAGCCCGGCTACAACGCCGACATCATTGCCGTGCCAGGAAACCCCCTTCAAGACATCCGTGTGCTCGAACACGTCTCCTTTGTCATGAAAGCCGGGGTAATCTACCGCCGCTAGTCCCGTGCCAACCAGGAAGCGAACCGCAGGTCTCTTCGCCACCCTAGCCGGACAGCCATGGCTAAGAGCGGGCAGGGAAGACTCGCTATGTAACATAAAGGTTGTAAGCGCTATGCCCATCCGTAAAGTAGCAGCAATATTTACAGAAGACAGGCTTCCTTTGGTTGCGATATCCTCGACTGCGCATTCGCCGTCGAAGCGGTTTTTTTGACGGTGCTTGCGTCCAAAGGGAAACCCGTTGATGCACCGCTTGATGCAATACTTTCCTGCCTTCAGCCGCTACTGCAATCGAACATTTGTAGTCGTCGTGATTGCGTTTGCCATTTCAGGAGACGCTGCGCTTTATGGACAGGCTATCAATCGGATTACCGGGGATGTAAACGCCGCTGAGCTGGTAACTTTGCCCAATCATCATCCCCAATGGGCAAACAAAGAGAACGCTGCAGGTCTTCTACCTTCCGGGACGTCTCTCCAAGGTCTGACACTCGTTTTGTCGCGATCGCCGGAGCAGGAAGAGAAGCTACAGGAGTTTCTGGCCGAACAGCAGGAACTTGCTTCGCCGAATTACCATCACTGGCTCACGCCTGCAGAGATGGGAGAACGCTTCGGGCTCTCCGAGCATGACATCGCAACCCTCAGCATCTGGTTGCAGTCCCAGGGATTGCATGTCAATTGGGTGTCGCCAAGCCGCATGTTTATCGGGTTTGGAGGCGCAGCCGCCGCGCTCGGGCACGCATTCCACACCCAGCTGCTTACCTACCGGGCGAGCGGCGTCCAGCGCATGGCGCCATCTTCGGATCCAATGATTCCGCGGGCGCTGGCGCCGGCTATCAAGGCCGTTCAGGGTCTGTATAGCCTGGAGGACAAACCTCTGCACTCGTTTCGGTTGATGCAGTCGATTTCGCCTGACGTAAGCACAAGCAGCGGAGAACATTT
This sequence comes from uncultured Acidobacteriaceae bacterium, assembly GCA_963815175.1. Lineage (GTDB taxonomy): Bacteria > Acidobacteriota > Terriglobia > Terriglobales > Acidobacteriaceae > PALSA-350. The sequence continues at coordinate 20,438 of CAWFGM010000026.1, forward strand.
CATTACACCCGGAGATTTCGCGGCGATCTATGGCGGAGGCAGCACATCCGGAGTGACCATCGGCATCGTCGGACGGTCGCGCACAGACTTCAACGATTTCGAAAATTTCCGGCAACAAACAGAAACCAATTTTCCCAACCCTACGGAAATCGTCCCGACTGCTTTTGGAGGCGTCGATCCGGGACCGGCATATACTGCTCCACCGGCGACCAGTGTTTCTCTTGACGATCAGTCCGAAGCGACCCTGGACGTGATGCGCGCGGGCAGCGTTGCCGAGGCTGCCCAGATTCTGCTGGTGGTGGCGACCACGGCAAGCGGTGGAGTCGAAGCAGACGCGCAGTACCTGGTGGAAACTTCGCCCCTGCCCGCCTCCGTGATGAGCATCAGTTTTGGCGCATGCGAGGCGTTGGCTGGAGCCGCTGGGGTCGCTTTTTGGGACACCTTATTTCAACAGGCTGCTGCCGAAGGAATATCGGTTCTGGTTTCCTCCGGCGACTCGGGCGCCGCGGGTTGCGACCAGGCCTTCACCACCCCACCGGCATCGCCGTCGCCCAACAGCCCTAATTACATCTGTTCCTCGAGTTATGCGACGTGCGTCGGCGGGACTGAATTCAATGACACCAGCAATCCCTCACAGTACTGGAGCCAGAACAACAGCCGTAATCTGGCTTCGGCCCTCAGCTATATTCCCGAGGGTGGGTGGAATGAACCACTGAACTCCAGTGGGGGCGCGCAGGTTGCCGCATCCGGGGGAGGCGTGAGCCGCGTGATTGCCACCCCCTCCTGGCAGACGGGCAGCGGCGTGCCGGCGGCCAGGTCGGGACGCTATACGCCAGACATCGCCTTCTCCGCCTCCAGTCATGACGGCTACTTTGGTTGTTTTGCTGCGGGGGGCGGCAATTGCGTAGCTGCCGCCGACGGCTCATTCAGCTTCGCGGTGTTCGCAGGCACTTCCGCCGCGGCGCCCTCGATGGCTGGGATCGCGGCTCTGCTCGATGGCCAGACTCAAGCAGCCCAGGGAAATCTCAACCCGCACCTCTACCAAATGGCGGCGGCCGCGCCGGCTGTCTTTCACGATGTCACGGTTGCCTCCAGCGGTGTGGCCAGTTGCGCTGTCGCCATGCCGAGCCTGTGCAATAACAGCATCCCTGGAACCAAAGGACTGAGCGGCGGCCAGGCCGGCTACCTGGTCACCGCTGGTTATGACCGGATGACAGGCCTCGGATCGCTCAACATCGGGAACTTCCTGGAGAGTTTTCAGGGGCCGCCGGCAATCAAAATCCTCACCAGCCCGCCGAACCTGACCTTCCCCAGCCAGTTGCTCGGATTCCCTACCCCGGGAGAGGTGGATTTTGAAAATAGCGGATCGGCGCCATTGGATCCACTGGCCATCGCAATCACGGGAGCCAACGCAAGCGACTTCAGCGCCGTGAATAATTGTCAGTTGGCCTTGGCCCCCACGGCTACGTGCCCGGTGCAGATCACCTTCACGCCTTCCGCCGCGGGAACGCGTACTGCCACCATGGCAGTTACGTCTGCGAACGCCATCAACTCGCCCCGGGTTGTCTCCCTCAGCGGGACCGGAACGACCACGCTCTATACCCCACAGATGAGTGTGGTCACCTCAGATAGCAGCATCACCGTTACACAATCTTTGACGGTTACGGTCTTGTTCGGCACGCCCCCAGGCGCCCCCAAAGCTCCTACCGGCTCTGTCGCGCTGACCAGCGGTAGCTACCATTCTGCCCTGGCCACTCTTAGCGGCACGTCCGTCACCATCGACATCGCTGCCGGAACGCTCCCGCTGGGGAACGATGTTCTTACGGCCAGCTACACCCCCGACAGCGCCAGCGCTTCCATCTACAACAGTGTTTCGGCGACTGCCCTGGTCACGGTCACCCCGGTACCAATTCCCAGCTTTGCGATGGCCGGGGATTCCCTGGAAATTCTCCCCGGGGCAACCACCGGGAATACTTCCTCGATCTTCATCACACCCACCGACGGGTTCACCGGCAACATAACGCTGAGCGCGGCCATCACTTCGGCGCCGCCCGCAGCTCAGCATCTGCCTACCTTCAGTTTTGGTACGACCAGCCCGGTCACTATTGCGGGAATCACCGGCGCTCACGCGACGCTCACCGTCCTGACCACAGCATCTGTCGCCAACGCTTCGCGACGGCCTGTCTCCTGGCGTATGGCCGGGCTGGCTTCCCTTACCTGGATTCTGTTCATCATCACACCGAAGCGATTGCGTCGCTGGCGAGGGATTTTGGGGAGCTTGGTGCTGCTTATGTCTTTGGCAGGAGGGGTGCTGGCTTGCGGCGGTGGCGGGAGCGGAAATAATGCCGGCGCGGGCAATACGACCACCGGTAGTCCTGGTACCAGCGTCGGCCAGTATGTCGTGACGGTCACAGGCACCGCCGCGGGTGCGACGACGGCCACTTGCGCCATTAGCGTGAAAATCGAATAAGAGGACGGTGGAGGGATGCGGCATAAAAACAGTTACTGAACCTTATTCCCTCGGCGCAATCCCGAGGGCGAGAGATAATAGTTTCAACAAAAGTGGGGTACACGCGTGAAAGCTGGTTTGTGTGTAGGGGGGATTTTCAGCCTCGCCCTTGCTGTTCCAACGATGAATGCTGCCGCCCAGTCTTCGCCGGTCCTTGCTCCCATTCATGCGATGTTTCAAGGCATGACGATGCGTGACCCCGCGGCCATCAAGGCTGCGGCCCTGCCCGGCACAATACTGGTCCTGATGCGAGACGGTAAGCCGGAGCAGATGACTATCGAAGCTTTCGCGGACCACTTCGGCAAGCCTAGTGAGAAGCACATGGAAGAGCGTATCCATGATCCGGTGGTGCGTATCGATCACGACCTCGCGGTAGTGTGGGCGCCGTTTGAGTTTTTGGTGGACGGGAAAAAGGATCACTGCGGAACGGATCTGTTCAACGTCGTTCATACCGGCGGCAGGTGGGTGATCGCGGGGATCGCGGATACCGGAAGCAAGGCCTGCGCCGGGAAGTAGCCATTTTTTGAAACAGGTCGCCGCTCGGCCCGAAAATCTGCCCCGGGGCTTTTTTGATCGGCCGATTTATACAGCATTCGCTCAAAACAAATCAACGATCAGGGTGTACAGGAACCAGTCCCGAAGGGACGGCTGAAAGTAGCCCAGGACGCCAGTCCTGGGTGTACATTGCCGCCGAGACCAGTCCCGCAGGGACGACTGAGAATGTCCCAGGACATTAGTCCTGGGTGGACCTGAACAGCGCGGAAGTCATAGGCATCTCCCAAAGCCTCTCGCAAATGCGATCGGTGGGGGGCACGATGCACCACCGGCACCGCGCGTGCGGCTTTGACTAGGTAAAGCCGCATGAAAGCTCGACAGCGCCAACAAGGTCGACAGGAAATCCGGAGTAGCCTTGGCGAACCTGAGGCGCCCGTCCTGTTCCTATGGGGTTCTTCTTCGGCTTTGGTCTTGATACCATCTTCCTTGAATATGGCAATCCCTACCGCGTTTCCTATCCTGCAGCAGACGCCCCGCGCAGTTCATGCCCATGAAGGATTTTCTGCGTCCCGGGCGCTGGAAGCTAAGCTGCGCCAGGTGGTGCGGGGCGAGGTCCGGTTCGACGAGGCTTCGCGCGCTCTCTACGCTACTGATGCCTCCAATTATCGCCAGGTGCCCATCGGCCTGGTGCTGCCTCTCGATGAGGCCGACGTGGTGGCTACCGTGGCCGCTTGCCGGGAAATGGGCGCACCTGTTCTCTCCCGCGGTGGCGGGACCAGCCTGGCCGGGCAGTGCTGCAATGTGGCCGTGGTCATCGACTTCTCGAAATATATGCACGCCATTCTGGAACTCGACCCGGCGCAGAAATTCGCCCGCGTCCAGCCTGGAATCGTGCTCGACCGGTTGCGCGATGCTGCGGAAGAACATGACCTCACCTTCGCTCCCGATCCGGCTACCCATAGCCGGTGCACCCTGGGAGGCATGATCGGTAACAACTCCTGTGGCGTACACGCGCTCATGGGAGGCAAGACCGTTGACAATATCGACTCGCTCGACATCCTTCTCTATGACGGCACACGGCTTACCGTCGGCGCTACTTCGGAGGCGGAACTCCAGGCCATCATTGCCGGGGGCGGCCGCCGGGGGGAGATTTATGCCGGCCTGGCCCGGATTCGGGATACCTACGGCGACTTGATACGCCAGCGCTTTCCCAAAATCCCCCGCCGCGTTTCCGGCTACAACCTCGACGAACTACTCCCGGAAAACGGATTCAACGTAGCGCGGGCGCTCGTGGGCAGCGAAGGCACTTGCGTGACCGTGCTGCAGTCGCGCTGCGAGCTCAAACATAGCCCCCAGCATCGCCGGCTGGTGGTGCTCGGTTTTGCCGATCCCTTTATCGCCGCCGACCACGTGCCCGCGGTGCTTAAGTACAAGCCCATTGGCTTGGAAGGCTTCGATGGTCTCATGGTCGATTACATGCTCCGCAAGCATCTGGCCGTCGACGATGTGCTGCTGCTGCCCGAAGGGCGCGGGTTTCTGCTGTGTGAGTTTGGCGCCGACTCGGCGCAAGACGCCGACGCAATCGCGGAAACGTTCACCCAGGCCGCTCTCGCATTCGGCAAGACCTGCACCGTGCGGCGCTACTCCGATGTTGAGGCGCGGCGGGTTTGGAAAGTACGCGAGTCTGCGCTCGGGGCCACCGTCTTCGTTCCCGGGGAAAAGCATGGATGGGAAGGGTGGGAGGATTCCGCCGTACCACCAGAGAACCTGGGCAACTATCTGCGCGACATCTACCAGCTGCTGGAAAAGTATGGCTATACGACGCCCATGTACGGCCACTACGGGCAAGGCTGCGTTCACATGCGCATTACCTTCGACCTGGAAACAGCCCCGGGTATCGCCAAATTTCGCGAGTTCATCGAGGAAGCCGCGGATATCGTCCTGGCGCATGGGGGATCCTTGTCCGGCGAACATGGAGACGGTCAGTCGCGCGGCGCCTTGCTGCCCAAGATGTATGGCCCGGAATTGATGAAGGCGTTTCAGGAATTCAAAGCGCTGTGGGATCCGGACAATGGCATGAACCCCGGAAAGATGATCGATCCGGCGGCGGTCTACCAACCGGTGGACAATCTTCGGCTTGGGGTTGGGTATCAGGCGAAGAAGGTGGAGACCTGGTTCCAATACCCCGATCCCGGCGGCTTTGGAGAAAGTACGCTGCGGTGCGTGGGTGTAGGGGCCTGCCGTAAACAGGATCATGGCACCATGTGCCCCAGTTATATGGCCACCCGCGAGGAAAAGCACTCCACCCGCGGCCGCGCTCACCTCCTGTGGGAAATGTTGCAGGGTCAGGTGATCACAGACGGGTTCCAGAATGCGGAGGTTAAGGAAGCGCTTGACCTCTGCCTCTCGTGCAAGGCCTGTAAGACGGAATGCCCGGTCAATGTGGACATGGCGACCTGGAAGGCGGAGTTTCTTGGCCACCACTACAAGGGGCGCTTTCACCCGCTGCAGCATTATCTGTTCGGATTTATGGACCGCTGGGCGCATATGGCGGCGGTTGCACCCGGGCTGGCGAATTTGCCCATGCGGACTCCGGGTGTCCGCAGCCTGGTGAAAGCAATTGCCGGGGTCGCACCGCAGCGGACTCTGCCGCAGTTTGCCGGGCGTAGTTTTCAATCGGAATACAGAAAACAGGCCGGAGGCCGCTCTGGAGGGGCGCCCGTGGTGCTATGGCCGGATACCTGGAATAACTACTTTCACCCCCAGGTGCTCGGGGCGGCGCATGAGGTGCTGGGGTCGGCTGGCTTCCAGGTACAGTTTCCGGCAGAGCACATCTGCTGCGGACGCCCACTTTACGATTTCGGTTTTCTTGACCAGGCTCGCGCGTATTTGCAGAAGATTCTGGAGCGCCTTGGAACACAAATCGACTCGGGAATGCCTTTCGTGGTCCTCGAGCCCAGTTGTGCCAGCGTGTTTCGCGATGAGCTGATTCAATTCTTTCCGACGAATGAGCGCGCCCTGAAGCTGGCTAAGCAGACGTACCTGCTCAGCGAGTTTCTTACCCGGCACGCGCCGGGTTACCAGCCTCCTCAGTTGGATAACCGGAAGATGGTGCTTCACGGGCACTGCCACCATAAGGCCCTGATGGGGATGCAGGACGAGCTTTCCCTGCTGCGCGCTACAAGTGCCGAGGTGAGCATGCTGGATTCCGGGTGCTGCGGGATGGCGGGTCCGTTCGGATTCGAAAAGGATAAGTTTGAGGTGTCACAGGCGCTGGGGGAACGGGTGCTACTGCCTGCGGTGAGGGCGGCTGCACCGGAGACCATCCTAGTCTCGGACGGGTTTAGTTGCCGGGAGCAGATTCGGCAGAATTCCCCTCGGCATGCGCTTCATTTGGCTGAGGTTTTGGCTGGGCGGGCGTGACTGGGAAGAGGAATGGTGGGCGCTTTGCCGCCATCGTTTTCGCACCAGGTACACCCCACCCGGCAGGCTCCACGACGAGCCGGGACAGGCGGCAAAGGTTGGCGAACCTTTCTTCCCCTCCCGCCCCGTGCCTGGCGGGGCACAGTGGTTACCAATGGGGTAGGCGCGGAGACCCTGGTCACGAATTAGATAGGAACTATCCCGGCCGGGCTGTATGCTGGAAAGAGTGCTTGTAACGCTTCGGCTTGCGTCCCGACTTAATGAGCCTTAGTCCCCCTTAGAGGATATTCAACCTGAAAAACGTGAGGCTCTATGCGCTCTGAACTGGTCTATTCCGCAGGAATTAAGATCGCGAACCGGTTCCTCCTGGCTACCGTGGCAATTAAGGCTGTTCGCAAGCTCCACATCAGCACCACCCGCACGGAAGACACCGCGAATGTGGTGTTTGTCGACGTTGCCGCCGGCCGCTACACCGACGTCCACATGCCCGAAATTTTACCCCAGGCCGCGATCGAGCCCTTGATCGTAGATCCCTTCGTTGTCTCCGCTGCTTAATCCATAGGCAGGCGGTAAGAAATGACCTCCCAGGGAAATGGGAGGTCTTTTTTTGTGCTGCTCGAATTTCCTGCAGACCATGTGAACCTTCCACCGCCGCCCATAAGGCGTCCAGCGAAGCCCCGCACGCGCACGATGAGTCTTTACGTTTCCTGAATTCCAGGGGGCTGCCAGAGTTCGACCCGGTTGCCCTCCGGGTCGTTGAACCAGGCGAAGCGGCCGTAATCGTGGTCCTCGCGCTTGGGATCAATGTCTGCGCCGGCCGCACGCAGCTTTTCAACGACCGCATCCAGATCGTCCACGCGTAGATTGAACATGGCCTGCTGTTTGGAGGCACCGAAGTAGTCCGTGTCCTGGGGGAAGAAGGCGAACACGGTCATTTCCCGGGGACCTTCGCTGAAGAAAGCAAAGGCTCCGTCCGCGGTCCGTTTGATACCCAGATGCTCCTCATACCAGGCGTGGAGCTTCTCTGGATCATCGGCTCGAAAAAAGATACCACCCACACCCGTGGCTCGCGCCATCGTTCCCTCTCATTCTGCGATCAATAACTGCGGCATGGTTTGCCGGTGCTTTGCCTTGCGGCTATTTTGCCGTTTCTGGCCGTCCACAAGAACACGCTCCGGCCGAGGCTGCCCTACGCGTTCCCGGGCGTTGGTCTTGACCGCCTTGACGATGGAGAATTTCTCCGGCCGCCGCTTTCTTTTCGCCATAAGCTCATTCTCCTGCCGGCCCTGCCGCCATTTGCCAAACGGCGGCTATGGAATCCCTGTCCAAGTATGGAATACTTCTTATACTTTCGGCGGAAGGAGTTTTTGCTCACCGCTCGGGAAAGTGGGGCTCAGGCTATGGAAGAACGGGAATTCTTCGACGAAAAAGCTGAACAGCGAAAACATACGCTGACCTGCCCGCATTGTGGCAAGTCCGAAGAATATGAGGTGGGATGGCTGGTGCGGCGCAAAAAAGCACAACTGCACGGCAGACCTGACGAGCGCGACCGCGCCCGGTTCGCCAAGGCCCAGTCCTACATGGTGCGCAAAGACGACACCGTCGGCTGCAAGAACATCCGCTGCCGCAAACGCTTTGAGGTGTCGAGCCTGCAGTCGGTGGCGTTCCTCTAATCATGAAGATACTGGTCTGCATCAAGCAGGTACCGCAAAAGGATGCGCCCCTCAAGCTGAACCAGGCCGGCACCTGGATTCGCGAAGACGTTTCCTATGAGGTGAATGAGCCGGACGCCTACGCGCTGGAAGAGGCACTGCGGCAAAAGGAAAAGCACGGGGGCGAGGTGGTGGTCGTAACCGCAGGCCCGGCGCGATCGCAGCAGGTATTGCGCGAAGCCTTGGCCAAGGGCGCGGACCGGGCCATTCATTTAGAGGACGATCGCTTCGCCACCTTGGATGCGGCAAATGTCGCGCGTGCCTTAGCCGCCTCGATTGCCGGAGAATCGTTCGATTTGATTGTGACCGGGCTCCAGTCCGATGATTTTGGCTTCGCCCAGACGGGTGTTTTGCTGGCCGAGGTGCTGGGATGGCCGCACGCGACCATCATTATCGGGATCGAAAAGAGCGACGGCGGCTTGCGCCTGAAACGCGAACTGGAAGCTGGGCGGTATCAATACGTGGATGCTCCGCTACCCGTAGTGCTCACCATCCAGAGCGGTATCAATAAGCTGCGCTATGCCACGCTGATCGGTATCAAGCAGGCCAAGATGAAGCCGCTGCGCAAGGTTACCTGGGCCGAGGTTGAGGCGAAGCTGAGCAAGAACCAGCAGCAGATCGAGCGGCTCTACGTGCCGGTGAAGCAAAAGAAGACACAAATGCTGGAGGGTCCTCCGGCCGAAGTGGCCAAGAAGCTGGTTGAGCAATTAAAGAACACTGCACGCGTGATTTGAACGGCGGGTCTTTCGCCGCGGACTTGTGATCTCGTACAATTCAGTGTTGCGCAAGAGGAATAGGGCATGGCCAATACACTGCTTCCGATTGAAGAACAGCATCTGACCCCCAACCAGGTGGAGCAACTGGATAGACGCAGAACCCGTGGCTTCATGCTCATGGTGATTGCCGGCCAGTTTGCGATTATCGCCACTGTGCTGCTGCTGTGGATGGTCCAGGATCTGACCTACGCGCCGGGATGGGCCCATCCCGTCTTCTACTATTTCGTCATTTCGCTGGCCATCACGGGCATCTCCGGGCTTAGCGGAGCTTACCTGCGTCGCGGCGCCCCGGAGTTCTAAGCTCTCCATGGCCAGATCGCATCATGGTAGTCGCGGAGCAGCGCGACGGTACGCTCAATCGCGTCTCGCTGGAAACTGTGGCTGCTGCCCAGACCATTGGCAAAGAGACCGGCTGGACGGTTGAAGTGGTTTTGCCCGGCAACCAGACCTCAGCCTTGGCACAGGAGTTAGCGGGCTACAAGGTCGACAAGGTCTATGACCTGGAGGGGCCCTCCCTCGCGGCCTATACTTCGGACGCTTACGTTCACGCCCTGAAGCTGTTTATCTCCAGCCAACAGCCGAAGCTGGTGCTTTTTCCCCACACCTACCAGGTACGCGATTTTGCTCCCAGGCTGGCTCTCGCCCTGGATCGCACCTTGATCTCCGATGCCATCGGCTACAAGTACGAAAATAGCAAGTTGCTGTTCACACGGCAGATGTTCCAAGGGAAATTCGTGGCCGACGTGGCCTTTGTCGGCGACGCTCCCTGGCTGGCGACTTTGCAGATCGGAACCTTTCGCGCGGACCAGGCCGAGCCTGGATCTGCGGCGGTGGAGAAGGTGGAAGCCGCCCAGCCGCCGGCACTGCGCATTACTCCCCACGAGGTCTTTCAGGAAGCCAAACAGGCCGTGGACCTTTCCCAGGCCGAAGTCATCGTCGCCATTGGACGGGGGATCAAGGAGCAGAAGAACGTCTCCATCGCCGAGGACCTGGCCAAGGCATTGGGGGGCGAGGTGGCCGCCTCGCGGCCTATCTGCGACAACGGCTGGCTGCCGCTGGAGCGGCAGATTGGCAGCTCGGGGCAGACGGTAGCCCCCAAGCTCTACATCGCCCTTGGCATCAGCGGCGCCATCCAGCATATCGTCGGCATGAAGGGCGCGCGGACCATTGTGGCGATTAATAAAGACGTAGAGGCGCCCATCTTCGAGATCGCCGACTATGGTATTGTAGGCAACCTCTTCGATGTGGTCCCGGCCCTCACTGAAGAGATCAAGAAGGCGAAAGCCTAAGTCTGCAGGCGGTTCCCGCCCAAAACCATGATTCACTTCCGCAAACCAATCGAGGGCATCGAACGGCCGCAGATGGAGGCGGATGTGGTCATCATTGGCGGCGGCCCCGCCGGAATGGCCTGTGCACTGCGCCTGTCGCAGCTGATCGACGCCTACAACGATCAGCTCGCCCTCAAAGGCTCCACGCTTCCGCCCCTTTCCAAGGAGAACATTTACGTTCTGGAAAAGGCGCGCGAGGCCGGTCAGCATTGCCTGTCCGGTGCGCTGCTGGATCCGCGTTCGATGCGCGAACTGCTGCCCGGGTTTGAGGCCGAAGCTCCCATCGATGCTGAAGTGATCAAGGAATCGGTTTACTACCTGACCGAGAAGGGCCACCACAAGCTCCCTATTGTGCCCCCGCCGCTGCGCGACCACGGCATGTATGTGATCTCCATCAACAAATTCGTCAAGTGGCTGGCCGCCAAGGTAGAGGCGGCCGGGATCACCATATTCACCGGCTTTGCCGGTAGCGAATTGCTTTTCGACCAGGACGGGGTCGCCGGGGTGCGCACGGATGACAAAGGCGTCGATAAACAAGGGGAAACCAAGGCTAATTTTGAACCGGGCTATGATCTGCACGCGAAGATTACGATCCTGGCTGAGGGAGCGCGCGGCTCTTGCACCAAGCAATTGATTGAGCGGTTCAAACTGGAAGATCCGGAACATGCGCAGACCTACGGGGTGGGAATCAAGGAGTTGTGGGACATCCCCGCGGGCCGGGTGGCCAAAGGGGAAGTGATCTACACCCTGGGTTATCCGCTGTCGTGGCAAGAGTATGGGGGGGCCTGGATTTATGGCGTCTCCGGCACCCTGCTTTCGGTGGGATATGTGGTTGGGCTGGATTACCAGGATCCGCGGCTGGACCCGCAACACGTCTTTCAGTCCTTCAAAGAACATTCGCTGATACGGCCTCTGCTCGATGGGGGCAAGATGATTCGCTATGGGGCCAAGAGCCTGCCTTACGGCGGCTGGCTCACCATGCCGAAATTGGCCGGGAAGGGTTGGATGATCCTGGGCGATTCGGCCAGCCTGCTCAATTCGCAGCGGCTCAAGGGGATCCATCTGGCCATCAAGAGCGGCATGCTGGCGGCGGAGACCGCCTTCGAATCGATGCGGGTGGGCGATAACTCGAGCACCGCTCTCGGGGCCTTCCAGAGCCGGGTCGAGGGCAGCTGGATCAAAGAGGAACTCTACCCGGTGCGCAATTTTCACCAGGGTTTCGAGCGTGGGTTCTTGCCCGGGCTGGCGCATAGCGCTGTGCAGCAGGTGCTAGGCGGGAGAAATCTTGGGCCGGACTTCAAAAACCATGCCGGTTACCTCAATATGCGGCAGTTGGATGCGATTGGCCGCTCGACCTACGGCCGCGAAGCGACGCTGGGACCGGCGAAGAGCGACGGAAAACTCTCCTTCGACAAGCTGACCGATGTCTACTACTCAGGCACGCGTCATGAGGATGACCAGCCCGTGCATTTGGTGATCCGGGACACGGATATTTGTAACGGTCGTTGCGTGCAGGAGTTTGGGAATCCCTGCCAGCACTTCTGCCCCGCGGCGGTGTACGAGATGGTGGAGGGTGCGGAGGGGAAACAGATCCACATCAACTTCGCCAACTGCGTTCATTGCAAGACGTGCGACATCATGGACCCCTATCAGATCATCAACTGGGTGCCGCCGGAGGGCGGCGGCGGCCCCAACTATGACGGGATGTAATGGGTTAGGACGAAAGCCACCCCACCCTCGTGCCGTGGGACCGGAGCTTAGCGTAGCGGAGGGGCCCGCTGTGCGCCTTTCCTGAACGCAACTGTCCTTAGCCCGGCGCGACTAAAAGCCCAAATCTTGTTCGATGCCCAGGGGCAGCACCTCTACGGATTTGAAATAGACAATGTCTTTATCGCTGTGATTCTGCAGGCCGATCCAGCCTTTGTCGGGGCGCGGGCCGCGGTCCGGTTCGAAAGAGAACTTCTTGGGCGGCACGGGCTGGCCTTCGGTGTAGTCCGTTACCTTGACGTCATTCACAAAGACCTGAGTGCGTGTGCCTTCAATGCGAATCAGCATCGTGTTCCACTCCGGGCCCGGCTTGCCTGGCTTGGCCAACGGCTTGGTGAGGGAGTAGAGGGTGCCGGTCACGTGATAGTCATCCTCGCCACCCCGCTCCGGGTGGTTGTCGATTTGTACCTCGTAACCGCGGTTGACCGGCATCCACGGTTCGGTGGGTTCGGTGGGTATGCGGATGAAGACACCGGAGTTGTCATTCTCGTGCTCCATCCGGTACTGCACTTTGATTTCGCAATCACTGAAGGGGCCGCCGGCCCAGTAGAGCAGACCCATGCCCCCGTACGGCTTGAGCAAGCCGTGTTCCACCGTGAAGCCCCCCGGACCCACGTGCTTCCAGCCTTTCAGGTCGTGACCGTCGAAAAGCTTTTGCCAGCCAAGCTGCTTGGCGGGCGCCATCGGCGCGGCACACATCAGGCCCAATAGCGCAAGGATCCATCCTCTTCTCATCAGTTGCTTCCTCGAGTTAGTAGAAGTCTCAGTTTAAATCGTTTCTCTGCCCACCGGCTTGTGCAACTAACCATCCTTATCCAAAGACAAGTGTGACACAGTGATTTTGCGTGTAACATTCCATTGCGCGTGGGGCGTTCGCTGTACACACGCTGAAGGGGGCGTAGCCATGAGCGGCAGCGACCTGTTACTTACCTGTAGCGACTGCGGTCAGGAATTTACCTTCACAGCTGGCGAACAGCAGTTCTTCCAGGAACGCGGCTACTCCTCGCCCCGTCGCTGCAAACCATGCCGCCAAGCGAAGCAAAGCTCCGGCGGCGGTGGCCACGCACCGTCCCATTCCCAACACGACGGCGGTTACAGCGCCGGCGCGGGCGCCGGCATGAGCACGGGAACCACGGTGGTCTGCGCCAGTTGCGGACAAACCACGACGGTGCCATTTGAACCCCGTGGGGACCGCCCGGTTTACTGCAAGAGCTGCTATCGACCCAAACAAGGGGGCGGAGGGGGCGGCGGACGGCAAAGCCGTGGCGGAAGCGGCGGTGGAGGCGGGGGAGGAAACCGGGACAGGGACCGCCGGAGGCACTGAACAGCCGTCCAGTCTACCTGGGATGTGCCATAAGTTGTATGGCCGCCTACATCTCTAGACAGCATACTGCTCCCGAGGGTGTGAGTATGGAGCAGGTTTTACTGGAGATGTTTGAGCAGGCACGCAAGCTCGTGGTCGAGACCGACCGCAGGCTGGCGGAAGAGAATGATCGGATTCGGGAAAAGGAACGGGAATCAAAGCTGCTGGAACTGTCTCATTTGATTGAGGCAGCCTTCGACTTCACCAGCAAGGAAAAGTTGGAGCTTGATCCGCGGCTGGATCTGCAGGACAGCAAACCCACAGTGGAATTTATTGTGCGCAGTTTGAGGGCGATCTTTGTGATGTCGCCGCAACCTGATGGTATTTGGACCCTGAGTGCCCTGGAGGATGGCCGCGCGCCCCAATCCCTGGGTGAGTTTAAGGGCGGCACCAAGAATGATGGGGCTTCCAGGCGGTTGGCCGCGGCCCGGATCGTGACCGCAATCGGCAACTGGGCGCAGAGGGGGCAGCCACTGTCCGCCAAGAAGCCTGTTCAGCCGGATCCGGCCGGACGTTGGCAGGACACGCCGGTACCAATTGAGGTCCCGGAGCGGCGCGAGCCGACCTATGGCACCATGGGCAAGTTCCTCGGCTATTAGGGGCCGCCCTTAACGTTCTCCCCCGCTGGGGAAATGCAGCTTTCGAGCCGCGTTTCCCCGGGTTCCTTCCTTCTGTAATTCCCTGAAGAATAAGATTGTGGCGGAGGTGTGGAGCGATGAACACGCGCGCATCCGCCGCGATTCTTCTTTTGCTGCTTGCGCTGGGTTATTCCCTCGGCGCCGCCGCCCAGGATGGTAAGCAGCAGCACATTGCCGACCTGGCCTATGAAGCCGAAATGTCACATGAGGTTGGCGCTTGCCCGGAGGCGCAGACGGTAACGGACCGCGACATATGCCTGAACGATGCCCGCGTCGAGACCTATAAGAACTACACCCAGTTTTTTGACGCGCTGCGGGAGGCTCTGATCCAGAGCTCGCCGAACGATGCCAATGCCCTGGCGCTGGACGGAACAGAATTGGCGTGGGAGAAATACCGGGTGACCGCGTGCGACGCATTGGTCAAGGTTTACGACATAGGCACAATCAAGCATCCAGGGTCGACCGAACCAAGTTCAAGGACGCGCTGCCTGATTATGTTGACGCGGAGCCGCATGCGCGATCTGAAAGAGCTTTATGCACCGACGCTGTAAGGCCCTTCCTATTGGAGAGTAAGAAACGAATGCCCCATCTTTCCCGTTTCGGGCGAAGGATGGGGCATTCTGTGGTTGCTCTGGTGGAAGGTTGGCCTAGCTGCAGCCGCTGGTCGAGCCACAGCTCATGCATCGGTAACAGCTGCCGTTGCGGACCATGATGGCTCCACAGGTGTGGCAGCTGGGCGCGTCCCCCATGTCGAGATACTCCTTCATAGCGTCGGCCGCGTGAAAGATCGACCCACCCTTGCGGGTTTCAGGCGCTCCGAAGATTCCGCGGTCTTCCATGTTAAAGCTGGTTGAGGATGCGCGGCTCTGACCTCCAGCCCCTGCTTCGGGCACTATGCCGCTGGCCGGCGGCCTGGTTTCATATCTTACGGTTTCGAACCCGGAGGGGGAGTCTGCCGGCTCATCCTTCAAGTCAGCCCCCAATGCAGGCGGCGCAGGGTATTGCCCGCCCGCTGCCAAGCCGGTGAAGAGGCTCAATTGATGTCCGGAAAGGAAGCGCAACTGCAGCCAGCGGAAGATGTAATCCATGATGGATTTGGCAAAGCCAATCTGTTCGCTGCCGGTCCAGCCGGAGGGCTCAAAGCGGGTGTGGGCGAATTTTTCGCACAGAACCTTTAGCGGAACCCCATGCTGCAGCGAGAGCGAGACCGCGGTGGCGAATGAGTCCATGAGCCCGGAGACAGTGGAGCCCTCCTTGGCCATCTTGATGAAGATCTCGCCCGGTTGGCCGTTGGGGTAAAGGCCGACGGTGATGTAGCCTTCGTGCCCGGCGATGGAGAACTTATGCGTCAATGAAGGACGCTCCTCCGGCAGGCGATGGCGAACGGCGCGGGGCGGTCCCTGGGTTGCTTCCGGTTCTTCGCGCAGTGCGGCAGCCTGACCCAGGTTGACCGCGTTGGCGATGGACGCAGAGAAGGCATTGGCCGCAGTTACGACCGCATTCGCCGTCACTTCCAGCCGGGCCGAGACCTTGTCCTCCAGCACCTTCAGGTCGTCGCCAATGGAGGTGGTGTCGCCTTGCGCCATGGCGGCGAGCACACGATCGGCGGCGGCGCTGACGGCTACATCCACGCCGCTTTCCGTGCCCAGCGCATTCTTGATGACCTTGGCCTTGTTGCCGTCGGAGACATTGAGCGGTTGCGCGCCTTTGGATCCATCGCGGTAGACGGCCACGGCTTTGAGGCCCAGACGCCAGGCTTCCGTATAGGCCTGGATGATGTCGTCGAGGGTCGCGTCGTGGGGCAGGTTGACAGTTTTGGAGATGGCCCCGGAGAGGAACGGCTGGGCAGCAGCCATCATCTTGATGTGGCCCGAGGAGTGGATGGAGCGCGTCCCTTTGCTGGGCTTGAAGCTGCAATCGAAGACCGCGAGGTGCTCCGGCTTGATGCCGGGCGCGCCTTCGATGGTGCCGGTCGAATCGATGTAGCTGACGATGGAGTCCACCTGGGGATTGGTGTAGCCGAGCTTGAAGAGGGCTGTGGGAACGGTGTTGTTGACGATTTTGATCATTCCCCCGCCGACCAGCTTCTTGTATTTGATCAGGGCAAGATCGGGCTCGATGCCGGTGGTGTCGCAATCCATCATGAAACCGATGGTGCCGGTGGGGGCAAGCACGGTGACCTGCGAATTGCGGTAGCCATGCTGCTCGCCGTGCGCCAAGGCCTGGTCCCAGCAGTCCTTGCTGGCCTCGATAAGCGAAGCGAGCTGGGGCGTGGTGAATGGTTCAGACGAGTTGGCATGGCCAATCTTGTTGACTTCCGCGCGGTGCATGCGGATGACATCGAGGAACGGTTCGCGGTTGACATAAAAGCCGGGGCACGCGCCCCCCCGCTGGGATAATCCGTTGGCTCCGTCTGCATATTGCGCCTGCTGGCAGAGCGGGGTGGCGGAAACAATTGCCGGCGACTTTTCCGCCAGGACCGAGGACTGCAGATACGCCTGGCCGCACATGATGGCGGTAAGGGCAGCAGCGAAGTCACGACCGGCGTCGCTGTCATAAGGCAAGCCCATCGCCATGAGCAATGCGCCCAGGTTGGCGTAACCCAAACCCAACGGCCGGTAGTCGTGGGAGTTGCGCACGATGGCTTCGGTCGGGTAGCCGGAATTGTCCACCAGGATGTCCATGGCGGTAATCATGATGTCGATGGCATGGCGATACGCGTCCACGTCAAAGGCGCCCGCGGGGGTGACGAACTTGAGCAGGTTGAAACTGGCCAGGTTGCAGGCCGAGTCGTCCAGGAACATGTACTCGGAGCAAGGATTCGAGGCGTTGATGCGGCCCGAGTTCTTGGAGGTATGCCACTTGTTGATGGTGGTGTCGTACTGCATGCCGGGATCGCCGCACTGCCAGGTGGCCTCGGCAATTTTGCGCATGAGGTCGCGAGCCTTGTAGACCTTGGCCGGCTCGCCGCCCTTCACCTTGCGGGTGGCGAAGTCCTGGTCGCGCTCCACGGCGCGCATGAACTCGTCGGTCACGCGAACCGAGTTGTTGGCGTTCTGGAAGAAAATGGAGCTGTACGCTTCCGAATCCGGACCCGAGCCGTCATAGCCGGCCTGCATCAAGGTCCAGGCTTTCATTTCTTCTTTGGCCTTGCACTCGATGAACTCCGCAATATCCGGATGGTCTACGTTCAAAATGACCATCTTGGCCGCCCGGCGCGTCTTGCCGCCGGACTTGATGACGCCGGCGAAGGCATCGAACCCGCGCATAAAGCTCAACGGCCCGCTGGCGGTGCCACCGCCGGAGAGGGTTTCCATGGATCCGCGGATGCTGGAAAGATTGGTCCCGGTACCCGATCCCCACTTGAATAGCATGCCCTCCGTCTTGGCCAACGTCAGAATGGAATCGAGCGAATCGTCCACCGAGTTGATGAAGCAGGCGGAGCACTGGGGACTGCGGTAGCCGGTCACGGAGAACTCGACCGCGCAGCTATGGGCGTTCCAGTGCCAGTTCTGGGCATCCGAATTGGGCTCCAGCCGCTCGCAACCCACGTTGAACCACACGGGCGAGTTGAAGGCCGCCTTTTGCGTAATCAGCAGGTGCACCAGTTCATCGTGGAACGTAGCCGCGTCTTCCGGGGTAGCAAAATAGCCGCCCGCTATACCCCAGTCACGGATGGTCTCTGCGACCCGGGAGACGAGTTGGCGGACACCCGTTTCACGAGCGCCGAACTCCCCCTGGGGAGTGCCGATGTGGCCGTGGAGGTACTTGGAAGCAACGATGTTGGTTGCGGTCATCGACCAGTCGGAGGGAACTTCGACGTCTTTCTGCTCGAAGATCGTCCCTCCCCCGGCATCGCTGATCGAAGCCGTGCGGCGTTCCCAGGTGACTTCGCTGTAGGGGGAAACTCCGGGTTTGGAGAAGAGGCGCGTGCAGTGCACGCCGGTGGTGGATTGCGGCTTCGACACCGATTGGCTGTAGTGGGCGGCCCAGCCGTTTTGAGCGGCGGAAGTAACGGAATTGGTGGCCTCGGCCATTAGATCTCCTCACTTATTTTAAAGAATTGACAGAAAAGCCGCCCCGGACGCTCGTAGCTGGCGCCTTACAAAAGAGGGGTCAAACCGGCCTTACTGGAAACACATACAAACCCAGGCTTTGGCGGACGAAACACCCAAAAACGGTGGAACCGAAGTTGAAAGAATAAGACCGTGAGATGCGAAAGTACCGCTCTCCATGGCGTGTGTCAAGCCAGAACCACTACATCTAGTAGTTTATATGCATATTCTCCCTATTCGATTCCCAAAGCCGAACAAATGGCTGTGGAGAACGTCGCACGGCAGCTACAGGCGCGGGCATCGGCCTTCCGGTTTATCGGCTGATCGGCTGACGCCCAGCCAAGCTGGGGCAAAACCGGCGAGAGAGGCTTCCATGAGGCCTCTGGAATGAGGCTACGCCCGGAAAATGGATCGAACAAGGCGGGAAAGCGTTGGAATTGTGGAAGCAGTGGATAAGGGGGAGCGTTACCGTAACGACGAAGTGTCGCCTGAGGAAGGTGTAGAGGGAACGGGGCCACGGGCGAAGTGACCCCGGTCCGGGTTAGGTGGTGGCTGCTTTGCCCCTGATCAAGCGATAGATGGCGAGCAGCACGATGGCGCCCAACAGCGACATGAAGAAGCCGGCTCGCTGGCCTTCCTGGTACAGGCCAACGTGGCTTCCGATGAAAGTGGCTAACAATGCGCCCGCGACTCCGATCAGCATGGTGATGAAGATGCCGCCGGGATCTTTTCCGGGCATGATGAACTTCGCCAAGGCGCCGACGATAAGGCCAATGAGGGCTTCCCACAACAGGCTAAACATAATTCCTCCTCGAATTTGGAAGACGATAAGCAGGCCCGTCGTTCATTGCGGGAAACAGCCGCGCACCAAGGGCTGGCGGGCGGCTGTTTCCGGTGTTTCCACTGTTCGTTAGAACCCCGTCTTACTTAGACAGGTTGTGGGGCGACTTCCTGTTCAACGTGTGCAACAACAGTTGCGCCGAGGGTGGCGGAGGGACTGCCTTGTCGAAGACGATCGCCGAAGCAGAGATGTCTTTCCCGTAAAGAGCCTTGTTGGCGTCATTGTCAGCACGCAAGGTGGAACCCGACAGGGAGACTCCGGCGAAAAGGCCACGGGCGCGCGAGTAGGAAAGGATCTCTGCCCGCATGGATGCGTCCGTTTCAGCGGAGGCATTGCGGCCAACCGGACCGGCTGCCGCGGAGGCGTCGCCGCCAAGCTTGACCTTGCTCTTAAGGATGTTAGCGGCCGAAGTCGGGCTCATGAGCAGGAGAACGAAATCGGTGGCTTGACCGCCGAGTTGCAATCCGAAGCTCGCGCCTTCGAGGGCCATCATGGACGGCGCACTCCAAGGACCGTGAAAGTTCCTTCCGCTACGGCAGGTCATTACTCCACGGCCGTAGCTGGCCCCTACAATGAAAGCGGCCTTGAGGACGGACGGCAACACGACTACACAATCCGCCTTGTCAATCACACTCTGTGGAATGTCATCGGGAACATTCATGATCTCGGAAATCACCGTTCCCGCGGCCTTCACTCGATCCGCTTCCTTGTCCTGTCCGAAAGCGGGCAGAACCATCAGGCCCGCCAGGGTTAGCGCCACTACTGTTCTTTTCATGCTCTCTCCTTAAACTTATCTCGACCATTTACAGCAAAAGACCACCATCACACACCAATAGCCCCTGAACGGATAGGGAGTTAACTGCTGTGGTAACCGTTGAGGATACTATACAAGTTTCTCTTTAAAATGGATGATCACTTCCATTTTGTTCTGATATGGCCGTAGTTTCATCCGCCGCAGCAACAACATGTTGCTTTGATGCAATGCGGCGGTACTACAAAGGAGATTCCGGCGAAATTTCTCCGGCCCTGCACCCGGGGAAGCATACATCCGGAAGACAGGTCGGGAATGAAGAATCGCATCTCGAGCGAAGAGAGCGAGGTGTCTCCGGGGTGGCGGACGGTTGGCGCCGCCCTGCTGCTTCCCGGCGTCCTCTCCGCTGCGATAGGCGTGGCCGTAGCTCTGCAGGGCTGGGCACAGATTCCGAACACCCGATCGATCATCGTCAGCGGCAGCCAGTTTGTGCGCAATGGCAAACCGTACCAGGTTATTTCCGGATCCATCCACTATCCCCGTGTGCCGCGCGCGTATTGGCGCGACCGGCTGCGCAAGGCCCGCGCGATGGGCTTAAACACGGTCGAAACCTATGCCTTCTGGAACCTGCACGAGCCTCAGCCCGGTGTCTTCGATTTCAGCGGTAACAACGATATAGCTGCATTCGTCCGCATGGCCCAGGAGGAAGGCCTGAATGTGATTCTGCGGCCTGGCCCCTATATCTGCGGGGAATGGGAAGCCGGCGGACTTCCGGCGTGGCTGTTTGCCGATGGCAGCATAAAGGTTCGCAGCCGGGATAGCAGGTTTCTTGCCGCGACCCAGCGATATCTCTCCCGCCTCGGACAGGAACTGGCTCCACTACAGGCAGTCCACGGCGGACCCATTATCGCGGTGCAGGTTGAGAACGAGTACGGCACCTTCGGCAGCGATCGGCAGTATTTGGAGCAAATACACCGGTCCCTGGTCCGCGCCGGCTTTGGAGACTCCATATTCTTCACGTCTGACAGCCCCAGGATGCTGCCCAACGATGCTTTGCCCGGGATTCTTCCGGTGATCAACTTCGGTCCCGGCAAAGCCGAACGGGCCTATGCCGAGCGCTTCCTGGCCTTTCTTTACCTGGCGTCCACGACCAGAGAGTTCCACTTCGACCAGCCGTGGATGACCGGCGAATACTGGGCCGGGTGGTATGACGCCTGGGGGGACCAGCATGCACAGACCGACCCCTCTCTCCAGGCGAAGGAATTGGAATGGATGCTGAGTAACGGATATTCGGTCAACATCTATATGTTTCACGGTGGGACGAGCTTCGGTTTCATGAATGGGGCCAATTTCTCCAATGACGGAGACGGCGGTTACCGGCCCCTGACCACGAGCTACGACTACGATGCCGCGCTGGACGAGGCCGGGAGACCGACAAAGAAGTTCTATCTCTTCCGCGATGTGATTCAGCGCCGGACGGGCATCACACCACCGCCTTTGCCCGCCCCGCTCCCTGTAGCCGGAATGGCAGAGGTGCAGCTGGTGGAATCCGCTTCGCTATGGAGCAATTTGCCTGCTCCGGCCACGGTGGAGCACCCACGCTCCATGGAAACGTTTGGCCAGGGATACGGTTACATTCTCTATCGCACGCAACTGGCCGGACCCGTTTCGGGGCAGCTGGAAATCGAAGAGCTTAGGGATTACGCCGCCGTATATCTGAATCAGAAACTGGTAGGCACGCTGGACCGCCGGCTCAAGCAGAAGCAACTTGCCATCACCGTGCCGGGCGGGCCCGCGACGCTGGACATTTTGGTCGAGAACACGGGCCGCATCAACTTCGGTCCGCTCTTGCAGGAGGGCCAGGCGGGCATCACCCGGTCGATCAGCCTGGATGGCCGCGAGTTGTCCGGGTGGCAGGTCTATTGCTTGCCCATGACCGGCCCGGAGGGTTTGAAAGGTTGGCAGAAGAAAGCGATGCGCGGGCCGGCTTTTCATCGCGGCACATTCACCTTGGCATCCGTCACGGATACTTATCTCGATGTGAGCAGGCTGGGCAAGGGCTTTGTGTGGGTCAATGGCCATAACCTCGGACGCACCTGGAGGATCGGCCCGCAACAGTCGCTGTATCTGCCCGCGCCGTGGCTGAAAAAAGGCGCAAACGAAATAGTGGCGTTTGACTATACCGACCTCGAGGCCCCGAGGTTGCGTGGGGTCGTGGATCCGATTTGGAGTGGTTTGTCGCCAGGAACAAGCGCACCGTCTGCGGAAACGGTTAACGCAATGACGACGAGTACAAATAGTCTTCGCAGGCGGTAACGGTCAAGGCAGAAAAAAAGTACGGCATCGATGTACTTGCATGGGGCCGCAAGGCTGTCATCGCCTGCGGGCACCGGTCGAGGTGCGCTCGTTTCTGAATCCCGACGGAAGCGGCTGAGAAGGCGTGCCCTGCTGCAGGGAGTTTTCGACTGCCTGCTCACTTATTTATAAAATTCGATATTTTTGGGTCGTTTTTGCCGGATTTGCAGCTTAACGGGGGCGGCGGGCAAAGGGGTTCCTTTTAATCGAGAAAGGCACTCTGGTGTCTGGAACAGGGTTGGATGGGGAGACATAAGGCGGCACGCCGTCCGCGAGGGGAACGCGATCGGCGAAGGCGGGCTGACTGGGGCCGGGGTCCGAAGGCGCCTTTGCCACCGCCCCGGAAACGGGTTCAGACTCGGGGACGTCCCGCGAATCTTCCTGCTGGTCTTCTTCCTGGGCGGGGGGAGGGTCCGGCTGCAGGTCATTCCTGGCGTCATCGGCTGTGGCCTCCTGTTTGCGGAGCCAGGCGGATTTGTAGATTTGCGGGGTGGGCGCGGGGGCGGAGTCTTTTCCCGCCGGGAGGGCGTGACGGCTAGGGATGAAGTTTTCCATGGCCACGATGATCGAGAGGCACTTGACCTGTCCGGTAACGCTGCCCCGGGTTATTTCGGGGCTGAGGTTGGCGATTTCCCAGAGGCGGTCCAGCACTCGTTGGCGGTTCAGGCTTAAGCGGCGTTGTTCCTCTACGGCACGCTCGGACAGGCCGGCATCTTGCTGGACGAGTTGTTGCTGGGCGGCGGCGCGGTGCTGAAGCATGTAGGCGCGGACACGAGGTTTGGCTTTGGTGTAGGCGGCGGAGTCGGGGTTGAGGCCGACGGCTTGGGCGGCTTGACGGTCGGTCATGGCGCCAGAAAGGACCAGGCGGGCAAAGGCTACTTCCAGATCGGTGATGGGGTCGCTGACGTTATTTTTAGGCATTGGTGGCTCCTTGGAGTTGAGAAGTTAGGAATAGAGGTTTCCACTGCGCGGGGAAGCGCGGTGGGGATGCAATAAAAAATCCCGCCTGGGCGGGAAGCTTGGATTTCCTTATTTTGGGACAGGGATCGGGTGTGTC
Organism: uncultured Acidobacteriaceae bacterium; assembly: GCA_963815175.1. Classification (GTDB taxonomy): domain Bacteria; phylum Acidobacteriota; class Terriglobia; order Terriglobales; family Acidobacteriaceae; genus PALSA-350. Next base: position 43,508 of record CAWFGM010000026.1, read on the forward strand.
ACCGGACAGCGGTAAAACTGTCCTTCGCTCGCGCTTAGGCCTAAACTACGGGCAACTGCCGGCTAGCAAGCTGGCGTCGAGAACCTGTATGCCGCCGAAATCGTCTGCTAACAGGGTACAGCGGGTTGCAGAATCGGATCCAGGCGCCGCAACTCTCTTATCCAATCGTCGGTTATCGTTTTGGAGGTTACTTTGGGTTGACTGGAGACCTGCTGGTCAGAGCCGCAATCGTTACCGAGGGAAGCGGTCGCGGGATCTACCAAGCGGGCCGGGGCGCGGATGTAGCGAGGCCGCTCCGTAATGCTGCTGAGATACTGGAGGTGTGTTTCGGCCATTTCGAACAAGCGAGGCGGAGAAGGAAAGGCTCCTGGCAGCCGCCCGCGAGGCTCCGGCCTCCAGCCCTCATTTTCTGACGGCCACAGAGGGCTTGCTTGGAAAACCACCGCGGGGCTTTGTGCACGATGTTTCCCGCAGCCAGGTTGGTCGAGGACGGCGCGCTTTCGCGGCCGCCCGCGAAGCCTTTCAACGATGGGAAGAGTTCGATTTGGGGTGGGTTCAGGTCGTGAACCCCAGCGCCAAGATCGTGGCGGGCGAGTTAATAGGCGTGGAAGCTCACACCGCCTGCCTATGGTCGATTAATTTCAGCCGCGTGGTTGAGGTTGTGGACAGCCCGACTCGTTTCGGCTTTATGTACACCACGACTGCGTTTCACGTCGAGGAAGGACAGGAGCGGTTCGTGATTGACTTTGATCCCGAGAGCGAATCGGTGTCTTATCTGCTTGAAGCAGTATCCCGTCCGAGACATATTCTGGCTCGCATGGGTTACCCTTTCTCACGAGCGATGCAGCATCGATTCGCAAGAGATTCGCAGGCACGGATCGGACGCGGCGTCCAGGGCAGCCAGGGGGCGGAGCGAAATGCGTCCGCAACGACCATCGCCTAACTTCCCTACGTCGCGCCATCAGGAGCCGCTAGTGGGTTTCCTGTAATAAGGAAGCCCCGTCGTCCAGATGAGCGGCTTCCAGCACGCGAAAACCGCCGATGTGCTTATGGGTTTCCAGGTACGGCCCGCCGGGTCGATGGGTTGGCGATGCCGATGAGGGGTACCGTCCTTCGTTAGGGAACAGGCAGTGCTGTTTAAATCCGCTGATCGAAATCCAATTTGGACAAATGTAAGTTCGACTGGTACCGACTCCGCGGGCCATTAAACTGTAATGGTTACGTTTCGTCTGTCCTTAGGTTTTCAGGTGCTTTCCTTTCCCGGCATTTCCGTGCCGGGCTCTGGATTCTTCCGTCCCTCCCGGGACTGGTTTGCGGAAATGATTTGTGGCCCTGACGGGACTTTTCCGGGCGCTCGTGTACACCCAGGACGCTAGTCCCGGACTACGTCCTGGGCTACTTTCAGGCGTCCCCTTCGACCTGTGGAGTTCTCACACAGACGTTAGACCTGAGGAAGCTCGACCGCACGCGAATGCCTGGCGATCATTTATGCCACCTCGAATTTCTTTGAGGTTTATCGGGTCGCATGCAATCGCTGGCTTGCCTGCAGGGGGGCACTGCGCTTGGGCAACTGTTGCTCAGCGACGTCGCTTCCTCCGGCTGGCTGTTTTTATGGATGTCCAGGAAACCATTCATCACTCGCTGCGCAGGACGGCCATGGCGGAGAAGGGGGACAGCCTGAGAGTGTCTAAACTGCGTGATGTGGGGGGAGCTCGCGTCGGTGATTTCCCAATTAGTGTTTAGCGTGCACAAGATGAACGCCAGTGTGTCCGGGCGCGAGTCCTTGAACGGCGCCGCCAAACCTGGACACGATCTCCTGGAAATTGATGTCTTCGATGGCGCAAAATCCGTGCGAGCGAAGAATCGCTGCAATGCCGGCCGGCTCGAAACGGCTGACCCAACGTTCGCCAATTTTCTCCAGCTGTTCGGTCCGCTTCGTCACTAATTCCCTCATCTCTTCTGAGAATGCCTCGGGAGGTTCCAAGTAGTCGAACACCACCTCCGAGTTCTGGATGGACGACACATAGTCCAGAGTGCGGTCGATAGCGTCCTTTGTCAGATAGGGTACAACCCCGAGCCAGGTGAAAAACGCGGGCGAGTCCTGCTGAAAGCCTGCGGCGGCGAGCTTCTCCCCCAGATCGTCGCGCTCGAAATCGACCGGCACGAGAACAAGCCACGGGGGAACTGCGATTTGAGCTTCGGCCAAACGCCGGCGTTTCCATTCCTGCGTCGCGGGGTGGTCCACCTCGTAGATACGGATCTGTCTGGCGCCATGGGGATTCCGCAGGGCGAAAGTGTCGAGTCCGGCGCCAAGGACCACGACCTGCCGAACTCCTCGTTCGACTGCTCTTGACAAAGCATCCTCCGCAATCCGGCTTCGCGCGGTGGTTACCAGACGTCCGATGCTGGCCAAGGGATGTTGGTTGGCAAATTGCAGCACGTCCTTTTCGTCTTCACGCAGAATCTTCATGGCAAATGGGTCATAGAGGATTGAGCCGTGATCGAGCACCTGATGAGCAGCTCGTTGCCGGGCAATCATCAAGGCTGTGCGGCTGGGTTCATTCGGCTTCATGTTCGAGGTCTCCGTTCTCATCCATGGTTGATGCGCGAGTTGCGGTCTGCGCGACTGGCGTCGTGCGATCGATCGTTACAGCCAAAGCGCGAAGAAGCAAAATTTCCTGAACGATTTGTCTCATTCCAACCCGGCCGTTCGACTGTATCTTGAAGGCAGGGTAGCCGGCCGCTCGGAAGACCGTTACAGGATAAAGGAGAAATCATGACGCAGTATTTGGCCGCTATTCACCACCCCGAGAACTGCGACCCGGCCGCAGAGAGCGAAGCAATGGCCGGTGAGATCAGCGTGATTGATTGAACGCGTTGAGAATAGTTAAGACGTAGCGCAAGACTGGAGTTAAGTGGACAGGGGCATGAACAATAAAATTCCCAACGATGCCGGCCGTCGCCAATTTCTAAAGAGCAGCGTCGCGCTCGGTGCGCTCTCCGCGCTTCCCCGCCGTGCTGTCGCATCCCCGCTCGCTTCGCAGGAGAACGATCGCGAATATTGGGTGCAAGTCCTGACTAGAATCTCGGGACCTGTCCTGAAGTCTCTAAGCCAACGGAAGCTGAAGGCGGAGATGCCGGTCGAAGCGCCTCACGGCAACACAGCGGACAGGCGTCAGTTTACTTATCTGGAGGCAATGGGCCGTTTACTCACGGGGATTGCGCCCTGGCTCGAATCAGGTCCACTAACCGGCTCGGAAGGCGATCTGCGAAGCCAGTATGCCGAGTGGTCACGGATGGCCATTGCGGCTGCTACCGATCCGGCATCCCCGGACTTCATGAATTTCAGCCGGGGCCAACAGCCGGTAGTCGACACCGCATTTCTCGCGCTGGCCATTTTGCGCGCCCCCACAGAGCTGTGGAAGAAGTTGAACGCGGCGACACAGCACAACGTGATCGCCGCACTTCAGTCATCGCGCGTGATTCAGCCCGGCTACAGCAACTGGCTCTTATTTTCGGCGATTGTGGAAGCGGCATTGTCCTTCATTGGCGTGTGGTGGGATCCGATGCGGGTGGACTACGCTATCCGTTCCGTAGATTCCTGGTACAAAGGCGACGGCGTTTACGGTGATGGCCCGTCTTTCCATTGGGATTACTACGACAGCTTCGTTATGCATCCGATGTTGTTGCAAATACTCGATACGGTTTCGAAGCCGTCCCCGGCCTGGGATTCCTATAAGCCGGCAGCGATGCTTCGGGCTCGGCGCTACGCTGCCATTCAGGAACGCCTGATCAGCCCCGAAGGGACCTTCCCGCCGATTGGCCGTTCGCTCTGCTATCGCTTCGGCGCATTTCACCTGCTCGCCCAGATGTCCCTGCGGCAGCAACTGCCCGAGAGCGTCTCTCCGGAACAGGTTCGCTGCGCCCTTACCGCGGTGATGCGCCGCATGATCGAGGCGCCCGGCATGTTTGACGATCAGGGTTGGCTGCGAGTGGGCTTTTACGGGCATCAGCCGTCGATTGCTGAAGCCTATATCTCTACCGGCAGTTGTTACCTTTGCTCTGCAGTGTTGCTTCCGTTGGGGTTGCCGGCGTCGGATCCGTTTTGGTCAGGACCTGCAACGCCCTGGACCTCAAAAAAGATTTGGAGTGGCGACCAAGTCCAACCGGACCATGCCCTGCCAGACAAATCCTGAAAGACGAAAAACTGGGAACAGCTTAGGTTAATGGATACAGGTTCAGTTCGGGCAGCGGAAAGTCTTTGCGGTTGTCCGTCATGAGCGAGAGTCCATGTTCGAGGGCGGTCGCCGCAACCATCATGTCGACTAAGGAGAGAGTCCGGCCCTTCTGCGCCCATGCACTCTTGAGGGATCCGGCCCGGCGTGCGATCGCGCCCGTCAAGGGGTAACAGTCCAGGCTCGAGAGAAAAGCCTCGGTCCTAGTCTCTTCTCCACGCCGCATGCCGGCGTAGACCTCACCGATGTTGATGGCCGCAGTAGAGAGGACGTGGCCGCCAGCAACCAGTTCCGCCAAGAGGGATCGCCGGTTTTGGCGAGCGCGCAGCGCGTCGAGCAGAACGGTGGTGTCGAGCAGAAAGATCATTTTGCCCGTCTTCTTCCAGGCGTCCTTGTCTTGGGGACGCGCTTCTCACCTTCCGATCGAATACGCTTCACCCACTCGCCGACTCCTGAAGACAATTCGGGATGGTTCTTTTCACTCCACGCAGGCTGGTCGTCGCGCAAAAATGTGAGCAACCGGCGCCGGCGCAGCTCGGCGCGTGCTGTTTCCACTAGAAACGCGCTTCGGCCGCGAGGGCCGACAACCGCATCGATTTCTTCGATCAGCTCCTGAGGCAGGATAATGTGTGCTCTCTGTGATCCCATGGCATATCCCCACTTATAGTGTGCCATAGATACACACACGGGAAAACAGTCTATTGCGCCTTCGGCAACTCGATGTCAGGGAAGATCTTGATGACGGCCGAATTGTCTTCTCGTCCAAAGCACGGAACTCGCGGCCTGCAGGAACATCTGGTGCAGCGGTGTGGCTAAAGGCAAGGGAAGATTATTGGCCCGCGCGGCATCGAGCACCAGCCCGAGGCCCTTGACGAAGCGGCCTGACTTAAGCCTCGACCAACCCGCCCGCGGTTAAATCCTTAGCCGGCGCTCTGCCGGAGATCTTCAACACCAGCGACACGCCGCCCGCGACCAGAAGATTGATCGCCAGCGCAGGCAAAGCTGCATACACGTTATAGACGTGACCGGCAAAGTGGAGAGGATAGATCGAGCTTCGCAGTCCGAGAGACCCGACCATGGCCGTGCCCGCGGCCATGCCTGCGAGCCACCCCCAAAGTAGCGCGGGGCCGTGGAAGAAGCGTGTGAACAGGCCGCCGACGACCGCCGGCAGCACCTGCAGAATCCAGACCCCGCCGAGCAACTGCAGTTCGATGGCAAACTGCGCGTGTACCAGAAGAACAAACGCCAGCGCGCCCAACTTGATGGCCAGCGAGATGAGTTTTGCCATCGCCGCTTCTTGTCCACCCGTCATGGCGCTTGAAGAAAACGTGCGGTGGAGCAGCTCGCCATACAGGTTGCGAGTGAAAAGATTGGCCGTGGCAATCGACATAATTGCAGCCGGGACCAACGCTCCAATGCCAATGGCGGCCAGGCAGAAGCCGGCAAACCAGGCGGGAAACATGCTCGTCAGCAGCAACGGAACCGTGCTGGACGAGTTCGCCGTATGGATACCTGCGGCAATGGCCACGTAGCCCAGCAGCGCGATCAGGCCCAGCAGCAGGTTGTAGGCCGGCATCAACGCCGCATTGCGGCGAATGACGCGGTCGCTGCCCGCGCTGAGCGTGCCGGTAATGGTGTGGGGATAAAGCATAAGCGACATTGCCGATCCCAGGGCAAGCGAGGAGTAGCTCAGGAACTGCGCCGGGCGCAGGATGATCGAAGCCGGCGGAGCATGCTGGGCCAGCGTGGAAGAAGCCACCGCGAAGATATGGGCATACCCGCCAAGCCGCGCGGGGATAACCAGCACCGCCGCCAGCACCATGATGTAGAGCATCACGTCTTTCACGATGGCGATCAGCGCGGGCGCCCGCAGGCCGCTCGAGTAGGTGTAGGCAGCGAGAATCACAAACGCGGCAATCAGCGGCCACTCCCCGCGAACGCCCAGGGCGGCGATAACCTCACGCATGCCGATTAGCTGGAGCGCGATGTAGGGCATGGTGGCGAGAATGCCGGTAACCGCCACGGCGACAGAGAGCCAGCGGCTTTGGTAGCGCCCACGCACATAATCGGCCAGGGTGATGTAACCGTTTCGATGGCATATACGCCACAGGGGAGGCAGCACCAGCATCATCATCGGATAGCTGACGATGCAGTAGGGAATAGCGAAGAAGCCGATTGCGCCGGCGCCGAAGAGCGCGGCGGGAACAGCAATGACGGTGTACGCCGTATAAAGGTCGCCGCCGATCAGGAACCAGGTGACCAGGGTGCCGAACTTGCGTCCCGCCAGCCCCCACTCATCCAGGTCGTTGAGCCCCGACCGCCTCCAGCGTACGGCCCAAAACCCCGCGCCGGTCACCAGCAGAAAGCATGCGCAGAAGACGATCAGCGCGGTGGCACGATAAGTGTCGCCGGTGAAGAAGTTCTTTACCGGGCTTTTGGCCAGGAAAAGCCCCACCTCGCTCATGCCGGATTGGGCATAGCAATCGTGAAACTGCGTCGCCACGGGTTGGAGGATGGATGTCATGCGGGTCAGGCAGCGGGTAAATCAAACAGCCATGCTAGCGCAGCAGCGCGCCATTGTTGCCCGTCCATTCATCCACCACCACCCCAAGGTCGTTGAGAACCTGAATGGTGGCCTCTACGTTGCGGCGGATGGCGACCCGCTCGTTCCTGGGCGCGGTGGGTGACTCCTCGATCGCAACTACCCGGCCATAGGGCCATACGTCAGGAGAGAGGGCGGCCAAGGCCTGGGGCAAATCGCCGGGCCGCACGTCGATTTCCTGCCTCCGCGCCTTGGCCGGGCGAAGCAACCCTCCCCCGCTGAATGCGTTCGGGTCCTGGTCACGATAAATGATGGTCAGGGTAATGGTCTGCGGATGCACGACAAGAAATGGATTGGCATATGCTTCCCTGGTGCGCACGCTGAGATAGCGATTTTTTGACGGTGGCGGAATCTGCTCCAGCTCCTGCCGTGCCGCGTCCATCTTGCTCTGTTCAGCCCGGCGCTCCTGCCGCACTTCGGCCCGCGAGGGCTCGGAGTGCGGAGCTGCTTGCTTGCAGCCGATCGCGGCCGGCCCCAACGCGCACAACAAAACGAGCGGGAAAGACAGGGCCTTCCAGCGACCATGCCGGCCAATCGGGGAAGAAGCAGTCAGGTGTTGCGGCCGAGCCACAAAATCAAGCATAGCAAGGGGAGTGCCGGGTGGACGCAGAGTCTGCGCGCACCGGTTAGTGATCATGGTTCATTTTTCCGCTCCACCTGGGCGCGCGCTTTTCGAGAAAGGCCTGTGTTCCTTCCGTCTTGTCGCTCGTGGAGCAAGCCAGGCCAAAGAGCGAAGCCTCCAGCTCGAGACCACTGGCCAGAGGCAGATCGTAGCCGGAGTTTACGGCGCGGATGGAGTCACGGATGGCAAGCGGCGCCATCGCGGCGATAGCCAGCGCAATCTGCTCCGCCCGCGCCAGCAGTTGATCCGGCTCCACGACTTCATCAACCAAGCCTACGCGCAAGGCCTCGGTGGCGGCGATGGGCTCGCCAGTGAGAATCATCTTCAGCGCAGCGCCCTTGCCGATAAGCCGCGGCAGCCGCTGGGTTCCGCCATAGCCCGGGATAATGCCAATTTTGACCTCGGGCTGTCCGAGCCGGGCGCTCGAGCTTGCAATGCGCAGCGTGCAGGCGAGCGCAAGCTCGCAGCCGCCGCCCAGGGCGAAGCCGTTGATACAGGCAATCACGGGCTTGCCGCAGTTCTCGATCAGGCTGAAGATGCGCTGTCCCCGGGTAGAGACTTGCTCCCCTTCTAGTGCAGAAAGAGTCGCCAGCTCCCGGATGTCGGCCCCGGCGACGAAGGCCTTCTCCCCAGCTCCCGTGAGCAGAACTGCGCGGATTTCATCGTTCTGCCGAATGTCCAGGAAGACCTGTTCCAGCTCGGTCATGCTGCGAAGATTCAGCGCATTGAGCACCTTGGGCCGGTCAAGGGTGACGACCGCAATCGGCGGCCGCAATTCGTAGCGCATGTTCTCTAAATCCATGTCGGATCGACTCCGTGGGCGAAGCTGTGAGTCTAACAAACCAAGCCAACAGAGGCGTAATCCGGGTGGTACAGTCAGAGAGAGATGGTTAAGGGAATCACGATAGTACGGCCGGCCGGCACGCCTGAGGCGTATGCCAAGCTGGCCAGTTTTTTCTCCGCGCTCGGCTTTGAGACCGGCCGGGGATGGGAAGAAGAGCTAAGCCGGGGCGTCTCTTTCCTGGCTCCGCTGGGGAACCTGGAATTCGCGGATGGGGTCGATCCCAGCCCGGCAGAGATCATGGTGGAAGTCACCGGATTGGAGGCGGTGCAAACCGTCGCCCGCGAATGGATGGTCCGCAGCTGGGGGGAACAGGAAGTCGCCCGCAGGTTGACCCCCGTGACCGAGACCAACTGGAGGTCGCGCCTCTTCACTGTGGAACCCGCACCCGGCCATTCCATCGCCTTCTGGGAATGGGACGACCCCCACAAGGGGCGGCCGGTAGCGGTGGAGGGCGATCTGAGTGCACACGGAATGCGTTTTGCCGTGGTGGTGGCGCGCTGGAACGCCGTGATTACCGATCGCCTGTTGCAGGGAGCGCTCGACGGGCTCTATCGCAGCGGCGCTGCCCGGCACGATGTGCAGGTGATCCGTGTGCCCGGGGCGTGGGAAATACCCTTGGCGGCGCGCAAGGCTGCCGCGGGTGGCAAGGTGGACGCCGTCATCACCCTGGGAGTGTTGCTGCGCGGCGAAACGGCCCACTACGAGGCCATTTACAACGAGGTCTCGCGCGGCATCGGCCAGTCGCAGCAGGAGACGGGTATTCCTCACGCCTTCGGCGTGTTGACCTGCGAGACTTTGGAGCAGGCTCTGAATCGCGCGGGAATTAAGGGCGGCAACAAGGGATTTGAGGCCGCCATGGCTGCTATTGAGATGGTCTCGCTCGAGCGCAAGATGAGCCTTTCATGAGCGCTACCGGTAAGCGCCGCAAGTCACGCGAGCTGGCCATGCAGATGCTTTTCCAGGCAGATGTAGGCAAGCAAACTCCCGAGCAAGTGCGCAAAACCTTCTGGGGATCCCGCGAAGAAGTGGATGCCGAGACCCGCGGTTTTTCCGAGGATATCTTCCGCGTGGCTACGGCGCGCAACGAAGAGATTGACGAGCTGATCCAGGCTCATTCCGCCAACTGGCGGCTGAACCGCATGCCTGCTGTCGACCGCAACGTCCTGCGGGCGGCGGTGGCCGAACTGCTTGGCTTTCCCGACACCCCGTTCCCTGTAGTGATCAATGAGTCGCTCGAGATTGCCCGCCGCTACTCTGCCCCGGAGTCGCTAACCTTCCTCAACGGGGTGCTGGATACAATCGCCAGGCAGAGGAAGTCGTCAGCCCAGCTATCTCCCGCCGCGGCGAAAGAAGAGAAATAACCTCGCAGCCTGTTGTTAGAGCAACGACATTACAGGCGGAAAACTCGGCGTCGGGCAGAAAAGCAATACCCTCCGGGGCTACAGAGTCTGCGTGAGAACTCAGCCCTCTTGTTCCCTAGCAACGAGCGAGATGTGGGGCACCCGTCCGTTCTGAAGGAACCAACGGGCTTTAGCGCCTGAGGTACTGGTTTTCCCGACGGGGGATGGGGTGCCTTAGCGCCGCTCCGTGTTCCAAAAGAAGACGAAGAGACAAAGGGGACACTGCACGTGCAGGGCATCCACTTCGATCAACGAGCCGATAGGCGACGGCGATTTGCAATCCGGACAAACGAGGCTTGGGATCTCAAGCGCCTCTTCAGCATTGGTGGGCGATTCCTTAAGTTGCGGCACGTTAGCTGTACGCATTGCTGCCGCTTTTGGATTTCTTTGGGCTTCGTAGAACTACTTCAGATCCATGACCACAATCCGGCCATCGGATTGAAAGCTGCCACCGGTGGCCGTCTTAGCCGTGGTCAGAGAATTGGATGGAGTCACATAAGCTGCGCCGGCTATGACACCGGCTCCCGCGAAGCTCTGCTCCAGAAAGTCGCGCTCCTGGTCAACATTGGCATCGATGTGATGGGTGATTCCGCCGTTGCGCTGGTCTTTCTCGAAGCCGTTATCGTGGGTGGCCGAGCCTACCCAAAACGGCTCGCCGCCTACGGTCTCGGTGGTCTTCCACACGCGCAGGTGATGGCGGATCGCAGCCACCGCGAGCGGATCGGCACGGGCAAACGACAGATCCTGGGAACGGCCGAAAAGATAGAGAGTGCTCATGGGCATCTCGGTGTAAGCCGAATGAGAGAGAGTGGATATCAAGCCGTGGACCACCGCATCCTGGGTCGTCTTGTCTACCTGCACCCAGCCGGCGGCGGCAAAGGCCTTGGTTACCTGGTCCTGGGTGCCGATCAGGGCGTAATTCACCATGTCGCCCGGGTTGCCTTGCAGGTCCCCCACGCGGCGCGGAATATTAGCGAACAGTTGCGGTGACAAAAGGTGAGCGAGATCGGGCGCGGAGACAGTTTTTTGCGCCGGCTGATTCGTCAGCTTCATCTTCACATCGATGCTTCCGGTTCCGGAAAGGTCGGAGGTGAGGTTGAGCCGCAAAAAGAGATGGCCGGTGGCGGAGATATCCATATCTTTGCCGGCGCCAATGAGAAAGGGAACGGCCGCGGCTTCATTGCCGATGCGGCCGATCAGGGCGCCGCTGTTGGCGGAGTTCAGGGGATACACGCGGAGCAGGTCTTTCCATCCCCGGGTCAGACCATCGGGGGGAGCCGTTCGCCCGTCGCCCAAAGCCAGGTTGCCGGTGGCGGTGAAGTTGAGATGGTCGCTGGGGGTGACCTCGACGCCGGTGTCGGTCCAGTCTCCGCTATCGATCTTGAAAGAATAGGAGCCCTTGCGCGCCTTCAGCACCGAGGCGTCCGGGGTGGTGGCTTTGATCACTTCCACCGGCGGATGGGCGCCGGCGGCCGCTGCGGGCGCCTGGGCCAACGCAGGCGAGCTGAGAATCAGCAGGCAGCCAAGGAAGGTGACGTTCTGTTTCATGCTCATAAGACGTTTAAAAAAGTGAAAGAGACCTGGGCCAAAAGGGAAGGGCTCCAGCCGTTTGGGCTGGAGCCCTTTATTGTACTTATTTTGTTTAGTAGCGATAGGTTTCAGGTTTGTAGGGGCCTTCCGGCGCAACGCCGAGATAGTTCGCCTGCGCCGCGCTCAGAGTCGTCAGCTTCACGCCGATCTTCTCCAGGTGCAGCCGCGCAACTTCCTCGTCCAGCTTCTTGGGCAACGTATACACATCCACCTTGTAGACATCCTTGTTCTTCCACAGATCGATCTGCGCCAGTGTCTGGTTTGCGAAGCTGTTGCTCATCACAAAGCTCGGGTGTCCGGTAGCGCAACCCAGGTTCACCAGGCGGCCTTCGGCCAGAACGAAGATGGTGTGCGCCGGCTTTCCCTTGGCCGCGGCGAAGTTGTACTGATCCACCTGGGGCTTGACGTTGATCTTCTCCACGCCCTTGGCACTGTTCAGGCGATCGATCTGGATTTCGTTATCGAAGTGGCCGATGTTGCAAACGATGGCCTGGTCCTTCATCTGTGACATGTGCTCAAGAGTCAGCACGTCCACGTTGCCGGTGCAGGTTACGTAGATGTCGCCGCGGCCGAGGGTCTCTTCGACGGTGGTGACTTCGAAGCCTTCCATCGCTGCCTGCAAGGCATTGATGGGGTCGATCTCGGTGACCACCACCCGCGCGCCCATTCCGCGCAGAGAGTGAGCGGAACCCTTGCCTACATCGCCGTAGCCGCAGATTACAGCCACTTTGCCCGCTACCATGACATCGGTCGCGCGCTTGATGCCGTCGGCCAGCGATTCACGGCAGCCATAAAGATTGTCGAACTTCGACTTGGTGACGGAATCGTTGACGTTGATCGCCGGGACCAACAGCTTGCCCTGTTCCTTCATCTTGTAGAGCCGGTGAACGCCGGTCGTGGTCTCTTCCGAGACGCCGCGCCACTGCTTCGCTACCCCGTGCCAGTGCTTGGGATCTTCGGCGTGGATCTTCTTCAGCAGATCCTTGATCACCTGCTCTTCATGGTTCGAAGAGGGCGTGTTGACCCACTTGTCGCCTTCTTCCAGTTCGTAGCCCTTGTGGATCAGCAGGGTCACATCGCCGCCGTCGTCGACCACCAACTCCGGTCCCTTGCCCTCTCCATGATCCAGGGCCTGTGCGGTGCACCACCAGTATTCTTCCAGCGATTCGCCCTTCCAGGCGAAGACCGGAACGCCGGCTGCCGCGATCGCTGCCGCTGCGTGGTCCTGGGTCGAGAATATGTTGCAGCTTGCCCAGCGCACCTTGGCGCCTAACTCCACCAAGGTCTCGATCAGCACCGCGGTTTGAATGGTCATGTGGAGCGAGCCAGTGATGCGCACGCCGGCGAGGGGCTTCTCCGCGGCATACTTGCGGCGGATGGACATAAGGCCGGGCATCTCGTGCTCGGCAATCGAGATTTCTTTGCGGCCCCAGTCAGCCAGGGAAAGGTCAGCAACTTTGTAAGCGGGAGCGGCGGCGGTGCGGTCGATCGTAGCTGGTGTCATGTGTTTCATTCCTCATATCGATACATCAGAATATATTGATACAATAGTCTCAGGTGGCTATGGCGTCAATCGTAAAATCGCTGCGCATTCTGGGTGACACGAATCGCCTGCGCATGGTGTTACTTCTGGCACGGGAAGAGCTGTCTGTGGCCGAACTTCAGGAGATTCTGGGTATGGGACAGAGCACCATCTCGACTCACCTGGCGCAGCTGAAGCATGCCGGCCTGGTGGAGGACCGGCGCACGGGCAAGAACATCTGGTACCGCTTCAAGCAGGAGTCCGGCGTATCGGGTCTGCTTACCCTGTTGGAGGAGGCCACGGAGGAGATTCCGGAAGGGAAGCACGACCAGGCGGCGCTGGAGCTTATTCTGCGCAAACGGCAGGACAAGACGCGCGCCTTTTTTGATGATATGGCCGGGCGGTTGGGCCGGGAGTATGTTCCGGGACGCTCCTGGCAGAGTATCGCCGAGGCCTTGTTGCAGCTGGTGCCGCCCCTGGTGATCGCCGATCTGGGCGCGGGCGAAGGAGCCTTCTCGCTGCTGCTGGCCCAGCGTGCCCAACAGGTGATTGCGGTCGACAACTCCGACAAGATGGTCGAGTTGGGGAGCGCGCTGGCGGCCAAGCAGGGGGTTACGGCGCTTGAGTATCGCAAGGGAGAACTGGAGGCTGTTCCGATTGCCGATGGCGCGGTGGATCTGGCGCTATTCAGCCAGTCCCTGCATCATGCCATTCATCCGGAGCGGGCGATCGCGGAAGCGTGGCGCATTCTGAAGCCGGGGGGACGCATCACGGTGCTTGATCTTCTGCAACATCGCTTTGCCGAGGCGCGGGAGTTATATGCGGATGTGTGGCTGGGCTTCAGCGAAGTCCAGCTGCAAGGATTGCTTGGAAATGCAGGCTTCGGGAATGTGCACACTGCTGTTGTCCACAAGGAAACAGAAGCGCCGTTCTTTCAAACCGTGTTGGCCACAGGCATCAAGGCATCTTTGTAAGGCGACTGTTTCCCTGACGAAGGACGGGTGGGATACCACCGAAGTTAGGGCTAAGTGCGTCGTATGAATCGAGAGTCAGAGGTTAATAGCATTGGAATCCCACATCTCGCGAAAAACGAGCGAGATGTGGGGCACGGCAGATTCAGACTCCAAATGCAACAAATCGAGTCTTTTTCTTTCTTTTTAAGATAAAGGTTTTCCAGCAGCAGGGGCTGTTGGAAAGTGGGAAGCGCAGTTTGCTTTCCACTTTTCAATGGCCGCGGTCACGGGTAGGGATATTGGCGGATGGATTTGTTTGGAGGTGGGAAGCATGCTTTGCTTTCCACCTTCCAGCTACCCGGTAAATACGAGCTGGGCGTTTCTTGGAGTTGTGAATCGCCGTCCAGTATTTTTCAAAGTGAAAGGCTCCTTTGGGGAGAAAGAGTTCAGCAGGAGATTTCCAGGCGAGACTTTTTCTAACCCTGGTGTTCAGTTGCCATGCAATGGCATCGAGCTGCTTCTGCGAGTACAGGGAGAGGTCGGTTCCCTTTGGCAGGTAATCGCGCAGCAGTCCATTGGTGTTTTCGCTAATCCCCCTCTGCGAGGGAGAGTGGGGATGAGCGAAGTAGACGGCGATGTTGGCTGTTTTTGTCAGTGTTTTGTGGAGGCTCATCTCGCTGCCCTGGTCGTACGTCATGGAAAGTCGCATTTGGCTTTTAAAGCGTTTGAGGATGGTGCTAAAGCCTTTGGCGACCGTGTCCGCCCTTGCGTCCGACAGCTTTACTAAAGCCACGAACAGAGTGGTTCGTCCACCAGGGTGCCCACTTGAGACAGGTTTCCCTTGCCAATGATCAGGTCTCCCTCCCAATGACCGGGGACCAGCCGCTCGCTCACTTCCAGCGGCCTGTCATCGATCAGGGTCATATCGGGAATGGATCGGCTGCGCCTGTTCTTAGCTTCGACCTTGCGCGCCTTGTGATGGCGGCGCAACAGGTCCAGCACGTTGGCACGCAGTTGCCCACGTGGCATGGCATACAGTGCGGTGTAGATGGTTTCGTGAGAGATCTGCACCGGATTCGCCATACGTCCCAGTATGCTCGCAATCTGCACCGGGCTGAAGCCTTGCTGAAGGCGCTCCAGCATCTTGCCCCAGAGCCCATTGCCAGGTTCAAGCATCCGCCTGCGTCGTGGTTTTGCTGCCAAAACCCGCGCTCGGCGATCAGCCGTCGAAGACCGGTAACCTCCCGCTATGGTGCCCATCCGCGGCTTGGCCATCCAGCCATTACGGTGCATCTCGCGGGTGATGATCGACCTAGCTAGCTTCAATACGATGGCGATTGCCCCGGGGCGCATCCCCAACGTCAACTTCGCCTGAATCGTGGCGCGATCACCCAAATCCAGATGTTGAAAACTCTTTCCTATATGCAACTATCTCCTAAAGGGAAATGTTGCACTTGTAACTTGAACCCACCCACCCTGTCCTTCGTCAGGGAACCAGCGGGACTGGTCGCAGGGTCACCCTTCCATCGCTAACAGCTTCTTCTTGCGTTCGGTTCCCCAGCGGTATCCGGTGAGCGAACCGTCGCTGCCGATCACACGATGGCATGGAACGGCGAGCGCAACAGGATTGGCCGCGCAAGCTCGTGCCACGGCCCGCACCGCGCTCGGTTGACCGACCGCTCTCGCCACTTCCGCATAGCTGCGCGTCTCGCCGCGAGGAATCTCACGCAGAGCCTGCCATACCCGGGCCTGAAATGCAGTCGCGCGCACATCCAACGGGATGTCGACGACAGCAGGGTGCTCGGTCATGGTGGAGAGAATGGCTGTCATCTGATCCGCCATGCCGGGCGCATCAGCGAAGATTTTTGCCGCGCTGAATTGCTGCCGAAGCAAGTTCTCCAACTCCGCGGCATCGTCGCCCAACGTGACACTGCATACACCACGATCAGTGGCTGCTACAAGAAGCACGCCCAGCTCGCAGCGCGCAGCAGCAAACCGGATGGTCTCGTTTAGACCGCGCTCTCGAAAGCGTGTGGGGCTCATGCCGAGATCGGTTGCCGCCTGCTCATAAAAGCGGCTTGACGAGCCGTAGCCGGCCTCGTAGATGGCGCCGGTGATGCTTGCTCCCGGCGTTGCGAGGCTCCGCCGCATGGAGGTGGACCGCAATTGCGCCTGATAGGCACGCGGGCTCAGGCCCAGCACCCGGGTGAACTTTCTTTGCACAGTGAACGGGCTGCTCCGGGCGACTTTCGCCAGATCTGCCAGCGTCACCGTCCGGTCGCGGTGAGCAGCAAGATAGCGGCACAGCTTAGCTACCGCTGCGGCATCGCCGCGCTCACCCAGCGGAGCACATCGCTTGCAGGCGCGATAACCCGCCGCCACCGCTCCGGCGGGATCGGAAAAGAAACAAACATTGGTTTGGGCAGGACGGCGGCTGGGACAGGAGGGCCGGCAAAAAATTCCGGTGCTGGCCACGGCATAAACAAAACTGGCGTTGGCGTCCCGCGACAGCACCAGTTGCCAGGCTTGGGTGGGATTGAGATCGAGTTGCTGATTGGTTGCCATGCCAGGATCATGAACCCGGGCCAGCCGCGAAACTATCCGTATCTTGCCGGCAAAAAAATCTTTGCCGGCAAGATACTCATAAGCTACTTAGCCGCGCCCACGAGTTGAGCTTTTCCCTTGAGACCAGCCGCCTCGCGCAGGGTCTGCGCTTTATCGGTGGCTTCCCAGGTGAAGTCCGGATCGGGCCGTCCGAAGTGACCGTATGCCGCAGTCTTGCGGTAGATCGGCCGGCGTAGATTCAGGCTCTCAATGATCCCCTTCGGGGTCAGCTTGAAATTCTCCCGAACCAGCTGTCTGTAGCGTGGCCGAATCGACCTCTCCCGTGCCAAAAGTCTCCACCAGCACGCTGACCGGCTCAGGTACGCCGATGGCGTAAGCCAACTGCACTTCGCAACGCTTCGCCAAACCTGCCGCCACGATGTTCTTGGCAATGTAGCGGGCCATATAGGCTGCTGAACGGTCGACCTTGGTCGGATCCTTGCCGCTGAATGCGCCGCCGCCGTGGCGTCCCATGCCGCCGTAGGTATCTACGATGATCTTTCGCCCCGTGAGACCGGTGTCGCCCATGGGGCCGCCGATCACGAAACGTCCGGTCGGGTTGATGTGGTATTTGGTGTCGGCATCGAGCAGGGCGGAAGGCAAGGTAGCCTGGATCACATGCTTGAGGATGTCGGCCCGCAACTCCTCGGTAGAAATGTTCTCCGAGTGCTGGGTAGAGATGACGACGGCATCGATCCGGACCGGGTTCATATCCTTGTCGTATTCCACCGTCACCTGGCTCTTACCATCCGGCCGCAAATAGGAAAGCAGCCCGTTTTTCCGCACTTGCGTGAGCTTCTGGCTGAGCTTGTGGGCCAGCGAGATTGGGGTTGGCAGCAGGCTTTCATTCTCGTTGGTTGCGTAGCCGAACATCATGCCCTGGTCGCCTGCCCCACCGGTGTCAACGCCCATGGCGATATCGCCAGACTGCTTATTGATGCTGGAGATCACGGCGCAGGTGTTGGAGTCGAAGCCGTAGAGAGCATTGTCGTAGCCGATTGAAGCCACCACTCCGCGCACCAGGGATTGGAAATCGACGTATGCCTTGGTCGTGATCTCGCCGGCAATCACTACCAGGCCGGTGGCGGTTAGAGTTTCGCAGGCTACACGGCTGAAGGGGTCTTGCGCGAGACAGGCATCGAGGATCGCGTCGGAGATCTGGTCAGCGATCTTATCCGGATGTCCTTCGGTCACCGACTCGGACGTGAATAAAAATCTATCGTGTTGTGGCAAGTAGCTTCCTCCTGTTGTTCTCCGCGGGGAGAATTTCAGCGATCTTTTCCCGATTGGCTCGAGCGCGCTGCAGCCGTGATCTCATCCGGCGCTCTTTAGGTCTTTTAAGACGGTATCAGAGGGGGATCAGCGAGGCAAAGGCGCGTGGGGGACCGAAATTGTCCGGAGGTTACTTTTGCCGGAGGATTGGATCGCAGCCGTGGTATGGGTAATCTGTATCGGCATGACCAGCGAGATTTTCTTGTGGACGTAGCTCCAGACAAACCAACTGAGTCCGGCTACCAGCAGTAGTAGAACCCCAATACCGGTCCAGCGCAGCCGCTGGTCAGGACGCCTCCCGGCTCCGGCCTCGCTACGGGCTTTGCTGGCATTTTCAGCAAAGCGCACCCAACCATCTTCATCCGTTGCGGTCGACTGGTGGGCCGAGAGATAGCGTCCGACCCACTCCTCTTGATCGAGGCCTACGACCCGTGCGTACTCTCGCACCATGCTTTTGTTGAAGACGCCGCCGGGGAGAACGTCGAAGTGTTCTTGTTCGAGAGCTACCAGGTGACGATTGCTGATCTTCGTAACCCGAGTAATCGCGTCCAGCGTGATGCCGCGAAACTCCCGCTCCTGCCGTAATGTGTCACCGAAATTCCCCATACATTACACCCATCGATTCAAAGCGATGGCTCCATCGAAGAAGAACGCGGGCCGGGCGCGGGTGAAGGAACGTCAGCTTCGGAGCTGAAACTGCGAAGTGGCTTGCGAGCCATCCCCAGCATGACCCTATGCTGACATTTTCAACCATACGGCCGCACAGCATCCAGGTCAAAAACAATTCGCTATAACCCTTTAGTTTGTGCACCGTACAGCATCTTTTGAGTTACTGGACCGATGTTCTCCGGGGAGCGGATTAAGCTACCACGCAATTTTGCTACACTCGGCTCAGTCAGGCGAATAGCATGAATAGGTTAGTCATCGGCAATCTGCTCCATCGCCCCTTAAGATCGTCGATCAGCATTCTCGCGGTGGCGATCGAGGTCACCATGATCCTCTCGATCGTGGGCATCATGGTGGGCATGATCCAGGGGTCCCGCACTCAGACAAACGGGATCGGCGCCGATTTGATCGTTCGCCCTCCGAATCAGACATTCCTGGTTGGAGTGAGCGGGGCGCCGGCTCCGGCAAAGATTGCCGACGTGCTGCGCAAGCTACCCCATGTTGCGGTGGCGTCTCCGGCCATTCAACAGATCTCCACCCAAACCGCTGTTGAGACCATTTGGGGCATCGATTACAAGAGTTTCAATGCCTTACGGCCTTTTGTTTTTCTCTCCGGTGGACCATTTCAGAACCCGAACGATGTGATCGTGGATGATTACTTTGCCCGCAACGGCGGCAAGACCTACCGGGTAGGCGACAGTATTCCCATCCTCAATCACAACTTCCGCATCTGCGGAATTGTCGAGCACGGCAAGGGAGGCCGGAAGTTCCTGCCCATCAAGACGCTGGGTGCCTTGCTGGGAGCGGAAAACAACGCCACGCTCTTCTACGTAAAGGCCGACAATCCGGATAATGAAGCGATCATCAAGCAGGAAATCTTGGCGGTTCCGGGACTTTCCGCATATCAGGTGCAAACCGTCCAGGAGGTTCTCTCCATGTTGACGCCAGAGCACCTGCCTGGTTTCAACATCGGACTACATGTTGTGATCGGGATCGCGGTTGTGGTCGGTTTTCTCGTCATTTTCCAGGCCATGTACACGGCTGTCCTGGAGCGAACCCGCGAGATCGGAATTCTTAAGTCGTTAGGCGCTTCCCAGATCTACATCGTCAATCTTGTCTTGCGCGAGACGGCTTTTCTCTCCCTGCTTGGCATCATTCTGGGTATCTGCGCGGCATTCTTAATAAAGACGGGAATGGGCGTTCGCTTTCCCACACAGCCGTTTCCCATCAGTCTTGGTTGGATCGTTGCCGCCACACTGATCGCCTTTGGTGGTGCGCTGGTGGGCGCGAGCTATCCGGCTCTGAAGGCGGCCAGGAAAGATCCGATCGAAGCCTTGGCCTACGAATAGGCCAGCGTCGGATGATGCTTGGAGAGCCAAGCGCACGATCCGATTAACAAATGTTGAGCGTAAGTATCCGCTTCAAACCTTGTCATCCTGCCTGTCCCGGCCGGCCGTGGGACTGGAAGATAGAGGAGGGGAGACATCCGCAGTTTCTTTTCCCAGCACCTGCAAGACACCATCATGCCTGCGCTCCCGCGCATAGTCGGCCGGGGTCTTTCCCTGGTCGCAGCGCAAATCCGATTTTGCCCCTGCTTCCAGCAGGATCTTAACCACCTCGACCAACCCCGCGGCGGCTGCCTGGTGCAAGGGGCAATAGCCTCCGGCCTGGGTCATGTTTACGTCCGCGCCTTGCTCAATCAGGATGCGCACCGTCTGCGGATCCCGGCTCAAGGCAATACATGCATGCAGTGCCTGATTGTGCATTGGGTTGCGCGAGAAGCGGTGCACATGGGCGCCGTGGGCAAGCAGCAGAGCCGTTGCCGGTGGGCCGCCAAATGCGGCTGCCAGGTGGAGCGGAGCCCAACCGTCGGCCGAACTCGCATGAACCAGCATGGGATCCTGTCGCAGTAGCGGCTCCAGGCGGGCGCAGTCTCCCAGCGCGGACGCCTCGAATATGTCCAGCGCCGGCAGATGGCTGACCAGGTAGTCCCTGATCAGGGGCTGGTGGTGATAAATGCTCCACAAAAAAGCAGAGACGCCCTGGGCGTCTCTGCAAGTAAGAAGCGATGTATCTTCTTCCGCAGCGGCGGCGACTTCTGCCGTTTTCCCATTGCGGATGAGGTTAAGAAACCGTTGGCTCACGGCCTAAGATTAGCATCGCCGTCCGCGTCGCCGACCGAAGCAGCCAAAACCGCGTCCTTTGCTCCCTTCGCCACGGAACCTGGCTTGGTGCGGTTGGAGTAGATGCGGAAGGTGACGACCATGTCGATCACCACCGGTACTGCCTGCCCATTCAGCATCGCTGGCTGGAAGTGCGACTTCTTGACGGCGTCCACTGCCTTCTCGTCGAGTCCGAAGCCGATGGGGCGGGCGATCGCGATCTGCCGTGGAGTTCCCGAGGCGTCGACCACTGTGCGCAATAGCTCCATGCCCGCGATTCCATACTTCTGGGCATATTCATTCGAGCTGGGATCGATGCTGTTCAATACCTTCGGAGGCGTCACGCCTTCGCTGACAACCTTGATGCTGGCATCAGCGGGCATGTACTGCCGGTGTTGGCTTTTGCTTTTGAAGTATTCCTGCCAGTAGTCG
Source organism: uncultured Acidobacteriaceae bacterium (assembly GCA_963815175.1). Classification (GTDB taxonomy): domain Bacteria; phylum Acidobacteriota; class Terriglobia; order Terriglobales; family Acidobacteriaceae; genus PALSA-350. The sequence continues at coordinate 64,412 of CAWFGM010000026.1, forward strand.
GGCAAGTGGGCAAGCATGCTTTGATCCATGTCACCGGCAAAGATATTGTCCAGCGCCTTGTTCATCAGCATGGCGCTATGCGCGGGCGAGACGGCTGCCAGGGCCTCGTAGGTCTCGGCGGCCGCTCCACTGGTGGGCGGAGCAGGTGGCGCCGTGGCGGTGGCATCTGTCCTGGTTTTTAATGTCTGCGCCGCTGCAATCTCCTGTGGCGTGGGCTCATTTTCTTCTTCTTTTCCTTCTTGACCTTGGGGACCACGATGAGTTCGCGGGCGATGGTGATGTGAACCGGCTTCTTTGAGATCTTGACCTTATCGAAGGACTTGCTTTCATCCTCGTAGGGCAGCGCGCCGAAGTAATGCAGGCCGTAGCGATCGGCCTCGAACTCAAGCTTGTGCTTGGACAGCTTCACTTTCCTGACCTCGAAGGCGGAAAGCGTAAACGAGGCGATGGTGGGTGAGCCGTTCACCTTGCCATCCTGGTCGAAATTCAGGTCGTCACCCAGATAGGAACCGCGCAGAAAGATCAGCTTGCCGACATAGCGTGCGCGCAGAGCATCCTCGGTTAGAGGAGGAGTGGACTTAACCGTTGCCGCATTCGCAGTCGCGGCCAAAGGGACTGAAGCCGCGGCAGGAGTTGGAGTTGCCGCCGGGGCAGGAGTGGCCGCCGGGGCAGGAGCGGCCGCCGGGGCAGGAGTCACCACCGCGCCGCCCGCCGTTTGCTGGGCGCTCGAGAGCGTGGTAAAAACGCCGCACAGTAGGGCCGCGGGCATAAACCAAGAGAGTTGCTTTGCGAACGTCATTCGGTCTCCTTGCTCGTACTTTCCGGTTGCGAGCTAGCTACGCGGTCCGGTCAGTTCGAGTGCCGGCAGCAGGGATTTGCTGCTGCAAGCCTGTGGGACTGCTAGCCCGGGCTGGGTGCGACCGGGTCGAAACAGGAAGCGATTGGGCCTGGGCATTTTCGGCCATCAACATGATGGCCAGGGCCAGCAACAACCCGATGCGGATAAGCACCGCTACCAGGGATTCAGAGGCACGTTGTGTCATACGAGGGGGGATCCTCCGCTATACTCCAAAGAGAGCGTATGACCTTCGGAATCAGTAGAAAATGCCTCTTTTGTGCGGCATGTGTAACTCCACCCCCGTTGACTCACTTGCCCGAATGCGTTACTCTGAACTTCTTGCGCAGTGCCGCGTCCGGCCGTCTGTAGTCGCCGTCTGATCCGACGAGGTGAAGTCCCGGTAAGTCTGGGAAGCCACTTCACAGCAAACCGGTCTGAAGATTGAGCGAGCCCAGGTAGCCTGCCAGGAAAGCGAACCCGAAGATGCGCTTTGAGCGATTGCCATTGAAACCGCTCTAAATCTAATCTTCGCCACTCAAGCGATTTGAACCTTTCGTTTGCGGGAGGGCGGTTGCCAGCCGCGAATTCTTGCGCTGGTGTGCAACGCGCGTCCGAACGAGGGTTCCCTGGGAGAACTGGTAACGATGTCTACGTATTTTCCAAGCTCGCACGATATCACCCGCAAATGGTTCGTGGTCGACGCCAGCGGTAAGACCCTGGGGCGTTTGGCGACCGAAGCAGCCAGCATGTTGGCCGGGAAGAAAAGCCCGAAGTACACGCCTTTTATCGACATGGGTGATCACGTGATCATCGTGAACGCGGAAAAGATCGTGCTGACCGGTCTCAAGAGTCAACAGAAGGTATATCGCCGCTACACCGGCTTTCCCGGCGGCTTGCGGGAAGAGTCCTTTGTGCGGTTGATGGCGCGGCGCCCGGAAAAGATTGTCGAAGACGCGATCAAGGGCATGCTGCCCAAGAGCAAGATGGGCCGCCAGATGGCGACCAAGCTCAAGGTTTACCGCGGCGATAAACATCCTCATCAGGCCCAGCAGCCTGAGGTTTTAGAGTTGGCGGCGCGTTAACCGCGTAGGACATAGCAAAGAATAGGACGGACATGGCAGATTTGGTTCAGTACTACGGAACAGGGCGTCGCAAGGCGAGCGTAGCGCGCATTTTCTTGCGTCCTGGCAGCGGCAACTTTGTCGTCAATCAGAAGCCTTTCGAGACTTATTTTGTTACCCATCAGCAACGGGTTTCCGCCAAGCGGCCGCTGGAGTTGACGGAGCATGCCGCCAATTTCGATGTCCTGGCAACGGTCAAGGGTGGGGGAGTTTCCGCTCAGGCGGATGCGGTGAAGATGGGTATCGCGCGCGCACTGCTCGAGTTCAACCTGGAGCTCCGCAAGACGTTGAAGGCTGACGGCTTGTTGTCCCGCGACGCGCGCATTAAAGAACGCAAGAAGTACGGACAGAAGGGCGCCCGCAAGCGCTTCCAATTCAGCAAGCGTTAAGTATCTGCCGGTAACGGCCTATCGTTCTCCGGCGATGCATGCAGTGAAACGATGCTATCGCGTCAAAAATCTTCCCCGCCCCGGCTTTCTGGAGCGGGCGAGGGAAATCAATTCCGGCCACGCCGGAATGCAATTCAAGAGGAGGTAGTTTGGCCACTATCACGATGAAGGAGTTGCTCGAAGCAGGTGTTCACTTCGGGCATCAGACCAAGCGTTGGAATCCGCGGATGAAGGAATACATCTTCGGCGAGCGTAACGGGATCTACATCATCGATCTGCAAAAGACCTTGAAGATGTTCAAGGAAGCAAGCAAGTTCGTTACCGACCTGACCGGGCAGGGTAAGGTCATCCTTTTCGTCGGGACCAAGAGACAAGCCCAGGACGCGATTGCCGAAGAGGCAAACCGCTGCGGCATGTTCTACATCAACCAGCGCTGGCTGGGTGGACTGCTGACCAACTGGATCACGGTACAAAAATCCGTGAAGCGGCTGCAGGAATTGGATGAAATGGCCACCGACGGCCGCTATGAGCTGCTGACCAAAAAAGAGGTCATCCGGCTGGAGCGGGAACGCAAGCATCTGCAGGCCAACCTGGCAGGCATCAAGAATATGCGCCGGTTGCCCGACGCGCTCTTCGTGGTCGATTCGAACAACGAAGCCATCGCTGTGAAGGAAGCCCGCAAGCTGGGCATTCCAGTGGTCGCTGTGGTTGATACCAATTGCGATCCCACGGTGGTCGACTATGTAATTCCCGGCAATGATGACGCGTTGCGCGCCATCCGCCTGTTTACCTCCAAGATCTCCGACTCCGTAGTGGAAGGAGTGCAGATGGCGGGCGACAAGCGCGCAGCCGATGCGGGTGTGACCGCCGATGCGCAGCTTGAGGCCGCTCCGGTGGAGGTTTCCGGTCTTGAAGCCGGCGCCGATGAACTCTCCGGCGAAGGTGAAGTTGTCGATCTGGAAGCTGCACTTGGCGGAGGCATTCGCAAGGCCCCCGGGGTGATAGCCGTCGATGAGCCGGAAGTTGCCGAGCGGACCATCTAGCCACTTTTACGCGCCACCGAACCTTTCCGCTTACCCATGCGGAACCGGGGATACAGCGGTTTAACATTGGTGTAGACCGAAGCGAGAAGGCTTGTCTTAACCAACCCACAGTGATTGTTAAACCGCTTTTACGGCCTGTTTACAGGCCAGCAAAGGAATCGCAAGAGGATGTCAACCGTGACTGAAAATATCTCCGCTGCACAGGTCAAGGAGCTTCGCGAGAAGACGGGCGCGCCGATGATGGATTGCCGCAACGCGCTCCAGGAAGCCAAGGGCGACCTGGACCAGGCGGTTGTAGTTTTACGCAAGAGAGGCATGGCGTCGGCAGCCAAGAAGGCATCGCGCAGCACGTCCGAGGGCGCTGTGGGCACCTACATTCATGCCGGCGGCAAGATCGGCGTGCTGATCGAAATCAACTGCGAGAGCGACTTTGTCGCCCGGACGGAGGATTTTCAGGAGCTGTTGAAGGACATCTCGATGCACATCGCGGCCACGGATCCTCGCTATATTCGCCGTGAGGATGTCACCACCGAAGACCTGGAGCGGGAGAAGGATATTTACCGGTCCCAGGCCGCGGCCACGGGCAAGCCGGCCCCGGTGATCGAGAAGATCGTGGAAGGCAAAATGAGCAAGTTTTACGAGGAAGTCTGCCTGCTCGAACAGCCCTTCATCAAGGACCAGTCGTTTGCGATCAAGGATTTGATCGCGCAGAAGATCGGCAAGTTGGGGGAAAACCTCAGCGTACGCCGCTTCGCCCGCTTCAAGGTCGGCGACCCGGTCTGGACTGTCGCCCAGATCAAGCCCAATACCGCAGAATAGGCTTTTCTAACTTGGATGAAGAGGGCCGGGAGATTCCCGGCCCTCTTCCTTTTTTGGGCTTGGTTCTCACGCGGACTTAGCCGCTGAGGTTATAGGTTTTCTTTCTGAGTGCGGAGTTTTTCGTGGCCTGTAAGCAAATGCCCCGGTCCAAATTTGTATCAAAATAGATCGCAAATACCCCCCAAACCGAGGGATAGCGGCTCGTCCCGGATGTGCGATACTTTGCTTGAATGTACAAACGAGTCCTGCTCAAACTGTCGGGCGAAGCGCTGGCGGCAGATCGCGGCTTCGGTGTGGACGTGGCCAAGCTCCATGAAATTTCACTGGAGATTTTGGCAGTTCGGGATCTCGGCGTGGAAGTCGCTATCGTCGTCGGCGGGGGCAATTTCTTCCGCGGCGTGGCCGAACAGGCACGCATGATGGATCGCGTCTCCGCTGACCACATGGGGATGCTGGCTACGGTGATCAACTCGCTGGCACTCCAGGATGCTCTGGAAAAATGCAAGGTCCAGACCCGTGTCATGTCTGCGATCGAGATGAACCAGGTGGCCGAACCGTACATCCGGCGTCGCGCCATCCGGCATCTAGAAAAGGGCAGGGTGGTCATTTTCGCAGCGGGCCTGGGAAATCCATACTTTTCCACAGATACGGCCGCTTCGCTGCGAGCCATGGAGATCAAAGCGGACGTCCTATTAAAGGCCACAAAAGTGGAAGGGATTTACGACGCGGATCCTGTTATTACCAAAGATGCAGTGAAATTCGAGCAGATTACCTATATGGAAATCCTCCGGCTCGGTCTAAAGGTAATGGACAGCACTGCAGTGAGCTTGTGCAAGGACAATAATTTGCCCATGATCATCTTCAACATGAACCGTCCTGGAAACATCCTGCGTGTCGTGAGCGGAGAAAAGGTCGGCTCCCTGGTGACCGCCTGACGCCGCAGAGCACACTCGCGGAGCGTCCCCCGGTTCCCGCACTTCAGGCCACAGAACGATCGGCCGTTCCGGTGGAGGCATCAGCCCAGGCTTCAGGAGGGCCGGTGTTGGTGCAGCCGGCTGCGGTTGCGCCGCCGCGGCGCTCACAATTGCCTGCACTCACGGGCATACGCTGCTTTGCTGCCCTCAACCTGGTGTTTTTCCATTTTGCCGATCCCCATTCGTTTGGACCGTTGAGCCCGGTGGTCAACGGCGGATACATTTCCGTTAGTTTTTTCCTGATGCTTTCCGGCTTCATCCTCACCTACAACTACGCCGATCGCGCCCAACGTGGTGCGCTTACCGCGCGCAGCTTCTGGTCCGCTCGTTTCTCCCGTCTCTATCCCGTCTATGCCTTCAGTCTGTTGCTCTCTGTCGGCATGCTGGCGCAGGAGGTCCACGCCCACACCCGGCTGGACTTTGGCTTGGGGGTGATCCTCACGCCGTTGCTTCTGCAAGGATGGCATCCCGCCCTCTCGACGTTTTGGAATACTCCTGCGTGGACCATGTCGACTGAGGCGTTCTTCTATCTTCTATTCCCGTGGCTGATCACGCGCCGCCGTCCGCAACAGACACGGAGTCTGCTGCTCATCCTGGTCTCCGTGTGGCTCTGCAGTCTGGTCCTTCCGGGCCTTTATATGTACCTCAATCCGGACGGCGATCTTCACCCCGACCGCTATTCGGTCGGCATCTGGATGCGGGCGCTGAAATTCATGCCCTTGCAGCATCTCTTCTCCTTTCTATTTGGCATGACCTTGGGATTTCTGAACGACAAGATTCGGCCCGAGAGCCGCAAGCGCCTGGCGTTAGGAATTCTTGGCTTTGCGGCGCTCTACTGGCTTCTTTGCCTGGGGGACCACCTGCCCTACGCGATGATGCACGATGGTCTGCTGATGCCGCTTTTTGCCGGCGTGGTCCTCTGCCTGGCCGGCCGTAATTGGATCGCAAGTTTCTTTGGCCTGCTTCCTTTTATCGCCATAGGCGAAGCGAGCTACTGCCTGTACCTGCTGCACTTCAATCTCTGGACGCTGTTGCACGACTCGCATTTTCTGGAGAAGAGCGGCCTGATTGCCTATGATCCCTGGATTTCTTACCTGCTTTTGGTTATTGCTGCGCTGTTAACCAAAAGGCTCATCGAGCGGCCAGGAAGAAGTTGGATCATTCGGCGGCTGGAGCCCAGTTCGGCCCGGGGCGCCTAGCCGGCTGGTCTACTTCATCCCGGTCGTTTTCCGCGAGAAGTGGATACCACCGAGGCTGACGGTAAAGTGCATGGGGTTAATCGAGAGTCAGAGAGAAAGAGCAGTGGTATCCCACATCTCGCGAAAAACGAGCGAGATGTGGGGCACCCGTCTTTCATTAGGGAATGAGAAGTTTCTCGCGTTAGTTGGAGTTGACCGAGGTGCTGAAGTTTAGCGTGCCGCTCGCTACCATTAAAAGCAGAACCTAGGATAGGAATATTTCTCTCCATGTGCCACATAGGCAGGTGTAGAGTGGGGCGTGATCGAGCCGATGAATAACCTTTTGCCGGGTCCAAGTGAAAATGGTGTCACCCGGAGAACGCTGCTTTCGCTTCCTCTCGCACTGCCTTTCCTGAACCTGGCGACGCGCACGGCTAAAAGCGAAGAGTCCTATTTCCCAGCCACCTGACTCGGCAGGCGGCTGGCGAACTCTTGAGTCCCCCGCGGAGATCCGGAATCGCACCGGCATAGACAAAGCCCGGTTGGATGAGGCATTTCAATATACCCAGACCAGCAGTCAGCACGGCGGCCTCCTCGTGGTTCGCCACGGATACCTGGTCTACGAGAAGTATTTTGGCCGCGGCAACCGCGAAGCCAACCCCAATATGTATTCCGTCGGCAAGATGTTTACCAGCGTCGCCTGCGGAATCATGTTGTCCGAACATAGCAGCCGCTTTCCCGGCGGCCTGGCACAGAAAGTTTTTACCGAGGAGTATCTGCCCGAAGCCTTTCCTCTCAGCGACCCGCGCATGGCCGGCATTCAACTCGGCAACTTGCTCACCATGACCTCGGGGATTCAGGAAGCAACCTACGCTCCACCCGGTAGGGAGACGGTCGCGACCGCAGGTCATCAAACGGCCATCGTAAAAGGGGAGAACGTCGAGCTGCCCAATTGGGTCTCATCCGATCCGGTTCATGATCAGCTGGAGGACCAGGACGGTAGCGCACTGCATGGAAAGATGTGGACCATGCCGGGCGACGGATACCTGTACTCGCGTGATCCCCACATCGCCTCCATCGTCCTTCGCCGCGTTGTCGGCATGGAATTGCAGGAATATTTAAACCAGAAACTCGCGCAGCCGATGGGCTGGGGGAGATGGGGATATGCAACCCATCGGCCAGGAGGCAATCTGCCGCATACTCCGGGGGAAGGAGGCATTGCTCTTCATTCCACCGATGCTTTGCGATTTGGCTATCTGCTAGCAAGAAACGGCCGCTGGGAGAAGCTGCAGGTGATACCGCCGGACTACCTTGCCCTACTGAGCCGGCCCTCTCCCTTTAATCCGCACTGTCCGTTTAGCCTGCAATTTGAGGTGAACACAGATGGGCATGTCGCCGGAGCACCGCGAGATGCTTTCTTTAAATCTGGGGCTGGTGGTTTTGGGCTGTACGTGATTCCTTCGTTGGATATGGTGATCTATAAGATGTCTTCGCTGAATGCGGAGACGTATGACCCGGCGGGCACCGGTCTGCCGCTCACATACACCCCTGATACTTCCCGCGACACCTGGAAGCCGCATCCATTCAATCAATTCGTCGATGGTCCCATCTCCGGAGACGTAGGCGTGCGCCGAACACTCGAGATGGTTGTGGCTGCGGTGGTTGCGTGACGAGCTTCTCTGGCCATGCCAGCGAATGCGAGTTGCTGAGTGAGACCCTATCCAATCAGCGGTCGGCCCTCTGGCCGTCGGTGACATAAGGGATATCCTGCGGCGCCCGCGCTCCAGACGCCCAGGACTACGTCCTGGTTAACTTGAACCGCACGCAAACGCTGGTACGGCCAACGAACCCAACGCGATTCACTAAGAAAAAGACTGGGTATCGGCTGGCTATGCTGCAGCTTCATTAGCCCCTTAGGTTTTGCTTTGCCTAAGGTTGTGCGACGGTATGGTGGCCATGCGTGATCGCAGCGCTGCAGGTAGGCTGCTGGGCGGCACCGAAGGGCGTATTCTGTACGCCCGAGAGTGCGCCGGTGGAGGGGTCCAGGTGCAAGCCGGAAACGGTGTTGCTGAGAAAGTTGGGGGTGTAAATGTAGCGGCCTTCGGACGGCTCGATCAGGATACAAAGCGGCCCGCTGCCAACCGCGTAGGTGACCGAACCGGCGATCGGCGTGGCGATGCCGGTAGACTGGTCGATGGTAAAGGCACTTACGTCGTTACCATTGTAGTTGGCGACATAAACATAAATGCCGCGGGGGTCGACGGCGACGGCATCGGGCAGATTGTCGGTCTTGAATGGCGCCGGCATCCTGACTAACGATCCACCGGCCTGCACCAGGAAACCATACATCTGATTGGAGCCGCCGTCGGTGACATACAGGAATTTGCCGGCCGGATCGCTGGCGATCGCATTGGGAGTCGTTCCAACCTTGAACAGGCCGATCGAACTAAGCACGCCGTCTGACCCAACTTGAAACGCGGAGATGGTGGCGTCGCTTTCATTCACCGCGTACACGAAGTTTCCATTAGTCAACACGTTGACGGCGACCGGATTATTCCCCAAGGGGAAGAAAGCATTTGTGCCGTCTGGTACCGGCTGGCATAGGCTGGTCGTCGCACCCAGCTGACCATTTGCATTGACAGGGAAGACTACGAGCGCGCCGGGCCCGGGTATGTTGGTGCTGAAGTTCGGCTGGTAGGTCTCCACGACGTAGAGATAGGTGCCCGCCTGGTTGATGGCCAACTGGGTGGGGTAGCTGCCCGGCATGTTGCAGGTCTGCTGCGGATAGAGTTTGCCATCGGTGCCAATGGCGAATTCCACGATGGTATTGTCGTCATGATTGATGACGTAGAGATTCTTCCCGTTGGCGGACGCCACATCCGCGACAGGATTCCGGCCGCCCGAGGGATAGGGTGAATCGGCGATTTGGTACAAAGCGCCGGCTTCGCTATCTACTTTGTATACGCTGATCTGCCCCGGGTTCTGCTTGGACGCGGTGACGTAAAGGAAATCGATTGTATTGCTGGGAGCGCATGAAGTAGCTCCGAATCCGAGGCCAAGGGATACTAGCGGAAGCCAAGGCAATCCGGCCGAATTTACTCAACTTCAGCCCGCAACCTCGCCGATAGCGCTTCGTCGCTCCGGGCCTATACAGGGTGACGCCCATACTATGCAGCATCAGGGCTGTACGACCTCGATGGAATGGTTGCCGTGGGTAATGGCAGCGCTGCAAGTTGGCTGCCCGGTGGCCTTGAAGGGTGTGTTTTGCACGGGCGCGAGCGCCCCCGTCGCGGGGTTCAGAGTCAAGCCGGACACCGTGTCACCAAGGAAGTTTGTGGTGTAGACAAAGCGCGCCTCTGCGGGTTCGATCAAGATGCAGGTTGGCCCGGCATCGACTGCATATGTGGTCGACCCGGAAATCTGCGTGGCGTTTCCGGTAGAGCGATCGATCGTGTAGGCACTCACGTTGTTGGCATTGTAATTGGCAACGTACACGTAGATACCGCGGGGATCGACCTCCACAGAGTCGGGAAGAATGTCCGTCTTGAAGGGCGTCTGCATGTTGATCAAGGTTCCGTTTTCCTGGACCAGATAGCCGATCATCTGATTCGCTGCGCCATCGGTGATGTAAAGGAACTTACTCGTCGGGTCGCTGGAAATCGCGTTAGGAGATACGCCGACGGGATAGGTGGCAATCAGTGTGAGAGCGCCCGTGGTGCCCACCTGAAACGCAGAGAGGGTGGCGTCATTTTCGTTCACCGCATAAACGTAGTTGCTGCTGGCCAGCACGTTCACGGCTACAGGATTATTTCCCACCGGGAAGAAGGCGTTGGCGCCATTCGCCACCGGCGTGCACAGGCTTCCCGTGGCCCCCAGTTGCCCGGTGGCATTGACGGGATAAACAACCAGCGCCCCGGGACCGGGTTTGCCGGCGCTGAAGCCCGGCTGGTAGGTCTCGACAACATAGAGGTAGGTCCCGGCCTTGTTAATCGCCAACTGTGTCGGGAGAGTCCCCGGAGTAGTGCAGGACTGTTGCTGGGATAGGCTGCCATCCGTGCTGATGGCGAACACCACGACCGCATTGCTATCGTGATTGACCACGTAGAGGTTCTTGCCATTCGCCGAAGTTACGTCGGCCACGGGATTCTGTCCGCCCGAAGAATAGGGCGAGGTAGGAAGTGGTATCAAAGCTCCCGCTTGACTATCCACTTTGTAAACGTTGATCTGCCCGGGATTGTTCTTGGAGGATGTGACATATAGAAAGTCAATCGTATTGGGCGGTCCGCACGCAGTAACACCGAAGCCCAGACCAACGGTTACAACCGAGGCCAGTGCAATCCGGCCGAATTTACTCAACTTCATGCGCTTCCTTCATCCTGGCCCAACGAACCAATGGAGCAGGGCTGCAGTTCGCAGCAGAGCTATCGATAGAGAGTCTTTTGAGTCCCAATTGCATTGTAAAAGCTCAGGTCGCTTTCAGCCACCTGAGCCCTGAAGGCTTAGCTTTAGAACAGCGTACCGCTGACGGTGCACCAGGTTGGGTTACCCGGGCCGGTGAAGGAGGTGTTCTTCCGCAGCGTCGTCAGGGTTCCCGTCGAGGAGTTGATCACCGCACCGGTGATAGTGCTGTCCGCATAATTGGCCGTATACAGATACTGGTTCGATGGATCTTCCAGAATGCACTGTGGAGCGGATCCGGAACCAAAGGTGGTGGCGGTCGAGCTTGCTCCGCCGGATAGGGTCGTCAATCTGCCCGTCGTCGGATCAATGAAGAATGCGCTGACCGAACTTGACGGGCTGGTTGGCGTGAGATTGGGCCCCATGTTCGCGAGGTAGAGGAACTTGCCTTGGTGATCGACAATCATGGGTCCAGGATTGGCCACCGTGCCCGAGTTCGCCACAGCTCCGCCAACCAGCGATTGGAGCGCACCATTGGTGCCGATCGTATAGGGCAAAATCATAGCCCGAGGGGTTGACACTTTGCCCGGCATCGATCAGATATACGTACTTGCTGCTGGCATAGATGAAACTCAGATCCTCCGCCCCGGAGGGAATGGGCGTATTTTGCGTCAGGGTTAACTGACCACTGCTGTTCGCATACACAAAGACTGACTGCGAAGGGATCGGACGAGCTTCCACTGCCTTTCTCGATGGTGTAGATAAACGAGTTACTCGGAACCACGATGAAAGTTGATCGGTCCGCTGCCTACCGGGAAGTAAGTAAGGTTGACGCCAGTCGTAGGGTTCTTAAACTGCTGGTTGGTGATCAACGAGAGCCGGCCGGTATTGGGGTCGATGTTGAAGGATGTGATGTCTCCACAGACGGTGGCAGGATTTCCAGTCACATAGCCCACGCAAGTCGCGGGATCGGGAACTTGGGAATCAAGCACGAATAGATGCGTGCCGGAAGAGTCGGTCTGGATCGAGATTGGATAATTGCCCTGGCTGGTATAAGTTGTCTGGAAGCTCAGCGCACCTTTTCCGCCGATGGTGAAGAGCGAGATGTTTGGCCCGGTATTATCCGAACTTGTTGCGGAGGAACAAGCCGCCTGCCCGGTTCCGCCACAGCCTGCGTTGAGCACATAGAGAAACTTTCCCGCATTGGCCGTCAGCGCCTTGATGGGATTGGCGCCGCCAGAGGCGAAGGGAGAGTTTTGCGTGGGGGTCAGATTGCCAAGGTTGTTATCGATCCTGTAGCCGGAGACCTGATTATATTGCTGGCCGGTGACATATAGATAACCGACTGCATGATCCGTACTGCAAGAGGTCACTCCCAATCCTGTTCCCAGGGATACTGCCAAGGCCAGACTCATCCGGCCGAATTTCCTGAACTTCATGCGTTTCCTTAATCCCCGTCGCTGTCGCGGTCTCGGGCTGCCTTTGCAGCTAAAACTGTATGAAAAATGGATCCTGTCGCTAATTGTAAAAGCTAGAACCACTTTCGGCTAGCGTCTCGCCTGTAGGTCTACTTCGGAGAGAGGCAGCTGACGCAGCTTTTCCGTCAAGAAAAGCTGCGCCTAACCACCCTCGAAAGCATATCGCAACAGGGGAAACGTTCCCTGGGCAGCTCCCACTTGATTAGACTGAAACCCGAGCTGTCCGCTAGCACCGGGGTCCTTGGCACTCCTCGCGAAGGGTGGGGACCGCGAATCTCCTCCCTGCATGGCTCCGGTCACCATACGCGGCAGGAGTTCTCCGGGTACATCGGGGCGCCCTTCTTGCAGCTGAAGGCCTTGCCGAACTCGTCGAAGTTTTGCACTGCGCCGTTCACCCGCCACTGGCCGGGGGAATGCGGATCCGTCAACGCTCGACTCCGCGCGGCTTGTTCGCGCACGTTCTCGCACCAAATCTGGCCGAAGGAGAGAAAGAATCGCTGCGCCGGCGTGTAGCCGTCGATCTGCGGCGCAACCGTGCCGGGCGCGTTGGCCAAAGAAGCCATCAACGCCGCGTAGGCCAAGCGAAGGCCGCCATTATCAGCCGTATTCTCGCCCAGGGTCAGGCTGCCATTGAGCTTTTGCCCAGGCGCAGCCTCGAAGTTGCCATACTCCTTCACTTCGCAATCGGTGCGCTCGGTAAAAGCCTTTCGGTCAGCCGGGCTCTGCCACTCACGCACATTGCCATGGCCATCAAACTTGCTGCCCTGATCGTCGAAGCCATGCGTCATTTCATGGCCGATCACCACTCCGATGCCTCCGAAATTGACGGCCGCGTCTTTGGAGAAGTCGTAGAACGGCGGCTGCAGAATGCCGGCAGGAAAGTTGATGTCGTTCATGCCTTGGCTGTAGTAGGCGTTCACCGTCGGCGGAGTCATGCCCCACTCCGTCTCGTCCACCGGTTTGCCCAGCTTGTCCAGGTTGCGGCGATCCTCATACACGGTCGCGCGGGCCACATTTCCCAGCAGATCATCGCGCTTGACCTCCAGGGTCGAGTAGTCACGCCAGTGCTCCGGATACCCGATCTTGTTGCGGATCAGCGCCAGCTTTTCCTCCGCATTCTTCCTGGTGGCCTCCGACATCCACGGCAACTGTTGAATATCCTCAGCCAGCGCCGCTTCCAGCGCCGTGACCAGCTTGACCATGTTCTCTTTTTTTTCCGGGCTGAAGTACTGCTTCACCCAATCCTGCCCGACAGCTTCCCCTAGCGCCTCATCGGTAGCGCGGGTGCAGCGCTTCCATCGCGGCGCGATCTCTTTCTGCCCCAGCAGCTCGCCGGAGAAAAAATTGAAGTTCTCCTGGACAAACGCTTGCGACATCCAAGGGGCGGCGTCGTGCAGGGCACGCCAGCGGAGGTAGCTCTTCCACGCATCCAGGCTCTGGGTGTCAATCTGCGCGTTCATGGCGGTGAAGAAGCCCGGGGTCATCACATTCAGGGTTTCGAAGGAACCCATGTTTATGCCATGCAAGTAGGCCGGCCAGTCGAAGTCCGGGGTTAGCTTGCCCAGATCCGCAAGCGTCATCATGTGATAGCGTTTGGCCGGGTCTCTCATGTCCGTCCGGCTCACGGAGCCTTGCGCCAGCGCGGTTTCGATCGCCATCACGTTCTGCGCTTCGCTGGCGGCTTTCTCGGGCGTGTCCCCGGCCAGCTGGAACATCCTGGTCATGTGAGCCACGTATTGTTCGCGAATCTTCTGCTGCCGAGGGTTCTGCGACAGGTAGTAATCGCGGTCCGGCAGGCTGAGACCTCCCTGGCCGGCTTGTGCGATTTGCCGCGTGGAGTCCTTCTGGTCCTGGCCCACGCCGAAGCTGAAGAGTCCGCTGATGCCATGCGGTATCTCAAGCGTACCCAGCAGCGCAGCCAGCTGCTTCTTGTCGCTGAGCGCGTTGATGGTGTCCAGAGCGGGCTGGAGCGCCGTTACGCCCTTTTGGTCGGCGAGGCCGGTATTCATGCACGCCGCGTAGAAGTCGCCATACTTCTGTTCCAGCGCCGTCCTCTTCACGTCCGGGTTCGCCGCTGTTTCCAGCTCGCGATAGAGAAGCCAGTCATTTCTCTGTCTGAGCTCATCGAACTGGCCCCACCGGACCTGGTCTGGAGGAATTGGGTTCTGCTTCTTCCAATTGCCGCAGGCGTATTGATAGAAGTCGGTGCAGGGATCGGCTGTCTTGTCGATGGCGGTCAGGTCGAAGCTTTGCGGAGCCTTAGGCTCGGGGGGTGCTGGGGCCGGCTTGTTCTGTGCGTGAGCCAACCCGGAATAAAGCAATACGGCAACGACGATTTTGAGAGACCTCATTATGCTGCCTGGTGGGTAGAAGTGTGCAACCCGGTCAGAAAATCTTCACGTGGAAGGTCAGGTACTTCTTGGGGTTCTCGCGGATAGCCGCAACCAGCCCCCGCGTCTCCGTCAGTGACTGGTCCAGGTTGTTGTAAAGAGAAGGGTTGACAACCAGCTGCCCGATGGTTCCTTGGCCGCTGTCGACCCGGTTCAAGACCGAATCGAGCTTGTCTACGGTGTCTCGCAGCTTGGCTGCGAACTGGGGATCTTTGGCGATCATGCCCAGGCCGCCCTTGCCGGCATTGATGTCGGCAAGCAGCTGGTTGGCGCTGGCTACGGATTGGTTCAGGTTGTTGGCCAGCGTCTCGTCTTTCAGCAGCTTGCCGATCGTCCCCTTCCCCTCGTCCACTTGGGCCGTCATCTTGTCCAGCTTGGCCACGGTATCGTTGATGTGGTTGTACAAGGTGTCGTCCGCCACCAGCTTGCCGATCGAGCCCTTGCCGTTGGCAACGGTATCCACCAGTTGCGACAACTCGTTCAGGGTCGCCACTGCTTTGTTGTAAAGGTCGGGATTGTTGATCAACTCGCCGATCGAGCCTTTGGTGGAGTTGAGCGAGTCCGCAAGGTGGTCGACCTTGGCCAGGATGGTATTCAACTGCTCGATCGTTCCCTGGCTGGACTTGATGACATCGGAGAGGTTGGGAGTTTCGTTGGTTTTGAGCTCCGCGCCACTGTGCACCGGCGGACCGGTCGCGGTCTTGCTGTTGATGTCCACGACGGTATCGCCCAGCACGCCGATGGTCTCCAGGCTGGACGTGGAATCGGTACGCACAGCGTCCTTATATTTGGCTCCGATTTTGTAGGTCACCTCGACCGGGGTGAGCTTGCGCGCGGGCACGATCCCAATTTTGGTCACTGTGCCGACCGTATAGCCTTCGAGGTTGACCGGAGCACCCTCTTTGAGGCCGGCGGCATTCTCAAAATAGGAGCGCAGGACGATCTTTCCCTGGAATATGCCCCCCGTGCTGTTTGTCATCAGGAAGATGAGAGCAGTCAAGGCTGCCAACGCCACGATGACCAGAACGCCCACCTTTAATTGTGACCACTGGACTTCCTGCTGACTTGGCACAGACCCCCTCGGGTTGAAGCGAGTGCAGCGGGGTATTCCCCGCTGCGACTGAGCATATCAAATGGCGCTTTTGCCGGGCTCACTCATTCTCGAGCGGCCGCGGGAGCCTGGGTTACCGGCTCTAGCCCTCCATCACCACGGTTGCCATGGCCAGGCTGCCGGTATGGGTGAGGGAGAGTGAGATCGCGCGTACCCCGAGTTCCGTGGCCAGTTGCGCAGCCCGCCCGCTCAGTTCGAGAACCGGCCGCCCGCCCGGGTTGCGCGCCGACCTGGAACTCATTCCATGTGACCCCCCTGCTGATGCCGGTGCCCAGCGCCTTCGCTCCCGCCTCTTTGGCCGCGAAACGCGCGGCGTAGCTTTCCGCGCTCACCCGCTTGCGGCTGCAGTAGGCGATTTCCTGATCCGTATAAACGCGGCGGAGAAAGCGCTCGCCATAGCGTTCGATCGAATGCGCGATGCGCTCGACCTCGATCAAATCCACGCCTGTACCGATCAACATGCTGACACATTACCATGGGATCATTTTCGGTCATCTTCCTCCAGCCAAAATGTAACCGTAACGGCTAACCGACGTACCTGTCCTGCGGTTCAAGATTGCTCTAACGTCGCCGATCAAGCTAGTCAGACGAGGTATATTCAAAGTTCGCAACTTGAATTGTTTGACCCACTTATGCCTGAAACTCTCTTCGATGATGTTCTCTATTTGACCGCGCTCTTGCCGGAAGATCAGTCACAGGTCGTACCCCGGCTCAGCGGAATCATTCCCGACTGCGGAGCCTGGATCCGCAGCCGCTCTTACGTCGAGCCAGGTACGGCTCGATTCGTTTTTGAGTTTCCCCGCGACATCTGCGTCGAGATTTACAGTGCGCTGGTCTCGGTTGGGCTTCAACTCACTACGACCTCTCATCTGCTGCTGACCGAGCTTTGCCGCTGCACCCCGAACGTCTTCGACCTATCGTCCCGGACGTTGCCGGCGGTGGATGGCGCGACTCTGGATGCCGCCACGCGCTACATCTGTTCGCTGGAAATCATCAAGGTCCAATTGCAGATCTGGATGGTCAAGGACGAGGAACTGGAAACCCAGCTTGCCAGCAACCAATGTTTCGCAGCCTGAAGGGCCATGAGCTCGTTCGTGAGGTACCGTCCTTCGTTGAGGGAACAACAGAGTGTCACCCGGCGTCTACCAGCCCATAGCGGCGTTGCCAGGCCTCTCGCAGCCGGTTCCACACCCTGCTCTTTTCCTCCTCCGTCGCCTCGCCGCCAGGGATACGAACGACGCTGCCTCCGCCTTTGCCAGCTCCAGAAGAGCACGGTCGCGTACCAGGTTGGCTACGCGAAAGTCCGGGATCCCCGCTTGCCGCGTGCCAAAAAACTCTCCTGGCCCACGCAGCTGCAAATCCAGCTCAGCCAGTTCGAATCCGTTCTGCGTGCGCACCATGGCTCCCAGACGCTCCACCGCCTGGGGTGAAATCTTTCCCCCGGTCATGAGGATGCAGTAGGACTTGGCGCTTCCGCGTCCCACGCGCCCCCGCAGCTGATGCATTTGCGAAAGCCCAAACCGTTCCGCGTGTTCAATCACCATCATGGTTGCGTTTGGCACATCGACCCCGACCTCAATGACCGTGGTGGAGATCAGCACATCCACCTCCCGCCGTTGAAACCGGCGCATGATGATCTCCTTCTCGTCGGCGTCCATGCGGCCGTGCAACAGACCCAGGCGCAGGCCTTTGAGCGCGCCTGCCTTCAACTCCTGATACATCTCGGTTGCCGCCTTCAGCGAGGGCGCCGAAGGGGAGGAAACTGGCTTGAACAACAAACCGGCAGTTTTGCCCTTTTTCCCCGGTAAGGGCCGCTGCGGCTCCTGTTCCGCCTCGCCGGCAGCGAAATCCAACTCCGGCTGATCCTCTTTCGCGCCTTCGATGACCGGGTAGACCACGTACGCCTGGTGCCCCAGCCGCACCTGTTCCCGCACCAGGTCCCATACTTCGCCGGCCAGGTCATCGGAGACCTGGCGGGTGAGAATGGGCGTCCGGCCGGGAGGCAATTCGTCCAGCACGCTGAGATCGAGGTCGCCGTAAAGAGAAAGAGCGAGTGTTCTGGGGATGGGCGTTGCCGTCATGACCAGGACATCCGGTTCGCCGGCGTTGGGCTTCTGTCATCAGCCGGAAACGCTGCAAGACCCCGAAGCGATGCTGTTCATCGACCACCACCAGTCCCAGCTTGGCGAAATCGACCCGCTCCTCGATCAAGGCATGGGTGCCAATCACCAATTGTGCCTCGCCGCGCGCGATCATTCCCCGGTTGGCGCGTTTGCGGTCTTCGTCGAGTGACCCGGTCAGCAGAACCACTTTGTAGCGCTGCTGCGACCGTTCCAGCAGCTTGCGCGCTCCCAGGAAGTGCTGCGTAGCCAGGATCTCCGTGGGCGCCATCAGGGCTGCCTGGTAGCCGTTCTCGATGGCCACCAGCATTGCCTGCAGGGCCACGATGGTCTTTCCTGACCCCACATCGCCCTGCAGCAGCCGCCGCATCGGCTCCGGCGCCCGCATATCGGCCACAATCTCGCCCAGGGCGGTCTTTTGCGCCTTGGTGGGGTGGAAGGGCAGCACCTGGCGGAGCGCTGACCGCACCGCTTCATTGGTCTCGAAGGGAATTCCTTGCCGCTGGCGAAATTTCTTACGCTTCAACTCCAGGCCCAGTTCGAGGTAGAAGAACTCTTCGAATATCAATCTTTTCTGCGCCGGCGTAGCCCAGGACTGGAGCTGGCTCATGGGCGTCCCGGCCTCCGGGAAGTGCGCCCAGCGCAGCGCATCCTCGCGGCTGGGCATCTCCAACCGGCGGCAAAGCGCCTGGGGAAGGGTCTCCGGGATGCGGCCCTTCATCTCCTCCAGCACTCTCCACAGGATGCGCCGCTGCCAGCGCGAAGCCAGCTTGTTGCCCAGAGACTCATAGACTGGGGTGATGCGGCCAACCTCCAGCAGCTTCGACTCCTCGTCGTCGTGGTCGTCGGGCAGCACTTCCACCTGTGGCTGGATCATTTTGAAACTATTGCTGCTGCGCGAAGCCTCCACCTTCCCGTACAGGGCCACCCATTGTCCGGCTTTGAAGCGGTCTTTCAGGTAGGTTCCGTGGAACCACATGCACTTGACCTTGCCCAGGCCCTGGCTCACGGTCATTTCAAAGATGGGCATGCGCCGCGTACGCATCATGTTCATGCCGCGCACTTCGCCGATCAGGCTGGCCATCTCGCCGGGGACTAATTCCTCGATGGCTTGCGGGCGAAGGCGGTCTTCATAACGGAAGGGAAGATGGTAGAGCAGGTCTTCGACGGTGGCTGATGCGCTTGTCCTGCAGGCTCTGGGCGATGCGTGGGCCGATGCCCTTGACGAACTGCAGGGACGTTTCCAGAGTCAGTGGCACATCAGAGATGCTATCAGCGCGGCGTGGTGGGGTCGCGTGCTGAAGCAAACCCAGCCCAAGGGATCCTTCGAGCGAGATGCCACGGGCTTCCCGTACCCGGCACTCGTCGATGGATACGAGTGCGGCTTTCTTCAACGGAAAGCCTCGTAAATTTACGCGATCGCCACCAACATCTCGCGAAAAACGAGCGAGATATGGGGCGCCCATCGGTCCGCGGCAGGGAGAGATCCCAGAGGCGAATTATCTTCGCCTGGGAAACAGCCAACCCGTGCTACCTGGCGGAAACAGCGTGCCGCCGCTTGTGGGCGGCAGCGTCCAGCATGTAGACACACCGGGCGTCCATATGCTCGGCCATTTGGAAGACTCTGTCGAGTTTGTCGTCCAGGGACGGTTTGCTTCCAGAACGAGGCAGAGAATAGTCACGCGAAGTCAAAGCAATTTTGTGTGTACTCATAATGAGTATTGGTATACGTCAGCCCAGGCGCCGCGGAAATGCGCCAATCACACTATTACCCGGCCACGAAGGGGGCAGCCCTCCTCCCCACTCGATCCCACCCCTGGTTACCTCAGTGGGGAGGCCTCATAACCCGCCTCCCGCTGAAGACGGCTATCTGCAACAAAACAGGTGGCAGAATGGGCCGCAGGCCCCGGATTACCAAAGTGGCTGTGGCTCCCCAGCCTGTAAAATCGCCCGGTGACCGACTCCGCCCAGCGCTTCACTTTCAGCCAGCGGATTACCCTTGCGATTGTTCCCCGGCTGGTGGCGCTGTTACTGCGGGTGCTCCATCGCACCTTGCGCTACGAGGTGGTGGTGGAGCCGGGGGCCGAGCCGGCCATCCCGCCGGCTCTCCAGGTGTGGTGCTTCTGGCACCGCTGCCTCATTCCGTGTGCTTGTTATTTTCACGCTCGATTTAAGCCGGCGGTCCTGATCAGCCTGAGCTTTGACGGCGAACTGATCGCGCGCACCATTGAACAGCTCGGTTTTCTCACCGCGCGAGGATCCAGCACACGCTCCGGAGGCAGCGGCCTGTGGGCGTTGGCCAAGGCCGTCGAGCGAGGGCATCCGGCCGTCTTTACCGCGGACGGCCCACGCGGCCCGGTCTATAAGGTGAAGCCTGGTGCGGTCAAGCTGGCCCAGCTCACCGGCTACTCCATCGGCATCTTTTATGCGCATCCGGAGAAGGCCTGGATGCTGCGGTCCTGGGATCGCTTCCTCATCCCCAAGCCCTTCTCTCGCGTGGCCATCAGTTGGGGACGGAACGTCGAAGTGCCGCAGAGCGAAGACCCGCTGGTGATCGAAGCCAAGCGGCTCGAGGTGGAACTGGCCCTGGAACGCGCGCGCCTGAATGCCGAGCGGCACTTCGGTCAGGCGATGAACATGCAGTCTCCGTAGGAGAAGAAGCGATAACCCGCGTCAACCGCATGACGATAAGCGGCCAGTGTTTTATCTCGTCCGGCAAAGGCGCTCACCAGCATCAGCAGCGTCGACTGGGGCAGATGAAAGTTGGTCAGCAGAGCCCCGACCACGTTCAGGCGGGAGCCCGGGGACAGGAAAATATTGGTCGTGCCGCTATGCGGCTCCATTCTGCCGATCTGGGCGCAGTGCTCCAGCGTCCGCACCGTCGTCGTGCCGGCGGCAACAATGCGCCGGCCTTCGAGCATCGCCCGGTTGACTTCCTCGGCTGTTTCCGCGGGCAGGGAATACCTTTCCGTATGCAGGCGAATCTCCGATACGTCCGGCACACGGACCGGCTGGAACGTCCCCAGTCCCACATGGAGCGTCAAGTAGGTAATGACGACACCGCGCGCGCGGATGCGCTCCAGGACCTCGGGCGTGAAGTGCAGGCCGGCTGTGGGTGCGGCCACCGATCCGCGTTGACGGGCAAAGACTGTCTGGTAACGCTCACGGTCGAGCGCCTGGTCCTGGCGGCGAATGTATGGGGGGAGCGGCACATGCCCCAACTGCTCCAGCCGCGCGAAAAAATCATCTACTGGATTGAAGCGAAGAAGGCGTTCCCCGAACTCGCCGGCCGCTACGACCGTAGCCTGCAGTTGCGTTTCCGCTGTGGCAAACGCCAGCTCCTGACCCACCGCCATCCTGCGCGCCGGGCGGGTCAGTGCCCGCCATTCCCAGTCGCTTAGCTGCTCAGTCAGCAGCACTTCCACTTTGCCGGTGCTCCCCGGGCGCACGCCAAACAGCCGTGCGGGGATGACGCGGCTGTCGTTCAACACCAGCACATCGCCCTCGCGAAGCAACTCGGGCAGTTGGTTAAACCACGAGTCCCGCCATGCACCGCTCTCCCGGTCCAGGAGGAGCATGCGGCTCTCCCCGCGTTCGGCCGGCGGTTCTTGCGCGATCAGTTCTGGCGGAAGCTCGAAGTCGAAGTCGGAGACCAGCACAGATCCGATTGTATGAAAGCGACAACCTATCCCCTGGAGCGGTATTCTCAAGAGAGGGAGAGGAGGTCACTGTGGCGACAACGACGCGTGTTCCTGTTGAGGTCTATTTGCGCTCCTCTTACGAACCCGATGCCGAGTACGTGGATGGAAAGATTGAGGAACGCCCGATGGGAGAACTCGATCACGCATCCTGGCAAGAGGCGATTTCAGCTTGGTTTCGGCAGCATAGGGCGGAATGGGGTCTGCGCGCCCTGCCTGAATTGCGGGTTAAAGTCGCAGCCAACGCGATATCGTGTTCCCGATGTCACTGTGCTAGATCCCGGCCAGCCGAGAGAACAGGTCATTACCCATCCGCCGCTTGCCGTCTTCGAGGTTCTGTCCCCTGAAGATACTCTGCAGCGGCTGAAGAGACGCCTGGAAGACTACCGCAGTCATGGGTATCGCAGGAAATCCGGGTCATCGATCCTCAGGACAACACCTTCTATCGCTATGAAGATGGGCAGCTCCTACGCAACGACACCTTCTCCCACGCGGGCAAGGGAATTGTCTTCGATATGAATCAAATCAAAGATCTGCTCGACGAGTAATGGCTTCGCCTATCCAGCAAAAAAATCCCGAACCCAAGAAGCCCGTCTTCCTGCTGGACGCGATGTCGTTTATCTTTCGCGCCTATCACGCGATGCAGCGCCAGCGGCCCATGTCCACGCGCACCGGCGTGCCCACCGCGGCCACCTACGTCTTCGTCAACATGATCAACAAGCTCCGCCGCGATTTTCAGCCGGAGTTCTTTGCCGCCGTCTTCGATGTGAGCGGGGCCGTCTTTCGCGATGAGCGTGCGCGCAGCATGGCCACCGTGCGCAAATGGAATATCAAGACCCAGACCTTTGACGAGATCGATTACGCCGGCTACAAGGCCAACCGCACCGAGATGCCTGCCGACCTGTCGCAGCAATTGCCGTTCATTCGCCGGGCGCTGGAAGCCTTTCGCATCCCGATCCTGCAATCCGAGGGGTTCGAAGCCGACGATGTCATCGGCACCCTGGCACGGCAGGCCGCCGAGCAGGATCATGATGTCTTTGTCGTTTCGAATGATAAGGACATGCTGCAACTGGTCACCGGTCGCGTCAAGGTGCTCAATCCTGTCAAAGACAACCTCATCCTTGATCGCGACAAGGTAGTGGAAGTGCTCGGGGTAGCGCCGGAGCAAGTCATCGACGTGATGGCTCTGCGCGGAGATTCCATCGACAACATTCCGGGTGCGCCGGGAATTGGAGATAAGGGCTCGGTCGAACTGATCCAGCAATTCGGCAGCGTCGAAGACGTCCTCGATCATGCTGCGGAGGTGAAACGCAAGACCTACCGCGAATCGCTGCAGAACAACCGCGAGTCGGTGCTGCTCAGCAAGGAGCTGGTGACCATTCACTGCGAAGTGCCGGTCGAGCTCGACCTGGAACAAATGCGCACCCAAGCCCCGGACGTGAGCGCATGCCGCGCCCTTTTTAACGAACTCGAATTCACCACCATGCTCAAGGAGCTGGCGCCCGACGAGCAGGCGACGCCGCTCACCATCGTCCACGATCCGCCGCCTGAAGAGATCAATCGTTTCGTTGAGCTGGCGCGCGGCAAAGGCTTCGCATTGGCGTTCGATACTACACTGCTTGAAATCGCATCGGAACAGGTGGCTGAGGAGGAAAGCGAGGCCATCGAGGAGGAAGAGCCGCAGCTGAAAAACATGTCGCTGCTCGGCTTGTTCGATGCTCCGGCGCAGCAGGGAGAACGCCGGTCCCAAAGTCACTAAAGATTGCCGTCTCCGCTGAGCCGGGCCGGGTGCTCGTCGTCTCGTTGGATCCGGCCGATCGATAGCCGTGCGCCGGAGTTGCTATGCAGCCTGCTCTCCGATGAGCAAACACCAAAATTGGTGCACGACCTCAAGGCAGCGTTGCGCATTCTTGATCGCCATGGAGCGAGCCATGGTCTACGGCTGGCTGGGCCAATCGATGATGTGATGCTCTACTCCTACCTCATCAATCCGACCCACGCTATCCATCGCCTCGGCGATGTGGCCGCACGCTTCACCACCCGGGCATTGCCGGAATCAGGGGATGAGCTGTTACCTGCATCGGCGCACGCTATCCACACTCTCGCTCCGCTTCTCAAAGAGGACGTGAAATCCCTGGGCACCGGCGAGGTGTATCGTGACATCGATCTGCCGCTGGTCCCTGTCCTGTTAAGTATGGAAGAGGCAGGCGTGCGCATCGACCGCGCGGTTCTTTCCGCCATGGCTGACCGCTTGACGGTGGAGATGCACCGCGTCAGCGAGCAGATCTTCGAAGGCTCCGGCCATCGCTTCAACATCAATTCGCCCAAGCAGCTGGGCGATGTGTTGTTCAACAAAATGCACCTGCCCAAGCCGCTCAAGTATGGCAAGGGCAAGGTGGTTTCCACGGCCGTGGATGTGCTCGAAGAGCTGGCGGAGCATAACGAGGTTCCGCGCCAGGTGCTGCAATACCGCCAGCTGGCCAAGCTCAAGTCCAACTACATTGATTCCTTGCCGTTGCTGGCCGATGCTGAGGGGCGTGTTCACACCACCTTCAATCAGGTCGGAACCGCCACTGGACGTCTCTCTTCCACCAACCCGAATCTGCAGAATATTCCCATCAAGACGGAATTGGGCCGTGAGATTCGGGCGGCCTTTATCGCGGCACCCGGAAATGTGCTCATCTCTGCTGACTATTCGCAGATCGAACTCCGCCTCATGGCGCATTACTCCGAAGATCCGTTGCTGGTGCGCGCCTTTGCCGAAGGACAGGACATTCATACCCTGACCGCCGCGGAAGTATTCGGCGTGGCCGCCGAGGGGATGGACAAGCAGACGCGCGATCGCGCCAAGGCGGTCAATTTCGGAATTGTCTACGGCATCTCTCCCTTTGGATTGGCGGCGCAACTGGGCATCGAGCAAAACGTGGCCAGGTTGTACATCGAAACCTACTTCGCGCGTTACAGCGGGGTGCGCCGCTACATC
The DNA here is from genome assembly GCA_963815175.1 of uncultured Acidobacteriaceae bacterium. Classification (GTDB taxonomy): domain Bacteria; phylum Acidobacteriota; class Terriglobia; order Terriglobales; family Acidobacteriaceae; genus PALSA-350. Next base: position 88,952 of record CAWFGM010000026.1, read on the forward strand.
GATCAGCTGCTGGAGGAGACGCGCAGGGAGCAGCGGGTGCGCACCCTATTCGGCCGCGTTCGTCCCATACCCGATATGCAAAGCCGCAACGCCAACCTGCGCGGCTTTGCCGAACGCACCGCGGTGAACACGCCGCTACAGGGAACAGCAGCGGACCTGATCAAAATTGCCATGATCCGCATCGACCGCCGGCTCAAGGAAGAAAAGCTGCAGACGAAAATGACGCTCCAGGTGCACGACGAACTTCTCTTCGATGTCCCCAAGAAGGAAGTTGACCAGATCAAGGAACTGGTCCGTCATGAAATGGAAACAGTGATTGAACTCAAGGTTCCCGATTGTGGTGGACTGCGGAGCCGGGCCCAACTGGCGCGACCTGAAGTAAAAAGTGTTCCTGTCCAGGGCCTCCCAGTTTCAAGCACACGCCGAAAACCTGGGCTACTCTCAGCCGTCCCTTCGGGACTGTTCGCGATTCAGCCTGATGGCTGATTTGTTTTCCAGGAAGTGCTGTCCTTATCAGCCGATCGATAAAACCAAATTGGATAAGACTGGCTGAGAATGGCCTAGGACGTCAATCCTGGGTTTGCTCCGCACCCTTTGCACGAAAGCGTTTTACGGCGTTGTCTTATT
>CAWFGM010000027.1:0-10612 GCA_963815175.1 uncultured Acidobacteriaceae bacterium
CATCGCCCAGCGTGATGCGCTTGCGGTCGAAGGCGTACAGCATAAGCTTTTCCAGCTCGCTCGAGATGAGCATCATGTCCGCGCCCAGGGCGTCGGCCAGCTCACGTGCCGCGTCCGCATCGAACTTCATCCCGCGGCTGTCGGCGGCCGCGATCAGCCAGCGTACCGCATCCGCTTCGTCCACCCGCGCGAGCTCCACCAAGCCACAATCATCGCCCAAAGTCTCGCGGATTCGCTCGTAGCGTTCTTTGTCCTGCAGATCCATTCGTCTCAGGTCGGCGGGAAGACGCAGGTGATCGGCGACAAAGATGAGCACCGCCTGGGGATTGGGCGAGCGGAAATACTCTTTGAGCGCCGCGAATTCATCCTTCTTGGCGCCGCGGGTATAAAGGGTTTTCAGATTCCTGACAAAGATGACTTGAAAAGGCGCCATCAGGGATGGGGTGCGCGCCCGGTCCAGCACATGAAAAATGCTGGTCTCGGCCAGGTCAAGTTCGCTGAGCGAGAACTCACGCAGCGTGGGATCGATGAGCGAGTCCACGACGGCGCGGCGGCACCGTTCGTAAAGGAAGACCTCGTCGCCGGCGAAGACATATCCGGCGCGCAACGGCGCTCTCGAGGCAGCAGCGGCTTTAACCTCCGCCACGAAGCGATCCGAAGAGGAGAAGCTGCGGAGCTTGCTGGGGTCATCCGTAGGCATGTTCTCCCCTTAGAAGGATTCCAGAATATCGCTCACGAGAGATTGGGCAAAGTCCCGCGAGAGCCGTTGCACGGCGGGAGAATCTTCTTCGATAAAACTGGCCAAATCCGTGGTGGTTTCGAACTGCTCATGAAACACATAGTTGGTGTGCTGGTAGAGAACGCGGTGGTCGCGATCGGTCACCTGCACATTGACGGCGATGGTGATCAGGAAGCTGGAGGTGACGCTGGTTGTCTGCCCTGTCTGCGTGCCAGTGGTCTCGGTGCGATAGGTCAAAGGTTGGACCGATTCGGAGATGATGGTCCCAGCGACGGTGGCGTCGGCGTCATCGCCTGCGTCCGGGACGACGGCGAGGCGGGTGCGATCCGTAAATTCCCGGACCACCGCCTGGGTCATGGGCACTTCTGTGTGATAGAACTGCGTCTTGTTTTTGAAGATGGGGACGGCCAGGGTATGGACCGTGTCCGGGAGATGAGCCGCAGATCCGAGGGTATGGTATCCGCAACCGGAAACGCCAGGCAGTCCAAGAGCAACCAGCAGAAGTAAAGAACCGCGCATACTTTGCCTATTGTCGCATCCGGGGTCAGTCTCTCGTTCCCCACCAAGGACGCAGGTGCCCCACATCTCGCTCCTTTTTCGCGAGATGTGGGATTCCACTGCTCTTTTCCTCTGACTCTCGATCATCCGATGGACTTAGCGGTCAACCTCGGTGGCATCCCACATCTCGCGACAAACGAGCGAGATGTGGGGCACCTCGTCCTTGGTGAGGGAATCGGCCACCGCAAATGCAAAAGGCCCATTTCCGAAGAAATGGGCCTTTTTTATGGAATTGCTTGGGATTAAGCGGGTGACGGTTGGCTTTCGCCGCCGAAACCGGGTGCGCGGCCGGGCTCGGGCTTGATCACATGCTGCACGTCGCCGGTCGAATTGCCCGGTGGCGGCCCGAGTGGCGGCAACGGAGGCAAATCCTTGCCTTCGATGATCATGCGGATGTCATTGGCATCCAGGGTCTCACGATCCAACAGGGCTTGCGCCATGCGGTGCATCGTGTCCTTGTGGTCGCCAAGGATGGAGTAAGCCGACTTGTATGCCTCGTCTACCAAACTCCGCACTTCAGCATCGATCTGCCGTGCCGTCTCCTCGGAGAAGTCGCGGTGCTGGGCGATCTCGCGGCCGAGGAAGATCTGCTCTTCCTTCTTGCCGAACGTCAAGGGACCCATGCGGCTCATGCCGTATTCGCAAACCATCTTGCGCGCCAGATCCGTCGCCCGCTCGATATCATTGCCGGCGCCCGTGGTCTTGCGGTTCATAAAGATCTCCTCGGCGCAACGACCACCCATGAGGATGGCGAGTTGCGTTTCGAGGTAGTCCTTGGTGACCGTGTGTTTGTCTTCTTCCGGCAGCTGCATGGTGACACCCAGAGCCATACCGCGCGGGATGATGGTGACCTTATGCAGCGGGTCCGCATGATCGCGCATGGCAGCCACCAGGACGTGGCCTGCTTCGTGGTAAGCCGTATCGCGCTTGTCATCCTCGGAGAGGAGCATGGACTTGCGCTCGGCGCCCATCATGACCTTGTCTTTGGCCAGCTCGAAATCAAATTGATGCACGGCCTTGCGGTTGGCGCGCGCGGCGTTGAGCGCTGCCTCGTTCACCATGTTGGCCAAGTCAGCACCGGAGAAGCCCGGAGTACCGCGGGCCAGGATGCGAAGGTCGACATCTTCCGCCAAAGGAACCTTCTTGGCATGCACGCGGAGCACTTCTTCACGTCCGCGAACATCCGGCCTGCCCACCACGACGCGGCGGTCAAAACGGCCGGGACGCAGCAGCGCGGGGTCGAGCACATCGGGGCGGTTGGTGGCCGCAATCAAAATGACGCCGTCATTGGACTCAAAACCGTCCATCTCCACCAGCAACTGATTCAGCGTCTGCTCGCGTTCATCGTGACCGCCGCCAAGACCAGCACCGCGGTGACGCCCGACGGCGTCGATTTCATCGATGAAGATGATGCAGGGCGCATTCTTCTTGCCCTGTTCAAAGAGGTCGCGGACACGGCTGGCGCCGACGCCGACAAACATTTCGACAAAGTCGGAACCCGAGATGGAGAAGAACGGCACGTTGGCTTCGCCGGCAACCGCCCGCGCCAGCAGAGTCTTACCGGTTCCTGGAGGTCCGACGAGCAACACACCCTTGGGGATGCGGCCGCCCAACTTCTGGAACTTCTGCGCTTCGCGCAGGAACTCGATGATCTCCTTCAGCTCTTCCTTGGCCTCGTCCACGCCGGCCACGTCTTTGAAGGTGATCTTCTTTTGCTGCATGGAGAGCAGGCGGGCCCGGCTTTTGCCAAACGACAAAGCCTTATTGCCGCCGCTCTGCATCTGCCGCAGCATGAAGAACCACAGGGCCGCGATCACGATGATGGGAGCGAAGTTGAGAAGAATCGGAAGCCAGGAATTGCCTTGGGTGTCCTTCACCGTGATGCTGACATGGTTGTCTTGAAGGATCTTGAACATGTCAGGGTAGTTGGAGGGCACAGTGGTGTGGAACGCCTCTCTGTCGTTGGCGTAGTGACCGTGGACTTCGCTGTTGATCACGGTGACATCACTAATCTTGCCCGACTGGCCGTCCTGCATGAATTGCGAAAAAGAGATCTCCCGGTCATGACTCATGCCCGTGCTCTTTTGCACGATCTGCCAAAGTAGAACCAGGCAAGCCAGGATGAACACCCAGAAAATAATTGTCTTGACCGTCGAATTCACGAAAAACCCTCTTTCTACTGCGCCTCTATAAAGAGAAGGGACCATTCAAGGCGGAGCTCATAGCTACACCGGGAACGTTCTTGCAGCCTTTAACATCTATTAGACGACAGTAATCTGCCGCCGATTCGAAGACTGGTGGATTTCGATACGGTAAAACTGTATGTACCACCCCTACCCTTAGCGCCAAATTTATTCTACTCCGCGAAAGCTGGAAACGTATCCGAAAGCGTGGGAAAGCGTGTCCGAAGTTATACGCGCAGGGTACCGGCGAATCGGTTACCCCGTCTACGCCCACTTCAGGTCAGGAATTGGGAAGTAAAGACAAACCCGGGCGCTTCCACTTCTACGCCGCGCATCCACACAATGTTCCCTTCCCACTCAACCACGGGCCAGTTTTTTCGCGCTTCACCAAGCACGTGAAGCCGGTCCAAAACCTCTGCAACTTTCTTGGGACCCCGGCTGTGCGCGAGTGTTACCCGGTCTCCGGCCTTCCACGGCCGTAAGACGGCCGACGCGCTGGCCAGGCCGTCCTGGCTGCGGGCGCCCTGCAGAGAAAGGCCGTATTCCGGGGCGCGAATCTCACCCGGGATGGAAAAGGTATACGCCGGGCCGGGGATTGAAGGAGCTGCACTGCGATTGAGACGGATTTCCCGCAGGCTGCGCTCTACAGTAACGCCGTTGGGCAGCTCGAATTTGCCGGGGCGGGACTCAACCATGCCCAGGAGTTGCTCCGTCTGCTCGAAGTTGAGCCTGGCTCCCAGGCGCCGCGCAGCCGCCCGCACCACCCGCCGCGCAACGGCTGGGTGGAGTTCCCGTAACCGTGCCTGCTCCATCGCCACCGTTTCCTCCTCCGGATGAGTGCTGGCGGAGCGGCCCCCCCCTCGGGTAGGCCGGCCAGGCAGCAGCAGAGGGGGCAGAAGGCGGCTTAACTCTTGCTGCCAGTAGGCCTCTTCGTCGGCGGAAATCGACGCTAAACGCGCCAATTGGGCGGCAATCTGGGGATTGAAAGTGCGCAGCAAGGGCAACAACTCCCATCGGATGCGGTTCCGCGTATAGGCCAAATCCTGATTGCTGGCATCTTCTCGCCATGGCTGGTGAAGCGCGAGGAGCCAAGCCTCGATGGTGGCGCGGGTGTTCTCCAGGAACGGCCGCAGGATGCTCCCGGGATCAACTGGGAGCACTGGATGGATGCCACTCAGCCCCTCGGTCCAGGCACCGCGCAACAGTTTATGCAACACCGTCTCCGCCTGGTCGTCGAGGGTGTGGGCAGTGGCAACGGCATCCACGATGCCACTCACAATCAACTCCCGAAAAAATGCATAACGAAGGTTGCGGGCCGCCTCCTCCAAGGTTTCCTGGAGAGTGGCGGCGGCCGCGGGGGCGTCCGCGCGATGGAGATGGAACGGCAGGTCGTGGGTTGCAGCTAAGGTGGCTACAAATACTTCGTCCTCGTCGGCTGCGGCTCCACGAATACCGTGATGGACGTGGGCGACGGAAAGCACGATACCCAGCGCCTCGCGCTGCTCCAGCAGGCGGCGAAGCAGAGCCACGGAGTCGGCGCCCCCTGAGACCGCGACGGCTAGACGCTGGCCGGGACGACAGAAGCGGTTTCGCAGGGTTGGCGGCTGCATCGCTGTGGCTATCCTAAGCAATGACGGATCTACATAGCTATACTGCGGGCATGTATCAGATAAGAGCGGCGACGCCCGCGGACGCGGCCATCATCACCCACCACAGGCGGCGTATGTTTGTGGACGCCGGGCGCCAGGACAACAGGGTTCTCGACGTAATGGCGGAACACTTTGAGCCGTGGGTCGAAACCCGGCTGGGGGATGGAAGGTATTTCGGCTGGCTGACCACAGAAGGCGGCAAGGTAGTTGCCGGTGCGGGCTTGATCATCCTCGACTGGCCACCCCACCCACTTGATCCTCGCCAGGACAAACGCGGATACCTGTTGAATGTTTACGTGGAGCCGGAGCATCGGCGGAAGAAACTGGGCAGCCAACTGATTGATCAAGCACTGGCTGAAGCGCGCAAGCAGAAAATCCGCGTCGTTGCCCTGCATTCGACCGATGACGGTAAGCCACTGTACGAGAACAACGGCTTTCGTCGAACCAACGAAATGTTCTATGTGGAGCCGGTAGAGGGCTGAGCCCTTCCTGCTATACTCCGATGCTTATGCGGGTCTTCGTTATTCTCCCGGCCGCCGGAATGGGCACACGCATGGCGCCTGGTCACGCTACCCCAAATGCTCCAAAGCAATTTCTAGCATTGCATGGGATACCGATACTCGTTCACAGCTTGCGAGCCTTCGCAGCGGTCCCGCGGGTGAGTTCTATTTATGTAGCGGTCCGTAAGCCGGAGATCAGCCGCATGGAGGCAATGATTGCCGAACATGCGTTGGCCACGCGGGTGCAGGTGGTGGAAGGTGGAGATACCCGGCAGGAGTCGGTGAGCCAGGCACTGAAAGCCCTCTCCGCGGCGGACGATGACATCATCCTGGTTCACGATGCGGTGCGGCCGCTGATCGACCCCGCAACCATCGAGCGAACCATCGAAGCAGTAGAAATTTACGGCGCTGCCATTGTAGGACTGCCGGCAGTGGATACTATCAAGCAGGTGGAACGCACGGCACGTGGGGCCATAGTGACGGCCACCATCCCACGGGAGCACATTGTGCAGGCGCAGACGCCTCAAGGTTTTCGCTGGAGTATCCTGCGCCGCGCCTTCGCCGACGCAGAGGCGGATGGGTTTGTGGGAACCGATGAGGCCAGCCTGGTCGAGCGATCGGGGGCGCAGGTGGCGGTGGTCATGGGATCCCCCGCGAATTTAAAAATTACGCATCCTGGCGATCTGAAGCTGGCAGAGTTCTATTTGCAGGACAGGTCCTGAAATGAGCATGAGAATAGGCTACGGCTGGGACTCGCACGCATTCCAGCCCGGCGTGCCGTTGAAAATTGGGGGCATTGCCATCGATCATCCGGAGGGCCTGGCCGGACACTCCGACGGCGACGTGCTGTTGCACGCCATTACTGATGCCCTGCTGGGCGCGCTGGCCGTGGGCGATATCGGCAGCTTCTTTCCCCCTGGCGATCCGCGCTGGAAGGATGCCGATTCCGCGATTTTTCTGAACCTGGCGCTGGAAGAATTGCAGACCGCCGGCTATCGCATCGTCAATGTGGACACCACTTTGGTCTTGGCCGCGCCCAAGATTGGACCCATTTCCGGCGATATGCGCCAGCGGGTGGCGGAACTGTTGGATATCGAGCCGAACGCGGTGGGCATCAAGGCCAAGACGCCGGAAGGCCTGAACCAGGATCACGTGGCCCAGGCACACGCCGTGGTTCTGCTGGAAAAATTCGATGACAAAAGCGAAATTGGGTTGCTGGAAGCGCAGATCGATGACCCCGCCACCGTGGATGAGGTGCTGACCCAGATCGGGGTGAGCGAGGGGCTCGGCAGCAGTAAAAGCAGGCGCAGGGTGCCCCTGCCGGTCTTCGATACCGAAGACATTACTTAGCAGACTCTTGTTCTCTAACGGGAGGACAAGAGCCAGCCAGCGCGCGATGCGACGGCCGCTGAAATGAAATAGCATCGGAAGAACGATGCCAGAAATCCCCCAACCTCCTCGCGTTCGTTTCGCACCTTCGCCTACCGGCTACCTGCACGTAGGCGGCGCGCGCACTGCCCTTTTCAACTGGCTCTTTGCCCGGCACACCGGTGGCACCTTTATTCTGCGCATCGAGGATACGGATTTCGACCGATCCTCCGAGGATATGGTGCAAGGCATCCTCGATGGAATGCGATGGCTGGGCATGGAATGGGATGAAGGACCAATCTTTCAGTCCCAACGGCTCCCTCTCTATCAATCCACGGCGGAAAAGCTGCGTGCGAGTGGGCACGCTTACTACTGCTTCTGCACCAAGGAAGAATTGGAGCAACGGCGGCGTCAGGCTGCGGAGGCCGGTAAACCTCCGATGTACGACCGGCGCTGCCGTTCGATTGATCCGGTCACGGCCTGCAGCCGCTTTCAGGCGGGCGAACCTGGCGCCCTGCGCTAAATGTTCATGTTTCTGTCACGTACACATACATACATATACTCAATTTCCGGCACTCCTCAAAATCATCATCACATGATCTTCGTTGTCCGCCGCGCCATTCATCAATGCTGCAAAAGCACATCTGGCTGTGGCATGTCTACCATCCAGTCAACTCAAAGGCGCCACGCATGTCTGAACTCGGAGTCGCCGCAATAGTCACCAACCACGCCGCGATCAGGCCATATCTGGTCATTGTGAATATGCAATAGAGACTGCAAAAATACCACCCCGTCGATGAGCTCCGCATGTTAAGGTTCGGCATCGCCACCCAACGACGTTCGAATTCTACTAGCGATAGTCGGTCACCCGATTTCCAGCGGTGGTCCGCACCGCGCTAACGGAGGGCGCAACCACCGGGGGCGAGCGAAGAGATGATGCGGTCACGTCGCCATGATCGAACCTGTCATGGGTGCAGGTTGAGCAACCTCGTGTGCCGCAAGCCGGTGGCAGCCGCAGAAGCAACAGGTGGTAGTGGTACAGTTTGGCGCTGTTTGTCAGAGATAGTGCGGCGGAATCGGGAGGAAAATCAACTGCATGTATCTTCATTATCCCCAGGTAATCAGGTGATCAAGAACGACAACGGCCACATGGAAGCCTAGAAGTAAACGCGCAGCCAATCGCTAATCCGAGGATCGTTCACCGAACAAGGCAACCCATGCCAGCGCCGAAGAGCGAGAAAGATGTAAGCAGATAACGAGGGACTCAGAAATCCGAATCGGTGCCAGCGAAATAGCCTAAGGGTCGCAAACCCAGTCTGCGATGATTGCTGTCCGCGGCGAAGGAGTCGCCACAATTCGAATTTCGGTCGGCGGCATAGGATCATCCGGCTAGAGTAGTCGCCGTGGTCTGTTGGCGATTCGCCTGAATACCTAACGCCTCAATCAGCGGCGGCGGGGAGCGGTCATGGGAGCAGCTCACTATCAATTTCCGCGTCGTCATCGTCGCCGTAGTAGCGATCCAAAAAGGCATCTGGCGATAACTCTGGACGTTCTCAGCTTTGAATAAACCTCGACCTGATGGCCAACCACTGTTTCAGGGAGGTGATCGCGTCCCACGAAATCTTCGCAACGAACTTCCATTTCCCCCGGAGGACAGCTCTCACAATATTGCTTCGCTTCTTCCGCTGCTTGCGATAGCATCGTCGAAGCTGGCCGCGCGGAAAAGAACTATCCGTTCCTCGTACCGCTTGGGGAGCGGCGAATCCTTGGCATACCACCCAAGTATGAGCTTAACGGCGTACCACGGTTCAGTTTCGTCGATTTCGTGCATACCGGCCCATTCTACCCGAGCGGCGAGGCGTAGTCGACGGCTAACGTACCCATCCGGCGATGGCGCCGACACGGCTTTGCACAAAAGGCTTCGTCTCACAAGAACTCGGCGTCCTGCACAAAAAGCCCCATTTACTCGCGGCCCCGCCGCGCAGATGGGCCGGTATAGAGAACTATTCGCTGGGTCGGATTTGCTCTGATGGTACTGGGTGGAATGGCGGCGGACCATTGCGCCATCTTGCGATGGACGAAAACCGGACTGTCACGTGTTACGAGATGCTTGCGACTGTGCCACTATTTCTGGTTGGCTGCACGATGCTCCTTTGGAGCCTACCGCCGCGTGCCATTCTTTCGGATAACCAAAGAGCCGCCCCATGACCGCTCCCCGCCGCCGCTGGTCGTTTTCCTGGTAAGCGAGCTTTTCCGATGCCATTTGTCGAACGCACGATCGAAGACGGAAGACAGATAGTCGTATTGCGTTACGCTGCGACTTTTTATTGGCTTATTTGGCAGACGATTGCGCTGACCACTTGGGCCAGCCTGGCACTGAGAAATATCATTATTGGCAATCGTCGCATGGGCATTCCTCGTCGCCACAGCTGTGCCCTCTGGCGCAGTTGGCGGAAGCGAAGAGACAGGATGCGAAAGCTCAATCACTGCGTCCGGATCGAAGTACTCGTTTACCAATCCGCTGACGTATCGCTGGGATTGACCTTTCTACTCACGCACCGCCCGCCATCCGGCCGAGCCGCCCTGATTTTTCCAGTTTCTGCGATTTATTTATGCAGGTGGTCTCAAACTGTGCCACTACCCAACAGGTAGCAAGTCAGTTCATCTCGATTATACCAGACTGAGCCTCAAAAAATCCCGTGCAGCGGCCCGCCGGGCGCCGCCAGCTGATCGACGCGCCGCGTCACGGCCGGGTCTTCCACCAGCGGCGGCGCGTGGTGCGGCTTGACGCGGGCGTCGATCACCAGCGATCCGCGGCAGCCCCAATGCTTCTGCCGCGTGAAGCGCCGATGCCGTAGACGTCCGCCGCCGGATTGCTGCGCGTGAACGTGACCCAGAGAAAATTGTTCAGCGTTCGGGCCGTGAACTCGCTGTCGTCGACGATCACGACCAGCGGAAAGCGGATTCGATCGGGTCCGCCGGTCGAGAAGCCGGCGCAAAACCGCTCCATCGCCGCGGCAGCCGGCGTCGGCCGCTCGCCGGAAACGGCGGGCCCTTCGATCGCCAGCACGCCCGGCAGGCACAAGCGCGGATTGCGCGAACCCGTCGGGCAGCTGCAGGTCGCCGGCATTTCGGTCGGCAGCGTCGCGGCGCGCCGGGCCGGCGGCCGCGATCACCAGCTTCGAGCCTTCGTTGAGGCCGCTGCCTGAATAGTCGAGCGTGTCGATCGTCGTGCAGGTTTGAAAGTGCAGGTCGCGCCGCCAATCGACGCGCTCCAGCACGTGGCGAAGAAATCGCCGAACGTCGTGAATGTCGAGCGCGGGATCAGTCCTCGTGCGCCACGATCAACAGATACTTGGCCAGCGACAATTGCCCCTGGCCCAGCATGGCGTTGGCGCTGGTGAGCAGTTCTTGCGGCCGGCGTCGCTCGGCATAGGGCATGTAGCGCTCGCTGCCGATCGCCAACAGCAGCGGATGCACGCCGGCGGCGTCGACCGCATGCACCGCGTGCAGCCCGGCACGACCGTGGGAATGGCCGGGCCGGTCATCTCGTGAATCAACTGGCCGAAACCGTGTCTTCCTGCGGCGGCCGTTCTTTGCATGTACTTCGTAGGT
>CAWFGM010000028.1:0-9727 GCA_963815175.1 uncultured Acidobacteriaceae bacterium
ATTTCAAAAGCGCCAACTGTACGTTCACAATCCTACTGTCACGCTGATGCGGACGACGCCCGAGGAGTGTGCGGAGATCGGACGCATCACGGCTACGAGGCTTAACGGCGTGAAGGGGCCCGTGACCGTGCTGATTCCGCTGCAAGGCGTCTCAGCTATCGACACGTCTGGCGGACCATTCTATTCACCCGAGGCACTCAACGCCTATTGCTGCGCGGTGAAAGCGGCTCTTAGCTCCGAAATAAAACTGGTCGAGATTGACGCGCACATAAACGATGAGAGCTTCGCGCGTACGGCCGTGGACCTGCTGCTGAAGTCGCTCGATCTTCGCTAAGGATGGTCTGCTCGTCTAGTGCGTCTTCGATTTGGCGGAACTCGACGGCGGAAGGTCTCCAGTTGCCCACGCTGCTGGATGCCCTGACATCGTGAGGACTAACCTGCCGCCCCGCATGATGTCGTCGTTGCGAAACCATGCCTTGGTGTAAGGCTGCCCATTCCATTCGGCGCGGGCAATGTATTTGTTTTCGGTACTTACATTTTTTGCTTCGATGACGAAGGTCTTTCCATTGCCGAGATGAATCGACACCTCGGGAAAGGCGGGGCTCCCAATGAGATAGACATCCTGACCGGCATTTGGGTAGAAGCCTATCTTGCCGAAGGCGTACCAGGAGGACATCGCTCCTGAGTCGTCGTTACCCGGCAGTCCCTCACGGCCGGCGTGGAAGCTGTTGGCAAGGATGGCGCGGATCTGGTCCGCTGTTCGATCCTGACGACCGGCCCAGATGTAAAGGTAGGGACTGAGAAACCCTGGCTCATTGGTGACGTCGTAGCGGCCTGGAACAGCGAAGAATGCGTCCAGTCTTTTGACGAATGTCTCGTTGCCCCCTGAACGCTCGATGAGCCGGGCCACATCCTGAGGAACAAAGGTGGAATAGGTCCAGGCGTTGCCTTCATAGAAGGTATCGCCACCCCAGGTGCATCCTTCCAGCGCGTTGAAGGGCGCCTTCCATGTGCCGTCGCGGTGGCGGGACCAAATGAAGCCGGTGAAGCCACCGTCGGCCGCATGTTCATCCCAGAGGCGCTCCCAGTTTCCGGAACGCTGCAGGTATTTGGCGTAGTCTTCCCGGTGATGCAAGGCGCGGGCCAAAAGCGCGATTTCAAAATCATCGGCTGCGTACTCCATCTGTTTTGAAGCAGGACGATCCACACCCTCGATGCTGAGGTAGCCAAGATTCTTCCAATCGTCCAAGCCGCCGCGGCCTTCCCGGGTCTGGTCCTGGGGAGAAACTTCGGCGTCTTTGATCATTCCCTTGTACGCAGTTTCCCAATCGATGCCCGGCAATCCTTTGAGGTAGGCATCAGTAATTACGAACTCGGCGTTGCTACCACCCTGGGTGCGGCCGTTAAAATTTCCCGAACGCCCGTCGGGCAGCCAGCCTTCGTGGCGATAAACATCGACGAGGGTTCGCACCATCTGGGCCTGGCGGTCGGGGGCAATCAAGGTGAGCAAAGGACCGGAGCTACGGAAGGTGTCCCACAGAGTGAAGAAGTCATCGTAATAAGGTTCGTCCGACTGCCAAAGAGGATTGTCGCCGGTGCGATCTACCGGCGTCAGCATGGTGTGATAGATCGCGGTGTAGAAGATTTGTAGATCTTGTTCGCTTGCGCCTTTGACCTCAAGGGTTGACAATGCCTTGTCCCAAGCTGCGATGGCCTGAGCATGAATCCCTTCAAAGTCGAAGCCTGGGATCTCGGAATCAACGTTGCGTTTCGCTTGTGCTTCACTGACAAAAGAGATGCCAATTTTGCATTGCACAACGTGCCTTTCGGCGCCCGCGAAGGTGAGCCACGCGCCGCTGCTAACCCAGACTCCGCCTTCCTGCTGCTTGGATCCCTCGTGGAACACGTCTCCATTCCAGGTGCCCCAGGAAGTCGCAGCAGTGTCGGTCGACGCATAGAAATACACCGTGTAGGGTGCGGTCTGCTTGTTCCATCCTCCGACCAACGTAGTACGCCCCTCGACTTCGGTCGGGGAGAGGATATGAATCGAGGAACTGACGATGGTCTGCGCCTCGCCATAATCATTCGTGGTGCTGAGCATGTGACTGACGTCGAAGAGAATATTTTTGGCTTCGGTCGCGGGATAGGAAAATCTGTAGATCGCGGCTCGGCTTGCGGTGGTGATTTCTACCTTCGTCCGGTATCGGGCGAGCGTAACCCGATAGTATCCGACGCTAGCCTGCTCATCCGCTCGAGGCGAACCGTAATTTCCGGCACGCGTGATACCGATGGTTGGCTGGATGAGGATGTTTCCGTATTTCGGTCCGCCGCCGGACCCGTTGACATGGGTCTGGCTGAAGCCATTGATGTCGCCTTTTGCCTTCCATCCCGCGTTTCCTCTGTTGTCTCCTATATCGGGGCCGGGTTTGATCATGCCGAAGGGCAAACTTGGGCCGGGAAATGTATTGCCGCCGCCGTCCACGCCAAGCATCGGATCGATATAGCGAGCGGCCTGTCCGAGGGCGCTGCTCGTGACAGCTAAACTAATCAGGAAGATCCAGAGCTTTTTTGGCATGAGCTAGTGAGACCCTGAGATTTAAGAGCTCCGTGAAGCGTTACCAATAGCGTGAGGCGACGATAGTGGCGGCCCCAGGATCGCTCTTGAGAACTACGGTACGCAGCACGATCTCCAGATTCTTGCTAGCCCAGTCTTTCGGGGCAGTTGTTGTAAGCGCCTTGAGACCTTCTGCACTGGTAACGAATTGTCCTGCGGCGCGCGTGCCGAATGAGGTAACCCCGGCAATAATGATCACAGGATTGCCGGTTTCTGAGTTGAGTAGCCTGGCGACGATTGCATAGTCTTCCCCATTGGCTCGATTGGCATCGAGCTGAGAGGACCAGCCCCTTTTCGTTCCGCCTGACTCCTGGATCGGCTGCCGTCCATTCTCGCTGCCGTCAAGCGCGAAAGGTAGATCGTGGGACAGCTTCAGCGTCAAGAAATTGTTGTAACCACCAACCAGAACCGAGGGTGACTCACGCAGGTCGCCGATGGATATATTTTCTCCCGCCCGGACATCGAAACTGTGATGTTGCGACGTCAGCAAAGAAGCGAGCCTCACATCTACCGACATGTCTCCAACAGTTGTGAATTCGTAGTTGATCGGGTACACGTCCGCGGACGTCAATGTCTCCCCCGGGGCGAGCGGGGACAAATAGAGCATCGTTCCATCGCTCTGCTCATGTTCCTGCCGATGTTCCCGTGTGGCTGCGAAGCTGGTTGTCGGCATGTAGATCGCGTTCGTACCGGTATAGATGAATACAGGCTTTGAACTCTGGAGCAGGGGCGCCCAGAATTGTTCGAGCGCACCTTCAGAACCGCTCCGCCTGACAACGAAAACCAGAAAAAGAAGCAAGCAGGCAAATATGATTCCGGCCACGCACACCCGCGTGGCCGTCAGCGCGTTTCGTTTGGCAATTGGTATTGAGGGTGCCGGAATTATTTTGACGGCGGCCTGAATTGAATTCTGTGTAAGACCGGAGGGCCGGATCTTGTCACCGGGAGCCTGTTCGGGCAGAAACTCAAAAATCGCTCGATACGACCCAGAGGGAATAGTGATCTTGATTTTGGCGTGACTGGACTCCTGGCTCAGGTAGTACTGCGCCAGCCTTTTGCGCACTTCTCCCACTCTGGCACGGACGATCGGATCGTCTCCAGTGTTGTAGTCTGGACTTCTCCCGAAGACCTCAACTCCGATGACTCGCTCTTTGAGCGATTCCTCCCCGCCCAAGCCGGACTTTTCGACTAGATATCGCAGTAAATTTTGACACTGTTTACTGGAACTAAAAGGAGCACTCCGAAGGATCTCCTGCAGTTCCACATCGAGCCGGACCGAAGACACACTGGTTTGCACCGGTTGGTGGTTCGAATCTTTTTCGCTAACGATCATAAGGGCTAATCATTCATAAGCTAGGTCTCACAACTCTTTCTGACGAGTCCACTCTACGCCCAGTCTTCGACCTGCGCAAGCGATGCTATGTCTTTTGGAATGTTCCATTTTATGAAAGTCCCTAGTGCCCCGCGACGATTGCGCCCCGGATCCATTGACCCACGCAAACGATCCAGTGGTTGTCCGAACCGCAATTCTTACAGATTCGACAAGGCAACGGTCACAGATACTGAGGTTTTATGCAGGACGTCAATGTCAGGCTCCATCGTGCCCAACAAACCGTCCCGGCGCAGTACTGTACTGAACAGAGCACAACGAGATGAACGCGGTATTTCGGCAACCGTACCGTACAAGACGTTGTCAACGCCATGCTCCTCTATGCTGACTTGCCTCAGAAGAATGAGGGGGGAATCGTTATGCAAACTCCCGCCTCGAGAGAGATCTGAACTCCGGCGCATCCAAACGCCGAGAGAGAATTCAAAGATTTCCACCTTTCGGAGGACCATATGACAGAGCTTCATAAGAAACCGTGTTTGCCACGTCTTTGCCGCCGTGCAGATCTCGGTCACGCAATCTGGGACTGCAGGGGGGAAAAAGATCCTGTCCGCATGCGACTGCTCGCCGTTTCCTTGTGCGTGGCATTGCTCGTACTTTTTACCGGGCAGAGTGCCTGGGGGCAGGTGGTCACGGGTACTCTGACGGGCACCGTTACAGATGCGACGGGCGCAACCATTCCCAATGCGAAGGTCACGATAACCCAAGTATCGACCGGTGTTCAGCGATCAGGGACCACCTCTGCCGATGGCCTCTACAATTTTCCATACCTAGCGCCTGACGATTATAGGGTGGAGGTGAGTGCGACTGGATTCAAGTCTTTTACCCAATCAGACATCACCGTTTCTGTTTCCACGGTTGCCCGGCTCAACGCGGTTCTTACTCCTGGAAGCGCTTCGGAGACGGTCACGGTAACGGCGGCGCCGCCGCCACTGCAGACCGAAAGCGTAGAGGTAGCAGTCAACCTGGGAGCACGACAGGTCACCGACGTACCGCTGCAAGCCCGCAACGTTCAGGCCCTTGCAGGTCTCGCGGCAGGTGTCACTCCACCGCAGCAAAGCTTCACCCAGGTCGAAGATCCGCAGAGGACGACGTTCTTCAATGCCAATGGCCAGGGCAATTCGGCAAACAATACGATTGTCGACGGTGTTGACAATACTGACCCGCTCCTCGGCCTGAGCATCTACCTGCCGCCTCCGGAACTGGTCCAGGAGGTCCACGTCTCCACCAGCAACTACAGTGCCGAGTTTGGACGGGTGGCCGGAGCGGTGGTGAACGAGGCCACGCGCACAGGCACAAATCGATTCCACGGATCGTTATGGGAATACAATAAAGTCGCGGCGCTTGAGGCGAAGAATTACTTCGGCGGGAGCCTGTCGAAGCCGCCGTTGACCTTCAACGATTTCGGTGGCGCCGTGGGCGGACCGATCATCAAGAACAACACCTTTTTCTTCGGCGGTTATCACGGCGTACGCCAGCGTTCGTCGAGCACCTCAACGGGCACGGTGCCACTTCCCGCTTTTCTTAACGGGGACTTCAGTGCAGTTCCAGGGATCACGCTCTACAATCCGTTTACCGGCAATCCAGACGGCACAGGCCGAGCCCAATTTGCCAACAACATAATCCCTACGAATCTCATCAGCGGGCCTGCGGCCATTATCGATAAGTTTTTTCCTGCGCCCAATCTGCCCGGCGTCACCAACAACTGGGTGACGAATATACCCTTTAGCTACAATGCGGACACCTATACAGCCCGCGTCGACCACACGTTCACCGAGCAAACGAAAATATTCGGAGAGACAAACATCTCTCGATACACGACGCTGTCGCCTACTTTTTATCCCGAGCCGCTGGGAAATGGAGTCAATGCCAACGACGACACCTACACGGGAATCCTCAACCTCACGCATGGATTTGGCCCGGGACTGCTGACGGAGCTGCGGCTGGCCTATAATTTGTACGCCACGAACGTGGTCGATACGGATAAAACCCTGGACAATGCGCAGGCTGGGATCGCAGACCCCAACCCATATCCGATCTCCACAGAAGGATTGGCCTTCATGTATATAGGCACGACGGGCACGAGCACGACCGGGACGTCGGCCATCAACGTCGGGGGAAGCCCATACTACCCGCTCAAGAATCGCGACAACCTGTTTCAGGTAGTGAACACGTGGAGCAAGGAGGTTCGCAACCAATCGCTGAAGTGGGGCGGCGAAGTTCATAGAAACCGTATGGACCGCAGGCAACCACAGGGACTCAACGGGGGCCCACGGGGCGGGTTTTATTTTCAGCCAGGAACGACGCAGCTCAATGGGGGACCTGCGCTGGGAACGTATGGGTCCTTTGTGAATTCCTTTGCGTCGTACCTGCTGGGCACCCCGCAGGAGACGAGCCGCACTTTCATGACCCAGACACCGACTAATCGGCAGACGCAGGTCGGGCTTTTCTTCCAGGACACTTACCACGCGACTCCAAAGCTGGTACTCGATCTGGGAATCCGATATGACTACCTCGAAGCGGTGAAACCGAAAGGAAAAGGTGGGGCGTCGAACTACAACACAGCGGACAACAGTCTTAATGTCGCCGGCTATGGCAGCGGACCCCTCGATCTGGCCAACGGAGTGGGCTCGCAGAATTTGGTCCAGCCGCGGGTTGGTTTTGCTTACAACATCGACAATAAGTCCGTCATACGTGGTGGGTTCGCGATGAGCGGCTGGGCGGGGCGGTTCGGTTTTACCGGGGGGACGCTTTCCACTCAATTCCCGGTCATCTACAACATCCAGGATGGCAACACGGGGGGCTACGGTGTAACAGGATCCATCGATAGCCTGCCCGCCGTTAACTTTATTACTATCCCTGCAAACGGCATCATTACAGATGCGCCCAACCAGGCGTTTTTCGTCATGGCGCACCGAAACCCCATTCCCTATGTGGAGGCTTATAACCTGACCTATCAACGCGATCTTGGGCGGGGTTTTGTCGCCAACATCGCTTACGTTGGAAATGTGGGCAGGCACTTACCGGCTAACGTAGAGCTCAATGCGGCTGCGCCCGGGACCGGCACCGCAGGCCTTCCGTTCATACAGTACGGGCGCACCGCCAGCACTCAGTTGCGCATCGATTTAGTTCCCAGCAACTACAACGCGTTGCAGGTGAATATGTCGCATAACTTCGCGTCAGGTTATGCGGTAACCGTCGGATACGCCTATGCGAAATCCCTGGATGAGGGAAGCAATCAGCCGGGCTTTATCGACAACCTCAACCTCTCACGGCAATACGGACCTTCCTCGTTCGACGCTACCCACAACCTGGTAGTTAGCCACATTTATGAGGTGCCTTTCGGAAAAGGAAAGCGATTTGTGAACCAAGGGGGGATCGCGTCGTTTCTGCTTTCGGGCTGGCAGTTGAATGGGATTCTACGTCTCATGTCAGGCACTCCCTTTACCATTACCTCGGATGCGACGTCGTGCGATTGTCCGGGGAACAGCCAGTTCGGCCAGCAGGTGGCGGGTGTTCACTATCCGCATGGGATCGGGACCAGCCCGTGGTTTTCGACATCGTCCTTCGCTCCGCCGCCACCGGGACAGTTCGGAAACGTAGGCTTTAATTCGGTTCGCGGCCCCACGCTCAAGCAGTACGATTTCTCTTTGTTCCGGGGCTTTCACATCTGGGAGAACGTTGAGCTTCAGGGACGAGGCGAGTTCTACAACTTGACAAATACACCCAACTTTTCCAACCCGGACGCTTCCGTCACTGATTCAAGTTTCGGGCTGATTACATCTACCACCGGCAATCAACGGGCGACGCAAATCGCGATCAAACTGCTGTTCTAGTGCTTCACTTGCAGGGGCCAGCTCTACGCTGCTCTGGAGTTGTGAGCGGCGTAGAGCAGCGTTGCCCGAGTACAAATCTAATGAGATCCAAGCGTGACGGTGCCTGCACAGCAATGAAAAGCCGGGCCTCGTTTCTCCGTGGACTTTATCCAGCTGCAGTCCTGTTGATATTAAGCGCTTCGCTACTCTCGTTGGGAGAAACCCGGGCCGACTTGTTCCAGCGCGTTTCCATTGGTGCATTTGATCCCGATGCCTGGAACGGGATTGTGTTCGATTCGACAGCATACGGACAACCACTTGTTTTTGCCATACGGATAGGATCGAAGAGCGGAAGCTTTCTTGACGGGGAGCGGATTTTTGATGCCGTAAGCGAAGTGGGTCCCCATGCCCCCGATGGCTCCTACGCGCTTGTAGGGTGGCGCCACTATCCTCGAACCGCGATGGTTACGTTGGAATGGTCACGCATCGATAACACTACCATGGTGGGAAGGCTCAAGGCTCCCCAGGACATTCAGCTGGTCATCGAGTCCTATTCGCCCTATACGGAAAATTTCACTGGCGCCTACCACGTCGCTGAGGACCAGGGTGAGATGATCGGCGATCATCCGATCGACGGTCATTTCAATGAGACGGCACATTTCATCGTCGCGACTGACCGGCCCGTGACCGGCAACGGAACGTTCTCTTCTGTAGGCCAATTAAGGAAGGTCATGGATGCCGGTCAATTACCAAACGCCGGCGATCACTCCGGCTCTTACGAAGATCACATGAGTGCCGCGGCGGGGCTGCAGTTTGTTACCGATGGAAGTTCCACCGCACATTTTGTGGCCACTCTCGGTTGGCATGTTCCCGCGTTGTCGGAGCGGACCAAACAGCTGCTTCAAGCGGGAAAGATCGATGCCATCCTCGATGAAAAAGCCGCCCTCTACCAAGAGCGGAGGCCGCACATCCAGGGGCTCTTCCATGGAGCTCCCGAGGCGATCGGCAACTCGATGTTTTGGAACACGCTGTACGTGCCTGCAACCGGCCTTGAATTTCCTAGCATTAGCCGCCATTGGGCGAAATTGTTTGGCGGCTGGGTTGTGGGGGAATGGGACTGCTTCTTCGGTTCTCTCCTGACGAATATGGAGGATACCGCACAGACATCGGCGGCTGTGCGCGCCATCCTGCTGTCGCAATCTTCGAACGGTGTTGTCCCGAATATTGATGGTGGCTCTGGAACCACTCCCGACCGGTCACAGCCTCCGGTTGGCTCTTACGCCATGTGGAAAAACTATGAGCGCAATCAGGATCGGGAGATTCTCGAGTGGGCTTATCCACGGCTCAAGCTATGGCATGAGTGGTGGTTTAAGAATCGCGGCGATGGACAGCCATGGCGGGATGGAAACCGTGACGGCCTGCTGGAGTGGGGCAGCGATAAGGGGTCGACTCCGTCGGTGGGAGGGCGCGGACACCGGCAGGCCGCGAAATGGGAAAGTGGCATGGACGACAGTCCAATGTGGGACGACGTCCCTTATAACCCACGCACCTACACCATGGAACTGGACGATGTCGGCCTCAACTCGTTGTATGCCCTCGACTCGGAATGCATGGCAAAGATCGCAAGTATTCTCGGGAAGGACGAGGACAGTCACCGGTTCACCGCGGATTATGAGCGGATCAAAGCGGCCATGCGGGAGAAACTTTGGAATGAGAAGGACGGGATCTACGAGAATCTTTATTGGGATGGCCACTTCTCACCCCGCCTCTCGCCGACAAACTTCTACCCTATGCTGGCCGGCGTGGCCACGGCTGATCAGGCCAAAAGGATGATCCAGGAGCATCTCCTGAATCCCAAGGAGTTTTGGGGCACGTACGTAATTCCCACCATCTCGCGCAGTGATTCGGCTT
>CAWFGM010000029.1:0-142363 GCA_963815175.1 uncultured Acidobacteriaceae bacterium
TCTTGCGCAGTAATGTCCGGGCCGACCAGGTTGAACTTGTAGTCGCTGCCATCGAAGGATCCGTGCCCGATCAGGATAAGCACGAAATCATCCTCAGGCCGCGCGTCGTGGGCAATAGAGGCAAGCGTCTGCGTAAGCTGCGCCTTTGTAGCCTGGCTCCCGGTCAGTGTGTAGACATGCGCGCCGTTGCCGGAGTCTTTGAACAATTTATCCAGGTCCTTGGCGTTGGCAGTAAAACGCTGCTCGTAGTCTGGTTCACCGCCAAGTCCGGCAACCGTGACGTAATAGACGCTCGCATGCGCGGAGAGCGCGGTCATCAGCAGGCACCAGAGGGCTAGTCTCATACCACACCCCACTTGCGCCGCAGCAGCCATTCCGCCGCCATCAGCAGCAGCAGCCAAAGGAACACCACCGGCATGTTCCATAGCTCTTTGATATCTCGTGTTGAGATGCCGGCATCCGAGTAGGAGATTTCGCTGGGCAGCCGGCCCAGTTCTTCCGGCCTCCAATAGCGTCCGCCGGTTTCTGTCGCCAGCTTTTCCAGCAGTTCACGGTTCTGCAGGGTGTGGAAGTTCTCCGCGACTCCATCGATCCGTTCAAAGGGGAAGGTGTCGCTGCCCAATTCCTCCGATC
Source organism: uncultured Acidobacteriaceae bacterium (assembly GCA_963815175.1). GTDB lineage: Bacteria > Acidobacteriota > Terriglobia > Terriglobales > Acidobacteriaceae > PALSA-350. The sequence goes on from CAWFGM010000029.1 coordinate 634, forward strand.
CTTTTTGCGCGGTGACCTCAGCCAAATAAGAACCGGGCTTGTCCGCGGTCCACGCAGCATGAAAGACTCCCGGGTTGTCTGCAGCCGGGGTCATGTCCAACATCACCGAGATACCGTTCGGTCCGATGAGATGCGCAGTGACCTTGGCATCGGGAGCGGGCATATATTCCTTATCGCGCACGTTGGCCGAAAGCTCAATGTGTCCGTTATCCATCAGCGTATGATTAGGCGCGCTCACCACCACTTGTCCCGGCGAATCCAGCACCAGCCAGCGGAGCAGTTGCTGCCAGAAAAGATCGTGTGCCGGATCCCCCAGGGGCTGGCTCATCTGCCAGCGCCACGTGCCCGAGGTAGCCATGACCGCCGTGCGGCCGCGCCCGTAATTCTGCGTCACCAGCAACGGCAGTTTGCGCGCGCCGGCGTTCATTTGGATTAACACGGCAGCTCCCGGCTTGGCCGTGCCGGCGTCCTGGTAATCCATCAGGTAAGTCAGCTTCTTCCAGCGGTCGACGTTCTTCGCCGGATCATCCATGAGACGCGTGATCGGGCTATCCGCCCCGGCGGCGGTAAGTTCGACGGTCGCCGGATCGCGGTGGAACGTGCTCCTGCTGCTGGGAAGATACGTCGGTAGCAAGTCGACCAGGCTTGAGCCGCCCCAACCTCCATCCGCGAGCGCGAAGCGCCCCCCAAGGAAGAGCAGCCCACCGCCCCTGCGGTCGACGAACTCGCGCAGCAATTCCTGTTGCAAAGGGGTAAAGTATCCGGCCTCTACTGAACCCAGGATGATGCCCTGGTACTTAAAGAGATCTTCCGGGCGCACAGGGAAGCCATTGGCCAACTCGCTTGGGTCGCTGATCCCTTGCCGGTAAATCTTGTTCTCGGTCGTGCGCAGCATAGAAGCCACTTGCACGACCTTGTCGTCGTCCTCGGCCCGGCGGATGAACTTGTATTCCCAACGCGGCTCCCCCTCGACATAGAGAATCCGCCGCTTGTCGTCGGTCACGCCCACCAGGCGCGTGAGGGCGTTGTTGGCGAGGTTCTCCTCGTTGGCCAGCGGCCCCAGCGAGAAACGCAAACTTTTGACCCCGGCATCTCCGGGGCTGAAAAAGACCGTCTCCACCTGAGTCGCACCGTCGGCGCCGAGCGTGACTTCACGGGAATCAAGCGTCTTGTCTCCATCCCGAATGGCCAGAACCGCTTTGCTTCCGGCGTAGCCTCGTTGATGGAAGGTAACGGTCGCGGGAATGCGCGAACCGGCCATCGCGCGAGAGGTCACTCTCACGTCATTCAACTCCACATCGTGCGCCGCCTGCTCTTTGCCGAAGCCGACAGTATGGACCGGTAAGCGGCGATTGCGCAGCGCATGGATGGTGTCGAGGTCCAGGTCTCCCGAGCCATCCAGGGAGTTCTCAGAGCCATCGCTGAGAAGCACAACTGCGCCAACCGGCAAATCGGAGGTTTCCGTTACAAGTTGCCTCAGGCCGTCGTTGATGTGGGTGGCGGCAGCGGTGGGCTGTATTTCCGTCGGCGCCGCAGCCCGGGTTACCCGGCTGTCAAGCCGGTAGAGCCGGACCTGAAACTTCTTTTGCAATCCTGCCAGCACACCGTCCTCGAGGGCTTTTTCCGCCGCAGCTTCCCGCGTAACCTTGCCGTCGCTATCGGCAATCGCCATGCTGCGTGAATCATCGAGTACAACGGCGATTACGTTCTGTTGCGGCGCCAACTCGGCCACGGTAACCGCGGGCTGCCAAAGCAGTACCAGCACCGTGGCGATGAGCAACGACTGCAGCAGCCAGACCGCGCCGGCGCGCCACTTGCTGATATTCGGCGCGGCCTGCGGCAGCCGCGACCAGATGAGCAGCCCCAGTCCTGCCGCGGACGCGACCATGAGCAACAGTAGAACCCAGCCCGGCCACGCGCCCAGCAGGACAAACTGGCCTTTGGAAAACACCGGGATCGGGTACTTGAAGAAAAATTGAAACATGGTCCGAAGTTTCCCGCGGTCGGTCGATCAATCATTTTCAGAACTGCTGCTCGTGCTATGCGACACGCGGCGAAAGCTTCAATGCGTCATGCCGTAAACGATGTAATTCAACGCCACCCGGAAAGCCATGGAAGCGAAGGGTTCGGGGTAATCCGGATCATCCGCCCATTCCCAAGCGTCACCCAGGTGCATGTTGTGACAGATGGCGACCATGATGCGGCCCTTGTCATCGCGAATGGCCCGCCACTTGGGCACGTACCCGTCCTTCTCGTACGTCCTCCCGGTCTGTATATATTGCTCCCCGGGGATCTGCATGCGCTCATCCAGATCGTAAAGCACGTGGAAGATCTCGTCCTTGCCTTCCAGGTCTTCGACGGGGCGGTTGGGAAAGACCTCACGCATGCCATTCATAAAGTCTTCCCAATCTGTCGTGCCGTGAAAGTCGTCCACCATCAGGAAGCCGCCCTTCAGCAGGTATTCCCGCAGACGTTTGGCTTCCTCGTCGGTAAACGACCAGGTTTGAACCTGCACCGCGTAGATCCAGGGATAATTAAAAATCTCGTCGGAATCGAGGTTGACGACTTGCTCAGTAGAACGTGTCTCGATAAGTGTCAGGCGTTTCATCGCCAGCAGAACCTGGCGGTCCGCCTTGGGGTAATCGCGAGACCAGGAATGGCGCCAACCGTAGCCGCCATAACCACCGTAACCGCCGTAACCGCCCGTGAAACTGCTGCCGACTGCTGCGTTGTAGCTAAGGCGGGACCAATAAAACTCCGCCTTCACATTGGTCTCCGCATCATCCCCGAAGCCGAAGTCCGCCGTCCGCTGATAAGCGTAGAGCGCGGAGCACAGCGCCATCCCGACGAGCGCTGCCGAACTGGCTTGCAGGAGCTTCATGAGCAGATTCCTACGGGCGCGTACGTTGAGATTACCAGAATGTCTGGAACTCTCGTCTGATAGACGCAGCCCAGAACCGAGTAGTTTGTTGCCCCCATGCAAATGTCCTGCAGCCACCTTCGCTTGCGCGCCCTCTTTCCGCGTGAGACGATTTCTTCAGTTCGAGCCGAGGGGGCAGTTTTTTGAAGCGGCGGGACTTCATGAAGATTGGTGGCGCGGCCATAGCCCAAGCGGGAACCGCCAGGCTGCTTGGCCAAGCCCCTGAAATGCAGATGGGCACCTCTGCGCCCACCAATGACACCAGCAAAGCGGATTACACTCTCCGCATAGCTCCCGTCACCGTCGAGCTCACCCCCGATCACATACTCAGCACCACCGGATACAACGACACCTCTCCCGGGCCGGTGCTGCGCATGCGCGAAGGCAAAACCGTAATCGTGGATGTGATTAACGATACAGATGTACCAGAGTTGGTGCATTGGCACGGCATGTTGATCCCTTCCGATGTCGATGGAGTGGAGGAGCAGGGCACGCCTCCGGTCCCTCCCCGTGGACGGCGCCGCTACCAGTTCACGCCGCGTCCGGCCGGATCGCGCTGGTATCACTCGCACGCCATGGCGGGAGCCGACTTGCACCGCGGCAGCTATACCGGCCAGTTCGGCTTCGTCTACGTTGATGGGGCAAACGATCCCGGGCATTATGATCAGGAGCTTTTTCTCTCGCTGCGCGACTGGGAGCCATTCTTCACCAGCAGCATGGAAGATGACGATGATGACGGCCATGGCGGACCCCAGCCTGAGAAACCGGCCCTTCTGAACACCGATCCCAACGGTCTCGAGGTCAACTCGATGACCTACTCGATCAACGACAAGTCGTTAGGTGCAGGGGAGCCGATCCGGGTGAAGCAGGGCCAGCGGGTGTTGATGCACCTGCTCAATGCCAGCGCGATTGAGAACCGCCGCATAGCCTTGGCCGGTCACCAATTTCAAGTGATTGCGTTGGATGGCAATCCCGTGCCGTCTCCGCAGAAGGTCGATGGAATCCTGATCGGCGCCGGGGAGCGGGTGGATGCAATCGTCGAGATGAACCAGCCGGGAGTCTGGATCCTGGGCGCGACCGAGGAGAGAATTCGCAACACCGGCCTGGGCATCATCGTGGAATACGAGAATCAGCATCGCCAGCCGCAATGGGCGCCTCCGCGCACCCCATGGGACTACACCATTTTCGGCAAGATCAGCGCGAATCCTATTCCGCCTGACCAAACCATAGACATGATTTTCGAAAAGATCCCCGGAGGCTCAGGAAAGTTCAACACCTGGCTGGTGAACGGAAAGCCCTACCCGCACGACAAGGAATTCGTCTTAAAGCAGGGCACTCGCTACCGCCTGGTATTTCGCAACCGAACCGATGACGCGCACCCTCTCCATCTGCATCGCCACCGGTTCGAACTGATAGAAATGAACGGAACCAAAACCGGCGGCATCATAAAAGACACGGTAGTAGTTCCGTATTATGGCCGCGCTGTAGTGGACTTTGTCGCCGACCAGCCTGGCTTGTCCTTGTTTCATTGCCACATTCAGCAGCATATGGACTACGGCTTCAAAGCGCTGTTTCGCTACGCATAAGCCCGTCGCATATTGGCACCTGCGGCTCTGTCCGTCCCTGGTAGCGGCTCCTGAGGTAAGCGCCACCCTCCCCTTTGTCATCCCGCCTGCCCCGGCGTGCCGTGGAAGCGGAAGCGGAGGGACCTGCAATTCTCTTTCCTCACACGCGAAGCCGCCTGTAATTGATTGCGACATGAGCGCCGCATTGTGTTTTTTCCAGAAACCCGCGCACACCGACAAATCCCTTACTTAAGCCGCTCCGCCAACAAGTGATCTGCGACGCGAATTGCATTGGCAATGATCGTCAGCGACGGATTAACCGCACTTGCGGAAACGAAGCAAGAAGCATCCACAACGTAGAGATTATCGAGGTCATGGGCCTTGCAGTGCACGTCCAGCACGCTCTTCGCAGGATCAGTTCCCATGCGGCAAGTGCCGTTCTGATGACCCACACCTTCGAGAGGAATACGCTTCTTGAAATAAGCATGCAGAGGGACCGAAGTCGTCGCATGACCTGCCTGCTTGAGTACGTCGACCCAGCGGTCCTTAAGGCGATTGAATGACTCGACATTATTCGGCGTATAAGAAAGCTGAATCCGCATGGGTGCGGACTCCGAAACCGGCTCTGACTCGTTGGTACGACCAGTGTCTCCAGCGGGATGGGCTCCGCCGACACCTGGCTGCCAATTCTCAACCGATAGTGGAGTCGCGTTGTGCAGCGTAACCCGATTCTCCGGGTCGGGAAGATCTTCCGTCGTAAGCCACCAGGGCACGGCGTGGTGCTTCATCTCTTCCAACACAAACCCCGGCGTCAACGGAGGCGCATCCCCTTTCATCATTTCGTAATGGAAACTGCCCACCGGCTGTACCTGCCCCAGGGGAAATGGATAAGCAGGGTCTGAGTCCTTGAAATAAAAATCGTTGGTGCCCCACGTCTTGGTGTAACTGTCCTCGTTGCCCTGCAGTCCAAGCGCAAGCAGTGCATCCGCCTGGTGGTACATGAAGTTCCGTCCGACCTGGTCGGAGCGGTTGGCGAGCCCGGTCGGATATTTGTCGTTCGCGGACGCCAGCAGGATCACCGCGGAGTTGATCGCGCCCGCACATACAGCGAAGATACCTGCGCCATAGGTCGCGGCATTCCCGTCTTTGGAAGCCGCGTCCGATCCGGAGTGGATAACCTCAACCGCGGTTACCGCCGTACCGGTGCTATTGGTCAGCAAGCGGGTTACGCGGGAGTTGGTCATCAACGTGACGTTAGGCCAATGCATGATCTGCCGGATGCAATTGATGTCCGCATCGGACTTGGCATGGATCAGGCAAGGGTATCCATCGCAGGTGTCGCAGCGAACGCACTTCGACGCCAGCGGGTTCGATTCGTTCCGCTTGAGCCCCAGAGGAATGGGGAAGGTCCGGATGCCGAGTTTGCGCACGTCGTCCTCGATGGTTTGCATGCGAGGCTCGTTGCTGAACGCGGGATAAGGGTACTTGATGGAGTGAAAAGGCTCCGTAGGGTCATAAGATGACCCGTATCCACCGGGGACGGCTGGTGCGGTCCCCAGGTCGCCGTGGACGTGAAAAAGATCCTCCGCCCGGCAATAAAAAGGCTCCATATCGGCATAAGTGATGGGCCATGCGGGAGATATGCCGCCCTGGTGGTGGATGACGCCGAAGTCTTCGGCGCGCATGCGGAACATCGCCGCGCCGTACACCTTGGTCTGGCCACCCACGAAATACGCCTGTTGCGGATGGAGCGGCTTGCCGTCTTTGTCCTGCCAGGTCTCCTTGGTGTGATAGCGGTTGTCCAGGAAGACAGCGGATGTATCCCAGTTGAGCTTCTCCTGCGGCATAAACGGGCCGCGCTCCAGGATGAGGATCTTCTTGCCGGCTTGCGCCAGGTGGAGGGCCAGTGTTCCGCCGCCCGCCCCGGAGCCAATCACAATCGCGTCAAATTCGCTTTGCGTGCTCATCTAGAGCACGGTATCAGGTTTACCTGCTTGAAAATACGAATTCATTGCCATCCGGATCCTTGAATTTTGCCATCGTACCCCAGATCTCCTTCTTCGGCTCGGCCGCCAATTCCACACCCCTGGATTTGAAAATCTCTGCCGTGGCAAAGACGTCGTCGCACCAGAAGGTCACCGGTTGGAAGCCGCCAATCCTATTTTCATGGCCGTGGGGGGTGAACAGTGCGAGCGCTGTATCCGCCCCCGGGATGAGAAGTTCAATCCAGCGTTGACCGGGCTCGAAGGGCTGATCGGTTGCCACCTTAAAACCAATCTTCTCGGTATAGAACTTGAGCGCAACATCCTGGTTGCGCACCGGAATACTGACAATCTTGACGCCGCGAATCATCTTGTAACCTCCAATCTGCTGGCAACATAACGTGGCCCTCCCCCAGATGCAATCAGGTACTTAATGCTATATTGATGGTCGGTATAGCGATGCTGACGCTGGATGAGTACGTCGTCGACGTTTTAATGCGCGATCTCGTCGGGCACGATCGCAGGCCGGTAAGTTTTCTGGTCTACTTGTGGCTTGCCGCGGAGCAGCAGCGTCTGGGCAGCGCCGTTACCGTCAGCTATCAACAACTCGCAGAGTCGGTGGGGATCTCAAAGAGCTCGGCGCAGGCAGCAGCGGGCTGGCTTGCGCGGCGCAAACTCCTGACGGTTAGCAAACCCGGTTCCACAGCGACTCCCAGCTACTCAGTGCAAAGGCCCTGGCTGTCCAGGTAAGCAGTCCGGTAACAAGTTGAGGGGAAAGTAAGCGTTTGTCCTTCGCCGATTGGTTCTTCTCTGATCTCGAACGCCCCGAGAGCGCTCATGCTCACGGCGAGCCGAGCAAACACCCGTGGTGGCGCGTGATGTGCCTCACCGGGGTCGATTACTTTTCCACCCTCGGTTACCAGTCGGGTATCGCCTTCCTCGCTGCCGGTCTGCTCTCTCCGATCGCAACCTTTGTCCTCGTCCTGGTGACCCTTTTCGCGGCCCTGCCGGTTTACAACCGCGTTGCGGCCGCCAGCCCCTACGGCCAGGGCAGCATTTCGATGCTCGAGAAGCTATTTCCCGGATGGACCGGCAAGGTCTTCGTGCTCGTCCTTCTCGGTTTCGCTACCACCGACTTCATCATCACCATGACGCTTTCTGCCGCTGACGCGGCCGCCCACTTTGTCCACAATCCCTACACGCCGCATTCCCTGCAGAACCAGATGAGCGTCACCCTTTTCCTGCTTGCGGTCCTGGGCGCCATTTTCCTAAAGGGCTTTAAGGAAGCGATTGACATTGCCGTCGTTCTTGTGGGCATCTATCTCACGCTCAACTTAATCGTCACGGTCGTGGCTTTTGTTCATGTCTTCCTCGAACCCCATCTGGCGCTCGACTGGAAGATCGGCATCTTCGCTCAACATGGGAGCCTGTTCTCGATCATCGGCATCTCCGTGCTGCTCTTCCCCCGCCTGGCACTCGGTCTCTCGGGCTTCGAGACCGGCGTCGCCGTGATGCCGCTGATCAAGTGCGAAAATCTCGAGGTTCGCATAAGCAACACCAGGCGCCTGCTCAAGACCGCCGCTTTGATCATGAGTGTCTTCCTCATGGCCACCAGCATTGTCACCACCCTGCTCATCCCTGCCGCCGACTTCAGAGAGGGCGGCCCGGCTAACGGCAGAGCCATGGCTTTCCTCGCCCACCGATATCTCGGCAACGGCTTCGGCACTCTCTATGACGTGAGCACCATCCTGATTCTCGCCTTCGCCGGCGCTTCGGCCATGGCCGGCCTTCTCAACCTCATCCCGCGTTATCTTCCCGGCTTTGGTATGGCGCCCGAGTGGGCCCGAGCTTCGCGTCCGCTGGTGCTGGTCTTTCTGTCGGTCGCCTTCATGGTTACGCGTCTCTTTCACGCCGACGTGGATGCGCAGGGCGGGGCCTACGCCACCGGCGTGCTCGTTCTTATCACCTCCGCTTCCTGCGCGGTCACCATCGCTGCCCGGACTCTGCTCTCCCGCCTCGCTCTCGGGACCATCTCCCTCATCTTCATCTACACCACCCTGGTGAACATCTACGAGCGCCCCGAAGGACTCAAGATCTCCTGCATCTTCATCTTCACCATGGTTTTCCTGTCGCTGGTTTCCCGTGCCTTTCGCTCTACCGAGCTGCGCATAACGGTTCAACTCGATCCGCAGGCCCAGGCCCTTGTTGCCGAGAGCGCAAACAAGACCATACGGCTCATTGCCTGGAATCCGCGTCACTCCGGTGTCAAAGACCGCGAGCACGCCAAGACGGAGCTGCGCGCACTTCACGGGCTGGTACACGACGAATCCATCTACTTTATTGAGGTGGAACGCGGAGACACCTCCGAATTTACCGAAACGGTTGCCATTCAGGGATGCCGCGACGGTTCCAATCGTGTGCTCCGTGCCAGAAGCCCCGCCGTTGCCAATGCCATCGCAGCTCTCCTCATTCAACTGAAACAAATGACGGGATGCATTCCCCAGGTCTACTTCCACTGGGCTGACGTTGACCCGATCATCAACCTGATGCGATTTATCTTCCTGGGCGAAGGGGATACCGCTCCACTGACTCACGAGATTCTGCGCCGCGCCATTAAAGACCCTGCCCAGCGCCCCATCGTCCACGTAAGCTGATTCGCCGCCCGCTCGCCGGTCCGTAACCCTATAGATCTGTATTTCCATCGAAAAACAGCCGAATTTGTTTACCGCGGAAACTAAATTGAGTAAAACCGCATCGACTGTAGTGAGATTCCATTTTGAGTACTGTAAGAAATGACGTTGTGGAAGGCCGGGCCGCACAGACTCCGCGAAGGCACAAAGCGTGGCGATGGGTGATCTGGATCGCGGTCATCGCTGCCGTGGTGCTTTTGGTGGTAAGCGAAGTGATGCTGAAGAGAGCGGAGCCGATCCTGAAGGGCCGGGTGATTGAAACCCTGAGCACCCGCTTCAACAGCCATGTGGAGTTGGACGACCTGCAGGTTTCGGTCATTAAGGGCTTGTCCGTCTCAGGGAAGGGGTTACGGATTTTCCCGCCTGATGACGTCGTGGCCGCCGGGGCCAAGGGTCCCCTGTTCGCGGTGCGCCAATTCGACTTTCATGCCGGGCTGATCGGTTTGTTTCTGAAGCCGACGCACGTAGGGTCGGTGCACGTGCAGGGCCTGGTAATCAACATCCCGCCCAAGTCGATGCGGCAACAGAACGCGGGGAAAAAACGTCATAAAGGCAAGATCAAGATCGTCGTAGATGAGATCGTATGCGACGACTCTCGGCTGGTGATTGGCACCGACAAGCCGAATAAGGATCCCAAGATCTTCGAGCTCAGCCACATCGTGCTGCATGACGTGGGCCCAAATACTCCATGGCCCTACGACGCCAGCTTGACCAATGCTGTGCCGAAGGGGGACATTCACGCGGTTGGCACCTTTGGGCCTTGGAATAACGAGACTCCGGGCGAATCAACCGTGACCGGCAAGTACACTTTTGAGCATGCGGACTTGAACACCATCAAGGGAATCGGGGGTATGCTGCATTCGGTTGGTGATTTCACCGGGCGGCTCGACCGGATCGAGGTACATGGAACCGCGGATGTTCCGAATTTTTCGCTGGATACCGCAAACCATCCCGTTCCACTGCACACCCAATTCGCAGCGATCGTCGACGGGACGAGCGGAGACACCTATTTGCAACCCGTTGAGGCGAAGCTGGGGGAGTCTGAGTTTTCCTGCAGCGGCAAGGTGGTCAACGTGAAAGGAAAGGGGCACATCATCGACCTTGACGTCGATGTCCCCGCCGGTCGCATACAGGACTTCCTGCAATTGGCCGTCAAGACGGATCCGGTGGTGATGACGGGTATCCTGGGCATGAAGACGAAGCTGCACATCCGTCCAGGCAAAGAAAGCGTGACCCAGAAGCTGGGGTTAAACGGAGAATTTTCGCTGAAGCGAATCCATTTTACAAATCCAAAGTTGCAGGACAAGATCGACATGCTAAGCCTGCGGGCACAAGGAGACCCGAAGGACGCCAAGCCTGGAGCAGAAGATGTGAACTCGCACATGACGGGAAAATTCCAAATGGGCGACGGAAAACTGACTCTACAGGACTTGCTCTATACCATGCCGGGAGCGACGGTGCGGCTGGCGGGCGTCTACACGCTGGATGGCAAGAAGTTCGATTTCACCGGCAAGGTGCGGACCAAAGCGAAGCTATCGCAGATGGTGGCCTCGCGCTGGAAGAGCTGGGGCCTGAAAGTAGTCGATCCGTTCTTTGAGAAACATGGGGCCGGGGCAGAAATTCCGGTCAAAGTAACCGGCACAAACACCTCTCCCAAATTCGGCCTCGACATAGGCCACAAAGACAAGCCCCCTCAATAGGACTGCCTCGATTATCTTCTTTCGTCATCGCTTTCTCCCTGCTTTATGCCGCGCTTTCCAAATAGCCTGGAGCGGATTTCACCGCATAAGCCGGAAGCGAGGCAAGCACGATCAGGGCGGAGAGGCCGAGGTTTGGCCACAAAGTTCTCAGGTGCTCAAGTCCTTAAGGATGATTTTCAGGAACGGCTCAGTCATTGTAGATCAGGCCATGAAGCGCAACCAGAAGTACGCTTGCCCCCGGTAGTACGCCGACCGCGAGAGGCAGGTGCCGGAAGAGCCATCCAGTCAGCACAGCCGCCAGAAAGTACGCCGACAACACTGCGGCCTGCATTGCCAGCCGCTTCTCAAACGCGACCTCTTGTCCAGGTGGCTCCTTCTCATCTTTCGCCAAGCGGACCAGGCCGCTCAGCATCGTGGTCCATGTACCGGTGATGTAGGTGGTGACGATGCCGGGAATTTTCAACTTCACCATGGCGCTGCTTTGCATTCCGATCGCAAGCGCTACGATGCCCAGCAGCAGCACGAGGTTGGGCGCGTGGCTCAAGTGGAGGTGAATCCCTATCCAACCAGCCTCCGCGGCCAGCAACAGAAGTGCTTCCAGCATCAGGGTCCAGGAGATCGCCTTGGACCATACCGAGCCCGGTTGTACCTTATCGGTCAAAATCGAACCGATCATTGTGCCCACGGCATAGCCGCCGAGAGAAATGACCGGATGGAGCCAATCCCCATGGAGCTGAAACACGGCAAGACCCAGCAGTACCGTGTTGCCGGTCATGTTGGCCACAAAGGCATGACCGAATCCGAAATAGCTCCACGCATCCGCCGATCCCGCCGAAGCGGCCAGGATAAGCAGACGCACGTCTCGTACGGCTGAGGCCATTCGCCGTTACCCTCTCCACATGGGAAGCGGGTTCTCGGAAGGCATGCGCAGAAGTTTGAGCAGCTCGTGATCCGGGCTGTATTGACAAACCGGATCGATGGCCTGGGCATCCCCGGTAAGCAGAAATGCCTGGCAGCGGCAGCCTCCGAAGTCGCGCTCCTTGCGCGGACAGGCGAGGCAGGTGTCCGACATCCAGCTATCCCCTCGGAAGCGGTTAAAGGCCGGGGAAGATTGCCAGATCCATGAGAGATCATGGTCGCGCACGTTATCGAAGCGCAAATCGGGAATGACCGCGGCTGCGTGGCACGGCATCGCCTGGCCAAGCGGATCGATGAGCATCATCTGCCGTCCCCAACCGCCAACACAAGCTTTGGGAAAGCTGCCAAAGTAGTCCGGGAAGACGGCTTCAAGGTGGATCCTGCCTTTCAATCGTTCTTTGGCTGCCTCGATGATTGGTAACGATCGATCCACCTGCTCCTGGGTCGGCATCAGGAGGGAGCGGTTCTTGAGCGCCCAGCCATAGTACTGGACGTGGGCAATTTCCAGCCGGTCGGGAGAGAGGTCCTCCGCAAGCGCGATAAATGCTTCCAGCCGGTCGAGATTCATGCGGTGGACGACCAAGTTCACCGTGAATGCCAGGGGAAACTTCTTGAGGATAGGAACGAGAGCCAGCTTCAACGCATGGGCTCGAGTGCCGGCGATGTGGTTCGCGGTGGTCTCGTCCAGGTCTTGAAAGCTTAGTTGCAGGTGTTCCAGTCCCGCGTCGACCAGGCCGGCGAGGCGCTCCTCGCCGAGTCCCACACCGGAGGTGATCATGTTCACGTACAGCCCGGCATCGCGGGCCGTTCTGATCAGCTCGGGTAGGTCTTTGCGGGCCAGAGGTTCGCCCCCGGTGAGATGCAAATGCAGAATGCCCAATTGAGCTGCCTGCTGAAAGACGCGCTTCCAGTCGCCTGTCGAAAGCTCCTCTTCTGCCCGTTGCAGTTCCAGCGGATTCGAGCAGTAGAGGCAATGCAACGGGCAGCGATGCGTAATCTCAGCGATCAGAGAGAAGGGCTTGGCAGGCGTCGTTGACTGGCTGTTAGCTGGCATCCCGTTAGACCCGCACGACTCCGCGCTGCTCCATCCGATCCAGCAGGCTGAGAACGTCCTGCTGGATATCGTCGCGATCTACGCCTTCGTATTGCTTGAGTAGCTCGTCCACGATGGACGCGACGCTCTGCTTTCCATCCAGCTGCGCGAGGATATCGCGCGCCGGGCCTTGCAGATTCAAGGTTCCCTCCGGGATTAGCATGACCGCTTCCGTTGGATGCAACCGGCAGCCAGGCGCAAGCCGTGGGGTGGCATTCAAGTCCATCTCAGCCTTTCTCCGCGTTAGGAACGAAGCATCCAGGTGGAATGTTGCCGGGAATAACGTAAGCGTAATCGATGGCGTCGAGCTGCGCCCACAGGATCGCGCATTTCCGTTCCAGTGCCCCGATTACCTGCTCCTGTTCAGCTCGAGTGGCGGCGTGGGTGCAGACATAGTTGAGGGCGAAGGCCGCGTCTTCCGGCGCCTGCGTCAGGCGGCCTTCGAAATAGCTCAAGCCATGAACGAGATAAGGGTAGTGCAGCCGAAGCTGATCCATGCGCAGAGAGATAAGGCTGCGTGAGAACAGCTCGGTCAGCGAAGAGGCGACGGCGATCAGCAAGGGACTGTCGCGCACTAACGCGAGATAGGCGTCCACGGCAAAGATCACACCCGGCAAGACACCGGTGCAGGGAATCACCTGGTCACGCGAGAGCCCGGTGGCTTCAGCGAGCTGGATCCATTTCTCTACCCCGCCATAACCAGTCTGGTCCCCATCGTGATCGATGATCCGTTTTCTCCACGCCCTGCGAAAAGCGGGATCATCGCTTTTCGCCAGCAGCAGGGAATCTTTGATTGGGATGCGGCTCTGATAGTAGTAGCGATTGAGCGCCCACGCCTGCAACTGGCCGCGGGTCAGCTCGCCTGCGTGCATCCGCAGGTGAAAGGGATGGAGGTGATGGTACCGGCTCTCCCCTACCGCTTGGAGACGGGCGCGCAGTTCCTCCGGGGAAAGAAGGCCGCCGGCGCTTGCTGTCAGTTGAGTTGCCATCCGTCGTGTCCTATTTTCCAACCCGCATCGCTTACATACTTGTACTCGGGACCTCGGGTATCAAGTACCGGGTTCGTGTTATTGATGTGGATAAAGATGCGTTCCCGCGCGCTTGTGCCGGCCAATAAGGCGATTGTGCCATCCTCACCACTCATTGGTACATGACCAATAGACCGCGCCAAGGGCGTTCCGGAATGGGTGCGGCTGAGTTCCGCATCGCTCCAAAAGGTGCCATCGACCAGAACTACATCGCAGGAATCATAGATCTTCCGGATGGCGTCCGTGACTTCGGGAAGGGAGGGCGTATAGGCCAAACGTCGGCCATTGTCTTCCAACAATAGACCGAGCGATGCCTGACCCGGCTCGTTTGCGTCAAGCTCATCGGCGCCTGAAGCCCGGGCATAATACGGAAGAGATCCAGGAAGGGATATGGGAGTACAGGTCACTCGGTCACCCAAAGTAAAGGCCTTTCCAGGATGTATCTCCACCCAGGTTAGCTGGTTGGGCACCCGTTCCAGCATGCGGAAAAAGCTGTTCGCTTCGAGCGTACGGCGGACGACGCCGGTGGAGTAAATCGTAAGCGGTTGAAACTCCCGCAGCAGAAGCAAACCCAGCACCTGATCCAGATCGGCACTGGTGAGGATGATTCCTTGAATAGGGGTATTACGCTTGCCGTGCAGAGCTTTGGGCTGGAGTTCCGGATTTGACTCGATCTGGAACCTGAGATCCGGCGAAGCATTGATCAGGAACCATTTTTCAGCGTCCGTGGAGAACGCAGCTTGCAGCTGCAAGCGGGGCCGTACGACATCAGGGAAATTCCGGGAAAGATCGCAGAGAGTGCAGGCACAGTTCCACTGGGGAAAACCGCCGCCTGCGGCGGTCCCCAGCAGCTTGAAGTCCATTAAGGGTTATTCTGCGGGTGCGTAGCAGTTGATCTCGCAGCCAAGGCTTACTTCTTCGAAATCAGGGCGGGTCCAGACCTTTGTTTTCATTTCAATCTCCCATTGATCAAATATGAATACAGAAAGCTGAACGGCCTTCTGCTCATCTTGCTGTTTATTATATCCGATGCCCCGTCAAGAGCTACTTTAGCGGTAACCCAAGCTGCTGGTTACCGTCCGAAGGAGTAGGTGACCTTGAACACCCCTGAATCGATGCCCGGATTTTCCGCGACATTGCCGGCGTTGGCCAGATGATGGTAGCGATACTCGAAGCGGCAGGACCGCGTATGCGTCTGGAACCACTCGACTCCGCCCCCAAACTCGAAGGTGTAGTTAAAGGATGAGCTATTGAACACCGGTATGTCTCGGGGAGACACCGCGAAGCCTCCCAGGCCAGTCACGAAGGGGTGGATGCGCTTTCGCGGGAAGAGACTGATCTTATAGCCCAGCGGGCTAAAGGCGCTTACATAGGTCGATCGCGTTCCACCTATGTAGGTTGCGGTGCCGGCGTAGATCTGATTCTGTGTGATGAGAAGCACGTTCAGCGGTGTACTGGTCACCGGCTTGTCGACCGGAACGGGCGAAGCGAAACTGACGACTCCCGAATAGGAAGGCTGTTGCGGAAACGCCAGCCTGAAGCCTGTCATCGTGGGATCGGTTACAGACATGAGCGGACGAATCTCGGCGACCCACGCCCCTGACAGGTTATTGCTTAGAAAACTGCGTTTTTCGAAGCCAACGCCGATGGCGCTGATTTTGCGCCCGTCGGCATATCCCAGCAGCATGTGACTGGAATCGTTGGAGTACTCGACAAATCCGCTAAAAGCCTTGTGGTTGGAGTAATACCCGCCCACATCCTGTGCCCGGGTCACGGCGCAAGTGGCCGACGCCATCAGCAGGCAGCAACCTGTCTTACGTAACCATCGTTGGGCGTACTTAATTTGCAGCATCCGATCCTTCTCCCGAAATGAAACGCGCTTAGACGTAAATGTCCGTAGTTCACGAAATCGCGCGGGCGGGGGGGACCGGGCATTCTCCTGTTTTTGACCCGTACAGAAGTGGACGGTAGGGCAATTAATTCCTGAATTTCTCGACCAGCCCTCCGGGGGGAAGGGAACCCATGTCGAGAGAATGTCTAAAGTACAGTGGCAGTTCTGATATCGGTTCTGTCCAGCTTTCTTCGAGAGAGCTGCGCCGATTCGGTCTGCCTGTACCCACGATGCAAGGCAATCGTAGCATCGAGGGCACAGGCTGCTGATCCCCCAACCGCTGCACCAGCGCGAAATAGTCACCTTGATTTTTAAACTTTGGTGTGGTTGTTTGCTCGGAGATTTTCACCTTTGTTGTAGACGCCGCATCGCGCTGCCCCTTTTGGGCAGTTCGGGGCTACACAGGTTGCAGGACGTCATCCCGAAGCCGACGGAGCTGCGGTGCGCCTTTCGCTCTGGCAACTTCCAAGGGTGCGCATCTAGCCAATGTCGACCCGTACCACCGCCTGGTAGAGAGCGCACACTTCTGCCCGGTTGGGAAAGGCCCACGCCTCAAAGTCCTCTTCGCTCATCGCGAACTCCTCCCGCCACAGCCTGATGAGCCAGGGAAGCTCAGCGAGCATCGACTCCAATTCGGGGTGGATATACACCAGGTACAACTCGCGCGGCTGCTCTTTGAGCGAGGCTTGCAAGTTCTGGAAGACCCGCTGCATGACCGGCCGGGTGAATGCGTTCCAGATGTAGACGATCAACGGTTCGGGAGGCCAGGAGAACTCTGTCGCATCGCCCGTCATGGAGATCGCTGGTGGTCGAGGAGAGAGATCACGCTTCGCCAACGCGTAACGCGCGATATTATCCCTGGCTATGCGATCCAGCTTAGGCGAGAGCTCGACGCCAATGATCTCGCGAAATGGATAATCGGAAGCCAGCAGCAGCGCGCGGCCTTTGCCCGATCCCAGATCAATGAAGCTGAAGCGTTGAAAATCCAAATGCAGCCGTTCCAGCATCGTGCGCATGATCGCGTGAAACACCGAAGGCGCTACGGCAAAGTAACCGTTGTTGTAGAGATCATGCTGATGGCCGGAGGGCAGCTCGTAGATCAGCCCGCTAGTCTCCACGCCGAAGCGCTCATCGAAGGGATGCACCGCGCGAAAGCTGCGGTACTGGCCCTGCTCCATGCGCGGCCACGCAGTCTTCTCCCTCCGGCCCAGTACCCGCCACAACCGCCCGATCTCTTCTCTCATCTGGTAGCGCTTCTAATCCAGTCCGAGCTTCTTCCAGATCTCATCGACGCGCGCCTTGGTGGCTCGATCCATGGCGATCATTGGCGGCCACGGCCGGGTAAAGCCTTCCGCTTTCCATTTGCGGGTGGCGTCAATGCCCATCTTGCTGCCGTAGTTAGGCAAACGCGAGGCATGGTCCAGCGAGTCGACCGGGCCCAGCGTGAACTGGATGTCGCGCTCAGGATCGATATTGTTGGTTACGCGCAGCGTCACCTCGGCCAGGTCCTGAACATCGCAGTCCTCGTCGACCACGATTACGCATTTGGTAAACATCGCCTGGCCCAGCGACCAGATGCCGTGCATCACTTTGCGTGCCTGGCCGGCATAGCTCTTGCGTATGGCGACGATCATCAAGTTGTGAAAGACGCCTTCCACCGGCAGGTTCACATCCACAATCTCCGGAATGGTCAGCTTCATCAGCGGCAGAAAGATGCGTTCCACCGCTTTGCCCATCCACGCGTCTTCCATCGGCGGCTTGCCGACAATCGTCGCGGCATAGACCGGATCCTTGCGATGGGTAATGCAGGTGATGTGAAAGACCGGGTACTCCTCCTCCATGGTGTAGAAGCCGGTGTGATCGCCAAACGGGCCTTCCATGCGGAGTTCGTCGAGTTCCACGTAGCCTTCGAGAACGATCTCCGCACTTGCCGGTACCTGGAGATCGACGGTTTCGCAATTGACCAGCTCAACTGCCTGCTGGCGTAGAAATCCGGCGATGACAAACTCTTCCACCTCGGGAGGCGCGGGCACAATGGCGGAGAAGGTGGTTGCCGGATCGGTGCCGATAGCCACCGCAACTTCGAGCCGCCGGTCCTTGATATTGGCCAGACTGAGAGTGGACGATGTGGCCGTGGTGCCTCCCGCCGTTTCTGCCATCACCCGCACGCGCGCTGCGCCGGCATCGCCTGAAGCATCGGCGACAGCCGTCGCCCGCAGCCGCTCGCGCAGGTGCTCGGCGGCCACCTTCTGCCGCTGCCAGTGCATGCCTGTGGTTTGTCCGTCGTAGACCTGCATGCGATACATGCCCACGTTGCGCTTGCCGCTTTTGGGGTCGCGGGTCATTACGCAGGGGAGGGTAATGAAGCGGCCGCCATCCAGTGGCCAGCATTGAAGGACGGGAAAGTCCAGGACGCTGAAATTTTCTCGCCGGATAACCTGCTTGCAGGGCGCGTCTTTGGCCGCTATGGTGCGGGGAAAAAATCGCCCCACTTCTGCAAGCATGGGAAGCATCTTCAGCTTCTCCAAAAGGCCTTCGGGAGATTTGAGCTGGAGCAGTCCTTCGATGCGTTCCGCCACGTCGTCCAGGTTATCCACGTTCAGCGCCAGCTTCATGCGCCGTTCGCTGCCGAACTGGTTCATCAGCACGCGGCTGCCCGGATATCCTTTTACGTTCTCAAACAGGAGTGCCGGTCCGCCCGACTTGGACACCCGGTCGGCAATCTCGGCCATCTCCAAAATGGGGTCCACGGGCACGTGGATGTGCTTTAATTCGCCTGCTTTATCGAGTGCCTTGATCCAACCCCTGAGGTCGTCGTATGCCAATGCGATCTCCACGCCCCGAATCCTGCGGGCGCCTCATCACCATACTATCCGGGAGAAGAAACGGGGTTTGAGAGTTCCGATACACCCTGATGGTTGATTTGTTTAAAGGTGCGGCACAAATCGGCCGATCGACTCCGCGGGACGGCTGAGAATCTCCCAGGACGCTTGTCCTGGGCTACTTTTAGCCAGAGCTGTCCAAATTAGCGAATAAATCGGGCTTGGTGTGCAGGCAGTCCCTTGATTCTATGGACCCGGGTTACTTTCAAAGAGAATGGGGGTTGGATTTTGGTCGCATGTCAGCATTCACGTGCGGTCCGGGTTCACCCAGGACTACGTCCTGGGATATTCTCAGCCGTCCCCTTCGACAGGCTCAGGGCAGGCTCTGCGGGACTGGTCGGAGATGTCCAGTTACCCAGGACTGACGTCCTGGGCTAGTCTCAGCCGTCCCTACGGGACTGGTTCGGATACACCCTGATAGTTGTGCGGGACAAATCGGCCGATCGAAAAAAAGCTGATTTGGACAAGTCTGGCTGAAGATTGCCGAGGACGCCAGCCCCAGGCAGACAGGTGAGTTTGTAGGAGTGCCGCGCCTACGGCGCTCGCCATCATCAACATGGATACCTAGCCCTCGGGCTGGGCTCACGTTTGGTTTCGGCCCGCCGGGCCTTGACGAAGGGGGAAGATCCTCGCTTCTCTTGAGTTCTGCTATGACACAGACTCCGCAGGGACGGCTGAGAATCTCCCAGGATGCTTGTCCTGGGCTCCAGGGCGTCTACTCGCCGCGCATCCAGCGGTCCATGAGTGTCTGGGCGCAACGGGCGCCACAGAGGTGACGAACCTTGGCGGTGTGGGAGAGCATGACATTCCATGGCGTCAGTTTCAGCATTGGCTGCTCAGGAGCCTTAGGGATCAGGGCTGCCGGCTCGGTCAACGCCAGCCACCAGTCCTCAGCCTCGCCCCTGGGATTACCGCAAACATCGCAGTGGTAAGTCTCTGTAAACGCCATACAAACATCTCCCGATCTTGTCCGGTTCGCGTCGCAGGTTTGGGCTCCTGGGCGATACCTCGAAGCAAAGGCAAGCTACCACGAGCGTTTCCCTGGGGCCAATCCCCGGAAGTGGTGATCTCATTTCCTGGGTGTTCGGCCCGATCCGAGCTGGGTTGGCGGCGGCTTTTTTGCCTCCGTATCCCGTTTCAGGGATTCCATCCGCGGTTCTGGGGCAACGCGCATCCTGGCCGAATTGTCATCGATCCTTTGCGTAAATTGCCCACCTTGGCAGGAGTTCTCTTCACGGGCGTATCGACTTCGTTACATCGACCGAGGGAAGGAGGCGCCGGAGGATTGGAAACCGGAATGTTTTGGACCGGGAAATCAGGCGATGCTTGCCGGCTGATCCTCGTACTGCTGCAAGGGATAGCCAAGTTTTTTCCACTGATCGAAGCCCCCGAGCAGTGGCCGGACGCGATAGATTCCGTTCTGCCGGAGCTTCATCGCCATCTTGGCGGCGGTGGCTTCGCTGGGGCAGGTGCAATAGAGGATTACGTCGCGGTCGCGGGGGATCTCACCGCTACGCTGCATCAGCGTCTCGGGTGAGAGCCGGACTGCGCCCGGTAGCACGCGGGGGTCGGGCAGGTAGTCGAGGGGGTGACGCAGGTCAACGATATAGGGGCTCTGGCCGCCGTCCAACATCCGCTTTAGCTCCACCGGATCCAGGCGGGAGGTGCGAACCTGCTGCAAAAACGCCTGCTGCTTCCACACCCGGTAGCCCAGCAAGCCGATGATGGCGAGCAGGAACAAGGCGCCTGCGAAATGCTCCATCCAGGAAAGCGCGCCAGGATGGACGCGCAGAACGTCGCCAAAGAAGCGCCCGACCATGGTGATGGTCGCGGCCCAGAAGAGGGCGCCCGCCAAGTCGTAAGCCAGAAATACGCGATACTTCATCCCCGTCTGGCCGGCGATTGGCGCTGCCACCGTGCCCAGCCCGGGGACAAACTTGGCCACCAGCAATGCTTGCTCGCCGTACTTGGTGAAATAGTCTTCGGTTTTACGAACGCAGGTCGATCTCTCAAAAGAGAGGCGGCACACCAGTTTCACCATGGTGCCGCCAAAGCGCTTGCCCAACATGTACCAGAGGGTATCGCTGACAAAGCAACCCGCAACCACGGCAAACAGAACCAGCGGAAACGATAGCTTGTGAGTCGCCGTTAATGTACCTGCAGCCAACAGCAGGGGTATGCTCGGCACGGGCACGCCCAGCTGCTCCCCCATCACCCAAAGAAAAAGAATGATGTAGGCGTAATGCAGGAAAAAATCGTACGCTAACGGCATAACGCGACTGCCTCTGAAAGTCTATAGATGTCGGCAAGCAGGGAAACGGTGCGCTGGTAAGCAAGCGTTCTCAACTTAAGCGCGGGCACGCGCTGACCCCGAACGCTACCGGTCCGCAGGGGGTCTGGGCGCTTGCGGTAAGTGTAACTGAATCGGAATGGGTCCTTGCACCGTCGATTGGCGGATAGACCGTGTCTCTGGTAAGCGTTGAAGCCGCGGAGTCTGCGGAGAGCTGGTTTCCACAACAGTAACGCGATGCAAATAAGCAACTTGTGCTGCCAGACCAGGGCGAACGCCGGCCTGCCGGCCGCACCGGCCTGAAAGCATGCCTAGCCGGCTGCGCCGAATCCCAAGAGGCAACTAGTAAAATTCCCGGGATAGCAAAAAGTTGGGTGGTCTCGTGAATGGTTCTTCCGGATTGCCGCGTTTGTCTAAACGCGTTCTCACCGCCGTCGCGCTGCTGGGGAGTGTGTCGATGGCGGCGGCAGTTGCGCAGCAAGGCTCCTCGCAACCGGCGGAGCGCGCTGCCAAGGAATGCGCAATCAAGGGTTCTGTCCTCGACTCAGCCGGCAAGCCGGTGGCTGACGCTTCGGTAAGGCTGGAACGCAAGGGTGTCCCAAGCGTGGTGGAGAACACGAGCGCAAGTGGTGGCTTCGCGTTTTCTGCACTCGCGGTTGGAAGTTATACCCTCAGCGCGGAGAAGTCCGGTCTGCGCAGTGGCTCTACAATGGTCGCTGCCTCCCCAGACGGGGAGCAGACACGGGTGGAGCTGGTCCTCGGTGCAACGTCCGCCGGCGTAGCGCCATCTTCGACCCCGGCCATGGAATTTGCCGACAAGCCGAATTTCACTGTCGCTGGGGTGACCGATTGGACCGCGGTGGGCGGCCATGGGTCGGATGCGACACTGCGGACCAGTGAAGCCCTGGCCCGGGAAACGCTCACCCTCAAACCCCAAGGCTCGGGATCCAGCGGTGTTGGGGCGAATGAATCGGAGAGCAATCTGCGTGCAGCTCTTGCCGCAGCTCCCGGGAGTTTTGAGGCCAACCACAAGCTGGGCGAATTCTATCTCCAGGCCGGGCATTACCAGGAGTCGGTTCCGCTGTTGCAGGCCGCCTACCAGATCGATGCGGCGGACCGCGGCAACGAATACGATCTGGCCCGGGCCGACGAAGAAAACGGCGATTTCTCACAGGCACGTGGCCACGTCGAGAAATTGCTGGCGCACCAGGACGATGCAGGCTTACATCGCCTATTGGGCGAGCTGGACGAGAAAATGGGCGATCCTTTGGCGGCTGTCCACGAAGATGAGCAGGCTGTTCGTCTTGATCCTAGCGAGCAGAACTATTTCACCTGGGGCTCGGAGCTATTGCTTCACCGGGCAGTGTGGCAAGCGGCGGAAGTTTTCAAGAATGGAAGCAAAGCGTATCCCGCGTCGGCCCGCATGTTGGCAGCGCTGGGCGCAGCCCTTTTTGCCGGCGCCCTCTACGACCAGGCGGCCGATAGTCTCTGCCAGGCTTCCGACCTGAAACCGGACGAAACTGAGCCTTACATCTTCATGGGCAAGATAGAGATAGCCGCACCTAAGCCTTTGCCGTGCATTGAGCCGAGACTGGCCCGATTGGTTCAGCAGCAACCCGGCAGCGCGCTCGCCAACTATTTTTACGCGATGGCCATCTGGAAGCGGCAACAAGAGCCGGTGAACCGCGAATCCTTGCAGCAGGTGGAATCCTTGCTAAACAAAGCTGTGGCCATCGATCCTAAACGCGGCGACGCTTACCTGCAGCTTGGGATACTGTCGTCTTCCCAGCATAATTTTGAGAAAGCGATTGGCTATTACAGCCAGGCCATCGAAGTAGATCCACAGCTGGGCGAGGCGCATTATCGGCTGGGCGTGGCCTATGATCGGATCGGATCGCCGGAAAAGGCTAAAGAGGAATTTCAGCTGCATGATGAGATCGAAAAGCAGCAGGCGGCTGCTGTCGAACGCCAGCGGCGCGACGTTAAGCAATTCCTGGTAATTTTGCAGGGGCTGCCGGCAACTCCGGCGGCTCACTAAGCAAAAGGAGAACTTCGAATGTTCAAGCTATTGGCCATGATGCTGCTTTCCGTGGTGACCCTGTCTGCCAGCGACCTGCCTTCGCGAAAATATCTGAACCTGGCCGCCATCAAGACGATGGTTGCCGCCGCGGAAGCAAAAGCCCAGGAGCTGAACGTGCAGGTGACCATCTGTATCGTGGATGAAAGTGGCAACCTGCTCTTTCTGGAAAAGGAAGACGGCGCCTCGCTTAACACCCTGCAGTTTGCCCAGAAGAAGGCCCGGCATGCTGCCGCATATGGAGCCCCTTCGAGAGAAGGAGCCGAGGCGGTGAAGAACGGCCATGTGGAAGACATGGCGTTTCCCAATTTTTTTCCCAACCAGGGAGGCCTTCCCGTTCGCGTGGATGGCCAGCTTCTTGGAGGGATTGCAGCCAGCGGTGCGAAGTCTGAGATCGACGAACAGATTGCGCAAGCAGGAATCGATGCCCTGCTCAAGAAGTAATGGTACGTCCTTTGTGGTAGTCTCCGGTTATCCCGGCCATCGCGTACTCCGAAACACGCGGTGTATCCTAAACACGAAAAGTAGATCGCGAGTTTAAGCGGCAGCTTTCATGTCAACGGCAGCAGGCGGGTTGGGCCGACCCGTTCGTTCACCCACGTGAAGCGCAGCGCATGAACATCAGGGAAGTCGCAAAGAGGGCCGGAGTTTCCACAGCCACGGTGTCCCGCGTGGTGAACGGCACGGCGCCTGTAGACGCGCGCACAGAAAAGCGTGTCCGGGCGGCGATCCAACGAAGCGGCTATTACCCCAACACCCATGCACGCACTTTGGGCACCGGCAAGAGCTATATTTACGGCCTGATTATCTCCGATATTGAGAACCCTTTTTTCCCCGAGCTGGTGAAGTGCTTTGAGCGCATGGCGGTAGAGCACGGCCACGAAGTGCTGATTGCCAATACCGACTACCAGGCGGAGCGCATGGAGGTTTGCGTGCGCCGGATGCTGGAGCGCAAGGTGGATGGGGTTGCCATCATGACATCCGAGATGGACCCGGCGCTGATCCAGATGCTGAACGGCCGGGGCATCCCCATCGTTTTTCTGGACACGGGAGCGGTCGCAGACGGGATCAGCAATATTTCGCTCGACTACGACAGCGGTGTGGACCAGGCGATCGACCACTTAACGTCGTTGGGGCATCGCAGGATTGCTTTCGTCAGCGGACCGGATAATCTCGCCTCTGCCAGAACGCGGCATGAGGCTTTTCTCGCCTCGCTGCAGCGGAAGAATCTTGAGTGCAGCGACGACTACATTCGTCCTGGCAACCATCGTTTCGATGGAGGCTACGCGGCGATGTTGGAGCTTTTGAAACTGCGGGTGCGGCCGACTGCCGTCCTGGCTTCCAATGATCTCACTGCCATCGGAATTATGGGCGCCGTGTATGCGGCAGGGCTAAGAGTTCCGGAGGACATTTCGGTGGTGGGTTTCGACGACATCGCGCTCAGCAGCTTCATGCCGCCGCCCCTGACCACGATCCGCGTCTCGCGGGTGGAGATTGCCGAGTTTGCGTTCACGTCGCTCTATGCCGCAAGCCAACGCGGAGAGACGCAGGGCGTTACCCACATCGTTCGCGCGGAGCTGGTGATTCGTCAATCCACCGCGGCCATTCGAGCGGAGAACTAGACTCCTCGGACTACGTCCCGGGAAATTCCCAAGAACTTGCGTCTCAAGCCATAACCAGCCATGGAGTTGCCGCATTCTCCGGGGTGGTTAGCTGGCGCCATGATTACGTCCCAAGGTTTGTCCTGGCGGAGCGGAGAGAGAGCCGGTTCAAACGGCTGACCAGCCGCCAAGGCAGGAGGTGTTGGGAGGCAGTGGATGAGAAAGATCTGTCTGTCCGCCCCTTGGGGCGTGCCAGGGGCGGCGGCCCTGGGTTGAGGTTGGGTTTCAGGAATGCGATGTTTGCGTCCTGACGGCGGCTAAGTCCTTTGTTTCACGAAGGGGGCCAAATTTTATTTTTCCCGCCCTCCTAATTTACTTAGGGGAGTTCTTCGCGGCGCAAGGTCCTGATGCGGAGATCGTTCCGTCTTTCTGGAGAAGTTTCATTTTTAAGCGCACATCTCCTTTCGGCCTGCTGCCGGTCATTGGTTGAATCTTGCGTTAGTGCGACTCTTAGTTTGGACGGTATTACAGGTTAGTGTTCCCGTCCAGGGCAGTTAGAGAAAAAAATGTGGATGTAGGGTAGGGGAACTAGTGGTTTCGGGGGGGTAGCGTGCTGTCCGAGTAAAACTGCAGGTCCCTCCCTTACGCTGCGCTCCAGTTGATGGGATAAACCGAAAGGCCCCAGTGGCCCCGGCGATAGACTTTGGTTGGAGACCTGGTCGGGCGCGGGAGCAAAGGAGCCTTATGAAGATTGTAGGCTGTGATTTTCACCCGAGCTACCAGCAAATTGCGATTTTGGATACAGAGACAGAGGAGGTGGAGGAGAAGAAGCTGATGCATGCCAGCGGGGAGGCGGAGAAGTTTTACCGAGAGCTCCAAGGGCCGGCGCTGATTGGCATGGAAGCGACGGGGAATGCCCGCTGGTTTGAGCTGTTGGTGGACAAGTGCGGCCACACCCTGTGGGTTGGGGATGCGGCCAAGATTCGTGCCAGTTACGTTCGCAAGCAGAAGACGGATAAGCGAGACGCGGGCCATATTCTGACCTTGCTGGTGGAGCAGCGCTTTCCCCGCCTGTGGCTGCCAGATGCGCAGCAACGCGATATCCGCCAGCTGCTCACCCATCGCCATAAACTGGTCGGTGTGCGCACCCGGTTGAAGACAGAGCTTCAACATCTGGCCTTGAATCAGGGCGTACAGAAAAAACGTCAGCTATGGAATGAGAAGGGTCGGGTTCTGTTGCAAAGCCTTCCACTGCAGGGGTGGACACAGCAGCGGCGCAAGGACTTGCTGCAACTGCTGGCGGTCGTCGAGCCTCAGATCGAGCAGCTGGACAAGGCCGTCGCTCAAGCCGCTAAGGCCAATCCCCAGGCTGTGCTGCTGATGAGCCAGCCAGGGGTTGGGCCCGTCACTGCACTCGCCTTTGCCGTCACCATCGGCGAGGTATCTCGATTTGAGCGCAGCAAACAGGTGAGCAGCTATCTCGGGCTGATCCCCTCAGAACACAGCTCGGGCAACAAACGAAGATTGGGAAGCATTTCCAAACAAGGCAATGTCTTGCTGCGCACCCTGCTGGTGGAGGCGGCGCAGTCTGCCGTACGCCACGATCCGGGATTTCGCAAAGAGTATCAACACCGCTGCCACCACAAGCTAAAGGGCATCGCCAAGGTCGCAGCAGCACGCAAATTAGCCGTACGGCTTTACTGGATGCTGAAGTCCAATAAGCCCTATCCGGAGGTTCTTCTCAACGGGGGCAGCCCGCGTCATCCCGTGGCGGCGAAAGCGAAAGCCGTTCAGTTGAATGGGCACCCCCGCATCTCGCACTAGGCGCGATGTTCGAAAAGTTAATCATGGACGCTCCGTTCGTCCGTATCGATGGCTGGTGGAAGATCCTTTTCCACTGAAAATGATTCCCTCAGAGGGCTCGCGTGGCGCCAGGTCTCCAAACTCATGGCCAACGAGTTGCTCATCGCAACTCTACGCAGTTCTACGCCCTTGACAACACCTTTCGGTTTATCGACGGGATGACAAGGGGGAGGGTGGTGACCTCCATTGAGAGCCGTTAGATCGGATGGACAGGGTAAAACTTCAGGTCCCTCCCTTCCGCTTCCACGGCACGCCGGGACAGGTCGCTCCAGTCCCACGGCACGCCGGGGCAGTTGATGGGATAAACCGAAAGGCCCCAGTGGCCCCGGCGATAGACTTTGGTTGGAGACCTGGTCGGGCGCGGGAGCAAAGGAGCCTTATGAAGATTGTAGGCTGTGATTTTCACCCGAGCTACCAGCAAATTGCGATTTTGGATACAGAGACAGAGGAGGTGGAGGAGAAGAAGCTGATGCATGCCAGCGGGGAGGCGGAGAAGTTTTACCGAGAGCTCCAAGGGCCGGCGCTGATTGGCATGGAAGCGACGGGGAATGCCCGCTGGTTTGAGCTGTTGGTGGACAAGTGCGGCCACACCCTGTGGGTTGGGGATGCGGCCAAGATTCGTGCCAGTTACGTTCGCAAGCAGAAGACGGATAAGCGAGACGCGGGCCATATTCTGACCTTGCTGGTGGAGCAGCGCTTTCCCCGCCTGTGGCTGCCAGATGCGCAGCAGCGCGATATCCGCCAGCTGCTCACCCATCGCCATAAACTGGTCGGTGTGCGCACCCGGTTGAAGACAGAGCTTCAACATCTGGCCTTGAATCAGGGCGTACAGAAAAAACGCCAGCTATGGAATGAGAAGGGTCGGGTTCTGTTGCAAAGCCTTCCACTGCAGGGGTGGACACAGCAGCGGCGCAAGGACTTGCTGCAACTGCTGGCGGTCGTCGAGCCTCAGATCGAGCAGCTGGACAAGGCCGTCGCTCAAGCCGCTAAGGCCAATCCCCAGGCTGTGCTGCTGATGAGCCAGCCAGGGGTTGGGCCCGTCACTGCACTCGCCTTTGCCGTCACCATCGGCGAGGTATCTCGATTTGAGCGCAGCAAACAGGTGAGCAGCTATCTCGGGCTGATCCCCTCAGAACACAGCTCGGGCAACAAACGAAGATTGGGAAGCATTTCCAAACAAGGCAATGTCTTGCTGCGCACCCTGCTGGTGGAGGCGGCGCAGTCTGCCGTACGCCACGATCCGGGATTTCGCAAAGAGTATCAACACCGCTGCCACCACAAGCTAAAGGGCATCGCCAAGGTCGCAGCAGCACGCAAATTAGCCGTACGGCTTTACTGGATGCTGAAGTCCAATAAGCCCTATCCGGAGGTTCTTCTCAACGGGGGCAGCCCGCGTCATCCCGTGGCGGCGAAAGCGAAAGCCGTTCAGTTGAATGGGCACCCCCGCATCTCGCACTAGGCGCGATGTTCGAAAAGTTAATCATGGACGCTCCGTTCGTCCGTATCGATGGCTGGTGGAAGATCCTTTTCCACTGAAAATGATTCCCTCAGAGGGCTCGCGTGGCGCCAGGTCTCCAAACTCATGGCCAACGAGTTGCTCATCGCAACTCTACGCAGTTCTACGCCCTTGACAACACCTTTCGGTTTATCGACGGGATGACAAGGGGGAGGGTGGTGACCTTCATTGAGAGCCGTTAGATCGGATGGACAGAGTAAAACTGCAGGTCCCTCCCTTCCGCTTCCACGGCACGCCGGGATAGGTCGCTCCAGTCCCACGGCAGGCCGGGGCAGGCGGGATGACAAAGTTGAGGGCGGTGGCACGCCTTTGGCATGAGTTGAGGTGGATGGACAGATTCGAGAAGCAAATTGGGATTGACGGGATGACAAATGGACGAAGTAAAACTGCAGGTCAGAAAGCCGCATAGGTTGCTTTGGGCCGGCCTAACGTGCCTTTGATCCCGAAATAATGCCACTGCCCTCACGGATGGTGATGATCTGGTTCGCTTTGAGTTGCGTAAATTTTTCGATCTTTTGCGTCGTCGGCCATTTCACTTCGATGGAATCCACCGTCTCGACCTTGCCCAACCCGAAGTGAAGGCGCAGATCCGATTGCGACATGACGCTGGTGCCGCTGTGGACCTCATCCATCTGGACATGCTTTCCCGTGATGACCCGCACCCGCGCTCCAATCGCGGTGCGATTGCACTTGGTTCCCAGCAGCTTGATCTTGATCCAGTTCTGTTTATTGCCGCCCTCATTGCGCAGCAACGATGGCAAATCGTTCAGATTCAAAATTAGTACATCCATGTCGCCGTCGTTGTTGTAGTCTCCAAAGGCGGCGCCGCGGCTGGAAAAATGCTCGCTGATGCCAGGCCCCATCTCGGCAGACACATCTTTGAAGCGGCCGTTGCCAAGATTCCTGTAGACCAGACGCGGATTCTTAAAAGTCTGGTCAAAATTGTATTTATCGATTTCCGGGTACACGTGCCCGTTGACCTGGATAATGTCTGCCCAGCCGTCGTTGTCGTAGTCGACAAATGCACAGCCCCAGGCGACATAACGGTTGTTGACCCCCACGCCGGACTCAAACGTGACGTCGGTAAAAGTCCCATCGCCGTTGTTGTGGTAAAGATTGCAGGTGTCATCGGCGAAATTGGTCTTGAAGATGTCCAACCATCCGTCACAGTCATAGTCGGCTACGCCTACACCCATGCCTGCCTGCTCGTGACCATTGTCGCTGTAGGCACAGCCGGCCATGACGGCGATATCGGTGAATGTGCCATCGTGGTTGTTCTTGAACAGGATGCTGGGTGCGGAATCTACGGCGATGTAAATGTCGGGCCAGCCGTCGTTATCGAAATCGTAAGAGACGGCGGTGATGGAATATCGTGGACCCGGTTTCAAAATCCCCGATTTCTCGGAAACATCGGTAAAGGTGCCATCTCCATTGTTGTGGTAAAGAAGGTTGGTGTCAGCGGGAAGGCCGCGCGGGCCGCACATGATGGGAACACCCTTCCATTGGCAATAGGTGGTCTTGTCAGGCGGAGGAATCGTTGCCGGATCCAGCTTGAGGTAGTTGCAAACGAAAAGATCGAGGTGGCTATCGCGGTCGTAATCGAGAAACGTGCAACCGGCGCCCCAGCGAACTTGGGCCTGGCTTAGACCGGCCTTTTGGGTGACGTCGGTAAAGGTGCCGTCTCCGTTGTTGTGAAAAAGGATGTTATGGCCCCAGAAACAACAAAACAGGTCATCCCACCCGTCATTGTCGTAATCGCCTACGCAGACTCCCGTCTGCCAACCGGTGCGGCCGAGGCCCGACTTTTCCGTGACATCGGTAAAGGTGCCATCGCGGTTGTTCTTGTACAGATGAGAAATCGGCGCCGTGCCAGGCGGCCAATGGGAATCGAGCCGGTCTCCATTGGTAAGGTAGATGTCCAGCCAGCCGTCGTTGTCATAGTCAAAAAACGCCAGTCCGCTGCCCTTGGCCTCAATGATGGACCGTTTGTGATCGATGCCTCCCCATACGTTCGGGATGGTGAGCCCAGCTTGCTGCGCGACATCGACATATTGGACGGGCGAAGTTGTGGGACTCGATACCGCGGCTTGGACCAGTGCGGGGTTTCTCCACTTCCAAAGAGGAGTCGTAAGAGCATCTGTCAGGGTGCCGCCGAGCATGAAGAGAGAGGAGCCTAGGAAGCGCCGTCGCGGAAAAATCATAGATTGCGTCGATTATAAAGACAACGGCTGGGCTTCATCGGCTGGGCACCCTGGGGAACGGATGAGCGACCATGCCCGCGCCTTCTTTGACGGCAATGATCTGATCGATGGGCACATTGGCCAGTTTGTCTACCTGCCCGCTGGGCCACGTGATCACGAGCGATTCGATTTTGGCGCGCTTGCCCAGGCCAAAATGAATCCGCGGATCGCTGGCCGACATATAGCTCGTACCGCCCTCCGCCTGTTTCACCTGAGCAAAGCCTTCCGAAGTGAGTTTCAGCGCGGCGCCGGTACCGTCGCGGTTTGATTTTGTCCCGATCAGTTGGACTTCCAGCCAGTGATTGGCATTGCCACCGTCATTACGCAGCAGTTCCGGATAATCGCCGCGGTTGTTGACGGCAATGTCGACGTCGCCGTCGTTGTCGAAGTCCGCGGTAGCGAGACCGCGCCCGGCAACCGGGCGAAGGAAGTCAGGACCGAGAGCAGCCGACGTCATTTCGAAATGGCCCTGGCCCAGGTTGCGAAACATCAGCAGGGGCTCTTTGTAGGAGACCTCGCTGTGGTAAAGGCTCACGTTGTCCAGCATGGCGCCGTTCAGTTGCAGGATGTCAATCCAGCCATCGTTGTCGTAATCGAGGAACTTGGCTGCCACCCCGCTAAGCAGCCTCGCCTTGGCGCCGATTCCAGAGCTATACGTGTCATCGGTAAATGTCTTGTCGCCGTTGTTGAGGTACAGCCGGTTTAGTTCGAAATCAAGATGGGTGATGTACACGTCGAGCAAGCCGTCGCCGTTTACATCGGCAGCGTCGATGCCCATTCCTGCTTCGTATTTTCCATCTTCACTGACAGCCAGCCCGGATATCAGGGAGACATCCTTGAAGGTGCCGTCGTGATTATTCAAAAACAGGAAATTCGGCCAGGTGTCATTGGCGATCGCAATATCCGGCCAGCCGTCGTTGTCGAAGTCAGCCAGCACGACTCCCATCCCTTTCGATTCGGGCAGGCCTACCCCCGACTTGTCGCTTACGTCAGTAAAAGTGCCATCGTGGTTGTTATGGTAGAGCTTGGTCTTCTGTCCCTTGTAGTTGCCGGGATTGCAGTAGGAGCGATAACCAGGAGCGCGTTCTCCGCACCACAGATTGTTCTTCGGAGTCCACTCAATGTAATTGGTGACGACCAGGTCGAGCCATCCGTCTTTGTCGTAGTCAAACCATCCCGCACTAGTTGACCATTCACCCTCATCGGCAAGTCCGGCCTTGGCGGTGACGTCGGTGAAGGTGCCGTTGTGATTGTTGCGGTAAAGGATGGCACTGCCATAACCGGTCACGTAGAGATCGGGCCAGCCGTCATTGTCAAAGTCGGCCACAGCCACGCCCTGCCCATAATGTCCTGCGCCACCCACTCCGGCTTTTTCGGTGACGTCGGTAAACGTCCCGTCTCCGTTGTTGTGATAAAGCGCCGAGCGCAAGGGCGTGGGAGGTTTGTAAATGTCGGTGGCGGCAGACTGAACGAAGTAGAGGTCCATGAGGCCATCCTGGTCGTAATCGATCCATCCGACGCCGGTGCCCATGGTTTCGAGATAGTACTTCTGGTCAGTTTGCGTGGAGTCCTGCAGGAAGGTGATGCCGGCTGCCTTGCGAATATCCGTGTAGTGCACGGTGATCGGTGTGTCTAGTGTCTTTGCCGCCTGTTGGGCTTGGGCCACGCAGGTTGCGGCAACGATGGCAATCAGAATGAGGGAAGTCTGCGCCACGTCTCAGAGTGTCCTGTCCGCAAGCGCCAGCGCGAGTCCCAGCAGCTGCTGCCGGTTAGCCATGGTCATGGGCTCATTAGCAGCCGGGGAGGTTGCCGGCGCCGCCGCCAGGACCTGTTCAATCCGGTTGATGTCCAAGACGCCATGTTCGCTACTGTTCTTGAAACGGTTCAGGACTTCTTTGGCTTTATCGATCTGTCCGGTTTCAAAATAGAAAACACCCAGGGTCGAATAGCTGCCAGGCCATTCCGGAAGCAAATCCACTACCCGCTCGAAATGGCGGCCGGCTTCCGCGGTGTTTCCATCCAAGGCCGAAGCAAGACCCAAGCCCCAGAGAATCTTTCCCGAGCCAGGAATGCGGGCCTGCCCTTGCAGCAGTGTCTGCTTTGCGCCGGCGATGTTATGCTCCCGCAACTGCAGCAGCGCGAGCGCGAGATAGTCCTGATCGTTGTCCGGATTACGGGTGATGGCATCGCGGTAAATCTCTTCCGCGCGGGCGGCGTCCCCCAGGTGCGCGTAGATATCTCCCAGCAGAGCCAGGTAGGGATCATCTTTGCGGCCCTGCTCTGAAACCTGCCCGGCGGCATCGAGTGCTTCGGCATACTGGCCTTTTCGGAAGTAAGCGTCGGCGATGTTGAACATTACTTCGTCCGAGCCCGGGTTGGCTTGCAGCGCGACGCGGAAGTGCTGGATGGCGTCGTCATAGAGGTGGTAACGGGCGAGCAACACGCCCACTCCATTCTGTGTGCGGAAGTCGCCTGCGCTTAACTTGTCGAGTTGAGCGATGGTGTCTTTCGCATCCGCCGTCTTGCCGGATTTGAGGTATGCCTCAGCGAGCAAGTACAGATCCTCCGGCTGATCGGGATGCTTGTTGATCTCGTCGTGGAGTTGGGCAATATCG
Organism: uncultured Acidobacteriaceae bacterium; assembly: GCA_963815175.1. Classification (GTDB taxonomy): domain Bacteria; phylum Acidobacteriota; class Terriglobia; order Terriglobales; family Acidobacteriaceae; genus PALSA-350. Next base: position 33,505 of record CAWFGM010000029.1, read on the forward strand.
AATTGATTCTGCGCCTGGGGAGCGAGCTTGGAGCGATTGTCGAGGTAATCGAAAAGATGCTCGTACGGATATGGACCGGTGGGTGCGTTTTTGGAGAGCGTTTGAAATACTTTTAGATCGCGATCGGCGGCCTCGGTCTGGTGCAGACTTCGCTCCACCATCGCCAGCTTGTAATATCCGGTCGCCGGGGTGTGGCTAACCTCCACGTATTTCCTGAGCAGGGGGGCAGCTTCTGCATATTTCCTGGTCGCGATGCGGAGGTTGGCTAGCTCCAACAGCGCTGCGGCAAAGCCGGGATTGGAATGGAGCGCCTGCTGAAACATCGCTTCGGCTTGTGCGTTGTCTCCCTGCCGCTCGGCGATAAGACCGAGATTGTATAGGCATGCGCTGTTGTGAGGATCGAGCTTGAGGCCGTCCTGAAAATATTGTTTTGCCTCGTCGAATCGCCCGAGATGCCGGAAAGAAATGCCAAGGTACACGTACGAGCGGGTTGATGGATCGAGTTTGATCAGTTTCTGGAATTCTTCAATGGCCTTGTCCACCTTGCCTGCCATGAAATAGCTCTCGCCCAGCGCGGCCAGAAGATCGGCGCGTTGTGGGGCGATGGCAAGGCCGGATTCCAGAAGGGGTATCGCATCTTCGTAATAATTCTGAGACATGCTGACCCGGGCCATCAGCAGGATAACGTCCGTATTCGCGGGCGCAATTTTGTGAGCGCGAACCAGCAGATCGAGTGCATCCAGTGGGCGCGACTCATTGGAATAGGCCTGCGCAAGCAGTTGGAGCGTTTCCGGCGAGTCGGGTTTCAACTTGAGTGCGCGGTCCAGTGCGAATTCGGCTTTGGAGTACGCGCCGGAGAGAAGGTAGGCTTGTCCCAGGTTGTAGAGAATCTCGAAGGTCCCGGGCCGCAAAGCGTCGGCCTTCTCCAGTTCTAACTGCGCCGGCTGTGTATTGTTTTTCCGAGGCCAGCATGATTCCAAGTGAGAAATGAAGCTGGATATTATCCTTGTTCTTGGCCGAAAGTTCGGTTGCCAGCCGCAAGCCCTCCGCGGTGCGGTTGCTTACCAGATAGGCGTGAATCAAATTGAACTGGGTTGCGATCGTCGCGGGGCGCACGCGTTCAAAGTGGGCAATAGCTTCGCCGGGCGATCCCTTGCTCATCAGCAAAAGGCCGAGGTTGTAGTTCGCATCGCGGTTGCCGGGATCAGTGCGCAAGACGGTTCGAAATTCATCCTCCGCCAAATCAGGCTTGTGCTCAGACAGATAGACGTTGCCCAGGTTGTTGCGCGTCTTTGCTGAGTCCGGAGCGAGTTTCAAGGCATGCTGGAATGCTTCGACAGCGTTGCTCGAGTCCTTTTCATCGATGTAAATAAAGCCCAGCATGTTGTAGGCTTCCACGCTGGCGGGCTTACGCTGCAGTTCCTCTTGCACCTTACTCTTCGCCTGATCGAATAAGCCCTGGCGGCGCAGCTCTTCAGCTTGCTGGAGATTTGGGGAGAGTTGGGAAGATTCTGCTTCTCCGGCGGTAGCGGCATGATGACGCTGCTGGGCGGCGAGGGGCAGGCTGCAAAGAAGAAGCAGAAAGAGGCTTCCAGCCCGGCATAGGCTCGACGCGGTGGACCATGCAATCGCGATTCTGGTTGCCTGCTGCATGAATACGCGACTCACCATCCACACATATCGTCGCCGAGTGCCCATCAAGGGAGCGATTTTAGCATTTCGAGGGCATGTTGCGCCCCCTGATGTTGAGGCTGCACCTGCAGCAGTTGCAGCAGCACCTCTCTTGCCTTCTCTTTATCCTTCTGCATCACGTAGAGACGGGCAAGATTGAGATACGGCTGATCGAAGTTTGGAGCGGATCGGATGCAGGTCTTGAATTGGGCTTCCGCACTTGCATAATTCCTGCCTCGAACAAAGAGAACGCCGAGATTGTTCAGGGCCTCGGGATAACCTGGACGCAGATCGATTGCTTTTTGCAGATAGTCGGCGGCCGATTGCGTTTGGCCTTGCTGAGCGTAAAACATCCCGAGACTATAGTTCGTCTCAGGATCATCGGGTTGAATCTCGAGGGCGCGATTCAACAGGGCCTGCGCCTTATCAAACGCGCCCTGGCGGCGATAAAGATTTCCCAGGTTGAGCAAGGCGATCGCGTAGTTCGGTCTCTGGCTGAGTGACCGCTGGAAGTCCTCTACAGCTTCATCCGGTTGGCCTTGTTGGGCCGCGATCATCCCAAGATTGTTCCATGCCTCAGGATAATTGGCGCGCAGCTTCAACGTTTGTTCCATGTATTGACGCGCCTGTTGCATATCATTTCGCCGCAGGTGAAGGGTGCCAAGGTTGTAATAGGCCTCGGCGTCGTCGGGTTTCTGAGCGATGACCTGTTCGAAGGAGGCGGCCGCCGCGTCGAGGTAGCCGTGCTGGAACAAAGCCACTCCGTAAGTGAAGTCATTGCGCTGGAACGCGTCGTGATAGCGCACCCCGCTAAAGGGAAGCGCTTTTCGTATGCGATCGGCCGCGGTGGTTGGGATAGCCTTGACATCCTGCAACAATCGTTGAGGCTCGATGGGCCCTTGATACACCTTGACGATCATGCCCTCTCTATCGAGCAGGAAGGAGGTAGGAATGGGGAGGTCGCGGCGGCGGTCGAACAGGTAACGGTAGATGATGTTATAAGCGCCCGCCACATCCTGGGTTGCAAAAAGGACAGGAAAGGAGAACTTCTCCAGCGCCGCAAACGCCCTTGCCTTTCCTACATCGCCTGCGTCGTCAACGTTTACGGCTAAGATCTCAAGCTTGCTTTTGGCCATCGCCGGTTGGTTCTGACGGAGAAGCCTTAACTGGCCGGCGCAGAGCGGCGCCGTAGACGCCCAGAAATTGAGAAGCACGTAGGCACCCTGCAAACTTGCGAGTTCTTGCATGTTGCCGGCGAGGCCGGGCAGGGAAAACGCGGGTGCTTTCAAGGGTTCAATCAGCCAGGTGTCTATCTGCGAGGGCAGAGGCTCTAACTTCAGCGGTGGCCCGGCTTGCGCATAGGCCGGAGGTGCTGCGGCGAAGGGCTTGGCCACAAATTCAGCGGAACCCTCCACAATTTCGATGCGATGGTTGACCGGGATATTTTCGAATTCCTGAGAAAGTCCACTTGGCCAGCGGACAGTGGCTCGAATTGCGCCTTCCGGTTGTCCCACGCCAAAGAATATCTCTTTAGAGTGCTGGGCAATAAACCCCGATCCTGCCTGCAAATACTTCGTCTGGCGGAGGCTGCCCACTGCGATGGTGATGGAGGTTCCGATGCCATCGCGGTTGCTCTTTTTCCCTTGCAGGCGGAACGCGATCGATTGACCAAGTTCCTTCATCACGTTGTGCAAGATCCGCAGTTGCGGGGCATTCCGGTTTTTAAGAATGACCTCTAACCGTCCGTCCTGGTCGATATCCGCAAGCACAAAAGAGCGGCCGTCCTCTGGAAAGTCCAATCCCACCGCGCCTGAAACCTCGGTGAACGTGCCATCGCGGTTGTTCGCGAACATGACATTTCGTTCATAGCCGCTCCAGGAGCGGTCTGAGCGGATCAATTCATTGATGGCGTTCCATCCATGCTCGTAAGCCAACGAGGGTGTCGCATCCTCAGGCGATTTCCCTACCACCTGCCGCCAGAAAAAACTTGCGAGGTCGTTCCGTTCCGGCGCGGAGATGTATCCATTGGCGACGTAAAGGTCAGGGAAGCCGTCGTGATCGAAATCCCAGAAATCCGAAGACCAGGCCCAACGGCCCATCTCGACTCCGGCTTGCCGGCTGATGTTTTGAAAATTTCCATTGCCCAGGTTTTGATAGAGCGCATTGCCTCGGGCGTGCCGCCGGTAGAGCGCGCGGATTTCTTCCGGCGCTTTCTCGTGAAAGCGCTTTTGCCCGGAAACCCTTTGTCCCGCGGAGGACCACATATTGGCTGCGTAGATATCCTGCTTTCCATCGTTGTCGAAATCAGACCACGATGCGCTCATCCCGGCTCCCACATCGTTCACGTGAGCCTGGCCGGAAACTGCGGTGAATGTTCCGTCTCCGTTACTGCGATACAGATTGGCGCGGCCAAAATCGTTGGCCACATACAGATCGGGCAAGCCGCCCGGGTTGGAGTGGCCCCAGGCGCAGGCGAAACTGTAGCGATCGTTCTCCGCGTCCAAGCCTGCGGCTTTGGTTTTGTCTACAAACGTCCCATCGCCTTCGTTGTGGAGCAGAAAATTCGGAGGTCCGTTCCGGGCATCGAAATAGGGCACCGGGTAGTGATACTGGTCGAGGCCCAGGTAGTAGCTGTACAAGCAGAAGTACACGTCGAGGCGCCCGTCGCCATCGTAGTCGGCTATGGCCGCGTGGGTGAACGTACCCTGCGGAGGATGTTCAAACTTGAAGGCATCGTGCTTGAGCGAGAAGGTCCCATCTCCCTGGTTCAGAAAGAGGAGGGGACCGCTGCCACAAACCACAAGAAGATCCTGGCGTCCCTTGTTTTCAAAGTCGGCAAAGAGAGCGCATGCAGTGTTGTCGAGTACTCCCACCCCGGCTTTTTCGGTGACGTCTTCCATCGTCCCGTCGCCCCGGTTGCGGTAGAGCCGGTTGGGCAGCCCGGATGGCTGGCAGACGTAGAGATCGTCAAACCCGTCACCGTCATAGTCTCCGGCGGCAACTCCGTTGTTGCCGTAAACGTCGATACCGCACGCACCATCGAGCACCGTCCGCCAATAATCCGACCCGCGAAGCAATTGGCTGGTGTAGGACTCCGTGTGGCCCAAAGCCTGGGGCGTCACGTCCACAAATACCGGGGCGTGGGCAACGCTCACTGTTTCTTCGCCCGCCTCCCACCGCTGGGCTTTCCACGCTCCGGACTCATCGTGTAACCACTCGGTGCGCCATGATCCAACGCGTTCCTCTCGCTGCCCCTTATTCCGGGTGGCAACCAGGTCATAGCGGATCTCCGCGCGAACCGAAAGGGGAGTACTGGTAATTTTTTCGATCGCGGTAATTTCGAATTCCGCGGTTTCTACGCGCGCCACCGGCCCGAGCCATGCGCGCATTTGCTCCAGGAACCGTTCCCGCCCGGCAACGACGGCGGCGCTAAACCGTCGCCGGCTGCAATCGATCCCGTTATCGCCGCGCAGCTTGATTTCCTTTTCGGCAACCAGGCTGGGACCTTCGATCGAAGGATTCAGCAACTTCCCCAAGGCTGAAAAATCGCCCGCCGATGTCTTAAGGACCTCGCTCCATTGCTGAAGAAGCGTACTGATTTCAAATGCGTATTTCTCAGTTACATATTCATCGGATCCGGGAGCGACCAGACGAAGGACACCTTCCAGAGGGGAGGCCACCGGATAGTGCGGCGTCAGACGAACATCAGAGAAAGGGAAAGCGAGCTTCTCATACCCTAAGGACCATGGTGGGCCAAACCATGAGGATGCGTAAAAAGGCGCCGGGCGGAGAACCAGGGGCGCGAACCCCAGGGTCTTGAGAAGTGACCGCCGGGTAAGGAGTGGCTGTTCGTTTTTGTGACGCGACATCCTAGAGCTGTCCAAATTAGCCGATTAATCAGGATTGTGTGCAAGTGATCCGTTGATTGTACGGAACCGGGTGAATTTCAAAGAGAATCGGGTCGGGTTCGTTGATTTTTGCCGGCATTCGCGGGCAATCCGGTGACACTGCAGATTCCTCCCCTACGCTACCCCGGATTTCCTATCCGGCGTAGTGGCGCCGCGTGAGAACTCAGGGCTAAAAGCCCCACCTTGAAGTTAGCGGATATGGATGGGCAGAGTGGAAAAAGCTCATTACAGGACCATCTTGGGCTTCGGCTGGACGATTTCCACCCTTTGATGGAAATGATCTCAACCTTTTGGTTGACAAATGTTATTTGCCTGGACTAGTTTTCTTTCGGCAACCATGTAACCGGTTACTGGACCCCTGCGGAAAACGGTTACTGGACGTTTGTCGAAGATGAGTACGCAATCGAGTCAGCGCCCAACAGGGCAAAAATGACCGTGGTTTCAAAGACTTGGAGGTTTTTGGGATGGGCTATGATCGCAATTTCTCACGCCGGTTTAAATTCTTTGGCTGCATAACCCTTACGATCTTTTGCTTGCTTCTTGTGCCTGGTGCATTCGCGCAGGTCGATGAAGGATCCGTTACTGGATTGGTACAGGATCCCACGGGCGCAGTGGTTCCCAACGCGCGCGTGACGCTCTTGAATACGGACCAGGGTTTGTCCCTGGTGACGAATAGCGACAGCTCCGGCGTGTACACCTTCTCGCCCGTGAGAATTGGGAACTACACCGTCTCCGCCACTGCGGCAGGCTTCTCTGTGACCACCCAGCAAAATGTGAAGGTGGCCGTGAGTCAGAATGTGCGCGTCAATATTGCGCTAAAGACCGGAGCCGCGACAGAAACCGTAGAGGTCACCACCGCCCCGCCCGAGCTGCAGACCGAGGATGCGTCGGTCGGGCAAGTGGTCAACGAGCGAAGCGTGAATGACCTGCCTTTGAATGGACGCAACTTTACTTTCCTGGCCCAATTGGCGGCCGGTGTGAACACCCCGCAGGCGGACACTCGCGGCAATGCCGCGAACGGAGCCTTCGCCGCCAATGGTCTGCGTCCTTCGCAGAACAACTACCTGCTGGATGGGATTGACAACAATTCCGACAACGTGGACTTCCTGAACGGTACAAATTATGTGGTTCTTCCTCCGCCGGACGCGATCGCGGAATTCAAGGTCCAGACTTCGGACTTCAGTGCCGAGTTGGGCCGCGCCGCAGGCGCCGTCCTCAACGCCACGGTCAAGTCCGGCACCAACCAGATTCACGGCGCCGCCTGGGAATTTTTTCGCAACGATGTGCTCGACGCCGCGGACTGGTTTGAAGACAACAACGGGATTAAAAAGGGAGAGTTGCGCTGGAACATGTTCGGAGGTTCCATCGGCGGCCCCGTCATAAAGAACAAGATCTTCTTTTTTGGCGATTATCAAGGTTTCCGGCATGTACAGGGCAACACGCAATCCGGGATCGCGGTGCCCACCGAGTTGCAGCGCAACAGCGGCTACTCCAATCTATCGGAGTTGGTTTCCGCCAATGCCTCGAGCGCAGCGCGAGCCGATGCCCTGGGACGGTTAATACCGGTCGGCACCGTCCTTGACCCTGCAACCACAAGGTCGGTCACGGCGGGCGCGGTCGATCCCGTAACCGGCATCGCGGCAACGTCTACCGGCTATGTTCGCGATCCGTTCGGCCTGGGCACGTGTGTAGGGGGGACGATTTCGCTCGCTGCCTGCACGGGTTTGAATCAAATTCCTGCCGGCCGCATCGATCCCAACGCTGTCAAGCTGTTGAATCTTTTTCCACTCCCAACCACCAGTGGGGTCAGCTCAAATTATGCCGTCAGTCCCAATCTCTACCAGCACAACAACCAGTTTGACGTCCGGGGAGACTTCGATATATCTGACAAAGACCAGGTATTTGCGCGCGCCAGTTATTGGGACAACCCTCAGTTTATTCCGGGGCCCTTTGGCGGCGTAGCGGACGGCGGCGGCTTCCAGCAGGGCGTGCAGACGGCAAAGTCTTTTCAGGGTGTCGCAGCCTATACCCATCTGTTCTCGCCGACTACGGTCAACGTAGCGAGGATTGGCTGGGACCACCTGCACACCTCACGATTCGGGCCAGAAGGCTCTACCTACGGCATTCCGGCGCAATACGGAATCCCGGGTATCCCACAGGTGGATAACAACGGCGGTCTCCCCGCCTTCGGATTTGGTGGGCTGCAGACCTTGGGCGCCAACAACTTCCTGCCTTCCGACGAAACTACCCAGACGACACAGGTCGTCGACGACTTTTCCAAGGTTTACGGCGCACACGGCTTCAAGATGGGCATTGAATACCAGCACGTAGTGTTCAATACCCTCCAGCCCGCTTGGGCGCACGGCCAATTCGACTACGATGGCACCTTCACAGATATTCCGAGCAATAACGGCAGCACCACGGGTATCGCACAATTCATTCTGCCCCCCACGCTCGCGACAGTTCCCAATGGAGTGAATTACTCCGGAGGCTCTGACGATGTCCGCTCCTCGAACATCAACAAAACCTACGATGAACGAGTCTATTTCGCGACTTACTTCCAGGACGACTGGAAGATCACTCCTACTCTGACTCTTAATCTCGGGCTGCGTTGGGAATACTTTGGGCCCATTAACGAGACCAATGGCGGCCAAGCCAACTTCGTTCCCAGTTACAATGGGACTCCGACGTTCATCATCCCGGCGACCGGGAAAGACAACAGGGCTTTGTCTTCAACGGCCAACAATCCCACCCTGGCCGGCAACGGCTTTACCGATCTGCTGGCCAAAGATGGAATTGCCCTTCTGTCGACCAACAAGTACGGTCAGGGATTGCTCCAGCCGCAGTACACGAATTTTGCGCCACGCTTCGGCTTTGCCTATCAGGTCAACCAGAAGCTAGTGGCGCGCGGCGGTGTGGGTCTCTTTTGGAACGCCTTCGAGAATCAGGGTTACGGGCCGAATATTGGTGAGAATTACCCCTTCGTATACAACTTCGAGTACGCGCCCAAAGTTCCTGACGGTTCCCCTAGCGGCTTATCGAATGTCGTCCCTGTTAGTTACAACACGCCGTACGCTACCTGCGCGACCGCAGGTCCGGGTCAAACAGCGACCTTTGAGTCCGGCTTCTCCTGCCATTCATTCACCCCTCTTGACGTGAACGCATCCGGCTTGGGCCTACAGGGGCTTCAATTCAAGTTCGTAACCCCTAGGACCCTGGCCGCCAACCTCTCTTTCCAGTATGCGATCACTCGTTCCATGTCGGCGCAGGTCGCTTATGTACTGACTAAGGCCGACAATCTTCAGATGAATCTTGGCGCGAACAACGTGACGGCGCTCCTGCCGTACAACGCCAGTACGACGGGTCCTGTCGGTGGAGGAGCCCTGGGTCAAGAGCCATTTCCAGATTTCGGAGGTGGTTCGACTGGGCGAATGATCGGAGCCAGCGTTTACAACGGTTTGCAAACCAAGCTGGAAAATCAGTTCTCGAACGGGCTGGATTTCCTGCTCACGTATACATTTTCCAGAACCATGACGGACGCCGGCGACTTGCTGAACGGCGGAAGTCTGAATGGCGCCCGCGCACCAGACGTGCCCGGCTTTGGCGTCCGTGGAGATTGGTCCCTGGCCTCTTTCAACGTCACCAACGTTTTCCATTTCAGCGGCGGGTACCAACTACCGTTAGGCAAAGACAAGCGTTATCTGAACAACACGGGCAAGCTGGGGAATGCGGTCGTCGGAGGGTGGACCATAAACTGGATCACTACCCTTCAGGGCGGCCAGCCTCTCTCCCTCAGTTGCCCGACTGCAACGACAGCCGGTACAAGCTGCAACGATGTGACCGTAGCCGGGCAGAGCCCGAAGCTCGGAATAAAGGTCAAGCCGAATGCAAGCGGCAGATTGACTCCCTATTGGTTGAATAACCGCGTCAGCCTTCCAACAGCCTTGCGAGCTGGGCAACCCAACGCCGACACCAGCCGGATGCGTCCCTGAGACTGGTTTCGGTGTACTTGGCAACCGTCCGGGGACGACTACCGGGCCAAGCTACCATCGGTTCGACTTCTCCACATTCAAGAACATTCCCATCAATGAGCGCTTCAGCATGCAGTTCCGGGCTGAGTTCTTCAACATCATCAACCATCCGAATTTCAATGCTCCGGGATTCGGCGGCAACGGCGTTGTCGCGATTGCCAATTCAACCAACTTCAACAACACTAACTTCGGCGCCTCCGGATCTACCCGCGATGCTCCGAACGCCCCGAGGCAAATACAATTTTCTTTGAAGTTGTATTACTAGGCTAAGATGAAAACACCCCGTAAAGGCCGCTTTCTGCGGCCTTTCGGGGTGTTTCTGCGTAGCGCTACGCTCACGCGGCAACAACAAAGGTGGGCTGTGAGCAAAATGTACTGGTCCCGGGGGATGGTTTTTAATTCTCTTGTGTTTTGCGCGGCGCTCGCCACGGGCCAGGACCATCAAAGCCAGACCCAGGCGCACCAGACCGAAGCATTGGATCGTCAGTTTCAATCGGCAGTCGCTCAGTATGACGCAGGACGGTTTGCCGAGGCTGCGGCGCAGCTGGAAGCCCTGTTGCCCTATGCGCCAAGAACCTTTGAGGTTCATGAGCTTTTGGGGCTGGTTTATGCAGCACAGTCTCAGGATGCCAAGGCCGTAGAGCAGCTCCAAATCGCGGTGCGATTGAAGCCGGATTCGGCAGCCGCCCGAACGAATCTGGCGGCCAGTCTCTTCCATTCAGGCAAATCGGAGTTGGCCGAGGGTCAGTTTCGTAAGGCTCTTGAACTGGAACCTCGCGACTACGATGCTAACCACAATCTGGGTGAGCTCTACATTCAGTCGAAAAGGCTTGCGGACGCGGTGCCATTGCTCGAAAAGGCGCAGGAGATTCGTCCCTCTTACGACAATGGGTATGATCTCGCGCTGGCGTATTTTCTAACTGGAAAGCTTGGTCAGGCCAAGCAGCTCGTTCAGAATCTTGAGCAGATCAAGAACACCGGAGAATTGCATAACCTGCTGGCTCAGATCGACGAAAAGAGCGGAGAGTTTGTGCCGGCGGTGAACGAATATGAAGTCGCCGCCCACATGGATCCGAGCGAGGGCAACCTGTTTGACTGGGGGAGCGAGCTTGCTTCTCCACCGCACGTATGAGCCGGCGATCGAGGTTTTTCAGCAGGCTGCGCTGCGCTATCCCAATTCACCCCGGGTGCTGATCGGGCTGGGGATGGCGCTGTACTCGCGGGGTAAATATGACGAGGCGGTCAAGGCCCTGCTGGCCGCGGCTGACTTGAACCCGGCCGATCCTCGCTGTTATCTCTTTCTCTCCAAGGCCTATTACAGCTCGCCGAATCAGGCGGACGAGGTGATCCAGCGGTTTCGCCGTTATGCCGAGCTGCAGCCCAACAATGCACTGGCCACTTACTATTACGCGATGAGTTTGTGGAAGGGCAAGCGGGCGGAAGATCCCGGCTTCGATCTGCGGCAAATTGAATCGCTGCTGCAAAAGGTGGTAACGCTCGATCCGGCGCTCCCCGACGCGCATGTGCAGCTGGGTAATCTATATGCCGACCAGCATGAATACGCGAAGTCGATCCCTGAATACCAGCGAGCGCTGGAATTGAATGCGAATCTTCCTGACGCCCACTACCGCCTCGGCCAGGACTATGTGCACACCGGGCAAAAGGATCGTGCGCAGGAAGAATTCGCAGTCTATCAGCGGCTGCGAGCGCAGTACATGGCTGAGGTTGATAAGGAAAGGGCAGAGGTTCAGCAGTTTGTCTATGCAGCCAAGGACGCTCCTTCCACCAAGCAGTAAAACGGTTTGAGGTGTATGTGAGTTGACGGCCCAATCATCTTTCGGCAGAAATATCGCGGAACATCTCGGCCGCAGCCGGCGCGATTTCCTGCGCAGCGCTGCGGGCGTGGCGTTGGGGTCTACTTTGCTCAGCGCCAGCCCGTTTGTGCGCGGAGCGGCTGCGGCAAAGAAGCGGAAGGTTATCGTCATCACCTTTGGCGGAGGCGCCCGCGATCAGGAGACCTTCGCGCCCGAGGGACAGGAAAACATTCCCCACCTGATCCACGAACTTGCGCCGCAAGCGAGTTTCTTCACGCAAGTGATGAATCAAGGGCATCCTGGGCCACTACGTAGCCACCGCGAGTCTGGCCACCGGCGTCTACGAAACGCTGAATAACTTCTCCGCCATTCCTCCGGAGCACCCCACAGTCTTCGAGTACTTTCGCAAGGATCTGAATCGCCCGCCTTCCGATGCGTGGGTGGTCGCGCCCAGCAACGGCTTCAACCGGATCGGCGAAAGCGATTACCGTTCCTTTGGCCAGGGCATGGGAGCGAGGGTAGTTCTGCCCAAGCATTTGCTGAGCTGCGGCCATGTCTGGGGGGGCCACCGATTACGCGCATTTGCTGCGTGATAACTACGAGACTCCGCTGTACACTCCACAACTTGCAGGCGGCGAATTCGAATTGCAACAGCTGGAAATGATCCTCAGGCTTTCCGTCGATGACTTCAAGGCGCATGCCCTCACGTTGTCCAGCCCGGACGAGCTCTCGATGTATATCGCGCGGCGCTTGATGCAGCAGGAGGCGCCCAGCTTGCTTTGGATCACCATGCACGACATCGATATTGCCCACGCCGGCGCCTACTCTCTCTATATTGATGGCATCCGGCGCACGGATCGGCTTTGTGCGGAGCTTTGGAAGGCTGCGCAAAGCGAGCCCGAATACGCCGGCAACACAACGCTCTTCATCCTGCCGGATTTTGGACGGGATGCCGACGAGGATTCCGGCGGCAACGGATTTCAGCACCATCGCACGGGCGATGCTGCCTCCCGGACCACCTGGATGATGGCCCTGGGCGCCGGTGTCCGCCAAGGCGTGGTCTACGACCAGCCGATGCAGTCGATTGACCTCGTACCCACCCTGGGAGCGATGATGGGATTCTCTCCTTCGCTCTCTCCAGGGCAGGCCGATCAAAGAGTTGATTTAGGGAATTGGTGTAGTGTCATGCTTCCACGCGATCTCAAAGCCGAACAGTTCGCGTCGTATCCTCCCCAGGCGAGAGCGCTGGTCGTAGCCCACCTGGACGCGCTCCGGCAGCTTCCGCTCAGCTTTCTGCCCAGCTTGTTGCGCGAGGTGATCGACTACGATTACAAGTTCCCAGCCGAACGCGCGGCCATCGATAGGGAACTCGCCAACCTTAGCTCTCTTTCCCCGGCGCAGATGACAGACTGGTTTCACGGCTTCGCGCAATTTTCCCTGTCGCCAAAGCTTGGAAAACTTCGATTGGATCAATCAGCCGGCCCAGTTTGTCGAGCAGCTATCGGCCTACTTGTGGACGACTCACCAGTTGGATGGCTTTCGCCAGGCGGCGACCGTCTACGGCGATCGTTTGCAGGCCGCCAAACCACCCGAGCCGATTCCTGTGCGCAGGCTCGGCATTGCGGTCATCGGTCAGGGTGTCACCGCCTACGATGCGCCGCTCTTTCGCAACCTGCGCCCGCACGGCGCCTATTTTGCGCACGTCAAGCCCGATAACGGATTGCAACTGTTACTGAACGCGGTCGCCGCGCGGGCCAAAGCGCATCCTGTCCCTTACGGTCATTGGTACGTCGATGGTGGTCAGGAAGCCGATCACAGCCCCTCGCTTACCTGCGTCTCGTACCACGCGTTGGAACCCGACGCGCGCCGCCTTGCTGCAGCAAAATCCAGGCAGAGATTCAGCGGCCCGGCATGGGTCCGGAGGAACTGCGCACCCATCTGGCCCGGCTGGCGCCTGCCGATCTGGGCATGGACGAAGCGGGAGATGCGGTGCTGGACCGCTTTCAAGTCAAGCTGCTCACCGAGGCCTCCGGGACCCAGATATTCAGCACCACGTTTGCCCAGTGGACAGCCCGCGAGGCCCTGCGAAGGGCCCAGTCGCTGACCTTGTTGGTGCGCTTCGCCCCACGGCAACGGCAGAGGCCAATGAACGAGTTGCTGTCCAGCAGCCAGGGCAATGCGCGAACTCGATCTGGCCGGCTCCCTGGTCGACGCGGACATGGGCGCCTACTACAACTGGCTCAACCAGCAGCGCCTGCCGGGAGCCGATCAATCCGCATTCCTGGTCTGGTTTGAAGGCCACAGCCAGGCGCTTGTGATTGGACCATCCATCCCGCGCGGAACCGAATCAACCACAGTAGCCGACCTGGGAGAGCTGGTCGCCCTAGCCACCACCTAAGGCGCGACCCAATCCCGGGCGACGACGGTGTAGATGATCATGGATCTCGGGATCCGTTGCAGTAGCAAAAGCGGCCGGTCCAGCGCGGTGGAATCCCACATCTGCCAAAACCGGGCAGATATGGGGCACCCGTCATTTGTTACGGGCACTGAGAGGCAGCTCGGTTCGACCGCTATAAAGCCCGCTAGTCCTTCACCCGAACCGTAGGCTCCACCGACAACCCCGGCCTCAACAAGTGGTCCTTATCTTCATTTCGATCCGTCAAATCGATGCGGACCGGGATCCGCTGCACCACCTTCACGTAATTCCCGGTCGCATTTTCCGGCGGAAACAGACTCAGCATCGAACCCGTAGCGCCGCCGATCTGGGTCACCTTCCCGTCGTAGTCGCGCCCGTATGCGTCCACGTGGATCTTGACCGTCTGCCCGGGACGCATCAGCCGCAGCTGCGTCTCCTTGAAGTTAGCCGTGATCCAGATATCGTCCAGCGAAACCAGGGTCATCAAGTTCTGCCCTACGCTGACGTTCTGCATCACTTCCAGGCTCTTCTTGGTGATGATTCCGTTCGCCGGGGCAACAATCCTGGTGTAGCTAAGGTTCAATTTAGCCTGCGCCAGCTCGGCCCGCGCCTGCTCCACCTGTGCCGCCGCCTGGTCTGCCTTGGCCTTTTGAATCTTTACCTGGTCCGGCGCAGTTTGCGCAGTTCTTTAACTCCGCCTGCGACTGCATCACCCGGTCGCGGGCAATGCGGACCGCATCCTCGGCGGCGATCTCGCTGGCCTTCGCGCCCAGCAATGCGGCCTTGGCAGCATCAGCCGTGGCCACCGTGGCGTCGAACTGCTGTTTGGAGATGACGTCCTTTTCCACCAGCGGCGTGTAACGCTTCAGATCCAGTTGGGCTTTGATGTTGTTCGCATCCGCTTGCTGCACCTGGGCCTGCGCTGCTTCCAACTGGCGCTGCGCCTGCTGCACCGTCGCGTCCGAGGTTCGCACACCGGAGGAGGCCGACTGCAGAGTGGAACTGGTGTTGATTCCGATGACGGGCACGTTTACCCGCACCGCTTCATAGTTGGCCTCGGCACTCTCCAGGCTGGCCTCATCCTGCTGCACCGCGACCTCAAAGTCCTTGGGGTCGATCTCGGCAATCAAGGTACCGGCCTGGACGTATTGATTCTGATCCACATTGACCTTGATGACCTGTCCGGCAACGCGGGCGCTGATCTGTATCAGGTGACCATCCACCTGTGCGTCGTCGGTGTCTTCGTAATACGTGGAGTGCCACCAGAAGAGCAGCGCGCCCACGATAAGAACCGCCACCACGCCGATGACGATGAACCGGCGCTGTCCCTTTTTCCGGGGAGGACTGTCCAGATCCTGCTGGTCGTTGTTGCCGGCCTCGGGACCCTCTTCGACGGTAGTTGCACGGCCTGATTCCGCATTTTGTTCCGCCACCGCTACTTTCCTCCCACGTAATCCTTGTAATTCGTTTGCGCAATGCCCAGCGCCCGGGCGAGAGATAGCTTCGCCACATTGTGCTGGTAAAGGCTGGAGACGTACTGGTCATCCGCCTGCGCCATCGATGCCTGGGCTTGCGATACCGCAAGATTGTCGGCCACGCCTGCCGCATAGCGCTGTTGCGCCTCGCTCAAAGCCTCGGTCGCCAATTCTACGTTGCTGCGGGAAACCGCAACCTGCTTGGCGGCTGCCTGAATATCGAGAATACTGTCGCGCACGTCGGCGCTGATCTGGCCTCGCAGGTCGTTCAGCTGTGCCTGTTTCTGTTCCAGTTGGGCTTGCGCGTTCTGCGCATCGCCTCGTAACTTGGCCTCTTCAAACAGCGGCACGCTCGCCGTGCCCACGACGTCGAAGGTTCCATTGGAATGACCCAGGGTCGGCCCGATCACCCCGTAGTCGCCGGAGAAGTTGACGGTCGGGTAGCGTTCGGCGGTGGCTGCGGATCGCGAAGCCTTCGCGCTCTCCACCTGCTGCTGCAACGCCTGCAGATCATGACGGTGGGCTAGCCCTTGCTGCACCGCGGCATTTGGGTCCACGTCGTCCAGCGCCTTAAATGGCGCCTGGTCGGTCAATTCGTAGCTTTGTTCCAGTGGCAACCCGATGGCGCGCGCCAAAGCAATCTTGTCTTTCTCATATTGATTTTGCGCCGTGATCAAGGTCTGCTGTTGCGTCTGATAATCCACCCGGGCCCGCAGCTCGTCGAGCAGCGGAGCCGTACCCGCCTGGTGGTTGGCCACCGCCTGGTCGAGCGAGACCTTCGAAGTGTTTACCTGGGCCTGCGCCGATTGCACTCGCGACGCGTCGGCGATGCACAGCAGATACGCATTGCCGACCGTCAGCACCACCATGTCCTTCGCATCCTCGATCGAAAGTTTGGATCCTTCGAAGTTATGTTTAGAGGCCAGATAGTTCCGCAGCGACGACACGTTCAAGAGCGACCATTGCACCGATCCCCGGATGTCTGTATACCCATACGGCCCGATCACCGCTGGAAAGCCGGGAATATTGAGCCCTTCGGCCTGCAGGTTCGTCTGTTGCACCGATTCTTTGGCCGAAGCATTCACCGTCGGCAGCAATGCCTGCAATTGCTGCAGCCGCTGTGCGCTGGCCGAACCTGCGTTGACGCCCGAGAGCACCAGGCCCAGGTTGTATTGCAGTCCCATGCGGATCGCTTGATCGAGCGAAAGCGGAAGAACCCCCGGAACCGGCGCTTGCTTTACGATGCTGCCCTGGTAGGTGCTGCTATTCACCTGCGCCGGCGTCGCCTGAACGGAGGCCGCACTCGAGCTGCTGCCGGACGACCCGCTGCCCCCAGATCGCCGCGAAGCTGGCCCAGGCGAGGCGGCCGGGCTCAAGCTGAGGAGGATCAAGAGCGATCGCCACTCCATGCCCCACAATGCACCCCGGTAACGTCTCATCCTTAAGTCAACCTCGGCAGGCAACCTGTGGCCCGGAAAACCAACAGCATCCACTTCGATGCAAAACAGCCTGTTAATTATTCAAAAAGAAGGCCCACCGGCGACAAGCGAACGCACCGGTTCCGGAGAAAGACTGGGTATGAAGACGCGGTGATCATACAGCCGCACCAAAATCTAGGCTTGTAGCTTGGAGGGCTCAGGCCGGCATGAGCGCGGTACGCGAACTGATCAGGCAGGTGGCCAGCGAGCACAGCGCCTGGCGATACGCGGTCCCAACCTGGTCTCGCCGCCACGCCTGGGCTCCCCTCGCTCCGCTCTGGCGAAGGCTCTCTGCGGTCTGCTCACCGTCTTGTCCGGCGACCGCGCGCAGCACAAAAACGGCTCGCAAGGCGGGCGCTAGCCGGTCCAGCCATTCCCGCATTCCGGCCCGGCCGGCGCCCGAAAACAGCGCCCCGAACTGCTCGCCGGTCAAACCCGCCGCTCCAAGGTCATCGGTTTCAATGCAGGAGGCGGCGTCGGCCGGCTCCGCAGCTGGCACAGCAAACGCTTCCGGGTACAGCCCGGCCATCCGCTGCATGGCGGTGTGCACCAGCAAGGAGCGGGCCTCGGCATAGGCCACGCGTGGCCTCGGCACAAGGGTCGGCTTCCACTTTGGCCACTCTTTCCTCTACCAGGGAAACTGCCTCTTGCTCGTCGCCCAGCATCAGGGCCGCGATCTGAAAAAGCTGCACAGCCGTATCCTCGGCCATGAGCAGGCTGGCCCCTGGCGCTTGGCTACAATCCTGATCGATCATGCGCTTCTCCTTGAGAACCGTCGGTCGTTCGATACTTTGTCATCTTCCATCCTCCCGCAACCCCTCTCCGGGCGTCAAATCGAGTGCGCGCCGGCGAACATTTCCTGCGTAAAATGGCACTTTCATCGCCGATTCATTTTCGCTCGCCCTTTAGTAAGGTAGACAGAGACAACGGGTGTCCCAACCCTCACCTATGGACATTGTGAGCAAAGATCCGCAGAGTCTCTTTATCGGCCGCGACGAGTCGTGGCTGAGCTTTAATCGCCGTGTCCTCGAAGAAGCCCAGGATCCGAGCAATCCCTTGCTGGAAAGGGTTAAGTTCCTGGCCATTACCGCCAGCAATCTGGATGAGTTTGTCGAAATTCGCGTGGCCGGCATCATGCAGCGCATTGAAGACGGGTACACCGAACCGGGCTTCGATGGCCTGACCCCCCGGCAGACCCTGGATATCGTGGTCCGGGATATGCACACTTTCGTCCGCGATCAGTACCGCTGCTGGACGGAAGACCTGCGCCCGGCGCTTTATGAGAATGGCGTTCGCGTGCTGGAGTGGGGCGAGGTCGATGCAGCGGCCCGGGCGCATGCCCTGGACTACTATCAGCGCGAAGTCGATCCGCTGTTGACGCCCATCACCATCGACCCGGCCCATCCTTTCCCCCGGGTCTTGAACAAAGCGCTTTGCCTGGCCCTGCTGCTGCGCCGCAAGCGCAAGGGCGCCAGCGGGGCTTTGCTCGGCGTGCTCACCGTGCCCCGTGCGCTCCCCCGGCTGGTGCCCGTGCCCTCCAGTTCCGGAACCCACGACTTCATCTTTCTCCCCGACCTGATTGAGCACAACGCCGCCGGCATGTACCGCGGCTACGAAATCCTTTCCACCGCCGCCTTTCGCGTCACTCGCAACAGCAACCTGTATTTCCAGGAGGAAGAATCACGCAGTCTGTTGGACAGTGTGCGCTCCGAGCTGCACAATCGCCGCAAAGGCGACGCGGTGCGCCTGGAAATCGAAGAAGGCGCGGATGCCGAGATCGTCGACCGCCTGCGCATGAATTTCGAGCTCGAGGATTCCCAGGTCTTCCCCACCAACGGGCCGGTCAACCTGTCGCGCCTGATGAATCTGTACAGCGACACTCCGCGTCCGGACCTCAAATTCAAAGACTTCATTCCCCGCGAACTACGCCTGAACCGCCGTTCCGAAGATCTTTTCGACGAACTCCGTCATCATGACCTGCTGCTCCACCACCCCTACGATTCCTACGACGCCGTGGTCAACTTCGTGCAGTTGGGCTCGCAGGATCCGCGCGTGGTCTCCATGAAGCAGACGCTCTATCGCACCAGCTCCGACTCGCCCATGTTTCATGCCCTTACCGAGGCGGCGCAGACCAAGGAGGTAACCGTCGTGGTGGAGCTGATGGCGCGCTTTGATGAGGCCTCGAACATCCGCTGGGCGCGCAATCTTGAAGACGCCGGGGTGCAGGTCTTCCATGGCATCGTCGGGCTCAAGACGCACTGCAAGCTGGCCATGCTCATTCGCCGCGATCCGGACGGCATAACCCGCCGCTATGCGCACCTCGGCACCGGCAACTACAACCCCAATACGGCGCGCTTCTACACCGACATCAGCCTGCTGACGGCCGACCCGGAGATTACGGCCAGCGTGCACAGTGTCTTCAATTACCTCACTGCGCACTCTGAATCGGACGATTACGCTCCTTTGCTGGTGGCGCCGCTGACCCTGGCGGAGAGCACCATCCGCATGATCCATCGCGAGGCGGAACACGCTTTGGCCGGCCGGCCGGCGCACATCATCGCCAAAATGAATTCGCTGCTCGAGCAGGCAGTGATTGAAGCGCTCTACGAAGCTTCCAAGGCCGGGGTGCAGATCGATCTGATCGTGCGCGGAATTAGTTCCATTCGTCCGGGGATTCCCGGGGTCAGCGAGAATATTCGCGTGCGCTCGCGTGGTTGGCCGTTTCCTCGAGCACAGCCGCATCTTTTACTTTGCCAACGGGGGCGAGGACGAAATCTATTGCGGCAGCGCCGACTGGATGCCGCGCAACCTCTTTGAGCGGTGTGAGGTCGTCTTTCCCATCCGTGATGCGCAGATTCGCAATCGCATCCGCCACGAGATCCTGGCCGCTTATTTGGCCGACACGGCGAAGTCGCGCATGGAGACGGCTGCGGGCGACTATCCGCGCGTCCGCGCACCCGAGGGCAAGCGTTTCAGCGCCCAGGACTTCTTCATCCGCGTGGCCGAAGGGCGAGACAGCATTGACGGCATTCCCGAACCGGCATGGGAGCCGGAGCCGGTCGTCGTCCCACTTCCAGCGCCCGCCGCCTCGGCCAAGCCGCATCGCCGCAAAGCCCACCCGAAACAGCCCGAGCCTGCCGCCTGAGTCCGGCGGCAAATCCGATCTTTTCCAAAGCCGCTAGGGACTTGTAGTTCTCTGTCCCTGCCCACAACACTCTCAGGAAGCGGTTTTCGAGGCAGAACGTCTGCAAAGCATCCCGCGTCCCGAGCTTCCCGCGAAGTAAACTGAAGCTTGGCGCCCCGTCTCTCCAATCTTGCAAAATGGTGGCATCTGCTAAGCCTGGATGCGCCCACCGTCGCCGCTCTCTGGTCATGGTTCTTCGCCCGCGCCATGCATCTTCACTTGCCCTTCTTCCAGGCGCCGCTGCTTCTCGCCCTTGGCACCTGGTTGCTCTACGTCGCCGACCGCATCCTCGACGGACTCCGCCCGCGGCAAGGCGACCTGCGGGAGCGCCATCACTTTCACGCCCGCCATCGCACCGCCTTTCTGTGGGCAGCTTCGCTCCTTCTGGTCGTGCTTCTTGCCTGGTTTGTCCTCACCCGCATGCGCCCCGAAGCACTCCGCGACGATTCGTGGATCGGGGTCTTTGCGCTTCTTTATCTCTTCGCTGTTCACCGCAGGACCAACCACGCCAGTGCACCCTGGCTGCCTAAGGAACTCGCCGTCGCCATTCTCTTCGCCGCTGCCACCGCCGTACCCGCCTGGTCTCGCCTCGGGCAAGGACGGGATCGGACTGGGAAAAGAGCAGCTGGCGCCCGCCGTCGTCTTCTTCGCCGTGCTTTGCTGGATCAATTGCGTGGGCATCGAGAAATGGGAAGCGGGCGATCCTCACTCCACCACCCGCTGGGCCAGCCTGCACTTGCGTCCAATCGTAACCATGATTGCGCTGTTTTCGCTGGCTGCGGCCCTGCTTGCGCCCTCGCGCGGGCTGATGGCGGTTTATCTTGCGGCCCTGCTCAGCAGTGGATTGCTTTTTGCTCTGGACGCCCGCAGCTCACACTTTTCGCCCCTGCACCTGCGCATCGCCGCCGACGCAGCGCTGCTGACGCCATTGGCCTTCTTCCCTTTGCCCGCTGAATACAAATCGCCCTCGCTGCGTTAGCCTGGGCGGAGTACAAGTGAGATTCCCTGAAATGCCGGCCGTTAATTTCGATCCCATCGCCCGGCCTTATCGATGGCTCGAATACCTGAGCTTTGGGCCCTGGCTCGGGCGCTGCCGTAGCGCCCAACTTGCACATCTCACCGGCGCGCGCCAGCGCTCTTCTTAGGCGATGGGGATGGACGCTTTCTGGCCCGTCTGCTGGCAGCCAATCCCACCCTCACCGCGGATGTTGTCGACTCCAGCCGCTCCATGCTGCGGCATTCTCGATCGCCGCATTCGCCGCTCCGGCTCCCAAGCGCGCCAGCGCATTTGTCTGCATCACGCCGATGCTCTTGAGTGGAATCCCAGCCGGAAGCTACGATCTGATCGTTTCCCACTTCTTTCTCGACTGCTTTATCCTCATCAACTGGAGCAACTCTTCGATCGTGTTCTTCCCCATCTTCGCCCCGGCGCGCAATGGGTCATCTCGGAGTTCGCCATTCCCCGGAATGCCTTCGCGGCTTATTTTGCCCGCGGGATCATCGGCTTGCTCTATCGAGCCTTCGGTCGTATGACCGGGCTTCCTGTGCGCGCCCTGCCGGACTACGCCGCCTCGCTGCTCCGCCGCGGCTTTGTGCTCAGCCACGACCGCCGTTATCTGGCTGGGCTCTTGTGCTCCCAGCTCTGGTCGCTCCCCATCATTCCGTCGCAAAAATGATCTAGAATGCCGCATGCCCTCCCTGCAATTGCGCGCGCTGTCGCTATTTTCCGCACCATCGGCTCCTTGCTCCTTGCCCTGCCCGCGTCGGGAAGTCAGGTGTCCGCGATCAATTCGCCTGACGGCAAGCCACTGTCGCAGCGCGTCGTGGCCTACTGGATCGACGCCCAACTCGACACCAGTGCCAAGACCCTGGACGCGACGGAGATCCTCGAATATCGCAATCCCTCCGACCAGCCCGTTTCTACCATTCCCTTTCACCTCTACCTCAACGCTTTCCGTCCCCAATCCACCTTTTCCAGGGAATCGCATCAGGATGGCATCGACATCCTCTACGCCAAGGAGGAGCAAGGCGCCATCGACATCAAGAGCATCTCCGCTCGAGGGCTATGGGGACCTCTCGCAGACCATGCGCTTCATTGCCCCCGACGATGGCAATCAGGACGACCACACGGTGATGGAAATCACCCTCCCCAAACCGCTGGCGCCGCAGTGAAGCTATTCGCTTCCAAATCGCCTTTCACGATAAGTTCCCGCTCTCCGTTGCCAGAAGCGGATACAAGCGAGACTTCATCATGGGCGCCCAGTGGTTCCCTAAGGTCGGCGTCCTTTGGCACGGCGCGTGGAACTGCCATCAGTATCACGACGACACCGAGTTCTTTTCCGATTTCGGCACTTACAACGTCAACCTACGGCTTCCCGAGCGTTATATCGTCGGCGCCAGCGGCATCCAGACGGGCGAGGAGCACAACTCCGATGGCACCAAGACGCTCAGCTTCCGCGGCGAAGATATTCACGACTTTGCCTGGGCCGCCTCCCCCCACTTTCAGGTCGCCGACGATACCTTCGTCAACAGTCTTGGCCCGGTGAAGCTTCACGCCCTGATCCTTGCTTCCCATGCCGATGAGAGCGATCGCTATCTCTCCGTCCTCAAACAGACCATGCAGAAGTTCGATGAGTGGTATGGGCCCTATCCCTACAAGCAAATCACCTTGATCGATCCCGAGCCGGGCTCGGAATATGGGAGGAATGGAATATCCGACGCTGATCACCGGCGGAGGCGCACTGGTGGGAGCCGTCATGGTTGTACTACGGCCTGGAGGTCACGGTCGCCCACGAGTTTGGCCACCAGTACTGGTACGGCATGGTCGCTACCAATGAATTCGAAGAACCCTGGCTCGACGAAGGCATCAACAGTTACAGCGAAGACAAAGTAATGGGGTCGATCTTCGGCCGCAATACTTCGATGCTGAATGCGCGCACCGCCGTATGCCAGCGACGCCGAGAACCAACGGCTTGTTCTATCTCTTCCGTCCCGACGAAGACCCGATCGTGCGCCAGGGCTGGAAATTCGCCAATGTGGCGAGTTACGGCTCTATCGTCTACGGCAAAACCGCCACCGCGCTCAACACCCTGGAGGCCGTACTGGGGGAGGACACTCTCCGTCAGGTCTTGCGCATCTACTTCCGCCGCTACCGCTTTACCCATCCCACCGGAACCGATTTTCTTCGACACTCTGGTCGAAGTATCCGGCCGCAACGACCTGGAGCCTTATTTGGCCCAGGCTATCTATGGCACCGAGGTGCTCGACTACTCCGTGGACTCGCTTACCTCCGGCCCCAGCGATTGGTGGGAAGACAGGCGCGATGGGGGGCCATACCATACCAGCGTCATGGTGCGCCGCAAAGGCACCTTCCTTTTCCCGGTGAAACTTGAAGTAGGATTCGACGACGGTTCGAAGGAGCAAGCCACCTGGGACGGCAAAGACCGCTGGGCCCGCTTCTCCTGGGACAAACCCTCGCGGGCGATGTATGCCCAGGTGGACCCGGACCGGAATATCCTGCTGGACGCCAATTCGTTCAATAATAGTTACACGCTGCGATCGGACCATACGGCTCGTTTGAAATTGACGAACTACTGGGTCTTCACCCAGCAGCTGCTGGCGCAATGGTTATCGTTCCTGGTCTGACCGCAACCTCGAAGGGCATGGCTGAGTGAACATAGCGATCGCATTACAGTCTCCAGGCGAGCAACCACCTCGGATGAACCGCCCCCTACCCAACCTTCTGGTCCAGGGATTTCAACTGCCCTGCGCAATTGGCCTCTGTGTCGTTTGGGCCTACGCGGTCAATCTTGTTTTTGGCCTGCTTGCCGGCGTACCGTTCGCCACCGGGTTGGCCTCTTACCTGGACCACAGTCTGGCCGCGCAAAGGATTGCCGGCACCATCGACATCAGTTATCTCGGCGAGCTGATGACGCATCTCCGCGAGTACCAGCTTTCGCTCTATTGCGATCAACACTGCCGCCTGGCTTAACCTGCTCCAGCTCCTTGTGCTCTTCGTTCTTTTTGCAGGCACCACCTTTGTCTACGTCTCCGCCGAACCGCCGCGGCTTTCGGTGCTGCTGCGCGGTGGGGTCGCGTATTTCTGGCGCTTTGTGCGCGCCGCGATTCTGGCCGGTTGCGTCGCCGCTGTCATCCTTGGCATTTTGCTCACCGCGCGTGCCGTGCTGCTGGATCGGGCCGGCGCCGTGTATGTCGAGCGCACGATGTTTCTTTACTCCGCGATAAGCGCGGCCGTCGTTCTGCTCGTCGCCTCCGCTAGTGCGTCTCTGGTGGGATCTGGTCGAGGTCTACATCGTCCGCAACGCCATGGACGGTGAGCGCAGGTCCGCCAAGCGCTGCTGCCGGCGCTGCGGTTGCTTGGGAAGTATTTCTTCCGCACCGTGGGCAGTTTCCTGCTCAGCGGTATGCTGGGTGTCGGCGCACTTGCGCTCTGCCTTTTTCTCTGGAAGCAGTTTGTTCCCGCGCATCAGGTCTGGCTCGCTTGCCTCCTGGCACAACTTGGGCTCTTTCTCCTGCTGGCCAGCCGGTTCTGGCAGCGGGGAATTGAGGCGGCCCTGGTCATGTCTGCCGATCCACCCATTGTGGCCGTGGAGGAGATTGCCGCGATGGTGGAAGAGGAAGAGGATGTGCCGGTTGCGGCGCGGCCGGATGCTTTGGCCGGGTTGTCCGAACCCACGCTGCGCGACCTGGTGCAGAAGCTGAGCACCGAGCCCTGGGCTAGCCCGGAGGCTGGACCCGCTGTGCCACTACGCCCCTCACTCGACCCTACTCTGGCCGCCGATCCGCCGAAGGTGGATGAGCCCCAGATCTCGGTACTCGACCGGCACGCAACAAAATTCCCCTTGGGCGGCGTGAGCCCCGAGAACGAGGCGGAGAAACCGCGCCGGGAAGGCCGAAGCGCCCGACGATCCGGAAAAACCTCCTCGGACGGGAAGCCACTACCCTAGATGGGTCGAGGCAACTGCCTGTGCCCGGGTAAGGACGCAACTCGCAGCAAGCATAATGGGACCCAACTCGGAAAAAGTTCTAACGCACTTTGCCGGCAAGCCATGTATCGGGCTGATAGCTTCCAATGCTTCCGCTTCGCAGATCCCTGATGTTTTCCCCGGCCGGGTCCCGACCCTAGCCCCGATCCCGAACCCAACCCCGTGCCTCTTCCGCCACCCGATCCCGACCCCGGATTCCCTCTCGATCCACTGCCCACGCCCGCGCCGGTCTACTGAAATAGCGAATGCCTTCTCTTACCCCGGGGAATTGTTACAATTGCGTGAATAAGCTGATCTCCCGCAAGCTTTGCTACCATTGGGCATGATTCGCACCAGGACCGGGTCCGGCTGCGGCCCCGTGAGAAAGAAATCTCCAACCCGATGAACCTTTATATTCTTAGACATGCGAGCGCAGGAGTCCGCCGCGTAGACCCTGCCGTTGACGCCAAGCGTCCTCTCGATAAAGAAGGTAAGGAGCAGTGCCTGCTGGTCGCCAGGTACCTGAACGCTCTTAAGAATTCAGTTCGACTTGATCCTCTCCAGCCCGCTCAAGCGCGCACTGCAAACCGCTTCGCTGGTGGGAACGGAGGTGGCCTACGACAGCAAGATTCAGATCACCGACGCCATTTCGCCTTCGGGCACCGTCGCCGGCTTCCAGGCTTTGATCGCTCCGCTCTCTGCGCTACGAGAACGTTTTGGTGGTAGGCCACAACCCCAACCTGCCCGAGTTTCTCGGCTCGCTCATCTGCGCACCCAGACCCGCCGGCATACGGATGCGCAAGGGCGCGATTGCGCGCGTCGACTGCACCCGCCGGCCGGGACAATTGATCTCCCTGTTGGACCCGCGCATGCTGCGCCAGGTCTATGCCAGCGCGGCAAAGAGCTCGCGGCGAAATACTTCACGGAAATAGTCCGCTTCCTTGCGCAGCGACCAGAGTTCCAGTTCCGCCCCCGTGCGCCCTGGGCTCAGCTCCATCAACACCCGCTTGGGATAAACGTGCAACGTAACTTTGAGCACGTCGCTGGCCCGGTCCTGGTTCAGCGCCACCGCCAGGCGCAACAACACCACAGCCCGCTGCACACGCGAGAAATCCTCCGGGGGAATGTACCGCATGGTACGGTCCGCCACGTCGGGACGAGACTTGCCCAGGTAGCGCGCAATCGCCGACATGATCGCCCTTTGCTGCGGGGTGAACCCGAATAGCTCGGAGTTGGCAATGATGTATTGCGCGTGGCGATGGTGTCCCTGGTAGTTCATGAACTTGCCCACGTCGCGCATCATGGCCGCTGCTTCCAGCCAGGATCTGTATTCCGGGCGGCAATTCGTGCACCGCCTGCAGATCGCGGAAGAGTTGCAGCGCATGCTGGCGTACCGCATCGGCTTGCCTGGGGTCGACGCCATAGCGTTTGCAGGTGGCCAGCACGCCCTGCCAGCGCTCCCGTTCGAATACCTGGTGGGCCGTGGTCTTGGCATCCTGTTCCGCCAGCATCTGGTCCAGGATGCCGTCTCGCAACCCGAGCTCTGAGTAGATGAACCCGGGCAGAGCGAAACGCTCCAGCAGCTCGGCATAGACGTGGGCGCCGGCGACCACGATCTCCGTTCGCTTGGGCCCAATCCCCGGGATACTGCTGCGCTGGGCGCTGTTCATGCCGGTCAGCTTGGTGGTCAGGCGGCGCACATTCCGCGTCTCCGCCAGCGGCTTCCGTCCTGGCCCGGCCGTTCCTCCCTGAGGTCTTGCGCATTGCCTGGCTGGCCTGCGTCAAGGCGGCCGCGGTTCCCGAGGTGGCAATCACCAGCGAAACCCGCAAAGCACCAAAACGCCTCTCCGCCTTGCGCAGCTCGCGCGCAATAAATTGCTTCATGCGCGCCAGCTCCTCCTCCGTCGGAGGATCGCCGGGGAGAAAATCCTTGGTCAAGCGGACCGCGCCCAGCGGCAGGCTCACCGTTTCCTGGATGCGTTTCCGCTCCGAGAGCGTGATCTCGCAACTACCGCCGCCCACGTCGACCAGAAGGCACTTGCCTTGCGTGCCCGGCTCGCCCATCACGCCACGATGGATCAGGCGCGCCTCTTCCAGGCCGGAGATGATCTCCACTTCCCAACCGGTTTCGGATTTCACCCAGGCCAGAAAGGCCTGTGCATTGCGCGCGTCGCGCAGGGCCGAAGTGGCCACCGCGCGCACCCGGTCGGCGCTGTGCATCTTGACCGCGCGATAGAAACGCTTCAGCGCCACCAACGTGCTCGCCATGGCTTCAGGAGAAACCACGCCGCTTTCAAAAACGCTCGCTCCCAGCCGCGTTACCTCGCGGTCCTCGTGCAGCACTTTCAGCTGGTGTTGCTGGACTCGCGCGATCTTCAATCGGCAGGAGTTGGAACCAATGTCAATCGCTGCGTACGTCTGCATCTTGGGGGGAGTCTTACCTGGCACAAGGGATAATGCTATCTGCAATGCAAGATACACCACTTCGTCTTACATTATCTTTAAGCCGTTCGCTGGTTGGAAACGATCCGGGGGTCGCCCAGCGTCACTGCGACCGGGTGGCCGTTTGCCGGTGATTCGGCCGCCATCCACTCTCCCAACAGCCGGCCGCGCATGCTTTGCGTGGTCTTCAATGCCGCCGCAAAATGGCGCTCGATCTCGCGTTGGAAAGCTGCAGTCAACTCCGGCGCATCCTGGCCCAGAGCTTCCTGGAGTTCTTCTCCCAGGCAGAGCCAGTCGTGCCATTCGCCGATTGCATCCTGTATCCGCTTCAGCGCTTTGGCCACACTGCTGTTCGCCGTCCGCACCCGCTTCGGCCACATAGCGCGCCTTCTTGGTAGCCTTGCGAAAGTCGTGCAGATTCTCCCCATCCAGCAATGGCATGGCGTCGGCTGCGCGCACAAATTCCTCCAATGCCACGGCATCGGCCGGTACGCAAAGCCCTCGGCCTGCCCAGGGGTACACGGGTGATTGCAGTAAAGAGCGCGCCCTGGCCTTCCGCCAGCCCTTGCTGCCGCTTCTTGATCTGCTTCTGCATACCACGCGCCAGGTGTTTGCGCTCGCTTTTGAGCCATGCATCGAGCATTTCTGCCTGCTTTATTTCTGCCGGCGGGCTTGGCTTCGGTGCCGGGCGTCGTTTCCTGTTTAGGCATCTGTTGGCCAATCCAGTCTTCCAGTAGCTTGCGCTGCACATCCAGATCGCGCACGGCCCGGCGGCCCGGCGAACCTGCTTGAGTTCGCGCAGCCACGTGCGGGTGGGCCTCTCCAATGCAGGGCTTGCGGGCCCAGCTTCGCGCAGCGTGGCCTCGAGCAGTGCCTGCAGACGGCGCGAGCCGGTTCTCATGCGATGCACCGCCTCCGGGTCCGCGTCCTCGATGCATTTCGCGACCGCGGCATTGAAAGCGTCAGCCAGGCCCAGAATTCCCGTGGGGCTCGATGGGTCCAGCGCACTCCATGCGGCTTTCCGTGAAGAAAGCCGCACACGCTGCCCTTGACGGGACTGCGGGCGGGGATTCTGGGCAACCGGCAGCAAGTGAGCCGGCGGATCCTGGGCCGGCCGGCTGCTATCCTGCTGCTTGCGTACCTCGCGTTTAGCAACCATGTCGAATCACTTCGCTCTCTCCCTCGAGGCGCCTCCCGAGAATACCTTTAGCCTCACTCCAGTGCGAGCCTGGACGCTGCTGCTGCTGGTCTTTGCCGCGGTCCACGTGGCGGCGCTCTTCTGCGCCTCCTCTGTTGGATGACGCCGATGCCACCCACGCCGTCGCCGCCCAGCATATGGCGCGCAGCGGCGACTGGGTCACGTTGAAAGTGGATGGCATCCGTTACCTGGAAAAGCCGCCGCTGCCCTATTGGTTGGCCGCCGCCGATTACCACCTCTTCGGATACAACGTCTTTGCCACCCATCTGCCCCTGACCTTGGCGGTGCTTGGCCTCGCCATTTTGGCTTGGAGTCTGGGGCCGTCGCGCCTATGGCGACCGCGCCGCGTTCTATGCCGCCCTCAGCATTCTGACCAGCGTGGGAGTTTTCCTCTTCACCCGTATCTTCATTCCCGAAGTCCTGCTTACGCTCCTGCTGGCCTTTGCTCTCTACAATTTTCTCATTGCGCTCGAAGATGACAAACCTCTCCGCTTTTACCTGACCTGGGCTGCTTTGGCGCTGGCCATGCTGGCCAAAGGGCTGGTTGCCCCGGTCTTCTTCTTTGCCGCCGCCGTGCCCTACCTGTTGCTGACTGGCGATTGGCGGCGCTGGCGTCAGTTCCGCCTGTTCTCCGGTATTCTGCTCTTCCTTGCCATCGCCGCGCCCTGGCACATCCTCGCCGGACTCCGCAATCCCGGCGCAGGTCACCCTGTGGGCAACATCCCCACCCCAGGCAACGTCCACGGCTTCTTCTATTTCTACTTCATCAACGAGCAGGTGCTGCGCTTTCTTGGGCCGGCGTTATCCCGTCGACTACAACAAACTCCCCTTTGTTCTCTACTGGAGTCTGCACCTGGTCTGGCTCTTTCCCTGGAGCATCTATCTGCCGGCGGTTGTCCAGCAGGCGTGGACCGCCCGCAAACGTTGGCTGCGCGGCGTGCGCCCGGTTCTCTATTCCATTGCTGAGCGCCCCGCTCGCTTCCGCAGCAGGACCAATTGGCTGCTCGCTATCTACGCTGCCGTTATCCTGATCTTTTTCTCCCTTTCCACCAACCAGGAGTACTACACCTATCCCGTTTATTTCCCCCTGCTGTTGCTCACCGCCGGGAGCTCTGGCAAGCCTGGAAAGCGAACCTGCTCCGGTGAGTAAGTGGCTTACCGGAGCCCACGCGGCGCTTGCCCTGATCGGCGTCGTTGCCGCGGTCGCGCTTGGCTGCGGTCTATGGTCCTCACGCGCCCTTCCCTCCAGCAGCGACATTGGCGCCCTGCTGGCCCATCGCGACGTGGCTGGCTACACGCTTTCCATGTCTCACTTATTCGATCTCACCGGGCCATCCTTTGCCGCGCTCCGCTTGCCCGCGGTGCTGGCAGCTGCCGGCCTTCTGCTGGGTCCTGTGGTCGCCTGGGTGCTCCGCCGGCAGCGCCACCATTTCGAGGCTACGGTCAGCGTTGCCTTCACCTCCGCCGTCTTTCTCATCGCCGCGCATATCGCCTTGGTGCGCTTTGAGCCCATGCTCTCGTCCCACGCCATGGCTGACACCATCAACCACATCGCCAAGCGCGGTAGCGATGCCACGCTCATCCTCTACGGCGATGTGGCCGACGGTTCTTCGCTTCTTTTCTACACGCAACGGCAGGCCTTGCTGGTCAATGGCCGGGTGAGCTCGGTGCTCTGGGGCTCGAATTATCCTGATGCGCCGCACGTGCTGATCAGTGACGCCGATCTGCTTGCCCTGTGGGGCAACGGCCCGCGCAGATTTCTTTTTGTGCCGGGAGAGGCTCGGGCCCACGTGGCCGGCCTGCTAGGAACGCGGGCCTATCTCCTGCAGGAGCTCTCCGACAAGGCCCTCTACACCGACCGCCCGCTCTAGCACTTTAAACATGCCGGAGTAGACTGAGTTTGCAGATCGCCCAATGTGCACGCCACCCCGCTGAAGACAAATCAGTCTATCGATGTCGCGCTGATCAGTCCCGCAGGGACGGCTGAGAGTAGCCCAGGACGTTAGTCCTGCGTTTAGATGAGAGCGAATGGACCAGTCCCGAAGGGACGGCTGAGAATGACCCAGGACGTCAGTCCTGGGTGAACTTGGACCGGACCCTAGTGCTGACGGGCGATAACCAGAACCCACCGGATTTCCTTCGAGATCAAAACGGTTCCACACAATCGACCGAGTTGCGCGCTCGCGCAGCCCTATTTATTCGGCAATTTGGACAGCTGGAGCTGCAACCCAGGACACTAACCCGTAGCGTTCTGAACCATGCTCGAAGAGAAGAGGGAACAGACCAACTACGCCGTAAGAATAGCTTCGGGCTCGCGCTCGGCGGACTGGGAATCATTCCTCATGAATCCATCCTGTAGCAGGTTATAGACCTCTCCCCGCCACTTCACCTGGTTGCTGACGTAGCTGGCGACCCAATAGCAAAAGCCCAGCAGATCGCGCAGAGGATAGAGCAGCGCACTGCGTAAGAGCCTGGGCTCAGCGACCACCAGGCGGCCCACCAAGGCGCCCAGAGCCACCCGCGAGGCCCAACTCCACAACAGCAGCACGGCGCCCAGCAGCGGACGATGGAAGGCCAACGCAACCCCCGCGGCCAGCAATCCGTAAGGCATGCTGAAGGTCAACGCGGTCCCAAAATGTCCCTTGGGCGGGAAAAGCGCGTGCTCTTCATCCACCGGATCTGGTGCAGCACGGAGGGGAGAAAGGACGAATTCAGCACGTGATGCTCGATCGTGTGGGTGGACAAGACGACCCGTTGTCCGGTCGCGGAGATCCGGTTCCCCAGCATAAAGTCGTCCGCGTGATACGGCCCTATGGCGCGAAAACCCCCAGCCTCATCCAGGGAATCGCGTCGTACCACCATCGTTGGTCCCAGGGCAAACTTCATGCCTTCCAGCATCTCTGCCACCAGTACCCCGGCGGACATCTCTACCGACATTCCAACCGCTTCCAGCTGAGACCAGAAACTGCTGCCGGCCACACCCCGGTAAAGGCAGGTCACCATGCCCACGCGCTCATCGGCGAACGGGCGCCATCACTGCCCGCAGATACGCGGGAGTTACCGAAACATCGCTGTCGCTGATCACGAAAAACCTGTGCGCCGCCACGCTCTGCATGCGCTCCAGGGACCAGACCTTGGCGTTGGCATAGGGAGCACTCCCGCTGCACAGGAACTTGGATCGGATCGCCGGGTAGCGCGCCGCCACCCGCCGCGCGACCTCCAGACCAGGGTCTTGTTCGCTGCGGGCGCAAAAAATGATCTCGAACTTGGGATACTCCTGCTCAAAGAAGCTTTGCAGATGAGATTCGAGGTCGGGTTCGGACCCGTGCAACGGCTTGAGCAGGCTTACGGGTGGGGTAAATGCGGCTGGTAGCAGCTTACGCCGGCGGGCAGCCAGCCGCACGGCGCCGACGGCCACTAAAAGCGCGTACACCGTGGAGGTAAGAATGCCGATGACACTGACTACGAGCAGAAAACTCATCATGCTTTGCAGCCGACTCTGAACTCAAGGTAACTTCCGTATCGCCGGGCCACGCCAAGAGGAACGATCCTGCTTAACCCTCTTCACAGTATACTTTGGCCGATAAAGCGTGTTGATAGAACCATATTCGTTGTCCGCCAGAGGAACACTGCTGCTTAGATAGGGAGCCGGCTGCCAAGAGCGCTTTTTTTTCCAAGAGAAGCCGTCGCCCGGTAGAAGCCGAATGCTCTAGCGTTTACGCGCCACAGCGGCGGGGACCACCATGGGACGCCGCAGGGCCACAATTGCTCCCTCGCTGGCCGGCATGCCTTGTTGCATTTTAGTGAGCATTTCTGTGCGCACGTAATCGACGAAATCCTGCATCTGGCGATTCATCTCTTCCATGCGCTCCCGCATCTGCAGAATAATCGCGATCCCGGCAATGTTAACGCCCAGCTCGCGCGCCAGGTTGAGAATGAACTCCAGCCGCTCCAGGTCTTCGTCGGTGTACAAACGCGTGTTGCCTACAGTGCGCGAGGGCTGTAACAGCCCTTCGCGCTCATAAAGCCGCAGCGTCTGCGGGTGGATCTCATACATCTCGGCGACCGCCGAGATCATGTACGCGCCTTTTGATTTACGCTTGGTGGGCATTTTGTTTCTCGTGCCTCTGCATCAGCTGACTTATACTCCTGCGAAGGTCGCCTCTCTAGGGTCTTCCGGATTCAGTTTGGCAAACTCCCGCAAAATTTCCTTCGATCGTTCGTCCCGGAGCGGCGGCATAACCATCTCCACGGTAACAATCTGGTCGCCGCGCACCCCCTCATGGGTCGCCGAGGGAACCCCCTTACCGCGCATGCGCAGCTTCTGCCCGCTCTGGGTTCCCGGTGGAATCTTCAACTGGGCCCGCCCGTCGATGGTCGGGACCTCAATCTTGGCTCCGAGGGCTGCTTCCGGCACAGTCACCGGGATCACGATCTGAATATCATCGCCCGCTCGTGTGAATACCGGGTGGCTGTCGATCTTGATAATCAGGTAAAGATCGCCCGCGGGTCCGCCGTTAATTCCGGCATTCCCTTTGCCGGCCAGCCGTATCCGCTGGCCGTCCCGGGTGCCGGCTTTGATGCGCACCTCGACTGTCTCGGTCCGCGTGACCGTTCCCTCGCCCTCGCAGGTAGCACACTCGTTATCCAACCGGCCGGCGCCGCCGCAGCGCGGGCAGGCGATCTTGAATTTCATGCGCCCGCCCATCTGGGTTACTTGTCCCGTGCCTTGGCATTCGGGGCATGTGCCGCCGCCGGTGGATGGCTTCCCTTTACAGGTGGGGCAGACTTCCTGCCGCACCACCTGGAGCTTTGCGATTCCGCCGCGGATCGCCGTCCAGAAATCCACCGTGATCTGGTATTCGAGATCGGTGCCTGCCTGTGGCCCGTGCTGCTTCTGTCCCTGGGAGAACACGCCCGAGAAGATGTCGCGGAAGCTGCCCCAGCTGGAGCCAGAGTTTCCTCCTCCAACACCAGGGTCGCCGGGGTGTCCGGTGGCGTAGTCGGAGAAGTCGAAACCTCCAAAGTCGGGAACGCCACGCCCCCCGCCTGACTGCCGTGTCGAGCCTGCGCCGGGTCCCCCGCCGGCAAAGCCATAGCCTCCGCGCGCCGCCGCTTCTGCCGCGGCAGGATCAATCTGATCGGAGTAGTAACCGAGCGCATCGTAAACTTTGCGCTTTTTCTCATCGCTCAATACATCGTTGGCTTCCGAAATTTCTTTGAACTTCTCTTCCGCTTTCTTGTCCCCCGGATTCACGTCGGGATGATGCTTCCGGGCGAGCTTGCGGAATGCCTTGCGGATATCATCCGTGGTCGCGGTTTTCTTGATGCCAAGAATCCCGTAATAATCTTTGGTTGGTGTCGTCGCCATGTCTTAGTTGGTTTAATTCCATCAAAGCTTTAAAAATAGTGCCGGGCCGCTATACGGCGGCCCGGGCTTAGTTTAGTTCCACCACAACCGGGCTTCCACCGGCTCGATTCGCCAAAAGAGATCGGGTTCCACCCGGTTCATCTGGGCGGCGAAGCTCTCAGCTTCCTCGCGAGTATTGAACATGACCTGGTTATAGATCTGTCCTGCTCGCAACTGCTCATATTTCCACATCGTCTCAGTCATATTGCCCTGCCTTCCGCTGCTTGGTACTGAAAGCATGGGGCGCTCTCAGCGGTTGAGCGCCCCACGCCATGTAATGACTGAGAGCGGCAACGGACCCTCCGTTGCGTTTCCTTGGTCGTTACTTCTTGTCTGCCACATCCACGTACTCGGCGTCGATCACGCCTTCTTCCTTCTTTTCTCCCGCGTCCCCTGCGGCGCCGGCTGCGGCGTCACCTGAAGCCGAGGCTCCGGAAGCGTTCGCTTTGTACATGGCCTCAGCCAGCTTGTGCGAAGCCGCAGTCAGTTTCTCCCGCGCGGCGTTTAAGTCCGACGCGCTGGAGCTGCCCTGCAGAGCCGTACGAGCCTGGGTCAGCGCTGCCTCAACGTCGCTCTTCTCGCTGCCGGAAACCTTGTCGCCGTTGTCCTTCAGCATCTTCTCGACGTTGTACGTCATGTTGTCCAGCGAGTTCCGCGCCTCTACCTCTTCGCGCTTCGCCTGGTCCTCGGAGGCATGCGCATCGGCTTCCTTCGCCATGCGATCCACCTCTTCTTTGCTTAGACCCGAAGAAGAAGTGATAGTGATCTTCTGGTCCTTGCCGGTAGCGTTATCCTTCGCTGTTACGTTCAGGATGCCGTTGGCATCGATGTCGAAGGTCACCTCGACCTGGGGTACTCCGCGCGGAGCCGGAGGAATCCCGCTCAGCTTGAACTTGCCCAATGTCCGGTTCTGCGCTGCCATCGGGCGCTCGCCCTGCAACACATGTACTTCCACTTCTGTCTGGTTATCGGCCGCCGTCGAAAACGTCTCCGTCTTCTTGGTCGGGATGGTCGTGTTGCGCCCAATCATCTTGGTCGCTACGCCGCCCAGCGTTTCAATGGCCAGGGTCAACGGCGTTACATCCAGGAGCAACAGGTCGGTTACTTCGCCGGCCAGTACGCCCGCCTGGACCGCGGCGCCAATGGCCACCACTTCGTCCGGGTTCACGCCCTTGTGCGGTTCCTTGCCGAAGAGGTCCTTCACGATCTGCTGAATACGCGGCATGCGCGTCTGTCCGCCCACCAGCACCACTTCGTCAATCTTGCTCGAGTCAATCTGGGCATCGGCCAAGGCCTTCTTGCAGGGCTCGATCGAGCGCTGCAACAGGTCTTCTACCAACTGCTCCAGCTTGGCGCGAGTCAGCTTCTTGACCAGGTGCTTCGGTCCGGTCGCATCCGCCGTAATAAAGGGCAGGTTGATTTCCGTCTCGACGGTGGTTGAGAGCTCGATCTTGGCTTTCTCTGCCGCATCTTTCAGGCGCTGCAGGGCCATCTCGTTTCCCTTCGCTCGCAGATCCAGTTGCTCGTCTTTCTTGAACTCATCGATTAGCCAGTCCACGATGCGCTGGTCGAGGTTGTCGCCGCCCAGGTGGGTATCCCCATTGGTCGACTTCACCTCAATCACGCCTTCGCCCACTTCGAGCACGGAAACGTCAAAGGTTCCGCCGCCGAAGTCATAGACAATGATCGTTTCGTCCTTCTTCTTATCCAGGCCATAAGCCAACGCTGCCGCAGTGGGCTCGTTGACGATACGCTTTACATCCAGACCGGCAATCTTGCCCGCATCTTTGGTCGCCTGGCGCTGCGCGTCATTGAAGTACGCAGGCACCGTAATGACCGCCTCGGTGACCGTCGTCCCGAGATAATCTTCTGCCGCCTTTTTCAGCTTCTGCAGAATCATTGCCGAGATTTCCGGCGGGGTGTAATCCTTCCCCTGCGCCACGACTACGACATGGTCGCCTTGTGCCTTAACTTTGTAGGGCACCATCTTCATTTCATCGGTCACCTCGTTGGCGCGGCGGCCCATGAAACGCTTGATTGAATAAATCGTGTTCTCCGGGTTGGTAATCGCCTGGCGCTTCGCCACCTGGCCGACCAGCCGTTCCCCACTTTTGGTAAATCCGACGACGGACGGGGTTGTCCGGCCACCCTCTTCGTTGGGTATAACCTTGGGCTCCCCACCCTCCATCACTGCCACCACTGAGTTCGTAGTGCCTAAATCAATACCGATAATCTTTGCCATCGCTTAGCTGCTCCTGCATGCACAGTACTCGTGTGCGAGATTGTGGACTTAAGACTCGCACTTGAGTCTCCTGTTGTCAAGCTATCTGATGCTTGGCCTCACCAAATAGATTCATTCCGTCACATTTTGTGAATGAGGAAGGGAAGGATTGGTCTATCCGCTTTATTTGCAAACACATAGTAAGCCTGGGATGCAATCCTGGGCTTCCCCACGAACGCCGTCTCCCAGAAGAACGTTCGAAGGGAGCCACAGAGCGTTTCGGTTCCTGCTTCCGAGGAGACTGGATCAGAACCTTCAAAGAAAGAATGCTGAAGCCCAGGACTCGCGGGGCGCTGGGACATTCTCAGTCGTCCCCTTCGACAGGATCAGGGCAGGCTCTACGGGACTGATCGCGATACACCCGATGGTTGATTTGTTTTCGGTGAGGGCTCAAGCGAATCGGTCGATGGAAAAAAAAGGTTAATTGGGCATTTCACGTGGGTCTGATTCATCCAGATCGTGTCCTGCGGCAGGCTCAGGGCGGGCTCTGCGGGACTGGTTCCGATGCACGCTCAATATCGTCGGAGCTAAACCCCAAACGCCCTCAGGGCCGTACACGCCCGATCAAGCTCCGCGGCTTGTTTGGCAAAGCAGAAGCGGAGTACGTTTTCCCCCCGGCCGCCCTCATAGAACGCCGACCCTGCGACCGCACCTACTCCGGTTGCGCGAAGCAGGTTGCGAGCCTTGACACTGGCCAACTCCCCTTCAACACGGCTGGCGTCAGCCAGCACATAGTAGGCGCCGGCGGGCACCGCGGGAGTCATCCCCGCAGCCGCCAACGCGTCGCAGACCTGGTCTCGCTTTTCCTGATATTCGGTCGCCAGCTCCTGGTAGAAGCTGTCCGGCAAGGCGCGCAGGCCGGCCGCTGCGGCGTATTGGAAAGGCGAGGGAGCACACACGTATTGCAGATCGTGGAAGTAGCCGATGGCAGGCATCCACCTGCCGCTGGCGGCCAGGTATCCCATTCGCCAGCCAGTCATGCTGAAGGTCTTCGAGAACCCGGAGATGGTAATCGTGCGTTCCGCCATCCCGGGAATCGTTGCCGGGCTTATATGCGACTGCCCGTCGTAGACGAAGTACTCGTAGATCTCGTCGGTCAGCACGAAAAGGTCATGTTCGATGGCCAGAGCCGCGATCCCTTCCAGCTCCGCGCGGTTGAATACCTTGCCGCAGGGATTGCCGGGACTATTGATGACCACGCCGCGGGTGCGGGGAGTGATTGCCGCGCGCAGACGATCGAAGTCGAGCTCCCATGTCGCCGGCACCAGGGGCACGGCCACCGGCACCGCTCGCATGGAAAACAGGGTGCTGTGGTGGTATCCGTAATAGGGCTCGAAGAGAATGACCTCGTCGCCAGGATCGAACAGCGCCATGCACGCCGCGGCCATAGCTCCGGTCGCTCCGGAAGCAACCAGGATCTCCTTCTCCGGATCGAGAATCAAGCCGTTATAGTGCTGGCACTTTTCCGCGATTGCCTGGCGCAGGACCGCCACTCCATCGAGCCGCGTGTAGATGTTGTAGCCATCGCGGATGGCTTGTATAGCGGCTTCCTCGACCACTGCGGGAAGCGGGGTATCGCACACCCCTTGCGCCATGTTTACCCCTCCGACGGCATCGCATTCCACCGTCATGGAGCGAATTTCCGATTGAACGATGCGAGGAGCGATCTCACTCAGGTGCAGGTGGTTTTGTGTTGTGGCAGGCATGGGAGCATGTCTACCACGAACACCCCGTAGCCTGCAAAGAGAGAAGCGCGCAAATCTTCAAGCCCGTAGGCTCGCCGCTGCCAGCTGCTCCGTGACGCTTCCTCCAGGGGGCCCGGCGCGTAACCCACTGCACAACTGGGAAGCCACGCTGACCAGAGGAGATACCAGGATGTAAATCCAGGAAACAGTCTTTCGCCGCGGAAGTTGAACGCTCCAGGAATTGTGCAAGAACGAAAGATGAATATCCAGGTCAGCCTGCCTTGCCTTAACCTTCACCCGTGTCCTGGCGTAGCAGCAGGAGTAACTTTTGCCGCGTGCCGGGGTTAACACCTGTGACGGACTGCGGGATAGGCCGTCTATGCATTAAGCCCTGGCCGGCGGATCGGGCGTCAGCTCGGGCAAGGGGGTTACAAGGAAATGAATTTAATGAGAACAAATCGTTTGCCATGGCTACTTTCCGGAGCGCTCGGTGCAACTCTCTCTCTGGCTCCTGCCTTGATCGCACAGCAGCAGAGTGGGACCACACCCCAACAGACCCCGACGCCGGGGCAGCAGGGTGATTGGGGTCAGGCAGGGCCGCCTCCCGATGTGCAAAACGGGCAGATCCCGGCGCCGGACAGTGCGGCGCAAGATTCGAACCAGGGTGCGGACCAAGGTGCGGACCAGGGCCCGAGCCAATATCCCGGCCAAGCGACCCAGGATCAGGGACCGCCCCAATACCCCAACCAAGCGCCCCCGCCGGCCTCGGCAGGGACACCAGGAGTGGGCTATGGACAGCCTCCGCGGCCTGCCTACCAGCCCGGTCAGAATCCATCCAATGGTTATCAAGCTGCGCAGGGAGTGGCGCAAACCGCGCCCCTCTCCGGCCCCGTTACCTTGACCAAGGGTATGCTGTTGGCGGTCCGCACCAGCGAACCCCTGGATTCGAAGAAGGTGAAGCCGGGAGAGTATTTCCAGGGAACGGTCGCCCAGAGTGTCTATGTCGGCAATGTGCTGGCGATTCCGCGCGGCGCCCAAGTCACCGGGCGGATCGTGGACGTCAAGAAGCCAGGCGAGTTGAAGGGTGGCGCGAGTATCGCGCTGCAATTGACCACTCTCAACCTGGGTGGCAATTCCTACTCCCTGGCGACCGATGTGTTTGACACCAGCAGTCCTGGCAAGGGCGGTTACACGGCCGGCAACACGATTGGAGCCACCGCATTGGGCGCAGCCATCGGAGCCATTGCCGGGGGCGGCCCAGGCGCAGCCATCGGCGCCGTCGCCGGCGCCGGCGTAGGGCTAGGCGCTTCGGCAGCCACCCCCGGCCCGCGCAGCGTGGTTCCTCCGGAATCGGTGCTTACCTTCCATCTGACCACCCCGGCAACCGTGCAGCCGGTCTCCTACCAGGAGGCTAACCAGCTGGAGGCGAATTCCGCTCCGCCGTCGCGCCGCTATGCTCCCGGACCCGGACCTTATGGCTACGGACCGCCGGCAGGGTACGCCCCGCCGCCCCCGGGCTATGCGCCTTATCCCTACGGCTACCCCGTGGCCTATCCGTATGTCTACGGTTATCCCCGTCCATACGTGTACGGCTATCCGTATTACGGCCGCTACTACGGCCGCTGGAGATAAGCTGCAAGCCCACTATCCTCACCGGCCCCATTTCTGGAGCGTTACATGCCTCGGAAATGGGGTCGCTCCTTGTAGGTGGCCGTCCCCCACACCCCAGGATTCCTTGTGAGTTTTGCCGAGGTTGATGAACTTCATGCGGCTTTCCTCAATGAGAGCCTGATCTATACTTAAACAGTCCCTGCAATTCGCTTGAGAAAGCCCCCGCTACCCCATGATTCGTTTCCTGCAAAAAGACAATCGCGTCGTCAAGATCATCTTCATCGTTATTATTGCCGTGGCTGTAGTCACCATGGTCATCACCCTGGTGCCGGGCATCTTTGCCGACGAAGGGAGCTCTTCCGATAACTACGCCACGGTCCACAGCGGAGGTTTGTTCGGCCGCTTCTTCGGCACCACCACGGCCATCACTACCCCCGAAGTGCAGCAGGTGGCGGAAAGAATTCTGCAGCAAAAGCACTACCCGGACATGGTTCTGCCTTACATCATGCCGCAAGCGGCGCAGGCCTTGATCCAGCGCGAAGTCCTGCTTCAGGAAGCAAATCGCCTCGGCCTGCAGGTAGGCGATGCGGATCTCCGCCGGGCCATGCAAACCGGACCCTTTGCCCCGGCGATCTTTCCTGGCGGCCAGTTCATTGGCGAGGATCGCTATGCCGACTTCGTGTCGAACTACTTCCACACATCCATCCAGGATTTCGAATCTCAGGTCAAGAAGGAAATTGAGATCAACCGGCTCGAGGCCATGGTCACCGGCGGCATCACCGTCTCCGACCAGGAAGTGCGCGACGCCTATCGTCAGCAGGCAACCAAGATCAAGTTCGATTACGCAGTGCTGAATTCTGAGGACCTGCGCAAGCAGATCAATCCCACCGACGCCGAACTGCAGGCGTTCTTCAAGCAAAATACTGCGCGCTACAAGGATGCCGTGCCGGAGACCCGCAAGCTGGCCTACATTGCGCTCAACCAGACCGACGTACCGAATGGCGCTCCGCCGGTGACCAACCAGCAAGTGGAGCAGTATTACCAGGCGCATCAAAAGGACTTTCAGGTGCCTGAGGAAGTGAAGGTACGGCACATCCTGATCAAGGTGGACCCCAAAGCGGATGCCAAGACCGATGCGGCGGCCAAGCAAAAGGCCGAAGACCTGCTGAAGCAGATCAAAGCCGGCGCCGACTTTGCCGCGCTGGCCAAGGCCAACTCCGATGATCCGGGCAGCAAGGATGCGGGCGGCGAGTTGGGCATGATTCAACGCGGGGTCACGGTGCCGGCGTTTGAAGCAGCAGCCTTTTCCCTGCAGCCCGGGCAGATCTCCAATGTGATCAAGACCCAGTTCGGCTACCACATCATCAAGGTGGAAGAGAAGCAGACGGCGCACTTGAAACCTCTGGAAGAGGTGAAGCCCCAGATTCTCGCGACCTTGACCCGTCAGGAGGAGGCAGACCAGCAAGCCCGCTACGCTCAGCAACTGGCCACGGAGGCCGCCAAGTCAGGGTTGGCCAAGACCGCGGAAGCGCATCACCTGCAATTGGTGACCACCGACTACGTGCAGCAGGCCGCAGTGCTCAACGGGCTTCCGGATGCAGCCAAAATGCTCGGCCTGGCCTTCAGCGCCAAGCCCGGAGCCGCTCCGCAGGTGAGTGGAACCGGCGAAGGCTTTGCAGTATTTCAAGTGGAAGACGTAAAGCCGGCGCATGCGCCGGCATTCGAGGAATACAAGGCACACCTGCTGGACGATTTCCGGGAGCAGCAGTTGCCCCAGCTGCTGGCGCGCAAAACCAACGAGCTGGCTGACAAAGCGCACGCCGAAAACAGTCTCGTTCAGGCTGCCAAGGAGCTGGGCGCAACCATCAAGACCAGTGATCTGGTGGCCCGTACCGCGCAGGTGCCGGACATCGGGGAGCTGGCTACGGCGGCGCCGGACTTGTTCGATCTGAGTGTTGGCCAGTTCAGCAAGGCGATCAACACGGGGCACAGCGGCATCGTGGCCAAGATCGATGAAAAGCAGGAGCCGAGTGCGGATGAGATAGCCAAAAACCTCGACTCCACCCGTGACCAGCTGCTCAGCGAAAAGCGGGAGCAGATGTTTGCCGTATTTGTGACCTCGCTTACCGACCGCTATGAAAAGCAGGGAGGCATCCGCATGAACAAGCGTGCGCAAACCGGCTTGACCCAAGGTCTACAAGGCTAGCCAACCGCACTGAAGCCTGGCACTGTCTCGCCCGCCGGCATTCTCGTGCGGTCAAGTGCCCAAGGACGGCAGTCCTGGATAAGCCTGGCCTTTGGAGAACGGTTAGGGCGCCCAGGATGTTCGTCCTGGACACTGATCTATTGACTAGAAATAGTCCCAACGCCGACGCAGAACAATTTCTAAACCAACGCGGCACCGCGTCTCGGGTTACTCTCGGCAAATGGCGGGACAGTTTTAGCTCAGGCCAGCTCTTCCGCAGTCGATAACCTCGCAAGCAACCAGTGCCACCGCTTCGGAATCTTTTCAAACGAAGGCCATGGTTTTCTCGCCCTCCCACACAGGTACTAAATGGCCCTCGAACGATCCTCCGGACTCCTTCTGCACATCACCTCTCTACCCTCCTACGGGGGGATCGGAGATTTTGGGCCCGCTGCCTACGCCTTTGCCGATTTTCTCGCCGCCGCGAAGCAGCGTTTGTGGCAGGTGCTGCCGCTCAGCCCAACGGGTTATGGCAATTCACCCTACGCCGCGCTTTCCGCCTTTGCCGGCAACCCGCTGCTGATCAGTCTGGAGAAATTGGTGGAAGCAGGATGGATTGCAGGCGACCGCATCGCCGGGCTGCCCGGCCATTCTGGAAATGTTCGCTTTGAGGAGGTGGAGCAGTGCAAATGGCCGCTCCTCGTCGAGGCCGCGCGCAACTTTCTCTCCCGCCATGATGACCAGCAATGGGTCCGCTTCCAGCGCTTCCGCGAGGAAAATGCCTTCTGGCTGCCGGATTACGTCCGCTACGGCGTATTGCGTCACAGATTCCATTCCAACTCCTGGTCGTCCTGGCCCAAGGATTTCGCCCACCGCGAGGCCCAAGCGCTACAGCAATTGCAGCAGGAGAGCCGCGACGATCTGGAAATTCGCCAGGCCATTCAATTCGCGTTCGACGAGCAGTGGAAGGCCCTGCGTGCCTACTGCGCGGAGCGCGACATACGCTTCATTGGCGACGTGGCCATCTTCGTCAATTACGACAGTGCCGATGTGTGGACCCACCCGGAGATCTTCGAGTTCAACGAGGATCTGACCCCCGTGCGTGTTGCTGGCGTCCCGCCGGACTATTTCAGCGAGACCGGCCAGCGCTGGGGCAATCCGATTTAC
Organism: uncultured Acidobacteriaceae bacterium; assembly: GCA_963815175.1. Taxonomy (GTDB): domain Bacteria; phylum Acidobacteriota; class Terriglobia; order Terriglobales; family Acidobacteriaceae; genus PALSA-350. Next base: position 76,446 of record CAWFGM010000029.1, read on the forward strand.
AACTGGAAGGCGCTGGAAAAGCGGGGCTTTGATTGGTGGGTGGATCGGATGCGCCGGGCGCACTCACTGTACGACATCATCCGTCTCGATCACTTTCGCGGCTTTGAAGCCTTCTGGGCTATTCCCGCCGAGGATGAGACTGCCATTCATGGTGAATGGGTCAAAGCGCCAGGGATCGCTCTCTTCAGCGCCTTGCGCGACCAGTTGGGCCCGCTGCCCTTGATTGCCGAGGATCTCGGTCTGATCACCCGCGAAGTGGATGCCTTGCGCGAGCAGTTTGAACTACCCGGCATGCGGGTTCTGCAATTCGCGTTCAGCGATCGTGGGGCGCACAATTACCTGCCCCATCGTTATGTAACCAACACGGTCGTCTATACCGGCACCCACGATAACGACACCACGCTGGGCTGGTGGCAACATGGAACTACGGAAGCGGAGAAGAACGCGGTCTATGCCTATCTGAACCCGGCGCCCACCGATGTGGTGTGGAGCTTGATTCGCGCCGCTTCCACTTCGGTCGCCGATGTTTGCCTGTTTCCCGTGCAGGACATATTGGTACTGGGCTCGGAAGCCCGCATGAACACCCCAGCTATTCCGGAAAATAACTGGAGTTGGCGCATGGCTCCCGGGGCGCTGACCGCCGATCAAGCGAAAGGCCTGGCGCAGCTTGCTGAGTTGACCGATCGGGACGGCTGGGTCGAGCCGCCCAAGCCCTGAGCTTTGTCATCCTACGCAAGTGGTTGCCGCATGCGCTCGACTCTTGGTTGGGCCGTGAGGGACTAAGAGGGAGTTGGGCTTTTTCAGCTCCGCAATCTACGCTTCCTTGCGCGGTGGCGGAGCATTCAATTCCGTCCAGTAGAGGCTCAGATGCGATGTAGCCGCAATAAACTGGTCATAATCGACAGGCTTGACCACATAGCTGTTCGCGTAGTGGTCGTAGGCGTTCAACCGATCCTTATCCTCGTTAGAGGTGGTAAGAATCACCACTGGAATGTGCTTGGTGCGGTTATCGGCGCGAATGGCTTTGAGAACTTCCAGACCGCTGATTTTGGGAAGGTTCAGATCGAGTAGGGTAACTGCCGGCAGGTCGCTCACATTTCTATCCGCGTATTTGCCCCGTCCAAAGAGGTAATCCAGTGCGTCCAGGCCGTCGCGAGCGCGGATTAATTTGTGCGTCACCTTGGCTCGCCGAAATGCTCTCACGGCCAATTCAGCATCGTCGTCGTTGTCCTCGATCAGGAAGATCGTTATTTCTTGCGACATTATCAGGGTGTCTCTCTGCCGGGCTGGGCATTGGTGCTGACGAAGCTGGAGCTTGCCTCAAAACGCTGTCAGCCTGACAGAATACGAGCGTTCCCGGTTCCTATCCTTTGCATCGGCCATGACACACATTACTTGAACCTCTTTATTAGCCAAAGTAATGACGAAACCGTCTTAAGGCCAGTGGCTCAGAGCCAATTTGGTTCGCTCGCGCACTCCCAAACTGAAATAGAAGGTTGCGCCCCGATCGACCTCGGCCTCCGCCCACACACTTCCTCCATGTTTTTGAATGATTCGTTGCACCGTGGCGAGACCCACGCCGGTGCCCTCAAATTCGGATTCCGTGTGCATGCGTTGGAATACACCGAACAGCTTCTCCGCGTACTCCATGTTGAACCCCGCACCGTTGTCGCGAACGAATAGAACGGCCGGTTTGTCTGCTTCCTGGATGCTGTCTACCTCAATGATCGCCGGTGAACGGCCGCGAGAGTACTTGAGCGCATTCCCCAGAAGATTTTGAAATACCTGCCCCAACAGGATTGGATCGCACTGCAACGCCGGCAGCCGCGCGACCCGCCACTCCACCACCCGCTCATCGCACTCCGACTGCAAAACCGCAATCACCTGATCGACAAGGGCATTCAATTCAGTCTGCCGCAGCTGCAAAGATTGCCGTCCAAGTTTCGCCAGGCCAAGCAATCCATCCACCAGCAGCCCCATGCGGATCACCGCGTCGTGGATGCGCTGCAAATGGTCTTTCGCTTCCGGCGCCATTTCCGGACCAAAGTCATTGATGAGTATTCTGGCGAAGCCACCAATGTGCCTCAGCGGTGCGCGCAGATCATGAGAAACAGAGTAGCTAAAGGCCTCCAGCTCATGGTTGGCAGCCTCCAATTGGCCAGTCCGTTCGGCTATTCTTTCTTCCAAATCGTCATTTAGCCGGCGGATCTCGAGTTCATCGGCCTTCCGCTGGGTGATGTCATCGAAGGCGGCCACCCCACCATGCACCGCTCCATCCCTGTCTCGCAAAGGGGAGCCGTTGCACTCGATCCAAACTCCGTGGTCGAGTTCCCTGTTGTAGAAAAATATCTCAGCCCTGCTGGTCTCTCCGGCAATGGCCCGGAGCAGCGGATTTTGCTCATTGGGAAAAGGAGTGACCGTGTCGGCAGCATAAGCGCCGTAATGTGTACTCCATTCCGCGGGTGACAGGTCGGCCGCGCCCATGCCGATGATCTTTTCCGCGGCCGGGTTCCAGAGAAGGAATTTTCCCGCCTGGTCGGCCGCCACCAATCCCTCAGTCATGCTGTTCAGGACGGACTGCAGCATCCGCGTCTGCGTCTCCAGGGCTTCGCGGGAGGAGGCCAGCTCTTCAGCGGCCTGCTTGCGCTCTGTTATATCGCGGGCAATTTTGGAAGCGCCAATAACCTTCCCGTTGCGATCGCGAATGGGAGAGATCGTGGCCGAAACATCGATCCTGGCGCCGTCCTTCCGTAGGCGCACGGTTTCGAAATGTTCCACGCTCTCACCTCGCGCGATGCAAGCCAGAATTTCAACCTCCTCTTCTACGCGCTCCTCCGGCATGAGCATCACCATCGGCATCCCCACAGCCTCCGCCGCCGAATAACCAAATACCTTTTCTGCGCCAAGATTCCAGGCACTGATGATTCCGTCCAAGGTCTTACTGATAATGGCGTCATCAGAGGAATCCACGATCGCGGCCAGCCGTTCGCGTGTTTCTTCTGCCTGCTTGCGCTCGGTGATATCCCGATTAATTTCCAGAATCGCTGTGGGTTGCCCGCGCTCGTCCCTTCTTAGCGCCCAACGGCTGGCGACGACAACTTCGTTGCCATGGCGCGTTTTGTGCCGCAACTCCCCCTCCCAATCACCCTTGCTCGTCAACGCATCCAAGATCGCGGGGAGTGGAAGTGGGAACTTGGTCTGCAGAAGTTGGTGGCTTACCTGGCCGCTTGCTTCCGCCGCCGACCATCCGTACATGTTCTCTGCTCCGCGGTTCCAAAAGTGGACTCGGCTCTGCATATCTTGCACGAAGATGGCATCCAGGGCCAGGTCCAGCAGGGCCGCTTGATTCTTCAGTTCTTCCTCTGCCCGGTTGCGTTGGCTGAGGTCGCGAATCAATCCCACAACCAACCGTTCGCCTTCAAGCGTTACCTGGGTGATGGTCAGTTCTATGGGGAATGCCCGGCCTGTTTTCGTCAGCCCTTCCAGCTTGCGGCAGACGCCAATGACCGTGGTCTCACCGGTCGATTGGTAGCGAGCCAAGTGGCCGTCATGGCTGCTGCGGTTGGGCTCCGGCATCAGTATTTTTACATTCTTCCCCAATAATTCCTCGGCCGGGTACTCAAACATCTTCACCGCGGCGGGATTAGTGGAGACAATGATCCCGGTTGCGTCGATGGTAATGATGCTGTCGGCGACACTATCCAGGATCGCCTGCAGCCGCGCATCGGTCTCTCTGACTTGTCCCCTAACCCTGATATATTCGAGCACGCCGGAGGCGTGTTCCCCCTGGCTGGTGGCGAGTGCATCGAGAAATTGCCGGATACCCGTCGTGATGCCGGGCGCCGCCTTGGTGAAAAGTGCCGCCGTGGTGACCGAAGCCGCCGCACAGACCACCTTGAAGGCAGCAGAGATGCGATAAACCGGCCACCATATGGTCACCACCTCCATGACGTGGGTCGACGCGCAGGCAACAATAAAAATTCCAAAGAGACAAAGACCCAAAGGTAGCCTTGCACCTCCGGGATCATGCGCAGCCTTCCCACAATCCAGAACAGGCACGCAAAGATGAGCACATAGGAGGCCGCGATCAGGCCATCCGTCATCACATTGATTCAGATCAGATCCGGGCTGTGCCAGGTAGCAGTAGCGGTGCGGCATGTAATTGGCCGAGAGCAGCCAAGGCAGTACGCTAGTAGGGCGAGAATCGCCAGCGTGAGAATGGCGAGCGTTGCGGAGGCAAGGATCTTTGCAAGGGTCTGGGGGCGGTTGTGGCACCGCCGGGTTTTCCAATGGAAGTATCGGCGCGGCCGCCCCAGCCGTTAGCTCTTGCGTGCGATTTCCATCCCATCGGTTGCGAGGGAACGGGAGGCACAAGTTCGACCAGCTACGCTTCGCTGACCAGGAGTCCCACCGGATACGTAGCAAAGACAGTACTCAATGCCAAACCATCGTCCGCCACAGTCACGGTTTCATCTGTAAACACATTGCGATACTGCGTCCCGGCGCAACCGGCAGCAGGAGCTGATCCTTCCCCCAAGCCTCGCCCAGCGGCAATTGCACCTTGCCGCGCATGAGCGTGCAGGCGAAGCGCGGCAACACCACCACCACGCTTCGGCCCGTCGTCTGGTCGCGGCGTAGAAACGCAATCACATGCTCCCGGCGCTCCCCTGATACCTCCAGCGGTACGTACTCGCCTCTACGGAAGAGCGCGTGTTCCTCGCGCCGCAACGCAAGCGCGCGATGCATGGTCCACAGCTTCACTCTTCCGTCCGCGAGCGAGTCGAGGACTTCGCGGCAAACGGCGCCCGGGCCTTCTTGCGCCGCGAGTGCATGCAGCGCATCGAGATATCGCGCGCGCACGTCGTAGTCCACCGGCCGGCGGTTATCCGGGTCAACCAGGCTCAGGTCCCAGAGTTCGCTGCCCTGGTAAAAGTCGGGGACCCCGGGAGAAGCAATCTTGAGCACCACCTGGGCCAACGAATTCACCGCGCCAAACAAGCGCAGCTGGGGCATCAGGGCGTCCAGCGAGGCAACAAATGGGTTTTCCTTACCCTTCGCGGAGGGCATAAGAATGCTTTCGAGGAAGGCGTGCACCGCGGCGACGTACTCGGGATCAGGATTGATCCAGCTAAGGTTGACTTTGGCTTCGCTCAAAGCCTTGGATGCATACTGTTTTAGCCGTTCCAGGTAGTGTTCGCGATCCTGGCGGCTCTCCATCTGCCATGGCCACGCGCCCAAAATTGTTTGATAGATCAGGTATTCCTCGTTGTGATCGGGTGCCGTGCGCCCATCCTCCAGGGTGCGCTTGAACTTGGCATTCATGCGTTGCCAGCGGCGCACCGCCGCCGACCAGGGCTGGGGAAGTTCAGAGAGCACGTTAAGCCGATTGCGTACATCTTCGCTGCGCTTGGTGTCGTGGGTGGACGTCGTCAGCATGGAATCCGGTGAGTGCTTCAGGCGCCCCTGGTTGCTCTGGTGCAATGCATCGAGGGAGATGCCAAAAGACTTTGCCGATCCCCCTACCTCATTTGAGGAAAGAAACCGGGTATAGACATAAAACGCGGTGTCTTCCACGCCCTTAGCCATCACCGGTCCGGTGAGTTGCTGGAACTTGAGCGCGAAATAAAGCATCTCCGGATTTGGTTTATGTTGCCTGGCGCTGGCCTGAGAGCCGCTCTTGATCAGCAGCGTCTCGCGTAGAAAATCGAAGGCCGAGGCGTTGATATCCGGGTTCAGACGCTTGGCGCGGGCGATGGCATTACGCAGGAAGGCCACATCGCGCTCACCGTACTCACCACGATCGTCAATGTAGGTGCGGTAGACGGGGAAGCTGGCGATGGTTTCGCGGATGACCGTCTCCAGAATGTTGTCGGTGAAATCGCGGGCCCGGCGATTCGAAGCGGCGATGCGGCTGAGCAGGTTGGTAAGCACGTAGACTTCGCTGGCCAGCGCCGTCTGCATCACCTGCAGCTTGGATCGATAAATAATCTCATCGGCCTCGACGGTATGCCCCAGCACCTGCGCATAAATCGCGTTGAACCGTTTTTCGTTGGCGCTTTGGATAAAGATGCCGTTGGCCAGGTAAACGAAATCGTAGCCGGAAGTGCCGCGCACCGGCCACTCCGGCGGCAGGTATTCGCGCGGCTCGAGAATCTTCTCCACCACCGTGTAGCACGGCCCCTGGCTCTGCGACCAGTCGTAGCCGCGCACGGGATCGAGAATGCTGCGCTCGATGCCGTTGGCGGCGGTCTCCTGTTTGGGCGACGGGCCGCCGCATTGGCTGGCGAGGTACAAAAGCTGCAGCCGTATGAGGTACTGGCGTGGGTTGAACATGCCATCGCAGTGGTCGATACGCAGCCCGGTCACCTGGTGCGACGCGATCAGCGAGCGGATCAGGCAATGGGTCTCGGCGAAGACCGCCGGGTTTTCCATACGCAGTCCGACCAGGTCGTTCACATCGAAGAAGCGCCGGTAGTTGATTTCTTCCGCGGAAGTACGCCAGGACGCCAGCCGATAGGGCTGCGCGTCCAGCAACAAATGCAAGCGGTCGAAGCTGTGCGGGTCTCCTTCGATGCCATTGATGGCAGCCAACGCATCCCGGATGGTGGGCTGCATTTCCGGGGAACGCAGCGCATCCTGCAACCGCGGCAGCAGTTCAGCCAACATTGCCCGGCGTTGTTCCCGCAGATTCTCGTCGCTGGTCTCATGCGGTGGAATGTCGCGCAATTGCACCAGCAGTTCGCGCATCACCTCCGGCAACGGCTCGGCAGGGTTTAGCTGGTCGAAGATGATCGGCAGCGTACGCGGCGCGACAGGCATGGTGTGGTCGTAATAGTGGATTAGCGCTTGCCCGTCTTTCATCGACACCTGGATATGCTTGGCCTCCAACTCGGCGCCATATTGGTCGCCCAGGATGGGCAGGAGAAGCTTGTTGCGCATCGCGGCCTTGAGCGGCTTCCAGTCAATATCGAAGTATTCGGAGTACTGCGAGGCGTGTCCATTCTCCAACACGTCCTGCCACCAGATGGAGTCGTTGCCCACGCCCATATGGTTGGGGACGATATCGAGCAGTAGACCCAACCCCTGCCGTTCCAGCTCCGCTGAGAAATTGGCAAAGCCTTCCGCTCCGCCGAGCTCAGGATTGAGACGATCGTGACGCGTGACGTCATAGCCGTGGGTGCTGTTCGGGCGGGCTTCAAAGATGGGCGAGGAGTAGAAGTCCCCGATGCCCAGATTCTTGAGGTACCCGGCAAGGCCCTGGGCGTGGGCAAACGTGAAGTCTTTATGCATTTGCACGCGATAGGTCGAAACCGGAACCCGGGCGTCGGTGTGCAGCACGCGGTCAACGCATTCCTTCATGTCGTTGGAGGCTTCCTGCCGCGGGTTAGCCTTTACCGAGGCGGGCTCAGGCACAGTTGCGCTCGCTAACGGCGAATCGCTGACGATGGACATGATGCATTGGATGCGCCTCCGGCAGTCCTGGCTTGGTCAAGCGTTCTCACAAATGGTGTAAAGCGAAGAACCGGCCCTAACGCAGGCGTTCTGCTAAAGAACGGGGGCCCCGGCGCGGTCTTTTGCGCGATGGCGTGGCAAGAACGCATGTACATAGCCGCCCTCGACAAGTCAAGGATTTGTGAGGACGGTTTCATCGGCCCAGCCAATTCCAGCCGGCCGCTTTACGAATTCGCGCCCAGCACGGAAAATGGAGTAGAGACTCCATTGTAACGAGGAAGAAACATGCCCCTTTCCGGCGAAGCCATCCGAATGATGAACTACATCGACGACATAGCGACCACGCTGCGCCGCATCCTTGCCCTAACCCCCACGCTTTCAGCGGAAGAGCGGAAGCGGGTGGGCGAGTACCTGAAGGCGAGTTCCCCTAGCGCCGACGAGGCCATGACTGCCCTAAATCTCAAATGACCCTTGGCGCGAGGCAAGCGCGGAAAACGTACCGGCGGGGCTAAAGGCCCTGCATGAGAACCAGAAGACACGGCAGATCCCTCCGATCCGATCGTCGGCCCTCTGGGCCTTGGACGATCGGAGGGATCTGCCGTGTCTTTCGTTCTCACGCAGGCTCTAAAGATCTCAAATACGGCGGTGAGTGGCTCAGCTAAAGCTGAGTTCAAGGGGCTAGCGTGTTTGTGCTTGCTTGATCTCGCAGAAATTGGTGGGGATGCCCGGGACCCGCGTCCTGGGATATTCTCAGCCAGAGCTGTCGAAATTAGGAAATATATCGGGCTCGTTGCGCAGGTAATCCCTTGATTGCATGGATCCGAGCGGTCTCAGTGAAAATCGGGTTGGCTTTGGGAGATTGGCTATCACTTCCACGCGCTGTTCAGGTCCACCCAGGACTGACGTCCTGGGCTACTCTCAGCCGTCCCTACGGGACTGGTTCCGATACACCCTGATCGTTGATTTGTTTTGAGCGAGTGCGGTACAAACCGGCCGATCAAAACAAGCTAATTTGGACAAGTCTGGCTTTCAGGCCCTCCTTCGGGACTCAATCCTCGGCTTTCACGGGGATTCTGTAGCACTGGAGGTACGGCTTTCGGGGACCACCTTAGTCCGTGTCCGGCCGCTTGTAGGGCTGTTGCAGATACTTGCGCGCTTCGTTGACCGCTCCCTGGGTGTTGTCGTTGGTCTGAACCGCTTGCCGGTATTCGTTCACCGCTCGATCCCGCTGGCCGGTGACGTCAAATATCTTCCCCAGGGCGATGTGGCTCCAAACCTCGGTCCACTTGGGCTCGTCGTCTCCGCGGAGCGCATCACGATATGCATTGGCTGCCGCCTGGTAGTTTTTCTGGTTGAACAGCACTTCGCCGATGCGGTAACTGGCCAGGGAGCTGTTGGGATTAGCGTTGAGAGCCTTCTGGTACTCCGCCAGAGCACCCGGAGTGTCGCCCTCCGCCACTAGCTGCTGGCCGCGCAAAATCGAAACCCGCACCTGCATATCCGGAGTATTCTTGAGCACCCAATTATCCGGGTCGATGGAAATGTGGCGGGGACGGCCGAAGGTGTCCACGACATACTGCGAGTTCGTGCCCACGACATCCACCCGTTTGACTTCCGTCTTGCCTTCCGTCTCAACCCGCAACTCCACCGGCATATTGAAGAGGTCGAGGTCCTGGCCAATCTCCCCGATGGTGCGAAAGCCCTTGTTGTTGCCGAGCCGGTAGACGGTGTACTTATCCACAAACGCGGGGGCTCCGGTTCCATCCAGCCACTGCGCAAAGAAGGCTGTGAGCTGCTGTTGCGATTGCTCCTCGGCAACTTTCTCGACATCTCTCGTGCGCGTGGGTTTGTCTCCGTACTGCGTGATCATGGCGCGCAGGAACTTGGAGAAGTTATCGTCGCCGATCTCCCAACGAAGCATGTGGAAGACCATGGCCCCCTTCTCCAGGGTCATGGATTGAAATTGCGTCGAAAAGGGGTCCAGACGTCCTGCAGAGGTCAGCGGGATCGTGTCGTAGGCCAGCGCGCCTGCGGAGATATCGATGACCGCCGCCTGCAACGCCCCCTGCCCCGCCACATGCTCCACATACATCAGCTCCCCATAACGCGCCATGCCGTTGGTGATCCAGGCGTCATTCAGCGTCGCTGGGCTGACCATGCATCCCCACCATTGGTGCGCCATGGTGTTGGCGAGCAGGCGATAGTTGCTGCGGTCCGCGATCCGGGCGCCCGCGATCGCCGCAATCTCCGGTGCCCAGTAGGCAGGCACGGTGTCGTCCGGCAGTTCGACTACATTCAGCAGCCGGGTAGAAGATTCACCAAATGTCTCACTAAAAAATTCGAATTCCTTGTTGACGGTTTGCGCATACTCCGGGCCGCTCTGCTTGTGGGCTTCGGTCAGGTACACGCGCAGATTAGGGGCGCCGGCGACCACCATGGGCTCCAGGAACTTGCCCGCGATGATGGTGCCGGGAAAGCTGGGCTTGGTCCAGTTGAAGCTGTATTCCATGCCGTCGGCGACTTGGCGCGGACTACCCGTGCTGCCGCTGCCCACCACCCGGTAACCGGTTGGCATCTTCACGTGAATCTCCGCCGTAAAGCGGTCCGTCAGGTAGCCGACCATGGGGAACCAGCGGCCGGCATAGAGCAAGTAAGTGATGGGATCGCCGATCGATGCCACTTTGAGTCCTTCCACCGGACTCTCTTCGCTGCCGCTGAGCGTCCCCCCGTAGACAAAAGTGAAGGTGGCGCTCGCACCCTTCCTCATGGGACTGGGTAAGGCGATGCTGATGGTCGCGTTCGGGCCCCGCTCTCCGTTGAGTGGATGGTTCTGGGCATCCGTCACGCTATCCACCTTGAGCGCATTGTGCAATTCGAAGACTGCGGCGCTGATGGTGTCGGTGGCGGTGAAAGTTACCCGCGCGGTGGCTTTGAGGCTGTGGTCGGAAGGATCGAGCTGGGCATTGATTACGTAGCCCGTGATGTTGATGGTGGGCCGCTCAGCCGCGAAGAGATGCGGCATCACCACCAGCAGCGACAGGATCAGGACTTTGGTGCGGGAACAGAGCTTCATCGGAATCATTCAACGGGCCATGGTGATAGCAAAGCAGATGGCAGCCGCGGCTGCTGCGCTGCGGGCATCAGTTGCAACGCAATCCGGGCGGCACGCCCAATCGCAGTCTGTCCTGTCCCCCCGTCGCTGCTCACTGTAAGTGCTGCCCCAACGCTGCGCAAGTCTGACTGCATTGTTGCACGAGCTTCCTCGTTTTCGAGCAGGGGGCGCAAGTGCTCCGCCACATTGGATGCGGTGAAATCATGTTGGATCAGCTCTGGCACAATACGGCGTCCGGCGATCAGGTTGACCATGGCCACATGAGGCACGCGGATGACCCTCTGGGCCACGGCATAGGTGATGCGAGAGACCCGGTAGACCACCACGAAGGGATTGCCGATGAGAGCCGCCTCCACGGTGGCCGTGCCGCTGGCTACGATGCTGGCGCGTGCGTGCATCAGCACTGCACGCGCATCGTGAACCACGCGTATGGCCGCCCCTTTGGCCTGGCTGGCCAAGGCCTGCACTTGCGCGTCCTTGAGCGTGGGAGCCACGGGCAGGAGGTATTCGTATTCCGGGCCCAGCAATCGAGCGGCTTCAAACATTGGCGGTAGGTTGGCGAGCAACTCCCTGGTGCGACTTCCAGGCAGCAAGCCAACCCAGAATTTTGACGCATCCAGGCCGTTTTCGCTAGCAAACGCCTCGCGGGTCACTGTGGGCCGGTCAAGATCCGCCAGTGGATGGCCAACAAAATCCGCCGCGACGCCGTGATTGCGGTAGAAGGCCTCTTCGAAAGGAAAGATCACCAGCATCCGGGTGACGTTGCGCTTTACCCCTCGGATCCTCCACTTTTTCCACGCCCAAATTTGTGGGCTTACGAAGAAAACCACGGGGATATGCAAGCGGCGAAGTTCCGCCGCAAGGCTCAGGTTTACGTCAGGGAAGTCGATCAGGATGGCGATATCCGGCCGTTCCGTCCGCAGACTGGCCTTCAATTTGCGGTATTCGCCATAGATGTGGGGCATGTGCAGGATGACCTCGGTGATGCCCATGACTGCCACATCTTCGGCGCGAACCACCCGGCGCAGTCCCAGGTTCGCCATCCGCGTGCCGCCCAACCCAAAAAACTCCGCTTCTGGCGCCAGCCGGCGAATCTCCGTCATCAGCAGCGCGCCATAGTGTTCGCCACTGGCTTCGCCGGCAGACAGAAAAATCTTCGGGCTATGGCTTATCGCTGACATGGGCAGTGAACCGCAGGTCCCGCAACCAAACGCGGGTTACGGGATCGGGTTGATAACCTAATCGCTGCACCCTAGTGGGCGCTAAAAACCCAGGACTAGGTCCTGGGAAATCTCAGCCGTCCCTTCGGGACTGATCCGTGCTGCCAAATCCTACCCAGGACTGCGTCCTGGGCTATTCTCAGCCGTCCCCTTCGACAAGACTCAGGGCAGGCTCTTCGGGACTGATCGTTCTAAGGACATGCGGCAGCGCTAGTCTGTCCCTACCGCCAGCTTCGCGTCCAGCAACCCATCCGCTGCCCGTGCACTCTGTACTTCCTGATCTTTGTACTGCAGCTGATAAAGCTTCCAGTAAATGCCGCGCTGTCCCAGCAACTCCTGGTGCGTTCCGAACTCGCGCAACTGGCCCTTGTGCATCACCAAAATCCTGTCCGCCTGCTGCACGGTGGAGAGGCGATGGGCCACGATGACCGACGTGCGCCCCTGGACCATGCGCTCCAGCGCCGAGCGCACCCGCATTTCCGTGTCGGTGTCCACGCTTGAGGTAGCCTCATCGAGCACCAGGATGCGCGGATCGTGCGCCAGCGCGCGGGCGAAATTGATCAGCTGTTTCTGCCCCGTGGAAAGGCTATTGCCGCGCTCCCGCAGAGGCTCGTCGAAGCCCTGCGGCAGTCCGCGGATAAAATCCCCGACGTTCACCTCGTCCGCCGCAGCCTTCATGCGCTCGTCCGAGATCCAGTCCGAGCCCAGGCGTATGTTCTCGGCGATGGTCCCAGTGAACAGGAACGGATCCTGCAACACCACCCCAAAATGGCGCCGCAGTTCGGTCACATCCTGCTCGCGCACGTCCACGCCATTGATCAATACACTCCCGCTCTGGATCTCGTAGAAGCGCATCATCAGGCCGATAATGGTGGTCTTGCCTGCGCCAGTGTGGCCCACGATCGCCGCCGTCTGATCCGGTTCGATCACAAACGATACGTCTTTAAGAATCCATTCCACATCCTGCGCAACCTGAGCGATCTGGTCCGAACCTTCCGCTTGTTGAATGCGGGCCAGTTGCTCCGCATCCAGCTTTTGATAGGTGAACCAGACATGGCGGAACTCGATCCGGCCGGAACCGTCGCAAGCGCGGGGCATGGGCGGGCTTTGCAACTCGGCGGGCGTGTCCAGCAGCTTGAAAACGCGCTCGCTGGCCGCCATCGCCGCTTGCAGGATGTTGTACTTTTCGCTCAAGTCCTGAATCGGGCGGAAGAAGCGTTGCGAGTACTGGATAAACGCCACCAGCACGCCGATCGAAACCGCATTCCGCAACACGCCGAACCCGCCCAGCCAGATCACCAGCGCAATGGCCACCGAACTAAGCAACTCCACCGCCGGGTAGTACAAGGCGTAGGCAAGGATGGCGTCTTTGAAGGCCACCATGTGCTGCCGGTTTACCGCTTCGAACTCCTCGTAGGAGCGCTGTTCCCGGTTGAACAACTGCACCACGCTCATCCCGCTTACATGCTCCTGGGTGGAGGCGTTGATGCGGGCAATCGCGGACCGGATGCGCCGGTAGGAGTCACGCACATGTTTGCGAAAGACCCGGGTCACTAGCAGGATGAACGGCAGCACGCCGAAAGCGATCAGCGCCAGCCACCAGTTCATGCGCAGCATGATGGCGACAATCAGAGCCAGAACAAAAACGTCTTCAAAGATGGCGAAGACGCCCGAGGTAAACATCTCGTTCAGGGCATCCACATCGCTGGTCAGCCGGGTCACCAGGCGCCCCACCGGATTGCGATCAAAAAAGCTGACGTGCATCCTCTGGATGTGGCGGAAGATCTGGCTGCGCATGTCGAACATGACCTTCTGTCCGGTCCATTGCATCAGGTAGGTCTGCACGAACTCCAGCAGGTAACTGAACACCAGGGTGGCCAGGTAAACGCTGGCAATCTGGGTGATGCCCACCGCCGCATTGGAGCTCAGCCATCGGCTCAGCAACGACGGATGAAGCACCGGCCGGGCCGTCATGTAGCGATCGACGGCGACTTTGGTCAGATAGGGGCCGAGCACGTCCGAGCCGGCCTTGAGCAGGATAGCCACCAGCGAAATAGCCGCTTGCAGCTTGTATGGCCGGAGGTAGGTCAGCAATCTCCCCATCAGCCGGCTGTCATAAGCCTTGCCCACAACGTCGTCGTCGTGCTGCGGAGGTTTCCGATCCTTCTCCGTATCGTCTTTCTTGGTTTCGGCCATGGGCTACCGCTTTCATTTTACGTGGATACACAGAATGCGGTCGTCAAAGGAGGATGTCAGAATAGACAGCAGGGCGGTGGTGCGGCGGATGAACTCTCTCGGTATCTACATTTCGGTCCCTTTTTGCCGCGCCAAGTGCACTTATTGCAATTTTGCCTCCGGTGTTTCGCCGGCCGGCGCTCATGAGCAATATGTCGCCCGCGTTTGCGGCGAAATCCGCAGCGTGCGTAAACGCCTGGACGGCGCCCTCATTCCAGAGCAGGTTGACAGCATTTACCTGGGAGGGGGAACCCCCAGTGTGCTTTCGCCGGCCTTGCTGGGGGAGCTTGCCCATACCCTGCGGCAGGAGTTCGCGGTTAGCCCTGGAGCCGAGATCACCCTCGAATGCGCTCCCGGCCAGCTGGACGACTCCGCGCTTGCCGCCATGCTCGCCATGGGCGTCAACCGCCTCAGCTTCGGTGTGCAGTCGTTTGCGGATCGCGAGGCGGCGGCCACGGGGCGCTTTCATACTCGCGCGGTAGTGCTCAAAGACCTTGAACGGGTCCGCTCCGCCGGGCTGCGCAATTTGAGTATTGATTTGATCGCCGGCATGCCTCACCAGACGGCGGCCAGTTGGCAGGAGTCGCTCGATATCCTGGTTGCCACCGGCGTGGAACACGCCAGTATCTACATGCTGGAGATTGATGAGGATTCCCGCCTGGGCCGCGAGCTGTTGGCGGGCGGCCGCCGCTATCACGCCGGCACCGTGCCCAGCGAAGAGCTGACCGCGGATCTCTACCAAAGTGCAGTTCCTTTCCTTGAACAGAATGGTCTGCGGCAGTATGAGATCTCAAACTTTGCCCGCGCCGGGCGCCAGTCTGGCCACAACTTGAAGTATTGGCGCCGCCACCCGTATCTCGGTTTCGGACTGGATGCGCATTCCATGCTTCGCACACCGCGGGGCTCTCCTCTGCGCTTCAGCAACACCGCGAGCTTGCCCGATTACCTGCGCGGCCCCGAGGCCGCGGAGGAAGTGCGCCGGCTCCGCCCATCGGAGGAGATGGAAGAGGCCTGGTTCCTGGGCTTGCGTTTGAATGAAGGCGTTGCCTGGCAGGCTCTGGCAACGGAGTTTGGTCGTGACCAGGTGGAGATCCTCCTCCCCGTAGTCCGCGAGCTGTGCAGCCTAGAGCTGCTCACCGAGGAAGCGGGCGTGGTGCGTCTTACCCCGCGGGGAGTGCTGTTTTCGAACGAAGTCTTTGCCCGTTTTCTGGGAGTGAAAGAAGAATTCCAAGCCCAATGACTATCGACCTGCGCAGCGACACCGTCACTCGCCCTACTTCTGCCATGCGCACCGCCATGGCTGAAGCCGAAGTGGGAGACGACGTTTACGGGGAAGACCCCACCGTCAACCGCCTGGAAGCTCGCGCCGCGGAGATCTTCGGCCGCGAGGCAGCTTTGTTTGTCCCTACCGGCACCATGGGCAACCAGATTGCCGTTCGCATGCACACCGAGCACGGCCAGGAGGTCATCTGCGAGTCCCGCGGGCATTTGGTGGACTGGGAAATGTCCATGGTTTCAGCCTTCTCCGGGTGCCAATTGCGCACTGTTTATGCCGATCGAGGGGTCCTAACCTGGCCGCTCATCCGGAAGGTTATCTCGGCCGGCCTTCACTTCCGTTCGCGGACAGGCCTGATATCGCTTGAAAACACCCACAACCTGGCCGGCGGAACGGTGATGCCTCTGGAAGTAGCGCAGGAAATCTGGGCCGGGGCGGCCGATGCCGGCTTGCCCGTGCATCTTGATGGCGCGCGCATCTTCAATGCTGCTACAGCGTTGGATACGCCGGTCGATCGTCTGACCAGCGGTTGTGCCTCGGTCATGTTTTGCCTCTCCAAGGGCCTGTGCGCGCCGGTCGGCTCCATGCTGGTGAGCAGCCGCGCCCACATCGAGCGGGCGCGCAATTTTCGTAAGGCGCTGGGCGGAGGGATGCGCCAGGCCGGTGTTCTGGCCGCTGCGGGCTTGATCGCCCTCAACGAGATGACTGGGCGGCTGCAAGAGGACCATCACAACGCCAGGTTTTTAGCCGATGGATTGGCAGAACTCCCTCAAGTGGTGCTCGATCCGTTGCTGGTCCAGACCAACATCCTGATCTTCACGCTGCGCGGCGACGGAGACGCCAAGGCGTTGGTGAGCGCTCTTGCCCGGCGCGGCGTTCTTGCCTCCACCGTGGGTCCCAGTTCGATACGCCTGGTGACCCACCACGACGTGGATCGTGCTGCCTGCGAGAGCGCCGCCGCGATCCTTGCCGAGGAGATACACAAGGTCAGCTAAAAAGACGCAAATCGCGTCCAAAGATCGCTTTTTGCGGATTTATACTATTCGAATGCCGAAGTATTCGATAGTCGTGCCCTTCCACAACGAGGAAGAGAACGTTACGGCTCTGTACGATCGCCTGAAGGCGGTGATGGAGCAAATTGGTGACAGCTTTGAACTCGTGCTGGTAGACGACGGATCGAGTGACCGCACCTACAAGCTCCTGGAAGAGATTGCGGCAGTCGACAGCCGTGTACTGGTGGTCAAGCTGAGGCGCAATTTTGGGCAGACCTCGGCGCTGGCCGCCGGTTTCGACCATTCCCAAGGCGATTACATCCTGGCCATGGATGGCGACCTGCAGCACGACCCCTCCGAGATCCCCGAGTTTGTCGCCAAGTTGGAAGAGGGTTATGACGTGGTCAGCGGATGGCGCAAGGAGCGCATCGACAACTTCGTCATGCGCCGGATCCCTTCCCGTTGCGCCAACTGGCTCATGGCGAAGCTTTCCGGCGTCGACATTCACGACTTTGGGACTACGTTCAAGGCTTATCGGCGTGAGGTGATTCACAACATCCCGCTGTATGGCGAAATGCATCGTTTCATCCCCGCGTTGGCCTCCTGGTATGGCGCCAGCATTTGCGAGATCCCCATCCGGAATGTGAACCGCGAGCGGGGCAAGTCGCACTACGGCATATCCCGCACGGTTCGGGTTTTCTTCGACCTGCTGACCATTCGCTTCCTGTTGAAGTACATGACGCGCCCGCTGCATTTCTTCGGCACCTTTGGGGCACTTGGGATCTTCCTGGGCTCTGGTATTTCGTTATTCTTGGCCGGTCTAAAGGTCTTTACCCATCAGGCGGTGATGGATACGCACGGGCCGCTCTTCGTGGTTGCGGGCGTCTTGATACTGGCCGGCATTCAGATGCTGGCCATTGGCCTGTTGGGAGAATTGCAAGTGCGGCATTATCACACTGCATCGCATCGGGCGCCCTACGCCATCGATCGCCTGGTCCGACTCCGCGCCCCGGAAGAGCCCAGCATGCTGCAGGAAGGCTGACGTCTCGTTCGATCGAACGCAGTCTGCGGAACCTTAGCCCTAGTGCGCGATTCTAACCGTGTGCTGGGGCTTACGCGTTTCCGGGCGGAAGGCTGGCGCACCCCAGGGCAGCATATTCTAGGGCCGCTGATCCACGTCGAATCCCTCCCAGCCTGGGCTTTCCGTCCGGGGCAGCGGGTTGTTAAACCTGCGAGAACGCTGGCCTGTATGCCTCGCTGGTGGCGGTCTATGGCCCGCTTACACGTCTAAAGCCTGCTTCGCTTCGTGCCAATTTCGCACACTATGGGGCCGAACAGAAGTTCGGCTGAGTGCCCGAAAAGTCTGGTTAGTGTATCTGCTGGTTCGCGATACCTTCGCCGATGTTTTGGTCGAGGGCGAAATGAATCATTCGAAGCAGGTTCGAAAAAGCGCGCAAGAAGTTTCCCTAGCACCGGCTCAGCAGGGTAAGAGCAGAACCAGCCAGGGCACTCTTCACTGCACGTTGTTACTAGCAGTCGTCTGCACTGCCAGTCTGGGCGGCCCCGCTATCGCACAAAGCCCCAACCAGTTACCCGCATCTGTCCGCATGTTGGCAAGCTTTTCCAACGACGAATCGGGCGTCTCGCCTGTGGAAGGCAGTGTGCACGGGAACACACCGCCTTCCTCGACGATGGTTGTATCGGCGATTCCGGCAGCTTCAAGTGAAGACAAACAGCCAGACCTCGCAGCCAATCCAGGACGCCCGGCCATGGCCACTTCAGCACTGCTTACACCGATAGGGTACGCGCAGCTTGAGTCCGGCATGTTGTATGCATCGGGCTCCGCTCAGTTTTCAAACAGAGCAGCCCAGGAACAGACTATGCGGCTAACGGTGGCGCCGTCACTCCAGTTCATAATGTCGTCCGAGCCCGTGGCATACAGCAGCACCGCGCAGGAACAACTGACGCAGCGAGGCGACGCCCAAGCCGGCGTACAGGTGATTCTGATGCCCGCTCATGGGACACGACCAACTATCTCAGCTAGCTACCTTCACCTGGTAAAGGGCGGGACCGCTTCGAGCCTTGATATCGGCGGCTATGCGAACAGCGCGCTTTTGTTGGCGAGCGCTGATCTAGGACATTTTCATGTCGATGATAATGTGTTCTTGAACGAAACAGAGGGAGCGGTCCGGCGCGGCCAATGGGGACATGCCGTAGCGGTTTCTCACCCCATTACATCGAAGTTGGGAGCGACCGCCGAACTGCGATACTTCACCCAGCCGCTTACTGACGGCACTGGTTTCAGCGCTTTGTGGTCGGGCAACTACAGCGTTCGCCCGAACCTGGTCATCGACACCGGCCTTGTCCGTGGTTTTACCGGGACTTCTACACAATGGCAGGTCGCGAGCGGGATGACATACGTGCTGCCGCATAAGATCTGGAGCTTTTCCCGAATGAAAGCTCGCTAGATCGACCGCTCGCGCAATTGCGGGGATAGCGATCGCATGCCTGGTTGCCGATAAGACCCAAAGAAAATCCCGGGGGCTAGCAAGAACGATGAATGCTGATAGTCGAAAACCCATGATGGGTCACTCTTCTCACCCCTGGAGTCGTTCTTGGATAGGGGGCTTCGCATAAGTTGCCTGCTGTGGGCTGGCCTTGCGGTTCTGGATTCCAGCAGCAACGGCCTCCCGAACGCTCGCCCGCATGACTTGCGGCACACGGCGGCATCGTTGCTGCAAAGCGAGCGCCCATGGTAACCAGGCCTGGATCATATAAAAAATTGGTTCTAAATGGCTTGCAGTTTCAGCCTGTTTTTAGCAGTGAGGCTTATAGCGTTATAGCGCTCAATTATTTGGGAAATCCAAAGCCGAGCGCAACCTGCCTAACGTCCCCCGGACGGGTCGGGAGACGACGATACATTCAAGTCCAGGAAGGTCTGCGGAGTGTGCGGTGTGACGGGCGCGTAACAATTGTTGTCGGCTGCATAGGTCGCCGCACATCGGTTGGCAAACTGCCTGCGCGGCGATTGCGCGTATTGCCAAACCAGAGCATCTTTAACTCCGCTTGAAGCTGCCGCCAGGGACTTCTTGGGAATCACACAACCCGGAGCCGGAGGGCACGCGTCATTGGCGACCCAGAGGGCGAGGGGCCGTCTGCCCTCATGACTCAAAATGTCGCGCACAGTGCTGATGGTGCTCGATCCGTCCGGAACGGGAATGCCGGAGCAATAAACGCCCGGCTTATAGTGCGACGCGCGTATCGCCTCTACCCACGCGAACAAGTAAGCCCTCTGCTCCGGCAGCAGGCGGCCGCCCTCCTCCTGATCGAGAAATAGGATCGCCCCGGGGGCAAAGCCCTCCCTCTTAGCAGCCGAGATGGCGGCCGCGGCATCGGACCGGCCGAGCGCTGCCGCATCCTTGCCGGTGAGCTGTGCATCCAGCCGTCCGTTGAAGAGGATCATGAAGCCGAATCCGTTGGCTTTGAGGATGGCGCGTTTACCAATCCACCCATTGCTGTTGGCACCAGGCGGGTTGTTCAGCCAATAGCCGGCATAGGAAAAGCTGCGGTGCAGCGCCGGCAGCAGATTGTCGCCGGGATACTCATTCCTGTCGAAGCCGAAGTAGGCGGAGCCGGTTTGAGAGGTCTGTCCAAATGCCGGCATCCAGCACAGGATCCCCAGGCACAACAGGGTCACTCCGCGAAAGCGTGGTCTTAGTCTGCTCCGCCACCTGTGACGGTGGGCGGGGTTGTGGACGTCGGCGCAGCTGCGGGCGGGGGTATGGATGGGGTACTCGCTAGTTGCCGCTGGGCGGCGTGCAGATACTTGGCCGGGTTCACCGGGGTGTCGTGAATCCGGACCTCGTAGTGCAAGTGAGGGCCGGTGCTGTGTCCCGAAGACCCGACGTAGCCAAGGATATCCCCGCGGCTGACTTCTTGTCCTTCGGTGACCGCGAAGCCGGAGAGGTGAGCATAAATGGTTTGAACGCCGTGGCCGTGGTCGATCACTACCTCGCGTCCGTACCCGTTGCCCATGCCAGCCTTCAGGACAGTACCGTCCGCCGGCGCCCGAACCGCCTCGCCCTTGTTCGTGGCGATATCAATTCCAGTGTGAAATGCGCCTTCGCCATTAAAGGGATCCAGCCGGGAGCCGAAGGAACTGGTTACGATGCCCTGCACCGGCCATTGTGAAGGCGCGTCCGCCATATTCACGCTGCCGCTGAAAGCCGACGGAAAATGGTGCGAGAAGTCGAGCCCGTGCATAATCTCACCCGACATAGCTGAGGAACGCAGCTGGAGGAGCTGATCCAACGATTGACCGTATTGCTGATCGCTCATGCCGTCGCTTGCAGGAAGAGTGGTTGCCGACACATGCCGCATAGAGGACTTGAGCAACTTGTTCTGCCGCAGCCCGTAAAGCGCACTCACTTCGCTGGCCAGGGAACCGAGCGATGCCGCCTGAACATCTTTCTCATGAGCTACCTCTTCCATTTGCAGGTAGTCATGCCGTATTGTTTCCCGCTCCGTCCGAACCTGGTTAAATCGCGCCGTCTTCAGCAGCATGCGGCTGTAAGAACCGGCCATTCCAGTGATGGTGAAGAGACCGATAACGGCGGCCGCGACAAAGACATAAGCGTAGTGGAGAGGGATAGGAATCTTGCGCAAATCACCATCTTCCTGACGGGCTACGAAGATGATGTAGTAGCGTTTGCGCAAATTTACACACTCAACAAGGGGATATGGCCTTGAACGCACTATCCCTGCCGCAGGTTCCAGCGGGGTGTAGCAATTTCGTACAAGGGCCGAACCTTGACCCTAACAGAGTGAATCTATAGGGTCAAACGCGGAAGTGGTATTACTAACTCGCCATATGACGCCCGCCGGCAACGCACAAGGTATGCTGGCGCCATGGCAGCCAAGCGGAAGATAACCCGGTCAAAAACAACCGGCGAGCGGGAACTGATTACCGGCATTCGCGAAGCGCGCCGGACAGCTGCAGACGGGCGGGATTCTGCAGCGTGGTATTGGGGACGACTGTGCCGTGTTACGGCCGCGACGGGGAGAAGAGCTGGTTGTAACTACAGACCTGTCTCTCGAAAATGTCCATTTCCGCCGCGATTGGCATCCGCCGCAGAGCGTTGGCCATCGCTGCCTGGCGCGCGGTTTGAGCGACTTGGCAGCGATGGGAGCTCGCCCGGAGGCGGCCTTTCTCTCGCTTGCTCTACCCGCAGAGCTGACGGCACATCAAAAAGGCTCCTCATATAAGTCTTGGATGCAGGCCTTTTTCGAGGGGTTGATGGCTTTGGCAGAGCGGTACCGGGTGCCTTTAGCGGGCGGGGATCTGGCCAAGTCGCCGCCCGGATTCCGGCATGCCGGCGGGTTGGTGGTTGCCGACATCGTTCTGCTGGGCAGCGTGCCTAAAGGAAGGTCGCTGCTGCGCTCGGGGGCTCGCCCCGGGGACCTGATCTATGTCACCGGAGCCCTGGGGGGATCTGCCGCCGAGCTGCTCGCTCTTGGGCGCCGGCCGGCCGCTTTTCGTGGAAAGGACATGGAGAGCCAAGGGCATCCGCACCTCTATCCGGAACCTCGCCTGGCCGCCGGCCGCAAGCTTATGCGCGACCGCCTGGCCACCGCCGCTATCGACCTCAGCGACGGACTCTCGACCGACCTAGCTCACCTATGTGAGGAGAGCGGTTTGACCGCGGAGATCGACGCCGAATCCCTGCCCGTCGATGCCCGTGCCACCCTGGAGCAGGCGCTCCACGGCGGAGAAGATTACGAGTTGCTTTTTACAGCTGCCCCAAAGACAGTGGTGCCCAACTCAGTTGGGGGGAGTGCTGGTGCATGCTATCGGCCGCATGAAGAAACGCGGACGGGGCCCGCTGGTAGAGATGAGCCGGGCGGGGAAGAAGCGTACAGCGCTGGTGGCGGGCGGCTGGGAACACTTTCGTTGATAGCATCAGAAGTAGACTTATGCCGAACCCAAACCCAAGGGTGCGCTTTGCGCCCTCCCCCACTGGAATGTTGCACGTGGGCAATGCCCGCACCGCTCTCTACAACTGGCTTTTTGCCCGCCACACCGGCGGAGACTTCGTGCTGCGCATCGAAGATACCGATGTGGAGCGGAGTGAGGTTCGCTACGAAACTCAGCTGATCGAAGATCTGCGCTGGCTGGGGCTGGACTGGAGCGAAGGGCCGCTGGCCGGCGGTCCCTACGCGCCCTACCGGCAAAGCGAGCGCTTGGAGATCTATCAGCAGCACACAGACCAGCTGCTGCGTGAGGGCAAAGCCTATCGCTGTTTCTGCACCGCAGAGGAGCTCGAGCAGGAGCGCCAACTGGCTGTGCAGGAGCACCGCATCCCGATGTATTCAGGCAAATGCCGTGCCTTGGCGGCGAGCGAAGCCGGGACCCGGGCCGCCGCGGGGGAGAGCTTTGCGGTGCGTTTGGCTGTGCCCGACGCTCCTCTGCGCTTCCACGACATTGTGCGCGGCGACGTGGAGTTCTTGAGCGATACGGTGAGCGACTTCATCCTCGTCCGCTCTACCGGCGTGCCGGTCTACAACTACGTGGTGACCATCGACGACGCGCTCATGCAGATCACGCATGTCATCCGCGGCGACGACCACATCTCGAACACACCCCGGCAAGTCGCCATCTACCAGGCCTTCGGTTGGCAACTGCCGCAGTTTGCCCACCTTTCGACCATCCTGGGCAGCGATCGTGAGCGGCTGTCGAAGCGTCATGGTGCGACCTCGGTTGCGAGCTTCAGGGAAATGGGGATTCTGCCCCAGGCGCTAGCCAACTATCTCGCCTTGCTCGGTTGGGGCGCCGAGGGGGGAACGCGCGAGACCTTCACCCGCGAAGAACTGATAGCGGAGTTCAAGCTGGAGCGAGTCACGCCCTCGCCTGCGGTCTTCGATTGGGACAAGCTGCATTGGCTCAACCGGCATGTCATCAAGCAAACACCGCTGGCGGAATTGAGGGAGCTCTCGTGGCCTTATTTCGTAGCTTTGCATCGGCTGCCGCCGCTTCCTGCTGTGGGTATCGAAGATTGGTTCGACCGGGTGTTGGAGTTGTTTCTGCCAGCCGTGGACCAGCTTCAGCAGCTGCCGGAAAAGGCAGCGGCGCTTTGGAATCCTGCCCCGGTGAACCAGGAAGACGCAGCATTGCTGGCCTCGGAAACAGGGGCGCGCGTGGTGAGTGCCTTTACGGCAAAGATTCAGGCCGAACCGGGCGCTTTAACCTCTCAGCGCTTCAAGGAGCTGATGAACGAGGTGAAGGCGGAGAGCGGGGTCAAGGGCAAAGACCTCTTCCATCCGGTACGCATCCTCCTGACTGGAGCGCACTCCGGCCCGGAGTTCGACAAGCTGATTCCTCTCATCGAAGACGGCAGCAGGCTCGATTTGCCAACGCATGTATCGAGCGTGCGGGAGCGGGTCGGAGCCTTTCTCGCGTCCAGCGACGGCAGATGATCGATTCCACCTTTGCTCACGCGTGGCAGGCGGAGGTCCTTGCCTCCCGGCCTTTGATCCTACCCGGCCGGCAATTCGTTTACCCGGCGCAAGTAGAAGAAGTGGAGCGAGGTGCGCTCGAAGTCATGATCCGCCCGCCGGAACACGGAGGGCAGTTCCTGGCCACTTGCGCACTAGGTTTCGCCGGCTCCGGCGTGCCCACTGGTGTATGGGCGTGTCCTGACCCGGCGTGGATTTGCATTGCGGCAGGTGGCTACGCTTACGTCATCGACACCCGTAATCCGGCACGCTGGGAACAGGTGGAGTACCGGCCTGTCACCGAAATTCGCGCCCTGGGAGAGCAAGCTTCCTGCTGTTTTCGAGCTTTCATTCGCTGCTTGCCTGGGGCCGGGAAGGGAAGGCTTGGCAAACAGGCAGGCTCAGCTGGGACGGAGTGCGCATTACCGCTATTCGCGGCGCAATGCTCTTTGGGCTGGGTTGGGAGATGAGAACGGATAGGGAGCTGCAGTTCGAGGTCGATCTCACGACCGGTGAGCACAAGGGCGGAGGCTATCTGCCGTAGAAGCTCAAGCCCGCATCGCCCTGCTCGAGGATGCGGTAGCGCTGCAGCAGGCCATAACTCTCCGCCAGCGGTGGTTGCATCTTGCGGCCATGTTCCGCGATCACGATGCCGTCGGGCGCCAGCAGGGAATTCGCTTGCCGGCCGATGCTGGTGAGGGTGCGGTCGTAGTCGTCCAAGGCCGCGTACGGCGGATCCAGAAACATAGTTGTGCAGCGCTCTTCCGGTGCTAGATCAGAAAAGCCTGCCAGCGCGGCAGAGACGCTGCGGGACTCAATCTTGAAGCCAGAACGGATCTTGAGCGCAGCCAGGTTTTCGCGGATCGTGGCTACCGCCGGCGCGGCGTTGTCCACGAAGTAGACCAGGCGTGCACCGCGGCTCAAAGCCTCGATGCCGACGGCTCCCGAGCCGGCGTAAAGATCGGCAAAGACAGCGTCCTCGATGCGTGTGGCCAGGACATTGAAAAGCGTCTCGCGCAGGCGGTCGCTGGTTGGCCGGGTGGCTAGCCCGCGAGGCGCAATCAGCCGCCGCGAACGGTATGTGCCGGCAATGACCCGCATCGGGTTTGATGGTAAATGAAACCTTTGCCGCGGAATGATTCCGCAACCTCGCCCGCGGCGGGAAGGCTCTACAATGCAGGTAGCAACAAACAGGCAGCACTAAGGACGGATTGCAATGCGCGGATGGTCGTTCCCTTTAGGGCGATGGATGGGTGTCGAGTTGCGCATTCACACCTTCTTCATCCTGCTGCTTGGCATTTGCATGGCCTACACCGAGAGCGCACACCTTTCCATGTTCCGCGGCATTGGCCTATGGCTGGTCCTGCTGGGTGCGGTGGCCGTGCGCGAAGCGGCGCGCATGATCGTAGCTGCCTACCACGGCTTGCAATTGAGAAATATCCTGCTTCTACCCATCGGTGGCCTGGTGGCCTACGCCAACGCGGAGAGCGCGGAGAACGCCGGCGCTCCCACGGTGCAATGGCGCATGGCAGTCACCGGACCGCTCGCGAATCTTAGTTTTGCTCTCGTAGTCGCCATGCTGGTGCTGGGGATGTCGCCCACGGTGAACCTGCTGGAAAGGCCCTGGGTCACGCCCGCGCACTTGATCCGCAGCATCGTGTGGCTCAATGTGTTTCTCGGCGTGTTGAATTTGCTGCCCGCCTATCCCCTGGATGGCGGCAGGGTGGTGCGTGGAGGCGTAGCCCGCACGCAGGGCAGGGCGCAAGGTTCGCGAGTGGCGACTGGACTAGGTCAAATTCTTGCCATGACGGCCATCATCGCCGGCCTGGTGCTGATGAACCCCTGGTTGCTGATGGCGGGTTTCTTTATTCTCATCGGCGCTCAGCTGGAAGATCAGGGCGTCCTCTTCCAGAGCGTGGTCGATACCGTCAACATGCAAGACATTATGCTGACCGAGTTCTCCATGCTGGCTCCGTCGGACACGCTGGAAGATGCGCTGCACAAATCGATTCACAGCTTGCAGGACGACTTTCCGGTGGTGCGCGGTGACAGCCTGGTGGGCATCATCTCCCGCCAGAGCATTCTTTCCGCGCTGCGCAGTGAGGGCAACGGTTATGTGCAGGCGGTGATGTCGCGCAGCTTCCACGTGGCCCAACCAGAGGACTCGCTGGGGACCACGATCAGCCGCTTTGCCGGGCGAGGGCTGTCGCTGGTGCCAGTGACTGAAGGCGAGCGCATCGTCGGCATTGTGACCCTGCAGAACCTTATGCACTCCATGAGCCTGCTGGCGGAGAGCCGGAAGCTTCGTCGCCAGAGCCAGGAATAATCGTTGTCCCTCGAGCCCGGCCTCTATCTGGTCGCGACGCCGATTGGCAATCTTGAAGACATCACCCTGCGCGCGCTACGGGTGCTGAGGGAAGTCGACCGCATTGCGTGCGAGGACACACGCCAGACGCAAAAGCTGCTGAACCACTTTGAGATCTCTACCTCGACCATCAGTTACCACGAGCACAACGAGCAATCGCGGACGCTGGAGCTGATCACTCTCTTGCAGCAAGGTGGGCGGATTGCGGTGGTCAGCGATGCAGGTACGCCGGCCTTCTCCGATCCGGGACTGGACTTGGTGCGCGCAGCGGTTGCAGCAGGCGTGCCCGTCATTCCGATCCCCGGAGCCAATGCCGCACTCGCCGCGCTGGTCGCCTCCGGCCTGGATACGGACCGTTTCCTCTATGTGGGCTTTCTTGCGGCAAAGCCAGGCACGCGGCGGACGGAGCTGGAAGTGTTGGCCGCTCGCACGCAGGGCCTCACCTTGGTCGTCTATGAAGCTCCGCATCGCATTCTGGAGACGTTGGCCGACGTGGAAGCGGTCTGGGGAGAGTCGGTGCGCGTGGTGGTAGCTCGCGAGCTGACGAAACTGCACGAGGAGTTTCTGCGTGGCACCGCGCGAGAAGTCCGGTTAGTGCTGGCGGCCCGCGAGCGTATACGGGGCGAGATCGTACTCCTGATCGATGCTGCTCCACTGGCCCAGCCAGCCAACGCCGGCGGCAGTGTCGCAGAGCAGCTTTCGAAACTGAGGGAGGCCGAGGGGTTGGACGAGAAAGACGCACTCAAGCGGGTCGCGCGTGAGCGGGGTGTCTCCAAGAGCGAGGTCTATCGGGAACTACAGCGAGAGCGTTCCAAGAAATAGCGCCTAATTGGGATTTCTCCTTCGTGGGCAGGACCGAGTTCCTCTAGCTTGTTTTCGGGGGTAATTCCCAAGCCGGCGTCGGGCGCTCGGCAAGGGGCAAATCGCGACCCTTGACGCGGTCGTACAGATAACTGTCGCTGGTGGTGCCTAGTGACTCGTTATACAGGCTCGGCTCGCCGACGACCTGTCGCAATTCCTCGGCAAAGCGGTGCACCGCCTGTAGGGATTCCGCAGTTGCTGGAACCTCGAGGCGGGTGGACTTCCAGAATTTTTGATGTCCGCGATCAAGCAGTGTGGTCACTTCTCCAGCCACCAGGTAGCCCGGCCGCTCCCTCCATCTGACGGCAATCTGCGGAAGCTTCTTATCCGCGCCCGTGGGCTCCCCTGCGGGGGCCAGGATCGCCCCGGCACCATATTTACGCACCAGAAACTGGTTTGCGACCCCGGGCACGAGTTGAACATCAAAACCTAATGTGCGCAGGGTGCTCAGGACTTCGTCGAAACTCAGGAAGTGGACTTTGGTTCGCATGGCTTGCGATTGACTACGAATTGCCTCAATTTTCCAGTGGACGCTACACTGAGTGTGCTCCCCTGTAACTTTCGCACACTCGCGCTCCTGGCCGCAACGAGCAGAGCCGGGTGAATGCAAGGACTTTGAACGGGAAAAATGCCAATTGAAGCACAAACCGACGTGAGGTCGACCACGGGCGCCCTGGGCAGTAGCATTCTGGAACGGATTGGGAATACTCCACTCCTGCGTCTGGATCGTTTGACGGCGCATCTGCCGGGCGTGCTCTTGCTGGGCAAAGCCGAGTGGGCCAACCCCGGCGGCTCGGTGAAGGATCGCGCGGCATCCTCAATCGTGGCGGCAGCCCAAGCCAAGGGACTGCTGGCGGGCAGGCATTTGCTGGATGCGACCAGCGGAAACACCGGGATTGCCTATGCCATGTTGGGCGCGGCCGGCGGTTTTGGGGTCACGTTGTGCATGCCGTCGAACGTCTCTCCCGAGCGCAAGCGGATTCTCGCCGCATACGGGGCGAACATCGTCTGGACCGATCCGGCGGATGGGTCGGATGGCGCGATTTTGAAAGCGCGCGAGCTGGCGCAGGACAAGAGCCGGTACTATTACGCTGACCAGTACGGCAACGACGCCAACTGGAAGGCGCATTATCACGGTACGGCAAACGAGATTTGGCAGCAGACTGAGGGCCGGATTACGCACTTCGTGGCCGGACTGGGTACCAGCGGAACGTTCATGGGGGTCACCCGACGCCTGAAGGAGTTGAATCCGGCGATCGAATGCATTGCCATGCAGCCCGACTCACCGTTTCATGGGCTGGAAGGCTTGAAGTATATGGCCACTGCGATCGTGCCTCCTATCTATGATGCCCGCCTGGCAGACCGCCACGTGGAGCAGTCAACCGAAGGGGCTTACGAAATGGCCAAACATCTGGGCCGGACGGAGGGTTTGCTGCTGGGCATCTCCGCGGCAGCAGCGGTGGCGGCAAGTCTCAGAATCGGGGAAGAAGTATCGCGTGCCGGCAAAAACGCTAACATTGTCACCATCCTGTGCGATTCGGCCGACAAGTACCTGAGTGAGCGCTTTTGGGAGCAATGATGACCAGTACGACTGAGAGTGTCGAGCAGAAGAAGCTGATGCTCCGTATTAGCGATACGGTCTATGGCCAGCTGCGCCAACATGGCGAAGAGACCTATCCCCATGAGTGTTGTGGAGTGCTTCTTGGGCAGGCGCTCGAGGGCATAAACCATGTGGAGGCGGCCATACGCGCTGGTAATACGCGCACCGATTCCGCCCACAATCGATATCACATCGCTCCCCAGGAACTGGTCAGCATTCAACGCCAGGCGCGGGAGCGCAGCCTCGATATCGTGGGTTTTTACCACTCGCATCCTGACCATCCCGCGCGCTGGTCGTCGACCGATTTCAACGAGGCCCACTGGCTGGGCTGCTCCTACGTGATCACCAGCGTTGAAAAGGGTGTCGCGGCACAGACCAACTCATTCTTCCTGGCCGGTACGGGCGAAGACGACAAGCGGTTTGAAGACGAAGCGATCCAGATCTGCCCCCAGGTCTGCCCTGAGCGCTGTTGACCGCCGGCCCCCGTACGACTCTGCCCCACCCGCGAAAAAAGAAGGAGAGTGCGACGAATGAAGATTCATATTCCTACACCCCTGCGTCAGTTCGCCGCTAAGCAGGCCACGGTGACGGTGTCCGCGGCGACGGTAGGCGAAGCGCTGGATGAACTGACCGTCACGCATCCGGAATTGAAGAAGCATCTGTATTCGGAGGAAGGCAAGCTGCGGGCCTTCGTGAACGTTTATCTCAACGACGAAGACATCCGCTACCTGAGCGACAAGGAAAACACGGCGGTCAAAGATAGCGACAGCCTGTCGATTATCCCTTCGATCGCCGGCGGCATATAGAGAATCGAAAGAGGATCAAGAATGGCGATACTTACTGAAACACCTGCGACGGCGATGCCGTCGCTCAGCAACGAGGAAATCGCGCGTTACTCCCGCCACCTGCTCTTGCCTGAGGTTGGGATCGAGGGACAGCAGAAACTTAAGGCGGCCAAGGTGCTCTGTGTAGGCACCGGCGGTTTGGGTTCGCCGTTGGCTTTCTACTTGGCCGCCGCGGGCATTGGGACGCTGGGACTGGTCGACTTCGATGTGGTGGACTCGAGCAACCTGCAGCGCCAGATCATTCACAGCACCAAAGACGTCGGGCGGTCGAAGCTGGATTCGGCCGAAGAGAAGCTAAAGGCTCTGAATCCATTCATGAATGTCGTGAAGTTCAACACCATGCTGTTGAGCGAAAACGCCATGGAGATCTTCAAGGATTTTGACATTGTGGCCGACGGCACCGATAACTTTCCCACCCGCTACCTGGTGAACGATGCCTGTGTGTTGAGCGGAAAGCCGAACGTCTACGGCTCGATTTTTCGCTTCGAAGGTCAGGCCAGCGTCTTTGCCACCGAGCAGGGGCCTTGCTATCGATGCCTCTATCCGGAGCCGCCGCCCCCCGGACTGGTTCCTTCCTGCGCGGAAGGCGGGGTGCTCGGGATCCTGCCTGGGCTGGTAGGCGTGATCCAGGCAACTGAGGTCATCAAGCTGATCCTGGGCCAGGGGGAGCCGCTAATCGGGCGCCTGCTGCTGGTGGACTCGCTAAGCATGCGCTTCCGCGAGCTTAAGCTGCGCAAGAATCCCGATTGCCCGGCATGCGGAACGCACCCGACCGTAACCAAATTGATCGACTACGAGCAGTTTTGCGGTATTCAGCCGGCGGCCGCGCCTGATGCTCCGTTGGTCAACGGTATCGAGCAGATTCCGGTGAGCACCTTCAAGCAACAGCGTGATGCGGGCAAGGATTACTTTCTCCTCGATGTGCGGGAACCGCACGAATACAAAATCGCGGAGATCGGCGGCTACCTCATCCCGCTGGGCGACCTGCCCAAGCGCGTAGGGGAACTGGACCGTAGCCGCGAGATTGTGGCCCATTGCAAAATGGGAGGCCGTAGCCAGAAGGCAGCGGAGTTTCTGCAGCAAGCCGGGTTCAAGGTCAAGAACCTGGCTGGCGGTATTCAAGCCTGGAGCGAGCAGATCGATCCCCGCGTACCCAAATACTAGTAACCATCCCTGCCGGAACCAATGATCCCGAAGCCGCTTGAGCGGCTTCGGGATTTCTCTTTGCTCGAAGAGCGGCAGCGTCGGTATACTCCGGGGGTTTGCATTTTGCACTTTTTTCTGTCGTGCTGTGCCGCCTCTTGGCGTCAGGCATGGAGCCCGCATGGACCTCGTTGTTATCCGAACCCTATTTATTCTTGTACTGACCGCGGCTTGTTTTTTTCTCCGCCCCTTCGGGCTGCAGCCGTGGGGTGCGGCTGTTCTGGGCGCTGTCTCCGCCGCCGCTGTCATTGTGTTTGAGTTGCGCGTTCGGGCGTTGAGCATAAAACGGCTCCTGGGCGCCGTGTTAGGGAGCGTGCTGGGCATCGCAGGGGCTGCGCTTTTCGGTATGGTGCTGAGCGGAAGCTTGCCGCCTGGGGGAACCCGAGCCCTGCTGCAGCTCTTTGTACTTATGCTGATGTCCTACATCGGGTTGATGGTGGGCGCGAGCAAGGGAGACCTGCTGAACTTTACCGGGGGCTTGGCTGAGCTCTTCGCCGGCGAGCGGGGTACGGCCGGCAAGCGCAACCTTAAGATCCTTGACACCAGCGCGATTATCGATGGCCGCATCGCCGATGTGGTAGAGACCGGCTTTCTGGAAGGAACGCTGGTGGTTCCGGAATTTGTGTTGCGCGAGTTGCAGACTGTGGCTGATTCCTCCGACAGCTCCCGGCGGCAGCGCGGCCGGCGCGGGCTGGACATTCTGCAAAAGATGCAGGCCCACCCATTGCTCGCCGTACAAATTGTCGAGGATGACTTTCCACAAATTCGCGAGGTCGACCTGAAGCTGATTGAGCTGGCAAAGAAGATGGGTGCTCCCATCCTGACCAACGATTTCAACCTCAGTAAGGTGGCGCAACTGCACCGGGTACGCGTACTTAACCTCAACGATCTTGCCAACTCATTGAAGCCACTGGTCTTGCCCGGAGAAAAAATGAACATCATGGTGCTGAAAGAGGGCAAGGAATACAACCAGGGAGTGGGTTACCTGGATGACGGAACCATGGTGGTGGTAGACCACGCCCGGCGCATGATTGGCCGCGCTGTCGAAATCACGGTCACTAGCGTTTTGCAGACCGCATCGGGGAAGATGATTTTCGGCAAGCTGGAGGATCTCGCCCTCAAACCGGAGCAGGTGCGCACCATTAGTGAGCTCTCCAGCTAAGACTGTCAACCTGAAGTGCGGTCAGCCGCATCTCTTAAGTGAGCTATGGAGCGGTGCACCGGTTCCTCGGGAGGCTTGAATTTGGATTAAATTCCGAGAACCGGCGGGGAAAGCACAGAAACAGATTTGACAGGCTGAATCCGGCGGGTACAATCTTGCCCAGAAGAATAGGTTACACACCCAAATCTCCCAGATGGACACCACCTGCAAACACCCAAAAGTCCGCGTGGTAGCGCGTGAAGAGGACGTTGAATACGTCGAATGTCTGGATTGTGGCCAGGTATTCGACTCCAACGAGTTCCGAGACATGGAAATCGAGGAACAAGTACTGCAGGAGCCGGACGAAGACTAGTAGCAGGCGCAGAGATCGTGCGAGGCCACTCTTCTACGGGGTGAGGATCCCCGCTGTTTCCTGCGCCTGGAAGGAGACGGTTGTCACGGTAACCTTTCGCTCGCGGCTATACGCCGCTCGCCCTTGCCGGGCCTGACCCCGAGCCGGATGAAATCAAACCAAAGTGCCTGTCTGGGTTGTGCTGGATCGCGCAGAATTGATGGGTACGCCCAGGACTCACGTCCTGGGATATTTTTCAGGCAGGGCTGTCCAAATTAACGAATAGATCGGCCTTAGAGTGCAGGCAGTCCGTTGATTTTATGGAACCGGGTGAATCTCGAAGAGAATTGGGTTGGTTTTTGATGGTCTCTTGTCAGCATTCACGTGCGGTCCGGGTTCACCCAGGACGCGTGTCCTGGGATATTCTCAGCCGTCCCTGCGGGACTGGTCGGAGAGGTCAAGCTAACCCAGGACTGACGTCCTGGGCTACTCTCAGCCGTCCCTACGGGACTGGTTCCGATACACCCTGATCGTTAATTTGTTTTCAGCGAGGGCCGTACACATCGGCCGATCAAAAGAGCAAAAAAAGCTAATTTGGACAAGTCTGACTTTCAGCCGTCCCTTCGGGACTCATTGCGAACTACCGGTTTGATTTGGGCCGCCAAGCTCGGCAAATAGGTCAAGCTCCGTAGATATTGGTGTCGACGAAGCGATTGCGGAATTTACCATTCGGGTCGTAGTGCGCCAAAAGCCCCTGGTAGCTGGTCAATTGTGGGTAGAGAGGCTTTATCCGCGAGGGCGACATGGTAAATAGCTTTCCCCAGTGGGGACGGGCGTGGAAGGGAGCCAATTTCTCTTCGATCATCGGCAGCACGTTCTTGACCGCCGGCCACTCCGGTTTCCAGGTGAAGTGAATAGCCATCGTAG
Organism: uncultured Acidobacteriaceae bacterium; assembly: GCA_963815175.1. Lineage (GTDB taxonomy): Bacteria > Acidobacteriota > Terriglobia > Terriglobales > Acidobacteriaceae > PALSA-350. The sequence continues at coordinate 109,518 of CAWFGM010000029.1, forward strand.
GCCGTTGATAGGCAGTGCTCATCCAAAGATCGTCCTGCTCGACGGTCCGCACTTCTGAGATAAACAGATGGGGGGTTATATGGTCTCGAAGCTGTTCGACCGCCAGAATGGCTTCGTATCCCCGCTCCCGAGGGATCAGGTACTCGGACTGCAATTCATCTCCGCTGCTGGGAGTGAAGTTTATGCGGAAGTGAGGGAGCCGGTCGTACCAAGGACCGGGAATGCCTAGTTGTTCGGTACAACTTTCTGCCGAATGACCGGGAATCGGGTGGAGCTTCCTGGTTGCCAGCGTTGCCCCTAATAATTCCGGGGCGAACTGTATCTCCGCGGCCACACGCCGCTTGACCCATACCTGGCCGATCCTGTGATTCTGCCAATCGGTGAATAGGCTAACGCTGTAGCCGCTGGCGAAGATTTCCTCCAGGTGGTGCTGCAATTGGTCCATTGATAGGTTTTCGTAAACCACCTGGCTGACCTGAAAGGTTGGCTGCACCGCCAGCGTGACCTTGGTGACAATGCCGATCGCGCCCAGGTTCACCACGGCCCCGTTGAATTTATCGCCATCCCGTTGCGGGGAAAGAAGCACCAGCTTTCCATCCGCGGTGACGATTTCCAGCTCAGTGACGGCGGTAGCGAGGTTGCCATTTTTGTTGCCCGAGCCGTGGGTGGCCGTAGCGATGGCGCCGGCGACCGAAATCTGCGGTAGGGAAGCGAGGTTGTGCAGCGCGAAACCCTGACCGTCAAGATAGGGAGCCAACCGGCTGTAGGTGACACCTGCACCCACGGTAACGGTGTTTGCCCCGCGATTCAGAACCATCTGGTCAAGATGGGCCAGTGAGATTTGATTTTCTGTGCTGTCGGCGATGCCATTAAAGGAATGGCGAGCCCCCAGAGCCCTGAGCTTGCTACAGCTCTTTACCACCTGCTGCACTTGCTCGATGGTTTGCGGTTGGTGCAGGCGGTCGGTGCTGTAGGTGTAATTTCCCGACCAATTGGTGCGCGCGGCGGTGTGCTCCCCGGAGGCCAAGGGTGACAGCATGGTGCCGGCAAGAAAGGCGCCGGAGGTTTTCAAAAACTCTCTTTTATCCATATATACATCCCAATTGAACTGTGTCACGCAGCCAAACACGCTCGCGAAGGAGCCGCACCTGACCTCCTGGAAAGGATACAGCAGAGGAAAGCGCTTCCCGTTTCTCTGTAATTCGTGACCCAGCATAGGAGGCTAATTACTGGGACGGCCTTATCCAAGAGTGGAGCGCGAGGAGGAAAAGGAACAGCCTTAGGGGAGGTGGCTAAGGAAAATAGCGCAGGCCTAATTTCTATTGCTCCGCTGAGTAAGCCGTGGGGTACTTAGGCGAACCAACTTAGTAATTCGCGTTAAATGTCATCGCTCGCCCTGCGCTAAATCCGCGAACCAGACCCCTAACTCCCCCGTACGAGTAATAACAATGTGACATCGCGAACGATATCCTCCAGCAGTTGATGGAATCTGATACATCCATTACCGCAGGTGTGCCGGTAAAGCAATCGCGTTGAATTACTGCATTGTTTGTCGGGGTGCTTGTTTCTCAAGGTCCCGCTTGCGAACTAGAGCGTACGAATTGGAGTTTTGAACTCATGAGCCAGTCCCCCATTGTTGCTCCAAGGCGGCGTGTGCCTTCCACGAAGGTCTTCCGCGGCCGATGGATGCCGGTGCTGTTGAGCGCTCTCGCGTTGGCGGCAGGCGGGCCCGCCGCATGGGCATCCGCGGCAACTACAACCTCATTATTTACGACCCCCGATAACCCGTCGAGTGGCGCGGTAATCACCATGACCGCGCAGGTCTCGGCCACGGAATTTACGGTGGCCGGCGGTACTGTGACGTTCACCGATACTTACAACGGAGTCACCGAATCGCTGGGTACAGTGCAGGTTCAATCGACCAACGGCAATCCCGGCACGGCGATACTGGAGGTTGAGGTCGGCGGAGTCGGGGCTCATCAATTTGTCGCCAACTATGGTGGTACCTCGGTCTTCGCAACCAGCTCATCTTCTCCGCAATCAGTGACCTTTTCCGGGCCTTATTTGACCGCAACCGCACTGAGCAGCTCTGGCACCGCAGGGAATTACACGCTTACCGGGACCGTGTCCGCATTCGGTCCGGTAACTCCGACCGGTAGCGTCACCTTTACGAATACAACTTCAAGTTTGGCCCTGGGCACGGCGACACTGAACGCCTCGACGTTGCAGACTGGTTTCACCCCCTACACCCTCTATCCCATCGCGAATATGAATAACGGGCAAACCGGAAGCACGATTGGACCAGCGATTGGCGACTTCAATGGTGATGGGCGGCCTGACTATGCAGTTCCGACCAACGCGGGTCCCGTAGTGATTCTGCTGGGCACCGGAACGGGCACCTTTACCAACGGCACCACAATTAACACCACGTCTCCTTTCGAGCCAACGTCCGTCGTCGTGGGGGATTTCAACGGCGATGGCAAGCAGGATCTTGCTGTACTCAGCGCCGCAGGCACCGGGTCAGTCAATATCTACCTGGGTAATGGAAACGGCACCTTCCAGGCAGCCAAGAACTACCCGGTAGCAGCCTCGACTTCAGCATCGAGGCTTCTGGCCATCGGCGACTTCAATGGCGATGGCATTCAGGACCTGGTAGCCACAAATTCTGGTCTGAATAACGTGGCTGTTATCTTGGGCAATGGCGATGGCTCATTTCAATCGCCGTCGTATTACGCTGTCGGAGGTAACCCGTGGAATGTGGTTGTGGGTGACCTGAACCAGGATGGCTTTCTGGACTTGGTAGTGGCGTCGGACGGTAGCAGTTCGGCCAGCGTTCTTCAGGGCAACGGCGACGGTACGTTCAAGGCGTTTACCACGGCCAACACCGGGGCCAGCCAGGTAGGTTCGGTAGCGATCGGCGACTTCAACGGGGATGGATTCCCGGATATTGCCACTACCAGTGCGCCTGACAGTTCTATCTATATTCTGCTTAACAAAGCGACGACGGCGACCCCCACCTTCCAGGCGCCGGTACAGTACGTGCAGGCCGCCGGCACGCCGGCCCCCGGCCCCTACTACCTGACGATTGGAGATTTCAATCGTGATGGGAAACTAGACATCATATCGGCCAACAACGGCAATGCCACGGTAGGCATTATTTTGGGCACGGGCACGGGTACATTTGGCACGGCGACTTATTATCCAGTAGGTAGCGGCGACATCTTCGCCAACGTAGGAGATATCAACGGCGATGATCGAGTAGACATAACCGCCGTAACTGGCACGGGCCTCGCTGTGCTGCTGTCGGGCCAGTCGGAGTCGGCTGCCATTTCCAACGTGGCCTTCTTTGGATGCGGTACGCAATCCGTCACCGCTACCTACGGCGGTGATGGGAACTATGCGACCAGCACCTCATCGGCTTCGACCTTCGCGGCGGCGAAGAAGACAACCGCTCTGGCGCTGACTGCCAACCCGACGAATGGTGCCGTTGGTCAACAGGTCACCCTGGTGGCCACGCTCACTCCCTACAATTATGGTTCGACGACGACGAACGGAGAGACCGTCACTTTTACTAATAATGGAGTGATCATCGGCACCGCTCCGCTGGCCAGCGGTGTCGCAACGCTGGTGTACACGCCGCCCGGGGGCGCTGACAGCTACCAGGCGGCATATCCCAGCGACTGCGGGTTCACTGCCAGCACCAGCAACACGGTGGGCGGCTCGACCTTGAAAGCATCAAATCTCCAGTGGGCGACGCCTGCACCAATTACCTACGGCACTCCGCTGAGCGGCACACAGCTAAATGCGACGGACAATAAGAACGGAACCTTCGTCTACACTCCGGCTGCCGGCACTGTTCTCAACGCCGGCACAAATACACTCTCCGTAACCTTTACTCCGAACAACTCAAACTACGCAGTGGAGACGGCGACGGTACAGCTCACCGTGACCCAGGATCCAACGGTCATTACCTGGCCGACACCGACGCCAATTACTTACGGAACGGCGCTGAGCGGGTTCCAGCTCAATGCAACGTCGTCCTCAGGCACCGTCTCTGTCCCGTTGTCCAGCTACTACAACGTCAGCGGTATCTACTCGCCTGGAACTTCGTTCAGCTCGGGCGGTTTCGATAACGATGGGAGCGCCTACTCCACCAATTCGATCGGCTCGACAATAGTCTGGAATGGTCTGACTTTCAACATAGGTCCGGCCAATGCGCAAGATGCCGTCGCCAACAAGACGATCAACCTGCCTGCTGGACAATATACGAACCTTTATATGCTGGGGGCGATGGTCAATAACATCGCGGCAAGTCAGACTTTCACCGTGACTTACACCGATAACACGACTACCCAGGTGACTCAGAATATGAGCGATTGGGTCTATGCGGCGGGGTGGCCAGGCGAGTCTGTTGTCAACTGCAACTATGACCGTAACCTATCCAACGGCACCACCCAGGCAGATTCAGTATGCGTTTATGGATATCAAATAGCCCTTAACTCGGCCAAAACGGTAAAGAGCGTTACCCTGCCGGCCACACGGAACATTGTGTTCCTCTCCATGGATCTCACCACGCCTGCGATTCAGGGAACATTTGTTTACAACCCTCCGGCGGGCACGATCGAACCGGTCGGGACAGATACGTTGTCGGTCACATTCACTCCAACCGACAGTACGGACTACACAACGTCCACAGCCACTGTGCAATTGGTGGTCGATACTCCCAACAATCCGATCGAAACACCCACGATCCAGTGGCCGACGCCAGCGGCCATCACCTACGGCACGCCTTTGAGCTCCGTGCAATTGGATGCCGTAGCTACGGCACTCTCGCGACCGACTCCGGTAATTCCGCAGAGTCAATTACAGGTGCTTTCCACTTCTACCAACGGTACCGGCTATTTGTTATCGGGGTTCGACGGCGCCGGCAATACGTATTCTTACAACCAGTTGAACAATGGGTCGGTCATTTACCAGGGAACGACGTTTACCCTAGGGCAGCCGACAGTTCCCAACGCCATCACCAACGGAGCGGTCTACACGCTTCCGGCGCCGGGCAACTATTCGAATGTCTATTTGATTGGAGCCGCGACCACGACCGGGCAGACAAACGAGCCCTTCGTCCTCACCTATAACGATGCCAATGGCACCGTGAGCGAGACCGTGAACATGAGCTCGTGGAGCGCGTCGGCCGGCTATGCGGGTGAAACGATCGTCGCTTCCACCACCCGCGCGAATACCCAGGGTGGCGGCAGTAACTCGGGAACCTATGACCTCTACGGATATCAAATTCCCGCCGATCCGACCAGAACGCTGTTGAGCGTCACTCTGCCAAGTACGCGGAGTGTAGTGATCATGGCGCTCGGCTTCGGCACCAATACCCAAGCAGTCGTGCCTGGCACCTATGTCTACACTCCTCCTTCCGGCACCGTTTTGCCGGTCGGAACCGACCCGCTGTCGGTAACATTCACGCCAAGCAACACCGCGGCTTATACGACCGTGTCCGCAACCAACTCGATTGTTGTGACGAAGGCGACGCCAGTCATTAACTGGCCAACCCCGGCAGCGATTTCGGTTGGGACTGCGTTGAGCGGCACCCAACTCGATGCCACGGCCACGTTCCAGGGCGCGAGCCTTCCCGGGACCTACAACTACACTGTTTTACCCGCCAACACCCCGGCGTCGGGTGCAGTACTCGCTGCCGGCACATGGACCTTGCAGGTGGTCTTTACACCTACCGATACCACGGACTTCACCACGGCTACAGCAACGGTACAAATAGTGGTCGGGACTACAGGCTCTACCGGTGTCAGCGGATCGCCCTTGTTCCCCAGCGGCGACTGCTGCTTCTTTAGCCAACCAACGCCTTATGCCATAACGGTGTCAGGATCGACCGCCGCTCCGACCGGCACGGTGAACGTGGTCTTCAATGGTCAGACCCTCGCGACCGGTACGCTTACGGCTGTATCGGGTACGACCTCGAGCGCGACCCTGAACCTGATCAGCAGCTACTTTACGCCGGGAAACAACACCGTGACGTTGAACTACCTTGGGGACGGCAACTACGTCCCGAACAGTAGCTCTGCAGTCGTTCCATTGCGCAATCCGGCGATCGGGGCAAACCCTGCAACCGTGAATGGTGGTAGCAGCACCATTCAGGTGCCCTACGCCTTCCCAGTGGCCGGAGCTATCACCTTCAACTTCAACCCTTCGGGCGGAGGAATCACTGACTTCAGCAACACAGGCGCGACCACCTGCGCGTCTGGAGTGCAGCAAACCGCTGGTGCGGTTTGCATCTTCAGCATTGCTTTCAAGCCAGGCTTGCCCGGCATCCGCAAGGGGGTGGTGCAGATCAACTTCACCTCCTCCGGAGGGCAGGCCGAACCGATCCTCTACCTCTTCCTGTCGGGCCTGGGTTCCGCGGCGCAGATTTCGCTGAGCAGCGCAACGCAGCAGATACTGAACTCGAGCCTGAACCAACCACAGAGCCTGACCTTTAATCCCGCGGACCTCACAAGCTCTACTTTGTACGTGGCTAACAGCAATGCGGCGCAGATCGACACACTTCCTTCATCGGGCGGCGCTTTGACCCAATGGAACACCGCTAATACCAAGAACCTGGTTTATCCCAGCGACCTGGTCTTTGACGCTTTCGGCAACCTCGTAGTATCGGACGCTAACGCCGCGATGGTGGTCAGCTTCAACCCTGCATTGACCGAATCGACGGTGGGTACAGGGACATACCAACTCGGGCTTCCTACCGCAGCCAGGATTGACCTTGGTGGGAACCTCTACATCGCCGATGCAGGCAGCACACCGCGCATCATTCAGGTTCCTGGGGAGACGTATGCTCTGTACACGCCCAGCCAAGTGGCCTTGGGCAGCCAGAGCGTAAGCTTCCCACAAGCGCTCGCAGTCGATAACGCCGGCGCCAATCTTTATGTGGGCGACGGAAATCTCAACCAGATCCTGCAGGTCGCGCTCAGCGGCACAGGCGCTTCGCCGGTAGCTATTTCGCCCTGCGCCGCCACGGTTACGACGTGCGCGCTAAACTCGCCCGCAGGCATCGCATTTGACCCCAACGGGGATATGTTCATCACCGATAGCAACCAACGGGTCCTCATGATTCCGGCGGCGCATTCGGCGACTGCCCCGACCACCCAGGTGCCACTGACCGGGCTTAATAACCCGACCGGTATCACCCTGGACGGTTCCGGCAACATCTTTGTAAGCGACCTGAACACCAATATCACTGAGTTGATGGTAAACAAGGGCGCGCTCAAGTTGACCACGCTTAACTCGTCGCAAACTACCACGCTAACCAATACGGGCAACTTGAATCTGACTATTTCCGGGCTGACGTTTGGCAATGGATCGAGCAGCGCTTTCTCGCAAACTAACACCTGCTCCGGATCGATTGCGCCGGGCGGTAGCTGCACTATCACTGTCACATACTCCCAAGCGGGGCCTGCGACCGACACGCTTACGATTACGAGCAACGCGTTCTCCGCCAGCGGCGTCACGGTTGCACTCACCCACAACTAACAACTGCTTCACAAGCCTAACGAGCCGTGCTCTACCCGAGCGCGGCTCGTTTTCTTTTTAGTATGCTTGCAGAGAATCGGATTACGGTTAGTTGATTTCGTATCCGCATTTGATTAGGGCGAATTCCTTACCCAGGACTGACGTTTGGTGGGTCGGCCTTCCGTACCTAGAGAGCCGATGGGCTCCCGGCTGCTGCTTCTCTCATGCAGAGGCCCATGAAGCTTTGGCAGTGCCAGCGCTAAAGCGCGTACTCAGAGTCGAGACTTTTTCACGGAGCCCGAAAGCGCTCCTTCCCCCGCATAAATGCGGAGGCTCCCACCATCGGATCACCCAGTCTCACGGCAGGCCGGGGCAGGCGGGATGACAAGGTTGAGGGCGGCGGCCCACCTTAGCATCAGCGGAGATGGATGGACGGAGCCGCAAAAACCGGAGTTGGTTGGATAGACTAGAAAAGAAGCTAATTTGGGCAAGTTTGCTGGGTGTGCCTGCGCCACCCCTGCAGAGAGAACGCCATACTGGACATTTGCTCCAGATAACTGTTTACCAAATCGGTTACTGCTACCGCGTTACCGCTAAGTGGCCGCCTGTAGAAACTTAATACTCCCTAGCACTTGATAAGACGGACAAGAAACTCCTCTTTCTTACGGGGTCTGAGCCCATCTTTGAATCCCCCATAAGGGTAATAACAATGTGTCAAAACGGGGGTTATTCTCCAGGCGCTGATGGAAATTGATGCGATCCATTACCCTAGTGCGTCGCCAGTACGACTGCGATGAATTGCTGCCTGGATAGTCAAGCGTTTGTTCCGGAGAGATCACGCTTGCGAACCCTAATTGCCAATAATCGGAGCTTTGAAAAACCATGAGCCAGTCCCCCGTCACTCCATTTAGACGCCATATCACTCCCAGACAGGTATCTCGTGGTCGATGGATGCCAGTGCTATTGAGCGCTCTTGCGTTGGTGGCTGGTGGGCCCGCCGCATGGGCACAGGCGGTCGGCGCTGGAACCACGACTACGCTGTTCACCACCCCCCAGAACCCATCGAGTGGGGCGGTAATCACCATGACGGCCCAGGTCTCGGCCACGGAATTTACTGTGGCAGGCGGTACTGTGACCTTCACGGATACTTACAATGGCGTGACGGAATCGCTGGGTACAGTGCAGGTTCAATCGACTAATGGCAATCCCGGAACCGCTGTCCTGGAAGTTGAGGTGGGTGGGGTCGGACTCCATCAATTCGTCGCCAATTATGGCGGCACCTCAGTGTTTACGACCAGCTCGTCATCCTCGCAGTCAGTGACATTTGCGGGGCCCTATTTGACCGCAACCGCATTGGCAAGCAGTGGTGCAGCGGGGAATTACACGTTAACCGGAACGGTCTCCGCATTCGGTCCGGTCACTCCGACCGGTAACGTCACTTTTACGGATACAACCTCGAATTTCACTCTAGGCACAGCTACGCTCAATGCCTCGACGTTGCAAACTGGTTTCACCCCCTACACCCTCTACCCCATTGCCAATACGAACAACGGCCAAACCGGAAACACGATCGGGCCAGCGATTGGCGACTTCAACGGTGATGGGCGGCCCGACTATGCAGTTCCCACCAACTCCGGCCCGGTAGTCATACTGTTGGGCGCAGGCAACGGCACCTTTACCAACGGCACCACCATCAACACCACATCTCCTTTCACGCCAACTTCCGTCGTTGTGGGAGATTTCAACGGCGATGGCAAGCAGGATCTGGCGGTGCTTAGCGCCGCAGGCACTGGCTCGGTGAACATCTACTTGGGGAATGGAAACGGAACCTTCCAGACAGCCAAGAACTACCCGATAGCGGCCTCTACTTCCGCGTCGAGGCTTCTGGCCATCGGGGACTTCAACCGGGATGGCATTCAAGATCTGGTGGCCACCAATTCCGGCCTCAATCAGGTCGGCGTTATTCTGGGCAATGGAGATGGCTCATTTCAAGCGCCGGCATATTACGCAGTCGGCAATAATCCCTGGAATGTGGTTGTGGGTGATCTGAACCAGGACGGCTTTCTGGACCTGGTCGTGGCCTCGGACGGTAGCAGCTCGGCCAGCATTCTTCAGGGCAACGGCGACGGTACGTTCAAGGCGTTTACCACGGCCAACACGCGGAGCCAGCCAGGTAGGTTCGGTAGCCATCGGTGACTTCAATGGGGATGGATTCCCGGATATTGCTACTACCAGTGCTCCGGACAATTCCATCTATATTCTGCTTAACAAGGGGACGACGGCGACCCCCACCTTCCAGGCGCCGGTACAGTACGTCCAGACCGACGGCACGCCGGCCCCGGGCCCCTACTACCTGACGATTGGAGATTTCAATCGTGATGGCAAACTCGACATCATATCGGCCAACAACGGCAATGCCACGGTAGGCATTATTTTGGGCACGGGCACGGGTACATTTGGCACGGCGACTTATTATCCCGTGGGTAGTGGGGACATCTTCGCCAACGTGGGAGATATCAACGGCGATGATCGAGTGGATATCACCGCTGTAACCGGCACCGGCCTCGCCGTGCTGCTGTCGGGTCAGTCGGAGTCGGCTTCCATTTCCAACGTCGCCTTCTTTGGATGCGGTACGCAATCCGTCACCGCCACCTACGGCGGCGATGGAAACTACGCCACAAGCACTTCATCGGCTTCGACCTTTACCGCCGCGAAGAAGACAACTGCTCTGGCGCTGACTGCCAACCCGACAAATGGTGCTGTTGGCCAACAGGTCATGCTGGTGGCCACGCTCGCTCCCTACAATTACGGGACGACCACAACCGAATGGAGAGACAGTCACCTTTACGAATAATGGGACGATCATCGGCACTGCGCCGCTGGCTAGCGGTGTCGCAACGCTGGTGTACACACCGCCCGGCGGCGCGGACAGCTACCAGGCGGCTTATGCAGGCGACTGCGCCTTCACTGCCCGCTCCAGCAACAAGGTGGCCGGTACGACCTTGTTAGCATCGAATCTTACGTGGGCGACGCCCGCGCCAATTACCTACGGCACTCCGCTGAGCGCCACACAGTTGGATGCGACGGATAATAAGCGCGGAACCTTTGTCTATACTCCAGCCGCAGGCACGGTTCTTGCCGCGGGGGTACATACTCTCTCGGTAACCTTTACTCCGAACAGTCCTTTATACGCAGTGGAGACGGCAACGGTACAGCTTACCGTGACCCAGGATCAAACGGTCATTACCTGGCCGACACCTACACCGATCACCTACGGTACGCCGTTGAGCGGCTTCCAGTTGGATGCAACGGCTTCGACCGGCGTCGTGTCGGTCACGCTTGCCCCCTACTACAACGTATCGGGTATCTATACTCCAGGCTCGACATTACGGCAGCGGCGGGTTCGATAACGATGGCTACTCCTATTCCACTGCTACGCTCGGTTCAACCGTAGCGTGGAACGGCATGACCTTCGACATAGGTCCCGCCAACCTGCAAGACGCCGTCTCGGGCGGCACGATTACCCTTCCGGCTGGTAAGTACACGGACCTGTTTATGCTTGGCGCGATGGTCAATAACATCCCGCCGGCTGAGACCTTTACCGTGACTTACACCGACGGCACGACGACGGTGCTGAATCAGAATATGAGCGACTGGTTCAACGCCGCGGGGTGGCCGGGCGAGTCGGTTGTTAACTGCAGTGAGAAGCGCAACTATCAGGACGGCACTTCACAGCCGGACTCAGTGTGCGTTTACGGATACGATATTCCCCTTGACGCTACCAAGACGGTGAAGAGCGTCAAGCTGCCGAATAACCGGAACATTGTGATGCTGTCCATGGACCTCGCCACTCCGCAGGTACCGGGAACGTTCGTCTACAATCCTCCGGCCGGTACGATCGAGCCGGTCGGTACGGATACTCTGTCTGTAACCTTCACTCCGACCGATACCACCGATTACACAACAGCCACAGGCACCGTGCAGCTGGTGGTGACAAACCCGGTCACGCCCATCGTCACGCCAACCATCTCATGGCCGACGCCGGCGCCCATCACCTACGGTACGCCGTTGAGCTCCGTCCAACTCAATGCGGTAGCTATGGGCGCGCCCAGGCCCACGCCGGTTATCCCCACCAGTCAGTTGCAGGTGATTGCCACCTCTACCGACGGTACTCCCTATAACCAGCCGGGCTTCGACGATGCCGGCGGAACCTACTCGTACAATCAGCTGAACAACGGTTCGGTCGTCTTCGCGGGCACGACTTTCACCCTCGGGCAGCCAACTGTTCCCGACGCTATCACCAATGGAGCGGTGTACACCCTACCGGTGCCGGGCAACTATTCCGCTCTTTACCTGATTGGCGCTGCGACCACCACCGGGCAGATAAACCAGCCCTTCGTTCTCAATTATTCCACCGGGAACCCGGTGACCCAGACGATCAACATGAGCTCATGGGCTCAGTCCGCGGGCTACGCGGGTGAGACGATCGTGGCCACCACCCCGTACAAAAACACCCAGGCCGGCGGAGAGGTAGCGGGAACCTTTGACCTCTACGGATATCAAATTCCTGTTGATCCCACCCGGACGCTGGTGAGCATCAGCGTTCCCAATAACCGGAATGTAGTGATCCTGGCGCTCGGCTTTGGCACCAATACTCAGGTGGTTGTGCCGGGTACTTATGTCTATACTCCGCCTGCAGGCACAATACTGCCGGTGGGGACGGATCCGCTGTCGGTAGTATTCACCCCAACCAATCCACTGGGTTATACAGGCGCGTCCGCGAACAACTCGATTGTCGTCACCAAGGCAACGCCGGTTCTCACCTGGCCAACGCCGGCGGCGATTGCGGTTGGGACTCCGCTGAGCAGCACCCAACTCGATGCCACGGCAACGTTCCAGGGTGCGCCTCTTGCCGGGACATATACTTACACCGTGTTGCCCGCCAACACGCCGGCGCCGGGTGCAGTACTGGCTGCCGGCACGTGGACCTTGCAGGTGGTCTTCGCGCCTACCGATACCACTGACTTCATCAATGCGACGGCAACGGTGCAGATCGTGGTTGGCACCACAGGCTCTACCGGTGTCGGCGGAGGGCTCGTGTTCCCCAGCGGCGACTGCTGCTTCTTTAGCCAGCCAACCCCGTACATCGTTACGGTGTCGGGATCCACAGCACCTCCGACTGGCACCGTGAACGTGGTCTTCAATGGTCAGACTCTCGCCACCGGTACGCTCACACCTGGATCAGGTGCGAGTTCGTACGTGACCCTGTTCCTGATCAGCAGCTACTTCATTCCGGGTAACAACACCGTAACGCATCAACTATCTTGGGAGATACGAACTACGTTCCGACCAGCAACTCGGCTGTGATTCCTTTGCGTAATCCGGCAATTGGGGCGGACCCTGCAACGGTCGACGGTGGCACCAGTACGATTCAGGTGCCCTACGCCTTCCCTGTGGCAGGAGCCATGACCTTCAACTTCAACCCGGGAGGCGGAGCCGCCTCCGACTTCAGCAACACCGGCGCGACTACCTGCGTCTCTGGAGCGCAGGAACCTGCCGGCACGGTTTGCATCCTGAGCATTGCGTTCAAACCAGGCTTGCCTGGCATTCGCAAAGGAGCGGTGCAGGTCAACTTCACTCCCTCCGTCGGGTCCGGCCGAACCTATCCTCTACCTGTTCCTGTCGGGCTTGGGCTCCGCGGCGCAGATTTCGTTGAGCAGCGCCACGCAGCAGATACTGAACTCCAGCCTCAACCAACCGCAGAGCCTGACCTTTAACCCCACGGATCTCACCAACTCCACGCTGTATGTGGCCAACAGCAACGCGGCGCAGATTGATACGCTCCCCTCATCGGGTGGCGCGTTGACCCGATGGAACGCCGCCAACACCAAGAACCTGGTTTATCCCAGCGACCTGGTCTTTGACGCTTTCGGCAACCTCGTAGTGTCGGACGCCAACGCAGCCATGGTAGTCAGCTTCAACCCTGCATTAGCCGAATCGACGGTGAATACGGGGACATACACACTCGGACTTCCTACCGCAGCCAGGATTGACTTTGGTGGCAACATCTACATCGCCGATGCAGGCAGCACCCCGCGCATCATTGAGGTTCCCGGGGAGACGTATGCGTCGTATACCCCCAGCCTGCTGGGCCTGGGCAGCCAGAGCGTAAGCTTCCCGCAAGCGCTCGCTGTCGATAACGCCGGCGCCAATCTTTATGTCGGCGACGGAAATCTCAACCAGATCCTGCAGGTCGCGCTCAACGGCACCGGTGGCTCGCCAGTGGCCATTGCGCCCTGCGACGCCACCGTTACCACCTGCGCGCTCAACTCGCCTGCAGGCATCGCCTTTGACCCCTACGGGGATATGTTCGTCACCGATAGCAGTCAACGCGTCCTCATGGTGCCGGCCGCACATTCGGCCAGCGCCCCGACCACCCAGGTACCGCTGACGGGGCTTATCAACCCCACCGGCATCACCCTGGACGGTTCCGGCAACATCTATGTAAGCGACCTGAACACCAACGTCGTTAAGTTGCTGGTCAACAAGGGAGCGCTCAAGTTGACCACTCTTAACTCGTCGCAAACCACCAAGATCACCAACACGGGCAACTTGAATCTGACCATCTCCGGGCTGACGTTCGCCAATGGATCGAGCAGCGCCTTCTCGCAAACCAACACCTGCTCCGGATCCATTGCGCCGGGCGGTAGCTGCACCATCACCGTCACATACTCCCAAGCGGGACCTGCAACTGACACGCTTACGATTACGAGCAACGCGTTCTCTGCCAGCGGTGTCACGATTGCACTTACCCACAACTAACAGGGTCAACAAACCAAGGGGCCCATCTTTGCCGTGCTCCTACGGCAAGGATGGGTTCCCTTGTCCCTTTTCGATCCCATTAACAAATCCTTAGGTGAGCTGCCAGCCTTAACAAAGTTGAGATTGGCGCCTTGCTAACAATTTGTTAGTGGGGTCGAAAGGGATAGGGGACAGTTTCCAGGGCTGTTTTATAAGTGGACACGCTACAACTACCGGGGCCTACCCTGGGCCAGGCGTAACCTGCCAGAATGGGCCATGGTAACCAACCTGGAGGCTTCCCGGACGCAGGAGCACACGGCACTGCAACGCTTGCTTGGCCGGGGTAGGTTGCTGTCTCTTCTTGTCCTATCCGGGGTGCTGGTCCTGTGTATTGTGTTTTCCTGGACGACGCGCGACGCGATGGCGCACCTGCCCTTTCTCAAAGCCCAAAGGGCACAGCGTACCTCAGGAGCCTCCAGCCAGATCACCATCGTGGATTTGCAACCCTGGCAGATTGCGCAAGCACTGGCCCCTCTTGCCGTCAGCAAAGAAGAGGAGGAGTTTGCACGCGAGGCCGAACGCCTGGCCGATCACGAGGTGAACCAGGCCTTTGCCGCGTCGTTGCGGCAAGCTAGCGAACAGCACCTCGCGCCCAAAGGCGAAGCCCTCGAGCTTTCCCAAAAGGTGGCGCAGCTGCAGGAGACGGCCAAAGAGGATCAGGCCCAGGTACGGAGTTTGGCCCCGGCGCCCGGGAACGCTGCAACTGCCGGCAGCGAAGACGACCTGAAAATTGCCCAGGCGCAGCTGGACCTCGATCAGGATGAGCTGAAGGATGCCCAACAAGACCTGGCCCGCGCGTCGGGCGATGAGCGCACACAAATCCAGCAAGAGCTTGCTGCGCACGAGGCAGCCGTTGGCAAGACCAACGCCCAGTCCGGGACTGAGAGCCAAGTGGCCGTGCTCTCTACCCGGCAGTATGGCACGCTTGCGGGCCGCCTGGAGGCGTGGAGCAGCCAACGCAGCCGGCATGACTTGATCGAGCAGGCCAGGCTGCAGGCGCAAGGCGGCGCAGCCACTCTGACCCGGCAGCACAATGCCCTCGAGGCGCAGGCCAATGCCAGCTCAGCTGCCGCGGCGGCCAATCAGTCGAAGCCGCAGGCGGGAGTGCTTCGCCCGACGCTGCCAAGCTGGCCAGCCTGCTGCATAGGAGGGCACAACGCCAGCTTCTCAGCATCTACGATGACCGCATCCAGACTCAGCAGCAGCTCGCGGGAGTTTACAGCAAGTGGGAGGCCCAGGTTCTGCTGCAGCATCGCATCGTGACCCACTTGACCCTGCGGTCGCTGGGCACGGTGGCGCTGATCTTGATTTCTGTCATTCTTGTTGAAGCGATCGGAACCAACCTGCTGGAGCGCCGCAAACTCGATCGGCGGCGCATGCAAACGCTGCGGACGATACTGCGTCTCAGTGTCCAGCTGGTGGGCGCCCTGTGTGTCTTGCTGGTCACGTTCGGAGTCCCCAGCCAGATCTCGACCATCCTCGGTCTAGCCACCGCCGGGCTAACGGTAGCCCTGCAAAGTTTTATCCTCGCCTTCTTTGGCTGGTTCATTCTCATGGGCAAGAATGGAATCCGTGTCGGGGACTGGGTACAGATCGATGGCGTGGCGGGCGAGGTGGTTGAGATCAACCTTTTTCGCACCACTATCCTTGAAAATAGCGACTGGGCTGACAAAGGACATCCAACTGGACGCCGCGCGACGTTTATCAACAACTTCGCAGTCACCGGGCAATTCTTCAACTTTTCAACGGTAGGCCAATGGATGTGGGATGAAATGTCAATCAGCATTCCTGCGTCCGCGGAAACCTATGCCAAGGTGGCACTCATCAACCAGGCGGTTCTGGAAGAGACGCAACAGGATGCCAGGCTTGCGGAGGAGGAGTGGAAGCGCGTTCCGCGGAAGAATGGCCTCAGCCATCTCAGTGCATGCGCCTCAGTTAATCTGCGCCCCGCGGGTTCGGGAGTCGACATCCTGGTACGTTATGTCACCCGGGCATCCGACCGTCTGGAGGTGCGCAACCGTTTGTACGAGCGGGTGATCGATGTGCTCCACAAGCCCCATGTGGTGATCTCGACTTCCCAACCGTCGAAACTGACGGCCGCAGTGTTGGCGTCAAGCGACACCTTGGATCATGATCCAAGAGACAAGCGCGCCGGCATGTACACCTAGGTAGCTCGAAGATTTGTGCCTGAAGTGAAAAATCTCTCCCTGCGTGCCCCCGTAGGGACCACAAACCTCGTATCCTCGCTTGTGCATCTCAATGAACGATAGTTGAGATCTGAAACGAGGAAATAGTATGGCGAAGAATCGCGGAGTAATATACGAGGGTCCGGGCAAAGTGGAAATCCACAACATCGACTATCCAACCTTTAAGGATCCCCAAGGCAAGCCGATCGAGCACGGTGTAATCCTGAAAGTCGTGTCCACCAACATCTGCGGATCGGACCAGCACATGGTCCGGGGTCGTACCACCGCTCCGAAGGGTTTGGTTCTTGGGCACGAGATCCTGGGAGAGGTGATCGAAAAGGGTAAGGATGTTCTTTATCTGAATGTTGGGGACTTGGTTTCGGTGCCATTTAACGTAGCGTGCGGGCGCTGTCGCGCTTGTCGTGAACGCAATACAGGCGTTTGCCTGAATGTGAATAAGCAACAGCCCGGTGGGGCGTATGGTTACGTCGACATGGGTGGCTGGGTGGGTGGCCAGGCAGACTACGTGCTGGTACCGTTCGCCGACTTCAACCTGCTCAGGTTTCCTGACAAGGACCAAGCCATGGAAAAGATTAGCGATCTGACCATGCTGTCCGACATCCTGCCAACCGGATTCCACGGCGCAAAGTCCGCCGGGGTCGGCGTTGGTTCGACGGTGTATGTAGCGGGTGCGGGCCCAGTGGGTATGGCGGCCGCGGCATCCTCATCCATCCTTGGTGCGGCGGTTGTCATCGTGGGCGACCGAAACAAAGAACGTCTGGCGCACGCCAAGAAGATGGGCTTCGAAACCATTGACATCTCGCAGAGTGAAAGCCTGGCTGACCAAATTGCGGCCATTGTGGGTGAGCCGATGGTGGACGCGGGGATCGATGCCGTTGGCTTCGAGGCCAGTGGGCACGGATCAGCGGACGAACCCGCTCCTGCAAGCGTCTTGAACTCGCTCATGGAGGTTGTGTTTGTTGGCGGCGGCCTGGGCATTCCGGGATTGTATGTCGTCCACGATCCCGGTGCGCCGAATGAGGATTCCAAGCATGGCATCTTAAAGGTGCGGTTTGGAAAAGGCTGGTCGAAGTCGCTGCACTTTCACACCGGTCAAGCACCCGTGCTGCAATACAATCGGCAGCTGATGCAGGCGATCCTCCACGGCCGGTTGCCCATCGCAAAGATCGTAAACGCAACCATTATCTCCCTCGACGAGGCGCCCAAGGGGTATCAGGACTTCGACAAGGGCGCAGCTAAGAAGTATGTCATCGACCCCCATGGGATGCTCGGCAAGAAAGTAGCGTGATGCCGTAGGGTAGAAAAAGGGAGCGCAAATTGCGCTCCTTTTTTTTCTTCATCCCGGAAGCACTCCGCAGTGCGGACGATGGAACCCATTTTTCAAGGCGTGCCGGGCGAGGCGAGCGTTCCCTTGCAGCGGGGTCGATAGCAAACACGGAAACGCGGAGCGGGCTTATCTCAGCGACGGAGAACTGAGGCTCGACAAGGAAGCAAATGGGCTGGTGCGCGGGATCGCTAACTATTTCGCTGTCCAACCGCCATCGATGATGAGGTCGCTACCGGTCATGAAGCCTGCAAAGTTCGAGCAGAGATAGCACGCCAGGGCGCCGATCTCTTCCACCTTGCCCCAACGTCCCACCGGCATGTTGGCCAGGAAAATTGCATTTGTCTCTGGATTATTAAAGAGAACCGCGTTCATGTCCGTGGCAAACGGGCCGGGGCTGATGGTGTTGGCGGTAATCCCTTCTGCAGCCAGCTCCAGCGCAAGGGATCGCGTAAGCCCGAGCAGCGCTGCTTTGCCGGAGGAATAAGGTGTGCGGCCCGGGAGCGAGATGTGACCCATGATGGACGCCATATTCAAGACGCGCCCATATCCCGTGCCCTTCATTCCGGGAACGAAGGCGCGGCACATGAGAAAAGTGGAAATCAAACTCGAGTCCACGACGCCGCGAAACTCTTGCAGAGAAAAATCAACCAGATCCTTACGAAGATTTGTTCCTGCGTTATTGATCAGGATTTGCGGATGGCCGAAGCGTTCCTGGACGGCTATTGCCACAGCTGCGACGTCGTCTTCTCGCGTGACATCGCCAACAAAAAAGGCCGCTGTGCCACCCTGTTCTGCGATCGCATCGCGTACCGACTCCAGCCGCTTGACATCGCGCGCTACGAGGGCGACTTGGGCTCCCGCTTCCGCTAACGCTTTAGCCATCGCCTCACCGAGTCCACGGCTCGCACCGGTGACCACCGCCGTCCTGCCAGAAAGATCAATTTTCATAGCCACATCCAAGATCATACCTCTCGCACTGCATGGCTCGTTGCTGGTACCCTGACCGGGCGGATTCCGCCGCGGACCGGGGGCCTGGAGATGAAAGCGAGCCGAACACGGTACAGCATTGTTGCGCTGGCAATCGGGCTGGCTATCCTCTCCTACGTCCAGCGGGTAGCTATTTCGCAAGCCGCCGGCCCCATCTCCCACGATCTCCACCTCAATAAGGCGCAAATGGGTTTGGTTTTTGGCGCCTTTGGCCTTTCTTACGCTTTGTTCGAGATTCCGGTTGGCCTGCTGGGCGATAAGATCGGAGTGCGACGGGTCCTGCTACAGATCGTCCTGGGCTGGTCGTTTTTTACGGCTGTAACTGGAGCAGCCTGGAGTTTTGTCTCCCTCTGGGTCATTCGCTTCCTCTTTGGAGCCGGTGAGGCGGGATGTTTCCCTATCCTCACCCGCATGCTCAGCATGTGGCTGCCGGCGCGCGAACGCGTCACAGCGCAGGGGATGCTGTGGGCTTTCGCGCGCTGGGGCGGAGCCTTTACGCCGCCATTGGTTCTAGCTGCCATCGGGCTCATCGGCTGGAGGTATTCGTTCGTTGCCTTCGCTTGCTTGGGCTTAGTGTGGTGCGCGATCTTCTGGTTTTGGTTCAAGGACAATCCCAGGCAGCACACATCGGTGAATGATGCCGAAAGGGAACTGCTCGAAACCTCGCGGGTCCTGATGACTCACCATGCCGGGCAGAAGAAATGGTTATCGTTGCTGCTTACGCCCGAGGTGATGATTCTTTGCCTGCAGTACTTTTGTGTTTCGTTTACCTGGTACTTCTACATCACGTGGCTACCGACGTATTTGCGTGAAGGTCGAGGCCAGACAGCGGGGCACGCGGCCGCTCTGTCGGTGTTGCCGCTGCTCTTCGGCGGTTTCGGAGCAATGCTCACGGGCATCGCTCCGGGGCGCTGGCCGCGGCGCCGAATTGCGTTCCTAGGCCTGCTTTGCGCTGCGCTGCTGTTGTTCGTTTTTCTCCACACGCAGACAGTGTTGGTCGCCATGCTGTGTATGGGCGGCGCCAGCCTGTGCAGCGACCTCACCATGCCCATTTCGTGGGACGCTTGCGTTGACATCGGGGGCTCCTACACGGCGACGGTTGCAGCAACGATGAATATGTTGGGCAACCTCGCCGGCTTTGTCATGCCGGTGGTGGGCGGATTTATCTTGCAGAAGACCGCCGGGGATTGGACGGCATTGATTCATCTGATGATCGGCTCCGACGTGATCGCGGCGTTATGCTGGCTTTATCTCAACCCTGAGCGGGCAGGCCGCCAGCGGGAGCTGGAGCGGGGAATAGAGAGGCTGAATGCCCAGCTCAACACCGAAGGGGCATCGCTTTGAACCAGAAACCCAACCTGGCTATCGCCTTTAGCTTCCTTGGTCTTTTTTTGCTGTTGCCGTTTCTTGCCTTCGCCCTTGCCGACTCCGCAGCAGCGGGGAACTGGCCGATGCCCGGCCGCGACCCGGGGGGTACGCGCTACTCCACTCTGACGCAAATTACGCCCTGCCAATGTGAGCCAGTTGAAGGTGGCGTGGGTCTACCACATGAAGCCCGCTGGCAGCAGTGCCAGCCTTCCACCCATCGGAGGACCAGCCGCTGGTGGTTGGTCCCACCATGTACGTGGTTACTCCTTACAGCCGGGTGGTTGCCCTGGATTCTTCCACCGGCCGCGAACAATGGGTGTTTCAAATTCCTGATGGCGATCAGGCTTCCATGCGCGGCGCAGCTACTGGCCGGGCGGAGAGGGCGCGGGGCCGGCCATCATCTTCGGCACCCGCCGCGGCCGCATGTATTCCATCAGCGCCGCCACCGGCCAACTGAACCAGGAGTTCGGCGATCACGGCATGGTCGACCTCAAGACGCCGGAAGTGATGACTACGGGCAAAGATAAGAGCTATATCCTGCCCACCCCGCCCACCATCTACAAGAACCTGGTGATCACCGGTTCGGGCCCGGGTGAGGGGCCGGGCGGCTTGAACGGCGGTCTTGGCCCCGCCGGCGATACCCGCGCCTGGGATGCGCGCACCGGCAAGCTGGTGTGGACCTTTCACTCCGTGCCGCGCCCGGGTGAAGTGGGCCACGATACATGGGCAGGCGACAGCTGGAAAGACCGTTCGGGCGTGAACGTGTGGGGCTACATGACAGTCGACGTTGCGCGAGGCATTCTCTATATGCCCTTCGGAGCTCCCAATAACGACCGCGTCGGCATCGATCGTCCAGGCAATAATCTGTTCGCTAATTCTCTGGTTGCGGTCAACGCAGACACCGGCAAGCTATTGTGGTATTTCCAGGTGGTTCACCACGACATTTGGGATCTTGACCTGGAAACGCCACCAATACTGTTCGATGTAAAGCGTGACGGCAAGATGATTCCGGCGGTCGCTACCGTTAACAAGAATGCATTGATGTTCATTTTCAATCGAGTCACCGGAAAGCCGATCTATGGCATTGAGGAGCGGCCTGTTCCTCAGAGCAATGTTCCTGGAGAGAAAACCTCGCCCACGCAGCCCTTCCCAATCGTGACTGAGCCGCTTTCGCAAAACACGCTCAGCCGGGGCCACCTCTACCAGGACACGCCTGAGCATAAGGCGTGGTGCGAGCAGTATGTGGACAGCAACAACATGCTGCTCGGTGCAGGCCCGTATACGCCCACTGCACTTGATCGCTACACAGTTTCATTGCCGGGCACCCAGGGCGGGGTCAATTACTACGGCGGCGCCTTTGATCCCCGGCTTGGGATTGTTTGTTGTGAATGTGAACAACCTGGGCCAGCCGATGCGCATAGTTCGTAACCCAGACGGTAGCTATTCCAATTCCGGGCCGCTCGCCGGTATTGTGCGCTTCTGGAATCCCAATGACCACTTGCCCTGCACGCCGACTCCCTGGGGGCAGCTAGTCGCCGTCAATGTGAATACCGGCAAGGTCGCCTGGCGATCGACGTTGGGCGTGACCGATAGTCTGCCTATAGGCAAGCAGGATACGGGGCGGCCCGGTCTTGGTGGGGCTATCGTGACCGCCAGCGGCTTGACGTTTGTGGGCGCCACCGACGATGCTCGCTTCCGCGCCTTCGACACCAAGACCGGTAAAGAACTTTGGACGGTGAAACTTCCGGCGTCGGCCGAGTCCACTCCCATCACTTACGCGAATGCGGAGGGCCAGCAGTATATTGCCGTAGTGGCTACCGGCGGTTTGGGCATCGGTGCGGCGCTGGACGGCGACTCTCTTGTGGTCTTCAGCTTATCGGGTAAGAGCACCAGCACGTTGACCGAGGGGCTGCCGAAGCCACAAAGCGCTGCGCCGGCGCTGAACGCCGCTGCGCCCTGTGGCTTCCGCGCAAACTAGTTTGCCACCAGGGCCGGGACACGACCTTACGGTGAGAGTTTGTTCCGCTTGCCACTCGCCGGACCTAGCCGCCAGCCAACACTTGAGCGCACAGGAGTGGAACAGCCTGGTGCAATCGATGTCGGCACGGGGAGCCGTGGCTACCGACGACGAATTCGATCAGATCACAGACTACTTAGCCAAGTCATTCCCGCGCAGCGCAGCACCTCCGCAATAAGTAAAAACCCTCACCCAGAGTTGCAAACGCCCGCGGGTTTTCGCGGGCGTTTGCTTTGCAATCTACATGACCTTGACTTTGGGAAGACTTTTTTGGGGCGGGTCACTTGGTAGTTAACAAATATTAAAAATCGCCAATAAAAACCATATGTTGAAAAAATATATTGACAGTCGTCTTACGGCGGAGATAGATTGGTGACGGGCACCTCTAACTAGGAGATCTATTTATATGCGTAAACTAATAGTGGCCATACTCTCCCTGTCCTCTTTTATGCTTCACGCTCAGGCAAGCACGCCTGCCCAAACCCAGGTCGCCTCCAACGGATCTGCGCCGCAAGTCAAGCGTATTTCGACCGGAGTAATCGCTCCCAAGTTGATCTATAAAGTGGATGTCGTCGCCGATTCAGACGGAACGGCTCGTCTGATCAATGATGACACCAAGGTGGTTGTAGGAATGATCGTCGATAAGACTGGCAGGCCATCTGACCTCAAGATCATCAAGTCGGCTGGTGCGGGAGTGGACGCGAGCGTCCTCGCTGCCGTAAGTCAGTACCGCTTCACGCCTGGCATGGTAAGCAACGAGCCCATTGCCACCCCTCTCAATCTGGAAGTAGTGATCCAGACCTCCTACCGGTAAATCACTCCTCGAGTTCAATGGCAAATGAAACGGGCGGATCAAAAAAACTCCGCCCGTTTGCTTTTTGTTCCACCCGCAATTTTGTCTGATCTTCGCTGCGCAGAATTTGCCATCTGATCCGTCTCGCTCGCCCCTTAGCAACCCGAATGCTATGATCCGGTTGCTCGGACCAAATTTCTTATAGGTGTGCACGACCGTCTCCTGAGGTATACATCTATAAGAAATCACGTCTGACTGCGGGCGCGTCGCGGATGAAGCGATCTCTTAGAAAATCGGCCGCCATGCTCATGGCATTGCTGGGAGGAATTGCGTGCGCCCAAAGAGCGCCGATTTCTCCGCAGCAACCGTGGCAGGGCACGACGACTTTGCAAGGGCCTCCGCCGCGATCTGGCCCTGCCTTCGCTCCTGACCCAACCAAGATTTATACTCTGCCCGAATTGGTCAACATCGGGGAGCAAAACAACCCGGATACCCGGGTGGCGTGGGAAAACGCCAAGGCACGCGCCGCCGACCTGGGAATCAGCAAATCAACTCTGTATCCGACCGTGGCTGCGGCAGTGCTTGCGCAGACCGATCGCTACAATCTTCTGTTCGCCCCCGACTACATCAGGCAAACCTTATTCACGTTCTCTCCCACGTTGGAGTTGGACTACACCGTCTTCGATTTCGGGAGGCGGCTGGATGAGATTGCCATTAGCCGGAACAATCTGCTTGCCGCGAATTTTGTCTTCAATGACACTCATCGCAAGGTTATCTTCCAGGTAATGGCAGCGTACTACCACGTGCTCGATAGCAAAGGGCAGGAGGATGCTGCGGAAGCCAACCTCAAGAATGCGCAGACCGTGCAGCAGGCCGCGGAAGCACGTCTCGAGCTGGGCCTGGCGACACTCCCCGACGTACTTGAGGCGCGCAGCGCTGCTGCGCAAGCGGACTATGACCTGCAGGCGGCAGTGGGAGCGTCTGAGATCGCGCATGGCGATTTGGCGACAGCCCTGGGCGTTTCACCTGTCAACCCATTGCAGGTGGAGAGTATTCAGTCGTTGACCATTCCCCAGGAGATCACGGGCACAGTCGAGACGTCGATTGACAAGGCACTCGCCCAGAGGCCCGACCTGATGCAGCGTGTGGCGGAGCTTCGCGCCGCGGGTTCGGCAGTGAAGTCAGCCAAGACAGCGTATTTGCCGACCCTTCGTATCGAAGGGACAGGCGGCATCGCCAAGAGCTACGGCTTGCAGGATCAGCTGCCAGGGGTTTATTCCCCCAACCAGGAGCTCTGGAATGCGCACTTTAGCCTGACCTGGGATTTGTTTGACGGATTCGCACGCGAACAGCGGCTGGCCCGCGCGAAAGCTGAGCAAAAGCAAGCGGCCGCAGAAGTGGATGCGATACGCGACCAGGTGGAAAACCAAGTGTGGTCGGCGTACTCCACCGCGCGCACAGCGCTCCGCCAACAGAAAGCAGCCGCAGCTTTGCTGGAAGCTGCCTCCTCTTCTTACAACGCGGCACTGCAATCCTACACATACGGGGTGCGCAGCCAGATCGATGTGGTTTCGGCGCAGCGTGGTCTTGCTGCCGCGCGCACGGCGGATGTGACTGCGCGCACCCAATTGTTGACCGGGATAGCTGCGTTAGCGTTTCAGACAGGCGACCTTCTGCATACGAAAGGGCCGTGAACCAATGTCCCCAAAACTCACCGCGAGCGGGATGGAAAACTTGACGGGAAATTCGCGAACGCCGCTTGGCCGAGGCACGACGCGGTCCGCTGCTATCGGAGCATCATTCGCGACCCCATTGTTGGCTGCCGGATGTTCGCGCGCCCCCTCGTTCAATATTCTGGGATCATTTTTCCCCGCATGGATCGGCTGCGGTATCGCCGGCATCCTGCTGGCCGTAGCCGTCCGCTTGTTTTTTCTGCACATCAAGCTCGAGGAGAAGCTGCTATTGCCGCTCGTCCTCGTATATCCGTGCTTGACCTTATTTTTTACGTTCACCCTTTGGCTTTTGTTCTTCAGTTAATCCGGAAGGAGATGCGATGCCTGAAAACGACACAGATGTGCAGAGCCAGCGTCTCGGCAGGATTGTCAGCATTGCCATCATTGTAGCCGCCGTGATTACGGGTGCAATGGTGATCATCCGCACCAACGACCACCCGCGTACCGATGATGCGGAGGTATTTGCCAACTTCATCGGCATCGCTCCGCAGGTAGACGGCCCCATCACCGAGCTTGCGGTCGAAGACAACCAATTCCGCAAACAAGGGGAGTTGCTCTTCCAGATCGATCCACGGCCGTATGAATACGCGCTGGAAAAGGCGAGATCTGACCTGAACACGCTGGAGGGCCAGATTGTCGACGAGCGAAGGACGATCGCCTCCCAGGTGAGCGCAGTAGGTGCCGCCCGTGCGAATACGGATAGCGCCGCCGCGAACGTTGATCGTGCCGCAGCTTCGGTCAATGAAGCCAAAGCAAATGTTGCGGCTGCGCAAGCGGCCCTTGACAGCGCCAACGCCGAACTTGCTTACCAGACCAACAATTTTCATCGCATAGAGCCGCTGCTGGCCAAGCAATTCGTCACCGTCGACCAGGTGGACCAGGTGAGAACCGCGGTAACGGCAAGACAGCAGGCCGTGCAACAACTCCGTTCGCAATTGCTTTTGGCCGAGGCGCAAGTGGTATCCGCGCAAGCCGTATACACGCAGACAAAAGCCGCGATGGAGCAAAGCCATGCGCAATTCGATCAATCGCAACACAGCGTGCTGACGCTCGATCCGCTGACCGCGCAACGTGAGGGCCGGGCTTCAGCGATTCGCACCGCAGAGTACAACTTAAATAACTGTAGGGTGTATGCACCGTTTGATGCGCGCGTGACGAACCTGACCATCTCCCGCGGCGCCTACGCCCATACCGGGCAGCAGGTTTTTACCCTCATCGACACTCGCGTGTGGTGGGCGGTGGCAAACTTCCGCGAAACGCAATTGCACCACATCCATCCGGGGATGCATGCCGACGTTTATGTGCTCTCGCGGCCTTCGGTGCGCTATGACGGCATAGTCGACAGTGTTGGCTTCGGTGTGCGGCCGGACTCGACGTTGGTGGGGACGTTTACGCAGACGGGATTGCCGGATGTGCAGCGTTCGTTGAATTGGGTGCATCTGGCGACGCGGTATCCGGTGCGGGTTCGCATCGTTGCCCCGGAGACCGAGCCCTTCCGCCTGAGCGAGTCTGCGGTGGTCGTGATCCGTGGAGAGAAATAGCCATGGCGGCCCAGGCCAAAGCGTTGCCCAATGCTATCGATGACGCATGGAATTGGTTTTGGGATTTCCTGAAGAACGAACTCACGCCTTATCCGGGAAGGGCGTGGGTCGTAGCCCGGGTCACCATTGCCGCGACATTGGTGATGTGGATCATCATGACATTCCAGATTCCGAACGGATTTCTGGGCGTAATTTTCGTTTTATTCCTGAGCCGGGAAAATCCCACCGCGACGCTGATTGCCGGGTTGAAGGGAATCGCGGCTTTCGGGTTGGCCACGATCTACACCCTGATTGGCGCCGCCATGCTGGTCGACGATCCGCTGACCCACTTCCTGGGGGTTGGCATCAGCCTCTTTGTGTCCTTTTTTCTTATCAGCATCATGAACGATTACGGGACGGCGGTAGCCTTTGGCTTCACCGTCGCCGGCGCCATTCCGCTTTGGGATCGAACCACTATTCCTATCGAGGCCCGGGTCGAGAACACACTATGGCTGGGCGGAGTGGTCGCGATAGGGATCGTAGTGGCGATTGTAGTTGAGTATGTTTTCCGCAGCGTTCATCCCACCACTGACCTCACCGAGGGAATCGAGACCCGGCTCCAGACCGTGGAGAATGTCTTGCGCAGCGCAGCGGCAGAGCAGCCTCTTGATAGTGTGTCGGAGAAAAGACTTTCGCTTTTCGGAACGGTCGGCACTTCGAGGCTGCGACGGCTCATCATTCGATCGCAATACAACTCCCATTTCAAGGCGCAATTGGGCACGGCGGTTGCCCTGGTGGGGCAATTAGTAGATGTGGCTGCGAGTTTTCAGCTCGCGGTCACCGAACACGCGCAACCGGCGCAAGGGGATGCGCGGTACATCGACGCGGCCGACAAGGCCCGTTGCCTGCGTCTGGCCGACGAAATTGAAATGCTTTCCCAAGATCTGGTGCAGAGGCGGTCTCCGGCAAAGATCCAGCGTCCGCAGGAGGAGCCGTCGAAGCTGCCCTTTTTGTCGTCGATGGAAAGAACTGTCGCGCTCATTCCGGAAGCATTTTCGGGGTCTGCCGTTGTCGGAGAGTTCGTTGTAGCGCCTCTGGACGAAGAGCAACCCACGCACTTTTTTGCCCGCGACGCCTTTTCCAACCCAACTCACGTGCAATTTGCCTTGCGCGGCACGCTCGCGTCCATGGCGAGTTACATCATCTACACGGCGGTTGACTGGCCAGGGCTCAGCACTTCGATGGCGACTTGTATCATCACTGCGCTTTCTACCATCGGCTCATCCCGGCAAAAGCAATTTTTGCGGTTTGTCGGGGCATTTATTGGCGGCATTATCTTTGGCTTCGGGTCCCAGATCTTTGTGCTGCCATACCTTGACTCGATTACCGGCTTTACACTCCTGTTCATGGCCGTGACCGCCATCTCCTCCTGGATTGCGACCGCTTCGGCAAGGCTTTCCTATCTTGGCGTGCAGCTTGCCCTGGCCTTTTACCTCATTAATCTACAGGAGTTCACCATCCAGACTTCGCTCTCGATTGCGCGCGACCGTGTCTTCGGTGTCCTGCTAGGTTTGATGTGCATGTGGCTCATCTACGATCGCCTTTGGGTGAAGGATGCGCTTGAGGAAATGCAAACCGTCTTTGCCCGCAATCTGGAGATGTTTGCCGAGTTGGCCGAGCAGCTGCTGGAGAAGGACCAGGTGAAGGCAATCCAGCGAATTCGCCAGTTACGTGATCAGCTCAACGCCGGTTTCCTGGCAGTAAGTGCGCAAGCGGACGCGGTCTTGTTCGAGTTTGGCCCTTCGCGTCAGCGAAAGCTGCAGATCCGCGAAGACGTCCGGCGGTGGCAACCTTCGATACGCGCGTTGCTGCAGGTACAAATCACTTCTGCGCAGTATCTCTCGCAGAAGCCGCTTAGTAGTTTGCCTGAGCCCATCGCCCAGGCTGGAGTCGTGTTTGAAAAAGACATAGCCCTGGTCATGCGAGCGATGGCGAGTGAGGTCGTCGGGAAGCCTATCGCGGCTGTCCCGAATATCCGGCAATCTGCAGCCCGCATGCGGCAGGAGGCCGAGCAATACTACGGCGGCCTCCACGTTCCGGTTCCTGACACAGCTTCCGACGTATTGGGGCTGGCCGATCGTCTGGCAACGATCCTTGCTCCTTTGTATGAAGATATTCGCGCGACCTTCACTGTTCAGCAGCATAGGCTGGGAGGCGAGGTTCGGCTTGCGCCCGGCCAGGCCTGATGCTCAGGTCTTGTTTCAACAACTATATCTACGCGGACCCACGGGGTTGGCGTCGTCGTCGTTCACCACGCGCAGGAGCCAGAATATCGAGCTGGGCCTCAGGTGCTAGCAAGAGTTGCTTGAGCGTAGGACGAGCCGCATGCGTCAGGCGTCGCCACTCGGTGATTGCTACCAGTACGGCAGTTTCGACGCCGCGTCGAGTTACGACCTGCGGCCCACACCGGAGGCTAGCATCGAGAAATTCACTGAATCGCGCCTTCGCGTCCTGCACCTGCCAAACCATGGGAAAACTCTCTCTCACTAGTCATATTTCAGGTCAGAAGAATCATCCAGTCCCAGAAACCCGCAGGACTTAGGCGCAGCGTCATCCTTGTTCTAACAGACTGCGGAGAACTCTGTTTTGTATCGGGGCACGATTTACGGCGGAAACTCATTTTGTGAAGCCTGCGTGAGAACTAGCAACACCGCAGTGGAGGGACCTGCGGTGTTGCTAGTTCTCACGCAGATTCTTCAGGCCGTGCGTAAATGCCCTGCAACGCATTCAACTTCAGCCCGGGAGGTATTGCTTTTCCTGACCGGTGCAGAGTTGTGCCCCTTGCTACGACCCACGGATCTCAGCGGTGCTTACCACTTGAGGAAGCGCTCGACGAGGTTGCCGCGGTTGGTGGTTCTGTGCGATTCAGCGTGTCGTAGAGCGGCTGTGCCTGGCTTAGCTGGGGCTTTCTTCTGCGACCGAGACGGCGAGAATGCGGATTTTGTCGTTGTCAGGCAAAGTGAGCGTCCGTGCGCCTTCGGGCATCGGGATCGAGTACGCGAAGAGGTAAGAGTATTGATACGGCTGGTTGAGCCCATCGGCAGTGTGATGATGGGATGCGTACCAGGCAAGACTGGCGGGCTTAACGTAGCCCGGCTCGAGACCCACGTAGTCCTCGGGATAGCGAGGCGATGGGACTCGTGCTCCCGCTGCTGCTCATCGGCGGGAGGCCACGGCGCATGATGAGCGGAGATAGCCCAATTACGGTCGTCCTGGTTCTTAAAGATGCGGGTGTCCCACTGGCCGATGAATCCGCCCCAATCCTCGATGGTAAGATTCGCCGTCTTGGCGCCCACCCGGAAAGGCGCCGTCTGATCTCCATCCGCGGAAGCGGCCAGAATGTAAACGCGGTTGTAATGCCCGGCAGGCAGAGCAATCGTTTGACCTTTGGCAACGACTGCATCGGGCGTTCCGGTTTTGGCGGGCGCGAGCTTGAACTCGACGCCGTGATAAGCGATTGCAGGGGCAGCATCTCGGCCGGCATCGCGTTGCCTTTGCCGTCGAAGCCGCCGCCTGGCGGTCTTGGTGTCGTCATTGCTGGCTGCGGCGAGGTCGTACTTGAGGGCAACCGGCTGCGAATGGATGGCCGCCAGCTTTGCAGCGGGTGGACCGAGGCGCAAGGCAAAGGTGCGCGGTTGATATGCGGTGAAGGACGTGACCAGCGCCCCGCCGTTAAGGTTCGCCGGCTCGTGTTGTTCCTGTAGTTCTTGGGCGTTGACTTCGCGCGCGGCGACGATGGGCCCGGCAAAGGAGACGCGCACATCGTGCGCTGGATGGCCGTCGAGTTCGACCATGCGGAGAATGATTTCGTCGTCTGCCTCCGCTTTCTTGAGGGCCAGCACGCGGATGCTGGAGTTGTTGAGCTGCAGCAGGGAGAAGCTCTTGCCCAGCGAGCCGGGGTGCTCTGTCGCTTGAAAGGCGATGAGCGGATCACTGAGCCGATAGGCCTGCCAATCGGTCTGCGCTTGTCGCCAACTGCCGGCGTGTCCCGCCAGGCCGAATACAGAATTCGTGATGACCCCAGTCCTGGTTTGCCTGGTCGGTGTAGCCTTGCGGACGTCCATTGGTCGGGGGCTGCATTCCGGGCGAGCGCAGAAGAGTCAGCCGGATGGTATGGTCATTCGGCTTGTCGGAGCCGTTCTTGAATTCGGTCAGGATCGTCGCGCCGAAGCTGCCGCTCTTGTCCGTGAGATCGATCCAGCGATGGGAGGCGACTTCAAACTGGCGCTCCTGCGCGTTGGGCCGCTGAATGGTGCCCACGTCCCAGTTGTAGGTGGCATCTTCATTCGCTGCGCTGAGAGGGAAAGCCACTTTGAGGTTGGCGGCCAGGGTTCGCCAATCGATGGCGTTGGCAAACTCCACCCGGTTGCCTGCATCGCCGGCTGAAAGGCGAATCGTCTGCACAAAGTTGGAGTTTTCCGTCTCGCGCGTTACTTCCAGCGAGACTCGAACCGGACCATTCTCTTTGATGCGGATCTGCGCCGGGCCGCTCACATAGGCGCGGGGCGCTGCCTGCTCCTGATCGAAATCCATATTCCAGGCGGGATATTGTTTAGGCGCATCGGTGGAGATGGCGAGCCGGATGGGCGCGGAGAGCAGCTCCTTGTTCAGGCTTTTGTCGTAGATGCTGGAGACGTCTCCGTCCTGGTTGAGCTGCACGCGATAGCGCGCATTTTCCAGCGAGGATTCCGTCACTTTAACGGTTGCATTTGCCGCGGCATTCTGCGCCGGCAACACGTGATAGACCGCGTATCCGACAGACGGCACCTTGGCCAGGAAAAGTACTTTTCCGTCTTCCAGTTGGGCCGGCGCCTCCTTGCCGTCGGGACCATAGACGCGCACAGCCTTGGGAATGCCGCCGGGAAACGCGACGTTGGCTTCGACCACGTCTTCGCGAGCGATATTGAGCGGGTTGTACACCACGATGGGCGTTCCCTTGCCCTGCGTGTCCAGCCCGGAGGCGATCGCCTCGGTGGCGCTGGTCAGCACGCCGGCGAACTGGTTGGCCGCGATGATGTCGTCGTTCCAGGAGAACTGGTAGGCGCGCGGGGTCGCGGTGCCGGCGGCGAGGTCGTGGAAATGTCCGGCGAGCTCCAGCGTCCAGGCATCGTTCAAGCCGCTGCTGGGGATACGGCCGGCCGCCCATCCAGGCGGCTGCGACCGAGGCTTTCTCCGCAGCGTCGGCGAGGATTTCGTTCTTGAGGATCATGCGCTTGTGATAGGCCTGCGAGGTCAGCGATCCGGCGGAGTGGTTGATCAGCTCCAGATCGCCTTTGTATTGCGGCATGCGCGAGGTCATGTCGGGCTTGATGTCGTTGAACATCTGATCGGCGGTCGACTCGATCACATGGACCGGGCCCTCGCCTACTCGCACTTCTCGGTCCCTGCGGTACAGAGCCCGGCTGATCCTGCTGACCGAATGCACGCCAGGAGGCGGAGGCAGTACGGTCTCGCTCTTATCGACGATGGCTTCCAACAGCTTGACCGTCGATTCCCGGGCTGCGCCGCCGATGTCGCCGGTGCCGACATAGTGATAGTCGGCGAAGACGCCGGTGACTTTGCCATCCAGATCGATACGCTTGACCCAATCCTGTTCCCACTCTCGCGGCCGTTCCAGGGCACGCAGCTGCTCCGGCGTGAGCTTCGCTTTCTCCTCGCTGGTCAATTGCGGCCGCGGCGGCGGTGGCCCGGGTTCCTTGCTGAGATCGGTGTAGACGCTGCTGCCATAGCCGCCGGGGTTCAAGGCCGCAATCACGCTCTTTGCCGTCAGGGCCGATCCAGAGGCCAACGTTGAACGGGATCCCTTCCGGGGTGTGTTCGGGGGAGTCGGGGCCGCCGATTTTCGGCGCCGGCTGCCAGGCTGCGCTGAGCTTCTGCGTGGAGAATCCCTTGACGCCGGCGTGCGCCAGGATGCTGGGCAGCGAGGCGGGAAATCCAAAGCAGTCGGGCAGCATGTACTCGTTGCTGGCCTTGCCGAATTCTTTGCGGAAGTAATCGTTGCCGTAAAGGATCTGGCGAAAGATGCCTTCGGCGCTGGGCAGATTGACGTCGCCTTCCTCGACCGACGAGCCGGCGGGAAACCAGCGGCCCGCAGCGACATATTGCTTCATCCGGGCGTAATCGTCGGGGAAGTACTCCTTCATCAGCCGGTAGCGGTTGGAGCCGGTCCAGTTGAAGACGTAGTGCGGATACTTATCGATGTAGTCGAAGTTCACCCGCATCGTCTTCAGCAGATATTCGCTGATGGTCTGCGGAAATTCCCAGCGCCATTGCGTATCGAGGTGCGCATAGGGGACGACATACAGGGTGGGGTCCTTGGTGATGTCCGGGGCCTTCATCGTTTGGCCTTCGAGCGAGGGCAGCAACGGGTAGGCGGCGAGAACGGGCAAAAGCCATCCAGCCAAGGTTCGCAGCCGAACAGAGCCTATCATTGTTACGAGTAAATTGCG
>CAWFGM010000030.1:0-25104 GCA_963815175.1 uncultured Acidobacteriaceae bacterium
ACTGTTCGGATCGAACCGAGCGTGTATGAACCCCTTGCCGCCGCATGGATAAAGGCTGGGCTACCGAACGACTAGCCGTCGGCAATAAAGTACCCCCTAGCGGCGCATCCACGTCGGCTTCTCTAATCGGCCGTTTGGGGTCAAGCACTTTCAGACCATCCACCACTGCAGTGTTCGATGTCGCTCGCGGGCTCGCGCTTCTCTCCGGAATCGGCACCAAGGCCCTTCCATCATGGGGTTCGAAGACGAGGTGGAACAATCTTTGGGTCGGCCTTGCCATCAAACTGATGGCAGGTCCAAGCGGACATACGAACTCACCTCATCCATCGTACCCGCGAGGGACATGTTTCCACCGCTTGGTGGAGCTCGAGTGTTCTCCTGTTAGGTCAGATCCTGTGCGTTGTCATGCGACCGTGACCTCCCTGGTCCATCGGAACTCGGTGCCGTCAACCCAGATGCGGTGCATGATCACGGCCAGCCGGCGCGCCAGGGCGACAATTGCCTTCTTCATCCCGCGTCGCCTGGCGATCTGCATCGCCCAAGCCTTGAGCCATGACCATTTTGTCGAACGCAGCATGCTTCTCTAATCGGCCGTTTGGGGTCAAGCACTTTCAGACCATCCACCACTGCAGTGTTCGATGTCGCTCGCGGGCTCGCGCTTCTCTCCGGAATCGGCACCAAGGCCCTTCCATTATGGGGTTCGAAGACGAGGTGGAACAATCTTCGGGTCGGCCTTGCCATCAAACTGATGGCAGGTCCAAGCGGACATACGAACTCACCTCATCCATCGTCCCGCGAGGGACATGTTTCCACCGCTTGGTGCAGCTCGAGTGTTCTCCTGTTAGGTCAGGTCCTGTGCGTTGTCATGCGACCGTGACCTCCTGGTCCATCGGAAATCGGTGCCGTCAACCCAGATGCGGTGCATGATCACGGCCAGCCGGCGCGCCAGGGCGACAATTGCCTTCTTCATCCCGCGTCGCCTGGCGATCTGCATCGCCCAAGCCTTGAGCCATGACCATTTTGTCGAACGCAGCATGCTCTGGGCTGCTTCGTAGAGCATAACCCGCATCATCTCGTCGCCGCACCGCGATATCGCACCGCTGCGGTCGATCTCGCCCGACTGATATTTGGCGCACGTCAGCCCATGAGGCTTGATCCTGAAGACGCCGAGTTCGGTCTCCGTAACGCATCCCATCTCGCGTCCGAGGAGGTCGGTCAGAGCCCATTCCCCCTTTTTGGCGCTTGCCGTGACAGTTATGTCCATGGGGGAATCACTTCTCCCGGAGAGACCGGGGAAGCTTCCCAGTCCATTAAAAAGCACGGCTCACGTGCAGATCAAGAGCTAAGCGCCTGAAGGAGCCGGAACGGGAGAGCGTCCGTTGAAGCGCATCGCCGTCTTCGCGCTTATTTTCTCTTGTAGGCGTTCTACTCGTCAGGGTCTGATCGAATAGCCGCACCCGATCAGGCCCCAAGGACCAGAAGTTGCCTCCAGAGCTAAAGTTAGACGGGTCGGTTGATTATTCGACCCAATCCATAGCGGCTGGCTTTCGACACGCCGCCGAAGCCCAATGCACCGCAGAATAATCGCGAAGACGATATAAAGGCGTACCGCGAGCGGTGCGCTGCGCCAGCCCCAGAACAGGATTAGCAATCCGCCGATGGCGGCGGCGAGGAGGAACGGAATGCGCAGATTCGGGCCGCCGGTGCCTACCATGCTGTCGATAAAGATGCTGCCGGCGATGATCCGCAAAAGACGCAGTGCGGTCGGTCCGAGAGGCGCCCCAGGACTTCTTACTGTGTGCAGAATATTCAGCCCCTGGATAAGAGCGCCGGCAAACATCAGGGCGAGCACGACAAGCGTCCAACGATGACGGCGAAACCACCAATAGGCGACAGCCGGAGGCAATAAAAGAATAGAGAAGGGGCCAGTGAGCCCTGCGATGGCAAAGAGCAGGATGTCCAATACGCGTCCGCGCCAGCTCAGCGGGGGAAGCGAAAAAGCAAGCAGAGCCTGCAACAGGGCCAGGTGCCACACAGCATTGGTGAGTACTACGTGAATCTCGGGCGCGTCGGGGATAGCGATGTACAAGGCAGCCATCAACATGCGGACAGGCAGAGGGCCCCAGGGTGAGCAACGGCACGAAAGCAGCGCCGAAACGGGAAGGGCCTGAATCACGGCTCCGGAGAAGTTCATGATTAGAGGCGCCCACTGCATAGGAAAAAGCAGCGAGATGCCGGCGACCAGCCGGGGAAAGATGTACAGACAGCCAGCCTGAGGGATGCCCAGCGAACGCAACCAATGCAGGTTATAGGCTTGCTCGTACCAGACCCAACCATCCTCGGCGAAGAACTGCGGATGCAGCAAGGCGCCGGGCAGACGCGTGAAGATGGCAAAAAGAGCCGCGATAAAAATCGCCAGCTGCCATCCGAAACCTATGCCTTGCCGGGTTCCTATGGCTTCAACGACGCGCATGGACCCTGTCGATGAAGCGGTTTCGCAGGTTGATGAGCGGGATAAGATGCGATTGCCTCAGGGTTGGAAAGGACATCATAACGGCGTGAACAGAGCCTGCATAGTGAACGCCGATGTTCGCGGGCTTCTTCGCGGACAACGTTGCTTGCGCGAAGAAGCCGGGCGCTGCAGTCCTTCCTGACCACGTTCATTTGCGCAGTCCACTCCCCATTACGCGTAACACCAATGGGTGTTACCGGGTGAGGTTCTTCTTCGCACTTGGGAAGCGAGAGTGCCAAGAATTTTCTGTAACACCACATTCATCTATTTGTAATCTGCAACATATCGCTTAGTCTTCGTGTCATACGTAAGCAATAGACGCGGTTGCAGAGCGTGCCGGCGAGCAAGCTCTCCAACCTAGCAAGGAACAAACCCCAACCTTCCCTGGAGGTGGCCTTTGATCCCGCTAGAGAATTCCTTACGCCAGCTGTTCCACGAAGTAGTCTCCGAGTGCTACGACTCACGCCTGGGCTTGCGGGATGCGGAGATTTCCAGCTACGTCGCCGACTTGCTTACCGAATTTTGCCGTGCGGAGAATATCTACCGCATCCGCGATGCCGCGGGCAATCCCGTGCGCGAAGTTGGCGAGATGCTGCTTGCTGCCGATCCGGTTCACGGGACAGCGTCGTCCTTTGGAGAAGAACGGGAGCGCCGGAAACATATCGGCGATTACACGCTGTTCTTTGCCGGCATGTATCCGGAATCGACCCACCGGTGGGGGCAACTGCAGCGCGACAGCTTTTTCGAATTGGTCCAAGCGGGCAAAGAGAGCTACTACATCGTTTCCCAGTTCGACCTATTTGAGTACGCACAGGAGGCGCCATTTTTCGGCCGCCTCTCCGGATCCTTTGAGGCTTGTATTTATGGGCTGAACATGGTGCGTGGGGAGCTTGACCGGCGCAGGGCGATCTCTCCGCCGCGCTTTCCTTCCGGGTCGGCAACGCAAATCAT
This sequence comes from uncultured Acidobacteriaceae bacterium, assembly GCA_963815175.1. GTDB lineage: Bacteria > Acidobacteriota > Terriglobia > Terriglobales > Acidobacteriaceae > PALSA-350. Next base: position 3,464 of record CAWFGM010000030.1, read on the forward strand.
GTAGCCTTCCCGGGCAAGCACCTTTGGCACTGGTGTAGCATTGCGCGAACGCGCAGTTTATTTCTGCGTGACCGCGCAGATTAGAGATAGAGGAAAAGGAGAACGACGATGCTGACAACAAATTTCAGGGGCTTGACACAAAAGAGTCTGACCCTCTTGCTGGCCTTGGGGCTAGTGGGCGGCGCTGCAGCACAATCGGGCGCCCGGCCAACCAGCGTCCACGCCATGATGGCGCCACCCACACCTGCGGCTGCCACCAATCTGGTCGATATCAATTCGGCGAGTAAAGCAGATCTGAGCGCGCTGCCGGGGATCGGCGATGTCTATTCGCAGAAGATCATCGACGGCAGGCCTTATAAGACCAAAACGGACCTGGTAAACAAGAAGATTATTCCTTCTGCGACCTACTCCAAGATTCGCGACAAAATCATCGCAACTCAACCCAAGAAGTAGCGGTTCATAAAAAGGGGAAGCGCGGTGACCTGCGCTTCCCCTTTTGTGCGTTCAGTTACAGCATTTTCACTTCTGGTGTATACAAGGCAACTGCGCCCGACGCGGCTTTTCCTCAAGAAAAGCCGCACTTCGCTGAACCCAAATGTACAGAGTAGAAGTGAAAATGCTCTAGACGGCTTGCGGCAGAGCTTCCTTTACCCGGAAACGCTGCATGTTGATGCGCAACACGCGCTCAATTTTGCGCAGGTCGCCCCGCTCTTCCGGAGAGGCGAAGGTGGAGGCAACGCCGCTGCGAGAAGCGCGGCCAGTGCGGCCGACGCGGTGCACAAAGTCCTCCGCGACCTTGGGCATATCGTAGTTCACGACGTGGGCCACGTGGTCTACGTCGATTCCCCGTGCAGCTACATCGGTAGCGACCAGGACCCGATGACCACCCTGAGCAAAGCTGCGTAAGGCAGCATTGCGCTGGGATTGGCTACGGTCGCCATGGATGCTGGTTGCCTTCCAACCGGCATGAGCTAGCTTCTTGGCCACTCGCTCCGCGCCATGCTTGGTACGGACAAAGACCAGGAAGCTTCCATCCTCAGAACGGAGGAGGTGTTCCAGCAAGTGCAGCTTGCGATCCGCGGTGACTTCAAAGGTTTGGAGTTTGACGTTTTCCGCCGGCTTGAGCACGGAGCCGATTTCAATCCGTACTGGGTTTTTGAGGTAGTCGCCGGCCACTTCGCGTACCGCGCCCTCGAGGGTCGCCGAATAGCAAAGCGTCTGATGCACTGGCGGGATGGAGGTGACGATGCGGCGAATGGCTGGCTTAAAGCCCATGTCGAGCATGCGATCGACCTCGTCCAGCACCAGGATCTCCACCTGGTTAAGCTTGACCAGCTTACGACCGATGAAATCCTCGAGACGGCCTGGGGTGGCCACAATCAACCGCGCGCCGCGGCGGATGCTGTCCAGCTGCGGACCCTCGGCCATGCCGCCAACGACCAGCGCGGTGGGAAGACTGACGAGCTGGGCGCACGCCTGTTGTACCTGCATTGCGAGTTCGCGTGTGGGCAGCAGGATGAGCGCACCGGCTGCTTTCACTTGGGTTTTCTGGAGCTTCTCGATGATGGGGATGAGGAAGCTGAGCGTCTTGCCGGTGCCGGTCTGCGCTGTTGCCAATACATCCCGGCCTTCGAGCGCCGGGGGAATCGCTCCCACCTGTACCGGGGTGAGCGTAACAAAGTTTGCTTTGGCCAAGCGCTGCTTGAGCGCCGCCGAAATAGGTAATGCTGAAAATTCGTTCAAAATAAGTCCCTTACTTCCGGTCTCTTATGAGACCTGGAGTGCTGTTCATCGCCCCACGGCTTCGTCCGCCCGGCGATACGATAAATAGCCCAATTGGCTCGCTTCGGCCGCTCAACTACTCGACCCGTGCGCCGACACGAAGATCACCGCCGGCTTCGGCCCTTAGGCTGCAGAAACTGAATCTGACATTGCTGACTGCACCACGCAGTATGCGGTTCGTCGCGCTGTAGAGGAGGGGGCTCGGGGTTTAACCAAGCAACGCTCGTACACCGCACCATGCCAGGGAAGCACACGCTTCCTACCGTCGCCGCGAATTTCCGGGGCGACTACGCTGAAGGGCTTGGGCGATATCCGACCGGCTTGCTTTCCGCCCACTGGACGAAAAAGCTAGAGGTCAATTGAGGGCAGCCCGGCTTGTGACGGCTAAGAGGCTGATGACCAAACAATTAAGCGCAGGTTAAGAATAACATAGGTCACGCGCAAGACCAAGCGACCGTGGAGCAGCTAGGGGCCGCCCGACCTTTGCAGGGGTATGATGGCGTTTTTGTTGTCCGGCGCTTGGGGATCGATGCTGAAGTCCCATACGGAGAGGTTCACTTTCCCGGGGCCCAGGACTTCCATCAGGGCGTAGTCGCCAATGGACAAGGGCTGCGCCGGAGTCAGCTTCATCCAGTGGTTGCCGGGCAGCACCTGGGCAGTCGTGGGAAGTACGTCATCCGTTTGCGTAACCTTGCCGGTCATTGCGATCTTGATTCCGCTTACTACGCGGTAGTCCTTCTTGAAATTGCTGCGCACCCGCACGATGATGTACTGGCTAGTCGCGGAACTGGTGGCATCCTTCTGCTTCATAGAGCCGGCTCCGTGGGTTTCCACCGTGACCGCGGAGGAAGTAGCTACTGCGTCGTCGGGAAGGGAAAGACTCACGTAGAATGCGGGGTCATTAATATGCAACCTGGCTTTGGATAGAGCGCCGGGGATTTGAATGGTCTGCTGTACGGCCCCGCTGGGGTTGAGTGCGGCTCGCAGCACATTGTGGCCGGTCCGGCGATCCACGGCGGCGCTGTTCTGCGCCAGTGCCACCAGCTCGGGCTGGTCATGGAAGGTATCGAGCGCCCAAATTCCCTCCTCATCGGGGAGCCGCAAACCGGGGGATACATCCGGAGTGCGGGCTCGCTCCTCCTGTTCCTCTTTGTCGATGGCAGCGGCTTCGGGAATGGCCGGCGAGACGGGTGGCGGCGGGGCGGCCTGCGCCCCCGGTGCATGGTCTTTGGCCCATTGCTCGGTTGCCGGCCAATCCACCAGAGCTGCCGGCAGCTCTTCCCATTGCGCCCGCTCGGCGCTATAGTAGCGCACCCTATCGCCTACCTTCTGATACTTCGTCACTACCTGGTAGGAGCCGTCCTTAAGGACCAGGCGCTGGTTTGTCACCTGCGCCAGGCCGGGGAGGCTGGTTGCCAGACTCGACAACAGAAGCACGAAAAGCAGAAGGATGCGCGTGGGCGACATGGCCGTGTGAATACTTTAGACGAAACTGCGAGGACGACGTTGCCTTGATGTGAGGCTCGACCCCGGCGGCTTGCTGTGTGTAGGTCCGGGATCCCAGAGGCTGGGTGAAACCTTCACTATTGACTAGGTCCAGGCTTGAGGCCCTTAGCGCTTCGAAAAACCAGAGTTTTCGACAAGGGGCACGGCTTCAGCCGTGCCGTAGATGCAAAGTGGGCTACACCGCTTTGCCTCCTGAAGGAAACCTCTCGCAGCATTCGGAAGTATGCCCAGGATTGCATCCTGGAATATTCTCAGCCGTCCCTTCGGGACTGGTCCGTGATGTCAAGCTAACCCAGGACTCACGTCCTGGGCTACTCTCAGCCGTCCCTGCGGGACTGGTTCCGGGTCACCCTGATAGTTGATTTGTTTTCAGCGGGTGCTGTACAAATCGGCCGATAAAAAAGCTAATTTGGACAAGTCTGATTCTCAGCCGTCCCTTCGGGACTGAGTTCAAGGACCGGGAGATTCTCAGACAGAGTCTTCAGGCCGACGTTTCTCAATCCTTTACGGCCGGGCTCAAGTCGTTCCCTGATACAAAACGTGAGTTTTCCGCCGTGAAGCCGTACCGTTCGGAGAGATTTTCCGCAGCCTGAAGACGTGCTCTTTGTTGCCGAGTTTTCCGCAGCTTTCGTGATAACGGGCAAAGTGCTTTTATTTCTAACTTCCCTTCGATTTCAGTTCCTGAGATACTTGAACGTGCCCACCCGGTGCGCCAATTCCAACCACAATAAAAAGGTGAAGAAGCAATGTCAGCAAAGTACATCTTTGTGACGGGCGGAGTCGTGTCCAGCCTGGGCAAGGGCCTGGCCGCAGCCTCCATCGGCTGCCTGCTGGAGAGCCGCGGTTTGCGCGTTAACCTGATGAAGTTCGACCCCTATCTGAATGTCGATCCAGGGACGCTCTCACCTTTTCAGCATGGCGAGGTGTTCGTGACCGACGACGGGGCGGAAACCGACCTCGACCTAGGCCACTACGAGCGCTTCACCCATGCCCGGCTGAGCCGGGACAACAATCTGACCACCGGCCGAATCTACGAGCAGATCATCACCAAGGAACGCCGGGGGGACTACCTGGGCAAGACGGTGCAGGTCATTCCCCATGTGACCAACGAAATCAAGAACGCCATGCGCAAAGTTGCCACCGACAACGATGTAACCATTGTCGAGATCGGTGGAACGGTAGGCGACATCGAATCGCTTCCGTTTCTGGAGGCGATCCGGCAGATGCGCCAGGAGTATGGCCGCGAGAATACGGTGTTCGTGCACGTTACCCTGGTGCCGTGGATCGGCGCCGCCCAAGAGCTCAAGACCAAGCCGACGCAACACTCGGTCAAAGAACTGCTTTCCATCGGAATCCAGCCGGATATCCTGTTGTGCCGCACCGATCGCTTCCTCTCCCACGAAATCAAGAGCAAGATTGCGCTGTTCTGCAATCTCGAAGAACGGGCCGTCATCGCCGCCAAGGACGTCGCTTCGATCTACGAAGTGCCCTTGACCTTCGCCCAGGAGGGCGTCGACAAGCTGGCGCTAAAGTATCTCCATATCGAGGCCAAGGAACCCGATCTGACACGATGGAAGCACCTGGTGGACCGTTGCTACAATCCGCGCGACGAAGTCTCTATCGCCATCGTGGGCAAATATGTCGAGTACGAAGACAGTTACAAATCTCTGAAAGAAGCGCTGGTGCATGGCGCCCTGGCCTTCGACCTGAAGCTGCGCGTTACCTGGATCGAAGCCGAGGGCCTGGAGAGCAAGCACCCGGGTGACCGGGACTACGAGGATCAGCTGTCAGGTTTTGACGGCATCCTGGTGCCCGGCGGTTTTGGCAAGCGGGGCATTGAAGGAATGCTCAACGCCATCCGCTATGCGCGGGAGAATGGTGTTCCCTACTTCGGCATCTGCCTGGGCATGCAGACAGCGTGCATCGAGTTCGCGCGCAATGTCTGTGGGCTGGCAGGCGCCAGCTCGAGCGAGTTCGACCCGGCCACTCCGCACCGGGTGATCTTCAAGCTCCGTGAACTCACCGGCGTTGAAGAGATGGGCGGCACCATGCGCCTGGGCGCATGGCCGTGTGTGCTCGCGGAGGGTTCCATTGCGGCGGACTCTTATGAGGCGACACAGGTCAGTGAACGGCACCGTCATCGTTACGAGTTCAACCGGGAGTACGAGGCACTCCTTACGGGAGCTGGGCTGCGCATCACCGGCACCACACCGGATGCGACCTACGTGGAGATTGTCGAGATCCCCGGCCACCCGTTCTTCCTGGGATGCCAGTTCCACCCTGAATTCAAGTCCAAGCCGCTGGAGCCACACCCGCTGTTTCGCGCTTTTATCGCGGCTTCTTACCAGAACCGGCTGCAGTCGCACACGGCAACCGGATCGGTGAAGCAGGAAGGTCATCTGACGCAGACCCTGCCATGAACGACTTTGAAATCGGCACGGTGCGGGTCGGGTCTCCGTCACTATTTCTGATCGCCGGCCCGTGCGTCATTGAGAGTGAGGCGCACGCGCGCTTCATGGCAGATTCTATCCAGCAAATTACAGGCGATCTTCACGTTCCTTACATCTTCAAGGCTTCTTATGACAAAGCCAATCGCACTTCTGCCTCAGGCTTTCGCGGCCCTGGATTAGAAGAGGGCGTCCGTATCCTGCGCCAGATCGCGGGGTCAACCGGCCTGCCCGTGATCACCGACGTACACCAGGCGGCTGATTGCGAACGGGTGGCGGAGGCGGTGGACGTGCTGCAGATTCCGGCGTTCCTTTGCCGGCAGACCGACCTGCTGCTGGCGGCCGCCAGAACCGGGCGCGCGGTCAATATAAAGAAGGGCCAGTTCGTCGCCCCATGGGACATGAGCTTTGCGGTCGAAAAGGTGACGGGTGCGGGCAATCCACGCGTTTTCCTCACCGAACGCGGCTTCAGCTTCGGATACAACAACCTGGTGGTGGACATGCGTTCGCTAGCCATCATGCGCAAGATTGCCCCCGTGGTCTTCGATGGGACGCATTCCGTGCAGACCCCGTCCTCTGCGGGCGGCAGTTCAGGCGGGCAGCCGGAATTCATTCCGGTGCTAGCCCGAGCGGCGGTTGCCGCCGGCGTGGACGGCGTCTTCCTCGAAGTACACAACGACCCTGCGAATGCTAAGTCCGATGGTGCAAATGCGCTGAATCTTAAGGATCTCCGCCCTCTGCTCGAGAGTCTGCTGGCTGTGCACGCGGCGGTACGGAAAGATTAGACCGCGGCCATCGCGGGACGGGCTCACCTACGTGATACGGTCCTTCCGACGCCCAGGACGTCAGTCCTGGGTTAGCGTGACATCTCCGACCAGTCCCGAAGGGACGACTGAGAATGTCCCAGGACGGTCCCGGATTTCCTGTGCAGGTTGGTGGGACCAAGGAGTCCCATGCGGCTTTCCGTGAAGAAAGCCGCATACGCAGATCTGTCTGGAGCAGCGTGCAGGAAATCCGGGGTTAGTCCTGGGTGGACCTGGACAGCGCGCGGAAGTGATAGCCAATCTCCCAAAGCCAACCCGATTTTCATTGAGGACGTCCGGCTCCATGCAATCAAGGGATTACCCGCGCACTAAGGCCGATCTATTCGCTAATTTGGACAGCTCTGACCTCAGCCGTCCCTGGCGGGACTGTTCCTAGCTCATGTCTACCCAGGACTACGTCTCAGCCGTCACTGGCGGGACTATGTTTGTCAGGGCCGTTCGCACAGAGACTCCCCCGGGCTGGTTCACGTTTGAGGGGAGGGACGACAATTCTGTTTGGAGCAAAAAAAGGGCCCCTCGGGTGAGGGGCCAATCTGCCTTGGTTCTCTCGTTGTGTGAGAGCTTTTGAGCGGCTTATTTAGTTTTGGGGCTGCGACGCAGCATTCCGGGGGGAGGGCTGCGGGTTCGACTGCTGCGTCGCGCCTATTGGAGAACCGCCAGCTGGCGAGTTCAAAGCCGCAAGACTGTTGTGCATGAGCGTTACGTGGACGACCGTGCCGCTTTTGCTCGAATCTGAGGTTTCCTCGCGTGGGGCGTTGCCCATCCCGAGGCGATAAATTCTATACACCGGCACATGATGGTCGACTACCAGATAGCGTACGACCGCATCTGCCATGGTCTGGGATCTCTGTATTCCTGCCTGGCCTCGCGCTTGCGAGTAACCCTGCACTTCAACGATGTAACCCTTTTGTCCTTGTAGCTGCGTAGCGACCTGATCCAGAGCTTCCTTGGCCTTCTCATTCAAAGAGGACTGAGTCGAGCGGAAGTGAAGTTCTGTATCGGTAATCTGTTGGTACTGGTCGAGATTGCTGACCGTCGAATTCAGCTGGCTCGTCTGCGTGCTGGCCTGCTGCGCCAACTGCTGCGCTTGACCGGCCTGAGTCGAAGCCTGGAGAGCCTGCTGATTTGCCGAGTCTGCAGTGCTCTGTGCCTGGTGGATGCCGGCTTGTGCACGGGCATCTACGTCCTTGATGTCGTTCGCGTTCTTGGCCGTGAGCTGATCCAGCTCGTTTAACCGGTCTTTTACCGGTGCGACCTGGCGATTAACCCACTTCTTGCGGGCCAACGGATTCATCTTGCCCCAGAAGCCCTCATTCGACTTGGTGGGCAACGGCTGACCGGTAGCGTAAGTAGTAGAATCAGTAGCGCTACCAGAAGTACTTGCGGAAGCAGGTGCTGCGGCAGGAGCGCTGGTCTGCGGAGCGCTGCTCGCCGCCGCCGGGGTAGCCTGCGCCAAAGCCGGCACGCCTAAACTGGCCGCCAGCAAGATCGCTGCGATAGAACCCGGGGTTGCCGTACTTTTATTCACGCTTGTCCCTTTTTCGGCCCAAAACTGTAATCGGAAGACAGCACACACCGCTCGCTTCCTCAGTTGCCAACGGTAATTGCAACTGACTGGCCAAACTGCCATCCCGCACAAAAAATATATTCATGTTGCTCATTAAAAATGGGTTAGAGTCGGAATCCAGCTGAGATGTGGATATCTAGACATTTCGTCTTAGCAGCGTAAAACGTGCACTTTTCTCTAGTTGCTACGCAAAAAATGCTCGGCGGCCGTTCAACCCCATTACCTGGGTACCCAAAGCACGCCGGCTGTCTACCTGCTGTGGACGCTGATAACACGAAGCTCAGGATACTGCTGGTTCCACTCCGCTGGGACACTGTCGAAAATCAGGCGGAAATCGCGTTGTTGCCCCGGTTCGATCGGAGCGGCTGAGACCGGCTCAATGTCGACATAGGGTTGGCGGGTACGTATAAGGCTGAGGGGGACGGCTAACCTTTGAGCGTATTGCCCCACATCGCTATGGAAGCCGACCTGAACGGTGATCGCGGTGAGAGTGCGATTTCCAGTATTGGTGATCTGACCGTCGATATAAGTCACCTTAGCCCCGGAAAAGCTGTCCGCTTCGCTCATGTGGAGGCCGCTTATAGGAAGGTTGGAAGCGTAAGGGTCAGCAGGAGCCATTCCGGGCCCGCCAGCCGGGGAGTCCGGGTTGCCGTGATTGCCAACTACGACCCAAATCCCAATGCCCACCATGACCACGGCAGCAGCGACGATCCACGGGAGCCAAGAGGTCGCCTCGCGGGTTTGTTGCGAAGCAAGAAAGCCAGGCTCCTTGTCGGAATTGGGGTTGGGGTCGTCTTTTGGTTCTTGCGCCGGCATCATCCAGATTGTACCCGCCTGTACACCATGCGCTCAGGCCGGCCTAGCCAAACTGGGCCCTTTTGACCGCTTGGCGAAAGTCTTTGCCACGCATCTCTAACTCCACGCACATTTCCGCCAGGCGTGAGCGCATGCGTTCAGTCACCCGGTCGCCCAGGGTTTCTTCCCGAAACGACTTGTCGGCATTGCGCGCCAAGGCTGCCGGCGCATTTGGATAATTGGTCGTAATGAGGGTGGTCCGCTTGTCGTTGTAACGGGTATTCAGGATGAGGGCGACCGTATCCCAAACCCAATCCGTGGGTTTTTGCGCCCCTAATTCATCGAGAATCAGCACTTCCGCCTCAAAGACCGGGGCCAGGATTTGCAGCTCCGTGGTGGCGACCAGAGGGTTGTAGGATTCCTGGATCCGCTTGAGTAGCTCGCGATAATCGCAGAAAAGGCCGCGGACACCCTTTTCCAAAATCAAGGCTTGCAGAATACCGACCGCGAGGTGTGTCTTTCCGATGCCCACATCCCCGGTGAGCAGGAGCCCTTTGCCTTCGGTCGTGACGGGATAACCGGCGACGAAATTGCGCGCCATCATATGGGCAGCAGACAACGATCGGTCGGCCTGGCCGTAGTCGGGCTCAAACGTATCGAGCGTGCAGTGCTCATATCGCTTCGGGATTGCGGCCCGCTTGAGCAGCCGGGCAGCTTGTAGCCGCATGCGGCATTCACAGGGCTGGGCATAGCGCTCCCCATCAGGTTGGATAATCAGACGCAGGCCGGAGTCTTCACAGATAGGACAAATTTCGGTCATGGGGATATGTCCAAAATTACTCCAAGCACGGCCCCCTCGCCAGGACAGCGGAGTGTGGAACGGCGGGCGTTCTGTGGAAAGAAAGCGCAAAATGACTTAAAATGAAGATTCGGGCCTTGGGTTGCGGGCTTGCAGGAAAGGTTTTTGAGATGCCAAAACAAGGAATACATCCAAATTACAAGCAAATCCGGGTGCAGTGCGCGTGCGGAACAGCCTTTGAAACACGTTCCACCCACAAGGGCGATATCCACGTGGAAATTTGCTCCGCTTGTCACCCCTTCTTCACCGGCAAACAGAAGCTGGTCGATACTGCCGGCCGTGTTGAGCGGTTCCGTCGCAAGTACGCCAAGTCCGATGCAGGTAAATCCGAGGCGGCCAAGGCTCCCGCGGCTAAGTAAGCGCGCTCGGTCTGGGACAGAGGCCTCCGTTAGCGGAGGCCTTTTTCGCGTAAGCCTCTGATGAAAAAAGTGTCCATGAAGAAGAACTGGGATAACCCGCGGGAGAACAGCATGCCGGCCACGGCCCGGGTGCCGGCGTCGGTTGTGATCGGCGACGTGCTGGTTGCGCCAGCGACGGTGTTGGCTCCGATGGCCGGGGTAACGGACACCGTATTCCGGCGTTTTATTCGCAATGCCAGCATCTTCACCGGCCATGGAAGCGAAGCGCCACCCGACAGACACCTGGTGGAAACGCCGATCAGCAATCAGCAGTCGGGCTGCGGGTTGATCATGACCGAGTTCACCTCGGCGGACGGCTTGTCGCGCATGCGCGAGTCGAAGCGCAAGCGGTATCTCTCCTACGACGAGGATGAGCACCCGATATCGGCCCAGCTGTTCGGCTCCGATCCCGCCACGTTGGCAGAGGCAGCCAAGATCGTCGAGGACGCCGGGTTCGACATGGTGGACCTTAATCTCGGGTGCCCTGCCAAGCGCGTGGTCAGTTGCAATGGAGGCAGCGGCTTGTTGCGCGACCTACCTCATATTGCAACTATCTTTGAGCGCGTCCGGTCGGCGGTGCGGATTCCATTCACCGTTAAATTCCGCATGGGTTGGAGTGACCAGCATATTGTTTGCGTTGAATTGGCTCGCCTCGCCCAGGAGAGCGGCCTGAATGCGGTGGCATTGCACGCGCGGACACGGGAGCAGGGCTACTCTGGCCAGGCGCGGTGGGAATATATCGCCGCGGTGAAGGACGCCGTTCGTATACCGGTTATCGGTAACGGAGATATCCGCTCTCCGGAAGATGCGTGCACTATGATCGCGGAGACGGGATGCGATGCGGTCATGATCGGCCGCGCGGCGCCGGCCAATCCGTGGATCTTTCGCCAGATCGCGCAATACACAGCCTTTGGCAGCTACGACCAGCCAACTCCGATGGACCGGTATCACATGATCCGGGATTACTTCCTCATGCTGATGGAGGAAGATGAACCCGCTGCGATCAGCGGCAGAATGAAGCAATTTGCTTCCTGGTTTACTCATGGTGTGCCCGGCGGGGCGATTTTGCGCAAGAGCATTTATGAGGCGAAGAGCGGCCAGGCCGTACTCGTCGCGGTGGATGCGTTCTTTGCTAGCCAGCCCGAACAACTGGTGGCCGCCGGGGTTTTGTTGCCGGTGCTTAGCTGAAGGGCGCCCGCTCTTCCTGCTACGCAGAGCCGCCGCGCTTGCGAAAGATGACTTTTCGCTCGTTGCGCCAGTTTTCGTTCAGAGCTACCAGCGTCCAGGGAATCGCGGGCGAGAAGTGCTGCAGCACGGTTTCCATCGAAGGATGCACTCGTAATGCGGGCACGATGTAATACAAGAGCGGCGAGTGGGGCAGCAGCGAGATACCGGGGAAGTATCCGTTTTGTTCGAGCTCTCCCTTCCCGGTGGAGCTGCGCTGCTGCTGCAGCCAATGGACGCGAATCCAATAGTCCAGTCCCTGGAGGGGAAAATGCAGATCCTCGTCCGCTTTCAATTCCAGAATTGCCAGGCGGCCATTGCGCGTCACCGTGAGCAGATCGAGCATGGCGCGATCCGCTGCCGCGAAAGCGGGCACCTGCTGGTAGATGGTATGCCCACCCAGGCTATCGTCAATCTGGGTCAGGTCGCCGGCTAGCGTCGACTGGAGCCACGCCTCCGGCTGCAAACGAAATAGCGGATCGCGCGCGCTGCCCCCGGATATCGACTGGCGAAGAGCCGCTGCATCAGATCCGCGAAGAGTTCTTCGGTGTCTTCCTGTAGCGGTGTTTCATTGGCGCCGGCACCGAAAGTCAGGTTGCACTGGCGAGCAAACGAGTCAGAGACGAATCCCTGGCGCACGCGGGCAAATTCCAGGCCGTAAAGAGAAAGCGTCACCTCGTGGGCGCTCCGTGCGGCAACGGTCACGCGGCTTTGCATGCCTGCGGGCAAGAAGCGCAGGATGCGGGCCAATCCATCGTGGGCTCGCTCAACTGCCGCCTCGGGATTAAAGGCATGCACCAGGCGCATTTTCAGGTTGCCCTGATCGGCGGTATCGATCGCCTCCAGGTCCTCGCCCACGCCCACCTCGTAGAGCTCCCATTGCGCCAGCTCGCGATTGAGCCAAGCCATGCGCGCCCGTGTGGTGCTGCTGCTTCCGGCAGGCAAAAAAACCTTGAGTCCGTGGCAGACTCTTTTGCCGGCGATGTGTTCGCGGCAATAAGCAAGCCAGAGAATCCCCAGGGTGAGCACGCCATCGATGGTGGCGTGGCTCTCCTCGGCATTGACGCCGATGAGCGCCCAGCATTGCTGCCCGCGCACCAGCAAGCCACGCGCATATGCGGGGCCAAAGCTGTGCTCCAAGTCCATCGCCGAGCGCAGGCTCTCTACTTTGTATTCATTGAAGTGGCGGGTGAGCAGGCGTTCGAGCAGAGCCAGATACCTGGTCCTGCTGAGAGCGCGGGTCGCGGGCGTCCTCTGGTCGCGATCTCTTAACACCTCCAGAGATTGGGGGCGCTGGGTCCCAAGGCGCCGCACGCGAAGACGCAGCGTCTCTTTGCGCGATTCCAGACCCACCACGGTGCGGACCATATTCCGTTCTTCCGACCACAGATGCAGGACGCAGCGGCCATGCTCGGCAGAGATCGAGTAGTGGGCTGCCGTCATCTCGAAGAGCACACGGCCATCCTCAAGCAGTGCGGCGCGAGGATGGTCCAGGAAGAATTGCTCGAGCGAACGGGCCAGTTCCGTTGGGGAGAATTCAGGTTTATCGCGGACTTGCACTTGCGCTGCTACCAGCCCATGCGCGCAGACAACTGCGTGACGTGTGCGGTGTGGTGGCGGCCGTGCCAGTCGTAGAGCATGACCACCTGTTCGAGAGTTTCCCGGCCGCTCTCAGGATGCACATAGCCGCGCTTCCAGTCCTGCTCATCGAGCGAAGCGAAGAGCTGCGCCCAGCGGGCATGAAGCGCTTGCAGCAGATCGAGTGAGGTCGATACAGCCGCTGCGCGAGCGTCTTCGAGCTCTGCCCAGCGCGGTCTCCTGGTAGGGAACGATGGTTGGCCAGTCTTCCGTCAGGCCAAGGCGCACCCGAACATAGGCGTTCATGTGGCTGTCGGCGACATGGTGGACCAGTTGCCGCACCGTCCAACCGCCAGGCCGGTAAGGAGTCTCAAGCTGTTCCTCGGACAACTCCGCGACAGCGGATCGCAATTTTTGGGGCAGCTGCCGTATGCCTTCGATGGCCGCGCTTCGCTCCTGCGCTGTAAACGACGCAGCTCGCTTCGGACCACCGATGGGGTAACGAAGAAGGTCAGATTCAGAGGTCATCGGGAGCACGACCATCTTAGAGCATTATTAAAACGGAAGAGCGTCAATCTGAGGGCGCGATGGCATAGTACCCTTTGCGCGCTAGAGCCTTAAGGCCATCTCCCTTGACCTCGATATCGATCTTGCGGTAACTCCCGTCGAGCTTGGCGTTGGTGGGCGTATAGCTGGCGACGTACTGGGTGCGCAGTTCTTCTTCGATCTGGGCGAAGGCATCTTCCATCTTCTTGCCGTTGTTGCCCACATCGATCACCCGGCCGCCGGTCTGCTTCCGCCAATTTCCTCATGACCATGTCCCCGCTGTAGCCCATGGTATACATGCCCCGCCCATAGAATCCGCGATCGGCGCACAAGAGAACGTAGACGATGGTGTTGGCCTTCTGCGCGGCTTCGATGGCGCCCTCAAGCTTCTGGACGCTGCCCTGGTCTTCTCCATCGGTAAGGATGATGAGCGCCTTACGGCCGGTTTCCTGTTGCAACTTCTCATGCGTGGCGCTGTAGACGGCATCGTAAAGCAGTGTGCCCTTGGGCGCGCCCGACGGCATGCCGCCCATGCCGCCTGTTCCGACATTAATTTGCGCCTTGATCCATGGCGCGAGCCAGCGCGTGCGCATTGTTGGTGTAGTCGGAGAGAAGATCGAGATTCACATCGAAAGAGATGAGAAAAGCTTCATCTTTCGAGCGCAGAACGCGGCTTAGAAAAGCAGCGCCCGCCTGCTGCTCCAGCGGGAGAACATTCTGCTGGCTTCCGCTGGTATCGAGCAGGATTCCCAAAGTAAGGGGCTGATCGGTCTCGGCGGTGAAGTTCTTGATCTTTTGCGGAGCCTTGTCTTCCAGAATGTTGAAGTCATCCTTGGTGAGATGGGGGATGAGCGCGCCATGTTTATCGTGCACGGTGAAGTAGAGGCTCACCAGGTTGACGTTGACTTTGAGGGTCTCGAGCGGCTTCTGCTGGTCGTCCTGATTGGGGTCACCGGCGGGTCCCTGGGGTGGGGCGTCCGGGGAGGGCGCGACTTGCGCCACGGCATTTGCGGCACCAACATACAGCAGGGCGCATAGCAGAACCACCCAGGGCGACGGGGCACGACGAAAATTCATGGAGGTTAGACGATGGAACATGGCGAACGATACCTCGGGAAGTTGGACCGCGGAACAAGACCGCACCTTACAACGCCAGCGGCGCGTCTGGTAATCTTATGCCTAGTGACTGCCTAGCAGCTCTTTTCTAATACTAAGTCACGACGTGAGCACGACTGAGGATGGCCATGAACCGAGTCGTCCGCCTGGGGGATCTTTTGGTAAGGCAGGGTGTCTTGGGAATCGTACTGTTGCTGCCGTGCTTGCTCTCCGGCCAACAGCCAAAAGCGCAGGATCAGAGCGTGCCGGATGCTCCGACACCGCAACAGCCTGACAGTTTGAGCAACCTCACATCAGGGATGACGCCCGGTAAGGGGTCGCAAGAAACTCCACCAGACACGGGAACCAATACCACCCAGGTGCCTCCGCCAACAGGAAGCCAGACGCCGGCCCCTCCCCCAGGGCCACCGCCTGAGATTGTCACTGCAGGTCCGGGCCGTAAGGACATCACAACTTTCAGTACACGAGTCGACTTCGTGACTGTGCCGGTAACGGTGATGGACAAAAAGCATCAACAGGTAGCGGGGCTGACCCCGCGGGATTTCCAGATTTACGAGAACAACGTGCGCCAGCGCATCGCTGTCTTCAGCGCCGATGCCGTGGGGCTCTCGGTCGCCCTGGTGATCGACCAGAGCCTGCCCCGGGACACCATGAAGAAGGTGAACGATAGCCTGGCTGCAATCCAGGGCGCCTTCACCCCGTACGATGAGATTGCGGTATTCACTTACGCCGATGGGGTGAACAACCCTACCGACTTCACCGCGGCGCTGAGCGCGCGGGTACCGGCTGTCCTGGAGTCATCCAAGAAGGCGGGCGACTACATGGGCGTTCCCATCAATGGAGGTCCCCTCTACGGCGGCCCGACCATCAATGGGCGATCGGTGGATCCAAATCTTGATCCGCAGCGGGGGAACTCGGGATTTGGCGTCATTCCCAAGGAGATCCACACTCTGAACGATGCCATTCTGGCCGCCGGCAAAGCTCTCTCTACCCGGCCCAAGGGAAGCCGCCGCATCATTTACGTGATCAGCGACGGCAAGGAGTCGCGCAGTAAAGCCAACTTCCGCGAAGTAGTGCATTACCTGGAGGCCAACCGGATCGCCGTGTACGGAACCCTGGTAGGCGATTCCGCCACCTGGGGGCTGGGCTACTTGGACAGGCTCAAGATACCGCTCTTGCCGCTATCCCCGGACAACATTTTGCCTAGATACACTGATGCGACCGGGGGTCACCTCTACGCCGAGTTTTCGGAGAATGGCATTCAGCGCAGCTTTGCCGAACTCGCGGCCTTGGCCCGTACCCAGTACACCCTGGGCTACTACACTCACCTTTCGCCGCTGGACAACAAATACCGCGTCCTCGACGTTCGCGTGCTGCGGCCCGACCTCGAAGTACAGGCCCCGAAAGGGTATTACCCCACGGCTACAAACATGTCGCGATGAGCTTCGCGGCAACCGTGAAGCCGGGGTTGAGTTTTATCGGCCTGGGGCTGGCGGCATCGCTATTCTGGGGCGCCAGCGACTTTCTCGGCGGCCTGGCTACCCGCAAGGCCCATGTTGTGGGGGTGGTTGCGGTGGCCCACGGCCTCAGCCTGGGTTTACTTCTGCTAGCCGCGCTGGCCACTCATTCTCCGCTTCCGCCTCAGCGCTTCGTGCTCCTAGGCCTTTGCGCCGGGATCGTCGGCGGCATGGCTCTCATTCTTTATTACCAGGCCTTGTCGTTGGGCGAAATGGGACTCACCACAGCGCTGACCGGCCTGCTTACGGCCCTTGTCCCGGTGGCCCATTCGTTTATTACCCAGGGCTCCCCTAAATCCACCCAGGTCGCCGGCTTTGTGCTGGCGGCGGCCGCGATTGCGCTCATTGCCTACGCGCCGGCGGGCTTGCCTCGTCCCCTGGCTCTCGGCTTGGCTAGCATCGCCGGTCTTTGCTTTGGCGTGTTTCTCGTGGTTTTGAAACTGAGCAGCGAGTACAGCCTGTTATGGCAGCTGGTTTTTTCCCGCGTGGCCAGCGCGACGCTGGCAGGGAGCATCGTAATCGCAATGCTGCTGCGCCCGGGCGAGAATGCCGCAGCCTGGAGAAGACAGGCGGAGAAGAATCGGTTCCTATGGATTGCGGGATCCGCCGGGGTGCTGGAGGCCACGGGGAGCTTGCTGTATATGCAAGCCACCCGCGAAGGCCGCCTGGATGTGGCGGCGGTATTAGCCTCACTCTACCCGGTGGTCACGATTGTTTTGGCAGCTTGGCTTCTGAAGGAACGGGCGACATCAAGTCAGACTGTGGGAATGGCGTTGGCGCTGGGTGCTGTGGTCCTCGTCTCTATCTAATGTTTGACCTTGGCTAAGCTCGACCTGGCCCCGACGCGGATGTACCCTACTTCACTTCGGACGTAATCTCCGGCTTCGGTGCAGGGGTATCCTGTTTGACCGGTTCTGGCGTGCCCTTGATCGCATCCTTGAAGCCTCGCAGGCCCTCGCCCAATCCTTTGCCAAGCTCAGGAAGCTTGCGCGGGCCGAAGATCAAAAGTGCGACCACGAGAACAACAATAAGGTGAGTCGGTGTAAGTAGTTCGCCCATGGAATTTCTCCTGGCATTGCCGGCTGAGATTGCACTCGGCAAGGCCCCGGAATCGCCTCCGGTTGTCTTTATTGTCGCACAGCAGTCGCGTGGTCCGCGCTGAGCGTGCGCACTTATAGTACGCCTTCACCACGCTCTTCGGATGGTGCGGCTGGGCTATGCTGCCATCGCCTCAGTGGGGCGAAGACGGCTGGTCCAGACGGGCCGCGACCATCTTATAGAAAGCGGAGAGATTCTCTCCTGCGCCCAGGGTCAAACGACGGTAAACCTTCATAAGCGGATAAAGCCGGGAGGCGCCGATCAGCAGGGTAGGCACTGCAGCAACGCCACCACCGGGATACTGCGAAAACTCCCACTCCCCGGCAAAGCGTGTGCGGATCACCTCACCAAAGTAGCTGCCCCACAAACGCGTCTGGAAATCCAGGTCCTCCACCGACTGGCCGTCTAGGATCTGCTCCAGCAGGTCGACCGAGGCCTCGCTGAGGTCGAGGCGCTGGTGATGGTCATTCCATGCCACGCGAATGGCCTCCTCTGCGTAAGCACTCATCATCTCCGCGAGGGAGGCGAAGTTGCTCTCGGCCAGCTTGGTCTTATTCATTTTCACTTTCCGTTGCACCGGCAAGTTTAGCGAGGTGCGTCGTTTCTCAGTGATGACTCTGATCTCTCAGTCGAGTGTACCCAGGACGAGTGTCCTGGGATATTCTCAGCCGTCCCTAGCGGGACTTATCCTGGCTCTTGTTCCTAACCCAGAACTACGTCCTGGGCTACTTTCAGCCGTCCCTTCGGGATTTAAACCTGAACCGATTCGTCCTCAGAATACGACTGGGTTTAGGCGTTTCTTGTTTTCTCACGAAGGATGGGCGGCACACACCCTTGGTTTTCTTGTGAAGTTTGTTGGCGTTGAACTTCATACGGGTGCCAGGTAAACGAAATCCGGGCATCTCGATCGTTTTGCGCGAGATTTGGGATACACCGGTGCTGACCGCAGCAGTATCTCGGGTGAATCGAGAGTCAAAGCGCAACACGGCTAGTTTCACCCGGCTTCACGCTCGTGGCATGTAGTAAAAGCCAGCTTTGGGAATTGACGGGTCGACGAAGACACAACACGGGTAGCACCAGCGGAGGGCCGGCGCTTCCCGTGCGTGCAAGAGCGGTTGGCTACGCCTGAACGGCGACAGCCTTTTGCTCGGCGTTGGAAACGGCCGCGGCCGGCACGCCTTCTTTTCCTTGGCCAGGCTTGCGGATATCGATGCCGCCCTTGAAAAAGGCTCCATCCTCGATGCTGATGCGCTGTGCAATCACATCACCAGTCAAGGAGCCTTCGCTGCGGATGTCTACCCGGTCGCTGGCATTGATGTTGCCGCGCACCTTGCCCAGGACAACAACTTCGCGGGCAGAGATATTCGCGGACACCTGTCCATTGCGGCCAACCGTGACGCGGTTGCCAGGCAGGTTGATGGCACCCTCGACCTTGCCGTCGATGTACAACGACTCGGAACCGGTCACTTCGCCCTTCACTACCAGGCTCTTGCCAATCGTGGCCTGGTCGGCGGCTGCCGGCGATGCGGGGGAGGTGCTGGAGGTGCGGGTGGAGGTTGATTCGTGGCTTGTGGGCGTGGGTGCGGACGGACGCGTTGGCTCCGTGCTAGGGGACATCGAAGGACTTCCCGGCTGGTTCGGTTTCCACATCTCTCTTGTACTTCCTTTCGTTTACTTCTTGGATACAGGCCCCCGAAACAACCCTGCGGGATTCGTTTCCGCATTTAAGGGCAAAATCAGGTGGAGCTGTTCGTTTCTTTCTCACTTCGCCTGCCCGGCAAAAATCCGTGCAAGCCGCGAAATCCTTGCGCTTCTCTGCATCTTAACCACGCTTAGCGCAAAATTGAAATCCCCCATTCCGAAACTTTCAGGGTTCCGGGGGGGCTGACCCATTAGTATCAACAAAGACATGGTCCGCAGAGCCCATTTTGCAAAACTGTCCCCCTGAATGACCGACCGCGAACTCCTTCACCGTATCGAGCGCTCTGCCGGCCAGCGGGCCGGCTATAAGCAACTGGTTCGCGAACTGGGCCTCGGTGGCGGACGAGAGCGCCGCATGTTGCTCGAACAGCTCGACCGCATGACCGCGCGTGGCGAACTGGTTAAATACGACCGCGATCACTGGGCACTACCCCAAGCCGTCTCCCGGAACAACCTCGTCGCCGGCCGTTTGGATGTGCATCGCGACGGCTTCGGCTTCGTGCGGCCGGAGACCCGCCAGGCCAGCGGAGAGGACGATATCTTCATTCCTCCGAATGAGATGAATGGCGCCATGCAAGGCGACCAGGTGCTGGTAGAGCTCGCCCCACCCCGGGCCGACGGGCGGCACAGCGGGCGCATTGCCAGGGTCCTAAGCCGGCGCAACCCCACCGTGGTGGGCGTCTTCCATTATGCGCTTCACGAGCATGCACAGGGGAATATGGTGACGCCGCTTGATGAGCGGGTCACCCAGCCCATCCTCATCCCCTTCGGTCTCGAGCAGGCGCCGGCATTGGTTGGCGGAACTCCACATCGCGTGGTTAGCGAAAACAAGGGACGCACGCCAGCGGGGATTACCACTGAAGCCAGCCCCGGGTTAGAGGGCATGGTGGTCGACGTGGAAATCGCAACTGGCCGACCCCCTCCCGTGCCGCCCGCGGCCGGGTGATTGAGGTCCTGGGCCGGGAAGATGATTTCGGCGTGGATGTCGAGATCGTCATCCGCAAGCATCATCTGCCCCATGTCTTCCCGCCCAATGTTCTCGAGGAGGCGCGCACGGTTGCTCACTTGGACAAGGAGGAAGCTGCCGGCCGCCGGGACTTTCGCGATCTGCCTATCGTTACCATCGACGGCGAGACGGCCAAGGACTTCGATGACGCTGTTTTTGTCCGCCAACACGGCGGCAAAGACGGTACCTGGGAGCTGCAGGTCCACATTGCCGACGTCGCCCAGTATGTGACGCCTGGTACGGCGCTCGATCTCGAAGCTCGCTTGCGCGGCACCTCGGTTTATTTTCCCGATCGGGCCGTCCCCATGCTCCCTCAAGAACTTTCCAGCGATATTTGCAGCCTGCGCCCGGGGGAAGATCGCCTGGTGCTTTCCTGCATCATGATGATCGATCCGGAGGGTGAAATTCGCAGCTACGAGGTGACCCAGGGCGTCATCCGTTCGGCCTGCCCGGATGACCTACACCCAGGTGCACTCCATCATCAGCGGGGATCGGCCGATGCGGGAGCAGTTCGCCCCCTTGGTTCCGGAATTCGAGCGCATGTATGAGTTGGCGCGCGTGTTGCACCGGAAACGCCAGCGTCGCGGGTCAATTGACTTCGATCTTCCCGAGCCGGTCATCGAGTTTGATTCCCAGGGCGTCATGCAGAGCATCGTTCGTTCCGAACGCAGCTGGGCCAACCGCCTGATCGAAGAGTTTATGCTCTCCGCCAACGAGTGCGTGGCCTCCTGGCTGCAGAACCTCGACGTACCGTCGCTGTATCGCATTCACGAAAAGCCGGAACCCCGCCGCGTGATGGAATTTGAGAGTTTGGCCGCCGGGTTTGGCTACTCGCTTGGCCTGGGCCCATTGCCGGTGAAGCGCATGACAATGAAGTCGGAACGCCGCGAGCTAAGAAGGGGCGGGGGAAGCGGTGGGGGAGGCCGCAGGACGGCGCAAGTTCGCCAGCCTCGCCAGTATGAGGTTCCGGAAGATATTCCTGTGACCCCGCGCATGTATCAGCAGCTGGCGCTCAAGATTGCAGGTAAACCGGAGGAGCGCATCCTCGCCCACCTGATGCTGCGTTCTCTGCGCCAGGCACGTTATAGCGAGAAGAATGAGGGCCACTTCGCCCTGGCCGCGCCTTGCTACACTCACTTCACTTCGCCCATCCGCCGCTACCCGGATCTGATTGTTCACCGCATCGCCAAGGAGGTGCTGGCTTGGGGCGCGAGCGGAATGGGAATACTGGCGAAACAGATTGCCCAACCTCCACCGCATGGCGATGAAAGGGACCCCGAGATGGCTCCGATCAGCGAACTGGAGCTGGCCGGCATTGCCTATGAATCGAGCCAGGCCGAGCGCCGCGCCGAAGATGGCCGAGCGCGAATTGATGGAGTGGAAGAAAGTGAAATTCATGCAGGATAAGATTGGCGACGACTTCGACGCCATGATCCTTAGCGTGACCAAGTACGGTTGCTTTGTTGAGCTCGACAACCTCTTCATCGAGGGCTTAGTGCCGATCATGAGCCTCCAGGGCGATTACTACACCTTCCGCGAAAACACGCGCCAGATTATAGGAGAGCACTCTAGCCGGCGCTATTCGATGGGGGACCGGGTGCGGGTTGTTCTTGACCGGGTGGATTCCGTTCAGAGGCGGTTACAATTCTCCGTTCTGGAAGAGGTGGCGCCGATCCG
>CAWFGM010000031.1:0-101808 GCA_963815175.1 uncultured Acidobacteriaceae bacterium
GCGCGCGCGCGCGCGCGCGCGCGCGCGCGCGCGCGCGCGCGCGCGCGCGCGCGCGCGCGCGCGCGCGCGCGCGCGCGCGCGCGCGCGCGCGCGCGCGCGCGCGCGCGCGCGCGCGCGCGCGCGCGCGCGCGCGCGCGCGCGCGCGCGCGCGCGCGCGCGCGCGCGCGCGCGCGCGCGCGCGCGCGCGCGCGCGCGCGCGCGCGCGCGCGCGCGCGCGCGCGCGCGCGCGCGCGCGCGCGCGCGCGCGCGCGCGCGCGAATCGAGGCGGCGATGCTGCCCTTCCTCTCGGCGAATCATAAAATCCACGGCGACAAGATTGATTGCTCTCAAGACGATTCCGGATGGCGACCCCAGGAACAACACGGCCCGAGGAAAATGAAGAAATTTCCGCCGAGATACAGCGGGTTTCTTGAGAAGCCGTAGGGGCCGGAAGCGATGAGCGCTTTCCGGGGCGTCAGCTTGATCACTTTCATCTGACGTTCGTAGAAGAGGAATGTCGACCATACGCGGATAAGAAATCCAATTGCCAAAAGCACGGTGCCTGAAATTCGTGCATAGATCGAACTAAACTCAGGTACATTCAAGAGCCGTTCGATTTCTCTTCCAAGAAAAGCGAACGCAAATCCCACGATACGTTATGGAGAACGCTCCTAAGGAGATTCACTTTCGTGGCCTCTAAACATTTAAATGGAATGCCGGGGGGCGGAGCGGGCCGAAAATACCCCTAACAATCGACAAGATTTCCGTAACGAAACCAATCTCGTCGTCACTATACCCAAAGATGAGGTGGTAAATGTCTTACAAAGGGGTACAATTTCTAGCCATGCCACGGTTGGCGTCAAAGCCGCAGCCTAAGAGTCATTGTTGTGGCGCGACTCTGCAAACGGTGTACGACTCCACGACGTGGGCAATCTGCTCGAAATGCAAACGTCGCTGCGCCGTACCCAGTGAATGGTTTTGTGGGAAATGTCAGCAAGACCGGGGCAACTATCCAGCAAGCGAGAAGATTCCTAACCACTCCCTCCATTGCCCAAAGCGCCGTCTTGCTGGCGTCTAGCACATTCGTCGTTTCTTCGTGATGACAGCTTGAGGTTTCGGCGATTTATGTCCGGGTCTCAACCAACGACCAGGAGACGGATCGCCGAGCATTGCGTAACGTGCGTCCATCGCCCGTTCCTGAGGCAAAAGTGGGAGTGATTGACCGTAACGGCAATGGCGAGGATCACGGCGTGGCCGCGGAGGTTATGATTGGGGAGGCAAATGAGGCTGGTCATCAGTTGGTGAAGCAAGATGACTTCGCGAAGGATGGAACGGATTACTTCCTGGTTTTCACCTCGAAGTAGGACTCGAAGCATGAATTTCTCGCGGCCGTTAGACGGTGGCCGCATTCCGGACAGTCGTTGACACTCCACACGGCTCAGAAGTAGATTGAGGGGGCTGGTCAGAGTTTGCGGGGATCGCGCTCTGGGGCAGGGGCGGTGGGGATGGCAATTGACAACGAGTCGACTGGCAGTAGGCAAAATCGCCTCTACCGTTTTCTGTGGGGATTTAGTGGACTTAGTCTTGCGGTGTTCGCCGCAATTTCTAGCCTTGCCTGCCACAATCACCACCAAACTGCCGCTAGTTCAGCAAAGCTATCCTTCAACGAGACCATTCAGCCCATCCTTTCGGAAAATTGCTACGCCTGTCATGGGCTTGATTCGGCAGCGCGGAAAGCGGGCCTGCGTTTAGATCGTGCTGAGTTTGCCTATGCCCCACACGGAAAGATGGGTCCCGCAATCGTTCCGGCCAAACCTGACAAGAGCCCACTAATCCGCCGCATTGAATCCAAGGATCCGAAGCAGAGAATGCCTCCGGAAGAGGCTCATCGAACGCTGAAGCCTGAACAAATTGCGGCGTTGCGTCAATGGGTCAGAGAAGGCGCGCATTACGAGCCGCATTGGGCGTTCGTCGCTCCGAATCGGCCACCGGTACCTGCGACCAACGATCAGCAGTGGCCGCGCAATGAGATTGACCGGTTCATCCTAAGCAGGCTCGAAAAGGAGGGCCTCACTCCTTCTCCAGAGGCCGATAAACGCACGCTGATTCGCCGCGTGACGTACGACCTCACCGGATTGCCTCCAACTCCTGAAGAGGTGGCCGCATTTGTGGCAGACGCTACTCCCAATGCTTATGAGAAGGTGGTGGACCGGTTGCTGGCGAGCCCGCGATATGGCGAACATCGCGCCCACTATTGGTTGGACGTCGCGCGCTATGGCGACACTCATGGCTTGCACTCGGATAATTTTCGCAGCATCTGGCCCTACCGCGACTACGTCATCAAGGCCTACAACCAGAACAAGCCGTTTCGATCAATTCGTCCGCGAGCAGATTGCCGGTGACCTGCTGCCCGACAAGAACCTGGATACCATCGTGGCGTCAGCCTATCTGCGCGCAGGAATCAGCTCCGGCGAGGGCGGGACAGTCATCGAGGAATTGCGGGTCAACAACAAACGTGAGCGGGCGGAGGCGTTCGGGGCGCGTTTCTTGGACTCACGACCGGCTGCGCGGTTTGTCACGACCACAAGTTCGATCCGATTACGCAGAAGGATTTCTATCAGCTGACGGCTTTCTTCAACAATCTCACCGAGAACCCGTCCACCGACGACCGCAAAGACTGGCCACCTTTCATTCGGGTTCCGAAACCGGAGAACTTAGCGGCGTATACCAAAGTATTGGCGAAGAAATCAGAGGTCGAGCGCAAGATCGACGAACGAAAAGCCAAGGCCCGAGATCTTATAGCGGCATGGTTGAATCAACCCAAAGCCAAGCCCCAGCCGGTTGACTCGGCGGGCTTGCAAGTGCGATTTCCTTTCGATGAGCAAAAGGGTTCAACCTTCATGAACTCCGCCCCGAACGCCCAAAGCAGGACCATCGCCACCACCGGAAGCCCGATCATATGGGGCGAGGGCACATGGTTTTGGCCCTACATGCGGATGGATGTCAGCACCAAACTCGAAGCGCCCGATGCAGGCGACGTGGATACGAGCGATCCCTTCACAGTTGCGACCTGGGTGCGTCCTTACTTGCGTCCGCTTGAAGCGAAAGATAAGAAACGTCCTAGCGGGGTATTTCTCTCGCGTGCTGACGCTGGCCAGAAACAGCGCGGCTGGCAACTCCGGGCGGACAATGTTCACTTTATATATTTTGTTTAGGATGCAAAACGATCAGCCGGCGAGCTGCTCGCCGGCTGATCGTTTTGCATCCTAAACAAAATATATAAAGTGAACTAAAATGGCAAACTTGTTAGATTTTGTGGCGCATTAAAATGCTGTTTGTCAGTTAAAGGGTTAAGCAGTGCTTGGGTTATGCAATAAACACACACACGCAGGCATTTAGTCATCAGCTGAGATGATGAGTAGCGGTCTATTTGACCATTGAAGGTGTGAGGTCTAGGGTCTAATATTAGGGTTAGCCTGAAATATTTAGTTCAGTTCATTTAACTTATTTATTGCAAATTTATCCGTCATGATAGTTTGAGATTAGATAAGTCGTTCGTTTTTTTTTAACACTGGAATAATATTAGCATATGTAATGAAACGAGGTACAATAACAGGGGAAAACACCCCGTTCCACATAAGCATAAGAATTTTGCGAGTCGAGCTGGATTGCCTGATTGACGTCAGCACAAAGCCAGGTCGAGCCGATCGCGGCATTGCCAAGATACTCGCGCTTGACCAAGGCCGCGACGTACTTGGGGTCGAGACGAAGCCTCCGTTGACGTCGGCAAAGCATGATCAGATCATCGTTCTCGTACCGCACCACACCTTCACATCAATAGCGCGAACGAGTCGCGCGGATCGGCCTGCGATCTGCTGCGAGAAAAACTGTCGGCATGGTCGAGAGGGATCAGGGAACTGGCCGACGCCCAGCCCCGCAGGCCCTGACTCCGGATCGTCACGAGCACTGGTCGCCCTGGGCTTGCTCCAGAAGACAGATTAGCCCGACGCCGTCGGAATGTACTTGTCTGACCGTCAGCAGGGGAAATATCCGACGCGTTCTGCACATACTCGAAGGCGCGATCAGTGGCGCTTGATTTCCTGGGACGGACAAAGTCTTTAATTTTGCGCCGCCGGCCAGGTCGCCGCCGCGGAGAGAAGGAAGTCGAGGGCCGCCAAAACAAAACGCGGATAACCTCCGATTCGGATCGGGCGACATGAACGGATTCCTTTCCGCGAGCAAGCGCAGGGACCTGGATGCTCGATCGACCTTTTGGCGGCCGGCCGGGGATCGGTAACGCCCATTTCTTCCAGCAACCCATACAATGATAAGGCTTGTTCGCCTTATAATGATCGAGAACTTTGGTACTCGCGCTTGTCCGGGGCTCTTGTCGGTGAAGAGCTCGATGGCTTTCCGCTCGCCACTTAGACGGCGCTCCTCGAATTGCCCCGCCTCCGAACAGGCCGCGGCCAGAGTCGCAGAGGCAATACGGTTCTTTCCAGTCGGTTAACTCGCATGCCCTGGTCGCCGAGCTCACCGCCTGCTCGCCGTTGCGGACCTTCGCGTCCGGACAGGTCGCGAGATCCATGCCCGCTCCCGCTGCGCCCGAGCCGAATCGGGTGCGACTTGATCGACTTCGTCGAGATCATCAAGCGCCTTGTCGTACCGGCCCAGGGACAAGAAGTACGACCGCCCGATTGCCGTGAGAATCGGCGCATGAGGATCGATCTCGACGGCCTGGTCGAGAACCTTCAGGGCCTTGTCGGCTTTCCCTGCTCAAGAACATCGACGCCATCGCCGCGTAGACGTCGGGATGCCTCGGGTCGATCTGCTGGGCCCGCTTGAATCGGCAGTAGCCTTATTCGGATCGTGCTTGTTCAAGAAAGATCATCCCCCGGCGATATAAATCACGGCGGTCGCGAGCCGAACCAATGGCGGTCTGAAAATCGGCAGTGCTTTGTCGTATTCTTTCTTGCTATTTGAAGACGCCGCGCTCGACGAACGCGTAGGAATTGCGTGGGTCGAGCTCGATCGCCTTGCTCACATCGGCGAGCGCTTCATCAAGTTGATTCCGCCACTGCCACAGATAAGCCTTCGATCAATGCCGGCACATATTTCGGATCCAGTCGTTGAGCGAGGCGTCGAGATCGGCCATGGCGCGATCGAGTCGTCGCCTCGTAACGGACGACTCCTCCATCAGGAAGGTAAACGCGCTCTTGGCGGTGTGAGTTGATCTGTTGGCCGAAGAACGCTCTCGGCCTTGGTCGAGCGAGATCACGGTGGTGGACGCGACCCAGCCGCGAAGCCTTCGTTCATGTCCGCGAACACCAATCGATTTCCGTCGATTTTCTCGACGAGGAACACGTGGCCGGCCCCGCTGGGCGATGAGCTTTTTCTTCGCGTCCCAGATCGAAAATCGGGCGTTCTGCACAACCTCCGACGCCCGATCGCGGACGCTGTGGCCTTGCGGGGAATGATCGAAATTTTGAGCTTCGTGGAATGGCCAGGCATCAGATGCGGCGCTGATGACCAAAAAGAACGCCGTCAACAGCGAACGTTTCGCGGAAGCGGCCTTCGACATGGCCGGAATCCTTTCCGGGGCCGGAGGGCTTGAGAATTGCCAGGTAATATGGCGAGAAGGAAAAGAGGCAAGGGGAATTTCGATTTTTCGCCCGTGCCCCCTGCGCGGCCCATCTTTACTGTTCTGGTTTCCGAGATTATTGGTCCTAAAAAAAGGTTGTACCGCGACGCCACGTCACAACGTCGGTTCGTACAACCGATTGCCTTTAAGCCCCGTCATTTTCTGTTAGCGCGGCTCGGCCCCGACTGCGTCAGCCGGATAGTCAAGGCTGGACTGATGGGAAAGCGTTATAGCACCATCGCTATCATCGTCCGCGGGGATGATCTCGGCAGCAGGTCGATTGAAACCGTCAGTGGTCGGGGCAAAGCCAGGCTTCAGACCCTTGATGTGCAGGAGCGGAAACCGGCCAGGATTCTTGCGCATGTACTCGACGGGATCTTTACCCGCTAAGGTCATCCAGAAACAGTCCAGCTCCATTTTGACCAGGCTGGGATCGGTGGAGCGCAATAGCTCATCGTAGGCGACCACACCATCGTAAACGCGAAACTCGTGATTGTGATTGTGATAAGCAAATTGCATTCCGGCACTTTTGCAGAGCTTGCCGAGGTTATTGAAAAACGCGGAGGCCCGCTTCCAGGCTTCGAGGGAGTCGGTTCCTCCCGGAGGCCCTGCACACAACATGTAGTCAAGCTTGAGCTGGTGGGCGTGCTCAATGCTCTTAGCCCACTGCGCATCGTTGTCAGGCACGGGGAAATGACAGCTGGGTATCCGGAGACCGGCGTCATCCAGCATCTTTTTAAATTTGAGCGGTGCACCCCCGTTGAAATCGATCGTCCCGTCGTCGGTGAAGCCTGCTTCGACTTCCTTGTAGCCCATGCCGACGAGTTTTGCGAGAGTTCCCGGAAAATCTACTTTGAGATCGTTGCGAACGGTATAGAGTTGAATGCCGAGTGGCAGACCATAGGGATTGGCTCGAGCCTGCGGAATGAAAGCAGAGCCGGCTACTCCGGCCATCAACTTCAAGAATTCGCTGCGGGTAAGATTCACTCGTCACCTCTTAATAATTCAGAACTCTGTTCCGAAACCAAGGCTATAATACACAAAAGCCACGCTACGCGCTGTCATAGATTTGCGCTTATTGCGAATGATGTTCTAGATCTGGGTATCAGGAGATACGCCGCCACTATGCCCGTCCCCGGCACTGCGCGACAGACCGCGCGATCGTATCTAATGACCACCGCGTGTGCTGGAACCTTTGCGTTTGGAACCTTAGTCGCCTTTCTCGGCGCTACCTTGCCGGAACTACGTACGCGCGTTGGATTCGACATTCAACAGAGCGGGACACTGATCAGTTTGCTCTTCCTGCCCCAGGTACCCATGTCCTTCGTTGCCGGCCCATTAATCGACCGGTTCGGCAAGAAGCCGGTCCTGGCAAGTGGCTCTTTGCTTTGCGCCGTGGTCCTGGCCACGATCAGCGCTGTGCATAGTTACCATGTTCTGGCGATGCTGGTCTTCGTGCTGGGCGCCGGGGCCAGTTGCATCAACAGCGGAGCCAACACGCTCGTTCCGGATATCTACCCCGACAACCCGTCTGCAAAGCTCAACCTGGCAAATGCCTTCTTTAGCCTAGGAACCGTGGGGTTCCCGGTGCTGGTGACATTAATGGCTCGCAGTTTCGGCGTGGCGCCCACGCTGGTGATTATGGGAGCCGCGAATGCGGTCCCCGGGATTCTTAGCCTTGCACAGAGCTTCCCCGCGCCGCGGTCGAAGGGTGGACTCAACTGGACTATCATCCGCACCGCGCTCCTAAACAAGTCCATTCTGCTGCTCGCGGCCGTGATCCTGCTCTATTCATCGCTCGAAGTGTCGACGGGAGGTTGGCTTCGAACTTACTTTGAGCAGGAGTTCTCAACCTCGGCACGTACATCAGGCTTTGTTTTGGCTACTTTCTTTGCGTCCATGATGGTGGGAAGGCTGATAGCGAGCGAGATCACGAAGAAAATCCGTGGATCCATCGTAGTGGCGGCGTGCGCGGCCGGAGCGGTAGTTGCATTGGTGTTCCTGGCACTGGGATGGAATTTGCAAATAACGATCGCCGCAGCTGTTGTTTGCGGTCTTTGCTACGCTCCCATCTTTCCCACCACGACGGGGATCGCAAGCACATTCTTCCCCGAGGTTTTCGGGACCATCTTTGGGTTGCTGATGGCTGCGGGCTTTACCGGCAGCATGCTGTTGCCTGCAGCCATCGGTTATGTGGCCAAGGGAAGCACGGTCAGGGCCGGGATTTGGCTTCTCCCTATCAGCGCCTTCCTCTTGTTTGTTGTACAAATCATCTTTGTTCGCCATGAAAAGGCGCAAGCACCCACCGTATGACGCGTGGGCCTTTCCGATTGACCCTGACCGTGGGCGACTTAGTGCTCGATCTTGTGCCGGAGATTGGGGGCTGTGTCGCATCGTTCCGCATGCGGCGGCCCGACGGCCTTGTAGATCTGATGCGATCGATGCCGGAGCAGGCACTCGCCGACCGTAACGCCGGAGGCGCCTCGATGTTCCCCATGGTGCCCTTCGCCAACCGCATCATTGGCAACCACTTTGCTTTCGACGGACACACTTACGAACTACAGCCAAACGCTCCCGGCGAACCGTTTGCGATCCATGGAACCGGCTGGCAGTCGAAGTGGAGCGTGGCTGCTGCGAACAAGACCTTAGCGGAGCTGCGTCTTGACCATTCTGACGGGCCTTACGCTTACTCGGCACTCCAACGCTTTCATCTGCATCCCGATCGTCTTACGGTAACAACAGGTGTGACCAATCGCGGTAACCGTGCGATGCCGTTTGGTTTGGGACAACATCCCGGTTGGGACCGTCAAGCTGGAGTAACGCTCCGATTCCGGTCGACCCACTATTGGCTGGGAGGCTCTGAGAGGGTGGCCACGGAACGAATCGCTACGCCTGCGGAACTTGATTTTTCCGCGGCTCAACCTTTGCCGCCGGCCTGGCGCGACAACTGCTATGGCGGATGGGATGGCCGCGCGGAGATTTCCTTTCCGCAAAATGGAATCGGTCTACGTATTGAGGCCGCTTCCCTCTTCAAGCACCTGATGCTCTATTGTGATCCGGCCAAACCCTTCTTTTGCCTCGAGCCGCAAACACACGCGGCCGGCGCATTGAACCGCATCGCCGAAAATGAGGAAAGCAATCTTGGCCTAATCGTTCTTAAGGCTGGTGAATCGGCGGAAGCGGAAATGTCATTCATCTGCTTTTCACTTTGAACGTGTGGCAACTTCCCCGTTCGCTGCCTCTATCTATCAGCGAACTTTCGGAAAGTCACCCAACAACTACGGGCTACCAAAGCCAGGCATAGATTCCAACCGTAAGCAGTGCCAAGACACCAAGGCTTAATCGCCAGTCGGACAAACCCTGGAACGGCTCCATCGGTGCTTTCCAGTCTACTGTGAGCCCCTGAATATTCGCGCCGGCAGGAGCACTGGTAAAGGACGAGACAAGGAACAAAACGGCAACCGAGACAAGCGTTCCCAACAGCCCACGGTAGGTGTAGTTCAAGGTTAGCTTGTAGTGCAGCCAAGGAAACCATTGCGATCCGCGTGAACCGACAAGCTGATCGGTGACAAAAAGCGCAGCCAGGGCACTCCCCGCAAGAACCGAAGCAACCGCAGCAGGAAACGTGACCCGTTTGCTCATAATTCCGAAGAATATCGCGGGCGTAATGGGCATGATCAGATAGATGGAGATGGCCTGGAGATACCGGTAAAGTCCATCCGGAGTGGTATAGATGAGGTAGGCGCCGGCGATCGCCAATGGAGTAGCCAGCACGATGGCAAAGCGCCCGATCAGGATCTGCCTTTTTTCTGAAGCGTTCGTACTGAAATGAAGCAGGAAGTCTTTGACAACGAGAGTCGATATCGAATTCATCACCGAAAGAGAAGAGCCGATCAGTGCGGAGATCAAGGCTGCCAGCACCAGCCCACGCACGCCATTCGGGAGCAGATCGTTTAACAAGGTGATGAATGTAGTCTTTGGATCCCGCCCGGGATAGAGAGCCGCGGCAATGACCCCCGGCAGAGCAAAAATAAATATCGGACTGAACTTAAGCAGGACCGCAAACATCGAGCCTTTTCGAGCTTCCTGCAGGTTTTTCGCTCCCAGCACACGTTGGACGTTTACCTGGTCCATCCCCCAGTAGAAAGTCCCTCCGTAAAATGCGCCCAGAATAATGCCCCAGACCGGGTAGTTGGGGTCAGTGTAGGCTTTGCCGATGTGCATAGCCTCGGGCATTCTGGAAATGAGCGCGTGCCAGCCACCGACCTGATGGAGTCCAGTGAAGAGGACGAGACTACAACCGGCAATCATGATTCCCGTTTGAATCGAATCGGTGTAAGCAACCGCGGTAAAGCCGCCCACCATGGTGATGATGGCGATGGCCGCTCCTACCAATACAACCGTGGACATCAGATTCCAACCGAAGAGACCATGGAGTACGAGTGCACCGGCGTATAGGTGGAAGGCCAACTTGGTCATGATGCAGATAACCAGCATCAGGCCGGAGAAGAAGACGCGGGCGGTGCGATTGAAGCGGAGTTCCAGGAACTCCGGGATGGTGAATACCTTTGTCCGCAGGTAATAGGGGAATAGCCAGGCGCAGGCGATGCCGAGGCAAATGCAGGTCGTAAGCTCGACGCTACCGGCACACAGGCCGTACCGGTAGGCGTCGCCAGACAATCCGACCAGGTGTTCTGCCCCTATATTTGTTGCAAATAGCGAGGCACCTACAACCGGCCATTTGAGCCCCCGCCCGGCAAGGAAAAACTGTGAGCTGGATTCGCCGGCACGCTTGCGTATGGCAATCGTAAGGCCGATGGCGACACTGGCCAAAACGACGATGCAGCAAAGAAACAGATCAAGCGAAGACAAGGACAATCGCAAGCTGGTCTGCTCCTTAGCTCTTCGCAGCGATCTATCCGACCCCTGCCCTTATCTTCAGTGAGATTCTCGCGGGATGGCCGCGCCGCTGCCTCCGACCAGGAAATCCAGATCGGCCCCCTCGTCCGCCTGCAGGACATGATCGACATACAGCTTAGCCCATCCACGTTTGGGGGCAGGCGGCGGAGTCCACTCGGCCCTGCGCTGCGCCAGGGTTTCGTCATCGACTTCCACCTGAATCACGCGAGCGGCGACGTCGAGGGTGATCATGTCTCCCGATCGCACGAGAGCCAGGGGTCCACCGATGGCGGCTTCAGGAGAAACATGCAGCACGACTGTTCCGTAGGCGGTACCACTCATGCGAGCGTCGGAGACGCGCACGATGTCGGTAATGCCTTTGCGCAGGAGTTTTTCCGGCACGGGCATGTTCCCCACTTCCGCCATGCCTGGGTACCCACGAGGACCGCAGTTTCTCAACACCATCACGCAGTTCTCATCGATGTCGAGACTTTCATCGTTCACGCGAGCATGCAGGTCTTCGATGGTGTCGAAAACGACAGCCCTTCCTGTATGGCGCATCAGGTGCTCGCCAGCCGCTGAGGGTTTAATCACTGCGCCATTGGGGGCCAGATTGCCGCGCAGCACGGCAATCCCAGCGTTGGGCTTGAACGGCTCGGTAAACGTGCGGATCACTTCGCGGTTCCAGCATTGTGCCTGTGCAACATTCTCCCAGATAGACTTCCCGTTAGCGGTCAGCGCATCCCTATGCAAGACTCCCGCCTCGCCCAACTCCCGCAACACGACGGGCACACCGCCGGCGTAGTAGAAGTCCTCCATGAGATGCTTGCCCGAGGGTTGCAAGTCAACCAAGCATGGGAGTTCGGAACCGAGCCGGTCCCAATCTTCGAGAGAAAGAGGCACACCAACACGCCTGGCGATTGCCAGCAAATGAATCACAGAGTTGGTTGATCCGCCGATGGCGGCAGTACAAGCAATCGCGTTCTCCAGGGCAGGCCTGGTGAGAATTTTCGAGAGGCGAAGATCCTCGTGAACCATCTGCACGATGCGGCGGCCGGTCAGCTGCGCGATGGTGCTGCGGCGGGCATCCACGGCGGGAATGGCAGCGTTCCCGGGAAGCGAGATCCCCAACGCTTCAACCATGCTGGCCATGGTTGAGGCCGTCCCCATCGTCATACAGTGACCTTTGGAACGGCTCATGCAGCTTTCTGCTTCGAGGAAGTCTGCCACTGGCATCTTGCCCGCGGTCACCAGTTCGGTCATTTGCCAAACGCTGGTGCCGGAACCGAGTTCCGCGCCTCGAAATCGGCCGCTGAGCATGGGGCCGCCGGACAAGCCAATCGTCGGCAAGTCGCAGGAAGCAGCGCCCATCACCAGGGAGGGTGTTGTCTTGTCGCAACCCATGAGCAGCACGACCCCGTCCATCGGGTTGCCGCGAATGGATTCTTCTACGTCCATGCTGGCCAGGTTGCGAAAGAGCATTGCGGTCGGACGGAGCTGAGACTCGCCGAGCGACATGACGGGAAATTCAACGGGAAAACCACCCGCCTCCCAGACGCCGCGCTTGACGCATTCGGCGAGCTCACGAAAATGGGCGTTGCAGGGATTTAATTCGGACCATGTATTGCAGATGCCAATGACTGGACGTCCATCAAATAAGTCATGAGGCCAACCCTGATTCTTCATCCAACTGCGATGAGAAAAACCGTCGCGATCGTTCTTACCAAACCAGCCCTGACTCCTTAACTTGGTCATTTCCGTCCGTTTCCGTTGTTAGCCCGCAATCCGCAATTCAGACTATCTTTCCCGGAGTTTTAGAGTCAATGCAAAATGCGGAGATGTATCCGTAATACGGAACAAAGAACGATCAAGCATATCCGGCACCCACATCGATTGCGACAGCCTGGGAAGCGGTTCAATGCAGGCGGCCGTCGCGACTGGAGTGCTCGCATCCGTTATACGGATAGATGGCTAATCGGTATACTTGGGAAGCAAATGACAGAACTTTAACCAGTGGCCAAGAGCGCTCAGCAAAAGCCAAAAGCAAAGCAGGCGGACAAGAACTATATCGCGGTGACGGCTAAGATCTTCGCCGTGCTCGAGTATGTCATCAACAGGGGCGGAAGCCGGGAGCCTATCGCTTTCGCCGAGCTCGCCAACGATCTTCCCTACTCGCGAACGACCATACATCGCATTCTCTACTCCCTGGAGAAATTGGGTTATGTAGAAAAGGCCGAGGGTACGGCTCATTATCGGCTGGCTGCGAAGTTTTTTGGGCTGACCGGTGTCGCAGTCAATTTCCGACAACTGCAATCGGTCGCAAAGCCGGTTATGCAGAAGCTGATGACTCGCCATGCCGAGACGGTCAATCTCGGTGTGCTTGACCGAGGACAGGTCACCTTCATTGACGTTTTGCAAAGCCCCTCTTCCCTTCGCATCGCGGCATATCCCGGCGAGCGCTGTGCGGTCCATAGCACTGCGTTGGGCAAGGCCCTCCTAGCCTTTTTGCCGGAAGCGGAAATTCATGAGATTCTCATCGATCAACCGCTCAGCAAGAAGACTCCGCAAACGATTACGCGCAAGTCTCATTTTATGGAGAACCTGGCAAAGGTGCGCGAGCAGGGAGTTGCTCTCGACCTGGAGGAGAATCTGAGCGGAGTGACTTGTATTGCTGCTCCCATCTTCAATGATGCACAGAGGGTGATCGCAGGGTTTAGCATTTCAGGGCCGAGTGCGCGCATGCATGCCAAGCTGAGTGCGGTGAAAGAGGATGTACGGTGCGCGGCACTGATGGTTACACGCATGCTCGCGCCGCTTTCGAACATGGGTGAGGTCCCCAAGATCCAGAAGCGCCGCAACAATGCGCTCAGGAGTCTATAAGCGCCGGACACCGTGGTTCAGAAACAGATCTACTTCGTGATTTCCTGGCTGGCTTTAGTCGTTTGCTGGCCCTCAGTAATGACCAGGTAGCGATTCATGGCGGGATGCAGAACGCGATCCACGTGGTGGCCTGGTCCTGGCCACTGCACCTCCACCCAATCAATGCGCCCTTTGCCGGCGCCAATGATTTCGCGCGGATCATGGCTCGACAGAAAGCTTCCACCTGCTGTTTTTTGCCGAGTCAGAACTTTTCCATCCAGGCTCCATCGCAAGACTGCTCCCACAGCAGCGGAATTTGCGGCCTTTGCTACCAGGCTAAGCCCCAGCCAATTATTCCCTGCCTGCGCCGTGTTCATCAGCACATGCACTGGACCGCCATTTTCGGTCAAGACGACGTCGGGATAGCCATCATTATTCAAGTCACCAACGGCTAAGCCTCTGGCTGAGTAGTCGTGTTGAAAGGCCGGGCCCGCAGCATCGCTCACGTTCTGGAGCTTTGTTCCCTGGATGTTGTGCAGGAGAAGGAGCGGTTGGCGGTATTTGATCCCTCTGGTTTCTTCGCCGACGAAGTCATCGGGATGCCCATTGGATAGAACCAGATCTAACCAACCGTCGTTGTCGTAATCGAGGAAACGCAACCCCCAGCCGCTGAGCCACATCGTCGCTCGACCCAGGCCAGCGCTGTCCTTGACGTCGTCGAACATTTCATGGCCACGGTTCGCATAGAGCGATGTGGTCTGCACATCTATGTTGGCGACGACCAAATCCTCCCGGCCGTCATGGTTGAAGTCGCCTGCGTCTACTCCCATGCCGGAGCGGGGCAGCCCATCAATGCTGTAGGCCACGCCGGCCTCCAGGCCAATCTGCTCGAAGGTTTTTCCCTTGCGGTTTGCCCAAAGGAAATTTGACAAAGTGTCATTGGAAACAAACAAGTCTGTGTAGCCATCGTTATTGATATCCGCCGCCACCACGCCCCATGCTTTGCCCGGCTGGGAGGAAATGCCGGTACTCTGGCTTACGTCCTGGAACTTCCCATCGCCAAGGTTTCGATAGAGATGACTGGGCATTGGCGTAAGCACTCGTGGATTGCAATAGCGGTAGCCAGAGCCGGTTGCGGCACCGTCCTTGCCCATCCCGCCATAAGATTCAGCCTGGCTGCAAAGCCGGTTAGTCGAATAGTCGGCAAATTCACCGACGAACAGGTCCAGCTTCCCATCATTGTCGTAATCAAACCAGAGCGAGCTGCTTCCCCATTGCGTCGGATGAATGCCGCTGGAGGCAGTGACATCAGTAAATGTTCCGTTCCGATTGTTGTGATAGAGGACGCATTTGCCGACGCCAGATATGAAAATGTCTTCATAGCCGTCATGGTCATAATCGCCAATGGCTACACCCATGCCATAGATAGGCGTGGTAATGCCTGCCTTTTGGGTTACGTCGCTGAAGGTGCCATCGTGATTATTGCGATAAAGAGCAAAAGGAAGCGGCGCCTGCGGATGGTAAAAAGTGGAAGGACCGGAGTTGACCAGGAGAATATCCATCCAACCATCGTTGTCGTAGTCAAAAATTGCCACCCCAGCCCCCACGGTTTCCGGCAGATACCGCTGTGCGGAGCGGCCGCTTTCATGGACCCAGGTGATCCCCGATTCGGCCGGCGGCACCTCGCGGTAGATAGGCGTCGAGGCCCTGGCCGCCGACGAAAGAAGCAGCAAAAGAGGCAGCATGGCTGAAAGAACCTTGGACATTGTTACCGGGAATTGTACAGGTGCGCTGGGCCCGGATTGGTTGCCTTTCGCCGGTATTGCAACGAGCACTAAATTCGGTCTTCATTCCGAATTGCTTGA
This sequence comes from uncultured Acidobacteriaceae bacterium, assembly GCA_963815175.1. Classification (GTDB taxonomy): domain Bacteria; phylum Acidobacteriota; class Terriglobia; order Terriglobales; family Acidobacteriaceae; genus PALSA-350. The sequence goes on from CAWFGM010000031.1 coordinate 15,244, forward strand.
CACACGCGGAACAGGGGGCATATAGTCGCTGCACATGCATGCGGGATGGACATTTGGCCTTCCACCGCCTTCCTTAGTTGGAATCAAGCCATTCCACGGGAAAGAGCGCTTGATTGGCGCTGCTGGAAGCCAGACTTTCTTTAAGCCGAAAAGTTCAATATCCCCTGACCTAGCCAGCGTCGGACTGCTTTCTCCGTCGCATGGCTAAGTGGGGACTTTCCTGCGTGGGCGCCATTCAGAGCAGGTTCATGCTTTATAAACAACTGTGCGCCCGGCGGGTTTTACTATCAACATCGAGTGATTAAAGGAAGAATAATGCTGCGACTCAACGGTATTACGCCAGTGCTGGTAACGACGTTTCGCGAAGACGAATCGATTGACGACGACGCACTTCGCAGGCAAATCGACTTCGCCATCGAAGGGGGTGCCGCGGCAGTATGCGGACCGGGCTTTGGCGGGGAATATTACAAGCTGTCCGACGCTGAGCGATATCACTTTGTCGAGGTGCTTGTGGAGCACACCCGGAAGCGCATCCCGGCCATCGCAGCAACAAGCTGCGGATCGACCTACAACACCATCGAGTTTTCTCGCTATGCGGAGAAATTAGGCGCCGACTGCGTCATGGTTACGCCTCCCCGCACCGTTGCCTTACCGGGAACAGAGATTGCGGGTTTCTATAGTGAGCTGTGCAAAGCAGTCAGTCTTCCTGTCATGCTCCAGGACGCAGACTTCACGGGCGCAGGACTACCCGCAAAAATCCTGGTTGAACTGGCTGAGAAACATGCAAACTTCCTATTTGCCAAGCTCGAGGTAACCCTGCCTGGGGCTAAGTGTGCGGACATCGTTCAGCAGACCAAGGGGCAGGTCCAGATCATTTATGGCCTAGGCGGCATTGCCATGCTGGACGGTCTGGATCACGGGGCCTCCGCCATGATGCCGGGGAACGCCTGCCTGGAGGTATACGTGCGGGTGCACGATCTCTACCGCCAGGGAAAGAGACAGGAAGCGAGAGCGCTGTTTTACAGGCTCATCCCTTACATTGCATTCGCGGTCCAGCACGTGGAACTCGCCGTTCACATCGAGAAGCGAGTCTTGCAGAGGCGAGGGATTGTCCCCAGCGCGCGGATGCGCCGGCCAACGCTCTCCTTCGATGAGATCTATCAGCGGCAGATCGAAGAATTGGTATCTAGCATGATCGCCTTGTGCGAGGAGTGCCGTGTTGCTGCAACTGTGAGGTAGATTTTTCCAATCGTAGTGCCGGCTTCTCCAATCCCAGCAAGGGCGGCGTGATTTGCTCGTCCAAGGAGTGTTCATGCGCTCGTTCCTCAGCCTCGTTATTCTCTGTGCCGCCGGCTTGCTTTCTGCCACGGCGCAGACCAAGCCACTGCAGATCTACTTCATCGACGTCGAGGGTGGACAGTCGACATTGATCGTATCCCCGTCCGGCGGATCTATGCTAGTCGACACAGGATGGCCAGGGTTTAACGATCGGGATGCGAATCGAATCGTGGCTGCAGCGAAAAACGCCAACGTGAAGAAGATCGATTACGTCGTGATCACGCACTACCACACCGATCATGTCGGCGGCGTGCCTCAACTGCTCAAACAGATCAAGGTGGGCGCCTTTGCCGACCATGGACCGAATACTGAGAATGATGAGTTAGCTCCGGAGGGATACGCTGCTTATCTCCAGGCAATCGGGACCACCCGGCATATCGTCGTCAAGCCGGGCGACACAATACCTATTCCCGGCATCAACGTTGAGATCGTTGCGGCGGCAGGCAAAGCCATCACCTCACCGTTGCCCGGTGCGGGGCAGCCCAACCCGTACTGTGCGTCGGAGCCAGCGGCGCCCGTGGATCCCAGCGAGAATGCGGCGTCGGTCGGCATGATGGTGAGATATGGGAGATTCAAGTTTCTCGACCTGGGCGATCTGACCAGGAGAAAAGAGCTGCCCTTGGTTTGCCCGAGGAATTTGCTGGGTCAGGTTGATCTGTTTCTTATCAGCCATCATGGCTTCGCACTTTCGAACTCCAAGGCCATGGTCGACGCCCTGCATCCGCGCGTAGCCGTCAACATCAACAGCACTCACAAGGGCGGTGACGCGACCGCGTGGCAAATCGTGCATGACTCGCCTGGATTGCAGGACCTGTGGCAGCTGCATTATTCAATTGCTGCCGGGCCGGAGCATAGCTCAGCGGCTGATTTTGTTGCGAATATTGATGACAATTCGGATGGACATTGGATCAAGGCCTCTGCGTCGGCGGATGGTAGCTTTACGGTTGTCAACTCGCGAAATGGCTTTGAGAAGACGTATAAGAAATAGTTGAACGGTTTTGCGGATCTCCGAACTTAAGACCATTCGACTCGAGCCCGCAACTGGCTAACCCCACAGCTCGCTCGTTTTTTCGCGAGATGGCTACCACCAACGCGTTGACCCCTAAGTGTTATCGGCCAAATCGAGAGTCAGAGGTAAAGAGCAGTGGTATCCCACATCTCGCGAAAAACGAGCGAGATGTGGGGCACCCGTCTTTGCGCGAGGGAACGAGAGGTTTGTGCCGCCGCGGCCTCTTCAGCGAACCCTAGAGGCCCTCACTCTATAAACATCCCGTCGTCCAGGACAAACGAACCGAGCGCGACGACGACACGGTGCTGCGCCCCGGGCCGGCGGTAACGCCGGTCATCGCTAAAGGAAAGAGGGCACCCCGAAGGGTGCCCTCTTTGCTTTATGACTACAGGTTAGAAGTAAATCTTCCCCGCCACCTGCATTACACGGGATGGAAAGTTGCTGTTGGTGCTATTGATAAGTCCGAACTGCCCATTGTTAAGAGTGGCATTGGGATTTGCAAGAGTAACACGGTTAAATGCGTTGTACATCTCCCAACGGAACTGGAAACGAAAGCGTTCGCCAAATGGGAAGTTCTTGCTAAACGCCAAATCCCAATTGTTAACCCCTGGACCGAACGACCCTCGCGGATCGCGGCCGACGTTGCCTTTTTCTCCTTGTTGGGCGAAGACAAAGTTCTTGGGATCGAGGTAATTAGTGATGTTGCCCTTATGGGTGGTGACCGAATGGACCCCCGGGGCCCAATCCGGGTAATCGCCCCCCACCCCGTCCCACGCCGTCGTTTGTCCTGAAGTAATGTTGATCGGGATTCCGGATTGGGCTCGATAAATCCCGCTCAGCTCCCAGCCACCGAGAAACTCGCGCATCAGAAAGTTCCAGCTCTCCGGCGTTGGAGTCTGATAGATCCCATTGGCTACAAATACTTGGGGCACATCCAGCGCCGAATTCCCGCGGTTGCATGGAATGCAGCGAGGATCGGGAACACTACCCGTGAAAGCGGTTGTCGAAAACGCAGCCTCGTCGATGGTGTGAGCCCAGGTGTAATTCGCAGAGAACGTCAGCCCGTGCGAGAACCGTTTGTTCAAAGTTCCCTGGAGAGAATCATAAGAGGCCGAGCCATTGGAATTAACCACTAGGACCTGGCTAAAGGCCGGGTTCAGCCGGGTTCCGTTGGCCGGATCGCCTGCTCCAAAGAACTGACCATAGTTCTGGTCCTCAGGCAGTGACTGGTTGATAGAACTGCTACCGACGTACGCCACGCGTGCCAGCCAACCAGAGCCGAATTGACGCTCGACACTCACATTCCAGCTCAGAGTTTGAGAATCGATGTAGTTTGGAGTCCAGGCGTTCTGAATGTTAATTGGGCCGAAGAATGGTGCGCTTGCGCCGGGAGCACTATTGGGAGCGGCGAACGGTGGAAATGGACTGGTGTTGCCGACGGGGTTGTAAACGGACCAGGGACTTGCCAGGGGAATGATTGGAATAGGACTGCCGTTCACAATGGAAGCGGTAGTGAAGTTGTAAGTTGGGCTGAAGGGTGCAACGTCCGCCGAGTGGTTCCAGGAAGCATAGTCGACGGGCGCGGCATAGACGCCGAAAGCCGCGCGGATCGAGGTGTTGGATAAAAAGCCCGGCTGCCACGCGACACTAAAGCGGGGATCGAAATATCGCCAGTAGTCGCTCGGCAGACCGGCGCTGGGCACGCCCGCGTCACCCGGGAAAACCATACCCACCGGCGCATTCGGGTAGCGCGAACTTTGCCGGCCGGGTATGTACATGGAGATGCGTCCGCTGGCGGTGTAAGGAGCGATCCATGGCTCCCAACGCAGGCCGACGGTCACCGTCAAATTCGGTTTTAGCTTGATGGTGTCGGAGATATACGGTGCAACCATCCAGCCATGAATGGCGTTGGACTCGCCTCCGCCCTGTTCGAAGTTGGACTCATCGCCAAGCAGGAAGTCGGCCCAGCTGGAACCGGTGAATTGACCTTGCGGTCCTCCGTTGAAATCGACGAGGGGCAATGCCAGCCAGTCGGTATTTTCATACCAGTACTGCCGCAACACATCCACCCCAGCCACGACCAGGTGCTTGCCTTTGGAAATGCTCAGCGACTCTTCCGCGCCCCAAGTCCAGCGGTTAATTCCGTTGAAGTTTTGTGCGGCAACGCTCGTGCCGCCGGACTCGTAGTTGCTGCCGAAGCCCCAGTCTTCGATCGAGCACGGCGTCGTGGTTGGATCGCTCACAGCGATGTACTGCGACCAGCAGATGGGTTTCCCATTGGCCGTCAATCCGCTGTTGCTGTGGTCAAACATCCGCGAATAGAACGACGTCACATTGTTGACCATGTGCGGGTTGATGGTCCGGGTCCAGGTTCCGCTATAGTTCTGCCAGTTCACAATCCAGGAGCGATTTGAGGCAATGAGGTTCTCACTGAAGGTGGGCTGGTTGAAGTAGTTCAGAAACATCCGTCCGCTGATGCGATTTTTCTCGTTCAGATCGTAGTCGGCGCGAACTGTACCCTCGTTAAAGTTGTTGATGTTGCCATAGCCGATGGATGTGATGTGACCCAAAGCATCCGTGGGAAGAGGCATTAAGGCCATCATCTTGGACGCCGCCGGAAGGAAGGTTGCGGGGTTTATATAGTTGTTTGGATAGTAAAGTGACGGGTTGGCAGCGGCCTGCGATACCGTAACGCTGTTCCCGTTGTTCCCTGCCGCCGTAGGAGTCCAGATTTGATCGGTCACATACGGGTCGCCCGGGTTGGCGCTGTTCGGGTTGGTATCCATACACAATCCAGCGCCATTAAATCCCGATTGGCAGAAGGCCGAGAAATCCCCGTTCTTCATAGCCGCGGTGGGAGCATAGTTGTTGCTCGAATTTACCTGCGAGGTCGCCCTCGTAGCCTGATAGTTTCCGAAGATAAATAGCTTGTCCTTGACGATCGGGCCGCCCACGGAGCCGCCGAATTGGTTCTGCTTCAGGTTATTACCCGTTTGCGTGAAATAGTCCTTGGCGTTGAGGTCGCCGTTGCGCAGGAACTCAAACACGTCACCGTGCCAGGCGTTGGTGCCGGACTTGGTAACGATACTTACCACGCCGCCGGGACTAAAACCGTATCGCGAATCGAAGTTGTTCGTGATCACGGTAAATTCCTGGGTCGCATCCGGGTTGGGAAACGGGGATGCCAGCAAGTGGTAGTTGTCCATGTTGTAGGAGCCATCAAGCAGGTAAAGCACACTGCCCTGGCGGCCGCCGTTCGCAGATGCCCCGGTGTCAGTCGGGAAAGTGGTGTATTGCTGATGATTGCCACCGTTCGTGCCTAGCACATCGACCGTACCCGCCGTGAGCAGAACCAGGGACGCGGGATTACGCCCGTTCAGCGGCAATTCGACAATCTGTTTCGAGTCGATGGTTGTCCCAAGCTGTCCGTTTTCCGTATTGAGCAGCTGACCTTGCGCATTGACCGTAACCTCTTGGTTCACCGTCCCGGGCTTCAGCTGGAAGTTCAGTGAGGCATTCTGTTCGGCCACCAGAAGGAAGTCGTTCTGCGCCTGGGAACTGAATCCGTCTTTTTCTACCTTGATCGTGTACGTCCCGGGAATCACCTGGATGATGTTGTACACACCGTTGCTGTTGGTGACCGCCGGGGTCGAGACGCCGGTTGAAGTTTGGGTTGCGGTAACGGTTGCGCCCGGAACCGCTGCACCTGAGGAGTCGGTAACCAGGCCAGTGACGTTGGCTCGACCACTCTGACCCCATGCACCCTGATAACAAACCAGCAGCAGTAGCAGGCCCATCAGCACGAGAGGCGTGCTCAAGCCAGCCCTTGAACACGCCCGATTGTTTCGAATGGGGTTGCTTGTATTGCCACGGAGAGGTTCCGTGCTTCTATTGCGACATGGCACACCGTTCATAGCCATCCTCCGAAAAGTGATATACTCCCAGTTGCGCTTTGTTCTTAATCCCCTATTTAATTAACTTTCGGATCGCGTTCCATAATTCGCACCAATGTTCTGTTAGCTTCCAATTAATGTCAAGTCCTTTCGGATACCGAAGCAGGGTGTGCTGGAAGCCCCTGGCCAAAGGTCACTCAGGACGAGAACATAGGGGAAGCGATACATAGGGCCTTGAACAGCCGGGGAGCCGCTTCCCTCCAGGAAAAACCGGTATCTAAGGCCTTAGAGGCACGGGGCTTAGATCCTGGAAGTGCGATTAACGGTGATCACTCTAGCAACGTTCCCAAAGCAGTGTCAAGGAATTTCGGACTTCATTCCGAAGAATTTAGTACGAGCAAAGATACTCGTCTGTAACGGCTTCAGCCGATCATTTCGAGCTCTCTGCGGTAATCGCGAAAATAGCCAGGGTAGGTTGTTGGCCGTTGAGATTGCAGCGTAACTTAACCAATTTGTGGGGTTCGACCGGCACTGACCAAAGCAACAACTGATAGCGCTCGCGGACGATGTCCTTGATGTATTCCACTGCAGGCTGAGCCGCCAAGGCGACTGGAAGAATGCGCGTGGCCATGGAAATGCAATTCGATTGCGCCACTTCAATGCCGTTGCGGACGGGCAGGCTTTGTGTTTTTCCATTTGCGTAGTGCAGGGTATATTCAGCAACGGTTTCCGCATGAGTACCCTTGATCGGAAAGCCCTCCGGAAGAGAAACCTGCCCCAGAATGTGCAACCTGTTACAAAGCTGATTCACGGGGATGGTAATTTCCGCCGCGTCCGGGGTGAGCAGGACCGGGCGCACATGACCCTCCACCAACGGTGAAAGAAAATCTACACCAGCAATCCTCAGGCCTGGGGAACGCCAGAGGATGAAATGAGAGCCGGTTCGCTTCCATTGGTCTTCGGCCACGCTGGTAGCCCAGAACTTCTGCAGACTATCTTCGAGAAATTGCCAGGACTTCTGCCCGGCTGGAGAGTCCGCCAAGGACTGCAGATCGATGGTCTGAAATGTGTTCCCCGGAGAAAACGGAACCCAGCGCAGAGGCGGTAGCACCAGCCGCCCGGGCGCCGGCGTGCCGCAATTTTCTCTTCTTCCGGCAAACAGGCCGGAAAGCCTGGAATAAATCGGCTGGCGGATTTCCCGGCTCTCGGTCACGACTCCGGAAAGCAGGATGCCGTTGTGTGTAGGCCAATCCACACGGTTGAATTGGTGCACATCATTCCAACTCCAGAAGGAGTGGCCGGCAATCTTATGGGCTTCTACCTGGGACAGCAGCCCGTCGAAGTCCAGCTCGTAGAAAATATCTCCGTCGCCCGCATCCTCCCAGCCCCACTCGGTGAGAGTGAGAGGTTTCCCGGGACCGAATGACTCAGGAAGCTTGAGAAACTTGTCGTCCTTGAATTCGTACGCATGCCAATCGTAGAAGTCGAGGCCGGCCTGGTCGTATACATCTTTCACCGCAGGGAATTTTCCGTAAAGGTGGGCGACGGAAACCAGCCGATGGATGGGATCGAGCTGATCGCAGATCGCCCTGCCCCGTTTCAGATAACTCAGCGGGAACGCACATTCGTTGCCCAATAACCAAATGACGACAGCCGGAGAGTTCCAATCACGACGTATGACGCCTTCCAGGATGTGGCAGCCCAGGTCGATTTCGCTACTCGGCATCTTGGCGAAATCCATGTTCCAGAATCCCGGTTCCTCACTGACCAGCAAGCCCAATTCCTCAGCGAGCTCCACAATTCCACGATCATGCGGATAGTGCACCAGGCGCACGAAGTTGGCGCCCATGGTTTTGATCATCCGCATATCCTGCTCTTGCTGGCGGGCCGACAAGGTAAAGCCCTGGTCTTGCCACATATCGTGCCGGCACACCCCGTTTAACACCACCCGCTGGCCGTTTAACAGGAAGTTCGGGCCCTCGGTCTTGAACTCTCTGAAGCCGGTCCGGCAGCTCCAGCGGTCTTGCGCGGATGGTGTTTTCACTTCAGCCCGCAAGGTGTACAGGTTCGGCTCGTCAGGGGACCACAGGGCGACGTTCTTGAGATCGAAGGTCATCTCGACATCGGTGTTTCCGGCTTGCAATGGAATGTCTTTGGTCGCCGTGGCTACTACCGACTTGCCCCACAAGAGCGAAAGCTCGCAAGATCCTTGTTGCGCTGTGGTCGACGCGACGGAAATCGCAGCCTTGCAGGAGGCGCCCTGGTAATCGCTGGTCTAGCTGGTAGGCAAAACGTACAGAGTCGATAAACGCTGCCGCACGTAGCTCGAGATAGACGGGACGAATGATTCCGCCGTAACATTCCCAGCCGCCGCAGTTTGCAAATCGAACTGCATCCGCGGCCGCATCGCCCTGGTCAGCATGCGCGTCGACGATTTCTACTTCAATGGTGTTTCGGCCTTCAATCGCCTGTTGCGTGCACTCGAATTCATGAGGCAGGTACGGAATCATGCTGCCTAGTTCATGGCCATTCAGGGCAACTTTTCCGTAATAGGTAATGGCGTCGAAATGAACAAATGCTCTTTGACCGCCGCTGAGACGAGGCAGGAGAAAGGTCCGCTGCAGGCGGTAAGTCCCCGAAGGACGCAGGGAAGAGGGCACGGAGACTACGTCGAAAACCTTGCCGTGAATATACCGCTCCCAATCGCCGTTTAAGTCCACGACCGTACGAAAGGGGTTCAGCGGTTCCATTTGTGCCATTACGATCCTCGTATCCCTAGGCTCTCTCAACCGTAATCGCAAAGATCGCCAGGGGCGCCTGCTCGCCGTTCAACTTGCAATGGATCTTTGACAATTCCTTACCATCGGTGGGGATTGAATAGAGCAGGATCTGGTACTGTTCGCGAGCAATATCCTTGACGAAGAGCAGCGCCGGCTGTGCCTCGGTGGCAATGGGTTCAATCCGCGAGCTGCTCTGAATCAGGTTCGAGCGCGCAACCTCATGGCCGTTGCGCAGAGGGATCTCTTGGGTTGTACCGTTGGCATATTCAAGAGTGTAGGCAGCAACTGTTTCCCCATCGTTACCAACGACCGGAAAGCCCTCAGGCAGAGTCACCTGGCCCAGAATATGCACTCTGCGGCACAAGCCGCCGACCGGAATCGTAAGCTGCGCGGCTTCGGGCGTAAGCATTACAGGCCGCGCGCGGCCGTTGACCGCGGGTATGCGAAACCCGACTCCGGCGATCGCTACTTCACTTTCGGGCCAAAGGACAAACGCTTCCCCACTGCTCTTCCATTGCTCGTCTCCGGCCTTCTTCCAGTATTCGCCCATGCGTTTGTTCAGGCCGCTCCAGGCAAGCGCCGCATCGGAACTTTCCACGAGGGGTTGCAGATTCAGCCGGTCGAATGTGCTGTTTTTCTCCCATGGCGCCGACCTGAGACGGAGAACCTCCGGGGCGGTGTCAGGCTGTTCATCCACGTGGCGTTGCAAGGTGAACAATCGCGCCAGTTCCATGGAGACGACAGCACGCGGTTCGCGGGCTTCCGTGACGACGCCAGACTCCAGAATGCCGTTACACATTTCGTCGTCGATACGGCTGAATTGCGGAAGGTCCTGCCAGGACCAAAACATGGTGCCGGATAACTCGCCCGATTCGATAAGGTCGATCAAGGCATCGACGGTCTTGCGCATGACCAGCGGTGTCTGCCCGATTGCCCGGCCGCCCCACTCGGTAAACGTAAGCGGCTTGCTAGCGCCGTCGAAGGCCGCTTCCTGAGCAAATTCCTGCACGTGGTAGGTGTAAGGATGTTGGTCGAAGAAGTCCAAGCCCGCGGCGACAAACATCGGTTTCACCTTCTTGGCACTGTGACTATTTGCCGCTGAAACCAGGCGATGGATCGGGTCCAAGCGGTTGCAGCGTTGCTTGCCTTCCGCCAGAGTCTCCTCGGTTAACGTACATTCGTTGGAAAGCAACCAGGCGATCACTGCGGGCGCATTCCAATCGCGCCGGATGGTGGTCTCCAGAATGACGTAACCCAGTTCGATCTGGCTGTGCTCCATTTTGTTGAAGTCCATGTTCCAGAAGCCAGGCTCTTCACTGACCATCAAGCCCAGTTGATTGGCCAAGGCGATGATGTTCCGATCGTGCGGATAATGGACCAGGCGGATAAAATTGCAGCCCAGTTCCTTAATCATCCGCATATCCTGTTCCTGCTGCCGGCGTGTCAGGGTGAAGCCCTGGTCCTTCCACATGTCATGGCGGCAGACGCCGTTCAACACCAGCTTGTTTCCATTCAAGCGGAACTCACGGCCCTCGACGCGGATGTCACGAAAGCCTGTCTGGCAACTCCACTGATCTTCTGAGGAACCGGTTTTTATGTGCGCCGCTAACTCGTACAGGTGGGGCTGGTCCGGCGACCAGAGCGCTGGATTTTCCAGGTTGAAGGTGAGTTCGATCTCGTTCAAGCCGGGCTTCAATTGGACCGTCTGGGTGTCTCGGGCCACATCCGCGGCGCGATTCTTGAGGACAATTTCTACTGTGCAGGAGCCGGCTTCGGTGCTCTGCACCATTACGCGCGGGAGTCCGCGGCAGGTGCTGTAGTCCTGTCCCAGCGTGTAGGCGAAGCGCACATTCTCCACGAACGATGCGGGGCGCGTCTCCACCCAAACATCGCGGATGATGCCCCCATAGGCTTCCCAACCGGGATTGATTCCCATGGCAATCTCGGGTTTGCCGGTACCATCGGGCATCGGCACCAGGTCAAGGATTTCTACCTGAACGGCGTTCTCTCCCTCCCGGGCTGCATTCGTGAATTCGAACTCATAGGGAATGTACGGCCCCATGACGCCCAACACTTTGCCGTTGATGGTCAGCCTTCCCCAGTAGGTGATGGCTTCAAAATGAGCAAAGACACGCTGGCCGGATGGGATGCGGGGCAGTATGAAAGTTCGATTGAGGCTGTGGTATCCGCTCGGGCGGCGAGAGGAAGGAACCACTACGGTTTCGTATAGCTTGCCCTCAATGCGGTATTCCCACTCGCCGTTTAGCGAAAGGCGAGATCGGGAGCCCTGGGTGACAGTTTCTGGTTGCAAGGCTGACACGGCAGGGACGGCAGTCAACGCGACCGATGCACCCAGGGTGCCTAGAAAATTGCGACGATTGATCATCGAATTGGGTTTGATACGGAAGTCAGACGACCTGGGCACGGACGACGATTCAACATGGAGAATGTGGCGCTTTTGGAAGCTGGGAAAGCGTAACAACTCGAATAAAACGTGTCAAGAGATTTTCGGAATCTCTTCCGAACAGGCGAAAACTATACTCGCCTGCAAATACCCGGGGCGAGTTCCGATACTTGTCCAATTAGTTACCCGAGCCGCTGATTTGGACAAAATACTTTTTTCGATCGGCCGATTTGAACAGCACTCGCTGAAACTAGTCAGCGATCAGGGTGCACTGCGATCAGTCCCGAAGGGACGGCGTTAGTCTGTGGCGTTCTCACATAGGCTCGTTAGTCCTGGGTGAACTTGTACCGCGCGAGAATGTGGGCAGCGGGCAGCAGAGCCAGTCCTGTTTTCTTCTAGATTCATACGCTCCTTGCATCAACGGATTAGCTGCACATAAAGCCCGACGGGCGCGTTCATTGGGCAGTTGTTTCGGATCGGGGATTTTGGGCGATAGCAGGCGGGCAGACAGAGTAAACTTCGGAAGAAAAGTGATCAGGCGCAAACCACAGATCGGGTGTTTGGTATTCTGCACCGCCGTGCTTGCCCTTGCTGTATTGCAAGGGCCATTAATGGCCGCTGAGACGGCTAAAAACAAGTTGCAGCAAACCGAGGCGACGCAACGATCGGCCCTTGCCGCCAATCCTGATTCGCCGGAATTACATGGCGCCTTGGGCCAGACACTCCTGCGGGAAGGAAAGTACGAAGAAGCGGTGCAGGAACTTGGACTTGCCGCACAGCAAATCCCCGACTCTGCGGAATACAACTTAGGCCTGGCGGAAGCACTCATAGGTTGGGATCATTTTGGAGTCGCGGAGCAGTTCCTCAACGCCGTGAAGTCCCGCTTCGATGGGTATGGCCGGTTTCACTATGATTTAGGGCTTGCCCAATACAGCCTGAACCAGTCTCGAGACGCTGAAGGAGAATTCCGCGAAGCACTGAGGCTCGATCCTAAACAGGATCGGGCTAGACTTTTGCTGGCAGGCAGCATGGCTCGAAACGGAGATCTTTCCGGGGCGGCAGAAAGCCTCCAAACTCTGGCAAAGGCTCATCCCAACGAAGCACCCTACTGGATGGCCTGGTCAGACGTGCTGGGCCAGATGGATGCCAATCATTACCACGAGGCGCTTCGCGCCAGCCGCCATGCCCTGGCATTAAAACCGGCAGACCCTGGAATCCAGTTCAAAACGGCGGTGATTCTTCTGAAGCTACAAGACTATGCCGCGGCCCGGCCACTGCTGGAGCGTGTCGTCAAGGTTGTCCCGAACGATGCGCAGGCTCATATTGCCCTGGCGAGTACTTACTCGCACCTGGGCGATCAGGCTTCTGCCCACAAGGAAAGCCAAATCGTAGCTCGCCTGGCAAAGCAAGCGCCGCAGCATTCCAGTCCAACACCTGGCCAGCCTTAGCACGGCCGAGTTAGTTTGCAGCTTTGCGGTTTCCTAACACCGCCCCCTGGGAGATCGGTTGAACAACCTGGGCGTAAATTGCCAGCCATCCCGGCTTCAGGTCTCGCTTCGGTAGACTCCAATTGCTCAGCCGGCGAGTAATCTCGGCATCGTTCACTTGAAGCTCGATGCTTCTCCCGGTGAGGTCAATGCAAATAGATTCTCCCTCGGCCACCACGGCTAAGGGACCGCCGGCGGCCGCTTCCGGCATGACCTGACCGATGGTGATTCCGCGATTTAAGCCGGATAATTCCCCATCAGTGACGACGGCTACCGAATCTCCCAATCCTGCACCTACTAGAGCCGCCATGAAGCTGCATGCGAAGACGGTTCCAGGGCCGCCAACCGGCCCCATCATGCGCAGGATAACCACATCGCCGGGCTGAATTCTGCCTCCCGCTTTTAGCTCGGCGATTGCCTTGTCCTCGTCTTCGAAGATGCGCGCAGGGCCGTTAAATTTTCGCAGGTCGCTGGGAACAGCGGAGAGTTTGACGATCGCGCCATCCGGGGCGAGATTACCGCGCAATATGATCAAGCCGGGCTCCGGGCGAAATGGACGAGTGACAGGGCGAATGATCGATTCGTCCACTTCCACTGGCTGCTCAAGAGTTTCTCTCACGGTCTTTCCAGTTACATTCACCGCACCCAGTCGCAGGGTCTTTTCGAGCTGCTTCATTGCCCCGCGGGTTCCTCCGGCCGCATCGAAATGCTCGATGCGGTCCTCTCCGTTCGGCTTGATGCGCGCAATCTGAACCGCGGTCGAGCCGAGATCCTCGAAAAGGCGGGTGATATCCAGGTCGAGTCCGGCTTCCGTCGCGATGGCTGCCAGATGACGCACGGTATTGACCGAGGCGCCCAGTGCGGTCGCTACCGCGACAGCGTTGTGGAACGCTTCCGGAGTCAGGATTTGCCGGGGGAGGAGCTGTTCCGTGACCATCTCGAGGATTCGTTGTCCGGCACGTCTCGCGTTCTGGAATAGCTTCTCGCTACCAGCGCGCACTGGCGTTGTGCCGGGTAATGCCATCCCGATCGCTTCGGCCAGAATGTGCATCGAATTGGCAGTCGCCAACCCAGCGCACACGCCGGGGCCCTGAATTGCGACCCGAGTCCAATCTTCCAGTTCTTCCACCTTCATGGCACCGGTGCAGACAGTCCCGACAGCCTTATAGACTTCTTCGATGTCAACCTCGCGGCCACCGCATTTCCCGCCTAGTTGGTATCCGCAAGGAACCAGAATCGAAGGTATGTTCAGGCGGGCGGCAGCCATCAGATGTGCCGGAGTTGTCTTATCGCATGAGGAGAGCAGTACCATACCATCCAGGCAGGCTCCCTCGACCATTACCTCAATGTCGTTGACCACCAGGTCGCGGCTGGGCAGGATATAGCGAGCTTTCAGCGCAGCTGAGGTTACAAAATCCGAGGGAGCCGCAGTCCTTACTTCAAAAGCCAGTCCGCCAGCTTGGCGGATCGCCTCCTGCACCGCCTTCGATACGTCGTCGAGATGGATGTAGCACACCGAGAGAGTAGAAGAGGAATTGACAACGGCAATCTTGGGCTTGGAAAAATCTTCTTCTTTCAGTCCCATCGCAAACCACTGACTGCGCCTCACGGCCCAACGCGTGGTGCCTCGTTCAAAGTCACTTCGCAACATGCCTATCTCTCTTTCGCAGTCCTGAGTTTTTGCGCGTGCATCCAATTGGCTACCTGCTCGCCGCTCAAGTCCTGGGCCGAAATGTTCTCCTGCGCCAACAAGCCGCAGGCGGCTCCGACCGCATACCCCATGCCAAAGCACTGCGCGGTAACCCGCGCGGACGCCAGTGCTTCGTGTTCCGCCGACATGCAGCGGCCCGCGACCAGAAGATTAGTCGCAACCCCCGGGATAAGAGTCTCAAACGGGATATCGTAGGAGTCGTTCTCAATGTAGGTGATGCTGACTCCCTGCGGGCTATGGGCCTCAATCGGCCAGGCTGACAGTGTTGCTGCTCCTTTGACCTTGCGCGCCTTCAACACATCGTCATTAGTTAGCCGGGCTTTGCCGACGATCGAACGCGTCTGGCGAATTCCGACCTGGGCGCCCGTATCGGCTAAGTATGCGTGAGCGAAGGCGGGAAAGCGCTCGCGCAGAAAAGTGGCATAGCTCCGCGCCTGAATGCGGCCCTCAACCTCAGCGAACGAGATATCGTCGCTGGAAATGCCCAATGGCGCTGAACCATCGGGGCGGGTGATCGATGTCATGTTACAGAGCACTTCATGGCCGTTGGGCATGGGAAACAGGTATACGTGACGGCGCGGAAGGCAGAACGCTCCAGATTGATGAGCCTGCGCGATTTGGCGATCGATCTCCGCTGGGTCGATCTTCAGGAAGGCGTCGATATCGACGCCCCCCATACGGAAAATCATGGTCGGTGTTTGCACCACGCCATTACGGCCCAGCGTCGTTTCTCCGCTGACGCTATGTACCACTTCAGCATCCCCGGAAGCGTCTACAACGACCTTCGGCTGAATGACAGCCTGACCTTCCTTAGCTTGCACAAGCAGTGCGTCAATCCGGTTTTCCTTCTGAAAGGCCCGCAGAAAATTCGTGTGATAGAGGATTCGCACCTGCTGCTGCTGTAGCAGGCAATCGGCAGTCTCTTTCCAGACGACACTCTCATGGGGTACGAGCATTGTCTTGCCAAAGGCCAGAGGCTTACCGACACCTCCGCGACGAGCCATCCGGTCATGAAATTCCGCTGCAAAACCAAAGACGATCTGTTCGGGATGACTGCCACTGCTGAATAGACCGCAAATCGTCCCGCTCAGCCCGGCGACTGTCGCGCCTCCGCAAAAGCCGTACTTCTCGACCATCACAACGCTTAGCCCGATGCGGCTAGCAGCCACCGCTGCCGCGAGGCCGGCTGCGCCTCCTCCGATCACACATACATCTGGCCGGGCCAGTACCGGGACGCGATAGCTCGGAATAGAAAAGTCAGAGGTCAATGGCATGGCTATCCCTGTGCTAGCAATCCACCATCGACCGCCAGGCTCGTACCCGTGACATAAGAGGCGAAGTCAGATGCGAGAAAGAGCACTCCGCGAGCGACATCCTCGGGCTTGGCTAGCCGGCCCATCGGTATGCTACCCAAGAGCCTCTTGCGAGTCTCTTCAGGATTACTGGAATCCTCGATGTATCCACGCACCAGCCGGGTGTCGGTTGCGCCCGGGATGATACAGTTCACGCGAATTCCATCTTTCGCATAATCCAGGGCTAGTCCCCGCATATAGGCCAATTCCCCGCCCTTGGTCGCTGCGTAAGCTGAGCAGTTGGGGTACGTGGCAAAGGCGTGGCCCGAGGAGCTGATTACGATCGCTCCCTGCTTCTGCCGCTGCATAACAGGAATGGTGTACTTGCAGGTGAGAAATACGCCTTTCAGATTTACTCCGTGCAGACGGTCCCATTCTTCTACCGTGGTTGCGATCGCTTCTTTGTTGATCTGGATGGCGGCGTTCGCATGGACTACATCGATGCGGTTAAAACGCCGCACTACGCTTTCCACCATCGCGCGCACAGAATCCTCACGACTCACATCGCAGTGCAACGCCGATGCCCGGCCGCCCGCAGCCTCGATCTCGCGCGCGGCGGTCTGGGCTGCCTCATCTTCCACATCGGCAAGTACAACCACAGCGCCTTCCGCGGCGAACACCCCCGCGGTTGCACGGCCGATTCCGTTGGCCGCGCCGGTAATGATTACGACTTTGTCCCGCAGTCCCCAGTCCACCATGCCTCGTTTCGTCGGCCGCTACACACAAGCCAGTTTCATTCAGGCCAGCTTACGAGGAAGAATGCAGTCTGGAAAGGTTCGCGGGACAAAAAAGATCCGGAACAAGAATCGTTCGACACCTTTCCTCGGCAAACGTGCCTATGCGGGCCCTGTTGCCGCCAGTCCCTCATCGTGCAAGGCGTTTGCGATCTCACGGGTCGCTTCGGCTGGCAAATCGCCGTAGGGACTCGGCGCGGTACCTACCTTGCGCCCCTGCGCGATCAGAGCTGCGCGCAGCCGAGCCTCACGTTCCGCCGTGAGGCTCAGGACATGCCACAAGCGTACGAGCCGTTCATGATGAATTCTTGCCTCATCATGAGTACCGCTTCGGAAGGAGCGGTACAGGGCACAAAGATCACGAGGAAACGCGGCTCCCAGATCTGAAATGGCGCCCTGGGCCCCGAGCAAAAACGCGACATAGTGAAGATCTTCGATCCCCGAGTAAATGGGAACTTCCGGATGCAGGCATAAGAGATCGACCAAAGAATGAACATCGACCGCTTGCAAAACCCCATCTACCAATCCGTTGTTGATTAAAGTGCTGATTGTTTTCAGGTCTACTTGTGCCTCTGGGAAGCAATCGGCCAGCAGCAGCGGGCAAGAAACCAAGGTCTTCAGCTCCGCGAACATGTCCACCAGCCCAGCCTCTCCCGGCTGACAGAGATAGTGGGGCTGGGCGACGAGGATTGCTTCAGCGCCGCCATCGGCAACTGCTCGCGTCATCTCCAGCGCTTCCACGGTGACATCCGGGAAGATCATGGCGAAGAGGGGCTTTTCCGAGTTACGTTGAATGTTCGTGCAGAGGGCATAAAGCTCGTCCGAACTCGCGCCCGCTACGCCGCTAAGCAGTCCACCGGCGCAAAGGCCGTCGACTCCCGACTCGTCAAGCAGCTTCACTTCGGCGCGAAGCTTATCCTGATCGATCTCACCGCCAGGTGTAAACGGCACCACGACGCTCGCGACCACGCCAGATGTTAGAGATTCTTTCTGCACGATATCCGCTCTCAAATCAGTCCCGACCGCTTGTTTTATCTGTAAAAGCTAAGCTGGTGAGCAGAAATAACACTCGCGAGCTACCCTCTCACCGTGCTATTGCCCGCACTTCGCCGGATGCTGTGGATCGACCCGCAGCTAAAAAACTCCCTGCCGCCATCGCCTGTTCGATACTGCGCGCCGCATCCCCCGTGGGGAATTTAAAGGGCCGGCGTGGCTTCCCTATCGATCTGCCGCTCAGTGCGACGGCATACTTTGACCGTGCTGGAAAATCGGGATGATCGATTGCCCGCCAGACCGGCGCGATTCTTTGATGGAGCCGCAGAGCACGATCATGGTCGCCGGCTCGCACCGCCTCGAAAAGCTCTACACTCTCCCTGGGAAAAACCGCAGATGTCCCCGAGATCGTCCCATCCACGCCCAGTACAAACGACGGATAGATCATGTCGTCAATGGCGGAGAAGAGCTTGACCTTGCCTCGCATAGTTGCCAACAGAGCGGCAAGAGTGTGCATGTTTCTGGCACTTTGCTTTACCCCCACAATTGCCGGATTATCAATCATCAACTGTTCCAGCGACTCCACTGCCGCCTCTGCGGTAGGCATCACGTTGTAGATGATGAGGGGTAAGGCCGAACCGTCGGTGATCGCCCGATAATAATCGGCGAGGATGCGAGTCTCGGCAGCAAGACGAAAATGCGGCGGAGGCACTTGAAGACCGACCGCGCCCGCATCGCGACCCGCTTTCGCCAGACGAACCGCCTCTGCCGACGAATCGGCAATCACCGCGGCAAGCACCGGGATTTCACCGCTGACAGCCTCAATCACCAGGCGGACGGCCTCGCCGAGTTCCGCCTCTGAGAGGCCAGCACCTTCGCCCATGCTGCCGCCAACCACGATCCCGGAAACTCCGCTTTCGCGAAGAAACCGGGCCTCTGCGGCCAGCCCGGGCGCGTCGAGGCGGTCATCCTCGCCAAACGGCGTGAACATGGGCGGGATCACCCCAGCAAGATTGGCCAATGCTTTCGTAAGCAACCTCCTTGTACCGGGGCTCGGATGCGAAAAACCACGATAGCACCCCCCGAAATCCACTGTCAACGCAATCGGAATGTATTCCGATCACATTCCACCACGGAACCCGATAAAGGCTGCGCCTCCGAATCGATGGCCAAGGGCGGGGGCAGACGGTCCTTGGGACCCGCTTTTTCAACAATCCATTCAGTCAGGGCGATAGAAATGCCGCCAGGAGCTTTTCACTGCCTAAACAAAGCGTGCGACAACTTCGGAACCCATTCCATGCTTTGCGCGAATTCAAAGCACCTTTCGAACGCGCCTTCAGAAGAACTTAATATTGAGATAAATGAAAATGACCACAACAACGGCAGCGTAAAACTCAGGGGTCTGGTACCAGCGACCGCTTCTGGGCAGGCGTGCCGCAAACGCATACGTAAGCCCTTTCAGCTTCTCAGGGTCGGGAGCCTTGGTGCAGTAAGTAACCGCAACCGTTACCGTAAGACCAGCCACGAAACCCCAGACAGCCATCCAGATATTCGCGGCCATCGGGCCCCGCAAATGCAGGATGCCGAGGCCATAGAGTAAATATTCTGCGAGACAACCGATAATACCGGCAATCATTCCGTAGAACCCGGCGGTAGCCGAGGTTCTCTTCCAAAACATCCCCAGCAGGAAGACGATGAAGAAGGGGGAGAGGAAGAGAATACCGATCAACTGCATATAGTCCATCAGGTTGTCGAAGTTCAGCGCGATATACGCCGAGAAGCAGCTCAGCAGCGTACCCCAGATCGTCGCCCACCTGGCTACGCGCAGGTAGTGACTGTCTGGGCGGTTCTTAACCAGGTATGTCTGATAGAGGTCATACGTAAATACAGTGTTGAAGGCGGTGATGTTTCCCGCCATCCCCGACATGAAACTCGCGAGCAAGGCCGTAAGCCCCAGGCCCAACATGCCGCTGTGATAGTAGCGGCCCAGCAACATCGGCAGTGCGAGGTTGTAATCTTTGGTCACAATTTGCGGAGCAACCGCCAAGGCGACCATGCCCAGCACAGTGACGATCGCAGGAAAAAACATCTTTGGAATCGCGGCGACGAGCGGCGTCTTCCGGGCAGAGTCAACGTTCTTGGCAGCGAGTGCGCGTTGCACCAGCAGAAAATCCGTACACCAATAGGACGGTCCTGCTGTCAGACCAAGGCCAATCACAACCACCCACCAATCCACACCAAGAGGATCCCCGCTGGCGCCCATTCCCTTCCAGGTATGCAGATATTGCTCAGGCAGTCGCGCGGTGAGACCGCTCCACCCTCCCATCTCACGCAATCCAAGAAAAGTAAGTGGCAAGAACCCTACGACAATCAAAAGAAACTGCAGCACCTCGTTATAGATCGAAGACGCCAGGCCGCCCCAGAAGGTGTATAGCAACACGACGCAGGCGGCGATGAAAATGCTCATGGTAAACGACCATCCCAACATGGTCTTGAATACAATGGCAAAGGCAAACATATTGATGCCCGACATCAGCACGGTGACAAATGCGAAGCTGATTGCATTCAGGGCATGCGCGCGGTGGTCAAAACGCATGCGCAGGTATTCGGGCACGCTGCGGATGCCGCTCGCGTAGTAAAACCGGACCATGAACAAGCCACAAAAAACCATCGCTGGAATGGCGCCCATCCAATACCAGTGATTGGTGCGCATTCCGTACTTAGCGCCGTTTCCAATATGCCCCATGATCTCCAACGAACCGAGGTTCGCTGACATGAAGGCAATTCCTGTAATCCAGTGAGACAGTGACCGGTCGGTGAGTAGGAAATCGGACGAGCTCCGAATCCTTCCTTTGAGGTAGTAACCCACTCCCAAAACGAGGACGAAATAGGACGCAATGATTGCAAAATCCAAAGTGCTAAGGCTTAATCGCAAGCAAGGTCCTTTTTATAAGCCGGGTCAAGCCCATTGACAGTCGGCGCTTGTCACGCATCCAGGCGGTTTGATCGCAGGTCTTCTACAACACAGGAGTCGGTGAAGACTAGCAATACCCGAAAACGCTGTCAAGCTTTTTTGCTCTTTGCGGAATTGATTCCGAGATTTTCAAAGGAAGCTCAGCTGGCCCGCGTTTTCCGTGTTTTAGCGGCGAAAGAGCTGGCACTCACATACCGGTCTGCCGCCCACCATCCAGACGTTTATCGAGTGGTGCACGCCGGTTGAGCGGCAGAACGCGCCGATTATTTTCTGCCTGTTGCCAGAGGAGTTCGGGGCCGCTTGCCTCTATATACGGAACATATTCCGAATATGGTGGAAAGATAAGCTCTGTACAATGAAAATCCGGCTTCTAACGGGTGGGCTGAGCTTGTGCCAAAGGGAGCGGAACTCCGGGCCTCTGGTTCAACACTTCTTCGCCTCGCCGCGGGTTGCCGCCCAGCAGCGCGGAGATCGTCCGTGTTGCTTCGCGAAGCGCTTCCTTAATGGCGGGAAGGTTGCTGGACATACGGGACTTTGGCCCGGAGACACTTAGGGCAGCGACAGGCTTTGTAGCACTGGAAAAAATGGGGCCGCCGACACAAACGATTCCCGGTAAATTCTCTTCATCGTCGATCGCGACTCCCTCGCTTCGCACACGGGCCAACTCCCGCTCGAAGAGTTCCAGGGAGGTTATCGTCGAGGAAGTCATTGCCGGCATACCATATCGCGTCAGAAGCTGTTGCCGCTCTTCCGCGGAAAGGTACGCGGCAATACATTTTCCAACGGAAGTGGAATGAAGGTGCGATTGCTCCCCGACCGTCGCTGCGACGCGGTGCGCCTTGGGGCTTTCCACAACGTGGATGTACATGAGGCTTCCCGGTTGAGGTACCGCCAAATTTACCGACTCCCCGAATGTCAGCAGCAATCTCTGCATGAGCGGCTTCGCAATCGCCATCAACCGTTGATACGGCAGCGCATTTGTACCAAGCTCAAAGAACTTCCCAGAGAGGGAGTAAAGGTTTGAGACCGGATCTTGTTCGACGTATTCCAACTTGTTCATCGAGTAAAGCAGTCGGTGAGCCGTAGTCTTTGGCAGGCCGCTAAGACTGGTAATCTCATCCAGCGACACCCCCGCCTTGCGTTGCTGGCTCAACGACTCGAGGACAGCAAACACCTTCTGGGTGACTCCCACAAAGTTCTTGTCGTAATCTACCTTTCGACTTTTGCGTGCTTTCTTCATCGATCCCTCTAGGTGGTCCGAACAAGAACCCGGCCACAGGCTCTCCCGAAAAGCTTTTTGCCTCGAGCAACATGCCTAAATCATCCGGCATTTTTCATTCTACAGCCCATTGGGACGGTTCTGGACCTCAAGATAGTGTGTTGTGCGAACCTCGGCCGGCGCAGCCATCACCTCCAGGCTGTCGATATCGAAATATTTGAAAAGATCCAGGCAAAAAAGTTCTGGGGCTTGCTCAAACTTGATTGGCGCGTCGAGCACGTAGCTTAGGCTGTGCATGCCGTCGCGTACCACGACCTCGGAGAATAATTCCGGTTCCAGGGCAGCGGCCACCAGCGCGGAGACCTGGCTGCGGACCCCTCCGGCTTCGATCCGCACCTTGGAAACGCCGGCCCGCTGGGCGCCCCAGCGCGCGATCCTGATCAACTGAGCGGCTTCCATACCGAGGGGCCGGTCCCCAACTGCATCGACCATCTGCGCATACAAAAATGGGTACGTGTCTTTCCAGGAGGTGCCGGTAAACATCAAATCAAGGGCTAAGACCTGGTCTCCTCTATTGAGGCGGTCAGAGACCGTCTCCGCGCCTGCCTCCTTGCCTTTATCATTCAGCACGATTGTCACAGGCGCGGTATCGGCGCTCTGCGCAATGGACCGGACCCAAACTCCATTCGCGCTCATCCGGTTGCTCATCTCAAATAGGTAAGAGACCGACTGCACATCCTGGTGCTTGGTCATGGCGATCCGCCAGAGTTGTTCGATATCGACCGGCTTATAACGAACAACGTCCTTCAAAGCTGTCCGCTGGGACCTAGCCCAAGGCGCCCTGGAAGCCGCTTCGGAGGGTATCGGTGGCCTAGTGATTTCGCTAGCGAGCTTGCGCGCCAGGGTCAGCAGGGTCAGATTGTCCTTGGGCAGCCCAACGGCCAACTCGTCGTAGCTTCTGAGTTGCGCAGCAACTCCATCTTCATTGGTAATCGCAGGAAGTCCGAATTGTTGGCTGAAGAACCGGTAGTCAGCGAGGCGATTGTCCAGTTGATAGTTGTGCGTCCCAGGATCTACATTCTCGTGCCACTGAAAGACATCCTCTTTACCAAACAGCTTGAAGAAAGGGCGGATGTCGTCATACACCACTGGCTTGACCAAGGTAGCGCGGAAGCAGCAGTCATCCTCCGCGTTGTAAGTAAGCAGAGTAGGACGGGGAGCCATCAGGGCCACCAAGTACGGGTAGTCCGAGCCTTGCAGGAAGTCTGTCGCCGACTGCTCGACATCGCCCATATCCCCGTACTCTTTTACTTCTACCCTGGACGGGATCGAAGAGAATCCAGCAACCGGATTGGCGGCCTTCACCCGCTCGTCCAGCGAGCTAAGCACAATGGTCTGCCAACCTCCACCGGACAGACCGGTTACTCCAATGCGGTCCCGGTCAACATGCGGATCGTTGTACAAGTAGTCGAGGCCGCGCCGCATGGCCAGATAGAAGATACCGATTTCGTTTGCGCCCACGAGATCGAGGTCCGCGCCGAAAAAGTGTTCGTTCTCAGCATTGCCGAGTTCACCGTAAGCAAACCATTCCAGGCTCAGCGCGATAATCCCGTGCCGGGCATAGTTGATGCACCGTTTTTGCTTAAATTCAATGGTCTGTCCGAGCGGACCCACGTGGCCGTGCACGTTCAGGATAGCCGGCATTTTGTCGCTCAGCTTGTCCGGCTCATAGAGCAATGCACTGGACTCGAAGCCGGGGACAATCTCATAGCGCAGCTTGACAATGCGATAACCTGCGCCCGTCTCGATAACTTTGACCTCTTCGAATCTCGGCTGCGAGGCGATCCACTCCTTGGGCCAGCCGTGATACACGACATCTTCCAGGAGATGATGTCTAAGGCGTCCAGCCTCGGCGGTCCACCCTGCGGCACTCGCCGGCGCCTGTGGTGGCTTCGCCGCATGTTCGACCAGGTACTGCTGAACCTGGAATTGGGCTACCGCCGGAGACATAATTTCGTCCTTGAGTAGAACCTCGATCTGCTTCGGCGAACTCTGCGCCCACACGGATGGCGACGCCATTAGGGCCAAAAGTAAGGCCAGACTTTTCTTCATACACGGGCGATGATAACGATCTTGCATAATACCCTCGCTGAAATAGATGAATGGGCGTTTTTCAATGCAAAGGCTCGAGGCAATATCCAGGTCATTGCCCCCTTCGAGGCGAACTGTGCGGGCGGTGCGGCGGGCCATCTCCAGTTGCGCTGCGAGCAATCTGGAAGACTTCGAGCTTTTTGCTTGCAGGCGTAACAACGGGCGCGCCACGCACTGGGTGCGCCGCCGCAAGCGTTACTGCGGCCGAGGCGTGAAGAAATCCCCTGCGGGTGGTCTTCATCTGGGCGTAGTATAATCTCGCTGCAGTTCGGAACGCATCCCGAATGCTTACTATAGACGATCGAGCTGTTCTCGTCACGGACAGCAAGAGCTGCTTTCGACAAGGATGATTGCATGACCAAGATGGCTACGGCCCCGTTGGACGAATTGCTGGTTTCCACTGAGTTTCTCGCAGACCCGTACCCGATCCTGCATCGGATGCGCGAAGAAGATCCTGTTCACTGGAGTGACGCCATCGGCGCGTGGATGGTCACGCGATATGACGACATCGTGCCCACGTTCCGCGATGTCAGCCGTTTCTCCAACGAAGGACGCCTGGCCAAAACGGTGGAGTATCTTCCCACCGAGACACGGGCAAAGTTCAAGACCTTCGAAGACCACTACCGCGCCAAGAGTCTTATTCATTCCGATCCGCCAGATCACACGCGACTGCGATCGCTGGTGGTCGCGGTTTTTAATGCCAGCAGGGTA
Organism: uncultured Acidobacteriaceae bacterium; assembly: GCA_963815175.1. Taxonomy (GTDB): domain Bacteria; phylum Acidobacteriota; class Terriglobia; order Terriglobales; family Acidobacteriaceae; genus PALSA-350. The sequence continues at coordinate 40,000 of CAWFGM010000031.1, forward strand.
GAGGCTATGCGCCCGCGCATCCAGGCCATTGTGGATGAGCTGCTGGATTCTGTGCAGCCTGACGGACAGATGGATGTCATCAAGGACCTGGCGGTTCCCCTTCCATTCAGAGTTCTCGGCCATATCTTAGGCGTTCCCATTAGCGATCAGGCCCAGGTCAAAGCATGGGCGGACGGATTGTTGGCTTTCCAAGGAATTAACAAGCCGGGGGAGGCAATCCTCCACCACTCCCAGGACGCGCTCATAGGAATCAGGCAATACCTGACCGATTTGATCAAGGAGAAGCGGCGACAGCCGGGCGAGGATCTTTTGAGCCAGCTCGTGGCCGCCGAATCGGAGGGCGAGAGACTATCTGAACAGGAACTGATCTATACCTCCATCACCCTGTTGGTTGCGGGACACGAGACTACCACTTCCTTCATCGGTAATGGAGTCTACACGCTCTTGCATCATCCCGATCAATGGCGCATGCTGCAGAATGACCCATCGCTTCTGAATTCTGCCCTGGAAGAGATACTGCGATACGAAAGCCCCGTCTCGCGCCAGCCGCGTCTGATGAAGGAGGACACGGAACTGGGCGGCAAACAAATCAGCAAAGGACAGATCGTATTTCAAATGCTCAACGCAGCCAATCGCGATCCCGCGTACTTTGCGGATCCCGACCAGTTCAACATCCGGCGGCAGCCCAATCGCCACATCGCTTTCGGTTTGAGCATTCACTTCTGTGTCGGCGCCGTGCTCGCGCGAACCGAAGGCCAGGTGGTGTTTCGCACGCTGATGGACCGTCTGCCGAAGCTGCGGCTGGTCGACGATAAACCGGATTGGGATTTGCAGAAACAGAATTCCCGCATGCTGCGGACCTTACCCGTGCTGTTCTAAGGCGAATTCATGGCCGAGCCACCCATCGCAGTGAGTGGTTTGGCCAGGGACTTCGAAGCTGGCGTTCTTTCCCTTCTCAGCAGGCGCCTCCTTCCCTTCCTATTTCTGCTTTACATCGTTGCCTATCTGGACCGAATGAATGTCGGGTTCGCTGCCTTGCAGATGCAGCAGCAGCTTGGCTTCAATGATGTGGTGTACGGACGCGCCGCAGGCATGTTTTTCCTGGGTTACTTTGTCTTCCAGGTACCGAGCAACCTGATCCTTGAACGTCTCGGTGCGCGGCGATGGATTGTCGTCCTCATGGTGACCTGGGGAATCATTTCTTCTTCGCTGATCTTTGTTACTACCCCGCGAAGCTTCTACATCCTGCGCTTTTGTTTGGGACTGGCCGAGGCCGGGTTTTTCCCGGGAATCGTTCTCTATCTCAGCAATTGGTTCCCCATCGAAACACGGGCGCGCGCGTTCGCGTGGTTCATGACCGCGCAACCAGTCTCGGGAATCGTCGGTGGCCCCATATCGGGGGCGCTCCTGGGGCTCCATGCGAAAGGAAACCTTGCAGGCTGGCAGTGGCTTTTCCTGATCGAAGGGCTCCCGGCAATTCTGCTCGGTGTGGTGGGCGCATTTGTCCTGTCCGATGGTCCGGAAACGGCCCGTTGGTTAACCAGCGAGCAGCGCGGCTGGCTGCTCAACACCCTCGCACGGCAACAACCAGTGAAACGGGAGGCACGCTTGCTGCCTGCCCTCACCAACAGGAATGTCTGGATCTTGGCCTTCGCGTCGGTAGGCCTGAATACCTGCGGGTATGGCGTTACTTTGTGGTTTCCCACGCTGATCCATAGCCTCTCGACCAGGGGTAATTTCGGTATCGGGATGCTCTCGGTGATCCCCTATGTTTTTGCTGCCGTCCTGATGGTGCTGGTGGGCATTCATTCGGACCGCACCGGCGAGCGCCGCTGGCACGCCGCTTCGTTTGCGTTTCTAGCAGCCCTGGCGCTGCCCTTCGCCGCTTATTCAAGCAGCGTCGGACCCATGATTGCCGCTATAAGCATCGTGGTGGTCTCAGGGTATTGCATCTCAGTTACATTCTGGGCGCTTTCGACCAGCCTGTTGCGCGGTACTGGCGCAGCCGCGGGGATCGCGCTCATCAATGCGATTGGCAACCTTGGCGGTTTCTGCGGACCCTATCTTCTGGGGTTAGTTCGTGGATCGACGGGAAACTTCAAAGGTGGATTGCTCATACTGTCGGCAGTGATGGGATTGACCGGTTGCCTGATTCTCATGGCACGCTCGGGAAGGGCGATCGCAGATCCGGATCATGTCTCATGACCGTCACTGCAGTTTCAGCTCCAGCATGGTGACCGTGAATGGCTCAAACGAGAATGGAAACTCGCTGCCTTTCAGGGCTGTCGTGTGAGAAGCCGTGGTGATTCTCTCAGGATCGTTCTGCGAGTTCATGGCCTCGGAATCGAGCGCGTTTTCCCGATCCTTCAAAACCGTAATCTCTCCGCCGGCCACCGGCGACGAAAAACCTTCCAGATGGAAATGTATTTTCTCGGGTTCGGCGGTCGAGTTTACGGCGAAAATCCGCAGCACCTTTCCGTCAGCACTGAGCGTTGCGCTTAGATCCGGTTCTTCGAGCTGCCAGGGAACCTTGGTGGAGCGATCAATCTCGATTGGGTAGGTTCCTGCGGCGCGCTGATAAAGCTTTTGCGAGTAATAGGCGGGGCTAAGGTAGAGCCAGCCGGGACCGGGCTGAAGCATTCCAGAACCAAAACTGTCCGACAGGTTTGAGCGCACCGCTATCTCCACCAGGTCAGCATAGCGATGCATCAGGTTCTGGTACCGGGCGACACTCAAGGCGTTGCCCAGCGTCAACAACATGCCGCGCGTCAAACCCATTTGGCCGGCGGTCGTGTTCCATTCGGTAACAGCCACGCGCACGTCCTTTTGCCCCTGGGAGCCGGCAATCTCCTTCTTCAGGGATTCAAAGCTGGCGCGTTCTCCCGGCAGATCCGCAATGTCGTAGTGATGGGGGCAAAGATAGTCGAGGTAGCCACCGCCCTGGCTAAGCGTCTCGACGGAAGGAAAGGATGACAGGATCTTGATCGCGGGATCGACTTTGCGCATGGCTTCCGCGAAAGCCCGCACAGAGTCATCGTATTGCGCCCCTCCCACCTCATTGCCGATTTGCCAGTACTTCACCCCGTACGGTTGGGGATGGCCATTTCGAGCTCGGAGCTTGCCCAACTGCGTTTCGACGCCACCGTTCATGTACTCGACTTCGTTGGCTGCATCCTGCGCTGTCTTTCCACTCCAGCGCACACAGATGAGCGGCTCGGCTCCCACATAACGAGTGAGTTGCACAAACTCCTCTATGCCGACGAAATTAGGTTCCAGGCCGCCCCACGGCCCGGTGACATAAGGAACCCGCTGGTCCCAAGGCCCAATCGACTTGTCCCACTCATAGACTTCGATCATGCTTCCGCCGAAGCGAATGAGGCCCGGGTTCATGACTTTGAGGGCTTCGACTACGTCGGGCTTCCATAGCCCCAGGACTGCGTCATCGCCGACCAGATAAATGCGGTCCAGCCACAGCGTTCCCGGACCCTCGAACTCGATGGTGAGCGTGGCATTGGAGATTGTCCGGTTGGCGGGAAGCGAAACCTCTGCGCCGCTGCCAGTCGCTGCCGGCCCGGCCGAGTAGCACGGGTCCGGCGATTAATCCACCCGCTCCCCGCAAAGAAGCCCAGACGGGCGTGTTTCCCAGGCCTCTCATGTGCAGGCGCAGACGGTAGGTTGTTCCCTGCTTCAAGTAGAACCCATCTTGCGAGATGCCTGCTCGCGCGCGCGCCACAGGCAGCTCGATCTTCTGCGATATTTTTCCGTTGTAGGGATTCGTGTTATCCAGCGAAAAGCTTGCGTCGTGCACCGCGCCATCGGGATACCACGGTCGATAAGGCCAGTCGACTGCACGCTTGTAGCTTGGCTTGCAGGGTGTCTCCTCTTCGAAACTATCGCTGTCTACCTGCTGCGCCAGCATGGAACGAATCATGTAGCAAAGGGGCTCGATGAACTGCCCTCCCTGCTTCAGGTCAATCGGTCGCTTGCTGGTTTTGGTATTCACGATGCGGACATCGGCATTCTGAGCCACGGTCAATGGCTCCAATCGAACATCGTCGAACCAAAGTTTTCCGGAGGAATTGGAGGACAGGACGAGGCGGATGCGTCCCGGGGAGGGCACGCGAAAATTCAGTTCTTCCCGCTGCCAGGAGAATGTTCCCGCAGGGGCCGGCGCGGTTCCCTGATCGCCGGCGGGAGTCTCGATTCCCAATCCTCCGCTCTGGCACTCGCTTCGCTCGTGGCCTGCAGGGCCTCGCCCCTGACCCACACACTCGCTTTCCAGGTTGTGCCCACAGGCAGGAACAAGGTCTGGCTGATCCTTACATTGCCTGGCTGCGGGCTCTCAATGCGCAGCGCCTGCGTTCCCTCTTTCGCCTGGAGCCTGGTCGGTTTGAATCTGAATTCCACCTGCGCCCTTGCCGGTGGAAACATCCCATCCTGGGATCTGCACGCCGTTGGTAACGGGCGCCTCGAAGCCTGGATTCTGCAACTGTGGGACGTTCTGCGCCTCGGCAATGCCAACTGCCATCAACAAGAATGCGCAGGCCAACATGGGTGCCTACGTCTTCGCTTTCCGGAACTGCCAGTTGTCTTCAAAGAGGTACATGTCCGGGCTGTTGTGATACGGATGACGAAGCACTTCATCCATGTTGAGATCGGCCCCAATACCAGGTCCTGTGGGCAGTTCGAAATATCCATCGACGATACGAGGAAAGCTGGTGAGCAAATCGCGCTCCCAGGGCTCATTGAAATCTTCGAACGTCTCCTGCAGCCAGGAGTTCGGCGTCGCGATGTCAATGTGCAGGCAAGCCAGGGTACAAATCGGACCTTGCGCGGCATGCGGAATCACTGTGCCGTAATGAGCGTCCACCATGTCGGCAACTTTTCGCGAGCCGAGAATGCCGCCCATGTGCAGCGGCTCAATGTTGATGATGTCGATGGCGTCGTATCGCAGCAATTCTGCGACCTGCTGTTTGGACGAGAAGCTTTCACCGGTCGCTATGGGGATATCCAGGTGCCGGGCTACTTCGACCATCGACTGGATGTTGTTGTGCGGCACAGGTTCTTCAAACCACGCTGGCTTGTATGGCTCCAGGCGCTTGCCGATGCGAACCGCCGAAGAGGGAGAGAAGCGCGAATGGGCCTCGATCGCGAGCAGCGTGTCAGGACCGGCGGCATCGCGGACGGCAGCGACCAGGTCGATGGCCAGGTCTTCATCCTCGGGCGTCATGCGATTGATGGCCGCACCAAATGGGTCGAATTTCATGGCGAAGAATCCCTTGTCGACCACGAACTTCGCCGCTTTGGCAAATGCTTCCGGGGTTCTGTCGCAACGGTACCATCCGTTGACGTAGGCCGGAATCCGATCGTGTACGCGACCGCCCACAAGGTTGTAAATCGGTTGCTTCAGCGCTTTTCCAATCGCATCCCAACATGCGATTTCAAGCGCGGAGATAGCGCACATCTTGATCTGTCCGCCATCGGCATACACGAAGCGGGTAAGCTTTGTGACCAGCAACTCGGTTTGAAAGACATCGAGCCCCAGGATGAACGACTTCATCTCGTGAACTGCTGCTTCCACTGTCTTGGAAAGATGGCCCAGGGAGCCTTCGCCGATTCCGTAAATTCCCTCATCGGTTTCGACCCGAACAAAGAGCCAGTTCTTCCAGGGATTGCCTACGAGGAAAGTCTCCACATTGACGATTCGCATAAGTAGGTAGTTTGATCTCCTATGAACCTGGACTTGGGCGTGGCGGCAGCCATCAAAATATAGTCGACCACTCCGGCTCCCGTCAATAGATTATCGGAATGCGTCCCGAAATTACCGGACCGCAGCTTTTTGGGTTGCTTGGAAGGTCAACACCAGGGTCGACAATTGGCGAATGCTGTCCGAGTCTGGCTGGATCACGGGCAGTCCAGGGTTCGACGGGGGAGGTGCGAGCATGACCAGCAGAAGCTCATTGTCTTTCGGTTGCAGCATAGCCGGAGGCAGGTAGATTCCGGGGCGGCCGTCAGAGTCGACGCTGTCCTCGGGCTGATGATGCTCCAGGTATCTTCCGTTCAGGTAAACAAGGGCCTCCACCGCAGGCAAGTGGACACGCCACACTGCTTCTCCGCTCTGGACTGCGGGTTGGGAAAAACTGTACTTGATAACCTTGAGGCCCGCCTGCCCGGGGGCGGCTCGATGCAAATCATCGAGGGACGAAAATTGGATCTTCCATTCAGCGCTCAATGGTTCGCTAGTTTTTCCCGTGAGCCACTCGACCGCGCGGAGTCCTTTCTCCTCGTCCATGCGCCATAGGCCTAGATCTTCTTTCGGCCGGGCCGTGTCGACGTAATAGATATCGGCGTTGCAAGCCTGGCTTGCCGGGCAATATTCGCTTCCCGCCATTGCATCCCGGGCGCGATTGGAGGCTTCGGCCACGAATTTTCCGTTCAGGTAGATGGCCTTGTAGTCGTCGGTGAAAAACTCGAAGTGCAGCATGCTTCCGCGGCCGGGAAAGCTGGCATGATAGTGCGAAATTCCCTTCTTCCAGACGCCCAGCTTGGGAAGAGACTCTAGCGGATGCTCGGTGCTGCCTTCGGTTAGCCCGATGCTCCAGGAATCCGCGGCGCGAATGTTTCCCGGCGAGAGCATGGCATTGGGCTCCGGGAGCTGGGTATTGAATTGTTGCGCGCCCGAGCTATTCTCCACTTGCATCTCTTTGCCCGCGCCGCGCACGCTGGCCAGTTCCTGCGCTGACAGAACGGTAACCTGCCCGTCCGGCCGCCGCGTTTGGAAATGCAGAGTCGCGGTATTGCCATCGCTTTCAACATCGGTTTCGTCCGCGCCGGAAACCACCAGATCACGGTCGCTCCCTATCATCCATTCGTGTGCTCGATAGGCGCGTTGCCGCGAGAGCATGAGTAGCGAGATATCCCTGGTCAGCGAAACAATTTGGTCCCTATCCCCGAATTGCATCCGGTAGGCAGCCTCGCCTTTGCCCGCTCCAAATAGCATCCCCATTCAGGTCCGCGGGCTTTTGCGCAAATGAGACCACCGCCTCGGCCTGTTCCCCAGGGTCGCCATAAAACACCAGCCAGCTCTTTTGCGGATAGGCATAGAGCCCCAGCAATTCCGCGGTGGAATACACCAACTTGCTGTCTCCTCTGACCGGCAATTGCAAAGGAATCAGGCGCGATTGCTCGCCCTTGAGCAGCATGGTCGAGTATTGAGGAATGACACGCTCCTGTCCTGACTGGGGATCGTGGTACGTGATGTGTTGCTGGCTGGGCGCCTGCAGCTTCAACAGCCGATCGAGGCCTGCGGAATCTTCGCGCACAAATAGAAATCCCTGCTTCTCGCGGTTCCGTTGCTCGACCCAGAGGTTTTTGTCGTCTGCCGTTGGCGCGGCGGAAGCAGGTTCCGCTTGCGCCAGAGTGGAACCGAATTGCCGCAGAAAAAGTGCGGCCAGCTTGAGGGGATAATAGGGCGGCAGCACGTAGCCGCCCTCTGCTACCGGAGCAGACACTTCGTAGCTCGAGTCTTCAAAGCCCTTCGCCGCGTAGGCGAATTGCGAACCCCCGCGAAACATGTACAGATCGAGATCGGCGGTGCCCAGGCCAAGCATGGTGCGCACAGTGGCCGCGGGATCTGCCATGGAGTATTCGGCAGTGCCGACCGGCATCTTCGGGTTGAGCTGGCGCTGGGTATTGAGGATCCGCTCGAGACTTTTGTAGTTGCCGCCAAAGTATGCGTCCGCTGTGCCATAGATCTGCGAGAGAATCGGGTCCTTCATGTCCTGCGCAAACTGGGTGTCATTCCCCATGAGAGGGACATCGAATCCGTAGGAGGACGCGACCTTCCACAAAAACCGCAGGTGCTCCTTCTTCTCGTCTTCGCTCAGGTATTGCGGGTGCCCATACTCGTTTTCAAGCTGCACCATGACCACGGGGCCTCCGCGCGAAACCTGATTCCGCGCCAGGAATGGCATGATCTCGTCGTACCAATGTTTGGCCCATTCCCGGCTGGCAGCGCTATCCGATCGATAGCTGATTCCCTTGCCGGAAAGCCAGCGGGGATAGCCACCTTGATCAAACTCGGCGCAGATATAGGGTCCGGGGCGGGCGACGATGTACAGACCGTATTTCTGCGCCAGGTCGAAAAATCGCTGCAATGCGCTGAAATCGACTTTTCCTTCTTCGGGTTCATGAATGGACCACGGAATCACCGTGTCCACAACATTGAAGCCGTCGTCATGCATCCTGCGGAAGGTTCCTTCCCACTCCTCCGGAGGCACGCGAAAGTAGTGCATCGATCCGCCGATCAAAACCAGGTCGCGGCCACCGATCGAGAACGACTGAGAGTTCCACTTCATGGGTTGAGGGCCAGAAGCGGATTGGGCTGAGGCTGAGGAGATCGACAGCACCGACAGGATCAGGGCAAAGAACGTTAGTTGCGCTTTCATCAAGCTCTGCTCTATATCTCCCCCTTCCGGGCCGACGCCAGCAGATACTCGGAAGCTTTCCACGAGAGCGCCATAATGCTGAGCGTCGGGTTCTTATCGGGATTCGTCACAAAAGCTCGCAGCATCGGTGACAAATAAATTCTTGACGTCGTGCGCCTGGCAATTCTTGTTCAAGACAGAGGTTTTCGGGTCGTTCCCCATGCGCGCCGTCCCCACCTCGTGAATGATCTTCCCACCTGCAAAGATTCCATTGGGTAGGTCTCCAGTGGATACAGCATCGCTGTAGAAGGTACCGCCCGCCGCTTCGACAATCGAGCGAAACGTCTCCTGCATATCTTTCGCCATTTTGAGTTCGTTGTCGCTGAACTTCCAGTGGAATCGCAAAACTGGGATGCCCCACTTGTCCACTACATTCGGGTCAATCTCGCAGTAACTATCTGGATTGGGAATCATCTCGCCACGCCCCGAGAATCCAATCCCGGTCCCATAGTCCTTGCGGCACTGCTGCTTCAAAGACAATCCGTAGCCCTCGCGTTGTTCGCATGAGGCGTCGAAGGAACCTACTCCGGGCATGCCCTGTCCGCCACCGAACTCGATGTGGTAACCGCGCAGAAAATCGTTCTTGCGGTCGAACTTCCACCACGGCATATACAGGTGCATGCCACCGGTACCATCATGGTTGTGCCGGGGAAACATTTCGAATTGCGGGAAATATCCCCAGGCGTCGCTGCCCACCGAGTCGGTCAAATAACGGCCAACGACTCCGGATGAGTTCGCGACACCATCAGGAAAAAGCGCGGAACGCGAATTGAGCAGCAAGCGCGCGGATTCACAGGCGCTCGCTGCCACCACAAACGCTTTGGCATGGACCCGCATCTCCTGTCTTCGTCGACTTGTCGATATAGGAGACGGCCTGCGCTTTGCCGGCTTTATCCACTACGATCTCTCGAGCCATCGCGTTGCAAATCAGGGTGAACCGTCCGGTGGCTTGTGCCGGCGGAATCATCACCTGGCTGGAACTGAAGTTCGATGCACTGATGCAGCCTCGACCGCATTGCCCGCAGTAGTGGCAGGGCGCGCGGCCATTCACCGGTTTGGTAATGATGGCCAAGCGGGCCGGAACGCAAAGAATATTCAGGCGATCGCAAGCCTTCTTGATTAACGTCTCAGTGCAGCGCGGCCGTGGGGCGGGGAGAAAAACTCCATCCGGCGCGCTGGGAATATTCTCCTTGGATCCGAAGACGCCGATGTATGACTCGACCTTGTCATAGTAAGGCGATAGATCCTCGTAGGTGATCGGCCAGTCATCGCCCATGCCGTCGGTGGAGCGGGACTTGAAATCCACGGGCGCGAAGCGCAGTGCGATGCGCCCCCAATGGTTTGTGCGGCCGCCTTCGATCCGCGACCGGAACCAATGAAAGTCCGAGCCGGGAGCGGTGGTGTACGGCTCGCCTTCGATTTCCCAGTAACCGTTCGGCGCCATGAATTCATCGCCGAGGCCGCCTATGCCAACTCCCCGATGTGGCAACTGGTAGGGCCACACGTGCTCTTTGAAGTCTTTCTTAGGGTTCAGCGGCGGCCCCGCCTCTAACATGACAACGCTCAGTCCGCCCTCGGTCAGCACTTTAGCCGCGGTCCCACCCCCCGCGCCAGATCCTATGATGCAAACATCGTACTGTTTCGGCGAGCGGATCACTTGCGTCATTGAAAGCCTCCCTGGTGAGCAAAATTATCATGTTAGCGGGGGAACGGGTTTATCCCAGTCCACGTCTCCCCTGGCGTCATCGGGTCGCCCGACGAGCATGGTTGCGCCCCGCCGCAGCACTCCCGGATTACGTGCTTCGCACCATTGCATGTAGCCAATGCCTAAGGTCAGCGACACGATGAACAGATATGGAGTGATGTTGTAGGGCCACGCCGGGACAGGATAAATGGTCACGAAGAGGACTGGCAGAAGCGCCACAGTCCCGATCCACGGGATGACCTCATGACGCCCTATGTTGAAGTCGCCGGGATGCTCCCGGCGGACGTAAATCGTCAGGGCCAGGTTCGCCATGGAATAGAGGATGATGACGGCCAGCGTTTCGATGGTGCCGAGAAAACCGAGGATTTCCTTGGGCTGCAATAGAAAGCCGACGAGCAGCACCGCTGCTATGCCGGACAACTGGAGAAACGCAATGGCAAACGTTGGTGTCTGGTGGATGGGATGGATCTTGCCGAAACGGGCAGGCAGTGTGCCCGCGCGGCCCATCGTGTACATCACCCGGGAAGCGGCGTTAGTGCAGGCCAGGTCGGTCCCGATCGCGCTGTTGACGACGGCGAAGACGATGAGCCACCATCCACGCCCCCATAATGAGTGGCCAAGAACATAGTAGGGGTTGGGGTTGGAGGCGAAGGCAGCCATGTCGCCCGTGCCCCAGCCGATCGCGCTCGCATACGAGGTAAAGATGTAGAAGATGCCGATCAACACCAATGACAGGGTGACGGCCCGGCCGATGAACTTTGCTGGTTGACGGCTTTCCTGGGCAAGCGGCGCCGGAGCCTCGAAGCCGCTTAGCGCGAGCACTGAGAAGACCATTCCGGCGAGAATGCCGCCGAAGTGATGCGGCGCCAACGAGGGATTCAGTGGGGCAAGATAGCTGGAACCAGGGCCGGGATGGACCAGGAAGGTAATCGAAAGCGCGAGCATGATCAGCAGTTCAAGGCAACCGAGAACTGCAGTAGTGTGCATCGACAGGCGGACCCCATGATGAGTCATCATCCAGGTGAGAGCAAACGCCGCCAGGGCCATCAGCCACCATGGGACGTTTACGCCGAATTCTGTTCGCAGCGTCTCTGAGAGCACATAGCCAAGGAAGCCGTTGGATGCGGCCGGTCCTAAGAGGTCGTAGATCAGATAACTCCACGTTGCCAGGAAGCCCCAGCGGCTTCCCAACCCTCGGGTGGCGAAAGAGTAATAGCCGCCGCTCGAGGGCATGTACCTGGAAAACTGCGCCACTGTATTCCCAATGAAAAAGCACACGATCGTCGTCAGCAGAAGCGAGATGGGCATGCCAGGTCCAGCTTCGCGAGCAATGATGGGGAAGGTGAAGACGATGTTGCCCGCAGGGGCTATGTGGGTGATGCCCTGGAACACCAGTTCCGGAAGGCCGAGCGAATTGCGCCGCAGTTCAGCAGGCGCGGTGAGATTGGTCTTGGCAACAGTCACGGGTAGATGTCCCTTAGTAAACCATGAAAGAGCCAAAGTGCGCGCGCCGGGCTTTGGCTGAGCACCACGAACATTGACACAGAGAGAGCTGTCCTGGAGGATGGACTGGTTCTCCTGGATTGAGGACCCTGAGACATCACGACCGCCGTAAAAAATGAGGAGCAGACGATGAACCGTCGCCAGTTTATGACTGCAGCCATGGCGGTAGGCCGCCAGCCATCGCGGTTGGTCCGCGGAGCCGCACAGAATCGAAAAGGTTGGGATCCAGCTCTACACAGTACGAGACCTGCTCAACCAGGACTTCGACGGCATCATGTCGCGTATTGCGGCTATCGGCTACAAGGAAATAGAACTCGGCTTTTACACCGACCGGCCGGCGAAAGAGGTACGCTCTACGTTGGATCGCCTGGGCTTGTCCTCTCCCTCGTGTTCGTTCTATTTTCCCGGACATCCGCGACCACTGGCCGCGAGGTCATGGATCGATGCCATACCATCGGCCATCGCTACATCGTGATTCCCAGCGTGGATAAGGAGTACCGCGAGCAGCCCGATGGATACAAGCGGGCGGCCGAGGCTTTCAGCCATGCCGGAGAGATTGCCGCGCAAGCGCAGATCCAGTTGACCTATCACAATCACTGGAGCGAATTTGTTCCGGACGCCAGAGGAAAACTGCCCTATGACATTCTGCTGGAGAACTCCGACCCAAAGTTATTGAAGATGGAGATGGATTTATGTTGGATAACCGTCGGCGGCGGGGATCCGTTGAAGTATTTTGCCAAGTATCCCGGCCGTTTTCCGCTGGTGCACGTGAAGGATTTGAAAAGCGTGCCGGATCCGGCCCTGGTGCACTCAGGGAAGTTTGACGGGGAAAGCGTAATTCCGTTGATGACCGAGGCGGGCAGCGGGGTGATTGATTGGAAGCGGATCTTTGCCGACTCGGAACAGGCCGGCATCAAACATTATTTTGTCGAACATGACCAGCCAAAGGATCCCATGGAGAGCGCCCGGCTCAGCTATGAGTACCTGAGCCGGGTGCGTTTCTAACATTGCCACTACACATCACATAAATCGGCCGCCTGGCGCAACGAAACGTAGGGATCCTGCGTGGGCAGGAACTCATGCGCTACATACCCGTCGAATCCGGTGGCGGCAATTCCCCGCATTACGCCGTCCCAGCAGACTTCCTGCTTATCGTTCAGTTCGTGCCGCCCAGGTACTCCTCCGGTGTGAAAGTGAGATATCCATTGGATGTTTTGCTGGATGGTGGCTATCAGATCGCCTTCCATAATCTGCATGTGGTAAATGTCGTAGACCAGTTTTACATTGGGAGAATTTACTTCCTGAACGGCACGCACGCCCCAGTCCGTGTGATCGCACATATAGTCGTGGTGATTTACTTTGCTGTTCAAAAGCTCCATGCAGATGATGATGCCGTTGTCCTCGCCGATTTTCTTTACCCGGTTCAGGCCCAGGATGGTGTTTTTGAGGCCTTCCTCATCGCTCATGCCCCTACGATTTCCAGAGACGGTGATGGTTCTCTTGATGCCGGCCTTGGCGGCTATCGGAAGGTATTTCCGCAGTCCTGCTTCCAGTGCTGCGTGATTCTCTACACGGTTGTAACCGTCTGGAATTTCTACCCCAGGGATCAATGCCATGGTACAAACCAGGCCATAGCGCCGGGGGATTTCATATTCCTCTGGCTTAAGTAAGTCCACGCCGCTTAAGCCAATGTGCGCCGCGTAGGCGGAGAGTTTGTCGGTGGAAATATCGTTGTAACACCAGCGGCAGACCGATTGGTGAATGCGACCATTGCGCTTTATTGGCGGCTCTTCCTGGCTCCACAGCAAACTTGAGTTGAGAGCGGCGACACCAGCGAGACCAGACTTCAAGAGAGCACGGCGCGTTGGATGGGTCACAAGACCTCTTTCTTCCGGATGGCAGGGGGATTATAACTCACCAGGTTCGGTGAGCGGCCGGTCGGCTGCGCTCCTGATGTTGGAGAAAGAGCGGACAAATCCGTCACAGGTTTGTGCCTTGGCTACAGTGCCCGGATCCTCCGAGTCTCGGATTCACGGACTCTTCCGGCCCGGATATTTTCTCGATATAGCTTCTCGCGGATGTCAGTATGGCCTTTCGTGCCGGATAGGCGAACGTAAAACACTGTGGCCCGTCCCCATACTGTGCGCCGCATTCTCCGATCCTTTAATCAGGTCCGCGCTGTATTCCGATAGGAAATGGACTCTCTCCTTCTTCCAATATCCAGTCGTAGGTGTCCGGTCTAACTGAAGAGCGCCAGGCATGGGGCGTACGGGTTTCTATCCAATCCAGGGGTTCGCTGCTGGGCCTATGAACGCAGCGTTCAAAGGCTTCGCGCAACGCGTTTTGCTGCTCTTTGCCGATCGCCCTGGGGTCGGGTGAGACCAGGAGTACGCTGCCGCTATTTGCTACCGCCTCCAGCCATTGCCGGCTCATGGACCAGGGTACGTCTGGGGTGAGGGGAACACAGTCGGCATCGAGCGAGTAGAACGTCTTGTGCTGCGGCATGCGAAAGGCGAGCGTGTTGACGCCGATGCGGCGCGTCCTCTCCCACTCTTTTCCGCTGACGTCGTCCCCGGTACGAGAGGCATCGAAAATTCCAACCGACAGGTGGCCGACAGTGTTGCAGCCAAGGATGACGCGCTCTTCTCCGCAGCTTGCACGGAGACGCCGATACAACGCGGTTACGATTTCAGCATTGGTGAGCGTGCGATCGTTGAAATGCCAATTCCCCTGAGCTCGGGGAAGCTCCCATTTGACTGCCCCACTGGCCCAGCAGTTCGAAGGTGGTGAAGTCATGCTTGATGAGGTCAAAGCCCCATTCGCACGCTTCCGTTGCCACCGCCGCGGCGGCTTCGAGCGCATCTGGAATTGTCGGATCGTATGCCAAAGGGGCCTGCTCGCTGGAGGGCCCACTCCAGCGGGCAGCCGGGAGCAGGAGCGTGCTGCTGGTTTTCGCCGGAGCGCGTAAAGGCCGGATCCAGATCCCAGGGATGACCTGACGGCTGCGGATCTCTGTGGCCAGTTTTTGCAGGCTCGGGAAGCGAGATCGATCCTGATATCCATCGTCAATGACGGTGAACGGCTTGTTCCCTGTTTGCCGGCGCGAGAGACCTTACCAGGTCTGCATCGCGCAGAATTCCGTCCTGGCGTGTTTTTGCCGTAGGCGTAATACCAGTCGTTGCTTCCGTAAATCACATCGAGCGGAAGTGACACCCCGTTTGCCGGGAATCTTCGTTCCCTCCGCCATCGCACGGCACAAGCGCTGCGTGGCAGTGAAGGCGCTTTCTCCCGAAGCTCCAATGTGGGTCACGATGGTAGCCATTTGCAGCGTACGGTTGCCCAGCTGCACGCCGTTGCCTCCATTTCGTATGTCGAGCCAGAGCGATATCCCGGAGGGGTCCACCTGCCAGAAGGCGAATGATGCGGCTCCCGTCTTGACGCCCATACCGGCGGTTTGTTCCCTGCGTGTGGAGCATCGCGTACCAGGGCAACGGACGTTCCGCCTGCAATGGCCGCCACTCAAGATCGCCATAGCTTCTCTCCCAGGCGTCGCCAAGAGCAAGAACGTCAGCCAGGAAAGCGACTCTTCCAGCGAAGATGTATTCGTTGCACGGGGAGAGTGGGAGACTCCAGCGAGACCTTCGACTGCTGTGCCCCTGGAAGAAAGTCGACACGCACGCCGGCGGCGCTGTTGTCCCGGTCCAGGCATTGCCGGTTCGCGACAAGTTGTATCGGTCTGACTCGACGTCTCCGACAAATGCAAATGCCAGGTCAGGTTGCGAGAGGACTGGCAGATGAAGTGGCTGTACGAACCTGGATGCGTACCTCCGGACTTTCTGGGCCCAACCTGTTTGAGGAAGCAGAACCGCGCCTGCTGCAGGCAGTGCTGCGTTCTTTAACAAAGCTCTGCGTGTGATGCTTATCCCGGTCTTCGACATGGCCGCCTCTTTCTTTTTTCGAAACAGATGCCAATGCTTCACTCTTTAAAGCTAACAACGCTCCGCCATCGAACTAGAACATCATAATGTCGCGTGACGTTGCACGTGGTGGTGAACACGTTCAGTGACTGTTCGGCTTCACTCACCTCGACTTTTTGCTCTCCCACCCACCGCGGCTAAAAAGAATAGAGTAGCGAACCGATCCTTAGGTAACCCCGTATTGATAACGACCGCCCGCACCACGACCATAGTGAATATAAATTGCTCCCAAGACATCGAAGTGTGCCCTGTAACTGACGCAAAATTCCCAACAACTGCTGACGTCCATCCCGAAGGCCCTCAACCGAATATGACATTCTCTGTCGGCAACCACAGTAGGCCTCGATAAGGTGACGTGGTCTTGTGGAATCCAACGGGGTGCACTATGTCCGTGCAGATTGCACGCGGTTGGCAGGCGTCAGTGAATTCTTAACCACCAGGGTGGGCGTAAATTCGTTCTGGTTCTGGAGCTTGGCCGGCCCTTCCTCGCGTGTCCAGAGAAATTCATTGACGCCGGAGCGTGCTGGAAACGATCGCAGAGCTACAGCTGATAATGCTGGAGCTTGTTGTAAAACGCCTGCCAAACCAACACCTGAAACGGCGGACGCAAGCAGGTCTATTTGCACGATAGAAGGTCCGGGGTCGACTGAAAATGCCTCTTCGAGCAGGGACCAGTCCAGCACCACGGGGATGTTGTCCCCGTTTGGAACCGGGCTGCAAAAGCCTTCAAAGGCAAGTTCTAAGGCAGGGCTGGCGCACAGCACCCTTCCCGGATAGCGAAATCCTTGATTGTGCACATATTGCGGTGCAGTTAGTAGCTCCTTACTAATCGCCTGCACCCTCAGGCGCAAACCAGTAGCGTTGTCTGCCAACTGGCTTTTGACTGCTGAAGGTGTGATACCCACTCATCCGGCTCCTGGGCGGTCTTGCATCTACGGAAGCTACGTTGCGGAAATAGCTTTCGATTCTGACAGTTACTAGACGGGAGGAGCCTTTTATTCGGCCGTCAATCTCAGCGCGAGATTACTTTGACATTGCCTGGATTCCCTACATTTAGATAGCTGTCACCGCCTGGCCGGCAATGGCCTCGCCACACAGAGGACTCACCACCCTCCAGGGCCGCTAAATCGGCTCCAGGTTGTGCAGTTTACCTTTTGGCCGCCGGATAAGAGAGGGTTAATCTTGCCCTCGATGGCAGCCTGTTACGGCATCTCCGCCGGTTTTCTTCAGGTGTTCAGCGAGCCTTAATGTGCTATGGTTTCACCCAACACCACCCACGGGCTCCAAGCCATTCAAGAATTCGCGGGATCGAAATACGTTTTCTGTTCCCGCAAAAACACTACCTCAGGGTTTACCAAACGATGTAGTCAAAGCGCTTTGACCGCATTGTGGAATGTTTCTACTCGTTGAGAATTTGAGCTCGCAATTTTCGTTACGGGATGCGCTTACGCTTCACCATGATGATCGAAAGCCGTTTGGCACATTTTGTCGTGAACCGGGGCCCAATCCACATGGAGAGATGAAAAATGGCGCGTTCAACGGTGCTTTGCGGTTTGTTACTACTTTCTGTGTCCACGGCCGCCCTGGCTCAGAGCCCCTGCCCCACCCAGGAAATCCTGGGGTCCGCCGCCAAACGATCGTCGGACCTGGTTTGCATTGTCCCGCAGGTGTATGGTCCTGGCGGCCTGGTCGGCGTGGATAATGGTGGACCATTAGCCGCTACAAAATTCCACGAGGTTCATTTCCAGGCGTCGAGCATCAACAGCTTCGGTCCCATCAATGCAGAGATCGGCGTGGAGCTCAGCCAGGTGCCGCTAGCCTCCCCAGTGTCCGGGTTCATCTTCGCCAACGGCGTGATGCAGGAAGCGACCAGTTTCGGACCCGTGCTGGCCGACCGGGCCGAAACACTCGGCAAGCGAAGGATTTTCGTGGGCGCGAGCTACGAATATTTCGACTTCGACAAGGCGGACAGTGTCAATCTCAAATCGTTCGGCGCCGTTTTCCAGCACGAGGCGGAGCCAACGATCTGCGCGACCATCCCAAGTACGCCTTGCATGAACGGCGAGCCGATCTATACCAACGACATCGTTGCCACGCAAAACCGCATCGACATCAAGGTTCACCAGGTCACCCTGGTTGGCACCTATGGCCTATCGGACAAGCTGGATGTATCGATCGCT
The DNA here is from genome assembly GCA_963815175.1 of uncultured Acidobacteriaceae bacterium. Classification (GTDB taxonomy): domain Bacteria; phylum Acidobacteriota; class Terriglobia; order Terriglobales; family Acidobacteriaceae; genus PALSA-350. Next base: position 57,851 of record CAWFGM010000031.1, read on the forward strand.
CTTCCTATCGTCGACGTGCGTGTGGGAATGACCTCCAATGCCAACATCTACAACTTTGAGCCGCCGCCGGTGAATCACATGTTCGCGGTGGTTACTGATAATCCGCGTGAAACCTATATCAGCCCGTTCAACGCGATTCTGACGAATAGCGATTCCGCCACGGGCGTCGGTGATTTGCGGCTTCGTGGTAAATACGTCGCGTGGCGTGACTCAAAAGAAAAATCCGCAGTCGCCGTCGGCATGGACCTTCGCCTTCCGACTGGCGATGCCTACAAATTCCTGGGATCAGGGACCTGGGGCATACGGCCGTTCGTTATTTACTCTTATTCAGCCAGAGTTTCTCCGCACGCCAGCGCGGGATTTGAAGGGAACGGCAATTCTATTCTGGCCGGTACGGTCACTTCACAACCAGTGACGAAAGCGCAGCTGCCGAATGTATTTACCTACTCCGCGGGTGCGGACGCTTCGATACGCCGGTGGGTCGGTCTCTCCGCCGACTACATTGGGACTTCGCTCTTGAATGCGGCGCGTATAGAAAACTCTACCTTCACGGATTACAAGGGCAACACCCACGCGAATGTCAGCACGTTTACCTCCACTGTCAACCAGGCAAACATCTCGTTAGGAGCCAAGGTGAGGCCGGTTGCCAGGCTGCTGGTTACCGGCAATGTCCTGTTCCGATTGAACGATGAGGGTCTACACTTCAAGCCCTCGCCATTAATCGGCGTCTCCTACGTGTTCTAAGTCGCGCTAGCGGACTGAAGTAATGTGCCAGGAATTGTTGGCGTCTTTTTTCAAGGTCATCGTCACCTGCGATTTTGCCGCTGCATTGGTGACGATTTGCTGTTGAAAGGTGACCATGGCCACGTTCCCTGCTACTTCTGGACCTTTCGTGATGGCGTAGGTCAATGTGACTTTGCCTGCATCGTGGAACGCTGTACGCAGCCCATTCACCTGTTTCGGACTCATATCCGGCCAGAGCTCCTGGAGCCTGGCTAGGTCCTTAGTGTCATACGCGGATTTATATCCATCAAGAACGGCACGAATGGCATTTACATCCTCGCTATTGTCGGAGAGCTTTGGTGTAACCGGAAGAGGAGGAGGGATTGGCGCAGGCGCCTGGGTGGCCTGGGGCGCAGGTTTCGGGGCGGGCGGTGGAGTCAGCCTCGCCAGCTGCGTTGCCGCTTCATCCTTGTGTCTGCCTGAGGGATAGGCGCCCAGGTAGCCCTTGAGACTAGCGCTATCCCCCCTACGCTGTGCCTCGCGCCAGGTAAGATCGTCCAGCAAAGCCAGGGCGCGGTCGTGATACGGGCCACTGGGATTTTGCTCCAGAAACTTCTTCACTGGAATAGGATCGGTCGTGCTCTGGATAGCGTCCCACTGGAGACGCGCAATCTCCGCCATAGCAGCCTGCAGATGAGGACCCGGTGGAGAGGTGTACCTGGCCACATATTCCTGATAGCCGTGAAGACCGCCACTGCTGCTTGCCTTCGCCCAATTGAGCGCTTCAAGCTTCGATTCCGCCTGCGCCCGGAAGGAAGAATTCGGATAACGGCGAACAAATTCCTCCACCGCAGCAGGGTCGCCTGTGCTGTTGATACGGTTCCAGGCAAGCTGCTCTTCAGACGTTGCCGGAGCCGGCTGCTTGAAGTCTGCACGGTTGAGGACAACGGTTGCGTTTGCCTTGAAGGAACGAGTGTCTGCGACCAGCTCTTGATTTCCGGCCATAAGCCGTAGGCGATGAGAACCCGGCGCCAGCTCCCAGGTACCCGGCGGTCCACTCGCAGCCAGACGAACATCGTCCACAAACAGCTGGTCACCGGGATGCACTCCCTTGAGAATGAGCCGGGCGGTCACGGGCGTTTGCATGGGCGCAGCAGGCGGAAGAACTACGGGAGGGGGAGGAGGCATCTCCTGGGCAAGCTCAAAAGAAATTGTCTGGTCGTTCGTAAGCGAAACCGATTGGCTACTGGAGACGTAACCTTTGAGACCGGCTTTGACGTTATAGCTGGCTCCCGGCGAGAGCTTAAAGCTGCAGTTGGGAGTAACGCACTTTCGTCCATCTACCTCGATCTCAGCGCCGGAGGGAGTGCTCTGCACAGTGAGGACAGAGACGTGAGGCCGGGTTAGAAACCTGATCAGGAAACCAACGATCGCCAGCAGCACGCACACGACGATTGCCGGCACGAGGAGCCGTTTGCGAGGCGCCGGAGCTGGGCGCGTCGCAGCCTGGAGCACACGCCGCCTGATCTTCTCTTGCTCCGCCGCTTGCCGGTCATTTGCTTTTTGTGCCGATCTCCTTGCGGTCGCCAACAATTTCTCAAGCTGCTTTTCCCCCGGCCATTGCTGGCAGGCGACCTCGAGCAGCGCGGCGGCTTCAACATAGTGACGGTTGCGGAGAAGATTCTCGCCTTTGTCGATCGCAGCCTGCATGGCCGCTCTCTGAGCGCTGGCTTGACGCCTGATCTCCTCCTCTGCCTCGAACTGCTCTTTGCACTGCACCAGCAGAGACTGCAACTGCGTGCTCTCGGGATACTTTGCGGCTGCTTCTTCAAGGGCGTTCAACGCCCTGGCGCCCTGGTGCGTTTCCAGTAGACGGGTATAGGCCTTGACCTCAAGATCGATGGCAGAAGCGCGGGCCGCGGCCTCATTGCGCACTCGTTGCGCGCGCTCAAGGTTGTCTTCCGCCCTTAGCAGCATCCCGCGGAGTTCCGTGCTCTCGGGGTAAGTCTTCACCAACTCCTGCAGCTTCTTTACCAGTGACGCGGAGTCGGTCGTTGCCAGCTGCAGGTTGGAAGGCTCGACCGCCAGATCCTGCGACAAGCGGCGCAGCTCGATTTGCAATAGATTTGCCCGCGCGGCGCGAACATCCGTTTCTACCTGGGCGAAAAGAGCCGCAATTTCCTGATCCGCAGCGTACTTGTCTCTTACCTGCAGCGCGCGGCTCCGGATAAGGTCCAGATCGGCCGGCGTAAGCGCCTGGCCAATTGACGCGCTCAGTGAACTTAGTTCCTCGCAAACCAGGTCATGTTCGATACGGCGCCCATGGACCTGCGCGGAAACGCGGCCAATGGTTTCCTGAAGGTCATCGAGCTCGGGGTGAGCGGAGGCGCGCTGCTGCGCCTCCGCGAACAACTGCTCCGCTTGCTCAACGCCCAGGGCCACCAGGGCGCGGTCCGCGATCTGATTGATTTCAGCCAGCAGGCGGGAGATTGTCTGGCGGCGAGCCTCGGCCACCGTCTTCACCTGATCGAGAGCAGCCATGACGTCCGGCTCCCCCGCGGCGGCCGATGCGACCGAGTGCGCATTGCTGACCAACTGGGATAGCCCGCTGATCGACCGAGCCTGGGCGGAAGCACGCTCCAGTTGCGCCAGTTCCTCAATCAGGGCGTGCCGTTGGGCAAGGCGGCGATTCAATTCGTACTCGATCTGCTGAATCAGTGCGCCAACCTGCGGCTCCATCGAAAAGTTCGACGATAGGCGCGTTACGCGGCCGAGCAGACCCGTCGATTCACTGAGCGGAACGTGCTTTACCGCCTCGGCTATTTTGCTCAGCTCAGAAAGGATTCGTTCATGTTCCTCGCCGCGTGCATCCAGGGCTCGCGCCACTTCTTCGCAGGCGTCGCGAACCTTTCTTTCATGCGAAAATTCGGCCTGGACCTCCTGCAGCCGTGTCTTCGCGCGCGCCCTCGAGCCGGGGTCGAAAGAATCCGCGACGCTTTTCCGCAAGTCCTGCAATTCCGCCGACACCTGCTCCTTAGCCAACTGGCGCGCGCGCACTTGCTCCAATATCGGATCGAATGATCGACGGGCCGTCTCGTCAAACTCGACGGCCATCAGCATGCGCCGCAGTTGCAACGCAAGATCCTCCAGATACTCCAGTTCCGCCCGTTCATCCAGGGCCTGGCGCAGCGTTTCCGCCTGGCGTTGCGCCGCCTGGTTCTGAAGCAGGGCGCGCTCTGCAGCTTCCTGCACGGCTTGCGATTGCCGGTCCACGGACTGTTGCTCCGACTCAGTCCGTGCCAGCGCTAATAGAGCCTCCAGATTCGGCTCCGCGGGAAGCTTTTGCAGGGCGGCTTCGAGTAGCCTGATGGCTGAGCCGAAGTCGGCCCGATCCAGCGATTCTTTCGCCGCGAGGCTCTGGTCCTGGACAAACCTTCGCCGCTCGGCAATATCTCTCTGCTTCTCCGCAATCGATTTCAAGCGTTGTAAGGTTGGTTCGTTGGGGTAGCTTCCCAGCCCAACTTCACAAATGGTGTAAGCAGAGGAAAAATCTTCCGCCCGTAGCGCATCATGAATCTGATCTGTCAGATCAAGCAGATCCTTACGACGCTGCTCCTGATCCTGGCCTCGGCTAGCCCATTGCAGCAGTTCACGAACATTGGAATCACCCGGATCCAACTGCTCGGCCTTGCGCAATGACTCAATCGCCTCCCCAAAGAGGCGCTGGGCAATTCCCTGCCGCGCGCTATCCACGAGGCCTTGTACCTGCAACCTGCGTGATCGCTCCGACAATTCTTTGTCGATAATCTCCGCCAGGGCTCGTGCTTCGGCGCTATGGGTGTCGAGGCGAAGAGCCGCGTCCACAGCCTCTCTCCCCTCATCGAAGTCTCCGGCATAGAGCGCCGACTCGGCGCGGCGGAGCGAATCGCGAACGGCCTTACCCAGCGAGATAGCCTTCTGGATCTCTTCCCGCAGCGCAACCGAAACCTGGTCGGCAGGATCCAGTTGCACGGCTTGTTCTGCGCAGCCAAGTGCCTCTTCATATTGCTGACCGGCCAGCGCCACCTGGGCCTGCGACCGCATTTGAACGATTTGCGCGGAGCGCTGTTGCTCTTGAATCGCCTTACGCACTTCTGCCAACAGCCGGTTGGCCTGGTCGTGATGGCGATCCAGACGAAGGATCTCCTGCAGGTGGAGCTTGACTCGTTCGAGGTCGCCGCGCTGCATGGCCGATTCGGCTCTCTGCATGAAATCGGCGGCCATTCCTTGCTTGATTTTCTTTTGTATCTGCAGCAGGTCGAAGCCAAATTCCTCCGCCGCTTGATAACGTTCGTGCGTCTTTTTGGCCAGCGCCCGGTTCAGGCATGCCTGGAGTTCGGGGGGAACTTCGCCCAGGTACTTCGACAGGGGCGGGGGTTCCTCGCGGAGTATTTTTACAAAAACCGCTGCCGGCTCGTTCGCCTTGAAAGGCAGGGTGTAGGTAAGAAGTTCGTACATCATTACGCCCGCAGAAAAGATATCGGTGCGGGAATCGATCGGCATGGAATTGATTTGCTCGGGCGATAGGTAAGGCAAGCTGCCCAACAATTGGCCGGTTTGCAGAGTGGAGGTTTCGACTCCGACCACCCGGGCGATGCCGAAATCAACGATCTTCGCCGTGCCATCCTTGGAGAGGATCACGTTTGCCGGTTTTATGTCGCGATGGATGACCTGGGGTTTTCGATCGTGAGCATGTTGCAGCCCATCGCATACCTGCACCAGCAATTCCAGCTTGTCCACGATCGGCATGGGGCGGCGCTCGCTGATGATTCGCGATACGGGCTCACCGTCGAGGCACTCCATAACAAGGTACGGGTTTCCGTCGTGCTCTCCGCTTTCGTAGACGGTGACTATGTTTTTGTGTTGCAGGCTCGCGGTCGCGCGTAATTCGCGGGCGAAAAATTGCTCCAGCAAGGCACTCTTTTCGTCGGCCGCACCCACCCGCTTGAGCATCTTGATAGCTACGGTTCGATTCAACGCAGCGTCATGGGCGCGATAGACGATTCCCATCCCGCCCGAGCCGATAACGTCAACCACGACGTATTTGCCGATCTTCTGAATCAGAGGATCAGAACTTTTATTCAAACCGCTCTTGGCTACCTCCGCGGTACCCTGACTAGATTTCAGGGTGGCGTTCTTTCTTCGGTACGTCTGTCGCCGGACTCCAGACGGTTTTGACCGGAATTTTATAAGGCACCATCGTAACCCAAGCCAATGCCACAATCCCAAACCCATTTCTGGCCGTCGGGAAGCCCATATACAGAAGTGCACCCCCGGCCGTTGCCGTTACAACAAGTGTGTTTACTGGACATGCTTCGGAGGTCCGGGACGAGACCATTAAAGACCTCGCAACTGATTGATTGTAAGAAGTTTAAGCGGCGAAGTCCGGCTGCCGGCTCGCGCCGGCGGTATTTTCGGCTCAGAAGGTGCCCGGATTGTGAAGATCGCGAGATAACTAAGTTCGAGCTGGCCTTGATGGGCGCTCGGCGCGCAGAAGCAGTAAGCCGGCCTAGGGGAGGTTTCTCGAGTTCAGTACATGATTTGGGAAGAGCCGAGTGCGCGCGCAAAAGCCTGGCATCTCCGCTGCGGGTCGCGATCGAGGCACTCGGTCACCAGCTTGACGCAAAATGATGGTATGCGTGAGGTGTTCAATTGCGGGCTGACGACGACAGAGGATTTGTCGGGCGTTTGAAGGGGTTTCTCCCCGGTAAAAACCTGGTGCAGAACGACCCCCAAAGCAAACAGATCGCTGGCTTGCGAGCGCTCAAGTCCGCGAAGTATTTCGGGAGCCATATACGCCGGGGTTCCTCCCGCCAATTCGTTACCTGAAAGGGAGGTTTCCCCCGTATAGGCGCGAGCGAGGCCAAAGTCTGTAATGCAGAGGCGCACATCCAAACCAGCACCATCGAGCATGATGTTGTTGGGCTTGATATCCCCGTGAACGATGCCGGCGGCATGGATAGCGGCCAGCCCGGCGGCCATCTGCTTGACGATGGCGAAACCTTCCGTGATCGGTATCGACGCAGTCCTCCGCAGCCGCGCTGCGAGGGTTTCGCCCGTCAGCAGCTTCATGGTTAAGAACAGGAAGCTTGGCGGCGGCTGGTGACAATGAAAGATGTCATAAATGGGGCAGAGATTTGAGTGATTGACTCGCCTGGCAAGCAATACTTCCGATTCGAAACGTTGCTGCAAGTCCGGATCGCGGGCGATTTGAGGCAGGATCGTCTTAACGGCCACCTTGGCGCCTTGTAAGAGGCAGTCCGCTGCCTCGTAGACCTCGCCCATCCCTCCTTTGGCGATAAAGCGCACGATGACGAAGCGATCAATCAGGATTTGATTGGGGGCCAGCCGGCTTCCTGGCGGCGCTAAATCAATTTGATCCAGGTCGAGGGGACCGGTGGTAGCGAGGTGCGCGCACATCTCCCCGTCGTCAAGAAACTCAAATGGAGGGTGCTCAAGAAAGCTGCCGGCGTTTGCATCCTCGGCCAACAACGCTTCGACCGTGTTCCTCAGCTCCGGATCGTGGCTGCAGACCCGGTCTAAGAACGCGCCTCGCTCGCCTGGCTCGCGCGCCAATGCAGCCTCGAACAGTTGCTCCACTAACTCCGGCTGAGCCGTCATAATTTTCAGTCCCACAAAGCGCTGGTTTGTAAAGACCTATCTCGCCGTGGTAGAGGATGAAGGGGCAGGAAGGCGCCCTATCATTCCCCAGCGATCATTAGAAAAGGTATCAGGTTTTCAGCAAGGCTGGACTGCGTGCATCCAAAACGAAATCCGCTAGAGGCTTGGCGCGCTCCTTTAACGACGCTGAGAGGTATAGGGAAAGCTGATCCGCTGTTTTTCGCGATCGCCCACACTCTTACCTGCTGGAAGTGAGTGACCCCGTTTGTCGATGAGCGTTTGGCGATTTGGCATGGACCGGGACAAAATAGCAATTGCTTCCGAACAGCCGACAAACCGGGAGTCGAACGATGGGATGCACGTTTGATCGGCGTAAGGCGGCGAGATGTCGCGTGCCCTGGAACTTGCCCTCGCTCACCTGCGTAAACTCCTTTGCCCCGGAGGTTCTGAATGCTCTGGTTCTACAAATCTTTCTTTCCTGTGGTCTGGATTTGCTTTTTTCTCTACTGGCAGATCAGAGCCGCTCATACCAAAACCACCCAGCGCCTCGAGCCGGCTGCCTCGCGCATCCTGCGCGCGTTCATCTTCCTGATCGCGATCGTCCTCCTCTCTACCACTCGCATCCCGCTGCCCTGGCTTTACCTTCAGCTCTGGCCGGTGGGCTTTTGGCCCTTCTGGTTAGGAGCAGCCGTCACCGTCGCCGGCCTTCTGTTCGCGGTCTGGGCGCGCGGGTACCTCGGAAGCAACTGGAGCCGCTCTGTCACCATAAAGGAGGGCCACGAGCTGGTCACCACAGGTCCCTATGCCATGGTCCGCCACCCCATCTACACCGGGGTTCTAACGGGGCTCCTTGGCACGGCGATTGCCCTCTCGCAAGTGCGTGGGCTTATTGTTTTGGTTCTCTTCTTCCTAGGGTTCTGGATCAAGCTCCGCTTGGAGGAACAATGGATGCGTTCCCAATTCGGCGAGGCGTATGCCGCTTATGCTCATCAGACCGCTGCGCTGGTGCCGTACCTCCTCTAACCGCTGCATCACGAGACATTCGTCTTGCAATTGTTACTACTCCGCTTGCTGCCGCAGGTTTGCTTTCGGCAACACGCACTGCCACGACTGGAGATAATTTCGTAGTTCCGAAAGATCGTCGCGGCGCATTCGAGGGCGCGATGTTTGTATACCCAGGCGGAAGTGAAGTGCTAATGCCATGCGAAGACATTGCAATGGTGATTTCCGACATAAGGCCGCCCTCGCCAACGCCGGCGTTATTCACAAGAATGTCAAACGTAAGTTGGAGCGTGTCCGCAACGTCCTAAGGGTCCAGTAAGTCGAGCTTCTCGACTCTCAGTGTTTCGAGACCGAGCGAGCCTTTTCCCGCAGAGCTGTCACTTGTGGCCAGGTCTGAACAGCGGTTGCGAGTATCTGTCGAAAAATCTCTCCCGCGGCCGGGAGTGCCTACCCTTTCCGGCATATTGCCGCCTAATTCTTCCCGTTAGCTGCGGGGGCGCTGGTCGAGAAAATATTCCGGGGCCTGATGTTACGAGTGCTGCCGGCATACTTCGCAGTTTGCCACGTGATCCCTCAGATTAAGACTCGCCAGTTCGACGTCCTCCAGAGCGTCTTTACGTACCTGTGGGTCGGGGAGTGTAGTTTCCAGCTCCTTTTCGTAGGCAACTGCGTTTCTAGCGTTTACTTCCAAGCTCTCTTTAACCTCACACTTCGCTTCAACCATATCGCCTCCTGGCGATGGGTGTGATGTCCTACGGCGCTGGTGAGATGCCAGTTGGAGTGCGGCCTGCTTGACGAAAGCCAGAAGACCAGTCCGGCCATCGGCATCGAGTTATTTATCCGATGGAAGCTGCCGCCCGCACGATTATTTGTGTGGTGAAGCTGATGTTTCGGCCGCAAGGCAACGATTGGGAGGTCAGAGAGCAGACAGCTTGCGCTCGGTTTACGCTCTTTGGCCGGGCCCCCGCACCACCGCTAACATTAGCCAATCGAGCGGCCGTCCCCGTACACCCATAAGCCACCCATGGGCAACTGGTTGTGGGTAACGGGAATTGGTACGTAGGCCCTCGAGGGATTGACTGACGGCACCTATCCTCGTGGTGACTGGACTGCATCTCAAGAGCGCAGAGGTGCTTTATGAACAAGGAACACGTAAAAGGCGGAGCGGACAAGGTTGTGGGCAAGACCAAGGAAGTTGCAGGGCACGTCACTGGCGACAAAAAGCTTGAAGCCGAAGGCAAGGTTGACCAGGCAAAGGGAGCCGTTCACAATAAAGTGGGAGACGCAAAGGACGCGGGCCAGCAAGCTATCGATAGCGTGAGAAACGCACCCAGTAGGCAGTGACCCCCGCCGGGCCGCTTCTATTGGAAGGGGAGCGGCTTCTTTTTCTACTCCAATTATCTTATCGTTACCCCTAAATTGCCCTAACGAATCGAACATTCACGTTGATCAAATTCATTGTCCCCGTCCTCGCCTTTCTGCTGCATCTCGGATATTTTGGCCCCGTGTTCATGGGAGTTCTCGACTCCTCTTTCCTGTTCCTTCCCTTCGGCAATGATCTGCTGGTGGTCACTCTTGTGGCGCGCAATCATCAGGGATGGCCGTGGTATGTGCTAGCGGCGGCACTGGGCTCGACCATCGGCGTCTTTGCCCTCGCTCTGGTCGCGCACAAGCTTGGGGAGGAGGGCATCAAGAAGATGGCGGGGGAAAAGAGATTCGCCAGACTGCATAGGATGATCGACGCGCATGGCAGCAAGGCTGTCTTCCTGGCTTGCATTGCCCCGCCCCCGTTTCCCTTCACCATGGTGATTGCAGCCGCGGCCGCCCTGGATTTCTCGCGCCTCCGGATCTGTGCCGTAAACCTCTTCGCTCGTGGATTGCGTTTCGCCGTTCTTAGCTTGCTCGCGATCAAATACGGGAGACATATCTTAGAAGTGGCTAACTCTAATGGATTCCGGTTGACCATGGCTGGATTTATCTTGCTATGCTTCGCGGGCAGTGGGTTATCCATCTACAGCTGGATTAAAAACGTACGTAGCGGGAGAAAGCCACGCAAAAGAAGCACCGCCTGATTTCGACAAACCTTCCAAGCAGGTTCTTTGCGTCCACATAGGTGTGCCAGGAGAAAGCAGGGCGCGTACCAGTAGCGCCAATCCGAGTCAGAGCGTCTCGTCTCCGTATGGTTGGCGATACCTTCAACCGAAGCTGAAGACGGGCATTCGGCTTTGGGGGAAATCCGTGTATCCGGCAAAGCTGAGCGGGGACTTGACGATATACTTAGGTGTCTATATAAAGACATCTAAGTATGGCCAGAACCGACTCACTACAGGGCTCGCTCGATTTGCTGGTGCTGAAAATTCTGTCGCGGCGCCCGCGGCTTCACGGATACGCCATCATGGCTGCCATCGCCAGTACATCCGGCGAAGTGCTACGCGCAGAGGAGGGCTCGCTCTACCCCGCACTGTACCGGATGGAGGAAGCGGGCTGGATTCGGGCGGAGTGGATCAAGAAAGAGACCGGTCGCCGCGCCCGGATTTACGAACTGACCGCCGCGGGCAAAAAACAACTGGGCGCGGAAGAGTCGCGCTGGCAGTCAGTCAGCCTGGCAATCAACCGGGTTCTCAGGGAGGCCTGATGTGTCCGTGTGGTCGCGTATTTCGAATGCCTTGCACAGGGAGCGTCTGAACCGCGAGATCGATGAAGAGTTGCAGTCGCACCTTGAAGAAGCGATTGCCTCGGGACGCGATCCTGACGAAGCGCGCCGCACCTTCGGTTCGATCCTGCGCCAGCGCGAGGCAAGCCACAGCATTCGGGCTGCCGGGTGGCTCGAGTCTCTCCTCGCCGATACGATTTTCGGCTGGCGGCAGCTCTGCCGCAACAAGGTCGCGTCCGTGGCTGCTGTGCTTTCCCTCGCACTCGGCATCGGCTCCTGTGTGGCCGCCTTCCGGCTGATCGACGCCCTGCTTTGGCAACCGTTGCCCATCACTCACGCCGATCGCCTTTACATCCTTTCCCACAGGGAGACCGGCTTCGACGGCAAGCCTGCCGAGGACGACCACTGGGCCACGCCGGACTTCAACCTCATGCGCGATGCCGCCAAGGATAAGGCCGACCTTATCGCCATCAGCGACACCGACCGCACGGACATCACCTGGTCCACCGATGACGTGGAGAAGGCCCATGTCGCTTATGTCTCCGGCAACATGTTCCCGGTCTTCGGCCTTGAGCCCGCGCTCGGCCGCCTGCTCTATCCCGCCGACGACCGCGCCCCCGGCGCCAGTCCCTATGCGGTCCTCTCCTGGGACTATTGGAATCATCGCTTCGGCCGCGATCCCCACGTCCTCGGCCGCTCGCTCCACATCAGCGACCAGAACTTCGAAATCATCGGTGTCGGCCCTCGCGATTTCACTGGCACCGAAAAAGGAACTGTCACCGACATCTTTCTGCCTCTTAACATGAACAGCTTCGCCACCCAGGACAGAATGGGCTGGCACCACATTTTCCTCATGTTGAAACCCGGCATCAACCCACCCACCGCCCTCGAGCCGATCCGGCAACACCTCTCCGCCGTCAACCGGGCCTTCGGAAGCGGTTGCTCCACGTGCTTCCGCGGCGAGACGAAGGCATCCATCGAGCGCTTTGTGAATCAGAAGCTTGTCTTCAATGCCGCCGGCGCCGGCATCTCCGACCTGCAGAAGGACTATCGCCGATTACTCGGGGTCCTCGGTCTCCTGGTCGCTCTCGTCTTGCTCATCGCCTGCGTCAACGTCGCCAACATGATGACCGCCCAGGCTGCCGCCCGCGCCCAGGAGATGGCTCTAAGAGTCTCGATCGGCGCCGGCCGTCGACGCCTTGTCCAGCTCATCCTGACGCAGAGCGCGCTGCTCGCTGTCCTGGCTTCCGTCCTTGGCGCATTCTTTGCGGCGTGGTCCGCACCCTTCGTGCTCAGCCTCGTCAACCCGCCCGACAACCCTGCGCGCCTCGCCCTTCCCGCCGATTGGCGTGTACTTCTCTTTGGCTTCGCGCTCATTATCCTGGTCGTTCTCCTGCTTGGTTTGCTTCCTGCTCTCCGCGCCTCTGCCGTCAGGCCCGTTGCTGCGCTCAAAGGTGGTGAAGATCCGCACTCGCCTCGCCGTCTCATGCGTGGAGCCATCGCTCTTCAGGTGGCTTTCTGTTTCCTCGTCCTCTTTCTGTCCTCGCTCTTCGTAGCGTCGTTCCAGCGCCTGCAGAACCGCCCCCTCGGCTTCTCCACCGACCGTCTGCTCCTGCTAGAAACCGTTGCCGGCAAAGGCCAGCTCCCCGTCGTCTGGGATCAAACTGCCGAGGCGCTCCGTGACGCCCCGGGAGTCAACTCGGTCGCCATCTCGGGCTGGCCTCTTCTTGGACGCATCAGAATCAACAGCGACATCTCCATCAACGGCGCGCCTCCCAGTCCGATCTCCGCCTTTTTCCTGAACGTTTCCCCTGGCTGGCTCTCGACAATGAAGATTCGCCTGGTTTCGGGACACGACTTTCGCTCTGAAGACACCTCGCCGGGAGCCGCCATCGTCAACGAGACTTTTGTCAAGACCTTCTTACGCGGCCAGGACCCCATCGGCCGCACCTTTGAACGCGGCGCCAATCAACCCCTCAACAAGATCGTCGGCGTCACCCCCGACGTCCCCGACCACGACTTGCGCGAGCCCAACAGCGCCATCTTCTACGTCCCCTTCAACGCAGTCGACGAGAAATCGGCCCCCAGGGCCGTCAACTTTGCCACCTTCGCCATTCACACTGAGGCCAAGAACCCGCTCGCACTTGCCGACTTCCTCCGCCGACTCATCGCGCAGCGCCACAACGGCCTTCGCGTATCGAACGTCACCACGCAGCTCGATCTGGTCCGCGATCAGACCATTCGCGAACGCCTGATCGCCACGCTCGCCGCCTTCTTTGCCGCCGTCGCACTGCTCCTGGCCGGCGTCGGGCTCTACGCTGTGCTCAACTACTCCGTCCTCCAGCGCCGCCGCGAGATCGGTATCCGCATGGCGATTGGCTCGACCCGGGCGGGCATCGTGCGCATTGTGACTCTCGATGTCTTCCTGATGATCGCGCTCGGAAGTTGCGCGGGCGTCGCGCTCGGATTCGGCGCGGCGCGCTATGTCGAGTCGCTTTTCTACCAAGCGAAAGCAACCGATGCGGATATGATCGCGCTACCGGCGTGTGCCATGCTGCTCACCGCGCTCGTCGCCACACTGCCCGCCGTGCTTCGCGCGTTGCGCACAGACCCCACCGAGATTTTACGCGCGCAGTGAGGGACAGAGTCCCATCTACTCTCTTCTTAACATCACCGACGGATCGATCCGAATCGCCCGCATCACCGCCGGCGCCGCTGCGAGAGCCACCGCGAAGAGCAATACCACCGCGGGCAAAGTTATCATCGGCATCTCGGTGGCTTTTACCCCATATAGCAGGGACGCCACAAAACGCTCCGACGCAAGGCCCAGCGTCAACCCTACCGCCGCGCCCAGCAGCACCATTGCAAATACCCGTGAACTGACAATCTTCGCGATATTCCCCGCCGTTGCGCCCAAGGCAATCCGCACCCCGATTTCCCGTTCTCGCTGCATCACCGAGTAGTGCAGGACTCCGTACAGCCCCACCGCCGCCAGCAGCAGCGCAACTCCGGCAAAGAACGCTCCCAGCATCGCCAGCAGCCGCTCCCGTACCGTCTGGTTATCGATCAGCTCTTGCTGCGTCGCAACGTCACTCACGCGGAACCCGGCCCCGGCGGCAGCTACCTTGCGCCGCATCGCTGCAGCCATAGCCATAGGGTCCAACCCCGTTGTTCTAATTACGAAAGTTCCATTCGATTCCTTCCCGACGATGCCCTTGTCATCCAGCTCGCGATACGGCACAAAGGCTGCGGGAAGGATCTGCTCCCGGAGATACCGGTAGGGAGCATCGGCCACCACACCAACCACGCGGCACCGCATCATCTGCGCACCGCCGCCTGACTTCTCAAAGGTCTTTCCCAGCGGATCTTGCCCCTGGAAGAAATCCTTCACAAACCTCTCGTTGACGACGGCTTCTCCGGGAAACGTATCCGTCGCCGCGACTGCTCTACCTTCCAGCAGATGCATCTTCATTGTGTCGATCCAACCGGGTGACACCATAAGGAAGTAGCCCAAGGTCATACTCGGCGGGCCGCCGTTGAGGCTCTCACGCGGCCCCTGCACAACGCGCACGATGCCACCCTCGACAATCATGTGGGACCCCGGGGGAGCGATGTACACTCGTCCCCGTTCGATAGCCTCCCCATCCGCAGGATGGCACACGGGGAGTTCGCCTGCCCGTTGGAAGATTTCCGGTAAGAAGCTTCGTGCTCGATTCGCTGTGTGCAAGACGATCAGGATTGCCGCCTCCACATTGCGCGGCATGGCCCTTAAGATCCTACTTATCGCCGCAAGGCCGCCGGCAGAAGCACCGATGACAACTTCCTCCTGGTCTGTTCTCGTGCTTCTTCGCGTACTTCCAGTAGGATGCACTCTCCGGACGTGGCGAACGGGCTGTTAGATGCCCGGCGCCCTATGCAGTGATGGAAGCAACGCGCCTAGGCTAGAAGTCATCCCTATCGGTAATACCACGGGCAACCGTCCGCGGCTTCTCAATCAAAAGAAAGATCTATTCAGAAACCATTGAGGAGTCATGAGTGTTGAGACGTTACAGGAGCTACTGGTCGATGAGTTGAAGGACCTTTACTCTGCCGAAAAGCAGATCGTAAAGGCACTTCCGAAACTGGCGAGGGCCGCATGCACGACAGAGTTGCACGACGCTCTCATGACCTTTCCAAGGACTTCCTCCAGGGCCGAATACCAAGTAAATAGATTTTGGCAAACCACAGATCACGGGCGACAAAGCAGAGCTGCGGAGCATCCACATCCTTGATGTACGGTCCGTACGTATGAGTCGTGGTGCGCGGAAAAATGGGATTTCTCCTTTTGGCGTGGCCGCCGTCCTGGCGGTTAGTCTCGCCATAGGATGGGTCTGGCTGGTGGCGACCACCCATCTGGACGAGATGATTGTGGGAGCCGCAGTGGTGGTGCTCGCCACACTTTTCCTGCTCCTGGTTCACAGGGCGCAGGCAAACGCTATCCAATTGCATTGGAAAGATGTTGCCCAGGGCTGGCGGATTCCCTGGTATATGGTGTGCGACACCGGGATGGTGACCCTGGTTCTGCTCAGAGATCTTTTGCATCTTCGTCCCGCCGGCAGTTACTACCGAGTCTGCGGTTTCGAATGCAGCAGACGCGACCCCGCGATTCTGGGCCGCGGGGTTCTGGCCACTATATACATGACAGCGACCCCTAATTCCATTGTGCTCGGCATCGATCCGAAGTCGAGCAGGATGCTAGTTCACCAACTCGAACGCGCCCCGGTACCCAAGATGGTCCGGGCCCTGGGAGCCCAGTCGTGAATATCTGGCTGCTTGCCGGAGTGGTTGTATGCGCCACCCTCCTGCCCTGCGCGGACATGTGTCTTCGCGGTTCGCCCGAGCGCCGGCTGGTGGGACTGGAAATGACCAGCGTGATGGTTACGCTGGCCATGATCCTGTTCACCGTCGGCAATGGCCGCTTCTCCTTCATCGATCTGCCGCTCGCGCTGGCAATCATGTCGTTCGGCGGGGGGTTGGTGTTCGCCCGGTTTCTGGAGAAGCATCTGTGACCATTCTGCTCGATGTACTACTGGGGTCGTTCGTGATCTCGTGCTGGCTTGGGGTGCTCGGAATGTGGCGCATGCGGGATCCGATACAGGCGCTCCACTATCTTGCGTTACCCGTGTGGGGAGCGACGGTTTTCCTGACGGCCGCTGTATTTCTGCAAACCGGAAACGGCCAGGCCGGATGGAAGACGCTGCTGATCTGCCTGGTTTTGCTGGCGATCAACTCTGTCGTGGCCCATGCCACCGCGCGCGCCTTTCGCGCCCGCGAACTTGGACACTGGCAGCCGCGGGACGACGATCCAATCGAGTTTATCCGCAGCGGGAGAGACCAGTGATCTGGTGCGGAGCCGGCATTTTGATCTTGCTCGCAATCGCAGGATTCATGGTAGTGCGTACGCAGAACGTGATTGAGCAGGTGATCGCGTTAGGCTTCTACGGCCTGATAACAGGTCTGATGTTCTTTTTCTTTCAGGCTCCGGATGTCGCGCTCTCGCAAATAACCGTGGGCGCTGTTGCCCTGCCGCTCATGATCATGCTTGCTCTGTCGCGGATGAAGTATCGCAAACTGAGCAGGCAAAAGGGCGGCGAGCATGACTGACCGTCTCCGCCTCGGCATCTTTCTTGTCGCTGGGCCTGTCTTCCTGGCGCTCTACTGCTACGCAGCCCTGAACCTGCCACCGTGGGGACAATATCGCGGACCCTACGGAGATATGATCGCAAGACTTGCCGTCTATGAGCGCCACGCCACTGACACAGTCAACGCCATCAACTACGACTACCGCGGATTCGACACCCTGGGCGAGGAGTTCATTCTATTTACCGCAGCAATAGGGGTCACCATGTTGCTGCGCAGGGAAAAGGATGTGCCCACCTCCTCCGTTGGCAAAGTGGAGGATCGGCCACCTTTGAGCGAAGCAGTACGAGCAGTCCTCTCGCCGGCATTGCTCATTACCGTAATTTTTGGCTTCTACATTGGGCTGCATGGGCAGCTCACTCCCGGCGGCGGCTTCCAGGGAGGCGTTATTCTCGCCACCGCTTCCCTGCTGGTTTATCTCGCCGCCAACACCGAAGGCTTCAAACGCATCACGTCTCATGTTGCTGTAGAAGTCGTGGAGGCCGCCGGCGCTTCCTCGTATGCCCTGATCGGGGTGATACCGGTTTTGATAGGACTTCCCTTTCTGACCAATATCCTACCCCTGGGAACAACCGGCGATGTTTTCTCAGCAGGGAATATTGCCGTTATCAGTGCTTGCGTGGGAATTGAGGTGACCGCGGCTTTTCTACTTGTTATCTATACGTATCTCGAAGAGATTGTCACCGGAGAAGTACCCGAGGAGTAGAGATATGCCCCCGATACTGCACTCATTACCGTATTTTGTTGCAGCGTGGCTCTTTTTTTGCGGCCTGTATGGCCTGGTCACGAGCCGTCATCTTATCCATTCGGTGATTTGTCTTGCGATTCTTCAGAGCTCCACTTACGTGCTCCTGCTTGCCATTGGGTATCGTACCGGAGGTGCGGCCCCCGTGTTCGCGGATATTTCTCCAGGGACGTTGACGGTCGATCCCGTGGTGCAGGCGCTGATGCTTACCGACGTGGTTGTAGAAGCTGTTGTGGTGGCGTTGCTGCTGGCAATGGCGGTAAAGGCCTATGAGAAGAGCGGTTCTGTGTCTCCTTCAGACCTGCGCACTATGCGCGGATGAGCATGACCGGCCCACTTCCAGCGTTTCCTGTCGTCTTGCCCCTGCTCGGCGCGGGGCTGCTTGGCGGCCTTGCGTAAATGGCTAGAGCCGGGCAGCGGCGGATAGCTTTTGTATCGCCTTTGCCGCAGGGACATTTATTTCATCACTTCTACTGCTCGGCCACGCCCTACAGCAGACTCAGGTCTATTGGTTCGGAAACTGGTATCCCCGCGGTTCGGTGGTGCTCGGCATTACATTCGTCGTCGATCCTGTTGCGGCCGGGACTTAGCTCGCTGGCCGGCTTTCTTGTATTTCTGGCGCTGGTCTTTTCCTGGCGCTTTGTCGATTCGGGTGCGAACCACTATCACCCGCTGATGCTGGTTTTTCTGGCCGCCATGGATGGCTTTGTTCTCACCGGCGATCTATTCAACATGTTTGTGTTTTTTGAACTGATGAGCACGGCGGCATTCGCCCTATGCGGGCTTAAGACCCAGGAACCTGCGCCTCTCCAGGGTTCCTTCAATTTTGCCGTAACCAATACGATCGCGGCTTTCCTGGGGCTTACCGGGATTGCATTGCTGTATGCGGTGACCGGGGCGCTCAACATGGCCCAGATCGGGCTGTCACTCGGCTCGCCGCCATGATCCGCTGGTTCTCTTTGCTTTTACCCTGCTGACGTGCGGCTTTTTCATCAAGGCAGCTATTGCTCCGTTCCACTTCTGGCTGCCGGATGCGCATGCGGTCGCACCTACGCCGGTATGCGTGCTCTTTTCCGGCCTCATGGTGGAGCTCGGGCTGTACGCGGTGGTTCGGCTCAAATCGGTAATTTTTCAGCAGACCTTCGCGTCCGGTGAGACGCATCTTCGCTATATTCTGTTGGCCTTTGGCGCGGCTCACGGTTCTGATCGGGGGCGTGATGTGTTACGCCGAACACCACCTGAAACGTCTGCTGGCCTTCTCCACGGTCTGCCACGCAGGTCTCATGCTGGTGATTTTCGCGATCCAGGGCCCGCTGGCTATCGCCGCCATGCTCATCTACCTGGTGGCACACGCCTTTGTTAAGTCGTCGCTGTTTTTTGTCAGCGGCATCATGCTTCATCGCTTGCGCTCGATGAGCGAGCACGTCCTTTTTGGCAAAGGGCGCTCACTTCGCTGGACTGCAGCGCTATGGTTTCTCGGTGGTATCGGCCTCGCCGCCGCCCCTTGCTTCAGCACCATGCTCGGGGACGCGGCCCTTTCGAACGCAGCAGAGCAGGCGGGCGTGCATGGGCTGTCATGCCTGTTTATGTTTGCCGGGGTGATGACGTGTGCTGCTGTTCTTAGGGTGGGCATGCACACCTTCGCCGGCTGGGGTGACACGCCCATCACCGACCGCAGTGCGCAAGTGGATGAACTGCCGGAGACAGAGGCCGAACGAGCAAAAGGTGTTCTGGTACCATTTTGTTCCGCCTCTCGTTTGTATTGTTTTCGCAATGGCCCTGACCTTCCTTCCTAACTGGCAGTACGGTATCCGCGAGGCCGCGGCGCGCATGTATAACCAGGCGGCTTACGTTGACACGGTCTATAGCGGACATTCGATTTCGCTCAGCCCGCCCGGGTCATGGCGCAATGAAATATTGGGGGCGTCCTTGCGCGGAACTATCGCGCTGCCCCTGGCGGTCTTCCTGGCCTGCACCTCGGTGTTTCGTGGAAGGCTTACACGATATTTGCGAATCGGCGCGTTTTTGAGGGCCCGCTCACCACGCTGCGGGCGCTGCAGAGCGGGCATCCGGGGGATTACGTTTTATGGCTGACGGTAGGAATCGCAATATTCGGCTCCGCCACGTTATTCCTTCTCCGTTGATGGTGAGACTGATTGGGTAAATGCCTCGATGGCCTGAAGCGCATTTAAGACTTACTGCTACTGGAGAATGAGCCTCTATGAGCGATCCACTCTCAACCTATCTACAGGATCATCTCGGCGGTGCGCAGGCGGCGATTGAGCTTCGGAAGCGCTGCAGGGCCGGCCACAAACATCGCTCCCACTTGTACAGCCTCCAATGCTGGTAGAGGACGTTCGAAGGACGAGGCGGGCAACGCTAGCAATGCTTAGTTCGGAAAGCCAGGCATGGACGAGAGTCCCTTTCCCCCTTTGGTCCGGGAACTCTC
The DNA here is from genome assembly GCA_963815175.1 of uncultured Acidobacteriaceae bacterium. Lineage (GTDB taxonomy): Bacteria > Acidobacteriota > Terriglobia > Terriglobales > Acidobacteriaceae > PALSA-350. The sequence continues at coordinate 77,762 of CAWFGM010000031.1, forward strand.
GTTTAGCAGACTGGAATCACCCGCTTCCAGTCTTAGGACATTAAGAACGGTGAGTCTAAGCGAGGGTTGCCATAACCAGCGCCATCTTTGGCAACCTGAAGGCTTGAACCGAAGGTACCGAGTGGCATTTTGCCGCTCGCCATTTGCCTGGATAAATTCAACGGTGGTTTAGCTTGATCACTGCGTGCCCTTAAAGGGAGATTGAAATAGCCGCTTCCCTTCCACCACCACTTCAGAATCAACAATCCTCGCGTCGCTGGTCCGCCGCACGAACACAAACGGTGTAGGAGCAAACGCGTCCTGCCTGTATCGCTACAAATGTAAATGAGGAATAGTCAGCACTATCGAAAGCCGCTGTCGCGACCTTGTCTTTGACGTTCTGGGGTGGAAGCTGCTGGCCTGCGCTAACTGCCCGGAAAATGGCGGTGCTTGGTGAAGACGTAGTGACCAATGAGCCAACCTGCTGCGGCGCCTACGAGTACGTCTGTCGGAAAGTGCTCCTGGCCAAGGACACGTGTTACACATACACCCGTGGCCGCGGTATAGACTCCGGCTTGCACCCACTTCGAGGGATATTCGCCGGCAACGACGGCTGCTACGGACCAAGCGAGTATGCTGTGTGAGGAAGGAAACGAGCTGCCCGTGCCGGTGCCGGAGGTAAAGAAATCGCCCGCCGCATTGTTTGTAAGGGGGCGCTCGCGGCGAAAGATAATCTTCGCCACTTCTTCCACTACGACGCTATCTACGAGACTTTCGCCGCTCAGTAAACCTGTTTCCCGCGCATGAGCGTCTCCCTTAAATAGACCGACCCCGTAAAGCACTACCGGGACGGCAATTTCCCCACCCAACAAGGAGTTCGAGACGTTCACATTGTCCTTGTTGAAGGTACGGTCATGCGATACCTCGCGCATGGTGTCGGTGTCCGTTGCCAGAGTCGTACCGATTCCCGCACCTAAGGGCAGAAGCCAGATCAGATCGTGCGAGCGCAGGCGTACAGGGCTGGTCCAAATAGGAATCTGATCCTGTGATTACGGCAAGCGGCAGGCCCTTTTCCGTAACAGGCTTCCCCGCGGCCGGAGCATCCGGCAGCGACTGATCCGAGTCCGATATGAAAGTTGCCGCTGCAAGCGGAGAAACAGAACCGTAGCCTGAAGGGCAGGTGGCTGCGGTCGAGATTCCCAAAAACAAGATCATGCCTTTAGAGAACGCCGTGGTCAGAATGACTCCCTCTGGCGCTTGTCTCTCTGGAGGACAGGGCGCGCTGTGTGCTGATGAAGAAATGCCTTAGAGTGAACCCCTAAGGGTCCCAGGAATCTTAAAGTTCATCGTCGCAATCCGGCCGGTCGGCCGGACTGCGGTTGCTTTTCTCCCAGCGCTCGCCGGCCGATCAAAAAGCAGGAACAGGGGTTCCCTTCTGCTCCTGAGGAGCCAGATCCGCTGCTTAGATCTTAATGATTTAGGAGGAAAGGTCAAGCTACATCTTAAATACTTAAGACATCATGAGGGATTCGATGGTAAGCTGCCTGCATTGGCGTTTCGTCCTTTCCGTAGCGAGCGTGGCACTTAGATGCAAAAGAAGCCATTGAAGGAGTCAAAGCCACAAAAGCACAACTTGCTCCCCACTGCGGCTGAGTTGCGTTTGTTGCAAGTTCTCTGGGAGATCGGCAACGGCACTGTAGAGGACGTGGTCGATGCCCATTCTCCAAAGGAACGGCCGAACTACAAGACGACCCAGACCTTGCTACGAATCATGGAGCAGAAGGGTTTCATCGACCATGAGCGCCGGGGACGTGTTTTTGTCTTCAGGCCTTTGATCTCTCGAAAAATAATCGACCAACGCGCCGTGCGGCTACTGCTTTCCAGAAACTTCGGCGGCTCGGCTACCAGTTTGCTCCTCAATATGTTGGAAGTCGGCCCGGTCAATGTAAAGGATCTGAATGAGTTAGAGGCGCGGATTCGGGAGTATCGCCGGAAAAACGAGGCCGGTAGCTCGTAAAGGGATTGACTCGGAGGCTCCATGTCTGCAGAGACACAGCTCGCCATAGTTGCGACTTTCGCCGGATTCTTGCTTAAGGCGTCGCTTGCCTTCTTGATTAGTTGGGCACTCAGCGAATTGCTCGTTTCCCCGAGTAATAAATTCAAGGTGTGGTTAGCGTTCCTGTCTGGTTCAGCTTGCTATTGGCTCTGGCTAATACAGGCATTTGTTCCGATTCAACTGCCGCGCGGTAGAGTTCCGCTGCCCTCAGTCCCCGCACTAACCGGCCCCGTCGGCAATTTGCAACTGCAAACCTCTTGGGCATTTCCTGTCTCGATAGCTTTGCCGGTTTTGGGGGCGTTGTATTCCCTGGTGCTGGGGTATTTTTTGCTCGCGGGTATCAAACAAAGGTTGCAACTACGATGGGTGCTCCGATTTGCTTACAAAGCTCCGAAGCACATCGAGGATGTCTTTCGGTCAATCGTGCAAGATATGTACGGTGGTAGAGTTCGCCTGTTGGTGCTGTCGGGAATTCCGTCTCCAGCGACCTTCGGTTGGGTTCGGCCAACGGTGCTGCTCCCTTCATTTTGCTTAGAACGGGATGGCGGTGAACTTGAGTATATTTTCCGTCACGAACTGAATCATATTCGTCGGCTAGATTTCGCTTGCAACGCGATCGCATCGCTGTGCCGGGCGCTGTTATTTTTTCATCCTGCGGCCTGGTACGCCATGCGACGGCTTCAAATGGAGCGAGAATTTGCTTGCGATCTGGCGGTGGTTTGCGACTCGCCAGATCAGCGCGCTACGTATGCCGAATGTCTGATCCGTTTCGCCCGGCTTAACCTTGCTGAGGCGCCCAGACCCTGGAACCTGGATTTCGCCGGCAAGTCTGTTCAACTCAAAGCGCGAATTCACAAACTGTTGAGCGAATCTAAAGCGGTTCTCCGGCTGGTTGCTGAGTTTCCGAGCCGCTTGTGGAATACTCCTATTCGGCGGATTTCTTGCCCTTCTGCCATCACTTCGCGTCGCGCTCTCGTATGCACAGCACGAAATTAATCAGTCCGCAAATCCTGCGCTGACCAAATCCCGGACGGATCTGCACCCCCAACGGCGGTCGAAAGCAAGGAAATCAGTATCCATAACACCGCCAATTGCTCCCACGGCTTCTGCGGCCCCGCTCCAAGACGAAGTCCAACTTGTACCGCCGGTCCCGGCTGCGATACAGGAGACCCAAGGCAACTTTTCTCTGCACCGTAACAATCTAGACGGAGCTGATTCTTCCTCATCGGCGTCTTCTCGAGCGGAAATACTCCTAGCTCACGCTTGCCTCCGATGGCGCCCGGAGTGCCTGGGACACAACGTCCATCCGTCACCTCGATCATTACGGACGCCGCCGCCCAAATCGGCCGGATTGGTGATCACGATCACGATAAGGACTTTCGTTGATTTACGCCTAAAGCGAGTATGTGACCCACGTAGCGCAAGTTCAACCCAGAGCTTAACGCTAGCCACGATAGTCCATGCAAGTACACATCGACGGCAAGGACCTCCATCATCATGGAACGCGCAGATTCCATACAGGATTGCTGGCTTGGCTCCGATGAAAGTCGGTCTTCAGTGCAGCCACTCACTGAGTGCCTGCGAGACCGCTCAAGAAGGGGCGCGCAAAAACCGGGTCGACCAAATCTCATCCGTTCGCCGCTTCCCTACGCTTCGGCCGCGCCCGCGTAATGTCTGGTTAGGAATTCGGTTCAGAGCATGGTCAGGGTCAATTGGACGAGACCGACCCGTTACTATCTCTTCGAGATCTTCGCCGGAATGGGTACGCAAATAGTGGGTATGAACCTCTACCCTGACAAACGTCCACATTCGTCGACCGCGAGCAAGCGATCAAGGGTGTTCGCTACGTACCTGACACTTGGCGGCAGAATCAGATCGCTGTGACCCGCTGGAACCTCAACAACCTCCAATTCACGACAGACCCCCTTCCATACCCGAAGCGGATCCGGCCAGCGCGGATTGGGGATGGCTGCATGAAAAAAGACTACTTTGCCAGAGTACGTCTTTGGGCGATATGCGGCCATCGCGACCCGCAAAGCCAGAATGATCCTCCGTTGCCGCGGCGATAGACTGAGAACACCTCGGAGGCCTTGCCCGTCGATGCTGGAGCGCTTAGGTGCTTTTCCAGCGACCACGCGAAGCCTGTCGGTGAAATGGCCGGCTTTCACAAGAATGTAGCCGACGCGCTGGCGCCAGGAACGAGCGCGGACCTCGCGCAGTTCTATCTCAACACGACACCGCTGGTGCAAGAGCCAGTCTTGGAAGGTTAGGCACTGCTCGTCCAACTGGGTATCCAAAAGAGCGACCAGCTCAACCGTCTCCCCACACTTGCAACAACTGTTGTGCTATTTCGAGCGCGATCAGTCCGCCCATGGAGAACCCTGCCAGAGCGTATGGTCCATGGGGCTGAACGGAGCGGATTTGCTCGATGTAATCCGCAGCCATATCCTCCACGCGAGAATTCGGCACTTCGCCTTCACGAAGTCCGCGGCCCTGTATTCCATAGACGGCGCAATGGCAATCCAGTTCCCGTGCCAGTGCCCACAACTCCAGCAGCGTGCCGCTCATACTATGAGCGATAAACAGCGGCCGCTCGCGTGTGCCCTCTCGGAGGGTCACCAGAGTGGAAGAGGAGATGGTCATCCTCACCCCGCATCAGTAGCGCCAACCGCTCGATGGTGGGCGCATAGAGAAAGCTCTCAAGCGGCAGATCTCGACCCGTCAGAGCGCGGATCTTCGCAACCAGCCTGGCCGCGTGAAGCGAATTTCCGCCAAGCTGAAAGAAGTCATCCTGCGGGCCGATGGCTGAGAGGCCGAACACTTCCTCCCATAGCCTGGTAATAAGTGACTCCAGACTGTTGCTAGCCTCGTTTATCAATTGCGCCTGCATTGGCAGGTTAGAAGTCATTGCTCCTCCGGCTCTCAGCCCACATCTCTCAACAGAAACGCCGGCGGGTATGGCGCGCCCAGCAGCTCTTCACTGTTTGCCATTGCTTTCAGCCTCTTCGGCACCAGCACATTTTTTCTGGGCGGCGATATGACGCAGCCAATTTCTATAGATACCCGAAGCACTCGATTGCCATGAGTTATGGATCCTCTTATTTGCCAAGATGACGGTGAGCTCCGATAACAATTCCTCACGTGTTCGAGCGAGTGCTTTCTCCTGGAGCGCAGCTAATTGGTTGACTGTAGTCTCATCGAAATAGTTTCTTGGCATCGACGGGTAGTTGGGCACCTGGCCTTTGATGTAGCGTCCGACATCCCTCTGATATTCGCGGAGTAAAGAATCAGATTCATACTCCGGATGACCCTGGAAAAAGACAAAGAGCCTCTTCTGCTGCTTAATAAATGTGTCCACACCAACATCGGCCGAGCGGGTCAGCACCTTGTATCCACAATCCCTAAGCTGTTCTTCGGGAATGCCATTCCACCGTGAATGCGGCAGCCTGAAATGGGACACTGTTCCAGCGGTCAACCAGTGATCCGCCACCCGCGCGCACTCGAAAATACCAAAGATCTTATGATCTCTTTGCACTCGGCGAATGCCATCCATGTGCTGAACCGCCGCGTGAGCCGCCAAGCACGACAAAATCGTTGCGTGGGTATTCTCCTCGGCCCATGCGAGCAATCTGATGAGGCTGTCCCAGTAGGGCTCATCGGCCAGATTCGCCGCCTTCGGTTCCCGGCCGGTCACAATCAGCCCATCCAGGTGTCCGTCCCAAAGGTCTTCGATGTTCGAGTATCGGCAGCCGATATGGCCGGCTTTGAAGTCACTGCGGGGGACTCCCGGCAGCGTATAGAACGACAAATGGATCGGCATGTTGTCCGAGGCCAATTCGAGCAATGAAATAAATTGCCGCTCCGTTGCCTTGAGTGCCTCGTCGGACATGTTGTTGATCAGGCCGATCTTGATACAGCCGTTGGGTTCGTCGTCAAACAAAACGGGCATCAGGGTCTCCCTTCGTAGTGGCCATTGTGGCGGCATCGAGGGCTTGCTTCAAATCTGCGATGATGTCGTCGCTGTGCTCGATGCCGATACTGAGGCGAATCATCTCCGGCACAACGCCGGCGGCGCGCTGCTCTTCGGGTGACATCTGGCGATGAGTGGTGGACGCTGGATGGCAGGATAGCGACTTGGCATCGCCAAGATTCACCAGGCGTTTAATCAACTTGAGCGCGTCATAGAATTTGACCGCGGCCTCGTAGCCGCCTCTAAGACCCACAGCCATCAGGGAGCATGCCCTATTACCGAGGTATTTCTGCGCCAAATCGTAGTGAGGACTCTCAGGAAAGCCCGCATAAGTGATCCATGCGATCCGGTCGTCATCGCGCAGAAATTCTGCCACCTTTCTGCCGTTTTCCACATGGCGTTGTACCCGCAATGCGACCGTCTCGATCCCTTGCAGAAGGAGAAACGCGCTCAACGGAGAGAGCACCGCCCCGGTCGTCCGCTGATAGACAGCGCGGCAACGGCCAAGGTAAGCGCCTTTACCGAAGTGCTCGCTGTAGATCAGGCCGTGATAGGAAGGGTCCGGCTGATTGAAAATACGAAAGCGGTCGATGTGCTCTTGCCAGGGGAAATTGCCGCTATCCACGATGGCTCCCCCGAGAGTAGTGCCGTGACCGCCCATAAATTTGGTGAGCGACTGCACAACAATGTCGGCGCCAAACTCGATCGGCCTCAACAGGATGGGTGTGGCGACCGTGTTATCGACGATCAGCGGCACTCCATGTCGATGGGCCACTTCCGCCAGGCCCTCGATGTCGCAAACGTTCCCCGCCGGGTTGCCAACGCTTTCGCAGAACACGGCGCGCGTATCGCTGTCGATCAGCTTTTCCACTGCTTCGGGCCGATCTGTCTCCGCGAAACGGACGCCGACTCCCTGGTTGGGCAGGAGATGCGCGAACAGGGTGTGGGTGGTGCCGTAAAGCTGCGGCGTGGATATGATATTGCTTCCCAGCTCGGCCACATTTTGCACCGCGTACGCCACCGCTGCCTGACCACTGGCGACGCACATTGCGTCCCGCCCTCCTTCGAGCGCAGCGACGCGCCGCTCCAGCACTGCGGTGGTCGGGTTGCTGATCCGGGTATACCGGTACCCGTCCACCTCCAGATTGAACAGCGCCGCAGCATGCTCGGCGCTATCAAATTCATAAGCAACTGTTTGATAAATCGGCACCGCGACAGCTCTCGTCGTGGGATCCGTGTCATAACCGCTGTGGATGGCAATGGTTTCCTGTTTCATCTGTTCTCCCGCCCCTGCCCGGCTACCGCGTATTGCTCCTCATCTGCTAGCGAAATGATGGTTTCTGGTTCAACCAGCCGATTCATCTCGCTCACCACCCACTTGATATCCTCATCGGTTGTTTTGAAGCTGGTAATACACGCGCGAACCACCGGGATATCGCCGACGCGTGCGGCTGACATCCATGCGATCTGGCGCTGGTGCAAAGCGGCCAGGAACTCGGTAGGATCGAGTCCCTCCCGGGTAAAGCAAACCAGCGGCAATGGAGTCGAATTGACGATGCGCCAGCCGGAGGCTCTCAGCGTGTTCCGGAGCACGTCGCCCATGCGCGTCTGATGTTCAATCATCTCGATGTAGCCGGATTCGCCAAGCTGTGCCAGCGCCATAAACAGCTTGAGGCCAATAAAGCGCCGCGACCACTGAGCGGAAGCCGTCAAGGGATCGAACACCGGGCCGTCCTGTTTGTTTGGCATGTAAGTGACGTCTGCGCGGAAGGCTTCGCTGACCGTTTCCCGATGGCGGCAGAAGAACATTCCGCATCCCATGGAAACCGAGAGCCACTTATGCGCGTCGCAGGTGATGGAATCGGCATCTTCGATGCCGGCCAGATAATGCTTGAGGGTTGGCGCGAGGATGGCACTACCGCCCCACGCGGCATCGACGTGAAACCATAGCCCCTGGTTGCGGCAGAATTGCCCCAGCTCCAGCAACGGGTCGATCACTCCGGTCGCCGTCGTTCCGGCCGTCCCGATCACCATGAACGGAGCGAAACCGTTCTTTCGATCTTCCGCAACTTGTCGTTGCAGTTCCCTAAGATTCATCTTTAGATCGCTGCATGTCGGTATTACACGCAGCGCTCTGCGTCCGAGTCCGGTCATGTGAGCGATCTTGTTGTAGCCGTTGTGAGCTTCCGCGGTCAGATAGATAGAAGGTGTGCCATTCAAGTGCCCAAGACCATGTTCGCCATAAGCGGGAAAGGCTTTGGTTAAAGCAACAACGACCGCTGAGAGGTTGGCCTCGCTTCCGCCACTGGTGAATGTAGCAATGGCATCTGCGGGCAGCCCGAATTTCGCCGAGAGCCAGCTAAGTGTATACCGCTCGATCTCGTTGGCTGCCGGCGAGGTACGCCAATTGGCCAGCTGGGGGTTGTACATGGCGACCAGCGTGTCTGCAACCACCGAGGCGAGCGTCACGCTGGGGTTAAACAGGCCGAAGTAGTGAGGATGCGTCACCTGCACTTGCCAGGTACGCATCATACCTTCTACATCGGCGACCACTTCCTCGAGCGGCAACGTTCGATTGAATTGGTATCGAGACGCGAGATAGCTTCTGATCTCTTCCGAGGTCACCGTGGGGAGAATGGGGCCGTGCGCAATATCGGACTGCAGGTGTGTGAAATCGCAGCGGAGTTCATCGATGAACATTGGTAGCTTCCCCCCAAAAACAAGCAACTACAGACCTAAAGGCGAATGCCGCCCTTTTGAATGCGGTCATAGAGTTCCCGATCGAGGCGCGATGAATGCACCCGATTGCAGGTCGTCAAAGTAGACAGCATCCTTACACGCGACCGGATCAAAGCCCTGGTTCACCAGCTCGGTCTTTGAATATTTAAAGGTTCCGGTAAGGTCCATGTTTTTTCGTATGCGCAGAAACAAAGGCCGCGCATACGGGGGGAGATGGTTCATCAGGTGCCGGCGAAATTCAGCCAGGCCAAATTCATCGTCGGTGACCAGCGCGGCCATGCCGGCACGGCCTTCGGTGGCCGGAATGGTGACACCGTAAACATTGGCGTGCTTAACTCCAGGGAAGGCGCAGATCGCTTCTGAAACCTCAGAAGTGGCAACGTTTTCCCCTTTCCAGCGGAAGGTGTCGCCGATGCGATCGACGAAGTAGAAATAACCCTGCTCATCCTTCCGCATCAGGTCGCCGCTGCGAACCCAGGTATCCCCGGGTTCAAAGACGTCGCGCAGGATCTTCCGAGCCGAAGCCTCCGGGTTGGTGTAACCCTCGAATCGACTGCCGACGTTCACCGGGTCTTCCACCAGTTTACCGATGGCTTCGCCCGGTTGATTGGCGGCGCAACGGATACAGAATCCCTGTTCATTCCGCACTGGCTCGCCCTTCTCAACATCAAACAGCACCAGCGGCAGGCGAGAAGCGATGCGCCAGATAGGCGGGAATGTGGCCGATGGCCCCGCGCTTTCCCTGAACGTTGAAGAGCGAGACGCCGCCTTCGGTGGAAGCATAAAACTCGAGGATTTGCGGAATGCAGAAACGGTTCTTGAAGCTGTCCCACACCTCCGGCGCGAGCCCATTGCCGCAGGCCAGGCGGATGCGATGGCTTTTCTCTTCGGGTGACGGCGGAGTGTGCAGCAGGTAGCGGCAAAGTTCGCCGATGTATTGCAACATCGTACAGTCCCATCGCACGATGTCATTCCAGAACTGGCTGGCGGAGAATTTCTCCCGCAGGACGACTGTGCCGCCCGCTACCAGAATCGCCCCGGGCACTTGCACCCCGCCCACACTGTGGTACATGGGCAAACAGTTATACATCCGGTCAGCAGGCTGCACACCCATCATGCCGGCGAACCAATGGCTCCATTGCATAACCCGTGCGTGGCTGACGTTGGCGGCTTTGGGCAGCCCGGTAGTGCCGGATGTATAGATACAAAGTGCTTTATCGTCTATAGTCGTCGGCCGCTTCTCGCTCTCGCCGAGAGGGCCGCCAGGCTTTGCTTCGATTTCCAGATCAAGACGCGGCCACGAGCTGGGTTCGTTGCCATGAACCCAGATCGTGGCCGCAAGCGCCGGCAGAGCGGCTATTTGGCCGGCGAACTCCGAAGCGACAATGAGATGTTTGGGAGATACGACATGGACGCAGTGGGCCAGCGAGGAACCGGTCAAATTAACATTCAGTAGAGAAACGATGCCCCCCACGCTGCTGATACCGAGCCATATAGCAAGGTACTCAGGTCGATTGGTCATCAGCAGGCCGATCACATCGCCTTTAGCTATGCCCTGGTCGAGCGCCCAGCGCGCGTACTGATTGATTCGCTGCGAGAGTTGCCGATAGGTCATACACTCACGGTCCGAGAGCAGTGCGGGCGTGTCGCCTAGTTGCGCGGCACGCTCCTCAATCACTGTGGAGAGAATGCGATCACGATTGCGCGCAATAGACGCCGTCAGATCCAAAGCGCGCAGCCACGCTTTCCCCGGCGAGACGCTGCCGGGTGCGGGCGCAACTGTTTCGAGTGAGCTCGACGTGCTCCCCGCGCCTTCTGTCATGATGGCAATCACATTACGCATGGCGTGGCCGTATGAGCTTCCCGGAATCGGCAACCGCCAGCTTGGAAACGAAATTAATAGTGGACGGAACCTTATGGGAGGCAAGTTCTTCGCGGCATAGCAGCAAGATGTCTTGGAGAATGTGACGATCGCCGCCGCTCTCAGGCCCGGGTGCCGAGCGTAAAACAACATCCGCAACCACTAGCGCGCCGATGATGGAACTCTTCTTGGTTCGGACCAGCGACATCCGAACCTTAGGGTGACGATTGATCACCTCTTCCACTTCCTCGGGATGCACCTTCAAGCCCCCAACATTAATGACTCCATCACGCCGGCCGACGAAGTAGTAGCGCTCGTTTCGCAGATCGAGGATGTCCGTCGTGTCGACAAAACCGTCCGCATCCTTAAGTGGGCCATGTAGTTCATTCAGATACCGGCTCGCTGTGCGCGGAGAGCGAATGCGAAGAGAGTCATTCTCGACTTTCATTTCAACGCCCTGCGTGCGCTCTAGCACACTGCTGGGAAACCCGGTCATACCGTCGTTGACGTCAAAGGCAACTCCAGCTTCGGTGGTGGCAAAGGCGTGAGCGATGCGTGCCTGCGGATAGACCTGCGCAAGATGGTTGAGGATTCCCTGATCCGCAATCTCTCCCGATAAACGAATGTATTCGGGTGCAATCAGGCGAGCGGAAGAACTCATCAGGGCGCGTCGCCAATGCGACGGTGTGCCGGAGATGTGGGTTACTCCATGCGCGCCGACGCGGGCCAGGAAGTCGGCGGTCGATCTTTGTGGGTCCGACAAGAGCAGTGAACTACCGGTCAGGATGGCGCGCAACAATATCTGCAAACCTCCATAACGGCGGATATCGTAGAACGTGCTCCAAATCACCCGGCCATTTCCGGGCTCGCAGCCGATCGCTCCTGCCAAGCTGGCCAACGTATGGACCACCAGCTTCGGCACTCCAGTAGTCCCTGACGTCAGGAGCACCCATTCCGTCTCGTAGCGGCCGGGTGAGCCGTAACCTTTAGGGGCGATTTTCCCGTCGCAATGAATAAAAGAGCTCACCCTGGCAGTTCCCGGGTCTTTGATGATCCGATCGGAAACAATTGCATCTACTTCCGCAGACTCGACAATCGAAGGGAGATATTCTTCCAGTACGTCAGGTGGGCATAAAACCATGCGGCGGGCCACCCCGTCGAGTTCGATCAGCGCTGCCGCGGCGATCAGCTGGTCCGTGGTCGCAATGAGAACGGAACTCCCGCTTAGTTCCTGGGATCGGCCGCCAAGCACAGAGCCCGGCCAGCAAATCGCGGAGAAGGAGGCTCGTCTCCGCGCTGGAAACAAAAGGATCGCAGGTGTCGACGGCAGTGCTGACCGCCTCCCAAAGCGAGGCCGGACTATTTTGCAACATGCTCATAAAGGTTGACGAAATCGCCGAACGTAACCGGAAACTGGGCATCTTCCGAAACCGTAAACGGATCGAGTCCAAGGGAGTCTTCAAGCCGGCTCACAAGGATAGCGAAACAAAGTGAATCGAGCCCTGAGTTCAAAAGTTCCAGCCCGTCCGTCAGCGGAGCAAGCCGTTTATTTTGTTCCTGAGCGACTTGCTCGAATTGGGTTACGATTTCCTTTCGAACATTCACTGTCAGTTCCTCCCTTTAACGTGCTCTCTACGCGGGTAGATGGCATCCCTTGTGCCCGGGCAGCCAACCGCCGGGCTAAGGGTACACAGAGAGCTTGGCCGTTCCTGGACGAATGGCCCCACCAACGGGAAACCGGCTACAGGATCCTTCGCGCAAAGCCGCACTGCCACTTAGGCCGCAGGTATGCTCGCATGCCCGTTTCCGTTGATTGTCTGGATCAGGGCGCGAAGCATGTTAACGCCTTCAAATAGATCGGCTGCCGGATCGGGTGGATTGATCGCTGCCTCCGCCGAGAGCGCCTTCAAGAGGCCTTCGGAGTGAGCAATGTCGCAAACACCGTGCACGTCGGTATATTCAAGGTCCGTAGAGCCTTGGGCCACTGCAAGGTCCGCCAGGTACGACATGAATCGTTGAATGTAGCTTTCAAAAAAGCCCATGGTAAGTACGTTCTGTACTCCCTGCAGGCGTCCCAGGAATGTGCGTACCTTCGTCAAACCATCGCGCACCGCCATGGCGTCTGCCTCTGTTGGGTAGGCATGCGCGGCAATCGCAAACCTCCGTAGCATCTCGGGATGACAATCGGCAATTTCTTCCCGAAGATTGTCAATCAGGATGGGCCGTGCCTCCTCCGACCGGACAGACAAATAAGCAGCCGTCATCCAATAAATGAAGTTGCCTTCGAGAACGGCGCTGTATCGCGCTATGATCCCACGCCGCTGTTCGGGAGTGAGGTCTTTAGGATCAGGCAGCGCAGCAACCAGACTGTCAATTTCGCTATCAATCTGCCGCTTAATGGGCGAGAGGTCATGAATTTCTGGGGCGACGAGAGAAGTAGTCATAGTTATCCTCCGGTGGCGTGAAGGCTAGGTGACGGGCAGGGGCGCGTCAGCCTTGCCATTCAACAATGGTCGATCACAACGAAGTGTTTCAATACGAGACACTCCGCTCTTAATCAGTTGTTGCCGGGGGGAAGAGCGTCTTGTACAGCAACCAAGCGAAGGGGGAAATACAGTGGCCCGTTGGGCGTCTGGGTCTACAGTCGACCTTCGTGCCGCCTCTGAAACAAACGGTACGCCGCGGTCAGAGCCATGAGTGTCACAATTACGTCAGATGCTTGTCACTTTCATGTTGCCAATAACACAGCCACGCAGCCTTTCCAAGCAAACAGTCGATCACGACGAAGATCTTTCGATATGAGACACTCCGCCGTCTTTTAAATGCCTATCGGCCCCGGGGAAGGGCGTCTGTAGCACTAAAAGATGTACCCATAGTAGCTCATTTTGAAACAAATGAAAGCGATACTCTTAACCACTTAAGACACCCGTAACTCTAGGGTGAGTAAAATGGTAACTTCTTAACGAAATACAGCCGAGATGAACACCGCGGCGGCGCCGATAAGGGAAAGTTGGCGTAGGAAGCGGGCGCAGGGAGGTCACGCTGCCGCGATCCGTTCCGTGATAACGCGAGCTCCCCCTGACGGCGCTCGATTCCACGCGCTGTCACGAGTAGAGCCATGCCGCTCAGGAAGCCGCACCGTGACGGCGTAGCTTTTCGTTCGTTCAGCCTTAGGCTGCGCGCCCAGTGCCAAGCGCACGCCGGCATTTCCGCTGGAGCCAAGCAGCAGTTTCAATGGGCGGATCGAGGAAGTCCGCGATTTGCGATGCAGAGCTGCTAACCGAGCCCCTACCGTAGTCGCGTCAGGCGCATTCGAGAGATGCGCCCTTTTTACGGACCCCAATCCCGCTTTTCAACCTCTACTCAGAGGAAAGCATGGTTGAAATCAGGCCTTCCCGGTCCAGAATCTTACTGATTTCTTTTCTAACTGCGGGTCGAAGTCTTCTATTGAGGTTGTACTTGACATCTAGTCTTAAGACATTAAGACTAGATGTGGCTGGCATTTTGATCGTCGTCGGCTTCGTGCCGCCGCCGACATTTATGCACGTCGCCAGAGTGGCGTCAGGGGGAACCCCATGGTGGTAGACGATGAGGATGTGCCGGTTGCGTACTTGCTCTTCGTGATTGCAGCCATAATCGTCATCGGAGTCACGGCGGCGGGGGCATTCATAATCTTAATTCGTAACTAACCGGCTTTCCCGTTCGAAAGCAATCTCTGCGGTGCAAACGATGCTCAAAGAGACACTGCTCTCTGACCAACGATCGCATGCGGCGCGCCGTAGCAAGGTCGTGACCAACGGTGCATGGACTCTATTTGGCTTGCACCGGCCGATTGACGTCAAGAGCTTCAATCTCCGCGAAAGCGACGACAGGGTTCCTGGAGAAAGACAGAGCCGGTAAGCGGTGCAACAGCCTCGGGAGCAATCCATCTGCCAGGCTCAACCTACAGAAAAGCTCCTGAAACTCCGGCGACTTCGTTTTCTGCTCCATCAACAGTTTAAAAGCTGTGGCGATTTTCGGCTGAACAGGGAGAGCATAGGAGATTTCTGTTGAAAGATAATCGAGCCCTGATACATCTTCTCCTCATACCGGTTTTCGCTTTTGCTCCGGCCCGATCCCGCGCTCAGCAACCGTTGGTTCAACTTCCGTCTTTCACTCCTCTTCCGATACAACTCGGGAAACATGTTCCCATGAAAAAGGGCGAACCGTTGAAAGGTTATCTACTATACCCGGTGTATGCCGACAATCGACTGGCGATTCCTGCAGGCAGCATTCTGCGCGGGAATGTGGTCAAGCTAAATCCAGATCGAAGCCAGCGCATACATTCCCGGCTTCGGGGTGACTTCACTCCTTTTCATACTCCTGTTGTGCAATTTGATCAGCTCTTGCTGCCGGACGGATCCGTGCAACCCATCGTGAGTGGGAATGCCGCAGATGGGGCACCGGTTTTGCACCTTTCCGCTCCATCTTCCGCGAACAAGCGCCCGTTTCTCGCAGAGCAACTGCATCGCGCGAAGCAGCAAATGAAAGATACAATCGCCTTGCTGACTGCCCCTGGCCGTGGTGACCGCTTGGTCCAGGCCATTTACAGACAGTTGCCTTACCATCCGGAGAGAATTGAATCTGGCACCACATGGACAGTCTCTCTGGAGCAGCCCTTGTCTCTGAGACCGGACAGTCTTGCTGGAAGGGTGAGCCCAGGACCATCCAAAGATCTTTCGTCTCAGCGAGTAGACGCACCTGCCTTGCGCGAGCGATCCTGGCAACTACACGCTTATCTCGAAGAGACAATCAGTTCGGCACAACAAAAGGCCGGAGACACTTTCGCGGCTGTCGTCGCCGAGCCGATCTTTGACGCAAACCACACTTTGGAGATCCCCCAAGGGTCTCAGCTGATCGGAACAGTCACGCAGGCCAAAGCAGCGCGATGGTTTGGCCGCTCGGGCAAGCTGCGATTTCGCTTTCGGGAGCTAAAGCTCCCTGACGGTCTTTCCCAGCACGTGGATGGTACGCTCACGGGCGCGGATGCCTCTAAATCTTCGGACTTGCAACTTGATGCCGAGGGTGGTGTACAGCCAAAATCCACGAACCGAACCGCTATTCCTCTGGCACTCACTTTTCTGGCGGGTCGCGCTTTCGACGAGGATGGGAGCCTGGCAGGTAACAGTGCTGTAGCCTCGAACGGCTTTGGCATCGTAGGCCGAGTCGTCGGCATCGTTGCGAGTTCTCGCAATCTCTCAGCGGGAATTGGCTTTTATGCAGCCGGTCTATCTTTCTACGAACGATGGGTGGCCCGGGGACACGATGTAGTTTTTCGCAAAGATACACGTATCGAAGTGACAACATCGCCTAGCCGGAGCCTCTTCCACGCAGCGGAGGTGCAGCAACCCCCCTCCATCGATCGATAAGCCCTGCGCCCAGAGCGATCCCTAACCGAGTTCCTGAGAGAGTATGACAATTTGCGATTAGCCATTGTATCGATCACAGCATTGAGTCTCTGTGTTGGCTTTTGTCCTGAGACAATGGCGCTGGGACAATGTTTTGCCGAAACCAGCGGACCGGTGGCGCATAGGCAGGTCGCTGCTGCACCTGGGGCGCGCGCTCCGGAAGCGATCGCCGGCACATTGCCCGACGCCCCGGGCGTTGCGTGGCAGCCGAATGGTCAGAACACTCCCGCTCCCTCTGGGGCCAAGGATGGTGCCCTTGCTAGCCAGGTTCCCAATAGTGGAAAGCAGACGAAACGAATTCTCTACATTATTCCCAATTTCAGGGCAGTTAGCGTGGACGAGAAGCTGCCGCCGCAAACCCTCGAAGACAAGTTCACGACAGGGGTACTCGATAGCGTCGATTATTCTTCGTTCATTTTTGTGGCTATCCAAGCCGGAATTGCACAGGCACGCAACGCAACGCCGGAATTTCAGCACGGCGCACCGGGCTACGGACGTTATTACTGGCACGCCTACGCCGACTATGTGGACGAAAACCTTTGGGTTGAGTTCCTTCTTTCCGCAGCTCTGCGCCAGGATTCCCGGTACTACACGCTCGGTCGTGGCGGCTTCGCTAAACGCCTTGGATACTCTTTGTCACGTGCAGTCATCACACGAAAAGATAATGGCCATGAGACCTTCAATGCTTCCGAGGTTTTCGGTGCAGGCGCTGCCGCGGGGATCTCTAGTCTTTACTATCCCACCCGAGAGCGCACCTTCTCCAACACTTATCAACTGTGGTTGACGAGTATAGCAATCGACGCTGGATCGAACCTCTTTAAGGAGTTTTGGCCAGACATTAACAACAGAATCTTCCATCAGAATTGACAGCCTTTTTCGAAATAAGGGGGAAGAGCGCCGGTGTTTGACTCGGAGAGTACTCTACCTCTGACTGATGCCTTCAGTCGAAAAGCCTGCCAGGGGTTTTTCCGATGTATGCCTGAGGGTGAAACAGTCATTCAGTGCGAAAGCTGAGCTTGGATTATTGAGACCCACCCAAACGCCCTTGCGTGAGTGCTCCACGTTTTCTCCGCGTTCGTTGTGTATAAAGAGGCGGTCCTCTATTGCGAAAGCCGGCCAGTAAGAACGAGGTCAAGCGCGACGTCTTTGTCCGCTTTCCAGAACAAAAAGCTTGGATCCTTCAGTCCCCATTGAATGTACGGTATGACAAAATGAGCCCTGGCCGTTGCGGTTGTACCTTCCACACGGACAAAGATGGGGATGGTGATCTCGTGAGGCGTACCGAGGAGTGTGAAAATACCAGTCACCTGGATGGTTGAGTCTCCTGATGGAGCGATAGCGCCGGCGTAGGACTTGGGCTCAAACGAGACAGTTGCATGCTTTTCGACCTCAAGGATGTCCTTGTTCATCTTCTTATCGCGACTGCCATTGCCGGTCTTGCCGCTGCCGGCGAGAACGACCACCGAACCCGACATCTTAGCAGCGCTGCGGTCAAACTCAAGCGATCCGGATTGGATGTGAAAGGTGCCGTTAACCACCTCGTGGGTTGTTTTCAGCGTCATCTTGACCTCGCTGGCATCGGTGTTGGCGACGAAGGTCTGCTGCTGGGCCATCGTGTCCGTAGCGAGTAGGATAGCGAGAGCGAACATTGCGAAGGTTTTCATTGCATCTCCCCTACGGCGTTAACGACTAGAGTTGCTTGAGCGCGGCTCGGTTTCAACTGGCGACCGCGGGGGCAGGAACAGTGGCGTGCTGGGCAACGCGTGTCAGCCTTGCCGTCACCCGCATCACCCCGGGCCAGACCTTAAGGCAAAACGGCAATACAGTGCGCGCGAGCGGGTTGTTCAAGCCATCGGCGGCGAATTCGGCAAGGCGCATCTGGGCCAGCAGTCCGGAGCGCAGTTTAGCCTGAAAGAGCGATGCCGGCTCTTCTGTAAGATAGGCAGCGACGGCACAACGCGCCGTATGCAGCGCGATGGAAATGCCGTCGCCCGTGAACGAGGGGATGACGGCTGCCTGATCGCCGATGCAGTAGAGCCCATTCTCCGTCGTGCGGCGAATGTAACCATACGGGATATGGGTAACGGCGATCGGCTTGGCAAGCAACGGCTCAGCGCCGGCAAGCCTCACAGCGAGGTGAGGACAGTGCTGCTGCATGTTCGCAAGGAAGTTTTCCCAACGCTGACCCGCATGAGCAAGATATCGCTGTTGCACCACGCAGCACAGGTTTGCAATGCCGCCTTCCACCGGCTGGATACCGCCATAGCCGCCAGGATAGAGCATCAGCTCAGAGGCGCCCGCCAGCTCTGAGGCCTGCACGGACGATAAGCGAAAATACATCTTGAAGGCGACCCATCGCTGTGGGTCCTTCGGGCGCAAGTGGCCGCGGACATCATGCTTGCCCGTGGCCAAAAAGACCACTGGGGCCTCACGGGCGGTGCCGTCGTCGAGCATAGCTTGCCAGACGTTGGCCGTTGTGCGGCTGAGCGCCTGCACACTGCGGCCGCGCTCTACGCGGACTCCTGCCGCGATGGCCTCGGCGATGAGCACTGTATCCAGCGTTTTGCGCGTTAGCGAGGCTGCCGGGAAAGGCAGGCGAGCCTCCGCGGCGCGCCTGGCAGCGGCAAGGCGAACATAGTCGATGGGCACCGCGCCAAGCGAGGCCACATCGATGCCAAGCGCATGCAGGTCCTCAAGGGCCTCACCGCTTAGGAACTCTCCACAGACCTTATGTTGCGGTGTGGGCTCCCGCTCAATGAGCGTAACGATTCGTCCCTTGCGGGCCAGCGCGATCGAAGCCGCGCAGCCAGCCACTCCACCACCCAAAACGAGAACTTCACCTTGCGAAGGAATTTTATTCAGATAGGACATTGTCACCAGGATCTCCTTTTTCTGGGTGCGATACGTGAACCTTAATCATTCATGCGAGTAGTGAGCTCGCGCCAATTAAGGCCGAGGTCCACGATAAGCAGCGAGGCAAGAGTAAAGGCGATCACTCCAACTGCGGCGAAGGCATCCCCGAGGTGGCTCCAGTAACGGGGCCATAGGTTCAGCACACGGCTGGAGACGAAGGTAAAGGTGACGGCGTAAGAGCGCGCCATCCATTGGCGGTGCTGGATGATCTGGCGGTTGCGCGCGGTGATGAAGGCGGCGGTGGTGCAGACCACCCAGGCGGCAGCTTGCATCGACGTTCCGGGGAAACCCGGACGGCCGCTGGCGAGAGCGACCCCGGTTGCGGCGCCGACGAAGACGGAGATGACGTAGATGCGGCCGAGGACGCGATGGATCTTGAGGTGACGCTGGCGAAATCGTGATGAGAATTGAATCGGGCCGATCAGGAGCGCCATCATGCCGAAGAGGGTGTGCGGGATGAGCAGATGACGGTCGGCGATGACCTGCAGACGGTAGGCGTGGTACATCGGATAGTCGGTAATCAGGAGAACTTCTGAGGTGATGAAGACGAAGAGCGCGGTGAGGCCAAGGGAAATCCAGAGGACGGTTTTGGATCTGAACCAGCTTCCAGATCTGGAACGAGTGGGGATGGTTGGGTGCTGCGTGGAGGTTGCCATTTTTATTCCCCTCTCAGATGGTTAGACGTGATGAGGCTGAATCTTAAAGGGGGCGGAAAACACTGCGTTACCGCTCCCTTACTAACGAGATTAGCGACCAGCGGGAGCCGCTCACACCGATCGACATCAGTCCATGCCAGCAACATCGCCGAAGCCCCAGCCTGCCCGTCTCCAATCATCAACAGCCGTCTGCCATCCATCGCCCCAAACACAACCGCCCCGGCCGCCAATGCTCCACGGTCACTGCCTTCCGAGGAACCCCAGCCAACGCCAGCAATCGCACCCAGTCCTCCTCCCGGAATGCCCGCCGGAAGGACACCGGCCCGTCATGCCGCACAAACCGGTGCCACTCCACCATGCGCCCCACCCACCCAAACATCCGGCAACTCCACTCCGACCGTTCCAGGTCATTGATAAACCAACCTAGCTGCGCAGTCGCTTCCATCCACTGCAGCAGCGAGATGATCCCTTCATCCTCCAGATGATGTGCCATCAGCGAACTCACGACGATATCCACCGGCTTCTCCGGCCGATACACCAGAGCATCGCCGGTCACCCAAGTGATTCCTAACCCCCTCGGCGTGGACTCTGCCGCCGCACGCGCCGCATAAGGATTCAAGTCAATTCCCGTTAACTGCACAGCAATGCCGCTCCTCAGTGCCCAGCCGGCGATCTGCCGCAGCAAATCGCCGCCGCCACTGCCCACGTCGACGATGTGCACCGGATCACGCAATCCATGCGGTAGCCGCTTCAGCCAGGCCATCGTCGGTCGATATCCCAGCAGCCAGCGGTTGACTTGCTCCAGGCTGCGCAGGCAGCTTCGGAAATCCTCATAGCTACAGTCACCATCCATCAGCTCCGGCAGCTCACGCGGAGAGGCTCGCAGTCTGAAGTCGATTTCCGCACTAGACCGCATGAAAGCGCATTGTCTCCGCCGTCAGGCCCGGGCCAAACGACATCGCGCACCCGCGTTGCCCCGGCCGCGCCTGATGCATTATCCGCTGCAGCACAAACATCACCGTCGCTGAAGACATGTTGCCGAAGCACGACAGCACCTCGCGTGACGCGGCCAGCGCACCGACGCGAAGCTCCAGTCCCTTCTCCACCGCATCCAGAACCGATCGTCCGCCGGGATGCACGGCCCAAAGGTCGATGTCATCGCGCTCGGCCATCAGCTCGCCGTCACGTAACGCCCGCGTCAACTCTGCCGCCACCTGCCCGGAAAGTAGCATGTCGAATCCCAGTCCGCGGATCTTCCACGTGATCAGTCCCCTTGTCTCGGGGACCCTCAGCGCCGTAAAGCTGTCCAGAGCAATGCCCTGCTCGCACCCGGTAATCAGACTCGCCGCCGCGCCATCGGCAAAGACCAGGAACGAGAGCACCTGCTCCAGATTCTGCGTCTCCTGGAAGTGCAGCGTGCACAGCTCCAGGTTCACCATCAGCACTCCGGCCTTCGGATCTGAGCGCACAATGTGCCGCGCCAACTTCAGCGCATTGATTGCCGCATAGCAGCCCATGAAGCCAACCATCGTACGCTCCACGCCCGCCGAAAGCCCAAGGTGGTCGACGATCTCAAAGTCCAGCCCCGGCGCATAGAGACCCGTGCAGGAGGTCACCAACACGTGCGTTATGCCGGAGCGTTCCTTTTCATTGAGTGCAAGCCGGTCCACGGTCTTCCTCATCAGTACAGGAGCGCGCTGCTCAAACAGCTCCATACGCCGAGCCGTGTTGGGAAAATTGCCTGGCCGATAAAACTCGAGTGCGTCATGCGACGAGAATTGGCCGGAACCTTGCCGGGGATCGAGGAATGAATAGCGATGCGAGATGTTGGCGCGCCTTACCATGCGGCGGAAGACCGTGCGCAAACGCGGTTCGACAAGCATCTTCTCTGCGAAGACGACGAACGCGTTATGCACATCGTGCTCGGGTACGGCAGTGGCAATGCGGTTCAGGTAAGCCCTAGTCAATGCGTACAGTCCTCAGCCCGGAGTATAGGGATTAGACGCGCGTGTACGTCTTGGTCAAGCTGGACAACGAAAAGATGAGCATCCGTCGATAAGCCTGGCTTTGCCGGAAGGTTAAGCGAGGGATCGGACGGGGCTCGAAGCGCCTGGGCAAGCGATCGCTGCCGCTTGGGCCGCCCACAGCGGCCTGGCTCTGACCAGGATCCGCCGTAAACGTCTTCCCCGGCCTAAACGCGCTCAGAATAAGAAGCCCAAGCACAACGGATTCCGAAACGCATCGTCTTTCTTTTCAAAACAACGTCCTCGTTAGTTTTTTTGCTCAATAACAGGTGGAGCGCGTTTGGGCTTTCCTAACCGTCGCGGCCTCCCCTCCATATCTTAACTCATTAAGATCACACCGCCACACTTTATTCTTAAACTCTTAAGAGTTTTAACTGACGAAAAAGTTTTACTAACGTTTTGGCATCTGCAGCGTCGACAGGCCAGCGGGGAAAGTTGGAACACGTCACTTTTCTGCGGCACGTCCAGTGAGAAGGACTACACGAATAGATGCACGAGTCGAGATCACCACAATGCCACATGTCAGCCAAATAGAGTCCTCGGACACTCCCAAGTGAATGGCTAAGGAGACAACCGCAGACATTTCCTCAACAGTGTTGGGACTAGGTGCCCTCAATCATCCAATAAATCGTCCCGCACTCGGAGCAATGATTCTTGATATGCGTACTTTCGCAGACTCTCGCGCTCTCTATTGGCTCTTTGGGCCTCACTGAACCACCGCAGTCGGGAACAACACAGCGACCTAAACGCAAAGACACTTCCCGAACAACGTCCCTGAGTACAACTTTCAAAGGCTCCTGGTTTAGATCCGATCCAAACGGCTTTCGATATACCAAGACCGGGTAGACGACTCCGGACTCTTTCTCCGAAAGGGCGATGATTCTCCAGTCGTACCTCTCCTGTCGGTGACGGTTTCTAGCAGCAGGCCTGTAGATGCAAAACTCCAATTGAACAGACGCTTGAACTTTTCTAGTCTGGTGGGGAACCCGACATTGGGATATCCCTGTGACGACTCTGTCAAGATCGGAACCCAGACTCGGATCTGTCAGTCCCCATTGCTTGCAAAGACGTTGAAATTGCGACCATAGCTCGCCATCGATCATGTTTTCTGACAAGTGCATCTTGCGGTATGCGTCGATATGGGCCTCGCAAGCAGCCATAAGAGCCTTCGACTGAGAGTCTCCCGCGAGAAATATGCCGTCAAGAACATCATCCAAATCATCTGTCCTCTCCTGCAATCTCGTAACAAGACTCCCCAGCAGGGGAAGACGTGCGATGCTTGCCACCTCAGGTGATCGAAGAAACCGCGCGAGTATGGTGTGCCCATCCTGCATGCGAAGGCATAGCCTATGTTGTTGTGAATCCGTGAGGCACTTTAAGTAGTCCTGCGTAAGGAACGAGATGAATCTTCCCAATTCTGAAAGAACTTTGACCAAGCGGTAAACCATCACGTAATTGTTTGGTGCTTCAGCGGCCAGTATTGCGTACGCTAACGCCCTGTTTGCGCTGAATTCAATGCCCTTGAATTCGACTTTTGAGGTGGTCATCGTTTTGTACATCATTTCGGTTGACAGCGTTTGGCGCCTCCCTACGCGTCCTCATAAAGCATTAGGACATGTTCACAAATTGACTCTTAATTCATTAAGACCGAGTGGTTTTTGGATTATACTCTTAATTCCCTAAGACTTGTCGGCGTTGACAACTGCCCGCATAGTTGGTGGAAGTCTTTGGCGGGGACGACGGGGCTCGAACCCGCGACCTCTGCCGAGACAGTAAAAGCGGAAACGCCTAACCAACAGAAAACAGGGTGCAACAGGCCCACACTTTTAGCGCCTTGAAGAATCTCTGTCGGGATAACCTCTTCCCTCTCCGGCATGATGGGCCTGAAGATCCGTCCGCACGCCGGGCCGTTAGAGTTCGCCCTGTGACGGTAGTCGCACGGGCGATCATCGCTATCGGGCCCAATAGGCGACGCTCAAGCGATGCTGTCTTTGATCAGGCAGTCGAGATTCATCGAACAGAAGCTAGAGAGAGCCGTCTGGAGCGCTGGAAAACGAGATTGCAAACCTAGCGGGGACAAGACACCGTGCAAATGAATGGCGTCAATCGGGATTGATCAACTCAAGGAATTTGGTCACGGTATCGGGCAATCCCGCTTCCCATCGTGCGATAAGGGTCAGGATGGCCAATTTTCGTTAGCTAGCGCCGTCTCGGATGGAATGCTTCGTCCCTCACCACCTAGGCTTTCGCATTCCAATGGCGCCTCTTCCGGGTCGCCTTCACGTGCCAGGCTGTGTCCTCCACATATCTCCAGACCGTCACCTCGTACCACCGGGAGTGCGCCTTCGGCTCACCAAGGATACTGGTGTAGGTGGCATTCATTACCTCCGCCGCCTACAAAC
>CAWFGM010000032.1:0-139502 GCA_963815175.1 uncultured Acidobacteriaceae bacterium
GCCAATATCATCCAGACCAACAAACGCATCCGCGCCCAGCTTCCCTTTCTCCAGGCGGTGATGCCCCAGGGGATCAAGACCACGATTGTTCTGGACCGCACCACCACCATCAAGGCCTCGCTGCATGACGTGGAGTCGTCGCTGATCATCTCCGTCGTGCTGGTCATCCTGGTGGTGTTTCTCTTCCTGCGCAACGGCCGCGCCACCCTCATTCCCAGTGTCGCCGTGCCCGTATCCCTGATCGGCACCTTTGCCGTGATGTATCTGTTGGGCTACAGCCTGGACAATCTCTCCCTGATGGCGCTGACCATTTCCACCGGCTTCGTGGTGGACGACGCCATCGTGGTCATGGAGAACATCTCCCGCTATCTGGAAATGGGGATGCCTCCGAACGAGGCCGCGTTCAAGGGCGCCAAAGAAATCGGCTTCACCGTCCTTACCATGAGCACGTCGCTGATCGCCGTATTCATCCCGCTGCTGATGATGGGCGGCATCGTCGGCCGTCTTTTCCGCGAGTTCGCCGTGACGTTGTCCACGGCCATCATCGTTTCCATGGTGATTTCCCTAACCACCACGCCGATGATGTGCGCCCATTTGCTCAAGCCGCACGCGGGGGAGAAGCATGGGCCGATTTATCGCGCCAGCGAACGGTTTTTTGACGGGATGCTGAATGTTTACAGGCATTCCTTGTCATGGGTGCTGGACAACTCCGGCTTGATGCTGGTGGTGCTGTTGCTCACCATCGCCCTGAACGTGGTGCTAATCATCAAGATACCCAAAGGCTTCTTCCCCCAGCAGGATACGGGGGCGTTGGTGGGGGGGGTGCAGGGGCCGCAGGACGCTTCCTTCGGGGTGATGAACGCTTCTATCAAAGCTCTGGTCAATGTCATCAAGTCTGACCCGGCGGTGGCCAACGTAAATGCCTATAGCGGCGGCGGCGGTGGCGGCAGCAACGGAGGATTTATCTACGCCGCGCTCAAGCCGCTCAATGAGCGCAAAGTGAGTGCCCCGGAGATCATCAACCGTCTCCGACCCAAGATGAACCGCCTGCCCGTGGCTTCGGCCTTCCTGCAGGCGGCGCAGGATCTGCGTATCGGAGGCCGGGGCAGCAATGCCCTCTATCAGTACACCCTGCAGGCGGACAATGTGCAGGATCTGGCCAAGTGGGGTCCCATCTTACTGATGCAAATGAGGAGACTTCCCGGTTTCCTGGATGTGAACAGCGACCAGCAAAACGGCGGACTGGAAGAGTATGTAACCTACGACCGGACTTCCGCTGCCCGGCTTGGCCTCACCCCTGCCTCCCTGGATTCGGCTCTCTACAACGCTTTCGGCCAGTCGGAAGTGTCGGTGATCTACACCCAGTTGAACCAGTACTATGTGGTGCTCGAGGTAGCTCCCCAATACTGGCAAACTCCGTCGGGACTCAACTACATTTACCCGGCCGCTACCGCCAACGGTGTCACTCCGATCCGGGCGGTCAGCACTGCCGAGGCCGGCACTACGCCCTTGCAGGTCAACCATACCGGAGTATTCCCGTCGGTAACGGTATCCTTCAATCTTGCTCCCGGCCTGTCGCTCAGCGATGCGACGCTGGTGATCAGCCAGATGCAGACCAAGCTCGGAATGCCCTCCACCATCCGCGGATTTTTTGCCGGCACCCTGCAGGCCTATCAGCAGTCTCTGAGCACGGAGCCGATCCTGATCACCACCGCGCTGCTGGCGGTGTACATCGTGCTCGGCATCCTGTATGAGAGCCTGGTGCATCCGCTGACCATCATCTCCACCCTGCCTCCGGCCAGCGTCGGAGCCATGCTGGCTCTGCTGGTCTTCAAGAATGACCTCAACGTCATCTCCATCATCGGCATCGTGCTGCTGATCGGCCTGGTGAAGAAGAATGCCATCATGATGATCGACTTTGCGCTGGTGGCCGAGCGGGAGCATGGCAAGAGCACCACGGACGCGATCTTTGAGGCCTGCATGCTGCGCTTTCGGCCCATCATGATGACCACCATGGCGGCGCTCTTTGGCGCCATTCCCCTGGCTTTCGGAACCGGCACTGGCTCGGAGCTGCGGCGGCCGTTGGGCATTACCATCGTCGGCGGCTTGATCGTAAGCCAGATGCTTACTCTCTACACCACCCCGTAATCTATCTATATATGGATCGTCTGCGGCTGCGGGCCATGGGGAAGCATCACGACACCTTCACGGCCAACCCGGAAGGAGCTGTTTAGAGAAGTAGTCTGCTCTATGAAAATAACGACGAACAAATCGGCGGAACCAGCTTGGCTGTGCTTCTTGTGCGCAATGCTGACAGGCTGCACCGTGGGCCCGAAGTATCATCCGCCTGCGATCCAGCCGCCCCCGGCCTACAAAGAAGCGCCACCCGCTGGCCCACCGGCAAACACGCCACCCCAATCGCCAGGCAACGCCGGCAACGCAGGACAACGGCAACTGGACCGTCGCGCAACCTGCGGACGCGAAGATCCGCGGCGACTGGTGGGCGATCTTCAACGATCCCGAGCTGAACGACCTGGAAGCCAGCTCAACATCGACAACCAAACATCAAGCTATACTTCGAGAACTTCATGGAAGCCCGCGCGCTGGTGCGGGAGGCGCGCGCGCAATACTTCCCCACGGTGTCGTTCGGCCCGTCTTACAACCGGTCAGCGTTCCTCCGGCAATCTAGGTCCGACCAGCACCACGGCCAACCCGGGCAAGACAGTCGCAGATTTACTCCCTGCCTCTGGATGTTTCCTGGACCCCGGACCTTTTTGGCAGAATCCGCAATGAAGTGCGCAATGCGCAATACACCGCCCAGGCCAGCGCGGCGGATCTGGAGAACGAGCGGCTGATCGAGCAGGCTGACCTGGCCGAATACTTCTTCGAGATACGCGGACAGGACGCGCTGATCGAGATTTACACCCAGACCGTGGCTGCCGATCAGAAGTCGTTGGACTTGACCCAGGCACAATACGACACCGGGGTCGGCGACCAGATCTCGGTGGTGGAAGCGCGCACCACCCTGCAGTCGGCCCAGGTCCGCTTGACCAACCTGGGCATTTTGCGGGCGCAGTATGAGCACGCGATTGCGGTTCTGGTTGGCAAGCCGGCTTCCGGGTTCTCCTTGCCGCCGCGTCCCATCATGACCGCGCCTCCTCCTATTCCCATCGGCATGCCGTCTCTGTTGCTGCAGCGCCGCCCCGACGTGGCCGCCGCGGAGCGAACCATGGCTGCCGCCAACGCGGAACTGGGCGTTGCCTATACCGCGTTCTTCCCTACCCTGACGCTTTCTGCGAGCGGCGGCTTTGAGAGCTATTTGTTCAAGCACCTGGCGGACTGGCCCAGCCGCTTCTGGTCGGTCGGTCCAACCTTCTCCCAACCCATTTTCAACGCTGCGCTGAGCGCGGAGCTGCATCAGTACGTCGCTATCTACAACGCGGATGTAGCCAGCTATCGGCAGACCGTGCTGACCGCCTTCCAGCAGGTAGAGGACTATCTGGCGCAGACGCGGATCCTTTCGCAGCAGATCCAGCAGCAGCGTGGTGCGGTTGCGTCGTCGCAAACCGCCTTGGATCTGGAGATGGGCAGGTATCAGACCGGCATCGATCCTTATCATCGATGTGGTGACGTTGCAGAACACGGTGTTCAGCAACCAGCAGAGTTGGCCAGCCTGCAAATCGAGCAGATGACTGGAGCGGTAGAGCTGGTGGAGGCCTTAGGCGGCGGTTGGGATACTATCGCAACTACCCACGCCGGCGCAAGTGACCGCCGCCCCCAGCAAGGCCGATACGAAGATTCAGCAGTAAAGCGAGTAGAGCTGGTTACTGTAAACGGAATCTACCACGGGTGCCCCACGTTCGCCCCGCGTACGCGGGCAAGACGGGGCGCAACCCCTCCATCGTTCTTAGTGTCTACAGGCTCGGACAAATGACCGTAATGAAATCATCATCCAAAAAGCAATGGAAGGGCTTCGCCCATGCTTTTCGCCCACGTACGCTTGGGCGAACGTTGGGCACCCGTCCAGTATCCACCATCGGCGTCGCAACTAACGATTTGGCTTCGAGTGGTCTGTCCAGGAAGACTCGATCTCTACTCGACCTTGCTCCCCCGTCTGGTAATACCGGTAGCTCGACCAAGGCCAATCTCGGGGCTTCGCCACCAATCCCCGTTTAACCGGATTGGCGTGCATATAGTGGAGCTTCTCAATACGCTTGGCTACGGTGAAAACGTTGAAGTCATAGTAGCGGGCCTGCCAGAAAGGACGCCGCTTTGTTCGTCTTGTGACCGAAAGCTTCAGTGCCTGCAAACCTGAAGCCAGCAGCTCTTTCTCGGTTCACTTAGTAGGAGATGGACATGCTCCGGCATCACCACGTACCCAACGACATCGAATTGATAGAGCCTATAGTGACATTCTGCCAGCGCGTCCTCAAAAAGATCCCGCCACAGCCGTCTCCAGATAGCCAAGCCGGTGATAGCAGCTGAATGTGACAAAGTGCAGGTCCCCATCCTGCTGATGCCGCTCTAGCCCCTCAACCATGGGGCATCTTACAATTACCGTGACAGGAGACGCCCATTCCCACCATCTCCCTAGCCTCGGTCCTCGAAACCAGCACGCCTCAGGCTGGACGACGTGGCCACCCACGCGCCCGGCCCGCGCGGCCTGCTGCCCATCACCCCGGAAATGCTGCTCAACTGCCCCCTCCGGCAATCTCTTCGGCTTGAGCCAGAATGCCGGCATGGGCTGGGAACCGCAAAAGCTGCTGGGGTCGGAAGTCCTCATCCTCAGCACCCACGGCGGCCTGCGCGCCGCCGATGGAACCCCCATCGCCCTCGGCTTTCATACCGGGCACTGGGAACTGGGCGCGCTGGTAGCCGAAGCAGCCATCACCCTGAAATCCCTGGACGCCATTCCCTTCGCCGGGGCCTGCACCGATCCCTGTGACGGCCGCACCCAGGGCACCACCGGCATGCTCGACTCCCTGCCCTTTCGCAACGACGCGGCCATCGTGCTCCGCCGCCTGATGCGTTCGCTGCCCACCAGGATGGGCGTGATCGGCATCGCCACCTGCGACAAGGGACTACCCGCCATGATGATGGCGCTGGCTTCGGCCGGCCCACTGCCCACCATCCTCATCCCCGGCGGAGTCACGCTGCTGCCCGAGTCCGGCGAAGATGCGGGCAAAGTACAGACCATCGGCGCACGCTACGCCCAAAACCAAATCACCCTCGAAACAGCAGCGGAGATGGGCTGCCGCGCCTGCGCCACGCCCGGCGGCGGCTGCCAGTTTCTGGGCACCGCTGCCACCGCGCAGGTGATCGCAGAAGCCCTGGGGCTAGCCCTGCCCCACACCGCGCTCGCTCCCTCAGGCGCGCCCATCTGGCTCGATGCCGCTCGCCGTTCCGCCAGCGCCATCCTGCGCCTGCATCAACTGAACCTGGGAACCCGCGACATCCTCACCCAGGCATCGATCGAAAACGCCATGGTGGCCCACGCTGCCTTCGGCGGATCCACCAACCTGCTGCTGCACCTGCCGGCAATCGCCTACTCCGCTGGCCTCAAGCGCCCGGTAGCCGCCGACTGGGCCGACATCAACCGGGAAATCCCCCGCCTGGTGGACGCCCTGCCCAACGGTCCCCGCAACTTTGCCACCGTGCAGGTCTTTCTCGCCGGCGGATTGCCCGAAGTGATGCTCCACCTGCGACGAGCAGGCCTGCTCAATACCCAGGTAAAGACCGTCTCCGGAGAAACCCTCGACAGCTGCCTCGACTGGTGGGAGAAGTCCGCGCGCCGCCACGAGCTGCGCAAGAACCTGCTCGCCCGCGACGGCATCGACCCCGACGACGTCATCATGGATCCGGATCGCGCCCGTTCCAACGGGCTCACCCCCACCGTCTGCTTCCCCGTGGGCAACCTCGCGCCTGAGGGCTCCGTGGTCAAGAGCACGGCCATCGATCCCTCGCTCATCGATGCCGATGGAGTCTTTCGTCACCTCGGACCCGCCCGCGTCTTCGTCTCCGAAGAAGCAGCCATCCACGCCATCAAGAACGGCGAGATTCGCGAGAACGACGTCATGGTGCTGGTGTGCGGCGGCCCTGCCGGCGCGGGCATGGAGGAGATCTACCAGATCACCTCCGCCCTCAAGTGGCTGCCCGCGGGCAAGCACGTGGCGCTGCTCACCGACGCCCGCTTCAGCGGCGTCTCCACCGGCGCCTGCATCGGCCACATCTCACCCGAAGCGCTGGCCGGCGGCGCGATCGGCAAGGTCCTGGACGGTGACCAGATCGAAATCATCATCGATCGGCAGAAGCTGACCGGCTCCGTCAACCTGGTGGGCGATGCAGGGAAGTTTCGGCCCGGAAGAAGGCGCACGCCGGCTGCAAGCGCGGGCTTCGCGTGCCGATCTCAGGCCGCATCCCGCGCTTCCCGACGACACCCGTCTGTGGGCCGCGCTGGTGCAGGCCAGTGGAGGTGTCTGGGGCGGATGCGTCTACGACGTCGACGCCATCGTCTCCCGGCTGCAGCGCCGGACATAACGGACTGTCTCAATTCACGACAGCTGCGGACGGGATTCATTCCGATCGCCGCTGCCGCCGATAGCTGTGAAGAGACCCGTCCACATGACTCGCCCAGCGACTCACACAGCCATCAAGATTCCCGCCGGCAAATATACGGCGATCATCAAGCCCAGAGTCACGCGCTCCAGTTCACGGTCGCAACCCGGGGTTGTCCTGGTGCTGAAGCCTCCGTCGGTCGACGACTCAGACCAGATCTTTACCTTCGCTTCCTGGAAATTTCTTCGCGACCATTTGCGGCTCTTTGGATTTGCCACCGCCGAAGAGCTGGATAACGCGGACGTGCGGCTTACCACCGGCCGGCAGCCGTACATGTTTTCCAGCCGCCGCTGGGAAGCTCCTCTGATTGAGGCCCTCGATCTAACTTGCGCCGAACCCTAGAGCGATCGATTGCGAAACCGCGGATTACCAGAAGATCGGCTGCGCATCTTTGCCGGCCAGGTCGATTTTGACCGGCGCAGCCATCGGACTCAGGGTGTTGAAGTCGAAGTAGCGATAGAGATCGAGACACATCACCTCTTGCGCGTCATGAACATCAAGCGGGTGCGTGAATAACTCGCCCAAGCTGGCAATCGCGTGGCGCGCCTCGATGGAGGAGTACAGCTGGGGCACGATTGCCGCTGAGACAATAGCGACCGTCTCCGCGCGTGGGCCGTTCGTCACCACGCGCAGCGGCGCAACGGGGGCACTCGGGTTCGCGGCTCGGGCGCCGGGCGTGCTACTGCCATCAATCGAGTCCGCCTGCAGCCACTGGGCAATCGCGGCGACCTGCGCCGCCGCCAGCCCCAACGGCCTTTCTCCCACGGTGTTTAACATCTGCGCCAGACTCGAATAGTCATCGCCCGTGCCGGGAACATTCTCGCCCAACAGCAACGGGTCGAAGACCAGCACGCGCTGGCCCCGATTTACATCGTTGGCCGCCTCAACCAGCATGGATGCTCGCCCGGAGCCGGAGATCAGCAGAGTCGTGCCCCCGTTCCGCGGCCTCACCGACGACTGAAGAAGCACTCCCGGTGCGGATAGACCGTTGCTGAACTCAAACCGATATCCGCGGCTTTCCAGGCCTCTTTGGTGCGTCTCGGTCAGAGGCCACGCATGGGTCACCGTGACTGGTTCAAATCGCACCACCTCGCGCAATTGCTGCCGCTGCTTCTCCACCCAGTAAGCATCCGGCTGCGCCGGAGGATCATGATGGATCGACTGGGCCAGCTGACGGGCCAGGCCGACGATGGTGAGATTCGTTCCCGGCAGGCCAACCGCAAGCTCCGCGGCCGTCTGCACCTCGGTATCCGTATCCACGTCCTCCTGGTCGCTGGCCTGGAGATGAAAGGCGCGATCGAAGAAGCGGTAGGACTGCTGACGGCTATCAATCTGATAGTTGTGGGTCCCGGG
Organism: uncultured Acidobacteriaceae bacterium; assembly: GCA_963815175.1. Lineage (GTDB taxonomy): Bacteria > Acidobacteriota > Terriglobia > Terriglobales > Acidobacteriaceae > PALSA-350. Next base: position 7,969 of record CAWFGM010000032.1, read on the forward strand.
ATTCTCGTTCACGTACCACTCCAGATTTCCCGGGCTGCCCATCAAGGCAAAGAAGGGCCGGATATCGATGTAGACGCCCTGCTTGACCACACCTGCCCGAAAGCAGCAGTCGTCCATCGCGTTGTAGATCAGCAGAGTCGGCCGCGGCGCGCGCAACGCCATCAAGTGGGCGTAGTCGGCCACGGAGCGCATGTCAGGGGCATTCTGCTCCGCATCGCCGGCATACTCCGGGTGCTCGATGGCCGTGGTCAGCGAGCTAAAACCCGCCACCGGCACGGAAGGACCGATGCGGGTATCGAGAGAGCTGAGCAACATCGTCTGCCACCCGCCGCCTGACAGGCCAGTCATGCCGATGCGCGTTCTGTCCACCCGCGGGTCGTCATAGAGATAATCGAGGCCGCGGCGCATCGCCAGGTAAAACAGGCCGACGCCGTTCACTCCCGCCAGATCGAGCAAACCGATCTGGTCGTGCTGGTTATCTGGACTGCTTAGCTCGCCCATCCCGATCCATTCCAGGCTGAGCGCCAGGATGCCGCGCCTCGCCTGGTTGATGCACCGCTTCTGCTTATGTTCCACGGCCTTGCCGCCGGCGCCATGACCGTTCACATCCAGAATCGCGGGCATCTTCCCCGTCATATGCTCAGGCTCATACAGCAGCGCGGTGGAGCGAAACCCGGGGACAATCTCATAGCGGAGCTTGACAATGCGGTAACCCGGCCGCGCGATCTCCCCCACCTTTTCGAAGTTGGGCTTGGCCTCCACCCATTCCCGCGGCCAGCCGTGGTAGATCACCGATAGCTCGTGCGCGCGCAGGCGCTCAGCCTCCTTCTGCCAATCGGCTGAACTGCTTGGCGCCGGCAGCTTGGGTACCCGCTTGAGCATGAATTGCCGCAACTCTTCAGACACCATTACTGGGCTCTGCAGGGGCTGCTTCAATAGCGGATCGAGCGCATCACCCGTCGCCTGCGCGGACGCAGGCAACAGGCAAGAACAGAGAAGGACCGCGAGTATCGGGATGTTTCGCATCGTGCTCATCGACCAGGGTAAGGCGACGTTCTTGCGGCGCCTCCTAGAAGCTATCACCCGGCGCCGCAGCGACACGGATCGTGGTCTTCATGGTGTGCTGCTCCCCAGGCGCAAGCTCAACGGCAAAGGCGCGAATATTGCTGGCCTCTGCACACGCCATCCCTCGCCACTCATCGTCTCCCAGGTCCGGCAAGGCATGCGCGCCCTCGATCCAAGGATTCCAAACCACGGTGGTGCGGGAGTTCTCTTTGTCCAGCCGAATGCGCCGGCGCAACGTTGGGTCCAGAATCCCAACCGGGTGGTTAGTGTCTACGTAGGCGCGATCGGTAGGCCCGGTAAAAACAATGTCGCCTTCCTGCCGCTTCTGGCGGTTGCCGTCGGTGTTGTCCAGGTAGTCCACGCCATCGAGCCCGCTTATCCGAACGGCCTCCGCGCTACCCACGCGGTAGTAGGTGTGCAGGGCTTCTTCAAAACGCAGGGGCGCGGAGCCGGTGTTGCTCACGATCAGTTCCTGGACCAGCACGGCTGCGATGCTCAACCGGTGGACAAGGCGGAAATCGTGCGGCCACCAGGCGCGCGTCGCCTCCTCGCTCGCGGTCGACAGGCTCACCGTGACCGCGTCGCCGTTCAGGGCTACGGAGTCCAGTTGCCAGTCCTTGGTACGCACGAATCCATGCGAGGGCGCTTTAGGGTCGTCCACCTTATTGCGGAACCAGGGAAAGCAGACGGGGATCCCGCCGCGGATCGCGCGTCCCGGCTCAAACTGGGACTGCTTGCTTAGGAAGATCACCTCTTCGCAGCCCGCCGGGCGCCAGGAGGTAAGATGCGCACCGTGCAGGTAAATCTCCGCTGTGGCCGCGGGCGTGCTCACGCTTACCCGCGGCAAGCCGCCGTTGCCGGCGGTGATCTGCGCCACCCCGGCAATGGCAAAGCGCTGATTCAGTTCCTCGATGCTGGGTGGTTTTTGCATAATTGCCTCCGGCTTATGGTGACATAAACAGCCGGCTGGATTCGACTGGCGCGGAAGATTCACGCCCGTCCTTCCAGCCGCATCTATCAACAACGAGGGGCACAGAGATGGCAAAGCAGAAGAGCGTGGTGCGGGGAATAGTGGCGGGCATGGCTGGAGGGCTGGCCGCCGCCTGGATGATGAACGTGTTCATGGCAGGCCCAGGCCAAACGCTGCAGCAGGCGGTGCAAAGTGACGAGGAGAAACGGGAGCCCAGCTCCGAGCCCAAGGAAGACGCAACCATGAAAGCCGCCGACGCCATCGTGCATACCGCCACCGGCAACCATCTGTCCCGCGCAGAGAAGGAAGAAGGCGGTCCCATTGTGCACTATGCCTTTGGCGCGCTGACTGGCGGACTGTACGGCGGTTTAGCCGAGTACTCCAGCAAGGTGAAGTCTGGTTTTGGCACCAGCTTTGGCGGCGTCCTCTTCAGCACCGCGGATTTGCTCGCCGTGCCCGCGCTGAACCTCGCACCTTCTCCTGCCGATCAGCCGGCATCGGCGCTGGCCACACCCTTCGCGGCCCACATTATTTACGGAGTCACGACAGAGTTCGTACGCCGCATCGTGCGCATGATGCTTTAGCATCCTGATGCGGCGCGGAGGCGTGCCTCAGGGGCTGCGGGAAAACTCACGCAGACTCTTTAGCCGTTGGTTTCCCTCAGAAACGACGGGTGCCCCGTCGGTTGCTAGGGAACAAGAGGCTGAATCTGCAATCTGCCGCTCATCTATCATCAGAAGATGTTGGATACCATCGTCGTGGCCAAGAAGAACGTAAAACACGCGATCGATTCCCGGGCGGACGGCCTGATGGGCTGGAGCGCCAAAACCGGCAGCATCGCCGTAAGAGAGAACCCGCTCCAGGATGTGCGAGGGCAAGGAAGGGCCGCATGCCAGTAGACCCACACAAGACCATAGCCAACCTGCAAGAGCTGCGCGCGCTGACCGCGAACGATCATGGGGCACAGCGCATTGCCTGGACCCCCACCTGGCTCAAAGCGCGTGCCTGGTTTCAGAAGAAGCTGGCCGAGCTTCCCGTGGAACACCACCTGGACGCAGCCGGCAACTCCTGGACGACGCTGCCCGGCGAATCAGACAAGACTCTCATCCTGGGCAGCCATCTCGACTCCGTTCCCAACGGCGGCTGGCTCGATGGCGCACTGGGCGTTCTCACCAGCTTCGAAGTGCTGCGCGCCCTGGTTGAAGACTTCGACGGCAAGCCGCCCATCACCATTCGCCTGGTGGACTGGGCCGACGAGGAGGGAGCGCGCTTCGGCCGCAGCCTCTTCGGGTCATCCGCATTTGCCGGCACACACACAATTCAGGCCGACCGCGGCCGTACCGATCGCGACGGCACCCGTCTCGAGGATGCCCTGCGGCAATGCCAGATCGACGTCGAACGCATCGGGGATGCGGCCTCGGAACGGGGAAAAGCCGGCGCCTACCTGGAGATCCATATCGAGCAAGGGCCGGTGCTGGAAGCCATGAATCTCCCGCTGGGCGTGGTGCTGGGGACCAAGGGCGTCGAGCGCCACGCCATCACCTTTCATGGACAAGAGGCACATTCGGGATCGACCCCGATGGCGGTGCGCCGGGATGCGCTCGCCGCCGCGGCCAAGCTGGCACTGGAGATCCGCCCCATCGCGTGCAAGCATCCGGACGCCGTAGCCACCATGGGCAGCGTGAAGACCTTCCCTGGAATCGTAACCGCGGTGGTTGGCCGCTGCGAAACCACGCTGGATATGCGCGACCTCGACGCAGGCGTACTGGCCTCCATGCTGGCGGAGGCCCGCGCTGCCAGCGAGCGCTTTGCCGCGGAAGAGGGTTGCACGGTGGAATGGTCCCGCATCTGGAGCATCGAGCCCATCCCATTTAATCCGCAACTGATCGAGCTCTGCGACCAGGCGGTTCGGGAGGTCGCAGGGGGGTCCCACAAGCTTCCCTCCGGGCCGCTGCACGATGCCGCCGAGGTGGCGCGGGCGGGCATCCCGGTGGTGATGATGTTTACCCAATCGCTAGCCGGCCTAAGCCATAATCCGGCGGAAAACACCCGCATCGAGCATGTGGAGCTGGCCGTCGAAGCCTTCGACCGCCTGGCGCGCAAGACGATGCAGTGGCTGAGCGTCAGAGGTTAAAGAGTTTGCGTGAGTCAAGACATCCGCGGTTGCCCCAATTGTCAAGGCCTGGAGGGCCGACCGCCAAACGTCACAGTTCCTTTATTGTCAATTTGGTTTCAAACCTGCTCACGAAGGGATCGCCTCTTGAAATTTCGCAATCTCCGAATTTGTTTCCTGATCGCGATTTGCGCCGCCTACGGCGTGCGCGTCCACGCGCAACAACCCGCCGCCCAAACGGACATTCCGCCAGAGGCCATCCTGCAGCCGGCGGAGCTGGTGCAGATGCTGAACACTTCGCCAAAGCCATTGGTGCTGCAGACCGGCTCCCATGTTCTCTTCGCCGAAGCGCATATCGCCGGAGCTGAATATGCCGGGCCCGGAGGCAAGAGCGAGGGCCTCGCAGCTCTGCGCGCGCGTGTCAGTGGCCTCAGCAAGGACAGCCTGATCGTCATCTATTGCGGGTGCTGCCCCTGGGGCCGGTGCCCCAATATCCGGCCGGCTTACAAGGAATTGCAGACGCTCGGGTTCACCAATGTAAAGGCTCTTTACATCGCTCAGGATTTCGGGACGGACTGGGTCGACAAGGGTTACCCGGTGGCCAAGGGCCGATAGCTACTGTGGAATCGCTCCGTGCATTGTCACTTTTTCTGTTTCTTTTTAGCGCGCCCCTTGGAGGAGCAACCCACGGCGGCGACGTCGGTCACCTGGCTCCGAACTTTTCGCGGCCCAGCCTCGACCATCGGAAAATTGTACTCAGCTCCTACCGTGGCAAAGTGGTCCTGCTCAACTTCTGGGCAACCTGGTGTGCGCCCTGCCTAACGGAGATGCCCATGTTCGTGAAATGGCAGAAGCAGTACGGCTCGGCAAAATTTCAGGTGATCGGCATCTCGATGGATGACGCAACCCCGGAGGTAATCGCAACAGTCTCCAAGTTGAAACTTAACTACCCAGTGCTCATGGGAGACGAGTATCTCGGGGAAGCCTACGGCGGCGTCCTGGGGTTGCCGGTTACTTTCCTCATCGACCGCGCGGGGAAGATCCAAGCCCGCTATGAGGGCGTCTCCCTAACACAGATCAACAGCGACATTCAAAAGCTTCTAAAGGCCGATTGAACAGCTTACTCAGCTCGCAAAGCCTCCACAGGCTGGCATCGCGCTGCTGGCCCACGTCTTATGTCAGGTTCAATGCATAGCGGGCATGCCTGCGCTCTCTTCGAGCCCGGCTAGCTGCGACCTGTTCCACTCAAAATGCGGCCACTCCGGGGTTTGCCAGTTCCATGCCATGATCGATAGCCAAGCCTTCTATCGATCATTATATTTAGTTATATGATCGATAGAAGAAGTTTCTATCGATCACTCGGCTCGCAGAGCCTCCACAGGATTCACCGCCGCCGCGCGCCTGGCCGGCAGATAACTGGCCAGCACCGCCGATGCCGCCAGGATCATCAGTACCGTGACGTAGGTAACAGGGTCGATGGGGCTGACTCCGTACAACAGCGATTTCATCAGGCCCGCCAACCCGGCGGCCGCAGCCAGACCGATGGCCAGGCCACATCCCGTCAGCGCCAACGCGGAGCGCACAAACATCCAGCGCAACCGGCCTCTTTGCTCTCCCAATGCCAGCCGGATGCCGATCTCGCGCGTGCGTTGGGACACCGCATAGGAAATAACGCCATAGATGCCGATGATCCCGAGCACCATTGCCATGGAGCCGGCAATGGCCAGCATGACCAGCGTGAACGAGGTGCGAGCCATCGACTGGCTGTAAATCTCCTGCATGGTGCGCACCGATGCCAGCGGCAGGCTCGGATTCACCGACCAAACGGCTTGCTGGATCTCGCTGAGGAAAGCCTCCGTCCCGGCGCGATCGCTGCGCACCGCGAAGGTCGCCGCGCGTGTGGCATCGAAGGTGTTAGGCCCGTAGATACCCTCTACCATCGAAGGCCAATACACCATAGCCGGCGCCTTCTCCTGGACGCCGTTCACGTGAACGTCCTCGACGACACCGACCACTTCACGCCAGGGCGTGTTCGGAAGGTCGCGCAAGCGCTTGCCCAGCGCAGCCGACGGTGAGCCCCACGATTCGCGGGCAAGATTCTCGGAAATGATCGCTAACGGCCTTCGTCCGTAAATGTCTGTCCAGGTGAGTTCGCGGCCGGCAAGGATTCTTGTCCCCATCGTATGAAAAAAACCGGGGGCGACATATCGAAACAGCCGCAGGGGCGTGTCCCCATTCAAACTCTTCCCCTCAATCTGCACCACGTCCCAGTTGGGTTCGATTCCTTCCATCGGCACTGCGTCCGCGAACCCCACGGAAGTCACGCCGGGAATCGCTGCCAGCTTGTCGACGATGTTGTTTTGCGTGCGCGTGACCAGTTGCGGGTCCGCGATCAAGGAAGGCGGGATCGAGATGCGTACGGTCTGCAGATGTTCCGGCTGGGAGAACCCGGGCTCGACGTGGCGCAGCGCCTGGAAGGTGCGAATCATCAGCAGGGCGCTTACCAGCAAGACCATAGCCATCGCCACCTGCGCCACCACCAGCAAATCGCGGGAGCGTTGCCGTTCCCGGCTGACGCTCGCGGTTCTTCCCGTGATCCGCAGAGCCGTGGGCATGCGCGCCCCCACACATTTCAGAACCGGAATCGATCCGAATACCAGGCCGGATAGAAGCGAGAGCGCCAGGGTGAACCACAGCGACCGGCCATCCAGGGAGATTTCGCCCAAGCGTGGAAGGTCAGCAGGACCGATGGCCGCCAGCAGCCGCAGCCCTTCATAAGCGATCCCAATTCCCAGCACCCCGCCGATGAGTCCGAGGGCCACACTTTCCAGCAGCAGTTCCCACGCAATTCGTCCGCGCGAGGCGCCCAGCGCAGCCCGGACGGCAAGCTCCTGCTGCCGGCCATCTGCCCTCACCAGCAACAAATTCGCCACATTGGTGCAGGCAATCAGCATCACCACGCCAATGGTAGCCATCACCACCCACAACACATTGCCAACATTGCCGATGACTTCCTGCTTGAGGGGACGAATCGCGGGCGCGATCTTCCAAACGTTCTCGTAAAAGTGAGAAGGGAAATGAGCGATGCCCGACGGCCAGGAGTCCTCCCAGATAGGCAGCATCCGCTTCACGTCTGCATTGGCTTGCGCCATGGGAATCCCCGGCTTGAGGCGGGCGATTCCCTGCAGACCAAAACCAGACAAGTGTTGCTGGTTGCGTTCAAAGGCGAACGGTGTAATTACATCGAACTCGGCATTCACCAGTTCGAACCCCTTCGGCATGACGCCGACGATTTGCCGCGGCTGCGCATCGATCGCAATGCTGCGCCCGATCACGGATCGATCTCCGCCGAAGCGGCGCTCCCAGTAACCGTAGCTGAGCATGATCGGTTTCGCGCCATGCGGATCCTGATCCGCCGCTAGCAGCCAGCGGCCAAGGAGAGGCGGCACACTGAGCGCTTGCAGCACGCCGTCACTAACGGAGGCCGTGTGTACTTCATGCGGCTGGTCGACGCCGGTGACATTGGCGGTGCCCGTGTTCCACACGCCGAAGGATTGAAACGTCCGGTTCTGCTCGGCGAAGGTGAAATACATGGAGGACGAGAGGCGCAGGCCATGGGAGAAGTCCGCCAGCCCTGCGGCCCCGGGAGCGATCAGCCGGACGGCTACCAATTGCTCCGCATTCGGATAGGGCAGAGGCTTGAACAGAATGCTGTTGACGACACTGAAGACTGCTGTGTTGGCGCCGATTCCGATGGCCAGGGTCAGGATGACCGTGGCGGCAAAGCCCGGCGATTTTCCCAATCGCCGCAATACCACTTTCAAGTCCGTCCCCAGCGATTCCAGCCAGGGGAGCTGCCACACCTCGCGGCTGCGCTCTTCGAGCACGGTGGCATTTCCGAAAGCGCGGCGCGCGGCCTCTTCCGCCTCTTTCCGGCTCATGCCGTCGCGCATAAACTGCTCTGCCTTCTCCTCCAGGTGAAGACGCATCTCCTCAGCGAGATCGCCATAGAGTGTCTTGCGGCGAAAGATACCAGGTAGCCAGTTCATGAAAAACCCTCCTAGTGAGCCGCGGACTTTCCAAGATTCAGGACCAAGGTCACGCCTTCGAACATCCGCTCAAAGCTGGAAATCTCCTGCTCCAGATGGCGCAGGCCGGCGGGAGTGATCTGGTAGGTTCTCACCCGGCGGTTGGTGGAGGAGACGCCCCACTTGGCCTTGACCAGGTTGGCCTTGAGCAGCCGTTGCAGCGCCGGATAGAGCGAGCCTTCTTCGACCTGCAGGAGATTATTGGATCGCTGCTGGATGTGTTGCACCAGCGCATAGCCGTGGGCCGGCTGGCGGCGCAGCGACTCGAGGATCATCATTTCGAGTGCGCCAGGAAACAAATCGCGGGGCGTGGAATTGGTCATAGGCCTGTTTGCTACAGGCATAGACTAAACAGGTGTAGGAATCGAGTCAAGACCCCAGGGTGCTGGGAGTTCGTCCGCACTTTCGGGTGCGGACGAACCAGCGTGCATTTTCTTGCGTTGGTTGGCTACTAAGCGAGGTTGGCTGCAGTCGCAGGCCCGCTGCTCATGGTGATGGCGCCGTTCACGCCGGAGGGAAAGAATCCGCCGGACGTGGCGTTCGCTTTGCCACCGAAGGCAAGGTAGAGAACCTCACCCGGTGTTCTGGTCGTGGGCAGCCCGTTACTGGGATTGATCGAGAGCACCTGCGTTTTACCGCCTGCGGGTGGCCCGACGAGATCAGCTCCATCCAACGCAGCGGTAGCGATATTCAGGATAGAGAGCTGCGTGCGAATCGAAGCGACATGCTCCGCCTCGGCTGCGAGAATGCGTGCTGCCGTGGTGATGATAGCCGGTGTGGTCAGCAAACCGGCGGCGCCCCCGTATGCTGAGACCCCGATGTCCTCAAAGATGCGGGAAAGCTTGAGGAAGTCCGCCTCGGAATCGAAACCGAACCCTAACGCGTTGAGGTTAATATTCGGCTTGGCAATCACCTGCGAGCCCAGCGCAGAACGCAGCAGCTTGACATGTGCCCGCTCGTCGCTGCCGATCTGCTCCACAATTTGATAGGTCAGGACCTGATTATTGGTGAAGTTCACTTTTTTCCCACCTGTGCAGACCATGCCGCCTGGCGGGTTGGAGCCGTTCGCCTCTCCAGTAACACCGATGCCAAAGAGCTCGATACCTTGCCCATAAAGCGCGTAGGTGTAGAACTCGGATTCGAGATACTCCAAGTTGAGTGCGAATTTCAAAACTTCCACTTCGGTCATTGTTTGACCTTGGGCCGGAGTGAGTCCAGCCATGGAAAGTGCTGTCACGCCCGCTGTCGCAGCGCCAATCGTCTTCAAGAAGCTGCGTCGATTAGGAGATGCGGAGACAACTTCGTCGATCAGATTTTTTGCCATAATGAGCCTCGGAATGCGTTGATCTCTCGTTGATGATTGACTGCCTTACGATCAAGCAATTTGACATGTGTCCGAACAGTACAATCAGCGACGATCAGGGCACGGCCATGACATGGTGTGCGAACCTTCGATCAGCGATGCAATGCAACCTCAGGAATTTCATAGACCAAGCGCGGCCTCGGGCCGGCGGAACTGACAACGGACACGAGTCTCTTTTGGAATGTCCTACCTAATGAATCGGGTGGAACACAGGCGGTTCTTGCGGGCCTGGATTCCCCATTACACGTACGCCGCAGCGGGCGGCATCGGATTCATGGCGGCAAAAGAAACTTCCGTAACGAATGAAAGCGCATGCCCCGGCTCGCAACCGTGCCTGCCGCCACGGGCAGGCTCAATGGACTGGTTGTTTTCGCTTGAGGATCATTTGCGCCAGGGCTGGCGAACAGCGATATGCATCTCGTCGACAGGTCGCGCACAAAGGCCCCGCATGGTGGCGGCGACCCCGCTGCCGAGCCCAACATCCTGACCATTTGTTGTGTCGACAGGCCGCTCCAGCGCGGCCTCAATGCCCTCCCGGCAGGGGGAAACGCCGGGCCTGCGTGCAGGGTGGTCGAAACGCGCGGAACCTTAAACGTCTCATCCCAGCGACACGAAGGGCATCACGATATAGGATTTTATCAATGCATGTGAGACATTTGGCCCTACTGATGGTCTTGCAGTCTGCGGGATCGTTCTTAATGGCGCAGACCGTCGGGGTTCCGTTAACACTCCAACAAGCCATTGACCTGGCGCGTGCCAAGAATCCGACTCTTCTTTCCGGCCAACAGCATGTCACTGCCACCAAGGCCGCCGAAGTGACCGCCGGGTTGCGCCAGAATCCAACCTTTACCTTCAGTGGCGAGGATGTGACGCTGCCGGCCAACAACCCCGGCAATCCCTACTATTATTCGGCAAACGTCTCGCGCCTCTTTGAACGAGGACAAAAGCGGCGCTGGCGCCTTGATCTGGCCCACGCCACCACCGACGTTACGCAAAGCCAGTACAACGATACCGAGCGGCAGACGATCCTTGCCGTGAAGCAGGCCTTTACGCAGATGCTGGCCGCCAAGGCCGGGGTGAAGGTGGCCGAAGACAACGTGCAGGGCTACCGCAAGACGGTAGAGCTGAGCAAAGCACGCCTTGACGCGGGCGATGTAAGCGCCACCGACTTCGACCGCATTGACCTGCAGCTGGCTGAATTTGAGGCCGATTACGATGCCGCGCATTTGAACCTGGAGCAATCGGGCGATCAATTGAAAATGTTGCTTGGGATCGACACGCCGGCGGCCCCGTTTGACATCACGGGTACGCTCGATCCGCCGCAAATCAATATGAGTTTGGCGGAAGTGGAACAGCGGGCGCTGGCTGAGCGTCCCGATTATCGCGCCGCGCAGCAGTCCCTTCGGGTTGCCGAAGCCAATGTAAAGCTGGCGCAAGCCACCGGCACCACCGATCCGACGCTCGGTGGAGAGTACGACAGGTCCGGCACCTACAGCACGGCCGGCTTTGGTATCAGCATCCCGCTAAGGATCTTCGATCGCAATCAAGGGGAAAAGGAACGGACCCGCTACGAGGCCCAGTCCAGCCACTTTGCGGAGATTGCGGCCCGCAACCAGGTAATCAACGACGTGGATCAGGCATGGGCGGCCTACCAGACAGCGCTGGCGCAGGCCCAGCGCTATAACCGGCACTATCTCGGGGAAGCATCCCGAGTCCGCGACAACCTTGAGTTCAGCTATCGCAACGGAGGCAGCACTCTGCTCGACTACCTCGATGCTCTTCGCGATTACCGTCAGACCAACCTGGATACCTTGAACGCTAACGCGCAAGTCTGGCTTGCTCTCCACCAACTCAGCTACGTGACCGCATCGGAGATCATGCCATGACCTCTGGTGTCATAGGACGGACACGCCGCAGCACCCTGTCGATCGCCGCTCTGCTTCTACTGTCGTGCCTTGGCTGCGAGGACAAATCGCCCACCTCAACCGGCGGCGGAGAGCCCGCGCAGAAATCTCCCATCGAGGTCACGGCCGTCCATTCACAAGCAGTTACAGATCGCCTGGAGCTGGCTGCGCGAGTGGAACCCGATCCCACGCGCGTAGTCCATATCTACTCCCAAGTAACCGGGCGGCTGGTCGAACTGTATGTCCGGCCGGGACAGGACGTGAAAAAGGACGAGACCATCGGCCTCATCCAAAGCAGCGATATTGCCGAAGCGCGCGCCGATTACGACAAGGCCAGAATCGAAGTAGCGCGTTCCGACCTCCAACTCAATCGCGCCAAGGTTCTGCTGCAGCACGAAGTGATGGCGCAGCGCGACTACGACGATATCCAGGCCGCGAACCAGGCCGCGCACGCGGAGCTCACGCGCACTATCCAGCGCATTCACATGCTGGGATTCTCGCCTGAAGGGTCTGCCGATACCGTGGCCCTGCGCGCGCCGATCAGCGGAGCGGTGCTCGAAATCGGAACCGCCAGCGGCGAAATGCAGCGCTCCCTCGACAACGCGACGCCCATCGCCACCATCGCCAACCTCGATCCGGTCTGGATCCTGGGGGACGTGTTCGAGCGCGACCTGGGCACGATTCGCTCCGCGGAGTCCGTCGATGTGACCCTCCCTGCCTATCCGGGCGAGACCTTGCATGGCAGGATTTCCAACATCTCCGACGCCATGGATCCCACCAGCCGAACGCTCAAGGTGCGCGTGGTCGTGCCCAATCCCCGGCATCTGCTCAAGCCGGAAATGTTTGCCACGATCTCCATCGCCCGTTCTACGGCGCAGCAGTTCATCGTGCCCACAGCCGCGGTCCTTCACGAAGGCGCATCCAGCTACGTTTTCCTGCAAACTTCTCCGGGAAAGTACGAGCACCGCCAGGTAACCACCGGACCCATCCACGACAAGACAGTGGTGGTGACAGCCGGGCTTAAGGACGGTGATCAGATTGTCACCGCGGGAGCGGCGCTACTGCGTCCGCCCTCCGGAGACTAAGCATGAAAGCATTGATCCGGACACTGCTCGAGTACCGCGCCATCGTGCTCATCGTATTCGTCGTCTCGCTTGAGGTCGGCGTCTACGCGTTCATCAAGCTCGACATCGAGGCCTACCCCGACCCTTCCCCGCCCCTGGTCGAGGTCATCACCCAGAACCCCTCGTGGTCTGCCGAAGAGATGGAACAGCAGGTGACCGTCCCGGTCGAAGCAACGCTGAACGGCACCCCGCATCTCGACCAGGTGCGCTCCATCAGCATCTTCGGCCTTAGCGACGTGAAGCTGTATTTCACCTTCGACAGCGACTACTTTCGCGACAAGCAGGAAGTGCTGAACCGCCTGCAGACATTGGCCTTGCCCAATGGATTACAGCCCCAGCTCTCCCCCTGGTCGCCCATTGGCGAAATCTACCGCTACCAGCTCACCGGCCCCACCTACTCGCTCAATGAGCTCAAGGCCACGCAGGATTTTCTTATCCGCCGCGAGTTGAAGCAGGTTCCCGGCATCATCGATATCACCACGTTCGGCGGCACAACGCGCCAGTACCAGGTGGAAGCCGACCCAAACAAGCTGCTGGCCATGAATGTCACCCTGCCCCAGGTGCTCAACGCCATTCAGAACAGCAATGCCAACGCCGGCGGCAACTATCTCACGCTGGGCGATCAAAGTATCAACGTGCGCGCCCTGGGCCTGCTGAAAAATACCGATGACATCGGCTCGGTCGTGGTCGCCGAACGCAACGGCGCCCCGGTGCTGGTACGCGATATCGGCGAGGTGAAAGAGGGCTACCAGCCCCGCATGGGGAAGGTCGGCCGCAACGGCGATCCCGACGTCGTGCTGGGCATCGTCTTGTTGCAAAAGGAAGAAAAATCCCTGCCCGCGCTGGAGGGCCTGAAAAAGAAAATCCACGAGTTGAACCACGGCGGCCTGCTGCCTCCGGGCATGCACATCAGCACCGTCTATGACCGCACCAACCTCATCAATACGACCACCCGCACCGTCCGGCACGTTGTCTTCACCGGCCTCTTTCTGGTGACGCTGGTGCTGATCGTCATGCTGGGCGACTTGCGCATCAGCTTCATCGCCGCCGTGACCATCCCCTTCGCCGTGCTCTTTGCCTTTTCCCTGATGGTGCTTACCGGGCAATCCGCCAATCTCATTTCCATCGGCGCCATCGACTTCGGCATTCTTGTGGACGCGTCCATCGTGGTGCTGGAAAGCATCTACCGCAAGCTCTCGCGGCGAGCACCGGGCGAAATTAATAGCGATCTGATCGTGGAAGGCGCAAGCAACGCGGCCAAGCCCGTGCTTTTTGCCACGCTCATCATCCTGGTGGCGTTTATTCCTCTCTTCACCATGCAGGGGGTTCCGGGCAAGATTTTCGCGCCCATGTCGGTTACCTATGGGTTCGCGCTGTGCGGCGCTTTGCTTTTCTCGCTCATCTTCGCCCCTGTGCTGGCCTTCATGGTCGCTCCCGCGCAACCGACCCAGGAGAAACACGAGACGCTGCTCGGAGGCTTCCTGCGCCGCCGCTATGACCATCGTCTTCCCCGCGTCCTTGCCCATCCCAAACTCTCCTGGATCGTGGCCCTGGGAGGCCTGGTTGCCGCCGGAGTGCTCTTCACCTTCGTGGGTGGCGAATTCATGCCTCCCCTGGAAGAGGGAAACCTCTGGATCCGCGCCACGCTGCCGCAGGATATCTCTTTCCAGGCAGCGGCAAACATCGCCGACGAGCTGCGTGCCCAGATCGGCAAGTCCCCCGAAGTCACGCAGACCGTCTCGCAAATGGGCCGTCCCGATGATGGAACCGACGTCGTTACCTTTAACGATGTGGAGCTCTCGGTAGCCCTCAAGCCGCCCGACCAGTGGCGCCCGGGACTAACCAAAGACAAGCTGATCGACGAGATGAGCCATCGCCTGTCACAGATCCCGGGCATGGACTTGAATTTCTCCCAGAACATTCAGGACAACGTGGAAGAAGCCATGTCCGGCGTGAAGGGGGAAAATTCACTCAAGCTATTCGGCGACGATTTTGACACGCTGTCGCGTCTGGCCAACCAGATCGCGGATGTGATGCAATCGGTGAAAGGGGTTACCGACGTCGGTGTCTTTCGCGTCGGCGGCCAGCCCAGCCTGCTCATCCGCATCGACCGCGCCAAGGCTGCTCGATACGGTCTGGCTGCGGCTGACGTCAATGCTACGATCCAGGCGGCGGTCGGCGGCGCAGCCCTGACCCAGGTGATTGAGGGCGACCGCCGGTTTGATTTGACGGTCCGTTTTCCCGAACGCTTTCGCAATGGCCCCGACGCCATCCGCAGCATCCTGCTGGCAGCGCCCGACGGTACCCGGGTGCCTATCGGCCAAATTGCCGACGTGGAAACGCGCGACGGCGCCTTCATGATCTATCGCGAGAACGGCCGCCGCTATATACCCATCAAGTTCAGCGTGCGCGGCCGCGATCTTGCCACCACCATTCAGGATCTGCAACAGCAGTTGATAGACAAGGTCAAGTTGCCGGCCGGCTACAACTACACCTGGGCCGGCGAATTCGATAGCCTGCGCAAGGAACAGCGGCGGCTCGCCTTCATCATCCCGGTAAGCCTGGTTGCCATCTTCGTCCTGCTCTATATCCAGTTCCGCACCTGGAAGGATGCGCTTATTGTGCTCGCCACTTTGCCCTTTGGAGCCATTGGCGGTGTCCTGGCATTGTTTCTCACTCACACGCCGTTCAGCATTTCCGCCGCGGTGGGGTTCACGTCCCTAACCGGCGTCGCCACCCTGGGGGCCGTCGTCTTTCTGTCCGGCATCCGCCGCGCGCAATACGTGGAAGGCTTCGAAGCGGGGTTGAAAGAAGGATGCAGCGATGAAATGCGGCCGGTCGTGATGGCTTGCATGGCCGCGGGCCTCGGCCTGTGTCCGGCAGCCTTTGCCAATGGCATCGGCGCCCAGGCGCAGCAGCCGCTAGCTCGTGTAGTGGTGGGCGGAATGTTCACCACCGTCCTGGCCATCCTGTTCGTGATGCCGCTGCTGATTCGCGCTCTTCGCACCAAAGCCGATGTGGATGACAACCCGTAGACGAGACCGGGGCTAAAGCCCGTTCGATGAAGTTGCCATTCCTTCCGCGACGCTGAAGCGTCGCTCCCCCCTGCTAAAGCAGGGGGCTCCCACCGTGGGGATCTGGCCAAGGGAGACCAAGGTAGACAGTCCGCGCGAGAATGAGAAGACACGGCAGATCCCTCCCGTCGCCAAGGCAATTGGAGGAACTGTCTCTTCTAGTTCTCGATGAAGTTGCCATTCCTTCCGCAACGCTGAAGCGTCGCTCCCCCCTGCTAAAGCAGGGGGCTCCCACCGTGGGGATCTGGCCAAGGGAGACCAAGGTAGACAGTCCGCGCGAGAATGAGAAGACACGGCAGATCCCTCCCGTCGCCAAGGCAATTGGAGGAACTGTCTCTTCTAGTTCTCGATGAAGTTGCCATTCCTTCCGCAACGCTGAAGCGTCGCTCCCCCCTGCTAAAGCAGGGGGCTCCCACCGTGGGGATCTGGCCAAGGGAGACCAAGGTAGACAGTCCGCGCGAGAATGAGAAGACACGGCAGATCCCTCCCGTCGCCAAGGCAATTGGAGGAACTGTCTCTTCTAGTTCTCGATGAAGTTGCGATTCTTTCCGCAACGCTGAAGCGTCGCTCCCCCTGCTAAAGCAGGGGGCTCCCACCGTGGGGATCTGGCCAAGGGAGACCAAGGTAGACAGTCCGCGCGAGAATGAGAAGACACGGCAGATCCCTCCCGTCGCCAAGGCAATTGGAGGAACTGTCTCTTCTAGTTCTCGATGAAGTTGCCATTCCTTCCGCAACGCTGAAGCGTCGCTCCCCCTGCTAAAGCAGGGGGCTCCCACCGCGGGACCTGGCGTGAGAACGAAGATCGTTTCCGCAACGCTGATGCATTGCTGTGAAGGACTGGGTGGGAGCCCCCGCATTCATGCGGGGGAACTCGGCTTTCAAGCCGAGCGGATCATCGTAGAATTCATCTCCCCCGGCTTCAGCCGCGGGATTACTTTCCCTGCATCGCCGCTTCCACCTCTTCCGCCGTGTGGGGCAGCTTTTCGGCAAAATCAATCAGCTTTCCTGACGGGTCGACGTAGAAGGTGTCTTCAATGCGAACGCCTATCTTCTCTTCAGGAATATAGATACCCGGTTCAATGGTGAACACGGAACCAATCACGAACGGCTTGTCGTAGTCATACGGGTCGTGTACGTCGATGCCCACCGAGTGCCCCAGCGTGTGCAGAAAATACTTTCCCAGCGGCTGCCCGTGGAGGTCTTTGCCATGGCTGTTGATGTAGTCGTAGGCCACCTTGTCCAGCGTAACCGCAGGCTCTGCGCGATGGTCGATCGAACCCATGATTGATTTGCCGGCAACAAAAGCATCGCGCGCTGCCTGTTGCGCACCGAGCACGATGTTGTAGATCTCTTTCTGACGCGCCGTGAAGTGTCCATCGACCGGCATGGTGCGCGTCAGGTCGCTGGCATACATGGAATACTCACCGGCAGCGTCGATCACCACCACGTCCCCTGATTCCATCGTCCTGCTGTTGGTGGAGTAATGCAGCGTCGTCGAATTGATGCCGGAGCCAACAATCGGGGGATAGCTGGCGCGTTCGCATCCGTCGATCAGCATGGTGGACACTTCCGTGGCGGCGACGGCTCTTTCCCGCACCCCGGGCTTAATGGCGCGCATGCCAGCGAGTTGACCGGCGATGGAGGCGTCCGTGGCCTTTTGGATCAGCGCAATCTCCGCCGGGCTCTTCACCATGCGCAGCTTCTCGGTCAGCGCGCGGACATCATGCGTCGGAGGCGGATCGTCCGTGCCCAAAACAGTGGCAGTAAAACCCAGGGCCGCATTGGCAACGCCCATATCCTGCTGGGTCCACACCTCTTTGGCGCGCCGGATATCTGCGCCCAGGTACTCCGCGAAAAATCCCGGCATCTCCGCCAGCGGCATCACCTCATCCACGCCCAACAATTCCCGAGCCCCCGGAGTCGCTGCATCGGTCTTTGCCCCGGTGTACTTTTCGCGCACCGGATTGCGCATGGGTAGGAAGAGAATCTCGCGATACTTGTGCGCGGGGACGACCGTTCCCAGGCGCGTCGTCGTTGCTGGGCCATCTCCGATCACCAGCAGCGCTCCGCCGGGCTCGTTCGAGCCCGTCAGGTAATAAAAGTCTTCGTCCTGGCGAAACTCCTGGTACTCCGCCAGCGGCTCGTGCGCGGCGAAGATCACTGCCGAGCCGCCGTGCAGTTCTGCCGCAAGCTTCACCCGGCGCTGGTGATACTCGGCCATAGGAACAGAATCAAACGCGTATGCCGCCTGTACTCCCACCAAGAGCACGATTAGGGCTACCTTGCTGCGCATCAATCATCTCCTCGATCGTTTCCCAAATGACGCCGGTCTGATATTAACCGAATGACTCAGAAAGGAAATATCTGCATGTCTGGATCAACCCAAACGCGGCGAGCTTCGACCGAGAACAACCGTGCGCGCGACCAATAAGCAAGCAGCCATTCCGATTTGCCCAGCGGAGAGGCCATCAATGCGTTGCAAGTCGCAAACAAAGGACGTGGAGGACTACTGGCCAAAAACGCATCGGCCGCACGGATCGAGGCCTGGGTGATTGTCTCGTGGTAACCGCTGGTCTCGCTGTTAACTCCCCCGATGGCTTCGTTATACGCGCGTATGAAGCCGGGTAACTCGCGCGCGACGAAAATCCTGCCGTGATGACTGATCAGCCACATAGTCGACGCAAAGTGCGCGGCGTGTGTCCATGCCGACTTAGGCAGCGTCCGATCGATCAAGCCGCGACCGATCTCCCGAACGTTTTCATCTGAGGTAAAGGGAACGAAGGTACTCATATCAGGCTCCAGGTGTGGATACCCGGCAGGCCAAATGAAAAAACCCGCCGGGTGGCGGGTTGATCGGTGCTCAGTCTAAAGAAAAGCTTATTCTGCTTTCCATCTCCGACGACCCCGCGCGCAAGGCACTGCCAACTTTTGGCCTTGTTGCTGCGCGGTCATGGAACTAAGCAAGAACATCTCTATTTGAGGTTAGCCTGAAGAGGTATTTGAATCAAGATCCATTTGCAGCAGCCGTGCCGCTCACTTGATGGTCGCGGCCCATTCCTGCTCTCCGCGATGGATGAAAGCTGCGCGATCTTCGGGCAAAATCCAGCGTTGTTTCACCAGAGCGTCCACTGCTTTGGTGTACCGCGTGAGATAGTCCTCGCGATCTGCGTAGCGTTCCGCGATTGACTTGCGTGGATCGCCGCTCTTCTGGCGGTCGGCAGCCGTTTTGGGAAACGGGATATATGAGGCCTCGAAGGACACCCTTTGATCCGGCGCGCCAATCGAGGGATCGCGCAGGTTCCAAGCCGTGTAGGTCGCGAGCGGCACAGTGATCTCCGGCAGCCGCACGCCGTCGCGTTCGTTTCCGTCAGCATCGACTTGCGGCACGAGCACCGGGAATGCGGGACCAACCTTCGGCGGCTGGATGCTCAGGATGCCCTGCTGCCAGTTGGGCCCGAAATCGAGACGATAGGCCTGGCTCGCCTCGTGCGGCCGGTTCACCCCGGGGATCGCGGGCAGTGCGTACTTCTCCAGCGGCACCAGGTTCCCGTCCGCAATCTTGGGGTAATTGCTGGGCGGCGGAAGTGTATCGCTGCGCGCCCACGCGTCCATGTTGGCGATCATGGCGCGCCAGAAATATCGGACCGGCAGCGGGGATTGCGGTTCCTGCCCCAGCCCGTTCCCCGTTCCCTTACGCGGCGGGAAAGGGACGGAAAAATGCTGCAGTCCGGTGAAGTGATAGATGCGGACGTTGCCGGAGATCGAAGCGTCATGCTTTCCATCTGCGCTGATGTGAATCAGGGCCGCCACCCGTCCCCAGTATTCATAGGATGTGTTGGAGAAAAAGATCTTGGGCACCACTTTGTCAGCGACCGCCTGGTCGAGTAACCCTCCCCTCGCTCCGGTGATCGGATCTGTCTCCGGTTTATCGGTGAAAGGAAAGATATCGGTAGGAAAGAAGACCGACGACGTGGGCCGCGCGTCACGCGAAGGCTGGGCGAAGCGGTAGTTGAAGCTGCCCCGGCCGGCTCCAGCAACGTGGGCCAGCACTCCGTCCAGCGCCATCCTCCCTTCTTCATCCGCATTGAAGCCTTGATAGAGGAAGTCGCGCAGGAAGCGCCCATTCTGCGAGATGCCTTCCCCGTAAACCCGCTCAGCCGGAGTGATGGCCTCAGGATCATGCTTGGCGTAGGAAGCAAAGTCACGAATGGCCGCGAAGCCGCCCCCGGCCACAACCGGATCGGCGGCGACGTAGATGTATTCGTAAATCTTCCCTGGCTGGAAGCCACCCTTCAGGTGGATATACCGGTCGGAGGGAACGAGCTTGCCCTGGACGGTATGTGCGAATTGCCAGTCGGCGCGGGGAATGATGGAGCGCTGCGCTTCGCGCGAACTGCGCACGCTGAGCACATTGCGCGGATCATCCGGCAGAGCCACCGGGTATTCGTTTCCACCGATGCCGGGGTCGGTGAAGTGTCCCAGCGGAATTTCCGGCAGCGGCTCCGCCAGCATCACATCGCCGCGCAGCAGACCGGTGATGGTCTTGCCGTTTTCCTTGGCCACCGGGGCAAAGAATCGCAGCGCGTTTGGGCCCGTAGCATCCCACTGCCATCCCAAAGCGACGACCGTGAAACCGTTGCGCAGCAGCCACGCGTCTCCCGCATCGTGGGCCAGATCCTCATCCCCGCCGTCAACCAGGGCCAGGATGCGCGCATTTCCCCGGTTGGGCACCTCCAGGAGCAAGGAACCATTCCCCTTATGAGCGTCCTTGGGCCGGACGGCAACGAAGTCCGCGGAGAACTCAACCTCGCCATTCTTGAGGTTCACCGCCTTAGCCAGATCAACGATGCGCACGTTGTGCGGATTGGCCACCGGCAGCGCGAAGTAGACCCGTCCCGTGATGCGCTCATAAGCCCCCGCATCGCCAAACACCTTGCCGCCAACGACGCTGCCGCGGGAAGCGACCTCGACCCGAAGCACCCTCGCCTGGAGAGGAAGAACACTAAGCAGCAGAGCCAGTTGAAGCAAACTTGCAGACGGCCAAAGGCGCATGGGCGCAAGCATAGCATGCGCCAAATATTCCCGTACGGGAACACTTTCTTCATTTCACTCCATTTAGTCCAAAATGTTCCCGTACGGGAACATTTATATACTTTTAGCTCGAAAACCTTGTAATATTCCCGTACGGGAACATCTCAATGAAATACACCACTGAACAACTTGGGAAGCTCATCCGCGAAACCCGAAGGACTCTCGGTGTCACGCAGAAGGCCCTGGCCCTTACTTCGGGAACCGGTCTCCGGTTCGTCATCGATCTTGAGAAGGGCAAGGAAACCTGCGAGATCGGCAAAGCGCTGACTGTCCTGCAAACCCTTGGGATCCAGCTGACGCTAACACCACCGTCGTCCCCGGCGAAGGAGGCATAACCTATGGCCAGAACACTGGATGTCTACCTTAATAGTGATCTCGTCGGCCACCTCGTGCAGGACGACGGCGGACAGATGTCCTTCGCATATGCGGAAGGCTGGTTGGCGAAGCCAGAGGCGATATCCATTTCGCGATCGCTCCCGCTACGAACGGAACCGTTCAGCCGCAATGAGTGCCGCGGGTTCTTCGCCGGGATTTTGCCCGAGGAGAGCAATCGCGACATCATCGCCCATAATCTCGGCATAAGCGCGCGCAATGACTACGCCATGTTGGAGCGGATCGGCGGAGAATGTGCGGGTGCGATTACGTTCCTGCCCACCGGGCACGCCTTGCCGCAGGCCGATTACAGCTATCGCAAGCTCTCGGAGCGCGAACTTGCAGGGATCCTCAAGCGATTGCCGCAGCGGCCGCTGATGGCGGGTGAGGAGGGGATACGGTTGTCCCTCGCCGGCGCGCAAGATAAGGTCGCGTTGCGTATCGAAGCCGGCGAAGTCTGCGTCCCTCTGGGCGGCGCACCGAGCACGCATATCTTCAAGCCGGCGCCGGAGCGTTTCGAGGGCGTCGTCTTCAACGAAGCCCTGTGCATGCAGCTCGCCTCCGCGATCGGGCTGCCGGCGGCCGCCGTCGAAGCACGAAGCGCCAACGGCACGGATTATCTGCTCGTAAAGCGCTATGACCGCTATCACCGTCAGGCGGAGGGCGGCGAGCCCACGGTCGAACGGCTACACCAGGAGGATTTCTGCCAGGCGCAAGGCATCGTTTCCGAACACAAATATCAAAAAGAAGGCGGACCTTCTCTCAAGCAATGCTTCGCCCTGCTGCGCGATGTTTCGAGTGCTCCGGTCATCGATCTTGCGCTGCTGCTCGACGCGGTAATCTTCAACTACCTGGTCGGCAACAATGATGCCCACGGCAAGAATTTCTCTCTGCTCTACCGGGGGATTGGTACAAAGAACCTGGAGATCCGGCTCGCTCCCCTCTATGACATCGTGAGCACGGTCTTCTATCCCGAGCTAAGCCGGGATATGGCCATGAAAATTGGCACAGAGTACTCATCGGAGAGGGTTCATCCGCAAGACTTCGAAAAGATGGCTAAAGAGGCGAGGCTCGCGCCGGCACTGGTCAAGCGGCGCGTGCCCGAACTTGCCGAAATCGTGATGGCCGCTCTTCCCACAATCAAGACGGCGCATCCAGTCTCAGAAAAGGTAGCCGCGCTGATACGGCAACGCTCAGAAGATGCTGCGCGCGCCCGAAAGTAACTCCACCCGTCAGTGGTGGTAGGGAGAAATCCGTATCTTGCTCTCGGATAGTGCATAATGATGATTTCCACGCCCGAACGACCAGCGACGCAGAGAAAGGGAACCGCCCGCATGAGTGGCCAACCATCTTTTTTGCAGCAGGCCCCCGGCCATCCGGAGACCTCCGCGCGTTTCGGCGATCTGCACCCGCCCTTCGACCGGCAAGCGGCGATACCCGAAGCCAATCGATGTCTCTACTGCTTTGACGCTCCCTGCACCACCGCCTGCCCAACCCACATCGACGTTCCTAGATTCATTAAGAAGATCGCCAGCGGTAACCTTTCCGGCTCGGCACGCACCATCCTCGACGCCAACATCCTTGGCGCCAGCTGCGCCCGCGCCTGCCCGGTGGATGTCTTGTGCGAAGGCGCCTGCGTCATGCACCGCTTCAACAAGCAGCCCATCCAGATCGCGCTCCTCCAGCGCTTCGCCATGGATTCGCTCCACTCGAGTGGTGCTCCACTGCCCTTCACGCCCGCACCCGACAACGGCCTCGCCGTAGCCCTCGTCGGCGCCGGACCAGCCTCGCTCGCCTGCGCCGCTGAGCTGCGCCGCCGCGGCATTCGCGCCAACCTCTACGACGCGCGCCCGCTGCCCGGAGGCCTGAACACCTACGGCGTCGCCGAGTACAAACTCCCCCTGGTCGAAAGCCTGCGCGAAATCGAAATGCTCTCCCAGCTCGGGGTGGAATTTCACTTCGAGACCGTGATCGACGCCCAAGTGCTGGCCGACCTGGAGCGCACCCACGATGCCATCTTCCTGGGCATTGGCCTGGGCGCGATCCACCAGCTCGGCGTGCCCGGGGAACAACTACCCGGCGTAACCAACGCCCTCGACCTGATCGCCGGCTACAAATCCGGAAAGCTCACGCGCGTGCCGCAGCGGGTAGTCGTCGTAGGCGCGGGAAACACCGCCATCGACGCCGCCATCGCCTCTGTCCGGCTGGGCGCCACCGATGTGCACATCGTCTATCGCCGCGGCGAAGAGCAGATGTCCGCCTTTACCTTTGAGTACGAGCACGCCCGGCTCGAGGGAGTAAAGTTCCTGTGGCATGCTCAGCCCACGGGCATACTCGGCCGCGAAGGCGTGGAAGGCATTGAGCTGATCCAACTGGCGCCCACCGCCGATGGCTCGATCATCCAGCAACCGGGGTCGGAATTTCGCTTGCCGGTGGATCTCGTAGTCTTAGCCATCGGACAAGGAACGCAAAACAGCCTACTGGAAGCGCTGGCCAGCGGAGCAGCGAAGCTGCAACTGCAACGCGGACGGATCGTGATTGACCGCGCCACAGGCCAGACCTCACACCCGAAGTTCTTCTCCGGCGGCGACTGCACCAACGGCGGCCGCGAAGTCGTGGATGCGGTAGCAGACGGAAAACGCGCGGGCATCGGCATGGCCGCGTGGCTGGAGGCCAAACTTGCCCGAGCTTAAGCCAACGCTCGAAACCACCTTCTGTGGCATCCCCTGCCTCAATCCCTTTTGGCTCGCCTCCGCTCCGCCGACCAACTGCGGCGAGCAGATCATGCGCGCCTTTGACGCAGGTTGGGGCGGCGCCGTATGGAAGACCATCGGCGAGCCCATCACCAACGTCAGCTCGCGCTACTCCTCCATCGATTGGGAGGGCCGGCGCATGATGGGCTTCAACAACATCGAGCTCATCTCCGACCGCTCCATCGAGATCAACCTGCAGGAGATGGCCGAGGTCAAGCGGCGCTATCCCAAGCATGTGGTGATCGCTTCGCTGATGGTCGAAAGCAAGCGCGAAGTCTGGCACGACATCGTGCAGCGCGCGGAAGACGCCGGAGCCGACGGCCTGGAACTTAACTTCGGCTGTCCCCACGGCATGAGCGAGCGTGGAATGGGCTCCGCGGTGGGACAAGTGCCCGAGTACTGCCAGCAGATCACCGGCTGGGTGAAGGAGAAGGCGCGCACTCCGGTGATCGTGAAGCTCACGCCCAACATCTCCGACATCCGCATGCCCGCACGCGCAGCCAAGCGCGGCGGCGCCGATGCTCTCTCCGCCATCAACACCATCAACTCGATTACGGGGATCGACCTCAACACCTTCCTACCCAACCCCAACGTCGACGGCAAAAGCTCTCACGGAGGCTATTGCGGCCCGGCGGTGAAACCCATCGCGCTCAACATGGTGCACGAGGTGCTGTCTGACCCGCAGGGTGCATTGCCGGTCTCCGGCATCGGCGGCATCGGCAGCTGGCAAGACGCAGCGGAATTCATTCTGCTGGGTTGTGGGACGGTGCAGGTATGTACCGCGGCTATGCATTACGGCTATCGCATCGTCGAAGATATGCAGGACGGCCTGCTGGCCTGGATGGCGGAGAAAGGCTTTGCCACCATCGACGACTTCCGCGGCCGCTCGCTTTACACCGTTACTGACTGGAACCAGCTCAACCTGAATTACCAGATCGTGGCCCGCATCCACGAGGACCTTTGCATCGGCTGCCAGCTTTGCTACACCGCCTGTTGGGATGGCGCCCATCAATGCATTCACCTGGATCGCACAGCGCCCGCGCCGGACACAACGCGGACACCGGCCATGGTTACAGCGGAGGCCGCGCGCCGCATCACCACCACGCCCATTCCCAAGCTGGATGCCGGCGGTCCGGGCCACACCAATGCAATCACGCCGCTGGAGCGGATTCCGCGGGTGGATGAACATCACTGTGTCGGTTGCAATCTCTGCTCGCTGGTCTGCCCCGTGGAGGGCTGTATCACCATGGAGCGCGTCGACAACGGGCTTCCCCCGCAGACCTGGGCCGAACGCACCGCGGAAGTTGCGCAAGCAAAAGCATAGCGGCGGAGAATCACAAAGCTTTATGGCCACCCTCATCCAAAATGGCACCGTCGTTAACGCCGACGGGCAACATACATCCGACGTTCTCTTTGACGGCGAGACCATCCAGCAAGTCGCCTCTAACATCCCCACCGACGGCCACACCGTAGTCGATGCCACAGGTCTGCTCGTGATGCCCGGCGGCGTCGACGTGCACACCCATCTTGATATGCCCTTCGGCGGCACCGTTTCGGCTGACGATTACCGCACCGGCACCATCGCCGCAGCCGTCGGCGGAACCACCACGGTCATCGACTTCGTCCTGCAGTCGCGCGGCCACACCATGGCCGAGGCCCTGGAAACCTGGCTCGGCAAGAGCAACGGCAAAGCGTGCA
Organism: uncultured Acidobacteriaceae bacterium; assembly: GCA_963815175.1. Lineage (GTDB taxonomy): Bacteria > Acidobacteriota > Terriglobia > Terriglobales > Acidobacteriaceae > PALSA-350. The sequence continues at coordinate 33,584 of CAWFGM010000032.1, forward strand.
TCGACTTCGGGCTGCATATGGCCGTTACCGACCTTGGCCCGGGCGACGGCGCGCAGGGCCTGGCCGAGATGGAAACCATGGTGCAGAAGGGCATCTCGTCCTTCAAGCTCTTCATGGCTTATCCCAACGTGCTCATGATCGACGACGGGTTGATGTTCAAGGTCATGCACCAGGCGGGCCTGCTGAACGCGCTTTGCTGCGTGCATGCTGAGAATGGCGCCGTGATCGACGTCGTAGTGGCGCGCATGCTCGCCGAGGGCAAGACCGAGCCCCATCATCACGCGCACAGCCGGTCGGCCCACGCAGAGGCCGAGGCCACGCACCGCGCCATCGCCATCGCCCACATCGCCGGCGCTGCCGTGTACATCGTGCATCTCTCCAACGAAGACGCTCTGCGCGAGCTCAAGCATGCGCAGCAGCGCGGCCTGCACGCTTTAGCGGAGACTTGCCCGCAGTACCTGGTGCTCTCGCTCGAAGAGCAAATGCCGGGCAAGAGCTGGGACGAGGCCAAGTACGTCTTCACCCCGCCTCTGCGCAAAAAGCACAACCAGCCTGCGCTGTGGAAGGCGCTCGAGGACGGCTCCTTGTCTGTTGTCTCCACCGACCATTGCCCTTTCCGTTTTGCTGATCAGAAGTCGCTGGGCAAAAATGACTTCAGCAAAATTCCCAACGGCGGCCCGGGCATCGAGAACCGGCTGCAGATCCTCTGGCACTTCGGAGTGGCCCAAGGCCAGCTGAGCCCGGAGAAGTTTGTGGAGCTCTGTTGCACCGCGCCCGCCCGCATCTTCGGCATGCCGCAAAAGGGCGTGATCGCTCCCGGCAAGGACGCCGATATCCTGCTCTGGGATCCCAAGGCCTCCTACACCATCACCGCCGCCACGCAATGCATGGCCACGGACTACTCCATGTTCGAAGGCTGGAAAGTTTCCGGTAACGCGCGGCACGTCTTCTCCCGTGGCGAGCTCGTGGTGAAAGACGGCAAGTGGATTGGCAAGACCGGCCGCGGGCGATTCCTGAAGCGCGAAGCCAATGCCGGAGGCTTCGCCTGATGCTCACCCCGACCGTCGCAGTTGGGGACCCGAGCCTCTCGAACGCCGACCTGGCGCCCACCACAGCCGCCAACCGCACCTGGGGCACTTACAACTACATCGCCCTGTGGTTCTCCATGTCGATGGAGGTCACCACCTACATGCTGGCTTCCTCGCTGATTGCCGGCGGCATGAATTGGAAGCAGGCGCTCTTCACCATCCTTATGGGCAATTTGATCGTGCTCCTGCCCATGCTGCTGAACGCGCATGCCGGCGCCAAGTATGGAATTCCTTTCCCTGTCTTCGTGCGCGCCAGCTTCGGCGCCCTGGGGGCGAATATCCCCGCCATGCTGCGCGCTCTCGTGGCGTGCGGATGGTTCGGCATTCAGTCCTGGTTAGGCGGCCAGGCGATCGCGGCCATGATCCACGTGGTGTGGCCGGCGACAGCCAACATGCCCGTCGTCCTGTGGTCGAGCTTTCTCGGCTTCTGGCTGCTCAACATGTTTGTCGTGTGGTGTGGGGTGGAGTCGATTCGCTTCCTGCAGAGCTTCTCCGCGCCCTTCATGCTGGTGATGTCGCTCACCCTGCTTTTCTGGATGCTGCATAAAGCCGGCGGCTTCGGACCTATGCTTTCCGCGCCCAGCCGCTTCCACTCGACCGGCAGCTTTCTCCACTTCTTCTTTCCTTCGTTGACCGCGATGGTTGGTTATTGGGCAACGCTCTCGCTCAACATTCCCGACTTCACGCGTTATGCCAAGTCACAGGACTCGCAGATCATCGGCCAGGCTTTTGGTCTGCCGGTGGCGATGACGCTGTATTCGTTTATCGGCATCGCCTGCACCTCAGCCTCGGAAATCATCTTTGGTGAACCGATATGGTCGCCCATCACCCTGTTGGGACGATTTCACCAGCCGGTCGCGGCGCTGTTGGCATTGGTGGCAGTGTTGGTCGCGACGCTGAATGTAAACATCGGCGCTAACGTGGTCTCGCCTTCCAATGATTTTTCCAATCTCGCGCCGCGGCTGATCAGCTTTCGCACTGGAGGACTCATCACCGGCTTTCTCGGCCTGGCCATGATGCCGTGGAAACTGATGAGCACCTTCGGCACCTACATCTTCGGCTGGCTGGTGGGCTACTCCGGTCTGCTCGGCCCGGTAGCGGGCATCATGGTGGCGGACTACTTCCTCATCCGGCACACGCATCTGGACGTCGCCTCCCTCTATCATCGCGGCGGCCCCTACGAATACTCCCGCGGCTTCAATCCCCGCGCGGTTGTCGCCCTGGTGGCAGGAGTCTTTGTGGCGCTGATCGGCCTGGCCGTGCCACCACTTCGTTTTCTCTATGACTACGCCTGGTTCGACGGCTTCTTCATCTCAGCAGCCCTCTACTATTTCCTCATGCTGCGCTTCAAGCCTGTCATCGCATAGCAAATGACGGGTGCCAGACAACCTCAGTCCCGAAGAGCCTGCCCTGAGCCTGTCGAAGGGGACGGCTGAAAGTAGCCCAGGACGTGAGTCCAGGACGGCAGTCCTGGGTGAGCCTGGACTTTGGAGAATGGTTAAGGACGCCCAGGACTACATCCTGGGTTATTTTCAGCCGTCCCTGGCGGGACTGAGTTTGTCTGGCACTCGTCATTAGTCAGAGGTGAGAGTCCTTCTTGGTTCCGTGAGCTAAGGGGATAATCTCCTCATCCCTGGTTATCTCACCAGATCGTGCAGCGGTTCACTGGCGCCATGGGCTGGCCGGTCTTACAAGCAAACGCCTTCTGAAACTCGGGAAGGTTCCGCACCACTCCGTTGGCACGAAACTTCGCCGGTGAGTGCGGATCGGTCTCTATATCCAATCGCAGATCCTGGGGGCGAATGTTTTCACACCAGTGCTGCGCAAACGCGACAAAGAACTGCTGATCGGGAGTCAAGCCCCCGTACTCCGCAGTTCCCTTCTGGTTGAGATCTACGCCGGCTTTCTGCGCACGGTCGAGATAAGCGAGAAACGCCAGCTTCAGCCCGCCAAGATCGGCAATATTCTCGCCCAGCGTAAGCTTTCCGTTGACGTGCAGATCGTCCACGGCCACAAAGCCGTTAAACTCGTTCACTACGCAATCGGCGCGCGCGGTAAATTGTTGGCTGTCCGCCGCTGACCACCAATCCTCAAAATTGCCCTTGCCATCGAACTGGCGCCCCTCATCGTCAAACCCGTGGGTCAATTCGTGGCCGATGACAGTACCCACGCTCCCGTAGTTCACCGCATCATCCTGGCTGCGATCAAAAAATGGCGGCTGCAGGATCCCGGCAGGAAAGTTGATGTCGTTCATCTGTGAGCTGTAATAGGCATTGACCGTGGGCGGGCTCATATCAAATTCGCCGCGGTCGACCGGCTTGCCGATCTTGGCAATATCGCGCTTCTGTTCGAACGCGGCCGCGCGCAGCGCGTTGCCGAACGCATCGCCGCGGGTAACAGCCAGGCTGGAGTAATCCCGCCACTTATCGGGATAGCCGATCTTATTCGCAACCGCATGCAGCTTCTCTTCCGCGCGCGCCTTGGTGGCCGGGCTCATCCAGTTCAGTTGCTCGATATCCCGCCCCATCGCCGCTTCTACATCCTGCGTCAACTTGAGCGTGCGCTGTTTGTCTTCGGGGCTAAACCGCTGCTCCACATACACCTGCCCCAACGCCTCCCCTAATGCGTCGTCTGTTTCCGAAACACAGCGCTTCCACCTGGGCTTTTGCTCTGGTTGGCCATCCAGCACCTGGCCATAGAAGTGGAACGACTCCTTATCCAGGGCCTGCGGCAAAGCTGTGCTCGGCAGATGGTGGATCAGGGCCCAGCGCAGATAAGTCTTCCATTCATCCAGGCTGGTGCTTTCCAGCAATTCGTTCAACCCGGTAAAGTAAGCGGGCACCGTCACGTTCAACGATTCCACCGGGGGCGCATGCACACCGCGCAGAAAACGAGCGAAGTTGAAAGCCGGTGTGCTGCTATCGAATTTCGCCAGGTTCATCATGTGGTACAGGATCGCTGGATCGCGCCGCTCGACATTGCTCAGCGAATAGCCGGCAAGCGCCGTCTCCAGCTTCAACACGGTATCCGCATCCTTCGCCGCCTGCTCCTTGGTTTCGCCCAGCAAGGCAAACATCCGCGTCACGTGCGCCACATATTGGTTGCGCAACTCAACCGACTTGTCATCCTTACGTTCGTAGTAGCCCTTTTCCGGCAGGCCTAAATCTGTCTGGTCCACCGACGCAATCTGTTGCGCAGCGTCTTTGTAATTCTGCTCGGAACCGAAAGAGAAAAGTGAACTGACTCCTATGACGTCCAGGTAGGCCGTCAATTCCGGCAGCTCATCTTTAGACTTGAGCGCGGCGATGCGATCCAGCAGCGGTTGCAGTGGCTTCAGTCCCGCTTCGTTTATGGCACCCACATCCATGCAGCCGGCATAGTAGTCGCCGATCTTTTGTTCGTTCGCCGAGCGTCCCGCACCGCCCGCAGCGGCCTTCTCCAGAATTGCCTTCAGCACCAGCTGATTTTCGTCCAGGAGCTGGCTGAATCGGCCATACGAGGATTCGTCTTCCGGGATCGGATTCTGCTTTAGCCATCCACCGCACGAGTACTGGTAGAAGTTCACGCAGGGGTCGACACTGGTATCCATCAGTTTCGGGTCGAGCGCACGCATCGGCTGCGCCGGCGTTGCCTGCTGCTGTGCGGAAACAGGAATCGCCGGCAGCAGCGCCGCCAGCAACAATAATCGCGTAACCCAAACTGACATGCGTGCCTCACGAGCCGCCCGGATGGTACTCCCGCTCCGTGTGGCCCTTCAATTGGTCGCGATAGAAGTAGACCTCGCGCAGATTCCCCGTGCTGTACCGCTCCACCTGATCGTTGAAGTGGGGCGACTGCGGATGCCCGCTTTCCCCACCCGCCGTGACGGCCCGCGCATGCACTTTATCCCCAAACTCCACCACGGCGACAAAACTATTCCCGCCGGTTCCATACCACTTCTTGGTTCCCGTCGCCCGCCCCGTTTCCGCCGCGGTGTAAGGCCTGGCGCTGAACGAAGCGAGCGAGCCCCACTTGGAATACGTGAAGCCCACCGGACTGCTCGGCTTGGCATCGTCGAAGCGCTGCACGATATCCCCGTTCAGGCGCTGATAACGATTGATCTCGCCCCACGGCGTCTGCCACTTGCCAAAATCCGCGGTCAGCTTGCCGGAGGCCGTGGCCAGTGCCTTGAGAGCCACATCGTCCGGCACCGAGGGCGCGGCAAACTCGTCTTCATTAGACGTGGGATGGCCGCCACTTGCGGCTGCCGCCTTGGCGATTTCCTGGCCCCAGAAGATCGCCAGCGAAGTCGCCACCGAATCCACGCCCCAGCGCAGATCCCAACCGCGCAGCACCGCAATCTGATCGGCCAACGCCGTCTTGGTTTCCGAATTCGCCGGCAGGTTCGCCCAAGCCCGCGTGAGCGCCGACAGCGGCTTGATAAACCAGGGCAGATAGCTGTCATAAGCCGCTGTCATCAGGGAATCCAGGGTGAAGTCTTTCTTTCCTTGCAGCAGGCGCATCGCGTGCAAGCCCCGCGCCGATTCCGTGCCCGTTTCCACATATGCCGGGTAATCCTGCTTGCGCAGGCTGCTCTCACCCGCGCCGTTCCAGGGCGAATCGTTCACGTTGAACAAATATCCACTCTTCGGATCCAACAGATGCGGGGTCTCATCGACAGTCAGCAGCCCTTGCCACTCCGTTGCAGGGTTGCTTCCATCCACCGGCTTGGTGAAGTCGAACCTGGTGTCTCTACGGGGGATGAAGTTGCCCTGGAAGTAGGCGATGTTTCCATCCGCGTCAGCATAGACGGTGTTGTTCGACGAGTTCGCCTCCAGCGCCATCGTCTTCAGGTAATCCTTGTAATTCTTCGCCTTGGTCCGCAAGTACGACTGCGTCAGCGCTTCCACCGGCTTCTGCATCAGCCGGATCGTCACCCACTTGCCATCCTGTTCGCGGATCACCGGGCCATGATGGGTGTAGTACGCGGTGAACTTCTTCTCCGCCATGCCGTGCCCGGTGCGGTAGGGCACGGTGATCTGCTTCTCGATGACCGGGCGCTCATCATCTCCGTACTTGTAAAAGTAATGCCCGTCCTTGCCGCTCACCGTTTCCAGATACTCATCGACCGCGTCCACCCCGCTCGAGGTGTGCATCCAGCCCACCCGGTCGTTGAAGCCCTGGTAGATAAAGAACTGGCCCCAGGTCACCGCTCCGTAGGCGTCAAGCCCTTCTTCGCTGACCATCTGTAACTCTGACCGGAAGAAAAAAGAAGTATGCGGATTGATCAGCAGCAGCGAATGATGCTGCACCGTGTTCGACGGAGCAATGGCAATCCCATTCGATCCACCCGGCTCCGTTTCGGGTTCATCCTGTAACGCCGCGACGCTCTTACGGCCTCCATAAAACGCTTCCAACTTCTTCAGGTCCACCCGCTCGAAGTCGCCGCCAATGCTCCCTTCGCTAAACGAAAGCGCCATCCAGGGCTCGAAGTGTTGTATTACCCGCGGCTTTACCTGGGGATGTTTCGCGAGATAGAAATTGGCCCCATCGGCGAAAGCATCCATCAGCTTCCTGAGCCACTCCGGGCTATCCGCATAATCTTTCTTTAAGACCTCGGGATCGATGAACAGCTTCATGCGCAGGTCCTGATATATCTTGCCGTCGCCCTCTGTCTCAGCCAGCCGTCCCATGGCATTCAGGTAGTTGGTCTCGACGCGGTTGAAGTCGTCTTCACACTGCGCGTAGATCATGCCAAAAACGGCATCGGCATCGGTCTTGCCGTACACATGCGCGACTCCCCAATCGTCCCGGACAATGGTGACGTTCTTCGCCTCCGCCGCCCAGCGTTGTGCGGGGCGGCTCTCCGCGTGGCAAAGCGAACTCAACATCACAATAGAAATCAGCAAAAATCTCTTTTTCATTGGCTCACGGCTCGGGCTTGAAATCGCATCATGTAAATGGTAGCCGCAGCAACCAGGCAGGGGATGACGAGCATCAGGAGCCCGGCCTGGTAGGCCCCGGTATAGTCTTTGGCCAGACCCATCGCGAAGGGGCCAACGAAGCCGCCGAGAATTCCGATGGTATTCATCGCCGCGATTCCAGCGGCGGCGGATCTGCCATGCAGGAAGCTGGTCGCCAACGCCAGCAGCGGTCCTTGCAACGCGAAATAGCTGAGACTCGCAATAGCCAGCGCAGGAACAGCCAGCAATGGCGCTACCGACAATCCTCCGATCAGGTAGCACACGCACATGATCAGAAACGGCATCACGACATGGAAGTAGCGTTCCTTGGTGCGGTCAGAGTGCATGGCATTGAGAATCATGCTGGGAGCCCCCAGCAAATTCATCACAGCCACCAGGAAGCCGACATCGCGATTGTTGAGACCAGTGATTGTCTTGAGGATCAACGGAGCAGAAAAGGTGTAGGCATAGCTGCAGGTAAGCATGCACAGGAAGACAAGGCTTACCTGCCACACGCGGTGATCGAGCAGCGCACGGCCGAAATTGACGCCGTGGCCATCGCCCGTGGCGCTCTTGCTCAGGTGGTGAAGAATCCACTCCCGCTCATTCTCCGTGAGCCACTTGGCTTGGGCGGGACCGGCGGGCAGGTAGAACAGAAAGACAATGCTCAGCAGCACTGCGGGCAGGCCTTCGACCAGAAACAGCCACTGCCAGCCCGCCATTCCGGCCTTGCCTTGCAGATCAAGAAGGGCTCCGGCGATCGCGCCCGTGAGCACCGAGGCCAACGGGAGCGAGATGTAGAAGCGGCTGATGGCGCGAGCCCGCATGTGCACCGGGAACCATTGCGCGAGATAAAAAATCACACCCGGAAAAAACCCCGCCTCCGCCATACCCAGCAGAAAGCGCATGACATAGAACTGCAGCGGCGTCTTCACGAACATCATGCCCATCGCCAGCAATCCCCAGGTGAGCATGATGCGGGCGAACCAGCGCCGCGCGCCTACGCGATAAAGCAGCAGGTTGGACGGAATCTCGCATGCAGCATAGCTCACGAAGAACAAGCCGGCGCCGAATCCGTAGATCGAAGCGCTGAAATGCAGATCGCGATTCATCTGCAATGCGGCGAAGCTGATGTTCACGCGGTCCATGTAGGCGATGCCGTAGCCCAAAGCGAGCAGCGGAATCAGCCGCCAAGCGGCCTTGCGCAGCGCCACGCGCCCAACCGCATCATCCATTGGCAAGGACGCACTGGCGGGCATCAGCGGCTCGGTGACAGACATGGAGCACCTACGAGACGAGTGAGGAGAGAATACCATCCGCCCAAAAGGCCAAGACTCAGCCTGCCGCGCCGCGGCTAAAGCCGAAACAGTTAGTGCTACGCGGAGCCGCTCGGCTTGAAAGCCGAGCTCCCCCGTATGAATGCGGGGGCTCCCGCCATTCTCGCAAGCTCGGTGGGAGGTGGGAGCCCCCTGCTTCAGCAGGGGGAGCGAGTGCTTCAGCATTCGCGGAGAAAGTTCCACTCCATTCATTGGGCTTTAGCCCCGGCCACGTGTCCGTCCCACTCAACCAATCAACCCGCATCGTAGAATGAACCCCGGAGGAACCCGCTTGATGGCAAGTGCCACGGAGCCTGCCTGGTTCACAGCCGGAGACGTGGACGGCTTCTTCGGCCTCTTCTTCAACGGCTTTCCTGACCTCCTCCTGATCGTGGGCCTGGCCCCCGTCTGCGGCTTTCCTCTCAGCTTTGTTGCCAGCCGCATCCTGCCCGGCGCGGCGATCTCCGTGCTGGCAGGAAATCTCTTCTACGCCTGGCAGGCACGCCGACTGGCACGCCGAGAAAACCGCAGCAACGTCACCGCCATTCCCTTCGGCATCAACACGCCCACCATCTTCGCCTACGTCTTCCTCATCATGGCCCCGGTCTATACCCGGACCCACGATGCGAACCTGGCTTGGCACGCGGGCATCTTTGCCAGCCTGATGAGCGGCATCGTGCAGACCGTGGGAGCCTCATGCACCGACTGGCTGCGCCGCAGCACGCCGCGCGCCGCCCTGCTCTCTCCGCTCGCCGGCTTGGCGCTTGCCTATCTCTGCCTGGGCTTCATCTTCGGAGTGTTTCAGCAAGCGGCCATTGCTCTGCTGCCCATGCTCGTGCTGTTCACGCTCTATGGCTCGCGTCTGAGACTTCCCTATCGTGTACCGCCGGCTCTCTTCGCCATCGCCCTCGGTGCGGCCCTGGTCGCGGTGCTGCGCTGGATGCACATCTACACCGTCCCTATGCCCACAGTGCCGGCGGTGAAACTCTATCTGCCGCACGCGGTAAATATATTCCCGCTCTTCACCCAGAACACCTACTGGCCTTACCTCTCCATAATCATTCCGCTGGCCGCGCTGGATACTCTGGGATCGTTGATGATTCTGGAAAGCGTCAAAGTTGCCGGCGACGACTACGCAACCAGGCCCTCTCTTCTGATGAATGGCCTGGGCACGTTAACGGCTGCGTGCCTGGGCAGTCCCTTCCCCACGACGCTCTACCTCGGCCACGCCGCGCACAAAGCTAACGGCGCGCGATCCGGTTATTCCGTGCTGAATGGCCTGGTCACGCTGCTGCTTTGCACCACGGGAATCCTGCCCGTGGTGCTTCGCTTTGTGCCCTTGGAGGTGGCCGCGCCGGTGATCATCTGGTTTGGCCTGATCACGGTGGCTCAAGCCGTCGTCGAAGTGCCTGCCCATCAGTCCATCGCCGTCATCCTCGGACTGATTCCCTCCCTGGCACAGTGGGCCACGGGGATTGCCGACACGGTCGCGCGCAAAGCAGGCAGCAGCCTCATGGAAATCGCTCCCCGGATGGGCGGCGATTTAGCCATGGGAGGATTGATCGCGCTGGGGCAGGGATCGCTGCTGACCTCGATGCTTTGGTCCGCGGCGCTGGCCCTCATCATTCAGCGCCGCTTTGTGCCCGCAGCCGGCTGGTTGGCAGCGGCCGCCGGCCTTTCCGCAATCGGCATCATCCACGCCTATACGCTTTCCTCCAACGGCGTAGAAAGCCGTATCGGATGGTGGGTCGCGCCTGACTTCACCCTTGCCTACGCAGCCGGCGCAGCCTTCTCGCTCACGTGCGCCTGGTATGTGCGTACCAGGCAAGCGGAATATCTCGACCCGGAAACATTCGCTGTCTCTGAATGAGAAAGGAAGGAATCCATGGAACGTCGCAGTCTGCTGAAGACTCTTTCTACCGCCGCTGTTGTGGGCGCCGTCACCAACCTTGGCCGCGGACGCACCCATAGGAGATTCCGCAGGCCGCGCTGGCACGGACCGAACAATGGCGATCCGATCTTCCACTGTTACAATTTGCACCTGAACCTCGTCACCCCCAACTTCGGCATTCGGGAAGAAACGATGTTCGACGAAAAAACCCGCGAGGTATTCCCCGGAACTCCGGAGATTCGCAATGGCTACGTGCGATGGGACCATCGTCCGGCCATAGCACCTGGTCTAAGGTTGCCCGCAATCAATCTCTTTTAGCGAGCCATGGGTACCAAACGATACCGAAGTAACAACAGTAACATTCAATTAATAGAGCAGAAACAGCAGAAACCGTCGTACAAGCAGGGTTCGTTGGCATCTAACCGAGACATGAAGAAACTACTGCTATGCACTTTCATCGCCCTCTTTACGGCCTCTGCATATGCACAGCCGTACCGCCACCATCGCCGTTGGCATCACCATCACCACTACCACCATCACCATGCTGTGATCATTGTGCGGTAGGGACCGCTGGTTCAGCACTCGGCTGGCGAGCGAGGATTTTAAAAAAAGGCTGCCTCCAGGAGAGGCAGCCTTTTCGTCTTCTTAGTTAATGGTTAAGGTAAATGTTGTCGAGCCGGTGATGTTCGCATTGCTGCTGTCCGTCGCAGTGACAGTCACGGTATAGGTCCCGGACGGAGTACCCCCACCCGTTCCTCCACCGCAACCGAGTCCCGCGCCGACGCCCAGGAATACCAGCATCACCAAGGCTGCCGGCCATCTCTTTTTTCGGATACCCGGTATGAGAAGCAGGAGCAGGCAGCCCGCCACGGTACCGCCTGCCACCGCGATCTGGGCTGGCGTCTTGCGCACGTTGCCGGCCGGGCCCTTGCGGAAGTTTCCGCCGGCCGCGACCGTGGTAATCGTCAACGTCGTGGTCGCGGTCCCATTCACCGCCAAGGGCACACTCGAGCTGCCGAACGCGCCATCCACATTCAGCGTACTGGGCCCGGAGGCGACTAACTCGACCGTTCCTGAGTATCCGCCGGTCGACGTGAGTGTGATGGTTGAAGTGCCGGTCTGCCCCGGCGACGGCGACGAGATGGTCATGTTTGTCGCCGTCACCGTGATTCCCGGGTTAGTGACGGCCACGGTTGTCGTTCCTGAGGAGGTGGCATTGAAGCTGTCTCCACCATAGGTAGCTGTAATCGTATCTGTACCAGCTACGAAGCCAAGCGACGCCGCGGTGGTAACGGTCAGGGTCGCCGTCGCGGTGTTCCCTGCCCCTAGCGTCACCTGCTTGACGGTGCCGATTGTCGTCCCTGCCGTCGTAAACGTGACCGGTCCGGTGAGCGTGCCCGCCGTCTGCCCGGTCACTGTAGCGGTCAGAGTCAGGCTGGCCCCAATGGCGAACGATGTAGGACTCGCCGCCACCGCCGTGGTGGTCGTCTGCGTTCCTGAGGACACGACTTTCACCGAAACGCCGGCGCTGGTCGACGCCGTGTAGTTGCCGTCTCCCGAGTAGGTCGCCGACACGACGTGGGTACCCGCACTGGGGAAATCGGTCTGGAAGGTTGCGGTGTAAGGCGAAGCGGTGGACAACGCGGCGACCGGCGTCTGCGCAACATTATCCACGGTAAACGTTACTGTTCCGGTTGGTCCTGTCGTCCCGGCTGTGTTCGGGGTGACCGTTGCGGTGAAAGTGAGTTTCTCATTAATCGCCACAGAGTTCCCTGGGGCTACAGTAACTGCCGTCTTGGTCCCGGTGGCGGCTACCTGGGCGGCAAACGCCGTTGCCAGGTTGTTGGCATCAACCGTTCCGATGCCAGTCGCTTGATCGTACCCAGTCCCGGCTGTGTAACCAATCACCGGGTTGGAACCTGTCGGGCAATTTGGCGACAGCGGGGTGCACGGCACCTGGTTGTTGCCGGTGGTGATGTCGTGGAAAGCCGACGCATAGGTAGTTGCGTTCGATGCCAATTTGTAGAGGGCTGGGTTGATGTTTCCTAAGCCACCGCCGGTGGCCAGCTTCTGCTCAATGACCGCCAGAACACCGGCAAACTCCGGGGCAGCAAAGGAAGTTCCGCCGGCCAGGGCGAGGAAGTCATTGTCGTCAGACTGGCCCGGATCGGATAACCGAAAACTAGTCGCCTGGCAGCTGGAGACATAGGCACTTGGGCTTGCATCCGTATTCACCTGCGTGCAGTAGAGATAGCTGTCGTGATCGGGGGAAGCATCCAGCGAAATATCCGGCACATCGCGTTGGCCATCGGCCGGAATGTTGGGCACGCCCGTCTGCCAGCTGGGCTTTTTAATCAACCCGCTGGCGCCGCCGCCACCCGCGGAAAGGCCACCCCCCTGTGAGATGGAGTACGTAGTATCGTTCCACGCCATCTCGGGAATATACGACTTGGCGGACGTGACTACGTCGTTGGAAACGTTGCCGCTGCCGTTTGCACTCCAATACGTTCCCGCGCCGGTCTGGGGAGCGGCGGCTGTGCCGTCACCCATGAATTCGCTGCCTCCCGCGTCGGTAACGTAGGCACTGCTTCCCGGATAATCCACGGCGAGCCCCTGGGTCGCCGATTGAATTACCTGCGAGGCACTGTCATCGCAGTCGGCTGCGCCGGTATCTCCGGACGCCAGGACAACGGTCTGCCCCTGGCTGTTTGCCTGCTCCAGGAGGCTCTCCGTCGCGGTTATGGATGCCGTCGGATAGCTCGCCTCACAGGCGCCATAGCTTTGGCTGATGATGGGAATGGTGATGCCGTTGATGGTGTTCTGGATGACATACGCCAGCGAAGTCCCGACATCGCCCGAATTCACCAGGATGATGGACGCCGCGGTCGCCACCCCGCCCGAGTACTCGAGGTCCAAATCGGTCTCCGACAGGTCGTTGGAAGCCGCTCCGGCAGCGACGGACAAAGGCGTCGTGCCCGGTACCGTGACCACCGTCGGGTTATTGACCGAAAGACCTGCCGCGGCACGGAAATCGGTAATGTCGGCGGGAACGATATCTGTTTGCCCCACGACCGCAATGGTGATCCCTTTCCCGGTATCGCCCGCGGTGTAGAGGGGGTTGATGTCATAAATAACCGCAAGATCTCCGGGCGTGAGATAGTGGCTGCCGGTGAGCCCCGAGGTGAACCTTCTCTTGACCAATCTCGGCTTCAACTTGAAGTCGTTCAGCCCATGTACGTTGTTCACCATGCCGCCCAGGGCACTGGGAATCGAGATCTGGGTAGAGTTTGCAAAGTGGGTTTCGCCATTCAAGCTGTAGTTGTGAATCTGGGTCTGGAACGCTCTCTCCACCGACGCGACGCTGCCCTTGAAACTGATGGAATTGCTGCTCTGGGAGACGGAGGTGACGGTAAATCCTTCTTGCTGCAGCCACCCCGACACCTGGGCAAGGTCGGCCGCGCTCATGCCAAATTTTTGTCCAAACTGCGCCGGGGTGAGCCACTGGTGATAGCTGGGAGAAGACGGATCCTGCTGCGCCGCCAGCAGCGCCTTCAGGCTCGCTTCCTGCGCCGCAGAGCGCTTGAAGTTGATCGTCATGCCCTGCAGGACCTTCGCATTGTCCACCAGGCCCACGTCGAATTCTTGTTTCGCCAGCGGATGCAACGTTCCCGTCAATGGCACAACATTTGCGCTCTCGATGGGCTGAGCGATTCTGTTCTGAAGCAACGCCTGAGCCTGAGTACCTTGGGAGAGGGCACTGAAAGCAAGCATGACGAGAAAGGGGGCAGAGAGAAAACTGCAGAGTTTACGCAAGGGCCTTCTCCTCGGGGTCGAAGCTCAAAGCACCTGAGCTCCAAGGTTCAATTCGTTACTCGAATCGTCATTCGAACCGTCAGGGCGCTCAAGGAGCCGCCGTTAACCGTTAGACGCATCACGCCAAAAACGTCATGCAGGGACTGAGATATTCATGCAGTGACAGTGTCTCTCATGGACGTGCCGCTGCACAAGTTATCAGCTGAGCTACGGTAACGTCTCGACAATTCCTTACAATTTACCTGGAAACACAGACGTAAATTCAAAATTGGAAGATTACTGCGGGGGCAGGAAAATCTACCCGGTGCGCAACTTTCCAACTGCTTTGTTGTTGATGTCTTCGATGAGTTGCGGGACAACTACCTAAGGCCATTAACTGTCAGCTTTCATGCAATAAATACCGTGGTGTCGATAAGTAGCTATTGCTGGTAAGATGGCCCCCGTGTTACCAGGTCGAGCGGCACCCAAAACGTAAAAGTTGCCCCCTGGTCGCGGTGACTGGCGACGCCAATTCCACCGCCGTGCGCGCGCAGAATCGCCTTGGCGATGGCCAGCCCCATGCCGGTGCCATGCAACAGGCGCTGCCGGCTGCCGCGGTAGAACTTGTCGAAGATATAGGCCTGCTCCGCGTCATCGATTCCCTGCCCCTGATCGGTGATGCTTACCAGCAGGCGGTCTGCTTCGAGCATCGCGCCGATACGCACCGGCGAGCCCGCCGGAGAATAGCGCGCCGCATTTTCCAGCAGATGACGAAGCACCCGGCGAATCAATTCCCGATCGAGCAGGATGGAGGGCATATCCGGCGGAAGTTCCACCGTGACCGGCCGTCCGCGCAGCAGCGCGTGACAATCTTCGAGCGCCAGGTCGATCACCTCCTGCAGCCGCTGCGGTTCCGGCCGCACCTTGATGCCGTCGGTGTCGAGTTGCGCCATTTCGACCGCTTGCCCGATCAGGCGGTCGAGGCGCGCGCTTTCCTCATCGAGGATGGCAAACATCTCCTGCCGCTGGCTTTCCTCGAGCGAGGGCTGCGACAACAGGCTGGTCGCGGCGGCCCTTATGGCGGTCAGCGGCGTGCGCAGTTCATGGGTCACCGAGTCGAGCAACGCGCTGCGCAGACGTTCTCCCTCGCGCGCCGCTTCGACCCGGCTGAAACGATCGAGCGCGGTCGACCGCTCCAGCGCGATCGCCAGCAGGCCTCCGATGGCCTCATACAATCCATCCGAGTACAGCCGGATACTTTGCTCTGTCATGGCAATCGATCCACTCGCGCGCATGCCCAGCACCAGGGGAACAATGCGCATTCCGTCGGTTCGCGGGCGCGGTCCGTCCGGCAGCCGCGCCGCCGCCCGCAGTTCCTCGATGGAGACAAAGGGGCGGCGGGGATCGGACGAATAGGCCGTGTCGCTCTCCGTGAGATAAAGAATGACTGCGTCAAAAGCGAAGATCGAGGCCACCACGCGGGGCGCGTGGCTGGCCACGTCGTGCACATTCTCTTCCATCAACAACTGGTTGCTGAATTCATAGAGCCGCTCCATTTCTCTGCGCCGTGCTTCGCTCAATTCGGTCTGCCGCCGTTCATTTTCCGAGAGCTTGCTGATGAAAATGGCGGAGGCCAGAAAGGCCAACAGCGCGATCCAGTTTTGCGGGTCGGCAGATGGTGAAGCTGCCAATGGGAGGAAGGAAAAAATAGTTATACAACAGGGTGCAGCCGATCGAGAGGCAGACGGAATAGATCAGCCCCCAGCCAAAGGCCGCCACCTGCACCATCACCAGAAAAGTGAGGGCAACGGTGGTCTGGTTTACATGGAGTATTCTGCGATAGACCAGCACCACGAGCAGCGCGGCCGCGGTCATCGCCACGAAACGAGATGAGCTGCCGGAGCGGGGCTCGGAGCGAAGCATCTGTGGCGATCATATCGTAGTGGCAAGGGTGGAGATGGCAGAACGAGTCCTGGTTGTCGATGACGAGGCACAGATCACGCGCGTACTGCGCACCGCACTATCCGCCCAGGGATACGACGTGCGAGCGGCGAACGATCCCGAAGAGGCCCTTCGTCTGTTCGAGGAGTGGAGTCCAGACCTGATCGTCACCGATCTGATGATGCCGGGCATGAGCGGAGTGGAGCTGTGCCGGCGGGTACGCAGCAAGACGGCGACGCCGATTATCGTGCTTTCGGTCCGCGACCAGGAGCGATCGAAGGTCGAGGCGCTCGATGCGGGCGCCGACGACTACGTGACCAAGCCGTTCAGTATTCAGGAGTTGCTGGCCCGGGTTCGGGCTCACTTGCGCCGTGCGCCGGAGCGGACGGTGGATGCGCCCATCGAGATTGGCGACTTTGTCGTCGATGCCGGGGCGCACACCGTGACGGTTTGCGGCAACAGCCTGCACCTGACTCCGACCGAGTTCGATCTGCTGCTTTACATGGCGCGCAATGCCGGCAAAGCGCTCACGCATCGCGCCCTGCTGACGGCCGTTTGGGGCGGCCAGTCGGCACACCAGCCGGAGTATTTGCGCGTTTTTATCGGGCAGCTGCGCCGCAAACTCGAAGCCGAAGGCTCCCCGGCAATACATTCAGACCGAGCCCTGGGTAGGTTACCGGTTCCTGCCCGAAGGCGTTCCGGAGTAGGGAGTCCATTTCCCTGCTACTGTTGCTCCGTTGGATCAGTCGCATCGCAGTCTCCGATCCCTTGAACTGAAAAGCTGACGGGTGCACCCATGTCTCGGCTCAGTCTTTCGACGAGCATACGGTGCGCGAAGCCCGCGACGCTTGAGTGAGAGGTCTGAATCAGACATCTCGAGTGAAGCGAGCGGATGCTGCAGCGTCCGGCATTGGTGACCTGGTTGAGCCCAGGCGCTGTCACCCTCGTCTTTATGAATTCCTTATCTCTCGCTTACACCCCCCTTAGTGCGCTTTAGGTCCACTAGAGAGTCCCATGCAGGACCTGCTGATGATTGTGTATACAATGGTTTTCTTCGTGGTCGCGCTGCTCTACGTTCGCGCCTGCGAGAAGTTGAGGTAGGACCGCCATGTCTCATACCACGATGATCGTGCTTGATCCTTACCATCGCGACGCTGATCTATCTGGTGATCACGCTGCTGTACCCGGAGAAATTCTAGAAATGACCGCGAACGGCTGGCTGCAGTTTGTTGTGTTTTTTGCCGTGCTGTTGCTCCTGATGCGGCCGCTCGGTCTTTATATCGCCCGCGTGCTCGAAGGGGAAAAGACTTTTCTCGATCCCGTGCTCCGGCCTATCGAACGGCTCATCTATCGCGCATGCGGGAATCCACGCGGATCAGGAGATGAGCTGGCAGCAATACGCGGTCGCGATGCTGATCTTCAGCTTCGTCTCGCTGCTGCTGACCTACATCATCGAACGCGCCCAAGGCGTGCTGCCCGTGGAATCCGCAGCATCTGGCCGGCGTAGCCCCGGCCACCGCTTTCAACACCGCGGCGTCGTTTACCACCAACACCAACTGGCAGGTCTACACGCCAGAGACCACCATGAGCTACTTCACCCAGATGGCAGGTCTGGCGTATCACAACTTTCTCAGCGCTGCCATCGGCATCGCGGTCGCGGTTGCCCTGGTTCGCGGCATCGCGCGCAAGCAGTCGGCCACCATCGGTAACTTCTGGGTGGATACCACCCGCACCGTTCTTTGGATCCTGCTCCCTATCTGCCTGGTGATCGCGCCGGTGCTGATCGGCCAGGGGGTGATCCAGAATCTAAAACCCTATACCACCGTCAGCACTGTGCAGCATGGGACGCCGCAAGCATCGCCCAGGGCCCGGTGGCCTCGCAAGAGGTGATCAAGGAGTTGGGAACCAACGGCGGCGGCTTTTTCAACGCCAATAGCGGGCACCCGTTTGAAAATCCCACGCCCTTCAGCAACTTCATCGAGATCGAATTGATCTTTCTCATCCCCGCTGCGCTGACCATCACCCTGGGCAAGATGACCGGCTCTTCGGGTCACGGCTGGGCAGTCTTCGCCGCCATGGCCATTCTGTTTGTTGCCGGATTCGCCGTCTGTTACTGGGCGGAAGTCGCAACCTCATCCGCTGCTGCATGGCGTGGACCAGAAGACCACGCTGGTGAACTCCGGCGGCAATATGGAAGGCAAGGAAGTACGTTTCGGCATCTCGCAGTCGGCGCTCTTCGCGACCGTCACCACCGATACCAGTTGCGGCGCAGTCAATTCCTCGCATGACTCCTTCATGCCCCTCGGCGGCATGGTACCGCTGGTCAACATCATGCTGGGCGAGGTGGTCTTCGGCGGGGTGGGCTCCGGACTTTACGGGATGTTGATCTTTGTCGTTCTCTCGGTCTTTATCGCCGGCCTGATGGTGGGACGAACGCCGGAGTATCTGGGCAAGAAAATCGAAAGCTACGACGTCAAGCTGGCGATGCTGTATGTGCTCATCTTTCCGCTTGCTGATTCTGGTGCTGGCCGCCGTCTCGGTGCTCAATCCGACTGCCCTCGCCGGTCTGAACAACAACGGACCGCACGGATTTTCCGAGATTCTCTACGCTTATGTATCCACGGCCGGCAATAACGGCTCCGCATTCGGGGGGCTCACGACCAACACCAACTGGTACAACCTGACCCTCGCATTCAACATGCTGGCGGGCCGTTTTCTCATGATGGTTCCTATGCTGGCCCTGGCCGGCAATCTGGCGCGGAAGAAGAGCGTTCCGCCCTCGTCGGGGACATTTCCCGTCAACACAGCGCTGTTCACCGTGCTGCTGGTGGGCGTGATCCTGATCGTCGGCGCGTTGACGTTTTTTCCCCGCGCTCAGCCTGGGGCCCATTCTTGAGCACCTGCAGCTACATGCAGGAAAAACCTTTTAAGCGGAGAGAAACGATATGGCAGAAAAACTAAGTCTCTGGAACCCCGCGATCTTACGTCAGGCGGCGCTCGATTCATTTCGCAAACTCGACCCGCGCCTGATGGTGAAGAACCCCGTCATGCTGGTGGTGGAAATCGGCAGCGTGCTTACGACGGTCCTGCTCATTCAGGGAATCCTCAGTCATCAAGGCAGCTTTGCCTTCAATCTGCAGATCACCTTGTGGCTATGGTTCACGGTTCTCTTTGCCAATTTCGCTGAAGCCATGGCCGAAGGTCGCGGCAAAGGCCCAGGCCGACACGCTGCGCAAAGCCAAGGGCGAGACCATGGCCATTCGTCTGAAGAGCGGAGCGAAAGATGCGGCTCGGGAAGAGGTTTCCAGTGCTGCCCTGCGCGCCGGAGACATCATCTTTGTCGAGGCCGGCCTTTATATCCCCGGAGACGGAGAAGTCATCGAAGGCGTGGCTTCGGTGGACGAATCGGCGATCACCGGAGAATCCGCTCCGGTGATCCGCGAAGCCGGCGGCGACCGCTCCGCGGTGACCGGGGGAACAAAGGTGCTCTCCGACTGGATCATGGTGAAGATCACTTCCAATCCCGGAGAGACGTTTCTCGATCGCATGATCGCCCTGGTCGAAGGCGCACAGCGGCAGAAGACGCCCAACGAAATCGCCCTGAGCATCCTGCTCTCCGGGCTGACGATCATTTTTGTGTTGGCCGTGGCCACGCTGCAACCCATCGCCGTTTACTCCCAGGCCCCGCAAACCATCTTTGTGCTGGTATCGCTGCTGGTCTGCCTGATTCCCACCACCATTGGGGGCTTGCTCTCCGCCATCGGCATCGCCGGTATGGATCGCCTGGTGCAATACAACGTGCTGGCAATGTCGGGCCGCGCCGTCGAAGCAGCGGGCGACGTCGATACCCTGCTGCTCGATAAGACCGGAACCATCACCCTGGGTAACCGCCAGGCCACCGAGTTTATTCCTGCACCCAATATCAGCCCCGAGCGGTTGGCCGACGCGGCCCAACTCTCTTCTTTTTCTGACGAGACTCCGGAAGGCCGCTCCATCGTGGTGCTCGCCAAGGAGAACTTCGGCCTGCGCGGCCGCGACCTCACCACCCTGCACGCGGAGTTCGTCCCCTTCAGCGCGCAGACCCGCATGTCCGGAGTCAACTTTTCCGGCCACGTCATCCGCAAAGGCTCGGTCGACGCCATCTCGCGTTTTCTCGTAGAACAAGGATCCAACCTGCCGCAAAAAGTGCGCGAGAGCGTGGAAGAGATCGCGGGCATGGGTGGAACCCCGCTGGTGGTTGCTGAAAACTCGACCGCCCTGGGTGTGATCTACCTCAAAGACATCGTCAAAGGCGGCTTGAAAGAGAGGCTGGCCAGGCTGCGCGCTATGGGCATCCGCAGCATCATGATCACCGGAGACAATCCGCTGACCGCGGCCGTGATCGCCCGCGAGGCGGGAGTCGACGACTTCCTCGCCGAAGCCAAGCCCAAAGACAAGATGGACCTGATCCGCCGCGAACAGGCCAAGGGAAAATTGGTCGCCATGACCGGCGACGGCACCAACGACGCCCCTGCGCTTGCCCAGGCAGATGTAGGCGTGGCAATGAACTCAGGCACGCAGGCCGCTAAGGAAGCCGGCAACATGGTGGATCTGGATTCGAACCCCACCAAGCTGATTGAAATCGTGCAAATCGGCAAGCAGTTGCTGATGACCCGGGGCGCGCTCACTACGTTCTCCATCGCCAACGACGTCGCCAAATACTTTGCCATCATCCCAGCCATGTTCGCTGGCGTCTTTCCCGTTCTCGGTGAATTGAACATCATGCATCTGAGCACTCCGCACTCGGCCATTCTCTCCGCGGTGATCTTCAATGCGTTGATCATTGTGGCGCTCATTCCGTTGGCTCTGCGTGGGGTTGGCTATCAACCGAAGTCGGCGCAGGCGCTCTTACGGCGCAATCTCTTGATCTACGGGGTGGGCGGGGTGATCGTCCCCTTCATCGGAATCAAGCTTATCGACATTTGCTTAACCGGGTTGGGCCTGTCCTGATCGGAGTTCTTATGCTGCGTAATGAGTTAAAGGTCGCATTCCGCTTTACCATCTTGACCACGGTGCTGCTCGGCATTCTCTATCCGCTGGTGGTCACCGCCTTCGCTCAATTCTTTTTCCGCTCACAAGCGGATGGAGAATTGATTGTCACCAACGGCCAGGTAACCGGCTCGCCTCTGATCGGCCAGAACTTCACCGGAGATCAGTATTTCCACGGGCGCCCCTCGGCCGCGGGCAACGGCTACGACGCGACCTCCTCCGGACCTTCCAACCTTGCCTCCTCGAGCCAGAAGCTAGTAACGCGCATTGACGGTGACATAACGAAGTACGCTGCGGAGAACAAGAGCCAGCCGGTGCCCATCGACCTGGTGACCGCCTCGGCCTCCGGTCTCGACCCCGACATCTCGCCCGCGGCCGCGATGTTTCAGGTGGCCACCGTAGCCAACGCCCGGCACCTGTCGCCGGAGAAAGTGCGCGACCTGGTGCAACGCCACATACAAGGACGCCAATTCGGTTTTCTAGGGGAAGAGCGGGTGAACGTGCTGCTGCTCAACATGGATCTGGACCGCTTGGCCCACTAAGCGCCTTATCCGCAACCTGAAAGTCTGCGTGGGGCCAACTGGTCTATGCAGCCGCCGGCATCCGTGAGAACTCCACCGACAAACCCAGTCCCGCAGGGACTGAATTCTGAATGGTCTCGGGTTGCCCCACCACAAACACGAGCGCCCCATCCTTGCTGCGCAGGGATGGGGCGGTCAAAACAGGGACGGCTACAGACGAAAGCAGTTTCGCAATGGATGTAGACCGAAGCGACAGGCCTTTTCGTGGTTTTCCCCAAGGAAAACCATACCTCGCGACCTTTTTCAGGCCACAGTAATTGCGGAAACTGCTCGGAACGCTGGTCGGTTAAACTGCTTCGCTGTACTGCTCGGCATACTCCTGCGGCGCTTCTTCTGCTTCCGCGGCAACAGGTTGCTTTTTCGGTGCGCCTTCCTTCTTCGCCGGCGCAGCCGCTTCGGTCAGATCCACATAACCTTGCAGAGTGGCATTGTCTTCAATCGACAACCGGGTTGCCGAGATGTCTCCGATGAAAACCGCCGAGTGCTTCAACTCAGCCCGGCCCGCCGCCTTGACACTTCCCTCGACCCGGCCGAAAACCACCAGATCCCCGGCGACGATGTCCGCGTGGATCACACCGTTGGCTCCCACCGTCAGGCGCTTGCCCGTGAGGGTGATGTTGCCTTCCAATACTCCGTCGAGGAAGAAATCTTCCTCACCCGACACTTCCCCGCGAATGCAAATGCCTTTACCGATCACCGTCCCGGAACTGTTCATCTGTAGTGCCCTCCGATTACGCAACTCTATGGCCCACCAGAGGGGCTAGCAATCACCGAAACGTCGCAGATGGTGCCGTTTTTGTTACGCCTGCTGAGGAAAACGCCGCGTCCAGCCGGTCGGCCGCGGCATCGATCGCCCGGCTCTCCGCTTCCAGCACGCCACCGACAATCGGCGACTCCTGTTCGGCCAGGCCCCATTGATGTTGATCCATGGCCTCGCGCACCCCCGCGAGGGTCTTCACTCCGTAGCCCGTATAGGCCCCGGGCGCATAAATCTGGTTCTTGTACCACGGTCTGCCCGGCAAGCCCTCCTGCCGCAAATTAGTCCGTTCGATCAGCAACAATAGATGATTGACCGCTCGTAGCGAGGCCTCATCCATCGCCAGACCATGGGCCTGGGCAGCGGTCAGAGCCGCCTGGTAGCGCTTGGCGGCGCGGGTGAGAGAGACGACGCCGTTATCCAGGGGCGCGAAATTGAGGTAGGGCGGATCGGCCTCCCGCTTGGGAGGGTAACCGGGCTGTTTCGGATCGGAGATGGCCTGGAAAACCCCCTCATTCAGCTCCAGATTCCGTTCCTTGATCGTCTCCTGCGTCTTCGTAAGCTGCGTTTTCAGCTCCTTTACATAATCTCCAATCGTTTCCGCCACGGCTGTGTACTGGTAGGGCAACAGTTCCGCGTCGGCCATGCGCAGGACTGCGGTTCCAGCCGTCTGCGCCAGGGCCCGCCCATAGACGAAATTGGTATCGGAGAAATGGGTGTAGTAGTAGAAATCGTCGTAGATCGAGTGGTATGCCGTGCCCGCGCCCTCTCCGCCAAAACCAAGATCGATTGAGGGGATAGCAAGATAGTCGATGAACGGGGCAAAGTCCGAGCCATCGCCCAGAGCCTCGATCTTGGTGTCGGCTCGATTGCGCAGCACCGCCCTGCGATCGGCGCTCTCCGCCGTAGACAACGCCTTCAGCTGAGCCCGTTTCCAAATGCTCAGCTTGGTCTCGGGATCGGGAATCTGCCGCGCTATGTCGTTGATAAAGTGCTCTACGGAATGAGCCCCGTCGACTCCTAGAAACCCGCGGTCCGTGTTGTCCGAGTTGACGTACAGCACCGCGTGGTCGCGCAACTCGGCGGCGTGCTGTTCCACCCATTCGGTGGACCCCAACAGGCCCGGCTCCTCGCCATCCCAGGCGCAATAGATAATGGTCCGCCGCGGTTTCCAGCCCTGCTTGCGCAGTTCGCCCAGCGATCGCGCTTCCTCGAGCTCGGCCACCATTCCCGAGGTCGGATCTTCCGCGCCATTCACCCATGCGTCGTGGTGGTTGCCGCGAAGAACCCACTCGTCCGCAGCCTCGTTGCCGGGGATCTTGGCAATCACGTCATAGATCGGCTTGATATCCCAATTGGAAAACATCCGCAGGTGCGCCTTGGAAGCTCCCGGCCCCACGTGGTAGGTAATCGGCAAACCACCCCGCCACGCCGCCGGAACCACCTGCCCTCCCAAAGCCGCCAGGAACGGCTGCGCATCTCCATAGGAAATGGGCAGCACCGGTATTTTGGTGATGATGGGAGAATCCTTGATCGCCAAACGCTTGGCGTCCTTGGTCGCTGGAATGCCCGGAGTCAGCGGGTCTCCGGGAAAGTTGGTATCGTTCACTCCGCCCCGCTGGACCCCTTCCTTGGGCCGCCCTGCTCCGTTCGGGTAGGGATCAGTATCGCCGTACCCGTCCTGCTGCGGGTCAGAGTAGATGATGCAGCCAATGGCTCCGTGCTCGGCGGCCACCTTGGGCTTGATGCCGCGCCAGGTCTCGCCGTAGCGGGCGATGACGATAGCGCCCTTCACCGAAACGCCCATGCGCTGCAGAACGTCGTAGTCTTCGCGCCTGCCGTAGTTCACGTAGACGAGCGGGCCGGTCACGTCGCCATCAATGGAGTAGGCGTTATAGGTTGGTAACTGCTCCGCCTGCTGATTCGAAGTGGGGTCGACCGCAATGGGTGGCTCAGCCAGCGTCGCGGTGAACTTCTGCGGCTCGATCAATTCGAGCTTCCGCTCCTTAGGGGTTGGAAACAGCACATAGAACGTCTCGATGTGGGCATCAAAACCCCACTCCTGAAACTTGCTCAACAACCAGTCTGCGTTTTCCTTGTCGTAGGGCGATCCGACATTATGGGGCCGGGCCGTGAGGTGCTCCATATCGCTACGCAGGTTGTCTGTCGAAGGCAGCTCGCGGAACTTCACTTCCCAGGCCGACTCCGCCGCGGAACTCTGGGGCGTGTAGCCGTCAAGTACGGTTACGGCTGGAGCGGTCTGTGCTGCAAGCGACGGAGCCAGGCAACAGCAGGCAAGGACGCGGAACCACGGCGATCGAAACAAAGCAAGTACCTCTGCGGATGAAATTCACTGTCCATTCAGGTGGGAAAGAGAAAGCCGTTGCCGGCCGGCCTCGTCGAAATTCGACGGCGCGAGCCAGCGCAGGAAATTCGCCTGGCGCGCGGGCCACTCCGAATCGAGCATGGAGAACCACGCCGTATCGCGATTGCGGCCCTTGACGATCATGTGTTGGCGAAAGATTCCCTCGAAGGTGAAACCAAGGCGCAGCGCCGCACGGCGGGAGGGCTGGTTCAACGCATTGCATTTCCACTCGTAGCGGCGATAGCCCAAGTCCTCGAACGCGTGCCGCGCCATGAGATACATCGCTTCGGTTGCGCCGGGACTTCGCTGCAATGCCGGAGCAAAGATGATATTGCCCACCTCGATGCCGCGCTGAGCGGGGTCTATCCGCAGGTAAGAGGCCTGTCCAACAGGAATGCCGGTGGCGTTATCCATGATTGCCCAAAAAATCGGATCTTCCGACTTCTCCTTTTTCTCGAAAGCCGCCTGGTAATCAGCAAAGCTGGAGAACGGGCCATCGCCCATGTAGCGCCAGAGATCCTCGCGCGTTGGCCCGTGGGTAGCCACGTAGAGAGCCTCTGCCTGCGATGGGCCATTGAACGGGCGCAGCGTCACCACGCGCCCCGGCAGCACGATGCGCTGCGGCCGTTGCGCAGGCGATGGGTCGACCGCGATCCCGATCTCCGTCATGCAACGATAGTAGCAAGATGTTTTGCGTTTCCGGCGGCCTCATTGCCCCGAGTAATATCCCGCGCGCGTCTGCACCGTCTGGTCCTTATCCTTGGTCGTCAGATGGATGGAATGGTATCCACTGGTCTGGTCCTTGGGCGGCGTGTAACCCAGCATGTATTGCGTGCGCAATTCCTCCGCGATGGCGGCGTAAACATCGTCCACGCTGTCCTTCTTTTTCACTTCGAAGTAGCGGCCGCCGGTCTCCTGCGCGATCCGCTGCAGAATCTTCTTGCCGTCAGGACGGGTCTGCTGTGAGCCTCCGGGGTAGCGGCCACCGCCCGGATAGCCTCCACCGGGATAGCCCCCCCGGGTAGCGGCGCCCGGGATAGCCTCCACCGGGATAACCTCCCCCGGGATAGCCGTTGTCATCGGGTCCGACGCCTTGAAATCCGCGATCGTGATCCTCGTGCCCGCCGTAGTAGATGGTGTAAACCACCGTCTCCGACCGCTGCGCCGCTTCGATAGCGCTATTGAGCGTCTCCTGGCTCCCCCGGTCCTCTCCATCGGTCAGGACCACGATGGCCTTACGGCCGGTCTGCTTCTTCATTAATTCATCGCAGGCCAGGAAGATTGCGTCGTAGAGCAGCGTGCCCGCGCCGTGCCTCGCGTGGGATCCCCCGGAACCCTGGTCGCTGGTTGGCGTGTTCTGAACGGCTGACGTGGTATCGATTTCTCCCACCGCCTTTTCCAGCTTGCCATGATCCGCGGTCAGGTCCTGCAGCAGCTCAACCTGGCGATCGAAGTGAATCACGAACGCCCGGTCTGTGGGCCGGGTAATCATTTGGTCGAGAAAGGTCCGGCTGGCGGCACGCTCCTTATCCAAGTTGTCGCGTTCGCTCATGCTGGTGTCGACCAACAGGCCCACAGTCAGAGGGAGGTTGGTTTCCTGGTTGAAATAGCGGATGGTCTGCGGCTTGCCGTCTTCTTCCAGCGAAAAATCGCTTTTGCTGAGGTTGGTGACGATCTTGCCGTGCTTGTCGCGGACGGTCACCGGCAGAGTGACCACCTTCACGTTGACCGACAGTGTGGTCGTGGGCGCCGCCGGACTCTGTGCGGCAGGAGGCGCGGCACTCGAGTTCTGGGACTCAAGCGCCGGGGCCAGAAAGAGTAAGCAGAGCAGCGGAAAGATTCGAGGCAGATCCATGCGAACATTAGACGGCTTCGGCACCCATCTCGTCACGCACGGGCGCCGGCTTGCTGTCGCTCCTAGCGGCGCACCGCTGGCAGTATGGACCACAGCAACGCGCCCGAAGATTACATCCGGGGGCGCGAAAATGGGAGTATTACCGCCGTCAGGCTGGCTTCGGATGATGGCCAATCAGCATCCGCGTGCGGTCCATCATCACCCAGGATTCACGTCCTGGGACATTCTCAGCCGTCCCTGCGGGACTGGTCTCGGTGGAGACACACACCCAGGACTCACGTCATGGCTTTTCCCTCGGGTGGAAGGGTCAGCCGGTCCTGTCCTAATTAGCCCTTTTCGATCCGTCGATCGTACAGCACTCGCTGAAAGCGAGTCAGTTGTCAGGGCCTATCACGATCAGTCCCGAAGGGACGGCTGAAAATCAGACATGTCCAAATTAGCTTTTTTTGATCGGCCGATCTGTAAAGCACCTGCTGAAAACAAATCAACCATCAGGGTGAATCGGAACCAGTCCCGCAGGGACGGCTGAGAATATCCCGGGATGTCAGTCCTGGGTGAACCTGGATTCCACGCAAGTGCTGCGCCGCGCCGTCACTTCCTTTTTCGATCCAACTACTTGCAACGGATCAGCGATAGGTCTTTCTTTCTGCAACTTCAACAGCGTCCTTTGAAAAACCAACTTCACCCCCTGGGCTCAAATCGAGGATCAAATCGATCGCGCAAGCCATCGCCCAGTAGGTTCAGCCCCAGGGCGGTCACCGTAATCGCGGCCCCCGGAAAGAGCGTGAGGTACGTGGCCACTCCGAGGAAGTTGCGCCCCTCGGCCATCATGGCGCCCCACTCCGCCAGGGGTGGCTGGGCACCCAAGCCCAGGAAGCTGAGCCCGGACGCGGTGAGGACCACGTCGCCTGCCGTTAGCGTGGCCTGCACTAACAAGGGCACCGCCGCATTCCGGAGGATGTGGCTGAACACAATGCGCCAGGGACCAGCGCCCAGTGCGCGCGCCGCCTCGACGTATTCCATCTGCTTGAGCGAAAGCGTCAAGTTCCGCGCCAGCCTGGTGTAGACAGGAATGTTGAAGACGGAAATAGCCACCAGGGTGTCAAAAAGACCAGGCCCGAGAATGGCCACGATCAGAATGGCCAGCACAATCCCGGGGAAGGCATAGAGAATGTCGATCACCCACAGAACCGCTTGATCGGTGAAGCCGCCAACGTAACCGGCGAACAGGCCGAGTGGCACCCCAATCACCAGGGACATACCGACGCTGGCCGTGATCTCAAGTAAAGAAAGGCGCGCCCCGTAGATAACACGGGAAAGCATGTCACGCCCATATTCGTCCGTGCCAAAAAGATGCGACGCACCTGGAGGTTGGAAGGTGATGGAGAGGTTCTGCTCGTAAGGATTATGGGGTGCGAGCAGCGGAGCCAGCAATCCGGTGAGCAGCAGAACCAGCACAATGCATCCGCCAATCGCAAGGTTCCGGTAGCGCAGCCAGGACAAGACGCGGTTCTGCCAGATTGAGAATTGGGAGATGCCGGAGTCCAGCGCGTATTCAGTCAAACCAAGTCCCGTCATTCAAAGCGGATTCTGGGATCGATCACCATGATGAAGAGATCGACGGCAAGATTGATGGTGACGACAATGGCGACGGTGAGCAGCGTGATGCCCTGGATGGTGGCGTAATCGCGATAACGGACGGCATCGACCATAAGCCGGCCGATTCCCGGCCAGTTAAAGACCGCTTCGGTAATCACCGCGCCTCCCAGAAGGGACCCGAAGTTCATGCCCACGATAGTTACAATTGGGATCAGCGCGTTTCTAAGGGCATGCTTCAGGTAGACCTTGGCTGTGCTCAGTCCCTTGGCGCGCGCCGTTCGGATGTAGTCCTGGTTGATGACGTCCAACATGCTCGCCCGGCACATGCGGGCGATCACCGCCGCGGGCAACAGGCCCAGGGTGATGGCGGGAAGAATATAGCTCTTCCAGCTCTCCGCGCCCATCAGGGGCAGCCAACCAAGCTGGACGGCAAATAGGTTCATAGCCATAAGCGCCAGCCAGTAATTGGCAATGGAGCCTCCGGTAATCGCGGCCATCATGACCAGGTGATCCAGCCTTCCGCCGCGATAGATAGCAGCCAGAACGCCGCTCGTGAGCCCTACCAGCACGGCAAACGCATAGCTCACGGTAGTTAGGGCTAGCGTATATGGAAAGCGCTCGGCGATCTCCTCGGTGACGGGCTTGTGCGAGCGGATCGAGACGCCCAGATCGCCGTGCAGCGCGTGCAGCAGAAAAATCTCGTACTGCGTGGCAAAAGGTTTATCGAGACCAAGACGGTTGCGCACATTGTTGACCACCTGCTCATCCGCCTGCATCCCCGCCATGATCCTCGCCGGGTCTCCAGGCAAAAGATGGACAGCCCAGAAGATGAGGAACGACACGATGAGCAGGATCAGCGGTAGCGCGAGAAGCTTTCGGGTCAAGTAGGATGCCATGCAACCGAATCCTTGAAGATCTCAGAACGTATACTACGGGACACCAAACTCCACTCTTCCACCGGGAAGCAGGTACATAGGTTCAGCGCTGGTTGCGCGGTGGCGGGCAGCCAGATCACGCGAATAGTAGAGCAACACGTGCGGAGCATCGTCCGAGATGATCTGTTGCGCCTGGTAGTAGAGCGCTGTGCGCTTTCCGGTATCGAGTTCCCCAGCTGCCTTTTCCAGCAACGCATCCAGGCGGGGATTGCTGTAGAAGCCGAGATTGGCCCCGGCCGGAGACCATGCCTTGGTGAGGTAAAGCGGGCCCAATTGGTAGTCAGGATCCAGATCCTCCGAGGACCAGGAAGCGAAGACACATTGGATTCCCTGCTCGGCCTTCTCTGCCGGCGAGCCAAAGATAGCCTGGGAGAAGACTCCGCTTTCCATCTGATCGATCTCTAAATTCAGATTGACCTTGGCCCACATCCCCTGCAGCGCCTCCACCAGGTCGGCGTCGATTTCCTGAACCGCGATCTTCAGCGTCAAGCCATTGCCGTATCCCGCCTGCGCCAGCAGCCGCTTCGCCTGCTCGGGATCATACCCGTAGCCCTTGGCTTGCGGATCATAAGCGAAATCCGCGGGCGCCAGCGGAGAATTCGCCGGCGTTCCGAAGCCTCGAAGCTGGGTTCGTACCAGGGCTTCCCGGTCGGTCGCATAGTTCAGCGCTTTGCGAACCCGCACGTCATCCAGCGGCTTGATTTTCGTGTTGAGAGCTATCCAGTAAACCCGGGCTTCTCTTCCCTGAATCACGATCACCTTGCGATTGCGCGATAAGGCCTCGGCAAAAATCGGGGGCAGAGGGTTGACAACATCCGCCGCCCCCGCAAGCACCGACATATTCATCAGCATCGGCTCGGTGGTCCAGGTCCATTTCAGCTGCCTGGTCGCAGGCCGGCGGCCCCAGTACTGGTCGTTGCGCTCCTCGAGAACATATTCGCCCGTCTTCCACTCAACGAATCGATAAGGGCCAGTGCCCACCGCATGGCGGGAGAGGATTCCCTCCTTATCCGCCGCCGGGCTGACAATCGGCGTAACTGCCAGCATGCTTAGAAACGATGCGTACGAAGTCTTGAGATGAAACAACACAGTGTGTGTGTCAATCGCTTGTACGCGGCCAATGATCGGGCGCAGTCGACTGCCCCCAGCAAGACCACGATGAGGATCGATGAGCCGTTCAAAGGAGTTGACCACCGCCGGCGCATCGAATGGAGTACCGTCGTGGAAATAGACCCCATTGCGCAACTGCATTGTCCATCGTGTCCCGCTCGCATCGACACTCCATTTCGTCGCCAGGCTCGGCACTATCTGCAGATTCTGGTCAAACTTGGTGAGACTTTCGTACATCGGATCCAGAACATCCTGGGTCAGACTCGCATTGTGGTCACCGGGATCCATGGTGAGCGGCGCTTCCAACTGCATGATCGTAATGCGGCTCTCAGGTGGGGATGGATTACGGCAACCCAGCAAGCTGACTGTGGCGGCTGCGAAAGCAGACCGCAAGACACACAACTTTGCCCACGCATGCAAGGCTAGCATCTCCAATCCGCTACTGTTGCGCGCCCGGAAACCGACATGCGATCCTTTCAGCCACTAGCCAATTCCTCATGGAAGCGCCACCCCACCCTTGTCATCCCGCCTGCCCCGGCGTGCCGTGGGACCGGAGCGCACCCGGATTTCCTGCTACGCGGCCCTCACCAACGTCCACGTGTGCGGCTTTCCATGAGAAAGCCGCATGAAGCTCGCCAACGCCACCACCCTCGACAGGAATGGGTAGCGCAGTGGAGGGACCTGCTGTGCGCCTTTCCTAAACGCAACTGCGCAGTCTCGCTTATCCCGCAACAAAACTCCTCGCCGCCGCAACTGTCGTTCGAACAATCTCGCCATCCGTCACCGTCTTGAGATACTCGCGGTCCAGTGAGGTGCCTCCCATCGCTATCTGCGAGTTACGGTAAGTCATCCCGCTGGCCTGCTGCGCGTGCCCGGCAAAATGCAACTCCCATAGACCTGTTTCCCGAATTACCTGCGCAATGTTACTGGCGCGAATGGAACCGCAAGGCATTACGATAATCCGCTCCCCCGCCTTTTCCCCGAGACGTTTGAGATTGCCTGCCCCTTCGAGTGCGGTTGCGCGTTGTCCGCTGGTCAGCACGCGATCCACTCCCAGGCGTATCAGGACCTCAAGGGCTTCATCCTGGTCACGCACCATGTCGAAGGCCCGATGAAATGTGAAGCCCATGGGCCGCGCCAGTTGCAGCAACTCCGCCGTTCGCTGCTCATCCACCTGGCCATCCGGGGTCAGGCAACCAGTGACCACCCCAGGCACTCCCAGCTGCTGGCACGTAATGATGTCCTGGCGCATGCTTTCATACTCGTCTTCGGAGTAGAGAAAGTCGCCTCCGCGCGGACGAACAATGACAAATATGGGAATGCGTCGCCCGCCGCAGCGCCTGGCGCACGATTCCGATGCTGGGCGTGATACCGCCTTCCAGTACGCTGGCGCAGAGTTCGAC
Source organism: uncultured Acidobacteriaceae bacterium (assembly GCA_963815175.1). Classification (GTDB taxonomy): domain Bacteria; phylum Acidobacteriota; class Terriglobia; order Terriglobales; family Acidobacteriaceae; genus PALSA-350. The sequence goes on from CAWFGM010000032.1 coordinate 65,187, forward strand.
GCGATCGGCCCCGTTTTCCTGGGAAACGATCAGCCCGTCGACTCCTTCGACCGATACTTCCAACAAGGGACGTTTCATTGCGTCACCCGCGGCGATCTGGCGGACACGATAGGGGAAGGCTGCCATGCAAACGAGCGATCGAAAGGGAAGGTCGGCGGCCGCAGCTTGTTCGGAGGCAGACTTTCAAGATCCTGTGGGATCGCGCCGTCGGACAACGCCATCAAAGCCGGACTGGCAAGCGGCGCAAGTTCCGGCGAGAGATAGCCGGACTTGACGGCCAACAGCTTGAAGCTTGCGGGATGCAGCCCCAATGCGGTGAAGTCCTTGATGTCATGGAAGGGGCAGCGTGAGGCGGTGAGCACGACGGTCACTCCATCGATCCTGACAACGGCTCGCCGATCGCGAGGACTTTCGGCCGCAAGGAGGAAGAGAATCTCCGCCTCTACCTCGATCGGTCGACTGCCCTGGGGATCGAGCGTAGCGCCAATGCGCAACGGAAGCCTGGTTCCCGGCGCATGCTGGTAGCAAAGTTCGGTTGCCGGCAGGTCGGCAATGCCGGCCACTAACGCATTGTTGAAACCGCGGCTCAACAGCTCCTCAAGAACCTCGGCCCTGTCTCCAACGCCTCCGCCGGTTGGGTTATCACCCGAATCCGCCAGGATAACCGGCTGTGTCGTAAGCCGCTGCGCCTGATCGATGAGCTCTGCGATGGATCCCACCGGTACCCCAAACTTGAAATCTTCGCGGGCATTCCAATATTCCCGGCCGAGTCGCGCGGCTTCTTCTTCAAGCACCGCTGGGTCAGTTCCAGTGAGAACGGCGCTGGCCGTGGCGCGAGGCTCGTCCGCCCACACGTATCCAACCAGCAGAGAAGCATCCAGAACACCCGCTCGGCTGTTGATCGCCGGGAGTTGCGCGTACAGGCCTTTCGCGGGTTGATCTTCGGTGCTGGTTCTCTCTCCGGCAGGAGCACGGGAATCGGGACCCAGACCATGGTGGGCCGAATCTGCTTCGTGGCACAGCTCACCAGCAGATCGCAGGCGCGCCGCATGGTCTCCTCCACATCGATATGCGGCGCCGTGCGATAGGCGGTAAGCATATCTAAGTTGTCAACCACGCGGCGGCTCAGATTGCCGTGCAGGTCATAGCTTGCGCTGATCAGGCATTCGTTGCCCACGACCTCGCGCGCGCTCGAGATCCAATCTCCCTCGGCGTCCTGCATCCCGTCCACATAGAGGGCGCCATGCATGGGCAAGTAGAGGCCATCCAGCGGCAAAAGCTGTTTCAAGGATTGAATGAACTGGTTCTTGAACGTGTCGTATGCGGACCGTTCGACCGCGCCGCCGGGAACAGCACGGGCATAGAGCGTGGGCGAAAACTGATGAGGATAGGAGCGCAGAAAGCCGAACTCCGGCGCCGCCGCCAGTCTCTCTCCGGTGAAAACCCTGAATTCATCGATACGGGTTCGGATCCGGCTATAGGTGCTGCATTCAATATGAATGCCGCCAAAGGCAAAGCGCATGAACGCTCCAGAGGGGACGGTGGGAATTAACATCCAATCTTTACATGACTCCATTACAAAGTCTGAATATAATTTACCTACTGAATTATTTAGCGGCCGGGCACGGGAAATCTTCTCCGCGCTGTATTCTTGAACCGGCCGGGCACAGGCCGGCATTCGGGACTTTCTGTCGATCGTTGATTCTGCTGAATTCCGTGCATCAGAACGGGTTTTGAAGGAGATGTATGAGAGCCACGATCGGAGTGGATATTGGCGCAACAAAGATCGCATTCGGGGTACTGAAGGGTGAACAACTCCTGGAGAAATCCACTATCCCCACCCCGATCGAAGGCTGGCGCAGTGTCCTCGATTCCATCGTCAGCAAGATCAGGCTGCTCGAGAAATCCAACCCGGAAACGCGCGAGGTGGAAATCGGAGTAGGGGTCCCGGGAACCCACGACCGGGCGCGCACCGAGGTCCTCTTCGCCCCGAATATTCACGGCTTCGAGAATGTGCCCATCGTCTCCTATCTGACGGAGCATCTTGGCCGGCCGGTTGAGCTTGAAAATGATGCCAACGCGGCGGCGCTCGCGGAAGCCAATCTGGGAGCGGCCAAACACGCCTCCTCCAGCATGTTCATTACCATCTCCACCGGAATTGGCGGAAGCATCATCGTCGGATGGGCGGCTCTGGCGAGGCTTCCACGGCATTGCGGGAGAGATTGGTCACACCACAACGGTTCCCGGAGGTCCCATCCCGCCCAGCGGCATTGCCGGAGCGCTCGAAGCGGTCGCCAGCGGCACAGCCATCGAGCGCGACGCCACCTTCGCTTTCCGCAGGCCGACCTCGGTTGCGGAAGTCTTCCGCCTGGCGCAGGCAAATGATAAGACCGCCGAGCAGGTGGTGCACGCCGCGATGCGCTATCTCGGAATGGCGCATCGCCGACGTGCAGAAGCTGCTGGATCCGGAAGTCTTCGTCATCGGCGGCGGCGTCACCTCGGTTGGCCCCTACTTTTTCACCCACGTGCAGCAGTACGCGAACGAGTTTGCCAAAGGATTTTCCGACGTCACGATTCTGCCGGCTCAGTTCGGAGTCGACGCCGGCGTGATCGGCGCGGCGATTGCCGCAAGACAATCGCGGCGCAGCGGGAAGACGTATCGGTCGTATAGCCGGGCTCCACACGGGCAGTCGTCTCAGGCGTAAGTCTCGGCAATCAACTTGGTAAGGTAAGCTTTCGACGCCAGAATATCGGCTCCCTGCTGCGCTCCCTCGATCTCTCGTTCGATGGTCATCGGACCGTGATAGTTCAACGCCTTCAGCTTTTTCAGAACCTCGCGAAAATCCACTTTCCCTTGGCCGATAGGCACTTCTTCCCCGAGGTTTTGCGGGTTGGTGGGAAACTTTCCGTCCTTGGCATGCATTCCGCGGACCAGCGGGCCGATGACATCCAGAGCATCGACAGGATTCCCCTTGTCGTACAGGATCAGGTTGGCCAGATCGAGATTGACAAAGACGTTGTCCTGGCCGGTATCGCGAATCATGCGCAGCAGGGTGATGGGAGTCTCCTGCCCGGTTTCACAGAGGAAGATCCGGCCCCTCTGTTTCGCGTAGACGGCCACCTCCCGCACGGCCGCCACTGCTTGCGGGTACATCGGATCGTTGGGATTCTCCGGGATAAAGCCGCAGTGGGTATGAACTGCCGGTATTCCACATGCCTGGGCGACATCCACGGCTCGCTTCAGGGCGGCAATGCGGGCCTCGCGCGTGGCCGGCGGGATAAGACCGATGGTGAGCGGCCCCTGGTAGAAGTTCCAAACCTTTGGACCCGGTCCAAGCTCCATCACAGCAGTCGCCTGAACGTTATATTTCTCTAGAGCGGCTTTCAACGGACCCGCATCCCCGGCCGTGAGATTGCGAAAACTAATCTGGCAACCGGAGAAGCCCAGCTGCTGAACCCGGGCGATCGTGGCATCCGGCGTTTGTCCGTTCGGAACCCCTACGACAACACCGAGCTGAATGGGCGAAGCATGAGACGGCATGGCCTGCGTTGCACGAGGAAAAACCGAAGCAATACTGGCCGCGCTCGCAAGCTGGACAAAGCTACGGCGATTCAATTCTGGCATGGTGACTCATCTTTAAACGCCGGGCCGCCAACGTGTCAAGACAAGACCGGAAGCACCTCAATCGCGTGCGCGCTCGATAAGGAACTCGTGGGCAGCGATGCTGGCTGCGCTGCGCGCCAGAAAATCTTCCTCGACAAAACGAAACTCGATGGACGTGGTAGAGATCAGATGGGGAAGGATATTGTTCTCGATCGCCTGCCGCGTACTGGTGGTGAAGAGGCCATTCCCGAAGCCGACCAGGTCGGCAAAGAGAACCAGCTCCGGATTGTTGATCTGGATGGCGTTGGCAACGACAATGCCGAGCTGGGTTCCCGCCCGGCGAAGTAATTCCATGGCCGGCCTCACTCCCTTTGCCGCGAGGGACTCGAGTTGCGCGACATTCTCAACTTCGAGGCCAAGCTCGGCCGCGCGCTGCAAAAGAGCCGAACTGGTAGCAAAAAGATCCAGGCAGCCCTGCTTGCCGCAGTCGCAGCGCGGTCCTCCAGGGTCAACGGTACAGTGCCCGATCTCACCTCCGGCCTCACTATGCCCGCGATAAAGCCGCCCGTTGATATAGTTGCCGCCGCCAATCTTTTTGCCCAGCATCACGATGCTGAAATTCTTGAATTCCCTGGCGTGCCCGAAAAGCTTCTGCCCGGTAGCCACCGCCTTCGCATCATTGTCGAGGTAGGTGGGGATTCCCGTCACTTGCTCCACGATGCCGGCAAAAGGCACATCGTGCCACTCCAGCATATTTGATTGCAGGCACACACCCTGGCGGTGATCGACATAACCCGACAGCGCGACCCCAATGCCCAGCACTTTCTTGCGTGAGATGCTTCCCGACCGAAGCAGGTCGGGAAGCCCCTTTTCGATCGCTGCCGCCACCGCTTGAGGGCTCCTGGCCCGGCGCAAACGATGTTGTGCTAGAGAATTTCCGTGACAATCTGTCAGGACCATCAGCGATGGGTCTTCGGTGAGCCCCACTCCGACAAAATATCCGTGCGCCGCGTTCAACGAGAGCAGGATGGAAGGGCGCCCCTTCTGTTGCTTGTCATACGTACTGGCCGTTTCCTCAACCAGCCCCATTTCGATCAGGCCCCGGCTCAACTCGGTAAGGGCCGAGCGGCTCAGGCCAATTGAGTCTGCCAAATCAGAACGAGACATCAGTCCGTTCTCGAGCAGCGCTTCAATGATTGCGGTTCGTGAGGAAGAGATGCCTGCGGCCACCGGTCGATGCCCATTGCCTTCTATTTTTTTGTTGCTGGGCCTGACTCTCCGCATGACCAAGACACTAACACGCCTAACCGCAACTCTCGTCGCCCCACCAAGGACGGAACGAGAGGTGCTACCGTCTATAATCTTTCGCAGCCCATAAATGAAAACTAAATCGAACTCGGCGTGGCCCCGATCCATGCGCCTGACCAGGCTTGCACTAGCATGTTTGCTTGGCGTAACCGCCTGCGTCCAGGAGAGCGCATTCGCGCAGAGCAACGCAAAGCAACCGCACGTGAATTGGTCCGACTACGGAGGTTCACCGGACGCTTCGCAATATTCCTCCCTCAGCCAGATCAACCGCTCCAATGTGAGCCGGCTAAAGATCGCGTGGAAATATCCCACGGCCGACGGAAAGGAATATCTGTTCAATCCGATTGTCGTCGACGATGTGATGTATGTTCTGGCCAAAGATCACGCCATCGTCGCGCTTGACGCCGCCACCGGTAAAGAGTTGTGGGTGCACCCGACCCACGTGCAAGGTACACTCTTCCCCCTTCGTGGAATCAACTACTGGGAGAGCGCGGACCGGTCCGATCGCCGGTTGTTGTTCGCCCTCAACAATCTCTTGCAGGAGATTGATGCTCGTACCGGTAAGTCGATTTCGCAGTTTGGCAAAGACGGCGTGGTCGATCTCCGCGATGGGCTGGGGCGCGATCCGCAAAGTCTCACGCTGGTTCAGTCCACCACACCCGGGCGTGTCTACCGAAACCTGATCATCCTCGGTTCCGCCACGAATGAAGAATATGACTCCGGCCCCGGCGACATTCGCGCCTACGATGTGCTCAGCGGACAATTGGTCTGGACCTTTCACACCGTTCCCCATCCTGGCGAGCCTGGATACGAAACCTGGCCCAAAGATGCATGGAAGACGGTAGGCGGCGCAAACGACTGGAGCGGCATGTCGCTCGACGAGCGCCGCGGCATTGTCTTTGTTCCCACGGCCAGCCCGAAATATAACTTCTATGGCGCGAATCGCACCGGCGCAAACCTCTATGGCGATTGCCTGCTCGCCATCAACGCGCAAACAGGAAAACTGATCTGGTACTTCCAGATGGTGCACCACGATATCTGGGACTACGACAACGCTACCCCACCCCAACTCTTAACCGTGCGTCACGACGGCAAGATGGTTGACGTGGTCGCGCAAGTGGGCAAAGAGGGATTTGTGTGGGTCTTCGATCGCGAAACGGGAAAGCCTCTCTGGCCCATCGAAGAGCGCCCCGTTCCCCATTCCGACATGCCTGGGGAGGAGACGTGGCCCACGCAGCCCTTTCCTCTGAAGCCGCCTCCGTTCGCGCGTCAAACCTTCACCGCAAAAGACCTCAACCCATACATGCCGGCAGAGGAAAGGGCCCACCTGCTCAAAGAAATGCAGGCGGCTCACAACCAGGGAATGTTCACTCCGCCGGCAACGCAAAACACCGTGGAAATGCCCGGGAACAATGGCGGCGCCAACTTTGGCGCAGCCGCCTCCATTCCCTCACAGGGACTTCTCTACGTTGTGTCCAAAGACCTCCCCGCCATGCTCAAACTGGTTTTGGACGAACCGGGACAGACATCGACAACCGGCTCTCCCGAGGAGCGTGGGCGAGCAGCGTACATAGCCAATTGCAGCCTTTGTCACGGCGCAGACTTGAAAGGACAACCGCCGGCCATTCCATCGTTGGCCGATCTCGGAGCGCGGCACAAGCAGGAGGAAGTGCGTGCGATTGTGAAGCAGGGAAAAGGCCCTATGCCTTCGTTCGCTAGGATCCCGGATGCGACTCTGGATTCCCTGCTGGCCTATCTCTTCCATCCTGCGGGCGCACCGGCGTCCCCTGAGACTGAGAACCACGCCGCCATACCTTCCCCGGCGGATGCCAGGTACAGAAGCGGCTTTGGCTTTATGTTTACCGAGGACGGACTCCCAGCGATCAAGCCACCGTGGACCACGCTTACGGCTTACGATCTGAACTCGGGAACCCTGCAGTGGCAAATACCTTTAGGGGAAGTGCCCGAACTGGCGGCGAAGGGAATCAAGAATACCGGTTCGCATTATGCTAAATCGTCCCCCGTCGTCACCGCTGGTGGTTTGATCTTCACCGGTACGCGCGATCGCAAGGTCCGCGCATTCGACTCGCGCACGGGAAAGCTGATTTGGGAGTTCACCCTCGACGCGGCTGTGGAAGGGATGCCGGCTGTCTATGAAGTGAATGGACGCGAATACGTCGTCTTCTGTGCGGCGGCGGAAGCTACCACTCATACCCACGACGCGCCTGGCCATCCGGCATTCCACGCCCCCATTCCCGGAGCCTACGTTGCCTTTGCCTTGCCTGAGGGTTCGCAGTAAGCACGCGGCGGCCCGTTCGCATTGCAGTACTCGGCGGGGCACGGTAACATCAAGACGGCGATACGTTGCGTCCTCCCTCGGGCCGGCGGCGTCCACCCAGGCGGTTGAAACGGTGTTTCCCGCAAGCTGTTTAAATTAAGTTAGTTTTGAGCGCGGAAGTGGTGAAATTGGCAGACACACCATCTTGAGGGGGTGGCGCCGAGAGGCATGGGGGTTCAAGTCCCCCCTTCCGCACCAATAAGAATGAGGTTTAGCTTCAGATGATCTGGTTTATCGGTACCATCCACGTTATCGTTTGCATTGTCCTGATCGGGGTGGTTCTTCTCCAGCAGGGTAAGAGTGCCGATCTCGCCGGCGCCTTTGGCGGCCAGGGGTCGCAAACGGCCTTCGGACCCCGCGGAGCAGCCAACCTTCTCACCAAGGTTACGACGTGGGCCGCCATTGTCTTCATGTTCACCTCCATCGGGCTCACAGTGTTGATCCAACGGGGCAGCGGCGCGCGCTCCGTGCTTTCCGGCATCAAGTCCACACAGACCACCCCAGCCAGGACAGCGCCGCCCGCCAAGCCGGCAACTCCAGCCAAGTAGAGTTCTCTAGAAGCTAGGAAGCACTGAGTTTCCCTAAACCAAGGGACGGGTGGGCGGGTAACGCCGTGCGCCTCTAGTTCCCTAACCAAGGGAACTAGAGGCGCGACCGCACAGGTTATCTGTTAGATAGGCAAGCGTCCGCGCGTAAGGCGGCCCACCGCAACGACCAGCAAGCCCATTCCCAGGAAAACCAGCAAAAACACCGCGGCATGGACCAAAACGCCGCCGTATCCCAGCACATTCACATCCATAAAGGGATAGGGATACAGCCCGCTCACCGCACCCCGCGCCAGCACGTACACCGCGTAAACCGCGGGATAAACCAGCCAGCCGATGGCATCCTTCCAGCGTAGTTTCGTCCGCGGTGCAAAGAGCACCCAGTAGAGGACGTAGCCGACCGGAATGACGTCATGCAGGATGACGTCGGCCACCCACTGCATGCCTTGCGGATTCCATAATTGCCGCAGCAACAACCGGTAGATGATGCCCACGATCGCGATGTACGCCGCGACGCCGGCCTGTACCGATGGACGGCAGAAGAACTCCCGCCATCCGGTTGCGGGACGTCCGGTTCCCGGGGAATAGACCGTGGCGGTAAAAACCAGCGCTACCAGCAGATTGGTCAGAATGGTGAAGAAGCTGAAGTAGGTGATGACCGTCCCCACCATCGCCTTTGCCCCGGCAGGCGATTGCACCAGCATCAGGTAAAGTTGCAGCAACAACGCAAACCAGCCCAGCAGCGCCCCTGCCAACGCGGAAATACGCATCATGGCTGCATTGTAACCAGCGTTATCCGTTCCTAAAGTGAATCTCCTAGAATGAGCGAATGATCCTTGAGACCTTTCCTGTCGGTCCACTGCGCTGTAATTGCACCGTCCTGGGCGACGAGGCTACACACGAAGCCATGGTCGTTGATCCCGGAGATAACATTCCGGAAATTCTCTCCCGGCTGCAAAAGCACGGTCTGACCCTGCGCCAGATCGTTGTCACTCATGCTCATATCGACCACGTAGGCGGAGCGGCTCAGCTACGCAAACTTACCGGGGCCCCGGTTCTGATGAATCAGAAGGATCTCGCCCTTCTGGGCATGATGGAGATGCAGGCTGGCTGGATCGGTGTTCCCACGCCTGAGGTGGCGCCTCCGGACGCTAGTGCCGAGGATGGCTTGGTGATCGGCCTCGCCGCGTTGCCGGCCGAGGTGCTGCACACTCCAGGGCACACTCCGGGGAGCATCTGTCTTCTCTTCCCCGCTCAGCACCTGCTGCTAGCCGGCGATACGCTCTTTGCCGGCTCGATCGGGAGAACGGATCTTCCCGGGGGCGACGGGCAGCAAATCCTGCGTTCGCTGCGCGATCGCTTGCTGGTGCTGCCCGATGCCACGCGCGTCATTTGCGGTCACGGGCCGGAAACCTTAATTGGCGCAGAAAGACATTCAAATCCGTTTCTTCAGCCAAAATTCCGCATGTGACACATTAACTCCCCGCTAAGGTTGCGCAGATATGACCCCTAACGCTGCAACAAGGGTGGGTGCCGGCGAATAGACATCATGGCAACTTGTCTAAAATGTGCAACATGCTTATTTTCTATAAAGCTTTAGTTGAATGACACGAAAGTATTAGTAGCAAACTTGAGTCCTCCCTTTTGCACATATTCTTCCTTAAGGTTCCTAAAGTTGCTGTAAATTACTAAACGTTCAGCCGGGAGAAATAGGCGGCCATTTCTCGTACTCCTGCGGCGAATTCTTCTTGGGGCGCCAGCAAGCTCACCACCAGCCACCCCTGCCCGGAAAAACCAAAGAAACCGCCAGGATGTACCACCACCCCTCGCTCCAGCAGCAGATCGAGCGCGGTTTCCTCTTCTGTCTGCACCCCCGGGATCCGGAGCACGGCATACCAACCCGCGTTGACTTCCAGCCGGGTTACCAGGCTCTGCCGCAGCAGGATCGCGTCCAGCGCCGCCAGGTTACATTCCACGCGGCCCCTGATCTGCTCTTGCAGCGCCGGCCGCCAGCTCAGCCAGGAGGGAAGCGCGTGCTGGATGGGAGCACTCATGGAAAGAAAAGTGTCGCAAATCACCTCCAGGCGCTGCAGGGCCTCTCGCTCGGCAAAGCACGCCATCCAGGCGGCCTTCATCTGCGGGAGCGCGGCCACTTTGCTCAGCCCGCTAAGGACAAAGGTGGGTACGGGATGGCTGCCGGTGGCAAAGCTCTGCCCTGCCTCGCGCCCAACATGCCCATAGTCAAGAAACACCTCGTCTACGACCAGCGCCAGCCCATGCTCGAGGCACAATCCCTCGATGGCCGCCCTCTCCTCATCCCGGGTGAAGTGCCCGGTGGGATTGTTGGGGTGGACGACCGCGATCGCCCGGGTGCGCGCGCTGACCTGGTGGCGCAGCGCCTCAAGGTCAAGATGCCACCCATGATCGTAGAAAAGCTCATACGGAACCAGCCGCACGTCGTCTAATTGGGCCAGAAAATCCAATAGCGGATAGCCCGGCTGGCCGATCAGTACCTCGTCCCCGGGATCGCACAGCAACCGGAAGAGGAAGCTGTAGGCCTCGCTGGTGCTGGTGGTGAGAAAGATCTGTTCCGCATCGACCCTAGCGCCGTGGTCACGGTAATAGCGGCTGATCGCCTCCCGCGCCGGGCCAAGCCCCATCGGATTCGGTTCATAGTGCAGGGCTTGCGGATCGTTGAGTGGTCCCAGAATAGAAGCGGCGTCATAGGTAAAGCCGCAAGCTGTCGGGTTGGAGGCGGTCAGATCCCACAGCTGTCTGCCCGCTGCGCGCAGCCGCGCAAGCTCGCGCGCCCAGGCCGTTTCCCTCATATCCCAGTGTGTTCGCGCCGACCAGGGGGATCTCTCGGTGCCGCCAAGCATGGTGTAATAGACCCTAACATCACATTTTAGGGAGTTTGTGCGCATGGATCTGAAAGCCGTGATCTTCGACTATGGTGAGGTACTCAGCGGACCGCCGGACCCTCAAGCGCATCGCAATCTGCTGGCCATCGCCGGGGTGAAGGAAGAGGCGTTCGAGAAGTCCTATTGGGCCCACCGTCTCGATTACGATGCCGACATTCTGAACGGCCAAACCTATTGGCAGACCGTCGCCCGTGAGACAGGTGTGAGTTTTACTCCAAAGCAGATCGAGCAACTTCTGGAGCAGGATGCCCGGATGTGGATGGAGCTCAACCCGGCGATGATCGCCTGGATCCCCAGAATCAAGCAAGCGGGTTTTCGGCTCGGCATCCTGTCAAACATGGGATACGGGGTGCTTGACCATATCCTTCCACGCTTCTCCTGGCTATCCCAGTTCGACCACCTCACCTGGTCCTGTGAGCTGGGCATCGTCAAACCCGATCCAGCCATTTATCGGCACACGGTAAAGAAGTTGGGCGTCGCACCCGATCAAGCAATATTCATCGACAATCTGGAAAAGAACATCGTCGGCGCCGAGGCCGTAGGCCTCCATGCCGCCCTCTTCCAAAACGTAGAACAACTGCAGACCGATTTAGCTCGCCGCGGATTTCCCCTGCCCGTCCTGGAACCGGTGGGGTAAGAGAAGGAAACCGCAGCCGCGCTTCCACGGCACGCCGGGACAGGTCTCTCTGGCCGAACCAGTCCCGCAGGGACGGCTGAGAGTAGCCCAAGACGCTAGTCCTGGGTAGACATCGGCATCGAAACCAGTCCCGTAGTGCCGACTGGGGTCTACGTCTCTCCCTAACACGGAGCCTTCAGCGACAAACCAACCTGGTCCACAATCTCCAGGTCAAACCCCTGCAGCGCGGGCACGTGCGTGGGCGTGTTAGACAGCAGCCGAATCTTACGAATATTCAAATCCGAAAGGATCTGGCCGCCCAAACCGACCTGGCGCAAAATCCGTTGATGCCGGTCATCCCCGTGTTCGCCTCCCCGGTGCAAGAACAACCGATGCGGCAGCACGCTGCGGTCTATATCGAAACCTTTACTTGAATTGTGCAGATATACCAGGGCGCCCCGTCCCGCTTCCGCGATCATCTCCAGCGATCGCTGCACCACCTGGTGGCAATCACACAACGTAGTGCCAAAGACATCCCCTGCCAGGCAATGGGAGTGCACGCGTACGAGAACCGGGTCCTGGTCGTGCTCCGAACTCACATCGCCGCGAACCAGGGCCAGGTGGCTCTCTCCCCCACTGACTTCGCTCTCGTAGGCAATCATCCGGAAGTCGCCAAAGCGAGTCGGCAAAATCGATTCCGCCACCCGGAAAATATAACGCTCGTTCTGCAGCCGGAAGCGGATTAACTCTGCCACGGTCAGCATCTTCAAGCCATGCTGATTGCAAAACTTCACCAGGTCCGGTACCCGTGCCATGGTGCCGTCGTCGTTCATGATCTCGCAGATCACGCCTGCCGGGATCAGCCCCGCCATACGGGCCAGGTCGACGGAAGCCTCCGTCTGCCCGGCGCGTACCAGCACCCCGCCCCGCCGGGCGCGCAGCGGAAAGACATGCCCTGGCCGAGCCAGATCCGCCGCCGTCATCCGCGGATCGATCGCCACCTGGATGGTATGCGCCCGATCATAGGCGGAGATACCGGTGGTCACGCCCTCCCGGGCCTCGATCGTTTCTGTGAATGCAGTGCCGAAACGCGAGGAATTCTGTTGCGACATCGGGCCCAGGCGCAGGTAGTCAGCCCGCTCTTCGGTCAAGCTAAGGCAAATAAGCCCCCGTCCATACCTGGCCATGAAGTTGATCGCTTCCGGTGTGACAAACTCCGCCGCCAGCGTCAGGTCTCCCTCGTTCTCACGGTCCTCGTCGTCGACCACGACGATCATGCGTCCCGCTTTGAATTCTGCGAGGGCCCCGGGTACATCGGTAAACGGTGCCTTTGCCTGCATACCTTTATTCTCCGCCTAATACCTTCCCGCTGTCACATCACTCCCCATAGACGCAAAAAACGCCGCTCTGGGCGGCGTAGTTTGCATCGGTACTGCTGCTCGTTTACAACGTGGATTCGATTTCAAAACCCCAAGCCTCGAGCAGCGCTTCCGGGATATACTTCGAATTCTTGTTGCGCCGGGCCCATTCGCGCAACCGGGTAGAACGAACATACTGATCGGGAGTCAGCTTAAACTCTTTAACCACTTGCTCGAAAGAAGTGACAGTCGGGACCACCGGGCCTATCGGCTCCGGCTTACCCCAGTTTGGATTACCACGTCGTTTTGCCATTTGATCCGTTATCCTCTAGGGAGATAAGCAACAAGCATGACCCAGCGGCTTCGCACTTTCACCAACTCAGCCCCGCCGAACATGCCAAAGCTCTCATTTTAAGGATTTTTTCTCCAAAAATCAATAGCAATTTAGCGCTACCACGTTAGGCGTCTCGTCGCTGCCAGGCCAAACCCGCGCAGCCTCACCAACTGTCCTCTGCAACCTATCCGGTCTTAATGCACTCCAACTGGATGACTTACTAGCTATTCGTGAAAGGTGGAAGTTCATGAGCGTAGTCCGTTACTGGGCAGTTTTCTCTCTGGGGGTGGCTGCCGGCGCAGCTGCGGCTCTCATCTATGCCCCGCAGACCGGGGAAAAAACCCGTAAACAACTCAAGCGTAATCTGCAAGATGCGACCGATTACATCCAGGACACCACCGGCGATTTGGGCAAACATGCCACCCGTGTCTACAAAAAGACACGAGGGGTAGCCGGCGATATGGCCTCCCGCGTGGGCTCGGTGGCCAGCAACGTCAGTTCCGCAGCCAGCAACATTGCCGATAAAGTTGGGGATCTGGTCTAACCGTCGCCTTCTTCCCTTTCGCAACAGGTCATGGCAGTCTTTCCGCACGGAAAATCTTCCATGGCCTGTTTCCAATACGCGGCGACTCAGGGGCGGGTAAGAATCTGGCTGGCAGCGCGATACCCGGAGCGTAGCGCTCCATGCACGGTACCCCAGTGGCCGCTGGTGTCGGTATGCTCGCCGGCAAAGAAGAGCGTCTGCTCCACCGGAAGAGACATTTGCTCAGAAGCGCCGATGGCCCCGCGCGGGACGTAGGAATAGGCGCCCAGGCTGTGGGGGTCGATCAGCCAATCGTGCATATGCCAGCGCAGCATGTGTCTTTTCACGTCGTGCAGCGGGCTGTCGAGCAAGGTTGAGAGCGTTTCCAGGCCCATCTCCGGCAACAAGTCCATCTCCACTCTTCTTGCTTTACGGCCGGCGATCCATCCGGTCAATGTCGAGCCTGGCTTGGGGCAGGTGGTCCACCAGGTTGGAGGAGCGGCGTCGGGCGCAAAGAGGAAGCTCACGCCCTTCAACGAGGTGAACTCTTTCCAGAAAGCGCTGTCGAACTCATAGACCACCCGGGCAGCCGGTCCCATGACCAGGCTGTCGGCGGCTTTGAGAATCTCCGACGGCTGGGGCGAGAACGCGACCCTCCTCGCCTGCAGGACCCCCAACGGCAAAGTCACAATCGCCGATTTTGCCGCCAGGACACGACTCGTGTCTGTCGCTACCTCGACCTGACCGTGCTCCCAGGTGATGGATCGCACCGCCATGGACCGGAAAAACTCACCCCCGGCATCGCGAAACCTGCCTAAAAGAAACTCGGGAACCCGCATATAGCCCTCGGCCACGCGGAATATGCGCTCCGCAGAGATTGCATCTTCTGCTACCTGCTGTTTGGCCAGCGCACGAACGCTGATGCGATCCGCATCGGCCGCGTTGAAGCCTTCGACATAGTTTGTCGCGCTCGCCGCGACCTCTGGTCTGACTTTGCGTTGGCCCACAAACTCGCTGAAGCTGAGATCGCGTGAATTGGGAGACAGCTGTACATGGCCGAGCGCCTCGAAGAGCTGGTGCACCTCGTGCTGGTCGCTGCACGGACCCAACCGGGCTCCGATCCGGCCTGGACCGGCGCAGCGGCTATCTCCATCCAGCTCGAAACGGGTGAGACCCGCCTCGTCTACCAAATCGATCAGCTCCGCCGGCAGGCCATGCACAAACTCTGCCCCAAGCTCCACCGGCAGCTCGCCCTGAACGGCCGCAACCGTGTGAATCCGGCCCCCAATGCGGTCCCGGGCTTCGAGCAAAGCCACTCGCCTTCCTGCCTCCGCCAGCATCCGGGCGGCTGCCAGGCCGGCAACCCCCGCGCCAATCACCACCGCATCGAAGGTATCGGGTCGATTGCGTGCCACGCCCATTCACTGCACCTCCCACGTGAGTGTCTCGGCGCGCGCGCCTTGCGCCGGCACAGGATGCTTGAGCGCCTGAATCGACAGCACGCAGCCGGCGCGAACCGTTTCCGGTGTAAAGCGAAGCTTTCTTCCGTCAATCTGCATCCGCACCCGGGCCGCCGTTTGCGCCTGCGGTGAAGCTGGGTGGGCGAGCGGAAACTCCACGTCACTGCAGATCCCGCTCACCAGGTAAAGCGACACCAAATCGCAAAAGCCCAGCGCTGCTGTCCATCGCTCTAAATCTTCGCCTTTTGCCATCGAGCTGCTTTCAAGTTTTTGTTGACGCAACTTCTCCGCCCGGAGAAGGCTTTGGTGGTGGGCCTGGTCATGCTGAGCCAGCAGGCTGAAGTGACGGCTGACGATGATGGCCCCTATCTTCGACAAGGCTTCGACGCTATCGATCGAGGCTGTCCACGCCTCAGCCACTTCTCCGGGTGGAATGGCAACAAAAGAAACCGGAGCTGCATGGCTGGACTGCGCGCCGCCCGAGCGTAAGCGCTGGATCTGCTGTGCATCGCTCGAGGCCCAACCCGTGTCGTGCATCTGAATGGCGCGAATAATCTCGGGTGGCAATTCACCGAAGCTCGCGGCCACCAGCCCAGCCGCCAGTTCTCCTGCCAGTACAGCATGCGCCGGCTGCGGCACCAGCAGGCAAGGCAGCCGCACTGCGCGCTGCGCCGCTTCTACCCGTGCCCAGGCCGACGAGGGCCCTCCACTCTCCGCTGCTCCTGTTGACCAGCCAATCACCATTGACGCTTTCTCCTACGGCAGTTTCGCAATTATTGTGTCCTGCTAAGGACCGCGAGGTGTGGTTTTCCTTGAGAGAAAACCACGAACAGGTCCGTCGCTTCGATTTTCACAACCATTGCAAAACCGTCTGGCGACAGTGCCATTATCAGGTAATCTGGCCTGGACCGGATTTCCTCTGAAGCTGGTTGGCGTTGACGAACTTCATGCGGCTTTCCTTAATGAAAGCCGCACACGGTCCTATCCAGCGCAGAGTTCAGGAAATCCGGGGGGAACCCCATGATCCTTAAAGAAGAAATATTTGTCGATCTTGCCACACCGACCGGGCCCATGCGGACCTATATGTTTCGCCCCGCGGCTGAAGGCAAGTATCCCGCGGTTGTGCTCTTCTCCGAGATCTTCCAGGCCACCGGCCCGATCCGCCGCTTTGCCGCCTTTATCGCCGGTCACGGCTACATCGTTGCTGTTCCTGAGGTGTATCACGAGTTGGAGCCGGCAGGCACAGTGCTGGCCTACGATCAGGCCGGCTCCGATAAGGGCAATGCCGACAAGTACGCCAAGTTGGTTTCGGCTTATGACAGCGATGCGCGCGCGCTGCTCGACTATCTAAAAGATTTGAGCGATTGCACCGGCCGCCTGGGCGCCATCGGTATCTGCATGGGAGGCCATCTGGCTTTTCGCGCGGCCATGAATCCCGATGTACTGGCCGCCGTCTGTTTCTACGCCACCGATATTCACAGCCACAGCCTGGGCTTGGGCAAACAGGATGATTCGCTGGCACGTGCAGACGAAATCAAGGGCGAGCTGCTGCACATCTGGGGGCGGCAGGATCCGCATGTTCCGCTCGCCGGACGCAACCTGGTCAAGGCCCGGCTGGAGGAAGTGGGCGCCAACTTTCAGTGGCTCGAAGTCAACGGCGCGCACGCGTTCATGCGCGACGAGGGCTACCGCTACGATCCGGAGCTGGCGGCAATTTGCCTGAATATGGCACTGGCGGTGCTCCACCGCAAATTAGCTCTCTGAGAAAATACTCTGGTGGCCGATCAAGAGCTAAAGCAAGTAACCCCCAAAATTCCCGACGATCCCAACAGCGATCTGGGCTTCGGAAGAGTCGTATCGTCACAGCGTGAGCTTCGTCTGCTTAATCGCGACGGCAGCTTCAATGTGCAGAGACGAGGCCGCGGCCTGCGTTCCTTTCTCGCCTACTCCAATCTGGTCAGCACCACCTGGAGTCGATTCTTTGTCTTCGTTGCCGCGGTCTACCTCACGCTCAATGGCTGCTTCGCTTTGTTCTACGAGGCCTGCGGACCGGGCGGCCTGGTCAACACCCTCAACACCGAGATAAACACTCCTTTTCTGAAGGCTTTTTTCTTCAGCATTCACACCTCGGCGACCATAGGCTATGGAAGTACTGTGCCCGTGGGACTAAAAACCAATGTCCTGGTCGCGCTCGAGTCCGTGGTCAGTTTGCTGGGCCTGGCGGTCGTTACGGGGTTGGTATTTGCGCGTTTCTCGCGGCCGGTGGCCGACATTCTCTTCAGTCAAAACGCGGTGATTTCCTGGATCGGCAACCAGCGCGCCTTTGAGTTCCGCATCATCAACACGCGCAACAACCAGATCATCGATCTGCATGTCCGGCTTCTGGTGTCGCGCTTTGAGACCAGCGCGAGCGGAGCCGCGGTGCGCCGTTACTACCCACTTAACCTGGAGAGGGAGAGTGTGGTCTTCTTTCCTCTTTCCTGGACCATCGTTCACACCATCGACCAAAACAGCCCGCTCTACGGCGTGACGCAAGATGAATTATGCGCCAGCGGCGCGGAGTTTCTAATCCTGTTGACCGGAATGGACGAGACTTTTTCCCAGGTGGTCAATGCCCGATCCTCTTACCGCGCCTCCGAAGTTATCTGGGACGCAAAGTTCACCGACATCTTCATCTATGACCCAGAAGGCCGGATGGCCGGTATCGACATGAGTCGTTTCCACGACACCGCACCATTTTCAACCCCGCCATAGCACTCAGTTCCGAAGAAGGTCCGTGTCCGAACAGAACCTGGTGAGAACCGGCCCGCGAAGGCTACTTACCCCGTGATGACTCGCGCGCCGGAGGGACCCGCGATGACCGCCAACGAAGCTAATCCAAGAAACAGCCCGTGCTCCACCACGCCCACCATGCTTTTGATGGCTTGCGCCACCGCCGGTGGATCAGCGATCTCTCCATAGTGGCAGTCGAAGATGAAGTTGCCTTCGTCGGTGATATACGGTGAGCCGTCGTGGCCGGAACGCAACACCGGGTGCGCCCCTATCGCCTCCAGCTTCTTCTTCACCGGGGACGCCGCGAATGGGATCACCTCCACCGGAAGCGGGAAGCGGCCGAGCCGCTGGACGATCTTGTGTTCGTCGGCCACGATCACCAGACGCCGCGAAGAAGCGGCCACAATCTTCTCGTGCAGCAGCGCGCCGCCACCCCCTTTGATCAACGCCAGGCCGGGAGCCACCTCGTCGGCGCCGTCAATGGTCACATCCGTAAACTCCACTTCATCGAAACTGGTCAGAGGAATCTTCAACGAGCGCGCCAGCTCGCCACTGGCTCGCGAGGTGGGGATCCCGCGAATCTTCAAACCGTCGCGAACCATTTCACCCAGAAACTGGATGGCAAACGTCGCGGTCGAACCGGTGCCGAGCCCGACCACCATCCCATCCTTCACGTATTCCAGGCTCTTGCGCGCAGCAGCGGCCTTCTCGGTATCTGTTAGCGTCATGATCGGTCCGTAAGTGAAAGCTGTTAGGGATTCGCGCGCACGGCCCGCGAGTACATCAGCCGGGTAAAGCCGCTCATCAGAAAATTAATACCGACGATCGTGCCCAGCGCCCACACCGCGCTGGCCGGCCAGCTTCGCCAGATCATGAGCGCCAGTATCAACGTCACGATCCCGTCAAACAGAAGCCATCCCGAACCAGGAACGCTCCGGACTTGAAAATACGTCACGATATGAATGATGCCTTCCACGAAGAAAAGAATCGCCAAAGCCAGCGTGAGCGACACCAGGCTCAACTTGGGATGCAGCAGAAGATAGACGCCTGCGATCAGGTAAGCGCAGCCGACCAGCAGCCGCCAGAAGAAGCCCCCTGTGGTGCGCGCCGCAAACGTGCCCACAAGATGAACCACCCCGGCCACAATAACCAGCAGGGCGACGGCAACGGCGATCGCGACGCCGGCCTCGAAGGGCAAGGCCAACGCAAAGAACCCAACAATAATCAGCAGAATGGCCCACCACATGGGAAACGAAGTGCCCGTTGTCAAGACACTGCTTGGCGGCGATGTGACCATGGTCCTGGCTCCTTTTTAATTGCAGCTGCGATGCGATGATGGTGACGCTAGCAATGGTACATCGGTATTGTTATCTTTTGTCGTCGATGACACCGCAATAGCGGGAGGCTCACTCGTCCTGCGGGAGCAGAGCCAGCAGATCGTGGGTGCCATAAACCACTCGCTCCACCCTCACGGCATCCTCGTGGATGCGGAAAAGAATCCCATAGCGACCCACCCATGCGATGCGCGCCTCTTCTTCCAATTCGGTGCGTAACCGGAAGCGCAAAGGGCGCTGCCCGAGTTCGAGAATTTGTGCGCGTATTTGTTGGATCACGCTCAGGGCTCGCCTGGGACTGTCTAGCGCGATAGAGCCGGCGATTGCGTCGAGGTCGCTTTCAACAAAGCTGGAAACTTCTATGCGCACTATCTGGCGGCATCCGCCAGAGCCTGGTACTTATGCTCCAGGCGATCCAGCATTTCATCCACCGGAGCCCCTGGAATCCTGTCCGCGAGCCCTTGCCGCCACAAGGCGCGCAGTTCGCCCAGGCTTTGCTGCCTCAAGTCACGCTTCAGCGTCCACTCGTGCAACGCATCACGCACCACCTCGCTGCTGGAGGCATATTCACCCGTCTCGACGGCTTGGCGGATGTTGGCGACCATCTCCGGGGGCAGCGCGATGCTGATCTTCTCCACGGCCGGCATGGGCAAATCCTACCATAGAGCCAGGACCGATTCCGGGCCTCCGCTTGGTTGCTGGCTAGCCACGCGATATTCTGATTTCGATCAGTATTACGACCCTTGGGCGGCTTTATCTACTCTGAAGGAGATCCATGTCGAACGAATTGCGCAGTTTTCTCACGCTCCCTTATCAAGAACTTGAAGCGTTGAATGTGAAAGCGAAAGAGCAGCGGAAGAATCGGGTGCCCCAGCACCAGATCCAGGAAGAACGGCTGAAGTACCTCACCGACGAGAAGGGCATCAAGGCCGTCACCGTTCTCTTCAGCGACCTGGAAGGCCGCTTGCACATGCTCGACTACGACAAGAAATTCCTGGTCAAGAGCTGGGACAACCTCACCTTTGATGGCTCCTCGATCCGCGGATTTTCCGCCCAGCGGGAGAGCGACCTGCGCCTGGGCATTGACTGGAGCGCCTTCTACTGGGCGCCCGCCGATTTCTTCGGAGCCGGCAAGGTCTTGGTCTTCGGCGAAGTGATCGACAAAACCGGGGCAGTCTATCCCGCCGATATACGCAGCGTGCTCAAAACCTATGCCCAGGAGCAATACGAGAAGAACAGCTACACCCTCAATGCCGCCAACGAAATCGAGGGCTTTCTCTTTGCCGGCGTCGACGCCGAGCGCCGCTACGCGGAGACGGGCAAATTCGAGTACGTCAACACCGGAGGCTACTATCACTCGCTTCCCGGCGATCCGCTGCGCACCTTTATCGACAGCACCGCCGAAGTCCAGCGCGCCATGGGCTTCGAGAATGAGAAAGATCACCCCGAGGTCGCGCCCTCACAGTTCGAAATCAACTACAGCTACGGGGAAGTCGTCGCCGCCGCCGATCAGATCCAGCTCTACAAACTGATCTGCCGCCAGGTAGCGACCCGCATGGGCTTCTCCGCCTCCTTTCTTCCCAAGCCGGTGATCGGAGTGAACGGCAACGGCATGCACACCAATGTCTCCATCAGCAAAGACGGCAAGAATCTCTTCTGGGATCCTGCGGGAGAAGAGAAGATCAGCCCGCTGGCGTGGTCCTTCATCGACCGCATTCTTTCCAGCGCAAACGACATTTGCCTGCTGCTAAACGCCAGCGTGAACGCCTATCGACGTCTCGATCCGCACTTTGAAGCGCCCAACCAGATCAAAGCCTCGCCGATCGACCGCGGATCCATGGTGCGTGTCCCTCTAGGCAACGAAAAAAGCTCGCGCGTCGAAGTGCGCTCCGTCGGCCCCGATGCCAACCCCTACATGGCTCTCTATTCCATCTTCCGCACCGGGATCGAAGGCGAGATCTCGAAAATCAAAGACCTGCGCCAGGCCAAGCGTTACTTGCCGGACAATGTCTACACAGCGATCGACGATTTTCGCAAGTCAAAATGGACCACCACCTTGCTCGGCGAGGACGTGAAAGCGCGCTACGCCGATCTCAAGCAAGCCTCCGCTGACCGCTGTCCGCGTCTCCTCGGAAGCCTGATCAAGGTTCCCGAAATCCAGTTCCATCACGACGTCTACAACCAGTTCCTGTGGAACCAGTTCTAAGCCGAGGACCTGTATCACGGGCCCTCGGGGAGTATTGTTTCCCTGGCAACGGACGAGCGAGATATGGGGCGCCCGTCCGTTATGAGGGAACCAACGGGCTTTAAAGCCCATCCTGTAGAACTCCCCAGGCCCTGTGACACAGGGCCTGAGCTACACTTTAGGCTGACCGGGGGATAGAGCCATCAAGCTGCTAGGCATCGATGTCGGCACGGGAGGGACGCGCGCCCTGCTCATCGACGAGACAGGCGCGGTCGTCGCTTCCGCCATCCACGAACACCAACCCTTCGCTTCACCAAGAAGCGGGTGGGCGGAGCAGGATCCGCAGGACTGGTGGAAGGCCTGCCAAGGCGCCGTCCGCAAGCTGCTGCGCGAGAGCGAGGTCCCGGCCTCTGAAATTGCATGCATCGGCCTTAGCGGGCAGATGCACGGTGCTGTCCTGTTGGATCGAAATGATGAGGTCCTGCGCCCTGCGCTCATCTGGTGCGATCAGCGCACTGCAGCGGAGTGCCGCTACCTCAACGAGACCATCGGCCCGCGCCGTATCGTGGAAC
The DNA here is from genome assembly GCA_963815175.1 of uncultured Acidobacteriaceae bacterium. Classification (GTDB taxonomy): domain Bacteria; phylum Acidobacteriota; class Terriglobia; order Terriglobales; family Acidobacteriaceae; genus PALSA-350. Next base: position 87,057 of record CAWFGM010000032.1, read on the forward strand.
TCACCTCCAATCCCGCGCTTACCAACTTCACCCTCACCAAGCTGCTGTGGGTGCGGACCAACGAACCCAGCATCTGGCGCCGATTTCAAAGCTTCCTGCTTCCCAAGGATTACGTCCGCCTTTGTCTCACCGGGGTGCGGGCCATCGACGTGGCCGATGCTTCCGGAACTCTGCTGCTCGACGTGGCCCACCGCCGCTGGTCCGATGCCATGCTCGATGCCGTCGGTCTCAACCCCGACTGCCTCCCTGCTCTTTACGAATCTCAGGACGTCGTCGGCCAGGTGACGGAGGCCGCCGCCGCCAGCACCGGGCTGAAAGCGGGCACACCCGTAGTCGCTGGTGCAGGCGATCAGGCTGCAGGCGCAACCGGCATGGGCATCGTTCGTCCCGGGGATGTGAGCGCGACCATCGGCACGTCCGGGGTGGTCTTCGCCGCCTCCGACGCCCCGGTCACCGACCCGCTGGGGCGGCTGCACACCTTCTGCCACGCCATCCCGGGCCGCTGGCATGTCATGGGAGTCACCCAGGCAGCCGGCCTTTCCCTGCGTTGGTTTCGCGACAACTTTGGCGTGGCCCCAAGCCGCACAGGCCCCCATCAGGCCGACCCCTACGATCAGCTGAGCGCGGAAGCCGCGCAGGTTCCTCCGGGCTCAGGGGGTGTTCTCTGGGCGCCCTATCTTATGGGCGAGCGCACCCCGCATCTAGACCCCAACGCACGCGCCGCCCTGGTCGGTTTAGCCGCCGACCACACCCGCGCCAACGTGGTCCGGGCGATCCTGGAGGGCGTTGCTTTCAGCCTCAAAGACACCCTAACCATTTTCAAGGAACTGGGCATTCCCGTGCGGGCCATTCGCGTGGGCGGCGGCGGCGCCCGCTCGCCCCTGTGGCGCCAGATTCAGGCGGATGTCTACGGTCAAACGGTGGAGACGGTGCAGGCCGAGGAGGGAGCCGCCTACGGCGCAGCCCTGCTGGCTGGGGTGGGCGCGGGGGTCTGGACTTCGGTCGATGCGGCCTGCGACAAAGTGGTGCATGTGGCCAAGCGCACCGCCCCCGACCGGGATGCCTCCCGTGTGATGCAACAAACGTATGCCAGCTACCGCCTGCTTTACCAGGCTTTACGAAGCATCTTTCCCTGAGGAAAAGAAACCTCGGCAGCGGCGCCGTGGCGGCCGGCAAACAAAAGGGAAAAGGCTGGAGCCTCCTGTTCCCTTTTGAGGTACCGGCCGGCCCCACCCTACTGCAAAAGGGCAGCCACACCGTAGACTTGAAAGGTGACCCTGACGGAAACCACTCTGGATGCCCCATCCGCCCAGCCGGCCTCCTTTGGAAAGACGGCTTTCACACGCAGAAATTTTCTCCGGCTGGCCGCCGGTTCCGCCGCCGGCATGGCCTTCTACGCCGGCGAAATCTCTCGCCACGAACTCGAGATCGTCTACCGTACCATCACCATTCCCCGCTTACCTGACCCATTCGCCGGATTGAAGATCGTGCAGATCAGCGACTTTCATTTCCACGAATACACCGAAGCAGCTTTTGTTGAGGCGGTCGTCCGCAGGGTGAACGAGGTTACTCCTGACCTTGTCGTGATGACCGGAGACTTCGTCAGCTCCAAGCCGCTGCCGCGGCATTTTTCCATCAGGATGAGCTACCACTGCGCCGAACTCCTCAGCCGGATCGAATGCCCGCTGCGCTATGCGATCCTGGGTAACCACGACGTCCTGGTCAATGCCCACGCGGTCACTGACTCCCTTCAGACCCACAGCATTCCCGTGCTAGCAAACAGTTCCGTGCCCATTGAGCGCGACGGCCGGCGTTTGTGGCTTGCCGGCATGCAGGATGCTCTGCAGCAGCGGCCCGACCTCCTAACCGCTCTACCCGCCGCCAGAAACCCGGATCAGGAACCACTTATCCTGCTGGCGCACGAGCCCGATTTCGCCGACCAGGTTCTGGGACACCGGATCGACCTTGTTCTCTCTGGACACACTCATGGAGGCCAGATTCGCATCCCGTTCCTGCCTCCACTCCTGCTCCCTGAAATGGGAACCAAATACGTGGAGGGTCTGTTCCGGCTGCACGATGGGACGCGACTCTACGTCAACCGGGGCATCGGCGCGGTCAACCTGCCTTTCCGCTTCCGCTGCCCTCCCGAAATCTCAGTGATCACCCTGCAACCAAGCGCATAAGGACACGACCTACCGAGTCTGCGTGTGAACGACGAATTCAGTCCCGCAGGGACGGCTGAAAGTAGCTAACCATTCGCTGAAGTCCAGGAAAACTGAGGGTTAGGAGGGTCTGCGCTGACGAGAGCACTTTAGGGGCTGCAACGGATGCCCAGGACTCCATCCTGGGATATTCTCAGCCGTCCCCTTCGACAGGCTCAGGGCAGGCTCTACGGGACTGTCGTGGCGTCATATCTACCCAGGACTAGCGTCCTGGGCTACTTTCAGCCGTCCCTGCGGGACTGAATTTGATCAGTGGCGTTTACATGCAGACAAACACTCCTCTGTGTTCATCCTCACTTGCCGGCCACCGCTTGCACTCACCACAGCTCCAATCTTTCGTCTACCCCTTTGCACATCGCTCTGGCTTACTTGGGTAATGATTGTGGCCGAAACCGCGGCCCTGCGGCTCGTGAGCATCCCCAATTCGGAACAACCTTGGTACCGTTTAGGACGCAACATGCTCATTACGCTACCAAAGTTGTACGTAACAGCTGAGACACGTCGCCTTCTTCCGACTATATTCAGTAGCTGAAAGGGGAACACCACCATGGGCATCCAAGCATTTCCAAATTTTACGGAGCGATCGATGAGGCCGGAGTTGCGCATCGTGCGCAAAGAGGCTTCCATCGTTTCCATCAATGTCGCGGACGTTTGTCCCGATGAGCCGGAGAAACTTTATATCGAAGACAAACTGGGTTGCGCACGTGGCGTGCTCTTTGCCTTTGCCTTCCAGGCAGCGCTGGTAGTGGCCGCTGCTGTTTGCTGGAAGCTCTTTATCCGGTAGGAGAGTTTTTCTGCGGGTGTGCCGGATTCAGCGTGAATACGCCTCTTCCCCTTGCGTGATTCACAAATCCGGGCACCGGCAATGGATGCGGCAACGGCTCGGGGCGGGATAAGAGCAACAAAATCCTTCCCGAGCTAGAGCAGTTTCGCAATGGGTGTAGACCGAAGCCACAGGGCTTTTCGTGGTTTTCTCCCAAGGAAAACCACACCTAGCGGCCTTAATCAGGCCACACGAGTTGCGAAAACTGCTCTATGCAATGCAAATCACCTTCTCCATCACCTCGGCGTCAACCTTCCCCCCATAGTATTTTGCAATCCGCCCCCTGACCACAAAACCAAGGCTGCGATAAAACTGCCGCGCGGCAGGATTATTCTCCGCCACTTCCAGGCTCACTACGCCGGCTCCTTCGTGCTTCAGCTGCTCTTCCGCGGTTCGCATCAGCAGCGAACCCAACCCGCGGCGCCGTTCGACCGGATCTATGTCGAGGGTTACGATGTGGCCGGCAGCGCCTCCCAAGCTGTTGGAGCGCTCAAAGATAACGAATCCGGCCAGCTCGTCTTCGCGCTGCTCGGCGATCCAGCAGGAACAGTTGGGATGGGTCAGGAAGTACTGCAGCTCGGCTTTGGAATAAGCAATACCCTGCGGAAAACAGACCTGGTCAAGCCGATGCAGCCGGGCCAGGTCCCGCATTTGAAAGCTGCGTAGGCGAATCATGCCCAGCATCCTAAAGCACTGTCAGAGTTACCGTTGATGCGGTCACCATAGCGATGAGCAGCGGGGCCACCACGCCAACAACGACTCCCTAGGGGTTCTGCGCAACGGCCGTCTTCGCCGGGGTATTTGGCTCCATCACGACTCCATTGTAGGGTGTTGCCGCCAGCAGGCGCCCGGCCGCCGATTGCACATGCCTTACCTTCCAGCCAGGATCCCAGAACTTGAATGTACGGTCCGCCGGGTTAACGGCCAGCACCCAACTGGAGGACCAGGAGGTGATGACCACACGTTTGAGCGCCGGGTCGTACGCCAGCCCGCTGATGTCAGAGAGGGGAGCGTCGTCATTTCGGTCCAGTTCTGACCATGGTCCTCGCTGTAGAAGACGCCCTCACGCCCGCCGAGCCATAGACTGCCGTTGCCGGCGATCGCTATCGCCTGCGCCCAGGTGAGCTTCTGCGGCATGGCCAGCGGCTGCCAGCTCTTGCCTTCGTCCTGCGACCAGGCCAGGGCCGTACGCTTCGCTGCCACGACCATCAACCCGTCGGATGCCACGGCGCGATACTCCGTCTTGCCCAATACCGGGCCGCCTTCCCAGGTGGCGCCCTGATCCTTGCTGACAAAGACTCCGTTCACCGTTGCCGCATACCAGGTGCTGCCGGAGGCGTCGACCTGGCTCACCTTCCCCTCCATCTGGCCGCCGGGCACCATCACGGTTGTTTCCACCTTGGTGCGCTTGCCCCTGTGAACCACGTAGGACGTCTTCTGCTCGCTCTTGACGATCTTGCCGTCTGACTTCCAGGCCGTCCCGTCCCAACGGAAAATGCCGGCATTGGTCCCGGCCACAATCGAGCCATCGCTAGCCTGCGATAGGGTAAACACATCCCGTCCCTCGAGGCCATTGCTCTGCTGGCTCCAGGTGGCGCCGTCGTCATGGGAAACGAAGACTCCGCCAAAGGTTTTGTCGTTCACCACCCCGGCATATATGGTTTGGGGTGACTTCGCATCCACCAGCAGGCTGGATACCTGGCGCTGCGAGAAACCATTGTTGGACGCCTTGAAACTCAACCCCGCGTCTTCGCTCTCCAGCACTCCACCGCGGTCAGTCGCCAACATCACATGTTGCGGGTTCTTCGGATCCACGTACACGTCGTTGACGATCACCTCCGGCTCGGTCATGCGCTTAAACGTAGCACCGCCGTCCGTGGTCTTATACAGGCCTTCGGTGGTCCCCGCGTAAACCGTGTTGTGGTTGGTCGGATCCAACATCAACACCCGGGTCCGGCGCGCCGTCATGGGAATGCCCTGGATCTTTTTGTAGAGCTCACCGCCGCTGTTGCTGCGGTATATCCCTGAACAGGCACTGGTGTAGACGACGTTTGGCTCCGTGGGATCGATGATGATCGAAAACACATCCGAGTCCTCAATCAGGCCCTGCTTGATGTTGTGCCAGTTCGCACCGCCATCTGTGGTCTTCCACGGCAGGTGCCAAGTGCCCGCATACACCGTGCGCGGATCCTTGGGATCTATTGCGATCGACTCCACTTCGTGGATATCCATGCTGCCTAGGGGCGAAATCTCATTCCAATGCACCCCACCGTCTTCGCTGCGAAACACACCCTTGAGGGTGCCGGCGATCAATATCTTTGGATCCGAAGGCGCCTGGGTGAGAGCACGGATGGATTGATCCTTCATCGCATCGACCGTGGTCCAAGTCTTGCCCGCGTCGTGGCTGATAAAGAGGCCGCCGCCGGGATGATCCACGATCCACGCCCCGACCAGCAGCGTCTTGGGATCCGCTTGATCCACCACCACGTTATCCAGAATCAGGTCATCGCTCTTGGCCAGCTTGGCCAGCCTATGCCAACTCGTGCCGCCATCTTCTGTCTGGTAAATCCAGCTGTTGGTGGTGCCCAGGTAGATATGCCTGGAGTCGGCAGGATCAGCCGCAAAACTGCGCGCATCCCCGCCGTCAGGTCCCACCGGAACCCACGAAGCCGTTTGCGCCAGAGCTAGTTGGTTAGGAGAGAAAGCGAGCAGAAGAAGGGAGGAGGAGAGAATACGCCCGATGCATGAAGTCATTGGTTTTCTATTTTGGAAGCGCCCGAGATTCGGACAAACTCTTTACAGTTTATCCGGATTCAACCGTGCGCCTGTAAGACCAGCATGGTCAAGCACAATGAAAAGGGTGACCATTACTAACTGGTCACCCTTTTCAGTTTTGGCTTCCTCAGTACTTACTTCGCTGGGGGAGCTGCTTTTCTGTGATGACGAGCCGGAGCGGTTCTTGCTTGAACCTTCACTGTGCTTTCGTCAACAGCTGTGGTGCCTTGCACGTCGTTATCGAAGGTCGCGCCGGCAGGTACAAGGTAGTTCTCCACTTCCTTGTTGCCCTGTGTTCCGGTGCGTACCGAGATCCGGGAAGCGTCAATGCCCTTCTCCTTCACCAGGTAGTCCTTCGTGTTGACGGCCCGTTGTGCAGCCAGCGTGTCGGCCTTCTTCTCATCGGAAGCCGCCTCGCCAACCAGAACAGCGGTGGCATCAGTTTGTTGTTGCAGGTTCAGAGCGACGTCATCCAGGCAAGCCTTAGCCTCGTTGTCGACGCGAGCCGGGCGGCGCTTGTCACGATCGAAGTTGATCGAGCAAAGCGTCTTGGTCTTCGGAGCCGGCGGTGGCGGTGGCGCTTCGACATTGACCGACGCCGTGCAAGTAGCCGTCTGCCCCTTGTCGTCCTGCACCGTGCCAGTGACGGTGATCGTACCCGCTGGCGCACCGGTCGTGCTCAACGTGGCGGTGTTGCCGCTTCCGCTGATTTGGCCGGAGGACGCACTGAACGTGTAAGTGAGTGGCCGGTTCTGCGGGCTTACGCCCTGAGCCGTAATGGTTGCTGTACCGCCAGGCTGAACAGTCGTCGGGTTAGCCGAGCAGCTGAGCGTCGGAGGTTCGTACTGCTTGATGGTGAAGTTGGCCGTGCAATCCGCGAACTGGCCAACCTTCTGCCCTTCGGAAACGTGGCCAGTCACCGTGTAATTCCCGGGGTTCAAGCCGGTGGTGTCGACGTTGCCGGTGGTGCTGTCGCCAGTGACTTTCACGCCTTCCGCACCCGTCCAGCTATAGGTCGCTGTTTTCTTCGGGTTCAGATTCGTCGCCGTGCCGGTGACCGTGATCGGGTCGCCAGGAAACGCCGGCGAAGGAGCCGCGGTGCAACTGTACGTCACAGGGGGCGGCGGTAGGATGCTGCCCATGTGATAAATCAGACCGGTGCTCAGGCGCGCCACCTTCAGGTTTGCCCGGCCGCCCGTAGGATACGGAGGCTGAGGCCCGAAGTTGGCATGAAAGTATTCATAGTCGGCCTGGAACAACCGCAGTCCCAGGTGACCACCCAGGAACGGCAGCGAGTAATCCATGCCGCCGCCGGCGGTCAGTGCCGGACCGTAGGTGTAAGGCTGATGGTACGGGCCGCCGAGCCTTACGAAACCAGCGTCCGCGTGCACGAACGGCGTGATCTCAGCAGTCGGGTAGCGGAAGATCATGCCGAGCTGTCCGGTAGATGCTCCGTCATTGTTCCCGTCAGGATGGTTGGCATATTCGAGCTGTCCACCCACGTAGCGGTTGAAGAAGTAGCTAACACTCCCGATCGCGCCGTAATTGATAGACGAATAGCTCACCGGGCCATTCACACCGATTAGGTCGCCCGAGGGAATCGTAACCGAGCCGTGTGGGGCCAGGTACGAGTAACCAAAGAAAATGTCGATTCGCGAAGCTGGAGACTCCGCAGGGGCTACTGGCTTTGAGGCTGTACTGGACGAATCCTGGGCTAAGAGACTCACGGAACCGAGTCCCACAGCACCTGCTACAAGCAGAATTCGGCCCAGTGAAGTCAACGGGCGAGAGTGCATGCGTCTATCCTCCGCAACCACTGGAAAGTCATACAAAACTGGGAAGTCATTCAACAAAACGGTCGAGCCCGAAGAACGTGGCTCGAGGCAAACTCGATTTCACGCCACAACAAACCTGGACGTGAGATGCAAAACATCCACATCCGGTAATCTACAGCATATTTCTTATCTCGACTACCTTAATTTTCAACATCTTAACGGCGGCAACGGGAGGGGAGTTAGCGTCTAGTTACCTCTACCGCCAGCCGGCCTCGTCACCAAATCAGAAAAAAGAACCGCCCAACAAACTTATTACAATTGCACAATTATTGGAAGTTTAATGCGCGTTTTGCGCTTCCCCGTTCGCTTTGAATCTTTTCCTGGAGAAGTGTGATTGCGTACATCAACTGTTCCGGACGCGGTGGACAGCCCGGCACATACACATCCACAGGGATAATCTGGTTCACGCCTTGCACCAACGCGTAGTTATTGAAGACTCCGCCGGAAGTGGCGCAGGCGCCCATGGAGATTACCCACTTTGGTTCCGGCATCTGCTCATAAAGCCGGCGAATGACCGGGGCCATCTTCTGCGACACCCTTCCCGCGATCACCATCAGGTCGGATTGCCGCGGTGAGGGGCGAAATACTTCCGCGCCAAAGCGCGCGATATCAAAACGCGCTCCCCCCATCGACATCATCTCGATCGCGCAGCAGGCCAAGCCAAACGTCATCGGCCATACTGAGCTCTTGCGCACCCAGTTCACCGCAAAATCCAGGGTCGTCATGACCACGCCTTCGGGTTGCTCGTGTCCGAAATTTACCTCGCGGACCTTTTCCTGGTTCTTGCCCGTCGACTGTAAGCTTCCGAAGAGGTAACGGTCACTCCCTGTTGCGCTCATAAGTAACACTATAAGCCATTTGTCCTGGGATGCAGGTTAAGGAATCAGGCAATTATGAGCGCGCTGCCGTGCGCCTGCGGCTATACTCTTGCTACTCTGGAATGCGATATGCAAAAAATAGAAGCTGTCATTCAGCCGTCGAAGCTTGACGCAGTCAAAGATGCTCTGCTCGCCATCGGCGTCGAGGGTATGACGATCCTTGAAGCACGCGGCCACGGGCGCCAGAAAGGTCATACCGAGTTTTATCGCGGACGCGAATATACGGTCGATCTTTTACCCAAGATCAAGATCGAAACCGTGGTTGCTGACGAACTGTTGGAAAAGGCTGTCCAAGCCATCATCACGGCGACCAGAACAGGAAAGATCGGGGACGGAAAAATCTTCGTCTCCGGGATAGATGAAGCCATCCGTATTCGCAACGGCGATCGCGGAGCGGCTGCGCTGTAGAAGAGCAACTTCGTCACCAATTCCTCGGCCCTTCAGCCCTCTCGGGGGCCGGTCGCGGCGGAAGCGTTAGTGGCACTCATAGAGGAACTCACGCCTCAAACGCGAGAGCTGAGGCGTCCATCTCAATAGTGCTAGCGACGGTTCCGTTACCACAGGCACCTGGCTGGGTTTGAGGAGAAGTACTACAGATTGATTTAGGTACGCCAACACATTTTTGCTTATGGTATAGACCAGGAAACTGAGATTGACGCGGCCAATCCGCCAAAACGGAGTGGAAAGCCGGGGTCCCCGTTGCACGCGGTCCTTTTGTGCCCGGGTGGAAAGAATGGCCGCACATAGCTCATCCCACCGAACCACAGTATTAGCAAAAATGCTCTAGGGGCACCCTTCTTTGTTGCGCTTTCGGTCGACATGAAACCTGCATTCACGTCTCACCAGCAGTTGCGAGAGCACTATCAGGCGGAGATGGCCGCGATGCGTCAGTCCTTCGAGCGCACCGGCAACGGTGTGCTCTGCATCCGCCGCCGCGCCTTGGTTGTGGATTGCTTGTTGGAGCCGCTGTGGCAATTCGAGAGTGGCGCTACGTTACCCGCAGGGATCGCTCTGGTAGCGATCGGCGGCTTTGGCCGCAAGGAACTCTTCCCTTCTTCCGATGTCGACCTTCTCTACCTTTGCGCAGACGAAAAAGTAGAGGATGCGCTGCGCGAGACCGTCCGCGGCTGTAACCAGGGAATGTGGGATCTCGGCCTGCGCGCCAGCCCCATGATTCGCACACTCAAAGAATGCGACCGCTACGACCCTGACAACATAGAGTTCACCCTTTCCATTCTCGACCGCCGCTTCATTGCCGGCGACCACAGCCTCTACCAGTCTCTAACCACGCAAATTCTTCCTGAAGTCGCGCTGCGCGACTGGAGCGGCATCGTCCACCGGCTGGCCGAGTTGGCCCGGGTTCGTCACCAAAAATACGGCAACACCATCTTTCATCTCGAACCAAACATCAAAGAGTGTCCCGGCGGCCTGCGCGATCACCAACTGGCCCACTGGCTCAACCTCATGCATCACGTTCGCGAGCATAAGGCCTGGCCCACCAGCTTCGGCAATTCCCTTTACGCGGTGCATAACGACGCTGCGGCGGCGTTTGAATTTCTCAGCGCTACGCGCTGCTTTCTCCACTTCCGCAGCGGCCGCGACGACAACAGCCTCGATTGGCATGCGCAGGATGAAGCCGCCGCCCAGAGCATCGGCCTGGAAACCAAAGGCACCTCAGATCCCGCCTACTGGATGCGAACGTATTACCGCCATGCGCGCACCGTCTATCGCCGCGCAATCTTGCTAATGGAGGCTCTGCCGCCGGCGCGACTGTCTTTCTACCGCCCCCAGAGACGCAAGCGCACTCCGATTCCAGGCACCGACTTCATGGTTCAGGACGGCCGCATCGATGTGTCCGAATCTTCGCTGCTCACCGGCCCCGAAGGGATTCTCCGCGTCTTCGCCATGGTTGCGGCGCACGGCTACCGATTGACACAAAACGCCGAAGATCGCCTCGCCGACGCGCTTCCGGTACTCGATGTGCACATTCCCGAAGGGCCCTTCCTGTGGAACAGCCTGCGGGAAATCCTGCTCGGGCCCCACGCCGCGCACGCGTTGCGCACCATGCACGCGTTGGGCATCCTGGAGTTGCTCATCCCCGAGTTCCATGGCATTGACGCCCTGGTCATCCGCGACTCCTATCATCGCTACACCGTCGACGAGCACACCTTTCTGGTCATCGATAATGTGCATGCCCTGCGCCAGCCGCACCTCGCCTGGGAGCGGCGCTTTTCCACCCTGCTGTCGGAGATCGACCGCCTTGACCTCTTCTTCCTCGCGCTGCTCATGCATGACACCGGCAAGGCTCGCCGCACCGGCGAACACACGGTGCAAAGCGTGGAACTAGCCGATAGCCTGCTCGCCCGGCTGGAACTGGATGCCGAAGAACGCGATCTTGTGAGACGGCTGATCCGCAATCACCTGGAAATGTCGATGGCCCTGCGCCGCGACATCTTCGACGTCGAAACCATTCACGCCTTCGCCGAAAAAGTGGCTTCGCAGACCCACCTAAAGATGCTTTGCCTGATGACCTACGCGGACATCAAGGCCGTCAACCCCGACGCTCTAACACCATGGAAGGCGGATAGCCTGTGGCAGCTCTATATCGCCACCTCCAACTTCATGGACCGTAGCGTCGACCAGGAGCGCTATCGCGCCGATGTCGACCCCTCGCTGCTCAAGCGGATTCTCACTCTGGCTCCGGAGAGCGCACCCGAACTACGCAGCTTTCTCGAAGGCTTTCCGCAACGTTACCTGCAAACGCGTATGCCGGAGCAGATTCGCGATCACTTCCAGATGGCTTTGGAGCTATCGCAGTCGTCCGCCCAGATTCACCTGCGCAGCCTGCGCCAGTCTTACGAGCTCACCGTCATCACCAGGGATCGCCCCCTGCTCTTTGCCGACATGGCGGGTGCACTCTCCTCCTGGGGCATGAACATTGTCAAGGCTGAAGCGTTCTCCAACGACGCCGGAATCATCGTCGACACCTTTCAATTTTCCGACCCCTTTCGCACGCTGGAGCTCAATCCTTCTGAAGTGGATCGCTTCCGCGACAGCCTACGCGAGGTGATCTCGCTGAAGACTGCTATCGAGGTCCTGCTGCGGCGGCGCCAGGCCGTCCGCGCCCCTATCATGGTCAAGGTGGAGACACGGCTGGAATTCGATAACACTGCCTCCACCCACAGCACACTGCTGCAGGTGGTCGCCCAGGATGGCCCCGGGCTCCTCCGCCAGATCGCGACTACCCTGGCCGCGCACAATTGCAATATCGAGGTGGCCCTGATCGACACCGAGGGGGAGATCGCCATTGACGTCTTCTATCTCACCATCGGGGGCGCCAAACTCGACCCGGTGACGCAGCAGCAACTCCAGGCGGCGCTGTTTCTGGCTATCGAGGAGCTTCGCCCCGCGCACGCGACTTGAACGGCGGGCGGAAAAGCACGCTGCGGCATTCCCGGCGTAGACGACGCCGGCCCCGGTGGAGCTTCTCTCCGGGAAAAGCCCCGCTTCACTCCACTCGTCTGTGCCGGGAGCGGATGAAAATGCTCTACGATCGAATAAGCGCAAAGTGAGATTAGGCCGGTCCATTAAGAAATACTTCCGCCTGCGCCGCTACTCCCGCCACAGGCCCGCCTTCGCTCGCGTCAAGGACGAGCTTCGCGCCCGCACCAAGACGTTTTCCGCCTCCACCACCCTCGATTCGCGGACCGCCAGCTTCACCCGCCTCTTCCATGCCATCTGGACCGGCTCCAGCGAACGCGCCTTCAACGTGCGCCTGCTGTGCTGGGTCCGGATGCTGGAACACGACGATCTGCTGCGCCTGGATTTTCAGGAAGCCCTTCAAGCCATGCTCGCCGGACTCGATTCTGTGGCTTTGCTGGCCGAAGCCGGCTTGCCCAAGCACCACCAGATATTCTCCGAAGGGCTGCGCCGGCTCTTCAATCGCCTTCTGCCTTCGGCGATGGACGTGTCGGATAGTTCGCGCCTGGTGGTCTCGCTCTTCGCCCATTCCCGGCATGTCGACCGCTTCCTCGATCTGCCCCAGGCTCTCTTCGAACGCCTGCTGATCCTGCTCGCGCCACCGCCCACCGGTGGTGGGCCACGCTCTTCGCCTCGGCTGCAAAGCGATTTGCGCCAGGCGCTGTGTCTGATCGCCACCCGCACCGCGGGCCGTGGCGTGACGGCAGCTATGCGCGAGCGGGGCGGCCACTGGGAAGTACAGAACTCACCCTTCTACCACCTGATTTTTGCTACCCAGGATCTGGTGCGCGCCCCGGACTCCACTGCCGCCGGCCCTCTCTTCGAGGCTTGGAAAGAAGCCGTCACCACTTGCCGCAAAGAACTGGGCCAGGTGCGGTTGGGCATGGAGACTACAGGGGTAAGCGCCGACTTGGTGCTCGACCTGCGAAGTATTGAACTGGCGCTGATGCGCATGCACGGCCTGGCTGGAATTCTTACCTTCAGCGGTGCGCCTCTGCCCACGATTGCGGATAGTTCCGCGGCCGCCCGCAACCTGCTGAACCAGCTCATCGAGGGCCGTCTCGAAGATAAGCGCGTCTCTGCCCTGCTCAAGCAGAACCTGAATCTTCTGGCGCGCAAAACCGTGGAACGCACCGGCCGCAGTGGCGAGCACTACATCGCCCACACCCGCAAGGAGTACTGGCAAATGTGGCTGGCCGCCGGGGGCGGGGGGCTGCTGACTGTACTCACTGCGGCCTTCAAAATGCGCATCGTCGAGCAGCATTTCCCGCTCTTTGTCGAGGGCTTTCTGACCGGCACCAATTATGCAATCAGCTTCATCTTGCTGCAGGTGTTCGGCCTGGTGCTGGCCACCAAGCAGCCTTCTGCCACGGCCGCGACCTTTGCCGGCATCGTCCGCAACAATCCGGGCAACGCCAGCTGGAGCAAGATCTCAGACTTTACCGCACGCATCAGCCGCACCCAACTGGCGGCAGCCATTGGTAACGTGATCGCGGTTTGCATGGGCGCGGTTGCGCTGGAACGCTTGTGGCGGGTGATGTTTGCAGAACACTACCTGCCGGCGGAGAGTGCACGGCACGTCTACGAGGCGCTTCATCCTTTTGCCTCCGGCACCATCATCTATGCGGCGGGGACAGGGGTGATCTTATGGGCTGCGGCGCTCATAGGCGGCTGGTGTGAAAATTTCGCCGTCTTTCACCGCTTGACCGAAGCCGTCTCCCAACATCCCTTTGGCCATCGTGTTGGGCAGCCTGGCATGGCCCGGCTGGCGGCCTGGATTGAGTACAATCTTGCCGGTTGGAGCACCAGCATTGCGCTGGGCTATTTGCTGGGGTTTGTGCCTGTGATTGCGCGCTTTTTCGGCATACCCTTCGATGTCCGCCACGTGACCTTGTCAACCGGCACCCTGGCGCTGGCCGCCGCCCGTTTCGGCACCAGTTCCTTTGGCAAGGACTGGTTCTACTACGCCATCGCCGGCATCGGTGTGACCTTCGTACTGAACCTGGGCGTCAGCTTTTCCATCGCATCCTTTGTGGCCCTGCGTGCCTACGACGTCAGCCGTCGCGAGCAGTTCTTGCTTCTCCGCTATCTACTCCGGCAGATCGTCCGTTCTCCGCTAAAATTCCTCTTTCCCATAGGGGATACGCCCCCAGTCTCCATCCTCACCGCCGCGCCCGAAGAAAAATAGGCCACGCCGCGCCGGCGAGGCTATCAAAACCAAATCGAGTCCCGCAGGAACGGCTGAAGGCGGGTCAGTTAGAGGGGTATCACGATCAGCCCCGGAGGGACGCCTGAGCTCGTACCTCTCCAGGACACCGACCCTGGCGGGACTAGTTGCTGGGCTCTCATGTCTGATTCGGGACTGAATTTAGTTTCAAAGGCCGACCTTTGTTCCCAATGGAAGGGTCTCGCGTTTCGCTACCAGCTTTACTTGGCGGGCTGCTTGGCCTCGGGCTTGTCATTCAGCGCGTAGATGACCTCGCCCGGTTTGGCGTAGCGGAGAATGACCCGCGCCTCGTGTTCGATGGCGTTCGGGTCTGATTGCAGATGCTGCACGTGGTCCTGCAGGCGGCTGTTCTCCTGCTGCAATTGCAGGATCTCTTTCTTCAGCGTCTGGTCCTGATTGAGCTTCTGCTGATAGGCCGATAATCCGTTCGCCCCGAAGATCACGTGATAGCCGAGCGAGACGGCAATGACAATGGCGACGGCGGTCGCCACCCGGCGCCCCGAGCGGGAAAAAAACGATGAGGCTCTGTCCCTCAAACTCTGCTGCCGGGTTTCGTTCTCTGTCTTCAAAGTCACCTCGCCATCCCCAAATTTCCTGTGCAGCTTGGTGGCTTCGGCACACTTCATGCGGCTTACCTTAATGAAAGCCGCACACGCGGTCGCGTCCAGTGCAGAGTACAGGAAATTCGGGTTCGCTTACTCTATCTTCTCAGTGAACGTCTCTTTCGCCTCATCACTCAAGCGGAAGTTCTCCGGCTTCGGTGAGAAGGAACCATACTTGATAAATCCGCCCGGGGTTCTCTTATGACCGATTTTCAAATCATTCTCTCCACCTGCGCCGATCGCGAGCAAGCCGAACGCATAGCCCATCGGCTGCTCGAATTGCATCTGGCCGCCTGCATCAATATCCTGCCTGGCGTGCAATCCATTTACCGCTGGCAGGGAGGCATCGAATCCGCGCCCGAAGTGCTCATGCTGATCAAGACCCGCTCTGGTCTCACCAGCGAGGTCGAATCGACCATCGCCGGCCTTCACTCCTACGAAGTGCCCGAATTCCTGGTACTCCCGCTCTCCGGCGGTTCAGAATCTTATCTTGCCTGGCTGGGCACAAGTCTGCGGTAGTTCGGCCGGTTTTTTGTTATGCTTCAAGATGTTCCTGAGCCCGGTTGTCCCCTATGCGGCTTCTGTTCCTGGCTTTTGCAATCAGTTTTTGCGCATTACTGTGGGTGGCCTTCTCGGTCGCCCGGCACATTCGGCGGCATGGACAGCCAAGCCCTGCCGATGCTTCGCTTGAGCCGGAGGGTGTTGTCGCTCCTTCGGAATCACGCCGGCCTTGACCCCCGGCGCACCTGAATAACTCCTGGCGGTCATCCGTCAGGATCAAGTACCGCTCCCCGGCCTGGTTCGAAAGAGAGTGAACGATGCAAGAGATCGGTTTTAAACAGGACAGTTTCCGTGCATTCCCCGCGCCCCGCATTGCCTGGAAAACAGTAGGCGCCGTCGTCCTCGCGACCGGCCTGGTGGCCATTTGCGCCCACATCGCCATGCCCCTCGGTTTCACCCCGATTCCAGTCACTATGCAGACCTTCGCCGTGCTGCTGCTGGGGATGCTCTTCAGTCCGGGTGCAGCCTTCGCCTGCCTGGCGCTTTACCTGGTAGAAGGCGCCTTTGGCCTGCCCGTCTTCAGTCCCCACGGTCCCGGCGGCATTGCCCAATTGCTCGGCCCCAGCGGCGGTTACCTGCTCTCGTACCCCTTGGCCGCCGCGCTGTCCAGCCTGCTCTATCGTCGCGGCCAGCGCCGCTTTGTAGCCGCAATCGCGGCAGCAGGACTTGCCAGCATCGTTATCCTGGCCGCCGGCGCCACTTGGCTTGGCCTTCTCAGCCATTTGCGGTTTTCCGTTGTTTTCGCCGAATCCATCGCCCCGTTCCTTTTCGGCGATGCCGTCAAAGTGGTGGCCGCGACCGCCTGCATTAGTCTCCTGCGATCTTTTGGCGATAGTTCACCCAATCGAGCTCTTTGAGGTCCTTTACCCATCGCGGCGGTGACCGCGTTGCGTCCAAGTAACTGCCGATGTTCTCAGAAAGGATTTTGTGACTACTACTCCGATTTCGCTTCCGCCCGATGCCCCCGCCAAAGGTCTTACCACGGCGCCGGGTGCGGTGCGGGAGATCTCGATTGCTCACAGTCCGGACTCCGACGACGCCTTCATGTTCTATGGCCTTGCTACGGGCAAAATTCGCGTGCCTGGCTACAAGTTCACCCATACTCTTTGCGATATCGAGACCCTGAATCACAAGGCGATGGACGAGGCTTTTTACGACGTAACCGCAATCTCCTTCCACGCCTATCCCTACGTTCAGAAGGACTATGCGCTCATGGCCTGCGGCGGCAGCGTGGGAGAAAACTACGGTCCCATGATCGTCGCCAGCCACCGGATCGCGGCGGATCAGATCAATCGCGTGCGCGTGGCCATTCCCGGAACCCTGACCACCGCCTACCTGGCCTTGAAATTGTTCGCTCCGGAGATTGAAACCGCCACCGTTCCTTTTGACAAAATCATTCCCGAAGTGGTCGCGGGTAACTTTGACGCCGGGCTCATCATCCACGAAGGCCAGCTTACATACGCTGCCAGCGGCTTGCATAAGGTCATCGACCTGGGCCAATGGTGGCGGGAACAAACCGGGCTTCCCTTGCCGCTAGGCGGCAACGCCATTCGCCGCAGCCTGGGCGAGGACGTCATGCTCACGGTGACCCAGGCCTTGCGCGAGAGCATCCAGCACGCGCTCGATCACCGCGAAGCCGCGCTCGAGTATTCCATGCAGTTCGCCCGCGACCTCGACCCGCAAATGGCAAACCGCTTCGTCAGCATGTACGTGAACGAGCGCACCCTCAACTACGGCGAAGATGGGAAAGAAGCCATTCGCAAGCTTCTCAGCTTGGGCCACGAGCGCGGCATCATTCCAAATCCCGTCCGCGTGGACTTCGTCGGCTAGCCCTTGGCACAGGGTGGAGAGAACTGCCTCCCAAGCTCTTCCCCTGCAGAAAGACCACGGGTGCCCCATATCTCGCTCGTTTTTCGCGAGATGTGGGCTACTACGGACCTTCACCGTTCATCTTTGAAGACGAACCAGCCTAGAGGGTATCAACGCAGCCAAAAACCGTACCGATAGGTCCGTGGTATCCCACATCTCGCGAAAAACGAGCGAGATATGGGGCACCCGTGGTCTATGGTTAGGACAGAGTCAGGCGACAACGCATAATCCTACTTGTCATCGTCATCGTCCTGCTGCCTCCCCTTCTGTGGATGTGCCAGCATCGCCGGCAGCGGCTTGTTGCCCATCGCATCCCTCCACAGGATGACATTCAACACCCGCGGATCCGCCCGGTCTTCGTGCGTGAAATCCATGCGGCTCGACGCCTGCGCACCCGGAGCCTTGGGGCCGTTCGCCCGGTACAACAATCCGTTATCCCGATTGCGATAGTCCGCCTCAAAGGGTGGCTGGTCGCCGGCGCCTGTAAACAAGGGCGCCATCGGCGGGGCGAAGGCGTCGTTGTTATTCATCGGCGGCAAGCCTAACAGCTCTTCCATTGTCCGCAGCACGCTCACCGTGGTGTAGAAGGTGCTGTCCACAAAGGGCTGCGCGAGGCGGGGCGAGTACTTGCTCACCACCAGAACAACGCTGCGATGGGCCTCCACATGGTCCGCCCCGTCCTGGGCGTCGTCCTCCAGGATAAAAAACGCCGTGTCCTCCCAATAAGGGCTGTGGGCAATCGCCTCCACCGCTCGTCCCACCGCCAGGTCGTTATCCGCCACCGAAGCCTCGGGCGTTGGCATGCCAGGAGTGGTTCCGGCAGTGTGATCGTTGGGGAGCCGAAGCTGTATGAACTGCGGCATCGTATCCCGCCCTTGCCCCCGCTCCTGCACCCACCGGCGAAAGTGAGTCAGAAACTCCTCCACTCGCAATTGATCGGGAAAGCTCAGCTCGAAGTCAGGATATTTCGGGTCGAAGTGACCCACCAGCTCGGGCTTGGTAGGCACATTCTCTTTGATCAGCGGAATCGGCCAGGGGTAGGGGCTGGTGCCGCCGCCGTAGTTCTGCGGCAGCGCCTCTCCATGGCGGATATCGCCACGCGCCCCGCACTGCGCCGGCTGCGGTTCGGGAGTCCCCTGCCTGGGGGAAGACCCCTTGGGCGTGTTATCGGGACTGGCACAGAACGTGGTCGAGATGAACTCCCCAAAGTGATACAGGCTCTTGCCGTTGCGCGCCAGATCGCTCCAGATATATCCGCTGTTGGGCTCGTTGACATCCGAAATACCTTCGCGCAGCGGATAGCCGTTCTCTACCACGCCCTCGTAATCGTAGACTCTCTGCTCCCCGCGATAACTCTGTTGCCACGTCTTCTCCGTGTAGTCGCTGGAAATCGCGGCATTCGACCACACGTGCCCGTCGCCCGAAACCTCACCTGAATCGTAAAAATTGTCCAGAACCCCAAACTGCCGCGCCAGCTTGTGTTCATTGGGCGTAATCTCCTCGCCGTACATGGTGAGCCCGGGCATCCCGTTGCCCACGCCCAGATCCCCGAGGATCTGATCATAGGTCCGGTTTTCCTTGATGATGTAGATCACATGACGGATGGGGTTGATCCCGCCGCGAAATGCGATCTTGGCTTGCGCGGCCTTCATCATATTCGTCTCTATCACGGTGCGCGTCATTTGCTCGCGCTTGGCTTCGATCTCCCCCAGGTCGATGGCCGCAATCGACCCATGCAGCAGGGTGGCAATGTAGGTAGAACTGCCGCTGCGCGCACTCCCCGGGACCCGCGGCTGCGGCATATTATTTGGCCCCGTGCCTTGGCCCTTGGCGGTCGCCACATAAAGCGTATTGCCCTCCACCGCCATCGCCGTCGGATACCACTCCGTCGGAACCCAGCCCACGGCGCGGATCTCCGGCCCCGCTGCTTGCCGTGCGCTGAGATCAAAGACCGCTACCGCATCGGAGCCCGTGTTGGCGGCAAACAGCCGCTTGCCGTCCTTTGAAACCGCCACTGCATCCGGCATGGCGCCGAAGTAGCTCTGCCCTGGCAACCGCGTGTCATAGAGGCTCTGGAGTCTAAGTTCGCCGCCACCGACCCGCATCGCGGCCACCGCATCCCGGTTAGCCAGCGCCACGTAAAGAATCCGCTCGTCCGGGCTCCAGGCAAACGCAGCCGGATGGGAACTGGGTGCAGTGGCTTGCTGCGGAGCAAGCAGCACCAGTTTCTTAAGCACCTTCCCCTTGTTCAAGTCCAGCTCCGCGACCGCGGAGCCGTTCCATAATGCTACGTACGCCCTGCTCCCCGACCGGTTGACCGCGATCGAGACGGGGTAGGTTGACGGCACGACCTTGCCCTGGGAAAGATCAAAGCGCCGGAGCACCTTGCCTGTACCCCCATCCATGAGGAGTACGTCGTCGGAGAGATTGTCCGCCACCAGCAATTCATCGCTCCCGGCCGTTCCCCTGCGTACCGCAATTCCCGCCGGCGAGGGGATCGCAAAGCCTGCCGGCGGCGCGGCCCCGATCTGATTCTGCAGCTTGCCCGGCGCCAATCGCTGTAAGGGAACCGCGAGCAGTTTCTCCGGCGTCACCTTGCCGTCGCTGAAGTGGTAAACGGCAATGGCATTGCCGGTCTCGTCTTTCCCTTTCCCCTCAGGCGCGGTAAGCGAGTCGAAGACCGCATACAGATGGGTGCCATCCCGGCCAAAGGCCAACCCCGAATACAGCGTCTGCGGCAGTTCCGCCGCCGTTCTCGGCTCCGGAAAGTCCGTCACCGTGCCGGTCTTGATGTCCAACACCGCAATTGACTGCTGATAGCGCGATTCGAAGGTGCCGAAACCGGCGTTCACTACCGCCAGGTATCGCCCATCAGGGGAAACAGCCGCCGTCATAGGGAGGCTGTTCAGCATCTGTGGTGACCCAGGCGCCGGCTCCGCCAACTCCTTGCTGGTGGGCAGGTCGATGGTCCGGCTCGGGAGCTGTGCCTGAAGGGCCGGCAACGAAGCCATGGCAGGGCCAGTCAGGCAGCCGACGAAAGTCGTAGAAAGATTTGCCACCATCACCCCCGCAAGGCACAGATTCCGATGCAAACAGCTGAGTCATAACTATGACTAATTCTCATTACAAAACTCTTACGAACGGACATTCGGGGCCCTGTTAGGTTCAAGTTAACGGGGCACACCGAAAGGGCCCTCCCTAGATCATGTCGACCGAACTCATAGAACCCTCCACCACCATATCGTTTGTCCCGGAGGCTGAAGCCTCGAGGAAAAGCCGGCTGTAGCGCGGCCCACAAAAAAGCACAGTGACGTGCCGGTTCTTGGCCGCGACACGCAAGCCAATCAGACCAATTGGGTGACCACCGGCTTCATGGTGGCCTTTCATGTGCTCGCCGTAGCCGCTCTCTTCATGTTTACCTGGAAGGCACTCTTATGCTTCATCGCGCTCTGGGTCCTCGCCATCAACATGGGCATCGGCATGGGCTACCATCGCCTGCTGACCCATCGCGGCTACCGCACGCCCAAGTGGCTGGAGTATTTCCTGGCCATCTGCGGCACACTCTCCCTGGAAGGCGGACCGATCTTCTGGGTTGCCACCCACCGGGTTCATCACCAGCTTACCGACCGCGAAGGCGACCCGCACACCCCTCATGATGGCGGATGGTGGTCCCACGCCGGCTGGATTCTCTCCGGCGATGCCCTGCACCACGAGACCGCGCTGATGGCCCGCTACGCACCCGATCTGGCCAAGGATCGCTTCCTGGTCTGGCTGAGCAAATACCATTACGTTCCCCTGGTCACGGTGGGGCTTGCTGCTGCTCGCCTTCGGCGGATGGTCTTGCGTGATGTGGGGCATCTTCCTGCGCGTGACGCTTGGCCTGCATGCCACCTGGCTGGTCAACTCCGCCACCCATATGTGGGGCTCCCGGCGCTTTTCGACCCGCGACGAATCGCGCAACAACTGGTGGGTGGCTCTGCTCACCGGCGGCGAAGGCTGGCACAACAATCACCACGCCCATCCCGTCTCCGTCCGGCACGGCCTTACCTGGTGGGAGTTCGATCCCAACTTCTACGGCATCTGGATTCTGCAGAAGCTCGGCCTGGCCACCAACGTCAAAGTGGCGCAGTTCGATCCCCATGACCCACGCCCCGCGGGCGTCTCCTAACCCCGCGGAACAAGCGGTTGCCAACCTGGGCGCGACTTCGGTCGCGCCCTTCCCTTTGTGGAAGTGAGACGCCGCTATACTTTTCCTTAAGGCTTGCCGGGTATGCGCATCACCAGACGCAGAAATGCGATCGTTCTTTCCATCACTCTCGGCGCTTGCCTGGTCGCCCTGGCCATCACCCTCAACGTTGGCTGGATCATCATCAACTGGCGCAGCGTCATCCTGCTGGTGATTGGCATCCCCTTTTTCCTGCTACTGATCGCCGGGCTGGTTCTGAACACCATCTTCCTGGTGAGAGAGGTAAAGCGGAACGAGCGCCACGATAGTTTTCTCAATGCCGTCACCCATGAACTCAAGACGCCCATCACCTCCATCCGCCTCTATCTGGAAACCCTGCAGCGCCACGAGCTGCCCCAATCCAAGCGGGAGGAGTTCTACGAAATCATGCTCTCCGATAGCTGAGCGCCTCCTGGCGACCGTGGAGCAGGTGCTCAAGGCGGGAGAAGTGGGCCAGCGCGGCGCGCAACCAGGTCCGGCTCCGGCTGGTCTTCGACGACGTGGTCCGCGATTGCATCCGCACCACGCTCCAGCGTTACCACCTGCAGGAGTCGACCATTCGCCTCACCGTAGACCCGGACGCCCAGCAGGTCGCCGTGATGGGCAACCCGGAGGACCTGCGCACCGCCGTCCTCAACGTGCTCGACAACGCGGTCAAGTATTCGCCGGAGGGGCCCCAACTCGAAGTGCATCTCGCTCTCGAGGGCGAAGCCTGGATGATGCTCACGGTTTCCGATCATGGCTTGGGCATTGCCGCTCCGCACTTAAAGCGAATCTTCAAGCGCTTCTACCGCGTCCCGGCGCGCAATGTCTTCCGCATCAAGGGCACCGGGCTCGGCCTCTTCCTGGTCCGCTCCATCGCCCGCCAGCACGGGGGCGACGTGGTCGCCGAATCGGAGGGCGAAGGACGCGGCGCCACCATCCGGCTGCAGCTGCCGCGTGCGCTCTCCACCACCCGCAAAGAGGCTCTGCAGTGAGCCAGCTGGCCAATATCCTGGTGGTCGAAGACGAGACTCACCTGGCGCAGGGCCTGCTTTTCAATCTGCGCGCCGAGGGTTACACCGTGCAGCTGGCAGTGGATGGCGAGACCGCGCTGGAGATGATCGCCGCCGACTCCATCGATGCCGTCATCCTGGACGTCATGCTGCCCGGACGGGATGGCTTCTCCGTCGCCGCGGAACTGCGGGCGCAACAGAATTTCGTGCCCATCCTCATGCTCACGGCGCGCAGCCGTCCGGAAGACGTACTCAACGGATTCAGCGCCGGCGCCGACGATTATCTGCCCAAACCCTTCGATCTTTCCATCCTGCTGGCGCGTCTCAACGGTCTTCTCCGCCGCATGGCGTGGCTTCGCCCGGCGCTCCCCACTGAGCCGGCCCAGCCGCCGCGCGAAGCCGGGCTCGCCCTCCGCCTTCACCTTTGCCGGGCGCACCATCCACTTTGCTTCGCTGCAGCTCACCACCCCGGATAAGACCATCCGCCTTACCCTGATGGAGTGCGACCTGCTGCGCTATCTTGTCCTGAACCAGGGGCGCATCATCTCCCGCAAGGAGTTGCTGGAGCAGGTTTGGCGGGTGCACGAGGACACCGATACGCGCGCCATCGACAACTTTATGGTCCGCCTGCGCCGTTATATTGAGGACAATCCCGCCGAGCCTGTCTTTCTGGAGACGGTGCGCGGTATCGGCTATCGCTTCCTTCCCCGGGTGCCGGTGGATCCGTCCGGCGAGCGCGAAGTACCGAAGTAACACCTTTTCGCCATTGCCAGCCCTCTTACGCCACGGGCAGACTCCCAATAGCAGCATGCTCTCCCTCCTTTGGGTGCGCCGGCAAAGTCGATACATCTTTCCACGTCGAAAGATATCGCCCGGACGTTACGCGCGGCGGCTTTACCAAGCGCACCCCTTCTCTCCCCCGCCTTTTCCCCCACAGGGTGTTGAGTTAGCGTCGCGCTCCTCTCGCCATGCCCTCATAGCAGGAGAACTGACTTAAACTGTACCCAGTCGATCGGGATCTCGCCTGTGCGTATTTTTACCCGCTATATCTGGAATGAAGTGCTCTCCCATGCCTTCCTCGGGGGTGCGCTCTTCACCTTCATTCTGTTCATGAAGTACATTGGCCAACTGCTGGAGATGGCAGCGCGCAACAGCGCCTCTTTGGGCACCGTGGCCAAGATTTTTCTGTTCATGCTCCCCAACGTCCTGAGCCTGACTATTCCCATGGCCGTGCTGGTCGGGGTGCTGCTCGGCCTCAGCCGGCTGGCCGCCGACAGCGAGATCACCGCCATGCGGGCGGTGGGCATCGGCGTCTGGTTCTTTGTCCGGGTGGTCTCGGTCATCGCAATTCTCTGCTGGGGAATCTCGCTGGCCGTTTCGCTCTACGTGGCTCCCAAAGCGACCGCAGCCCTGTTGCAGGCTGGAAGATTCGCTCAAGAACCAACAGGCCTCGTTTGAGGTTGAGCCGCGCGTCTTTTACGAAGACTTCAAGAACTATGTGCTCTACGTGCAGGATATCCGCGCCGGCGCAGGAGCCTCGCGATGGCAGCGCATCTTCCTCGCCGACCTGAGCGATCCCGTCTCGCCCAAAGTCACCACCGCCGAGGATGCAGTAGTGGCCAACGGCCCCGACAACACGCTGCTGATGCGCTTACGCAATGGCACCGAGCACGAAGAGGTAAAAAACGCCGACGGCAGCACCCAATACCAGGTCTCTACCTTTACGGAATCGGAACTGCCGCTGGCCATCGGCACCCAGGAAGATACGCACATCGGCAAGAATGACACCCCCATTCTTGCCATGAGCAACCGTGTGCTCTACGAGCACACCAAGGGTCCCGGCGGCCGAACCTACCTGATCGAACTGCACAAGCGATTCGCCTACCCCGCGGCCTGCCTGGTTCTGATGCTGATCGGTATTCCCCTCGGCATCTCGTCGCGGCGCGGCGGCAAAAGCGCCGGGTTTGTGGTGACCATCGCGCTGGTCTTCATCTACTACTTTCTCTCTTTGACCGGCGTCTCGCTCGCGCGCGAGGGCAAAGTTCCCGTCTTCGCCGGCGTGTGGGCGGCAAACATACTCTTCGCCTTTTCCGGCCTGCTGCTGCTGCGCCAGATGGGGGTGGGCGGAGGACCGAGGCATGCAATTCGCCTCCATCGTCAGCAAATTCAAGAGCGCGCGGCTGTTGAGCCCCAGAAGCGAACGCAGCAAGCGAGAGCGCGAACGCGCACGAGCGGGGCCGCTTTCCCCTCATTCTCGATGAGTATGTACTGCGCGAGTTCCTGACTACCTTCGCCATGGTGCTGGTCAGTTTCGTTCTGTTGATGCTGGTCTTCACCTTCTTTGAGCTGCTGAGCGACATCATCCGCAACCGCACTCCGCTGGTCACGGTCGGGCGAATACCTGGCCTACCTGACCCCCAGCATGATCTACAACATCACACCCCTTGGGTGTGCTGGTTGCGGTGCTGGTCACCTTTGGCGTCCTCACCCGAACCAGCGAGTTGACCGCCATGAAGGCTACCGGCATCAGCCTGTACCGGGTGATGGTGCCCGTCGTGGTGGTGTCGGCGATGTTTGCTGTTGCCCTCTTCCTTTTCGATGAGTCCTACCTTCCCACCGCCAACCGCCACCAGGAGGCGCTGCGCAGCGTGATCAAGGGCAGACCGGCGCAAACCTTCCTGCGCCCCGACCGGAAATGGATCTTCGGCCGCCAGGATCCAGGCAAGCCCGGGCGCATTTTCTATTACCAGTTCTTCGATCCGGAACAGGATCGCTTCGCCAATCTCACCGTCTTCGAATTCAACCCGGAGAACTTTTCTCTTTCCCGCCGCATCTTCGCCTCCAACGCCCACTGGGAGCCACTCCTGCAGCAATGGGTCTTTGAGCATGGGTGGGAGCGGCGGTTCGATGGCGAAGCAGTCAGCAGTTATAGCCAGTTCAACGTCGAAAGCTTTCCCGAGATCACCGAGCAGCCTCAATATTTCACCAAACAAGCCCTGCAGTCGCAGGAAATGACCTTCGGTGAACTGGAGCGCTACATCCGCGACCTGGGGCAAAGCGGCTTCGACACCAAGCAACTCAGTGTCCAGCTCAATCTCAAGCTCGCTAATCCGCTGGTCACCCTGGTGATGGCGGTGCTGGCCATTCCTTTCGCTCTATCCATGGGCAAACGCGGGTCGCTGACCGGCATAGCTGCCGCCATTGGGCTGGCCATCGCGTACTTGTTGGTCACGCAAACGTTTGAAGCCCTGGGCAACGTGAACTTCTTGCCTACTCTGCTGGCGGCCTGGTCGCCCGATCTGCTCTTCGCCCTTGCCGGAGCTTATCTGCTGCTGCGCACGCCTACCTGAGCCGGGCCGCACTCAGTGCTTTGTATGCACCACAAGTGAAAATGCTGTAGGGCCGAGATTAGAATAGAAGCCAGCATGCTTGCTCCGCTCCGGCCTCTCTTCCCCTACCTGCGCCGCTATTCCCGCGACTTCGTCTGGGGCGGATTGTCCGTGGTGGTCTCGAATGCCATCTGGATCCTTTTCCCCCAGGTCATCCGCATCGCCATCGACGATCTGAACCAGGGCGTCACCCGGCAAAAGATTTTCTTCTATGCCGGGCTGCTGGTCCTGATCTCCGCCGCCAAGGGCGTCTTCCTCTTCCTCACCCGCTGGATCATCATCGGCATTTCCCGGGAGATCGAGTTCGACCTGCGCAACGATCTCTTCCGCCATCTGGAGCGGCAACCGGCAGCTTACTTTCAGCAGCATCGTACCGGCGACATCATGGCCCGCATGACCAACGACCTGAATGCAGTGCGCATGCTGCTGGGCCCGGCCATCATGTACAGCGCCAACACCGTCCTGTTCTCCGTCGGCGCCTTGTATTTTCTGCTGCGCATCAGCCCCTGGCTGACCCTGGTGGCGCTGGTCCCGCTGCCCCTGGCCAGCATTCTGGTGCAGTCGCTTAGGACGAAAGATTCATGAACGCTTCGAGCGCATCCAGGCCATGTACTCGGAGATTTCCGCGCAAGCCCAGGAGAATTTTTCCGGCGCCCGGCTGGTCCGCGCCTTTGCCCAGGAAGAGGCCCAGATCGCCGCCTTTGAAAAGTCCAATAAGGAGAACATCCGCCGCGGCCTTCGCCTGGTGCAGCTCATGGGCATGCTCTGGCCCACGCTCGAGTTTGTGCTCGGACTCGCCATGGCCATCACCCTGCTCGTGGGCGGCCACGAAGTGATTTCGCATCGCATCAGCATCGGCGATTTCGTCGCCTTCAACACCTATATGGTCATGCTCACCTGGCCCGTCATCGCTCTCGGCTGGGTGGTCAACCTATGGCAGCGGGGCACCGCTTCGGTAATCCGCATCGATGAGTTGTTGTCGGACAAGCCCGCCATCGACAATGCCGAAGCGGACTCTTCCATCCCCGCCGACCTGACCCTGCGCGGCGATATCGAATTTCGCGACCTGAGCTTTTCTTATTCCGGTGCCGACTCCGGCCGGTCGGAGGTGCTGCACTCGCTGTCGCTCAAGATTCCGGCCGGCAGCAGTCTCGCCATCGTAGGACCAACCGGCTCAGGCAAATCGACCCTGGTGAATTTGATTCCGCGGCTTTACGAAGCCGCGCCGGGAAGCGTTCTGATCGACGATCGCCCCATCCGCGATTACCCGCTGGAAGTGTTGCGCGCCAACATCGGCTTCGTTCCCCAGGAGACTTTTCTATTCAGCCAGACCATTCGCGGAAATATCGCCTTTGGCGCTCCCTTGGCGACCGATAGCCAGGTGCTGCAAGCCGCTGAAGCGGCGCACATCCGTCGCGAATTTGAAGAATTCCCCGCCGGCTTGGCGACCATGGTGGGCGAGCGCGGGGTCACCCTCTCCGGAGGCCAGAAGCAGCGCACAGCGATCGCCCGCGCCGTCATCCGCAATCCCCGCATCCTGATCCTCGACGATGCGCTGTCCAGTGTCGACACCTACACCGAAGAGCAGATCCTGAGCGAACTGCAACGGGTGATGCAGGGCCGCACCACCCTCTTCATCTCCCACCGCATTTCGACGGTGCGCCACGCCGATCAGATTGCCGTGCTGGTGGCTGGCCGCATCGTCGAGTTGGGCACGCATGACGAATTGATCGCGCGCAACGGCTATTACGCCGATCTATTCCAAAAGCAGCTGCTGGAAGAAGAACTGGCCGTCGCCCGTTAAGCAACACCTCAGGGGCTTTAACCGCCGGGCTATTCATTTCCTACCCGGTCCGGACTTTTTCCGCAGGCCGTTTAGCCGGACGCACTCCCAACACACTGACGTCAGCTCGACGCTAGGGCTTCGTCATCTTTAAATCGGCGACAGTGCCTTCCGTGTTGTGGGCAAAGCGAATGCCATAGATGCCGTCCGTGGACTTCAGTTTTCCGTCGGCCACCACCGAAGCCTTGTCATAGCTGGCGACGACGGTGCCATTGATCGCGCACTCCACCTTTCCGTCCTTTACGGAAAGTGCGATTTTCTGCTCCACCGGTTCTCCAGGGCCGGCAGCCTTATGGACAGCGGCGTTCGCTTCTCCGCGACCGTTCATCTGAAACGGCTCCGGTCCAAAGCCGCGCACGATAAATCTTCCATCGCCATACGCCTCACAATACAACTCGCTGTGCTGATCGGTCCCCAGGTCATGGCCGGCGATAAAAATGCCGTATGGATGAGGATGGCTGTTGAGGTTCATGTATTTTGCCTCAGTGAATGTGGCAGATACAGTGTAGTTGCCAGTCGCCTTGTTGGCTGGATTCCAATAGTCCGCCGCGGGGCCGGTGGTGACGTGCAGCACACTGCCCTCCTTGGTCAGCTTGGTGTCATTGATCGTTTGTCCCGCCTTCTGCGCTCCGGCATCGACCGCTCCCACCCAACCGGGGACCGAAATACCGCCACCTGCAACAGGACGAGAAGCATCCTGGGCAGGGACCAGCTTCAGGAATGAGGAAGACGATGGCGGCTGCCACGATGAATCCGCGAATGAAACGCATAGGCGTCCTTTCAGGAACGGAAAGTTGACACGCGAAGATTGTAGAGATCTTTCCCGCCACCCACAAGCGAGCGGCTTCAGGCCGTGCACTTCTTCCCCCTTCAAAAAACCACCCTCCTATTCCTTGTGACCTTGTATGACACAGACTGCGAACGGGAGGGCGATTAAAGCGGGTTCCTACGCCTTAGCTAGTTCTGCTTCGACAGCCTTCACCAGCGCCGGATCATCGGGAGTGGTGTTGGGTGCGAATCGGGCGGTTACCTTCCCCCCGCGGTCTACGATGAATTTCTCGAAATTCCACAGAATTTCCGGCTCCGTATTCGGCTCGATCCCATATTTTTTCAAGTTCTCGCTGAACGGGACCTCCGACGTGCTGATAGCCTTCGGCTGGGCTGCGATCAATTCCTTGTAGAGCGGATGTTTGGCTTCCCCAACCACAGTGATCTTTTCAAACAAAGGAAAGTCGACGCCAAAGTTGCTGGTGCAAAAGCTCTGGATGTCGGCATTGCTGCCGGGTTCCTGACCCTTGAAATCATTGGCCGGAAAACCGGCAACGACCAGGCCGCGGTCGCGGTAATCCCGATAAAGCTTTTCCAGGGATTCGTACTGCTTCGTAAGTCCGCACTTGGAAGCGACGTTGACGATGAGAAGGACCTTTCCGCTGTACTCACCGAGGTTGGTGTCTTCGCCGGTGATGCGGCGCACGGGAATTTGATGAATGGGTGTGCTCATAGATAACTCCTATTGTAGTGCCCGTTGGGTGGGTTCCATGGCAGTGCGATCTCGCGTCAGCTTCCGCATAAGATAGTCATGAGCGATGCGTCTGACGATGGAGGCCGGCATGCAACTTTACACTCCGATTAATTTTGCGGACAAGTTTGAGCGTCTCTCCGAGCAATGGTCTCCCCGAGTGATCGCGGAGATGAACGACTATCAATTCAAGGTCGCCCGGCTGGAGGGAGACTTTGTTTGGCACCATCACCCGGATACAGATGAGACCTTCATCGTCCTCGACGGGCATCTGAGAATTGACTTCAGAGATGGCGCGGTCGACTTGAAGCCGGGAGAGATGTTCGTCGTTCCTAAAGGAGTGGAGCACAAGCCGTTTGCGGTCGTAGAAACCAAGCTGATCCTGGTCGAACCGCGGGGAACCCCGAACACCGGCAGCCACGGGGGAGAACGAACGGCCCCCAGCGATGTATGGCTCTAAATCCGGACACCCAATATGAGTAACTACCAGGAGTTTCGCGACGATTCGCCGAATGAAGTGCCGGTTCGGGGGTTCGTTCATGGCCCGATGGTCCCGACAGAGATTGCCTCGTCTTGACCCACGGTGCGGGGTCGAACTGCAACGCTCCGCTTCTGGTGACGCTATCGGATGCTTTCAGCGCCTCGGGCTGGACCGTCCTCCGCTGCGATCTAGCCTTTCGCCAGTTGCGACCCTCCGGGCCGCCGCGCGGCAGTGCGGAACGTGACCAACAAGGGCTTCGGGCAGCAGTCGCATCCATGCGGCGGCAGACTTCGGGCCGTATCTTCCTCGGCGGGCATTCCTACGGAGGGCGGCAAGCCTCGATGCTGGCCGCCGGCGAACCCGTTCTGGTGGATCGGCTGCTGCTGCTCTCCTACCCGCTCCATCCGCCACAACGACCCGCTGAGTTGCGGACGGCGCACTTCCCTCGCCTGCAGGTCCCGGCACTCTTCGTCCACGGTACTCGGGACGGCTTCGGCTCCATCGACGAAATGACTGCAGCATTAAAACTCATTCAGGCCCCCACCGAACTGATTCCCGTCACTAGCGCAGGACACGAACTCCTGACCAAGCAAAATCGTGATCAGTTGCCGAAGATAGTAGTCGACGCGTTCCAGTCATTTGCATCGAAGCGGTTCGACTAACCTCACGTTCTATCGCTTCTCGAAGATGAGGAAGTAATCCTGGCCATCACCCTTGGTGAAATCGTAGCGCGCGACTTGGCGGAAGCCGGCGTGCTCGACCTCCTCGCGCACGATCGACTCTTTGAGGCCATGGTCGGCGCCGTTGCCGTTGCGATCGATGATGCCGAAACGGGCGCCCGGCTTGAGCGCCGCGCGCAGATTGGCGAGCACGAGCAGGGGGTGCGCAATCTCATGGTAGACCTTCAGCATGAGCGCGGCGTCGAGGGAATCGGGCGTGAGTTTCGGATCGTCGGGTGTGCCGAGTAGCGTAACGATATTCGCCAGGTGCTCGCGTTGCGCGCGCTGCTGGATATACGTGATGGCTTTAGGGTTGATGTCCTCGGCGATCACGCGGCCCTTGGGCCCGACGCGGCGGGCGGCGCGGACGCTAAACCAGCCGCCCCCGGCGCCGATGTCGGCGATGGTGCTCCCAGGCTTTAAATGCAGCAGATCCATGACGCGATCGATCTGCAGGCGCTGGTCACGGCCGGGCTCCTCGAAGATGCTGAGGTCGCCGGCGTAGGGTGTGCTGGTGGGGTGCGATGGCGGAGCCGGAGTCTGCGCCGGAAGGGCTGGGCGCGGACAAAAGGACAACGGCAAAGAGAGTCGCAAGCAACTTCGAGCGAAAGGTCATGGTTTACCCAGGACGCACACCCGAATGCTATCGGCCGCGTCTTCCTGCAGGTTCAAAATTCTGGAAGAACGGCCAACCGAGACTGCGTAGCCATTGATCGAGGGGCTCTCCCGCAAGCGAAGCTTCACCCCAGGAGCAATGCCGTTCTCCTTCAGTAGTTTCAAGGTGCGGGCATTGTGGTCGGAGACACTGTCCACGATATAGACCCCTTCCTGCATAGCGTCGGTGAGCTGGATCGAGTTCTCCCGCGGCATCGCGCCGTCCATCTCCGGAATGCAATGTCCATGCGGATCAATCTTCGGATGCCCAAGCTTGGCCGCGATGCGCTCTTCAAATCGTTCGGAGATGAAATGCTCCAGGCGCTCAGCCTCTTCATGCACCTCGTCGATGGGATAGTCGAGTACTTCATAAAGAAAAGTCTCGATCAGCCGGTGGTGCCGCACCACTTCCACCGCGCGCTTCTTCCCCGCGGAGGATAGCAGAACACCGCGATGCCGCTCGTATTCGACCAGTGGAGGCGAGCCTGCGGCCAGCTTTTGCAGCATATTCGTCACCGAGGCGGGGGCCACGGCCAGCCTGCGCGCCAGAGCATTGCTGGCCACCCGGTTCTCCTCAGGTCCGCCCAGAAGCAGAATGGCCTTGAGGTAATTGTCCACAGATTCACTGTTCGGGTTCGGTGGACGCCGCGCCGCCATGGCTGAACCTCCAGTCCCTAATTTGACACGAATCCATTTTAGGCGTACCTAATAGTTAGGCTTGCCTAAATCAAGGCCAAGCCTTCCCTCGCCAACGGCAGACCGGAGCCCCCATGACGCTCGGCAAAATCGCCAGGACAGCCTTAGCCTTTTTGCTCGTGTTAACCATGGTTAATGCCTGGGCGCAGAGCGGCACCAGCAGCGCCCTCGCCGGGAGCGTCCTCGACCCCAGCGGCGCGGTGATTCCGAATGCCCAGGTCAAGGCCACCGATGTAAACACCGGTTCCGTCCGCGAGGTCCAGACCAACCCGGAGGGACGCTTCCTCTTCTCGCAAGTGAACCCGGGAACCTACCGGATGGAAGTGCATGCCCAGGGATTCGGCCTCGGCCGGTCGCAACCTACGATCGTGTCTGTGGGGCAAACCGCGCTGGTCAATTTCACTTTGTCTCCCGCGGCAGCCTCGCAATCGGTGGAAGTGACGGGGCAATCTGCGCTGATGAGCCTTGAGAACCCGAATACATCGACCACTCTGGACGCGAAGACCATCAAGAGCCTGCCCAACCCGGGGCAGGACCTTACCTATATCGCGCAGTTCGCGCAGGGCGCTTTGATGAACACGGCGGGATCGTCGAACGATGCCAAGGCCGCCGGTGGCTATGGCAACGTCGAGTTCAATGGACTGCCTGCCACCTCGAATGGATACATCCTGGACGGTTTCGACGCCAACGATCCTTTCCTGGGACTGAATATTGGCCTCTCCACCAACCTCGTCATCGGGCTGGACGCTTTGCAGGAAGCGACCGTGAACACCAACTCCTATGCCGTCGATCAGGGACGATACGGCGCCTCGCAGGTCAATTACTTCACCAAGTCGGGATCCAACCATTTCCATGGAGACCTGTACGAGATATGGAACGGTTCCCTGCTCAACGCCACCGACTACTTTCTTCACGCCAACGACACTCCGGGCAACATTGCCCGAAAGCCACGCTCGACGGTGAACGAATTTGGCGTAAGCGTTGGCGGGCCCATCCTGAAAGACAAGCTCTTCTTCTTCGGGCATTACGAAGGCATCCGCATCGCCCTTCCCCTGCTCGCTCGCACCACCGTGCCGTCGCCCGCTTATCAGCAATATGTGCTTGCAGCAGCTTGCCGCAGGGCGGGACCGATCCGATCAACGGAACCATGCTGCCGGCCCAGCCCGAGGAAGTAGCGTTCTACCAGAAGATGTTCGGGCTCTACAGCAACACCGCGGGCACACCGACGCCCGTGCTCACCTGTCCCCTGGACGAGAACGGAGTGTTGCTACCCGGAACCCAGAACCCGACCAACCTGTTCAACGGCGCCGGTTGCGCCAACAAACGCACCCAGTCGCTGAACAACAGCGACAGCGAGAACCTGATCGTGGTCAAGATCGACCACACGCTCAACACGAACAACAGCGTGTGGTATCGATTCCAGCAGGACACGGGCCTGCAGGCTGCCTATACCGACGGCATCAATCCCATCTTCAACTCCTACTCGCCGCAGCCGCAGCGGACCCTCGTACTCGGCTACACGCATCTCTTCACGGCGAATCTTGTCAATCAATTCAACCCCGGCGCAAGCTGGTATTCGAGCCTCTTTCTTCCCAACAACTACGACCAGGTGCTGCAGATCTTCCCCATCGTGCTGGCCGGGGGCAGCTCGAACGCGCCGTTTACCACCCTCGGCGGCAACGACCAGACCTATACCCAGGGCCGCAAAGTTACCCAATGGCAGATCAACGACAATCTCATCTGGACCCGTGGACGGCATAGCTTCAAGTTCGGAGAGAACTCCCGCCGATTGGACGTGAGTGATTACGATCTCGGCGAAGGGGTTGTGCCCAGCGTGACCTACAACGATCTCGCGCAGTTCACCTACGGCGCTGCATCCACGGCGACGGCCGGCTTTCCCGTTACGCAAAAGGAGCGCATCGCCCTGGGCAACCTCGACATGTACGCCATGGACACCTTCAAGGCCAGCCAGAGATGGACCCTGACCGCCGGGCTGCGCGTGACCTGGAATGGAAATCCAGTCAATCAGCATGGCCTGTTTGCGCGGCCGGCAGGATCGTTTCTCAACATGGGCCACGATGTCACTCAGCCTTTGAACCAGGCGATCCAGACGAACGTGCGCACGCTCTTCCCGGGCACGCCACTCCTGAGCTGGCAGCCGCGTGCTTCGATGGCCTACAAGGTGTCCGATAAGATGGCGGTCCACGCAGGCGGCGGCGTCTTCAACGACATCATCCCGGCGCAGATCGCTGACCTCGGCGCCGACCAACCCTCCGTATGCACCGGTGTTCGTCGGCGGGATCAACGGACAGGTTGGCGGCGTCGGCATCGCACCCGGAGTTCCAGAGCAGTGCAGTCGATGCGACCGCGCAGGCCAACCAATCTTTCCAGACCGTTTTCCATTCGGGTGGTGCTCCGTGTATCGGGCTGCCTGCCGGTGCTCCTACCTGTCCCCTGGCAGTCAACCTCAACACCTTCCCCAGCGGCACGCTGAAGACTCCATACTTTCTGCAATGGAGCCTGGGCCTGGAGCGCGAGTTAGGAGCGCGCGGTGCGCTGCGCATCGACTATGTCGGCACCCGCGCCGTGCACGAGCCATACCAGGTGCAGTTGAATGGATATCAGACGGTCTGCGATGGATGCTTCGCGCCCTTCGCCTATAAGCAGCCGCTCGATCAGCGCTTCGGCAACGTAAACGAATTCCGCACCGATGCCGGCAGCAACTATACCGGCCTGCAAACCAGCGCCACCAAGCAATTTGGCGGCCTGACGCTGCGCGGAAACTACACCTACAGCCATTGCCTCGACGAAGTATCGAATGGCGGCCTGCTTCCGTTTTCCAGTCTCGGCATCCTCTATCCGTTACCCGGCGATCTGCGCAAGGAATACGGCAACTGTGACTATGACGTTCGTCACAACCTCTCCGCCTTTGGCATCTATGAGATTCCCTTTCATTCCGGCCACGCACTCTTGAGGCAGGCATTCGGCGGCTGGCAGGTATCGCAGACCGCATTCCTGCACAGCGGTCTGCCATTCAGCGTGGTGAGCGCCCCCTACACGGCGAACAACAACGGCGTCTTTCAGGGCAGCGGGCCGCAATACGCCAACCGGGTACCCGGCGTCCCGCTTTATCGCAAGTCTCCCGTCTCCGGGGTGACGCAGCCCGGCAGCCTTCAGTGGCTCAACCCGGACGCCTTTGTCTCGGTTGTCGATCCCAGCACCGGCGCCTGTGCCGGTGGGGATTCGACCATCAACTGCCAGTTTGGAAACTCAGGCCGCAATAACTATCGTGGACCTCATTTCACTTACTCCGAGCTTTACCTGACCAAAAAAGTCAAGCTCACCGAGCACGCAAGCTTTCGCTTCGATACGCAATTCTTCAACCTTTTCAATCATCCCAACTTTGCTCTGCCTACCAATCAAGCAGGCACTCCAGGCAAACCGGCCACGCAAACGGGATTTGGCGCGTTGACCAGCACGATCTCGCCTCCCACCGGACTACTGGGGGTGGGGCTAGGGGGCGACAGCTCACCGCGCATGATCGCCTTCCAGGGAAGAATCGAATTCTGAAGCCCGCGACGCTCTTCCCCCTGGAAAACTAAAAACTCCAATTTTCGTAACTTCTTTGGGCATTCAGTGATCTCAGTACAGGATCCATCGTTCTGGCCTGGAATAGAGCTGGATATGAGCCCTTGGTGAACAAATGTTCCTCCTGTTCTTGGCCTATCTTGGTGGCGTTCTCACGATCTTGAGCCCGTGCATCCTGCCCGTGCTGCCATTTGTTTTTGCGCGCTCCGACCAGCCCTTCCGCAGGAGCGGCCTACCTCTGCTCGCGGGGATGTCAGTCACCTTCGCCCTGGTCGCCAGCCTCGCCACCGTGGGCGGAGGCTGGGCAGTCCGAGCCAACCAGTTCGGCCGCATCGCCGCGCTGGTGCTCTTTGCCATCTTTGGTCTTACCCTGCTCTTCTCTTCGCTAGCCGATCGCATCTCCCGTCCGCTGGTCCGGTTAGGCAACCGCCTTTCCAAAAACTCCGATGCCAATGCGACCGTCCTCAACTCCTTCCTGCTTGGCGTTGGTACCGGCTTGCTCTGGGCGCCCTGCGCCGGGCCGATTCTAGGCCTCATTCTTACCGGGGCAGCCCTGGAAGGCGCCAGCGCCCATACCGCCATACTCTTACTAAGCTACGCAGCTGGAGCCGCGACTTCATTGGCCGTCGCCCTCCTTGCCGGCGGCCGAGCCTTCGCCGCCATGAAGCGCTCTCTGGGTGCGGAGGAATGGATTCGCCGCGTTCTCGGTGCTGCCGTGCTTGCTGCGGTAGCCGCGGCTGCCTTCGGATTGGACCGCGGCGTACTCACCCGTCTTTCTCTGGCAAGTACGTCTGGTCTCGAACAGCGTCTGGTCGACCGCTTCCATCCCGCCGCAAAGCGGATTGTCGTCAATCAGACCATTGAAATCGGTGCAGGCAACGCGCCCGCAGTCCTTCCCGATCTCTCCGGAGCGACGCTCTGGATCAATTCACCACCGCTCACCCCAGCTTTGCTCCGCGGCAAGGTGGTTCTGGTTGATTTCTGGACCTATTCCTGTATCAACTGCCTGCGCACGCTGCCCTATATCAAGGCCTGGAATGAGAAATACAAGGACAGCGGCCTGGTAATCATCGGCGTCCATACCCCGGAGTTCCCTTTCGAGAAGGACGAAGCGAACGTCCGCAAAGCAGTGAAGGATCTTGGCATCACTTACCCCGTCGCGATGGACAATGACTACCGCATCTGGCGCAGCTTCAACAATGAGTACTGGCCGGCTGATTACTTTGTCGATGCCACCGGCCGTATCCGCTTCCACCACTTTGGCGAGGGCGCCTATGACGAGTCGGAGCAGTGGATTCGCACACTCCTGGAGGAGGCCAACCATGCTCCTCCGCCCGGCACTGCAACCCCAATAGCGGCCAGCGGCGCCGAGGCTGCGCCCGATTCGGACGATGTGCAATCTCCCGAGACCTACATCGGATACGCAAGAGCGCAGAACTTCGCCTCACCTGGGGGATTCGATCAGGATGATCCGAAGCTCTATCGAGCCCCAGCCGTACTGGACCTTAACCAATGGGCCCTGGCCGGTAAATGGAAGGACGAGGACCAGGTCGCAACCTCGCTGGACGCAGGGGCCAGTATCTCGTTTCGCTTTCACGCGCGCGACCTTCACCTTGTTCTGGGGCCGGGAACGGATGGAAAGCCCGTCCGCTTCCGCATCACCCTCGATGGCCACGCCCCGGGCGCCGATCACGGAGTGGACACCGGCGCAGACGGATACGGCGTAGTGACGGAAAATCGCCTCTATCAACTGGTTCGCCAGCATGGCAGTATTCACGACCGTACCTTGCGCATAGAATTTCTTACGCCGGGAGTACGGGCCTATTCATTCACCTTCGGTTAAAGGACCTTCGCGGACGAAATCGTGCAAGGAACGAGAGGCATAACTTTATGAAAGAGCATCCGGAAAATACAGATCGTCAGCGCCCTAGCCGCCGCGCCTTCCTGATCACCTCGGCGAGTGCATGCGGAGCGCTTGCACTCTGGTCTCTGCAAAGCCCGAGGACAGCATCGGCCGCAGGCGGCCGCTCCAAGACGCCGGGCATGGTGACTATTGTGGAGTTCGGTGCGAACGGCAAGAAAACCGGCAAACAAGAGCTCGCGCGCGTCGTCAAGACAGACGCCGAATGGCAGAAGCTCTTATCTCCGATCTCTTACCAGGTAGCTCGCCAGGCGGGAACTGAGCGCCCCTATACCGGGGATACATGGAATCTGCACGACCACGGCCTTTACCGCTGTATCTGCTGCGACACGGCTCTCTTCAGCTCGGAGACCAAGTTCGAATCGGGCACCGGATGGCCAAGCTTCTGGGAGCCGATCGCCAGGGAGAACGTGGTGGAGATAACAGATCGAAGCCTAGGCATGGAGCGCACGGCAGTTTCCTGCCGCTTATGCGACGCTCACCTGGGACACGTCTTCGATGACGGCCCTCGCCCCTCTGGACTGCGCTACTGCATGAACTCGGCGGCCATGCATTTTGTGAAGTTGGCTTAGCCCAGCCGCCAATTGATTCAAGGCTTCACCCGCGGTCATAATGACGCATGACAAACTCTGCGCAACAGTGGCCGGAAGAGACGCGGGCCAAAGAGCTCCTCGAAGCTCAAGCCAAGGCAGTGCGGCTATTCGAAGAAATAGACACGCGCGGCCTGATCCGCCCCGGCATCACCGAGAAAACTCTCAACGCGGATATCTATGCGCTGGCCAAGGAGATGTTTGGCATCACCACTTACTGGCACAAACGAATCGTTCGCGCGGGCAAGAATACCTTGCTCCCCTACGCGGAAAATCCACCAGACCTGATGATCGGAACCGACGACATCCTCTTCCTCGATCTGGGGCCGGTCTTCGAGCACTGGGAAGCTGATTTTGGCCGCACCTTTGTCCTCGGCTCCGATCCCCTCAAGCTCAAAATGAAGCACGATGTCGGCCTGGCATTTGCTGAGGGGAAACGGCATTTCGACGAGACCCCGGCGATCACCAGTCATGAGCTCTTTCACTACGCCGCATCCCTGGCAGAGAAATTCGGATGGGAATTTGGAGGACCGATCGCGGGACATTTAATTGGACATTTCCCGCACGAAAAGATTTCTGACGATAAAGTGACGCTCTACGTTCATCCCGAAAGCCATCTAGCAATGCGTTCCCGCGATGAGAATGGCGACGAACGGCACTGGATCCTGGAGATTCACTTCGTCGATAGGGAACGCCAAATCGGCGGCTTCTACGAGGAACTGCTCACCGTGTAGCTTTACAATGGGCCATGGCCACGGTGAGCGAGCATTACGAGCGCCTGTTATCGAAGCATTACACATGGATGTTCGGTACGTCGTTCGACGAAAGAGCAAGCGAGCAAAAATCGTTCCTCTCGCGAACGCTGGGGCCTCTCAAAGACAAGCCAGAGCGTGCCCTCGCGGTAGATCTGGGATGCGGATCGGGCTTTCAGACAATAGCCCTTGCACAGCTTGGCTTTTCTCCGGTAATCGCAATCGACACCAGCGCCGAGCTGCTGGAGGAAGTACGCTCCCATGCAAGCAACCTCCCGATTCAAACAGAGAAAGCAGACCTAAGAGATTTGCCGGCGCTGGTGCCCGCTGGACAGGCGACTGTCATTGTGTGCATGGGCGACACGTTGACACACCTGCCCGGCAAGAGCGACGTGAGCACCCTGTTTCGCGCGGTGTTCGACACGCTGCATCCGGGCGGAATGCTTGTCATCACCTACCGCGACCTGACTACGGAACTCCATGGGACCGATCGCTTTATTCCAGTGCGCAGCGATGACAACACGATCATGATGTGTTTTCTCGAGTTCGAGAACAAGGAGTCGGTCGTGGTTTACGATCTGGTGCACACCCGTCACGGTGGGGACTGGTTGCTGAACAAGAGCAGCTATCGCAAACTACGTTTGGGGATCGACTGGCTATGTCGCGAACTCAAGCTAGCCGGCCTTACCGTGGTGTCTCAAGATTCTTGGGGAAGACTGCTGTCGATTGCTGCCGTGAAGTCCCACGCTGGGGAACTTAAAAGTGCAGCAGATAGCTGACCTTTACGTAGATCGTCTTGCTGGTGTTCAGCAGCGACGAGTAGGTAGGCGGCAAAATCGGATCATCAGGGTTGCAAAGCCCATCCGCCTCCCGGGTGCACAAGGTTCGGTTTAGGTTTTCGAAGTTCCCTATGTAACCGAAATAAACTGCCGTACCCGGATGCGGCTGGTAGGTGAGTAGTGCATCCGTAAAAAGTGTCTTGGAGTTCGCCAGGCTGGTGTACTGCGGATTCGGCAGAGTGGACACGTACTGGCCGATAAGGTTGAAGGAAAGGGCCTTCGTCATCTGGTAATTCCAGCGTGAGATCAGTTCGTGGTTGTCATAGACCACATTGCCGTGGGCAAGGTCAGTGAAGTGCGTATACACATAGCTGTTTTGCAGATCGACAGAGCTGATGGGCTTTACTTCCACGTTAAGGTTGGGTGACGTCACGTTAACCGGGCCCGGACCAGCGTTGGCCGGCGGCGAGTAGTTGATCACCGTACCCGTGTAAATCCCGCCGCCGATCGCTATATAAGGCACGGGAGAAGTGTAGAAATTAACTCCGCTGGTGTGACTGTGATATTCAACATTCTGCGGCAGCGTGGAATAATCGATCGGCCGCAATCGGTCTTGCCCCAGCTCGACATTGGCGGAAATGCTCGTTCGATACTTGAACGTAACGCTGTAAGCAGGGTTAATGTAAAAATCCAGCGGAATACCGTTGTGATCCCATATGCGTTCGCTGTAGATGCTTGGCCCATGGGATAAAACTGGTCCCTGCCGCGGACGAAAGGTATAGCTGTAGTACCCATTAGGTTCCCGCACATCAGGCCGGCGAAAAAATCCAGTGTCAGTGACGTAACCGGCGGACGTATCGTTGTATGCGGCCCACCAGTTGCGATGCAGGTCGGAATAATTCACCTGCTGGGAATAGGTTTGGCCGCTACAGGTTAAGGTAAGCGCCTCGCATTCCTGCTCGCCTTGCGTGGAGTTGCTGACGTTTTGCGTGGCCGAGGTAACGGCCTGCCCGGTCAAGGTCCATCTGTTCTGCAACCGCGCCCGATAATCGAAGCCGCCCACGCGATTGAAAGAATCCAGATATTCGCGGTCGGCGTAAATGATGCCGACATTGGACAGAGAGCCCACGTCGCGATTCACCCGGCCGGCGTAGAAATAGGCGCGCGTGTTGTACTCGGGATCGCCGGGCGGAACGGCCTCTCCGGGGCTCCTATCATCCACCCCGAGCAGCCCCAACGCCCACGGGCCGAGTTTGCCGGTAAGACGCGCACCGTACTGCGGCTTAACAATGTTGTTGGTGTAGTACAGGCTCACCGGGGTCATGAAGTAGCTGCTGTTTTCGATGAAAAACGGCCGCACCTCAGCGAAGTAGGGAGGAAAGCGCTGGTTCGGCGTAGCCGGATTGTCCACGCCCACCTGGCTGAAATCAGGATTGATGGTGGTATCGAGCACCAGGCTGTTGTGCAGGATGAACTTCGCGTCCAGGCCGGTATAGCCCTGCAGGTGTTTGTCTTGAAAATACGGGTCGTCGGGGTTGATGGTGTCCAATTGCCGCAGGTTGCGGGCAAGCGCATAGGGCTCGAATTGAAGGTTCTGGCCGTGCTCGACATCGCTGAAACCGTCCGCGGCGATGTCCTGCGTCAGCAAACCCGCGATGCTATGTCTGCTCTGCGGCCAATAAGCCGACTCGTTTTCATGAGAGATGTTGCGCTCCAGGATGATGCCCCAGGTCCGGGTCTCGCCCGCAGCCGCCTTGGCAAAATACAGGCTGGAGAAAGGAATGCGGAAGAGCACAACGTACCCGGACGGCGTCCGTTTACCCCACGTGTCCCACACGGTGTCGAACGAGTAGTCGGTGCCGTTTTGTTCGCTGTAAAGGCCGTCTGCCTGAATGCCGAGCGCATTGCTGCGAAACAGGAAAGCGCGTCTCTGGTCGTTAAAGGTATCGAGCATCACCTCCACAGAATCGTCGTCGCCCAGCGAATCGCGGGCCAGCATGTGCGCCCGGATAAGAGGCGGACTTTTGTCCTTACACACAAAAGCTACGAAGAGGTATTCGCGGGTGTAGCCCAGGTAGGCAACGGTCGGCTCGCTGACAGGAGCACCGTCCTCGGGGTAAC
This sequence comes from uncultured Acidobacteriaceae bacterium, assembly GCA_963815175.1. GTDB lineage: Bacteria > Acidobacteriota > Terriglobia > Terriglobales > Acidobacteriaceae > PALSA-350. The sequence continues at coordinate 128,601 of CAWFGM010000032.1, forward strand.
GCTCAACAAAGTTGCTCACGCGGAGCATGGTCCGCGCCGCCTGCGAATGCACTGGGTCGGTGAGAAAGTCACTCAGCGTGGGCTCACCCGGCAGCCGCGGAATAGTGACGTGGGCCTGTTGCTTGAGCGATACAGGCGCTGAGGGGGAAGTTTCGATGGAGGGGACCGGCGGAAGAGCGCTCGCTTTCGAGACCTTCGGCACCGTCTGTCCAAATGTGGAGTAGACATTCCCCACCAGAAGGCAGATTATTGCCGCAAGCACGAACCGTGCGCGGCTGGAATGGATTTTTGGAATCAAGCCAAAGGCAGTAAAGTGTTGCAAACTTCAGTTTAATCGATCTTGCCCTCAAAAGCTCGCTCGCACCGGCGGGGGCACGATCGCATTTGCTAAGTCCCCGCCAAATCAGGCGTTGGATGCCGGATCCCGCGCCCGTGCTCCTGAACGATCAAGCCCTTACCTCTAGGAACCGACCTCGATTCTCCAGCAATCCTCTCCGATGACTCGAAGCAGTCTCGCCCTGCCGTTCACAACAGTCAGGAACTCCGCAGTGTCGGGAGACCACGCATCCTCTCCCACGCGAAACAGCGACCCGCCGATCTCATTCAACGGCAAGTCCCCAAGCCAAAGCCGGCCCTTGCGCGCAAAAACCCGCATATCGTCGCCGCCGTCGCTTCGATAATGACCCGTAAAGGCGCTGTATTGGGGCGGGACAGGAAACTCCCGATCCCCTCGGTACGCTGAGTTGGTGTACCAATCAGGGCCATAACCGACCTCCACTACAAGCGCGGGAGGCGACGGCGCAGCGTCATGATCCGCAGGTTTTTCCGTTTTGCTGTGCTCTCTCCCAAAGATAAAGCTGTAGTCGGAAAACGAACCCTGCACAGTGGAGACAAACGAATCTCCCTGCCCGCGTTGCAAGAGAATCTCCTCGCCCCCGTGCACCAGCAGGAGCCTCGTACCATCCGCCTTGAAGAGTAATTCCCTGCCGTCCCCGCTGCGGAAGACGCCCGCGTATTCGCTGGCGTTATTCACTTGCGTTGCATCGGCGAGCGCTACCACCGCAGGCAGGGACGTAGCTTCCTTCTCGGCGCGCAGCAACTGAACCGCATACTGCGTGACCGGCGTCGGCCGGTAGCCTTGCATCGCATTGATCGAAGCGAAAGCGGCAACCCCTCCGTCCAGATCCACGTGGATGGAGGAGGCAAAGGAATTCATCCCGCCCGTGTGGCGCAGGATTTTATGCCCGTCCAGGACATCGACGGCAATGCCGTAACCGTAAGAGGCGCTGGGGCTGAATTCCGGAGCCTTGATGTACGGCGTCGACATCAACCTAAAGCCCTCCGCGGAAACGATGCGCCCGTTCGCTCCCTGTCCACTGTTGAGCAGGGTGCGCAGATAGCGTGCCATATCACCAGGCTGCGACGCGATGCTGCCTGCCGGGTTAGCGAAAACTTCCGGTGGCCTCGAGACCAGCCGCCCCTGGCGCGGGTAAACCTGGTCATCAAAGAAGGGTTGATACCCGGTGGCACTGCGCGCGCTCGATTCAATCGTGATCACCGCGGCAGTCGCCGTCATCCCCAGCGGCGTGAGCATGCGCGCCTGCAGGCATTGATACCATGGCTTGCCATCCAGCCGCTCGATAAGCTGGCCAAGGATGGCGAAGCCTAAATTGCAGTAGTGGAAGTGAGAGCCGGGCTCAAACCCTTGCGCATGCCGGGCGCTGGGATCGCTCTGAAAAATGGCGATCGCATCAGGAAGCCCGGAAGTATGCGTCAACAGATGATGCGCGGTGATGGGACCATATGGCATGGTCACCGGAAGCCAGGGTAGATACTCGAGCACCGGCCGGTGAAGATCCACTTTGCCCTCATCTCGCAATTGGAGCAGGATCAGGGCCACAAATGATTTGGTAATTGATCCGATCTGGAAGAGATGCTCGCCGGTGACCGGAGTCTTCAAGTCGACATTGGCAAAGCCGTAGCCCGCGGTGCGGATGGTTGCCTTGGTATCAGTGAGCGCCTGGGTCATCCCCGGAGCATTCATCACGCGCATATAGTCTGCGGTAAAGGTGTCCAGCTTTTTCTCCACCTCACCCTTCGCGGGTGGCATGGGCAACGGCCCAAGCCCCCAAAGTCTTGGGGAAGCAGCAGAGAAGGCGGTGCCTGCAGCGAGGCCGAGAAAGGAGCGTCGATTGATCACGTGAATTCGCGTCAGTCTAGCACGACCGGGCGTTACCGCGGTTTCACCATTGCTGTAGATCGAAACGATAGGCGCTGTCGCCTTACAGGGGATTCTCAGAGGTTTCAGAATCGACAGGGGCGAGGCCATGCTTCTCCATGCGATAGATCAGCGTGCGGCGGCTGATGTCCAGGTAACGCGCCGCCTGGGTCTGATTTCCATCGAACTTCTCCAAGGCACGGCTGATGAGGTCGCGCTCGATTGCCTCCAGGCTGATACCGTCCTCAGGCAGGTTCGGCCAGAGGATAGCCGTACCCGTGGAGGATGGGATCAACTCCTCCGGCAGGTCTTCCACCGTGATCAGGTCCGCAGATGATAGGACCAGCAGCCGTTCCAGCACATTTTCCAGCTGACGCACATTGCCCGGCCAGCGATACGAAATCAGCCGCTGATGCACCGCGGACGCCATACGCACATCAAGCAGCCTGTGCCGTTCTTTGGCTCGTTGAAACAAGGTGTCGATCAGCTCCGGAATGTCTTCACGCCGTTCCCTGAGGGCGGGGATCCTAAGGGGAACAACGGCCAGCCGGTAATAAAGGTCTTCGCGGAAGGTTCCGTCTTCCACCATTGCCGAGAGATCGCGGTGGGTCGCCGCGATGACGCGAACGTCCACCTTTACCGCGTGTTCGCCCCAAGCTTGTGCACTTCACCCTCCTGCAGCACCCGCAGGAGCTTGACCTGTGCCTCGAGGGGAAGCTCGCCGACCTCGTCCAGAAAAACGGTGCCCCCATCCGCCGCCTCGAAGCGGCCGGCCTTGTTTGCCAGCGCGCCCGTAAAGGCGCCACGCACATAGCCGAAGAGTTCCGACTCCACCAGGTCCCGGGGGATTGCACCGCAATTGATTGGCACGAAAGGCTGGCTGCTTCGGCGGCTATTGTGATGAATGGCCCGCGCGACGATTTCTTTGCCTGTTCCCGTTTCCCCCTGGATGAGCACCGTGGTGTTCCTCTGGGAGACACGCGCAGCCTGATCGAGCACGCGCAGGAAACCTTTGGAGTGGCCAACAATTCCCGAAAAGCCATACCGTCATCAAGCGCTGTGCGCAGCGTGCGCACCTCTTCGATCAGGTTCTGGCGCTCCATGGCACGCTGCACGATAAGCACCAGAGCTTCAAAATCGATGGGTTTGGTCACGTAATCGTATGCGCCCATCTTCATCGCCTCGACCGCGGTCTCTATGGTCCCAAATGCGGTGACGACGATGACCGTCGTTTGCATTCCTTCTTTGACAATGCGGCCAAGAAGTTCAAGCCCAGTGGTAGGCATCTGCAGGTCAGTGATGATGAGCTGAGGCTCCACTTCCTTCAGCATCTTCCATGCCTGGTCTCCGTCAGCAGCCAGGGATACTTCGTAGCCTGCCTCCTCCAACTGCATCTTCATGACCCGGCGCAGGCTGCTGTCATCATCGACAACAAAGATATGATTTCGCTTCATGACACCTCCGCCTTCGCTCTTTGCACGGAGAAGTTTGCGGTGGTAGGCAGCTCCAACGAAAGACGCTCCCCCCGCCCTCGTTGGGTCTACAGGTAAGTGTCCCGCCGTGCTGGGTGGCGATGTTGGATGCGATCGCAAGGCCAAGTCCGGTTCCATTTTCCTTCGTGGTGAAGAATGGATCGAAGATGCGCTCCTGATCCTCGAGCTGCGATGCCGCTCCCTTGATCGCAGACGTCAACGCAGAGGCGGTCTTCCGTAAACAAGCGTGCGGATGGTGACCGTTCCTTCGCCCTCCGTCGCCTGGATGGCGTTAAGAATGAGATTCAGCAGCAATTGCTTGATCTGCTCGGGATCGCACTCGATCTCTCGCGGCTGCCCTTCTGACTGTACCTGGAGGGACACCTTTTGCCGGCTGGCCGCGTGCTGCGCCAGGGCGGTTACAGACTGAACCATCTCCAGCGGTTCCACTGGCTGCATGCGCGGCAGGCGAGGACGCGCAAAATCCAGGAAATTCGTGAGCAGCTTATTCAGCCGTTGCGACTCTTTGGTCAGAATTTCCAGGCACTCGGCTCGCGCTTCCGCAGAAACCTGCCCGCGAGCCAGGATGCCGGCCGCTCCACTGATGCTTGCCAATGGATTGCGGATCTCATGGGCCAGGCTTGCCGATAGCTGCCCCGCCGCCGTAAGCCGCTCCGTCTTCTTCAAGTGATCGATATTTTGCTGCAGTTCGCTATAAACATGCTCCAGTTCAACCTTGGTATCTTCCACGCGCTTGCGCTGCATGCGTTCACGGTCGGCCAGCAGCCCTGCGATCACCGCGGCCAGACCAAAGGTGGTGAGTTCTACCACCTGGTCCTGCGCATCCAGTGGCTCCTGAAACCAGTGACGGTAAATCGAAGGGGCCTGCAGAACCGTGGCTAGCAGGATCGTCTTCAGCGCTCCCCGCCAGCCGAAGAACATGCCCGCCAACATGAACGGCAGGATATTGAGGTGGTGCAGCACATTGTGCAGTATCAGAGCGTTCGCCGGCGCCACCCAACTGAAGACCGCCAGCACGATCACCAGGACCACGATCAGCGATGCCTTTGCCCGCTTGGAGCGCAAGCTGGACGGATAGGAAGACATGTCCTCATTCTCCCACGCTCTCCAGGGATGGCTATCGAGCGCGCGCAGCCGCGGCGGTGCGGGATGGAAGCTTGCAATCATCGGGATGGCAAGCGTGCATTTCCAGAGCCAAGTTGTGCTTTGCTGCTTTCCCGGCGCTTACTACGGGAGAAGGCATTCACCGCAGGCTGCCGGTTGTACCTTTCGGAACACCGGGGTGTCCCTTATGGGACTAATCCGGCCGTGCTTCGTGGAAATTACCGGGATTTTGGGATTCCTGTTTGGCGCATGGATTGCTCAACCAGGAGCGTGATACTCCGCGGGTTGATTCTATTGCCGGTGCTTCTGCCAGGCTGCGTTCTGTGCGCCCAGTTTGCGCCCGGGGAGGCCTCGGTGATGGCCCCGCTGCAACAGAAGGCGACGAGCACCATTCCCGACGCTCCGCTTCCCCAGGTAACCGCCGGAGTAAATCCCGCTTCGACGGGGAATGGCACTCCTCTATCCCTGTCGGACGCCATCGCCATGGCAATGCGAAACAACCCTCGGTTGCAGGAGGCTGCGGCCATTACCCGGCGCGCGTCCGGCGCGGCCCGTGCAGCACGCGCGTACAGCAACCCCAGCCTGGAGGTTTTCGAAGGCCACCAAGATGCAAGGCCAGTTGCAATACCCGGCATCCCCGGGCTCCTGCAGCATTATGCCGCGTACCAGACAATCGAGATTCCGGCTGAGCGCCATACCCGGCAGCGCGTTGCGCAGTCTGGTGTCGCGAGCAGCCGCTTTGCCGAGCAGGCGGTTACGCTCTCCGTGATCGCTGATACCAAACATGCCTTTTACAACGCGCTCCGCCGCCGCGAAGAGATCGACCACGCACAGGAAAATCTGCAGCTGGTGCAAGACCTGCGCCGTCGCGTGGAGGTGGCGGTAAATGTCGGCGAAGAGGGCCGGCTGGAGCTAACGCGCGCCGAGGCTGAACTAGGCCGCGCACAGTTTGCAGTGAGCAGCGCGCAACTGGAATACGCCAACGCGATCGCACTGCTGCGGGTCACCATCGCCGGCCCCTGAATGCAAACCTCGACCCCCAGGGTGAGTTCGAACCACGCATCTCGCTACCGCCACTGAATCAGTTAAGGGAGCAGGTGATGCAAAAACACCCGGTCATCGGCCAATCACGAGCCGATATCGACGCGGCCATCGCCACGTTGGATCACGAACGGGCTCTGCGCATTCCGCAGCCCGTCGCTTTTGCAGAGTACGAGAACCAACCCGACCTCCGCTTCTGGCGCACGGGCTTCACCGTACCAATCCCGTTATGGGACCGGCGCCAGGGGCAGATCGGCGAAGCCAAAGCCGCAATTTCCCAGTCGGCCTGCAGTGCTCTACGAGAGAAACCTCGAGCTAGTTTCCGCGCTGGAACGCGCCTATGAGCAATACCAGCTTGCCGACCAGCAGGCCACGTCTCTGGAGTCCGGTTCGCTGCGCGCGGCCGTGAGCGCGGTGGATGCGGCCAAAGCTGCCTACCGCTTTGGCGAACGCGGCATCGTGGAAGTGCTGGATGCGCAGCGCGTCCTGCAAGGCGTCCGCGGCGATCTGGTGGATGCGCAGTTTGCCCGCCAGTCTGCCCTGGTGGATCTGGAAGAACTTGGCGCGATTGCGCCCGGAGTACGACCCTGATGATTACGCTTGATTTCTCGCCGCCGTTCTTGCTGCGTCGCCGCTTGCCTCACCGTGTCGGGGCTTGGTGCTCGTTGCCGGGTTGCTCCTGGTTCCCACTCAGGGTTGCAGGAGCAAACAAAAAGCCAGTGCTGCAGAGCGGCACACCAATCCCAACGAGGTATCGATCACCCCCGCGCTGGCGGAGAACCTGAAGTTCGGCACGCCTGAAATGACGGAGGTCGACGGCACGCTCCAGGTGGCCGCGCATGTTGAGACAGATGCGCGTCGCATCGCGCGCGTGGGCTCTCCCGTTGCCGGACGCATTCTCGAACTGCTGCGTCTTTGAAGGCCAAAAAGTGAAGCCCGGCACCGTTCTGGCCACGCTGCATAGCACCGATCTTTCCGACACGCAGCTTGCCCTGATCAAAGCTTCGTCGCAGCGAGGACTGGCGGACGCCGCAGAGAAGCGAGCCGAGCAACTTGTGGAAGCGGACGTGATCGGCCGCGCCGAGTTGGAGCGCCGCCGGGCCGAGGTGCTGCAGGCCAACACCGAAGCTGGAGTCGTGCCGCACCCAGTTGCGCGGCCTAGGCATGACAGAAACGCAGATTCGTCAGCTGGAAACAACCCGCAAGCTCAGCGCGGACTACCCCATCGTCAGCCCCAGAAGCGGCACCGTGCTGAAGCGCGAGATCACGATTGGTCAGGTGGTGCAGCCGGCCGACCCTGCCTTCACCATCGCCGATCTCTCCAGCGTGTGGATCGTCGCGAACGTGCCCGAGGAAGATGCCGGCCAATTGCAGAAGGATATGGAAGTCCAGGTGCGCATACCCGCTCTGTTACAGCAGAAGATCACCGGCCATCTCTCGTTTGTCTCGCCTATCGTCGATCCGGCCACACGCACCGTAGAGGTTCACATGGATGTTGCCAATCCGCGACGGCGTGCTCAAGCCCGACGAACTCGCCAGCATGACCCTCACCGGCCGCACCGACAGCAAACTCACCGTGCCCAACGCCGCCATCGTGCGCGAAGACAACCAGGATTACGTTTTTGTGCAGGCTGGCCCGCAGAAATATGTGCTCCGCGAGGTCTCCCTGGGAGAAGAGGAGAACGATCGCCGCGTGGTGCTCAGCGGTGTCGGGCTGGACGAACAATCGTCACGGAAGGCGCCTTCCACCTGAACAATCAGCGCAAGCAGAACGCGATCAAAGGGGGCGAGTAGATGGTGCACTCCATCATTGCCGGCGCGCTTCGGCAGCGGCTCATCCTGGTCGTCGTCGCCCTGGTGCTGGTGGGCTTCGGCATCAACGCCGCGCAACATCTGTCCGTCGACGCATTTCCCGGATGTCGCAAATGTCCAGGTGCAGATCGCGACGGAGGCGCCGGGCAAATCTCCCGAAGAAGTGGAGCGCTTTGTCACCATTCCCATCGAGATCGCGATGACCGGTCTGCCCGGGCATGACCGATATGCGCTCGCTGAATAAGCCGGGACTCTCGCTGATCACGCTGGTATTCGCGGACGGAAGCGATCTGTTTCGCGAACGGCAGATGGTATCGGAACGGCTGTCTGAACTTCGCGATCGCATGCCGGAAGGCGTAACACCGGTGCTGGGTCCTATCACCAACGCGCTGGGCGAGGTCTATCAATACACGCTCGAACTGCCTGACGAGAGCGCCGCGCATCGTCCGCTCACCCGTGAAGAGCTCATCCAGCGCCGCACGCTGGAGGACTGGGTGGTGCGCCCGCTGCTCCGCTCCATTCCGGGCGTTGCAGAGATCAACTCCACCGGCGGATTCGTAAAGCAATACGAGACGCTGGTAGATCCGCAGAAACTGCACTACTACAACCTGACGATCAATGACGTGCGCGATGCACTGGCGCACAATAACGCCAATGCCGGCGGAGGGGTCTTCCGCAGCACGCCGAACAGTATCTGATCCGCAGCGTCGGCCTGGTGCGCGATCTCGATGACATTCGCAATATCGTGTTCAAGGAAACCAAGGGCACACCGGTCTACATTCGCGACGTGGCAGAGGTTCGCATCGGCACGGAAGTCCGCTACGGCGCAATGATCAAGAACGGTTACACCGAAGCCGTGGGCGGCGTCGTGCTGATGACCAGCGGCGGAAATGCCAAAGAGATCGTCAGCCGGGTGAAGGAGCGCGTCGCGGAGATCAATCGCAAGCACATGATTCCCGGCGGCCTGCAGATCGTCCCGTATTACGACCGCTCACAACTGGTCGATGCGGCGATCCACACCGTGACCGAAGTGCTGGCCGAGGGCATTGTCCTCGTCGTGGTCATTCTGTTTCTCTTTCTCGGCGATCTGCGTTCCAGCCTCATCGTCAGCGCCAACCTGGTGCTTACCCCGCTTCTCACCTTTCTGGTCATGAACAGCATCGGCTTGTCGGCCAATCTCATGTCGCTGGGCGGTCTTGCCATTGCCATCGGCCTGATGGTGGACGGCTCCGTCGTCGTGGTGGAAAACATCTTTGCCCGGCTCAGCCATGCGAAGCACGATCACCAGCCGGGAGACACGTTCGCCAAGCTGCACGTGGTGTTTTCCGCGGTAAAAGAGGTGGCGACGCCGGTGCTCTTCGGCGTCACCATCATCATCCTCGTCTTTCTGCCCCTGATGACGCTGGAAGGGATGGAGGGCAAGCTGTTTGCGCCTCTGGCCTACACCATCGCCATCGCGCTGGCCATCTCGCTGGTTCTCTCGCTCACGCTCTCGCCGGTGCTTTCTTCGTACCTGCTGAAGGGCGGCTCGAAGAGGACACCTGGCTGGTGCGCCTGCTGCGCAGGCCCTACGACTGTCTACTTGCGCTGGGCGATGCAACACCGCAAGATCATGGTCTGCGCGGTCATCGTTCTCTTCTTGCGGCGCCTGTCTCTCTTTCCCTTTCTTGGCACGTCGTTCATTCCGGAGATGCAGGAGGGTACGCTTTCGCCCAACGCCGATCGCGTTCCGAATATCTCGCTCGATGAATCGCTCAAGATGGAAAAGGAGATGCAGCGGCTGATGCTGCAGGTGCCCGGCGTCGAAACGCGTGGTCTCCCGCCTGGGCCGCGGGGAATCCCCTGCCGATCCAGCGGGCCCCAATGAGGCCGACGTGCTGGCATCTCTGACTCCTTATGACAAGCGGCCGCATGGCATGACGCAGGACAGGATTGCCGAGCAGATTCGTGAAAGGCTCGCGGCTTTGCCTGGCATCAACCTTGTCATGTCGCAGCCCATCAGCGATCGCGTGGACGAGATGGTTTCCGGCGTCCGCGCCGATGTCGCCGTCATGCTCTATGGCGACGATCTGAACACGCTGGTGGAAAAGGCGAATAACATCGCCAAGAGTAGCCACCGGCATTCACGGAACGCAGGACACCCGCGTCGACCGCGTGGGCGGTCAGCAATATCTCGCCATCGACATCGACCGCTGGGCCATCGCGCGCTACGGGCTGAACGCTGCGGACGTAAATGACGTGATGGAGACAGCGATCGCAGGCAAGGCCGCAACGGAGATCTATGAAGGAGAGCGCCGCTTTGCCGGCGGTGGTGCGGCTGCCGGAAGACCTCCGCGACAGCGTGGAGGACATCCGCGAACTCCAGATCAGCTCGCCGGACGGACCGCGCATTCCGCTCAAGGACCTGGCGCGCGTGAAGGTGGTGGAAGGGCCCGCCCTCATCAATCGCAACATGGGCAAGCGCCGCATCGTCGTCGGCGTCAACGTGCAGGACCGCGACCTGGGCGGATACGTGAAGGAACTGCAGGAGAAGGTGGAGCGCCAGGTGCCGCTGCCCGCGGGCTACTACATCGAATGGGGCGGCCAGTTCCACAACATGCAGCGTGCCCTGCATCACCTGATGATCATTGTGCCGATCACCATTGCGGCGATCTTCTTCCTGCTGTTCATTCTCTTTCAGTCGCTGCGCTTCGCCGCGCTCATCATTACAGTGCTGCCGCTGGCATCCATCGGCGGCATCCTCGGGCTCTTCATCTCCGGCGAGTATCTCTCCGTGCCGGCTTCGGTGGGGTTTATCGCGCTGTGGGGCATTGCGGTACTCAACGGCGTGGTGCTGGTTTCGTATATCCGCAAGTTGCGTGAGGAGGGCATGACGCAGGCAGATGCTGTCCGCGAAGGTACCAGGCTGCGCTTCCGGCCGGTCATGATGACAGCTACCGTAGCCGCGCTTGGTCTGGTGCCGTTTCTCTTTGCGACCGGACCCGGCTCGGAGATTCAACGCCCGCTGGCTATCGTGGTCATCGGCGGCCTGGTCAGTTCCACCGCACTCACGCTCTTGTTGTTGCCGGTGGTCTATGCCGCTTTCGAAGGCAAAGCGGCGATACCGGAATCCGCCCTGGGATTCGTTAACACGACCTCCCCTGATCGGGAAGCACAGCCAGGCCGGAAATCTCACGCCGGCTGAACCGATTGGCCCGTCCACGCGCCTGCGTCTCTTTGACGAGACGAGGACGG
>CAWFGM010000033.1:0-18217 GCA_963815175.1 uncultured Acidobacteriaceae bacterium
GACAATAAGGGACGAGGGCGCGAATGCCAACCCAGGATCCCGGCGCGGATGACTGGCTGACCATCAGACTTCGGGTGGGTACCTGAGTCCAACATGGTGTGGATACCGTATCTGTTACTGGATGAATAAACTGTGACACGGCCGCAGGACGCGCATCGGTAGCTGGAACAATTCCAATCTTTGACATGTCAAGCCTCTCAGAAAGACTGCAGTGGCCCATGTTGGCGCTTTGGCGAGGCGATTTGGAAGGGGTCTACCCTGTGTTTACACCGAGTGTTTGACGGGTGCAGCGATGGAATTTCTACTTCTTCCGGAATGTGTAGCACGGTTGGAAAATTCCGTAGACTTTCAATAAATTTTGCCAGGACAACAACTTAGCAAGTTTTACCGTTTCTTCTCGTGGATCTGTTAACCTTCCGTGCGTGGACGCTATGAACCAGAGCGACGTCTCACTACCAGATTTCGAGTCGGCTTCAAAGGATGCCGTCAACGGTGATTTGCCAACCGCCTCGGCATGGAAATCGATTTCTAATCTGGCCACTGAGCCGCGCTGGCAGTTGGCTCAGCGCATCGTCGCCAGCCGTAGCTTTGCCAAGTCGGCTCTACTGTCGCGCTTTCTTCTCTATGTGTGTGAACGCGAGATTACTGGTAAGACCGCCGAGATCAGCGAACATCAGATTGGTGTTCACGTCTTCGGGCGGCGTCCGGGTTACCATCCCGGCGAAGACAATATCGTAAGGAACTACGCGCGGCAGCTGAGGAATCGTCTGGAGCAATATTTCCTGGAAGAAGGCCGGGAAGAGGAGCTACGTCTCAGCATTCCCCGCGGAAAATACGTTCCCGTATATTCCCCAAATCATTTTCAAGAGCGCCCGTTGTTGGTGGTAACCGAGCGCGAAACGGATACTGGCAGCGTTTTGGAAACCGTGGCGCCTACCGTGCCTGCTCAGGTGACGGTACAGCCCGGACGTCCTCGCTGGCTTGTCCCTGTCTTAGGAGTCCTGGTTCTTCTCGCCAGCCTGGCAATTGCCTGGGTGATTGCGCATCGCGTGTCCACAAATTCCGCGGATCCGTCCGACCGATTGTGGGCCAGCCTCTTCGACAAGAGCCGCCCGACACTCATTGTTCCGTCCGACGATGGAATCGTCATGATTCAGAATTTGACGGGACATCTGGTTTCGCTGTCGGAGTATATCGATCGTGACTATCTGTCTCTCAAGAGCCCCTACAACATCGATGAACAGAACATGAGAGACCTGGACGCGCAGCGTTACACCAATGTTACAGATCTGAACGCGGTGATGAGATTCTCGCGTTTGCCGGCGGCAAATCATGGTCAGCTCACGGTGCGTTACTCGCGCGATCTGCACATGGACGACCTGAAGGATGCGAACGTGATTCTTCTGGGGTCCAGTTTCTCCAATCCTTGGGCAGAGCTGTTCGAGAAAACGCTCAATTTCCAATTCGAATATCAGCCCCATCCGAATGTCTCGCATATCGTGAACAGGCATCCTGTGGCCGGAGAGCTTCCGGTCTATGAAAACGATGCGAACGGACCCTCGCATCGTACCTACGCGGTCATCGGATTCGTTCCTAATCTCGACAACACGGGATCGGTTCTTCTGGCGGAAGGGCTGACGATGGCCGGAACCGAGGCGGCGATAGACACGCTCTTCGACCAGGTTGAGATGCGGCCGCTCCTGAGGCAGTTCAGCAATGCAGACGGTTCTCTTAACCCGTTCGAGATATTAATTGAGACCAGAAGCTTCGGTTCGGATTCGCCCCAAGCCAGCGTAGTGGCGACCCGGGTCTACAGAAAGCATTCCTGAAGCTGGGTTCCCAGTAACCCGCCGTTCGTCCGTGTAAGATTCTTGCCAGTCGCAGTATGCGGTAAGCGGTTTGCCGCCACCATGCGCCCTGGAGCCAGCATACGATGCAGCGTCGTGAATTTATCAAATCTGTAATTGCGCTGGGCGGCGGACTCGCAGCCGGACCAGCCTTCTCCCAGCAGGCGCCGCCTGATGGGGAGGTCAAGCGTGTCCTGGTCATGTTCAAGTGTCATTTCGATGCCGGATTCATTGACACGCAGGCGGCTGTCGTTCACCGGTATTTTACGAGTTCTTTCCCCAGGCGATCAGGTGGCCGAGGAAATGCGGCAGTCTGGTTCGTGCCGCTACGTGTGGACGACCGGTTCGTGGCTGCTCTACGAGTATCTCGAGCAGGCTTCCCCCGAGGATCGCCGGCGAATGGAGCATGCCGTTTCCAGTGGCGACATTGCCTGGCACGCTCTTCCCTTTAGTTGGCAGACAGAGCTGATGGATGCGTCGATGATCTCCGGAAGCATCGCTTTGTCGAAGTCTCTGGACGGTCGATTCGGCCGAACCACGACTGGAGCGCAAGATGACCGATGTGCCTGGCCACACGCGGGGGCTTATCGGTCCGTTGGCCGCTCAAGGCGTGAAGTTTCTGGACATCGGCGTGAATGGAGCGAGCACGCCGGCCGAGGTACCCCCCATGTTTTTATGGACCGATCTGAAAGGGGCGTCGCTGGTGGTTATGTACCACCACGAGTACGGGGCCGTCACACGAGTGCCTGGTTCGGATCTCGCGGTCGCGATTGTGGTGCGGGATGATAACAGCGGCCCGCACAAACCCGATGAGATCATTCAGGTCTGCGCCGATTTGAAACGTCAATTCCCCAATGCGCAAGTGGTCGCCACCAATCTCACTGAGATTGCGAATGCCGTCGACGCTTACCGGGGTAACTTGCCTGTTGTGAAGCAGGAGATTGGGGATACCTGGATCTACGGCATTGCCAGTGATCCTCTAAAGGTGGCACGGTATCGTGAGGTCGCGCGGCTTCGTCAGAGTTGGCTCGCGCAACAGAGTTTCCAGATTGGCGATGCGACGGACCTAGCACTGCTTCGCCATGTTCTTCTTGAGCCTGAGCACACGTGGGGCACCGATACCAAAACCTGGCTCGATTTCGACCACTACACCCCGCACGATCTGGCCGAGATGCTGCACACCAAGAACTACGAGGTGGTGCAGCACAGCTGGGTGGAAAAGCGCCAGGATCTTTTCGATGGAATAGCCACGCTGCCTGCGCCCCTGCGTGACCAGGCTCTGGCCTCGGTGCGCCGGCTCGAAGCCAAGCCGCCGCAGTTGTCGCATCCCTCCAGTCATCCGGGCGGCAAGGAGGTGGAGACGGCGCACTTCGTCCTCGCGCTGGATTCAGCTACGGGAGCGATCATTCGTCTGCGCAACAAAAAATCGGGAAGGGAATGGGCCTCTGCGGATCATCCTCTGGCCCTCTTTTCCTACCAAACGCTTTCGCAGCAGGATTACGCGCGATTCTTTTCCAACTATGTAATCAGCACAGAGGGCTGGGCGAAGAAGGATTTCGGAAAGCCCAACATGGAGCGTTTTGGAGCGGAAAGCCGCACCTGGTCGCCATCTTTGGCGGAGCTCCAGGTAGAGGAAGATGCAGAAGCTCATCGCTTGCTTGCCCGTCTGGAGATTCGGGATCGTGAAGCACTGAAATCAGGACGAGCTGCCTTCCCCGAAACGATGTATTTGGAACTGCTGTTCCCCAAAGGGGAGGCGGTGATCCACCTGAATTTCTACTGGTTTCAGAAGCTCGCCACGCGCATGCCCGAGGCGCTCTGGTTGAGCTTTCATCCGATCGTCCCCAGCCAACAGGGCTGGATGATGGATAAATCAGGTGAGCAAGTGTCGCCCTTTGATGTGGTGTCCGCCGGCAATCGGCATATGCACGCCGTTTCCACGGGGTTTGGCTACAAGGATGAGCAGCATTCTTTCTTTGTGGAGACGGTGGATTCGCCGCTCATTGCGCTCGGGGAAAAATCGCCGCTAAATTTTTCCCGGACACAGGCCGATCTTTCCGGCGGCGTTCATTGCAATCTCTTCAACAACGCCTGGGGAACAAACTACATCATGTGGTTCGGCGAAGATATGCGTTTCCGCTTTGTTCTGCGCGCCTGACTGTGACGAATGGTTTTTGCCCAGCAGATCCCTCGGCTTCGCCCCTAATGAAAAAGGTGCGAGCGGCCTAGGTTTAGTGCGCGCCTACGGCGGGCCGGGACAGGCAGATCATCTTCGGAATAGATCCCCTGCCCTGCTGAGTCTGTGTGAGAACGCCGCAGACTTAACTCAGTCCCGTAGGGACGGCTGAGAGTAGCCCAGGGCGCTAGTCCTGGGTGAGCCTGGACTTTGGAGAATGGTTAAGGGCACCCAGGACTCCATCCTGGGTTATTCTCAGCCGTCCCTTCGGGACTGAATTCGGGATCGGTGAGTTCTCACGCTGACTCGGGCCGGGGCTGGGCTCCCACGGCAAGCAGGGGCAGGCACGTTTGGCTGCCGGCGCTCCGGGCCTCGCATCCGTCGCGATCTTGCCTGTCATTTCTCCCTTAACTTGCCGGAGGCAAGTCGACTCCTCCCACGGCACGAGGGCAGCGGGATGACAAAGGAGGAGGTAGCGCTCACCTTAACAGCCGTTATAGGGGATGGAGAGAGCCGCAGTGTTTCCACCGTGGCCCTATGTCGCGCTAGGGCGTCGCCGGTGCGTATTGGGCTTCTCCGTTGCCGAAGGACCAGTTTTCCTTTGCCACTTCTACCAGACAGATGAAGATATCTTCCCGGCGCAGGTTCAGGCTTTCGTGCAGTCCGTCGGCGACGGTTTTATAGAAGCGCTGCTTCATCTCCACGGTTCGACCGCTATTCAAGGTGATCTGGACAAAGATGCACTCGTCGGATCGGTGAACACCAAGAAATTCCCGGTCAAACTGCAAGCCGAATTGGGGATGCTCGGTGATGATCTGGAAGAGATCGTCCTTGGGGGCATTCATCACATCCGTCAACGCCTGGTAGATGATCTGGCCAACCTGTTTGCCGTACTCCAGTGATCTGCCTTCAGCAAGATCGATTCGAACGAGAGGCATGCTGTCTCCTTTTGTAACTACGCTAGTTTGATTCAGCATCGCTAACGCAGCGAAACCCGACTGTGCCAGAGCGATCATAACTGGGCGCCATCAGCAACAGTTTGCCATGCTGATCATTGCGGTAGGCTTGAGGGAAATACCAGATTGAGCCCTGCGGCTGGTAGTAGCTGCCGCCTCTTAGAATGCCGGCCCGCGTATGGTCGTCGACAAATTCGTCTGTCCATTGCCATACGTTACCCACCATATCCATGACTCCGAAAGCACTCGCGCCAGCCGGGTGGGCATCGACGTTATCCGGCTGCGTCAGCGACCGGCCCTTCACAGGAACCGGCACAGCATTCGCCTCCCAAGCGTCGCCCCAGGGATAGGTGCGCGATGGATTTCCGCCCTGGGCTGCAAACTGCCATTCCCATTCGTGGGGCAGGCGTTTGCCGGCCCATTTGGCATATGCGCGCGCATCTTCGAGCGAGACCCAGGTCACGGGCTTGTTAGCCCACCCCTGGGGATATCCACCATCCTTCCAGTCGCGTAGAAAGTTCAGAGCATCGGCCGGCTGGTAATGAGTCGTGTCGATGAATTTTTTGAACTCCGCATTCGTTATCGGATACTTGTCCATGTAGAAGCGCGGGACGGTCATGCGATGCTCATGAAAGCGGCGCGGCATATCCTCCCAGGGATATTGCACATCGACGCCAATGTCGTCGAAGCCTTCGATTTCGATTCCCTGCACTTTGAAAATATAGTCGCCACCTGGAATCGCAACCATGCCCTCCGGCGCAGCCCTCATCGCCTTGGCCGGTGCAATCGCAACCATCTGCTGGCTCAAAGTCTTCCACTGGTCGGCGTACGACGACAGCGGGGTCGCCGTCATCGTCTTCATGCGCGCCATCAGATCCTGCATCTTTGCATCCGGAGCGGCATGGGTGGCAAGCACTGCCGCGAAGCCATGTGCCTCGATAGCGAAGGTCAGTACCGTGTCGCTCCCCTCCCGCTCCGGTTTGAGCTCAACGCCGTGGTAGAGGTCGAAGTAGCGAACGCCGTCCTCCGCGGGAACAGAAATCTGGCGCCCGCTCACGTCATACTCGTTGCGGTTCACCATCGTCCACACGGTCTGGCCGTTCAGCGGCCAGCGGCTGGCGAATACTCCATAGCGATGGGTTGGGTAGTAAGGCTCCCAGCCAGGGCTGATAAGAAAAGGGGCAAGGCCGCGCTCCAGTGTGGCCACACGGCGTGTTGCTTCCCCGTCCCGCTCCGTGATGCCGTTCCAGATGCCCCAGACGTTCTCCCAGCTTTCCCAGCCGACACCGTTGAAGAAAGCAAACTGCAGGTCATCGGTTTTATTCCGCGCCCAGCGATGGGAGATGTTGACCATGTGGCGGGTCTCAAGCCACTTATATTTATCGACCTCGGGGACGAAGGGGAATTGATATTGCCCCCACGTCATCACGTTCCATGCCAAAGCTTCGTCGGATGGGCCGCCCTCGGGCTCGAAGGCCAGAGTGTGACCCACGTGGTCCGAGGCCAACGAAAACGCCAGCGGCACGCCGTCCTGGGTATCGCCGTTGACGCCATCAGCATCGATGGCTTTCATGGTTTCCGCAATGGCCTGCGGCCACGGCTCGCCGGGATCACGGGTACCTTGATCCCACATCATCATAGGGAATAGAACGCGCACGCCCCGGCGATGAAAGTCGCCTACCATCTTGCGCACACCGTCCAGGCCGCCCGGCATGGAGCGGATCATGTCGTGCTGGTTGCGGTCATCGATTCCCATGTTGGGGTAGGTGGGCCAGATGAGGACGGCATCGATGCCTCCATAGCGTTTCTCGAGGTCGTCGAGGTAGCGATCTACTGTGTACTTGCCGGCGATGGGGTCGTAGAAATAGCGGTCCTGCACCATCATCTGCGGTTGCATGAAACTCGATTGCGTCCACAGCAGTTGCGGCATGCGGTAGCGGGCATCGTCGTAGCCAATGCGGATACGGCGCTCCGCACGCCAGTGGGTAACATCGTTCAGCCATTCCTGGTGCGCAGTCTCAGTGCACGGCGTGTATCCCAGCCAAAGACCCCGCATCGTAAGACACTCCGGAGAAGGGATCTGTTGACCTTTGGGTGCGTACTTCGTGTCTTGTGCCCCCGCCGCCAGCAACGCGATGGCGAATGTCGCGGCCAGACTGACATCTCTTGTCTTCACCGGTTTCTCCTTAGGGGAAAGTTGAGCAGGAATTTAGGGTCTCCTGGCGAAGTTAATCACAAGGGCGACGGAGCAGCAAACAGGGTTAACATCTTGGCGCAACTTTGCCAGCCAAGTAAGGGGTTCATCGCTTTCGCTCCTCGCCGCCAGGCGTAAGGCGCTCTGCGTGATATCGAATACGATCTCGGAACTCTCAAACGTCGGTGTTGATAATACTGTTTCCGTCATCTCGAGATCTACGAAGCCAGCCTTGGCTAAGAGTTTGCTCAGATCACGCCCGATGCGAGGGTTGCGGATATCGTGGCTCCAAAGTTGAGCGACTTGCCGGGCGACTGGGTGCTGGGCGTTGCCGAGGGAGGATGCCTCGATGGCGAAAGTCCCCCAGTCGGGGTCGGCGCAGACCACCCTGCCGCCCGGCCTCATGGTGCGAAAGATCTCGCTGAGGACAGCTTGCGGCCGCTCCACATGCTGTAGTGTGCGGTCTACCTTGAAGGAGTGGAGAGAGCCGCTCGCGAAAGGCAGCTTCTGGATATCCGCTTGAATAAATTCGACGGCCGGAAAGCCCTCGCTCGCGATACGCGCGGATTCAATCAGCGTCAGACTCGCGTCTACACCAATTGCCCGCCCCTCCGGCCCAACCAACTTGGATAGACGCCGGATATCAAAGCCCAAACCGCAACCAAGGTCGGCGACGAGGGAGCCCGGCTGCGGCTTCATCATCTCCAGGATTGTGGTCTTGTATTGCTGAAAGTCGGGTAGCCCATCCATGTACGTCAGGCAGCGCGCCATCTTGTCGACAGCGGCGGCGTCGACGTTGCGAAAACCTCGCGCCAGGTAATCTTCGGCTTGTTCATTGCCACGCTTCATGCGCAGGAGACCTTTATCCGTCTTTCATTTCCTTGGCACGCACAAGTAACTGCTCCATCGTGTTTGGAGGGTCACCCGCCTCGAGCATGGCACGGAAGACGCGATAGGGGTCGGTCCTGGAACCCGACTTACGCGATGTGCGTTCATCATTCACCCACGCGTAAATGATGACCTTCTCCCTACTGGAGAAGCGATAAAAGAGTCTGTACCGCTCGTGGAACTTTGCGCGGAACCAGTGGCGGTTGTCCGAACCAAGGGTATTTCCTTGGCGAAACTCAATTGCGCCGGGATCTCTTGGAATCGTCTCTCGGATCAGACGATGGATCGTGGCCAATAATTTCGCGGCCGGTAGTTCCTTATAGCCAGAGGGGTCCTTCGCCGCTAGAGCTTCCACTTGTTCTACCAGTTGCCGGAATTGCTGCTCGAACAAAGGGTGGACATACAGCCTCCAGCCATTTGCGATCATTTACATGGACACTCCATCGCCAAGATCTTCGTCAGGCGATACGGAAATCCCTTGTTAATTTGTCCGCACGTTTAGCCAGCTTTGTATCCAGCGCCCGGATGTTCTGAGGCGCCCGCGCGATGTCTTGTGCGAGAAACGCGAGAAATGACGTCATCACGGGATCTGTTGTCTCATGCCCCTCAGTCTCGGCCAAAACCAACATCCGCCCCGGAGCAATGACATGGGCCCTCACTTCGCCGTTGAACTCCGGATGACTCTTGAACAGAGCGCCCTCGAAGCGGAATCCAGACGAATTGCCCGTCTTGGTTTGCTTTCCTCGATATTCGGTTCCGGCAGTTCGGCCCGGCTTCCTCTTCCTCGGTGTCGGCACTTGTCCCTCGACATGAATGTTAGCACAATTGTAAGTACGTCGGGGCTGGTCTCAGTGGAACGCAGAGGGGAGCGCGGTCGCGATCCTGTTCATGAGCAAATCCGGCAAACAGCCCAGGATTACCACGAGTGCGGCAGTTACCCACAAAGCGATCCGAGTGGTCGCCGCCACGCGGATGACTCCTGCGCCAACCTTCGGTTCCGCGACGTAGGCCTGTTTGAGGGCCTTCAGATAGTAGTAAAACGAAACCACGCTCATAGCTAGGGCTAGCAGCACCAGCCACAACAAAGCGACGTGGTCCGCTGTGTTCAGAGCGGAAATGAAGACATAAAACTTGCCAAAGAAACCCGCCAGCGGAGGAATGCCTGCCAGAGAGAGCAAGAAGATCAGCAGGCAAAACGCTACATCCGGAGCACGCTTACTCAGGCCGGCGAAATCCGTGATGGTGTCCACCTTTTCATCCTCCAACGCGACGAGTACACCAAATGCGCCCACGGTCGCCAAGGCGTAGGTGATGACGTAATACACCATCGCCATCAGGCTTTGCCGGGTGTGGACGACCAGCGCAATCAACATGTAACCCGCATGCCCGATCGCGGAATAGGCCAGCAACCGACGTACACTGGTTTGCGCAATCGCCGCCAGATTGCCCCAAAGCATCGAGACCACGGCGACCAACGCTATCAATGGTGCCCATCCTGCGGCGTAACCTCCCGACGCCGCACTGCCCGCCGCTCCCATGAGGCCGAGATGGAACAACACAAACAAGACGATGAAGCTGGCAACTTTTGAACTCGATGCGACCAGTGCGGCGCTGCAGGTTGGCGCCCCCTGGTATACCTCAGGAGCCCACATGTGGAAGGGCGCAGCCGCAATCTTGAAGCCCAACCCAGCCACGACAAGGACGATGGCAATCGTCAACAGCGGATCGGCCGGCAAAGTGTTGACTGCGGTGGCGATGCCCTGCAGCGCGAGCGAGCCAGAGAGGCCGTAGAGCAGGCTGAAGCCGAAGAGCAGTATGCCCGCCGACATGCCGCCAAAAAGAAAATACTTCAGCCCAGCTTCCGCGGATGGCCGGCTCTCCTTATCAAACGCGGTCAGGATGTAGAGCGAAAGACTCAGAAACTCAATGCTGATGAAGATGAGCAGCAGGTTCTGCGTGCTCACCAGCAGCATCATCGCGGTGGTGGCAAACAAGATCAGCGCGCAATACTCGCCCACGTGGCTGGTGAAACGCGCAGAGGCGGCCAGGAGAAGAACAAGAATTGCCAGCACGAGGAGGGCTATCTGCACCAGCTCGGTCAGCGGATTGACCACCAGCATTCCCGCCGGCAAGCTGCCTTGGGCAGGGAATTTCACCAGCACTCCCAGCGCGATCGCGCATCCGATGCTGGAAGCGACAGCCGCAAAACGGATGCGGATCGCAAGCGCCGCCGGGCGCAGGAAGCCGAGATCCAGTATCAGGACGAGTAGTCCCGCCAGCGCGACCACGATCTCGGGCGCCGTCAAGCGCAGAAGTTCTGTCATCTCCACGCACCCTGGCGAAGCTGCTCGAACAACGGCCCATTGAGGCTGGGCAGAATCAGGTCCATCAGCAGCCTGGGATAAAGACCGAGCACAATCGTGCTGGCCAGCAGCAGGCAAGCTCCAAGCTTCTCGGGCATAGAGATCGGAGGCACCGTTTGCTCCGTAGTCTCCTCGCTGCCGCCAAAGAAAGTAGCCTGCAGCGCGCGCCACGAGAAGGCGATGCCGATCAGGATGCCCACCCCCGCGACACAGCACATCCACGGAAAGGCTCGCCAGCTGCCGATCAGGACCTGCAACTCAGCAATAAAGCCGCTGAATCCGGGGAGCCCGACGGAGGCCATAAAGGCAAGAACAAACGTCACTGCCGCAAAGGGGATCAGGCGAGCGAGCGGGATACGCGACAGTTCATCGAGGTCACGTGTGTGGGTGCGGTCATAGACCATGCGCCCCACCACTGCAAACAGGAGCCCGGCGATGATGCCGTGGGAAAACATCTGGTAAACAGCGCCGGAAAGGCCAATCTGGTTCAGCGTCATCAGGCCCAGCAGGACAAAGCCCATGTGGCTAACACTGGAGTAGCCAACGACAAACTTGAGGTCCTTTTGCACCAGGGCGATGGTTGCGCCGTAGACTATGCCGATCAGCGCGAGGACTGCGAAGACTTGCTGCCATGACGCGAAGCCGAGTACATGAAAACCCCAGGGATCAAGTCCACGCGGAAACAGCATCATCGCAACCCGCAGGCATCCATAGGCGCCAAGCTTCATCACCACGCCGGCCAGCAGCATCGAAGCGGCAGTTGGGGCGGCCGCATGACCGGTGGGCGCCCAGGTATGGAAGGGCCACATACCCGCGAGCACGGCGAAGCCGACGAAGACCATGGGGAAGGCCCACATCTGAAAATGTACCGGGAAGGGGAAGTGCGCTAACGCCTCCAGGTTTAGTGTGCGCTGGCCGGCGACCACGTATGCGGCAGCCATTCCGCCAAGCACCAGCGCACTACCGGCAAAGGAGTAAAGCACCAGCTTCATGGCGGCGTATTCTCGGCGCGTCGATCCCCAGATGGCGATCAGAAAGTACTTGGGAATAATCGCGATCTCATAAAAGACGAAGAGCTGAAAAAGGTCGAAGCTGAGAAAGACGCCATACACGGCGCCAATCAGCACCAGATAAAGGGCGAAAAATTCCTTCACCCGGCGTTCGATATTCCAGGAGAACAGTATGCCTGCAACCGCCGCAATCCCGGTCAGCAGAACCAGTGTCAGACTTATACCATCGGCGGCCAGGTGATATTCAATGCCTAGTTGTGGGATCCACGGCGTTTTCACAATGGTGATCAGTTGACCGGATCGATCCTGCAGCACAGCTACAGTTGCAATCCCCAACCCTGCCAGCCCCGTGAGCAGGGCGGTGAGCCGGGCGACGGTTGGGCTCTTCGCCGGCGTGAGTGTAACTGCAACTGCCCCGAGGAAGGAGAGGTAAATCGTCCAGGCAAGCATGGTCAGTACCTCACCTGGGCGACAAACCGTAATACCGTGCCTTGCAGCATGCCGCTGATCAGTTGCGGGTAGAGTCCAACCACGAACATCAGCACAATGCCGGGAGCGAGCATGCACCGTTGGGCCAGTGTCAGGTCTGGCATACCCACCCAACGTTCACCTAGCGGGCCGGAGAAGACACGCTGTAGAAGAGTGAGTAGGAAGACGGCGGTCATCAGCAGTCCGAGTAACGCCAGCGCTGCCGCCCACCAAGCCAGGGGGAAGACTCCTTTGAAGATGAGGAATTCTCCCGGGAAACCGATCAATCCGGGTAAACCCAGCGAGGCGAAGAGAGCGATGCCCATCAGTCCACTGAAGACCGGCATGGCGCGGCGCAGGCCACCGAAATCGTTCAGGCCGAGCAGGCCGCCGCTGCGCCTTTCGAGCAGCGCCAGAAACCAGAAGAGGGTCGCTGCTATGAGACCGTGGCTGAACAGCTGCAGCATCACCCCGGTGAGCGCTGCAGTTTTCGCGCTCACCATGTGCGCATCCGCGCCGGTCGAGCCGGCTACGGTCACGATGCCAAGGATGCAGTATCCCAGGTGGTTGATCGAGGAGTGGGCAAAGATTCTTTTCAAGTCCGTTTGTGCCCAGGCGGTGAAAGCGGGCAATACGACGGTAGCGATCGCCAGCCACAGCAGAATCGTGCGGGCGCGCCACATCTGTTCGGGGAAGATGGGGAGCAGAATTCGGAGGAAACCATATACGCCCATCTTCGATAGTGCGCCGGTCAGCACCATGGTCGTCTCTGGCGGCGCTTCAGAATAGGCCGAAGGCAGCCAACCGTGGAAGGGAACTATCGGCGTTTTGACCGCGAAGCCCAGGAAGGCGCCGCAAAACAGGAACATAGTGATGTGTCCACTGTCCCACTGATACCAGTGCAGGTTTTGCGCTATGTCGGCGGCGAGCTGGCCAGTTTGCGCGATCCGGGTCAGCTCGATAAAGTCGAAGCTGCCGCTAGCTAGAAATATGGCCAGGAACGCCAGCAGCAAAGTGATGCTGCCCACCATGGTGTAGACAAAGAACTGGGTTGCCGCTCGCGCGCGTCCCGAGCCGCCCCAGAGGCGGATCAGGAAGAACGCCGGAATCAGGCTCAGCTCCCAATACAGGAACCAGTGAAGAAAATTAAGCGCAGTATAAGTGCCGAATAGACCTGTTTCCAGGAAGAGCAGCAGGGAGAAGTAAAGCGGCCCCTGTTTTGAATTGCTCCACGAGGCCGCGATCGACATGAGCACGACGATCGAGGAGACAGCCAGCATCACCAAGCTGAGAGCGTCGATGCCGACGTGGTACTGAAGCCCAATTGAGGGCTCCCACGCATGCCATTCCTGGAGCTGCATGCCTTGCACGGTGGGCTGGAAAAGGCGCCACAGCACACAGGTATATGCAACCGCCGCAGTGGCGAAGGTCGCTGCTAGCAGGCGCGCTGCTGAACGGCTGGTTCGCCCCAGTAGAAGCACGGCGAAGGCTCCTGCCAAGGGAAGCAGGGTCAGCAGGCTGATAAAAGGAAAGCGGATGGGTTGGAGGCTATTCATCCCCTGTGTCCCAGCAGCAGAAAGAGTGCCAGCGCCGCCACCGCGGCACCTAATAACCGCAGATAACTCTGGATACGTCCATCCTGCAAGCGGGCAAGCAGCCGGCCGCTATCAGCCACTCCGCTGCATCCCTCGTCAAAGCCTTTGTTCACGATCCATCGATCGAGGGAGAAGTCGATCCAGCCGAGGCCCTTGGTCAAGCTCGCCACAGCGATTGGGATGCCGCTCCAAACCCATCGATCAAGCCAGTTCGCGACATTCGCGATCCACCAAGCTAGCCGTTGAAACGTCAAAGCGTAAAGCCGGTCGACGTACAGGCCCTTGCGCAGGGCGTGAAAGAGCGCCGGCTGGAGCCGCTCCAAAGCATCTGCATCGGCAGCTCGCTTGATGGGCCGGTGCCCATAGATCCACCAGCCAAGCCCTAGTCCGGCGAAGACAAGCAAGGACGAAGTCAGCATAAGCTGGGGCAATCCGTTTTCCATCAACTGCCCGAAGTTCAAGCCGGCAGGCCTTAGCTCCAGAAAGGCTTGCAACCACGGCCACGCGGGAGTTCCGATGAAGCCCAGCAGAACCGCGAAGGTTGCCAGTAGCACCAAAGGCGCGGTCATGGCCGTCGGGCTTTCGTGAGAAGCATCGTGGGGATCGGATACAGCAGTCTCTGCTGGTACAACCGGGTCTGGCACTGCACCCTTGCGCCGTCTGCCGAAAAAGACGTAGCAGACCTGGCGGGTCATGTAGAACGCTGTAAGCAATGCGCCGATTGAGCCGAGATAAAAGGGCACTCGTGAGCTGTTCCACTCGAAAGCGGCATGGAGGATCGCGTCTTTGCTCCAAAAGCCGGAGAAGAATAAAGGAAAGCCGCACAGTGCCAGGGTGCCCACGGCGTAGGTGGCAAAGGTCACCGGCATCCACTTGCGCAGGCCGCCCATTTCGCGAATGTCCTGCTCTCCCATGCAGCCGTGGATCACCGATCCGGCGCCAAGAAAGAGGAGCGCTTTGAAAAATGCATGGGCGATCAGGTGGAAGACGCCGACCGCAACCCCACCGACGCCGAGCCCGATCATCATGTAGCCGAGCTGCGAGACGGTTGAGTAGGCCAGAATGCGTTTGATGTCATCCTGGGCTATGGCCACGACGGCGGCAAAGATGGCGGTCAGGGCGCCAACCCAGGCGACCACCTGCAACGCCGCGCTTCCGGGCGCGCTCATCAGGGGATACACGCGCGCTACCAGGTAGACGCCCGCCGCGACCATGGTGGCAGCGTGGATCAGGGCGCTTACCGGCGTCGGGCCTTCCATGGCGTCCGGCAGCCAGACATGTAGCGGCAGCTGACCCGATTTGCCTACCGCTCCGCAGAAGATCAACAGCGCAATGCCGGTTGCTTGTGTCGTCAGCAACGCCAGCGCGGGGTGCTCCATGCATCCTGCGCCGTGGTCGTAAAAGAGCAGCGTGCCTGTTTGCCCGTAGAGCCACACCATGCCCAGCAACAGGCCCAGGTCCCCGATCCGGGTGGTGATGAAGGCTTTCTTGGCTGCCGCAGCGGCTGCAGGCCTTTCATACCAGAAACCGATCAGCAGGTACGAGGTGAGCCCCACCACCTCCCAACACATAAACAGGAGCAGGAGGCTATTGGCGATCAGCAGGCCCAGCATCGCCCCGGCAAAAAGCGATAAGAAGCAGAAGAACCGGGTGAAGTTTTCGTCGTGGTGCATATACGCCACGCTGTAAATGAAAATCAGCAGGCCGACGAAGGTCACCATCACCAGCATGACCGCTGTCAGCGGGTCCAACATCCATCCCAGCTTCACCCATTCCGATCCAAATTGCATCCAGGGAAAGTTGACGAATATCCGCTCCGGTTGCCCCAGCAGGTGAACAAAAGCAACCATCGCAAGCACAAACGATAGACTGACGGCGGTGATCGCGATGCCGGCGGCGAATCTGCGCTGTTCCCGTTTGAGGAGCGCACCAATGCCAGCGGCCAGCAGGGGTAGCACCGGAATCAGCCAAAGATAGCGAACGATCCAGACGGAGGAGGCCATGGGCAGACTTACGGCTCCCTCCACTCTGGGATCTCTCCCCACTGCAGACCCTGGTTGAGGAGAAGAGTTGAAGGTTGAGAACCGTGGTATCCCATACCCCCGGATTTCCTGCGAAGTTTGTCGGCGTTGATGAAATTCATGCGGCTTTCCTTGATGAAAGCAGCAGACGTGGCCGTTGCTCGGTGCCGCGTACAGGAAATCCGGGCATCTCGCGAAAAACGAGCGAGATATGGGGCACCCCACGGCTGCTGGAGTGTAGAAATTGTCACCGGCCGCTCCCCGTGAGCTGACTTAGATCCGTAGTCTTCGTATGCCGGTAGACGGCGAGAATGAGTGCCAGGCCGACTGCGGCTTCTGCAGCCGCGACGCCGATCGAGAAGAGCACAAAGATCATGCCCGTCATGGCTTGAGCGTGCGGGCCGAAGCGCCAAAAGGCAACGAAGTTGATGTTGGCCGCGTTCAGCATCAGCTCGATGCCAATCAGCACCAGGATGGTGTTCCTGCGCGTCAACGCCCCGGCAAGACCGACCGCGAACAACATGGAGGAAACGAGCAAACACGCGGCCAAAGCCGTCATCGCTGATTCTCCTTCATGGCAACGATCACTGCACCGATAAGGGCTGCCGTAAGCATCAGCCCGATGACTTCCAACGGAAGCACATAGCTCTCCATGAGAGCCGTTCCCAACTGCCGAATGGTGGCTTGGGGTGCGGGCGCCACGGTCGAATGGATTGCCGAGCTATGCAAGACTGCCCAGGCAAGAATGGCAAACAGGGCCATCGCAACGATCAAGCCGGTAATCGGCCGTCGTGCCGCGGACAATGGAGGCGAGTCGCTATCGCCACCGCGGGTGAGCAGGATGACAAAGACGATCAGCACCGCGATTGCGCCGACGTAGACCAGCAATTGGGCGAGACCCAGGAACTGGGCCCCCAAGCTGAGGTATAGAGCGCCGATTCCGGCAAATGCCACCGCCAGCGCCAGGGCGCAATGCACCAGGCCGCGGAAGAGCATTGCGGCGGACGCCCCCACCAAGGTCACTGCGGCAAGAATAAGGAACGGTACGGTCATTTCCCTCATTCGGCAAAACGATAGGTCCGTTTTGCGATCTTGTTTCTAGTCTCGACGCCACGGGCCAACAACACATAAGCAACTGCGATAAACACCACGCTCACCAACCAACGGATCACGCCTTGGGGAAGAAAACGCCAGGCCCCGGCCGAAACGACGACCACCAGCGCCATGGGCAACATAAACTTCCAGGCAAAGTTCATCAACTGATCCATGCGCAGGCGGGGTAAGGTGCCGCGCACCCAGATGAACCCGATGATGAGGCCCAGCAGCTTGGCGAAGAACCATATCCAGGAGGGCACCCAGGTGAGAAAGGGCAGGGGAGCCGACCATCCACCCAAAAACAGGGTGATGCCCAGACCGCTGATAGCAAACATGCCCAGGTATTCTCCGAGGAAGAAGAGAGCGAACTTGAAGCCGGAGTACTCAAGGTAATATCCGGCAATGATCTCGGACTCGCCCTCGGGCAGGTCGAAGGGAGAGCGATTGGTCTCAGCGGTAGCCGCGATCATAAAGAGGATGAATCCGGCGAAGCCCCACGGCGTAAGCACATACCAGTGGGGAAAGATTCCTGAAAAGCCCGCTTGCCTCTCCACGATCTCTACGGTCGACAACGAGCCAGCCGCCATGATGACGGCGATGGACGAGAGAAGAAGCGGCACCTCGTAGCTGATCATCTGAGCCACGGCCCGCATCGCGCCGAGCAGGGAATACTTATTGCGGCTAGACCACCCCGCCATAAAAACGGACAGCTCGGAAATGGCTCCAATGGCGAAGAAGAACAACACTCCCGAGTCTAGATTGGCGGCAATCATGTTCCGGCCGATGGGAAGAACTGCGTAGGGCAGAAAGGCAACGGCCAACAAGACCAAGGGCGCCAGAAAGTGAACCGTGTGGTCAGCCGATGCGGGAACGATGTCTTCCTTGGTCAGCGACTTCACGGCATCCGCCATAGGCTGCAGGATGCCGTAAATTCCCACCCGGTTAGGGCCGTAGCGGTTCTGAATTCTGCCCAGACCCTTACGTTCCAGAACCGTAGTCAACGCAAATAAGACGGGAAAGATGAGCAGGATGGGAATAATGGTCAGCAGGATCGAGACCGCCGGCCGGATCACTGCCGGTGAGTAGCCCAGGAGCCATTGCTTTAGCAGGACAAAGACCTGGTCCAGCATTATTTCGTCACCGCGGGTTGCTGCTTCTTGGCGTCGGCTTGCGCCTTTTCTTCCGCTCGCCTGGCCTCGACCTCAGCCGCTTCCGTCGGGTGGATAGCCAGGTAGTGCTCATTGGGCCGGGCCAGTTTTTCCTTTGTCCATAGAAGGCCACCAAAGCGGTCGTCGGTGCTTAGCTCGAATTCATTGTCCATGCGGATGGCGTCGAAGGGACATACCTCTACGCAGATCTGGCAGCTCATGCAAACCGATACGTCGATATCGAAGACCGCGGGATAAAACTGCTGCTTACCGACAAAGTCAGGCTTTTTGTCTTTGCTCTTTTCGATGGTGATGCATCTTGGCGGGCACTCTTTCTCGCAGATCTGGCAGGCGACGCAGCGTAGCCCTTCTTCCGCGTCCGTGCCATCGTAAATGAGAAAAGGGAAGTTGCGCGCTGCCTCCGCTACCGGCAGCCGCTCTTCGGGAAACTGCACA
>CAWFGM010000034.1:0-53152 GCA_963815175.1 uncultured Acidobacteriaceae bacterium
CCCAGTCAAGCGCTAGCTCTGTGGCCCACCGCGATCAGTCCCGCAAAGCCTGACCTGAGCTTGTCGAAGGGGACGGCTGAGAGTCAGACTTGTCCAAATTTAGCTTTTTCGACTCTGTCCATCCAACTCCACTGATGCCGAGGTGGGCCACCGCCCTTAACTTTGTCATCCCGTCGATAAACCGAAAGGTGTTTTCAAGGGCGTAGAAATGCGTAGAGTTGCTGTGAGCAACTCGTTTGCCATGAGTTTGGAGACCTGGCGGCACGCGAGCCCTCTCAGGGAATCATTTTCAGTGGAAAAGGATCTTCCACCAGCCATCGATACGGACGAACGAAGCGTCCATGATTAACTTTACGAACATCGCGCCTAGTGCGAGATGCGGGGGTGCCCATTCAACTGAACGGCTTTAGCTTTCGCCGCCACGGGATGACGCGGGCTGCCCCCGTTGAGAAGAACCTCCGGATAGGGCTTATTGGACTTCAGCATCCAGTAAAGCCGTACGGCTAATTTGCGTGCTGCTGCGACCTTGGCGATGCCCTTTAGCTTGTGGTGGCAGCGGTGTTGATACTCTTTGCGAAATCCCGGATCGTGGCGTACGGCAGACTGCGCCGCCTCCACCAGCAGGGTGCGCAGCAAGACATTGCCTTGTTTGGAAATGCTTCCCAATCTTCGTTTGTTGCCCGAGCTGTGTTCTGAGGGGATCAGCCCGAGATAGCTGCTCACCTGTTTGCTGCGCTTAAATCGAGATACCTCGCCGATGGTGACGGCAAAGGCGAGTGCAGTGACGGGCCCAACCCCTGGCTGGCTCATCAGCAGCACAGCCTGGGGATTGGCCTTAGCGGCTTGAGCGACGGCCTTGTCCAGCTGCTCGATCTGAGGCTCGACGACCGCCAGCAGTTGCAGCAAGTCCTTGCGCCGCTGCTGTGTCCACCCCTGCAGTGGAAGGCTTTGCAACAGAACCCGACCCTTCTCATTCCATAGCTGGCGTTTTTTCTGTACGCCCTGATTTAAGGCCAGATGTTGAAGCTCTGTCTTCAACCGGGTGCGCACACCGACCAGTTTATGGCGATGGGTGAGCAGCTGGCGGATATCGCGTTGCTGCGCATCTGGCAGCCACAGGCGGGGAAAGCGCTGCTCCACCAGCAAGGTCAGAATATGGCCCGCGTCTCGCTTATCCGTCTTCTGCTTGCGAACGTAACTGGCACGAATCTTGGCCGCATCCCCAACCCACAGGGTGTGGCCGCACTTGTCCACCAACAGCTCAAACCAGCGGGCATTCCCCGTCGCTTCCATGCCAATCAGCGCCGGCCCTTGGAGCTCTCGGTAAAACTTCTCCGCCTCCCCGCTGGCATGCATCAGCTTCTTCTCCTCCACCTCCTCTGTCTCTGTATCCAAAATCGCAATTTGCTGGTAGCTCGGGTGAAAATCACAGCCTACAATCTTCATAAGGCTCCTTTGCTCCCGCGCCCGACCAGGTCTCCAACCAAAGTCTATCGCCGGGGCCACTGGGGCCTTTCGGTTTATCCCATCAACTAGCGCTGACCCGGATTTCCTATATCGCGGTACCGTCCAAAGCGACGTATGCGGCTTTCCGTCAGGAAAGCCGCACGAACTCCGGCAACGCCATTAAGCTCGATAGGAAATCCGGGGTAGCGTAAGGGAGCGACCCTGCAGTTTCATTCAGACCACACGCGATATGCCGACAAGCGATCTACTAACCCAACCTGATTCTCTTGAAATCCACGCGCTTCCACACAATCAATGGATTACCTCACACCGCGACCGATTTGATCGCTAATTTGGAAAGCTCAGGCCGAGTAGCCCAGGACGTTAGAGTCTGCGTGAGAACCCGCTCAAGCCACACAAGGCCCTAACTCCTGAACGGGTGCCCCTCGCCGGTCCTCGAGAGGACCGAGGCGCCAGCGCGGCGAGACCTGGATACCACGGCTCTACCCGCGTCACCTTCGATTGAAGAACTACACGGTTAAGAAGTAGGAGTGTGAACGGTAGCGTTGGCCCATATCGCCCGGACAGCCTTGCCGAAGGCGCTGTATTCCTTGATTCCGTTCGAGCAGAGCTCGATCACCACCCATCGATCATCCAGGATCTTAGTCTTGGAGGCGTAAGCGGTCCGCCAGCGTTCGAACTCCGCTCCGGAGTTTTGGCGCAGATATCTCCACATCTCTCCGTCGGCCTTACCGCCGGATGCGCTGGCTACCAGCACCGGCTCATGATCCGGCATTCCGTGCTGCACTGCATGTGCCGCCATGGCTCCTCCACGGATCATTCGCGTGATTTCAAGCTCGGCTTCCAGCAGCGTGCGGGCGATCACATTCGCCTGAACGTCTTGCCCGACATATGCCCGGCAGAAGTAGCCGAAGTGCTGTTCCATTGAATCACCTCTGATAAGCTACGCGATCCAGCCTTCTTTGGAGAAGAAGGAAAGAAACGCAGAGGTTACGTTTGGCCATTGCCCTCGTGCTGGCACGTGGTTCTACTGCTGTTGCTGTTGCATTTGCTGCAAATGCAGCAAATGCGAAGGGGGCGCCGGAGGCTCCTGGGCTCGTTCCACCAGGATGGACCAGTCTTCCGGAACCGGCATGTCGCGGTCAAGGGGCGGCAAATCAACGTATTTCGACACTTTTACTGCCACGTAAAGCTCGCTCTCCTTGCTGCCGCGATAAATACCACGCGTCGGTGGCACGTCCGCGTAATCCCGTCCCAGCGCAGTGCGTATGTACCGGTTGTGCGCCAGCAAATTATTTGTTGGATCAAAACCTACCCAGCCCACCTGAGGCAAAAAGGCCTCTACCCAGGCGTGCGTCGCGCCAGCCGAAGAGCGATCGGCATTCTCCTCACCATGATAAAGATATCCGCTCACGTAGCGGCAGGGAATGCCTACGTGCCGTACCAGCGCAATCATGGTGTGCGCAAAGTCCTGGCATACGCCCTTTCTGGACGCGAGCGCCTCGTCGATAGGTGAGTTGACGTGTGTGCTCCGCGGATCGTAGTCGAACCAGTGATAAAGCGAGGCATTCAACTGGCGCAATAGCACCAAAGGATCGTCGCGGCGGCGCACATCCAAAAGCTTCGCCAGATCAAGCAGTGCCGGCGACGGCTTGGCGAACTCACTCGGCAGCAGCATCTCCGAGAAGTCCCCCAGCGCAACCAGCGAATCCAGTTCGTCCCACGCTCCGGGGCGGAGCAAGTGCGGAACCTCGGGTAGTGGCTGCTGCTCCACCAGCGCTTCGGCCACCATCACCAACTGCGAGTGTTCTCCAGGGATATCGAAGTGATGGACGTTGTTGCCCAGGTGATCGCGATAGGAGAAAACCCGGCAACGCGGGCTTACCGACAGGGAAAACGACAGGCAGCGTTGATTGTTATCGCTACGCGGGTGCATGCGCGCTTCCATGAGACTTTCACTTACTTGGTCCGCGTAAAGGAACTTGGTCAGGTGCCGTATCAGATAAAAATCCATGGCCTGTCAAAACTCCTTGCTTTGCAATTCATTACATCGCGAGCGCAGCTTGCACCGAATATTGAATGTAGAAACGGTAAATAAGGTCGTGCGTCTGACGGCACTGTTGCAGGATGTTATGCAGGTACGCCCCCGCGTCCTGCGCGAGAATGTCATCCACTTCGACAAAGCTGAGCGAGGCCTGCAGCTTACCGGAAACCCGGGACAAATCATCCACGGGCATTCTTCCGCTCGACGCGCGTACGGCGACCAGCGCCTGGCGCAGGCAATCGACGGAATATCGCAGGGAGTGGGGGAATTGCGGATTCAACAATAGAAATTCCAGGATCCACTCCGCGGAAAGGTCCGCCGTGTACACCTTGCAGTAGGCTTCGAAAGCCGTGCAGCAACGCAGCAGCCCGACCCATTCCTGGTACTGACTCCCTTCTGCCGCCGCTTCCGGCGTGCTGAGAAGCTCCGGTTGATACAGAGCGAGTAGATTCGCGATGGACGATGCTCGTTCCAGGTAGCGGCCCAACTGGATAAACTGCCACTCCTCGCCATGACTCATGGTGGTGTCGCTGACCCCCTGGAACAGGTGGACTCCGTCGATCACCGCCGGAAGGAAGTCGCTCAGCCGGGTATTCAGTCCATACTCTGATTGTGGCTGGATCACCCAGTGGTACATGCGGTTCAATTGCTGCCACTGCTCGGAGCTGATCTCGTCGCGCACCTGGCGCGCGTTTTCCCGTGCTTCGATCAGGCAGGAAGTCACCGATGCCGGAATGTCTGCATCGAAGGTCAGCGAGTGGACAAGTTGGTAATAGTCATTGTTCCAGGTAACGCCTTGCGGGTTTCCCAGGGCGGCCAGGACCCGCTTCCATCGTCCCTCCGCGCTGGTGCTGGACTTGTCCAGCATGAGACCCATATTCACGTCGAGCATGCGCACCGTATGCTCAGCGCGCTCCAGATAGCGGCTCATCCAGTAAAGACTGTCTGCTACGCGAGAAAGCATATCTCCCCTAGTGCATTTTTGCTAATGGTGTAGACCAGGAAGCCGCACATAACTGATCCCACCCGACAACAGTATTAGCAAGCATGCGTTAGTCGGTTAAAACCCAGGTATCTTTACTACCCCCGCCCTGCGACGAGTTCACCACCAGCGAGCCCCTCCGTAACGCCACCCGCGTGAGTCCTCCCGGAACAATGCGCACCTTGTCGCCATATAAGATATAGGGCCGCAGATCCACATGCCGGGGTTCGATGCCGTTCTCCGTCAAACAACCGGCACGGGAAAAGTCGAGCGTAGGCTGGGCAATGTAATTGCGCGGGTTGGCTTCGATCATGCGCTTGAATTCTTCGCGCTGTTCGGCGGTGCTGTGAGGTCCGATCAGCATCCCATAGCCGCCCGACTCCCCCACCGCCTTTACCACCAGCTTGTCGAGATTCTCGCAACAGTACTTGCGCTGTTTGGGGTCCGTCATGAGATAGGTCTCGACGTTGTTCAGGATTGGTTCCTCGCCCAGGTAGTAGCGGATGATCGCCGGCACGTAAGCATAGACCGCCTTGTCGTCGGCGATGCCGGTGCCGAATGCATTGGCCAGGGTCACATTGCCGGCCCGGTAAGCGTTGAACAGGCCGGCGACCCCCAGGATGGAGTCGGAGCGAAAGGCCAGCGGATCGATGAAGTCGTCGTCCACTCGGCGGTAGATCACATCCACACGCTTCAGGCCGGCGGTGGTGCGCATGTACACCACGTTGTCGTGGATTACCAGGTCGCGTCCTTCGACCAGCTCAATGCCCATCTGGCGGGCCAGGTAGGTGTGCTCGAAATATGCGGAGTTGTAGACACCAGGGGTGAGCAATACGATCGAGGGATCGTGGCGCCCCTCAGGGGCCAGCGATCGCAGCGTGCTCAGCAGCAGCTGAGTGTAGTGTTCGATAGGCTGCACGCCGTAATCGCGAAACAGCTGGGGAAACGTCCGCTTCATTACCCTGCGGCTGGTCAGCATGTAGGACACGCCGCTGGGCACCCTGAGGTTATCTTCCAGCACCACAAATTCGCCATTGCTCAGGCGAAGAAGATCTGTGCCCGTCACGGTGATATAAACATTCCGGGGGACCTGCAGGCCCCGCATTTCTCTGCGAAACTGGCGGCAGCTGTAGACGATTTCGCGCGGCACATGGCCATCGTTGAGAATCTTTCCTTCGTTATAAACGTCATGCAGAAACAGGTTCAGCGCGGTGATGCGCTGGGTAAGGCCTTTTTCAATGTGTTGCCATTCTGCGCCGGTGATGACCCGCGGCAGCAAGTCATAGGGAAATATTCTTTCCGTTCCTTCTCCGTGCCCGTATACGTTGAAGGTGATGCCCTGGGTGAGGAATGACAGGTCGACCGAGCGTTTGCGGCGCGCAATCTCTTCCGGCGGAAGGTTGAGAAATGT
Source organism: uncultured Acidobacteriaceae bacterium (assembly GCA_963815175.1). Lineage (GTDB taxonomy): Bacteria > Acidobacteriota > Terriglobia > Terriglobales > Acidobacteriaceae > PALSA-350. The sequence goes on from CAWFGM010000034.1 coordinate 5,905, forward strand.
CTCCAGCGCGGCAGCGTAATGCGGTCTGACCACGCCGTCCTCAGAGAACATCTCATCGTACGTGTTGTCCAGGACATAGTCCTTCAGGAGCGGATTCGCAAACGCGCTGGGGCGGGCTAATTCCATCTGGCCATCCTGGCTCACTGTTTGAATCCTGACGTGGCTTCGGTCGGAACCTCGTCGCTGATCACATTGAATTGTGTGAGGCTAGCGATCCCGAACGAGGTGGTGATCGCCACATCGGAGGCATCCCGTCCCACGGCCATTAACACCCGGCCGATGCGCGGATGATTATGCCGCGCATCCACCGTCCACCAGCGGTGGTCCAGATAAACCTCAAACCAGGCACTGAAATCCATGGGGGTAAAGGTAGGCGGTATACCAATATCCCCCAGATATCCGGTCACATAACGCGCCGGTATGTTAAGGGCGCGGCAGAAGGTCACCGCCAGGTGCTGAAAGTCCCGGCACACTCCGACCCGTTCGGTAAACACATCCAGCGCAGTTTTCGTGGAACGGGCATGCTGATAGCCAAAAGCAACCTTGGAATAAACCCAATTGCAGACGGCGCGGACCCGGTTCCACCCTGGAGCCACATCCCCAAACAACTCCACTGCTATGTTGGACAGGCGATCCACCTCACAGTACCGGCTGTTGAGCAGGTAGATGAGGGTTTCGTTGGGTAGATCCGACACCGGATGCTCGGTTGCATCCAGGGGGGATGGGTCTTCCATGCCGGAGTCTTCGATCAGCGTGGAACCGGTCAATTGGATATGCCCGGCGGGGGCCACAAACCTCGAGCAGCGATTCCCAAACGTGTCGATATAGCTGGTGATCGGAACCGCAGGATCCAGCTTCAGCTCGTCGGGCTCGAGCAGGTCTGCCTGCCGCGAAGGATGCACATGGAGCATCGCAACGATGGTGACGGGAGCGGGAATGTTGAAACCGATGTCATAACCTAAGCGAATAAGCATTGCACCCTCGATCGAGCCCTGAAGAGCGAATCGCCCAGGGCTACCCCGGGCAAGTTCGACAGGAACGACAAGGTCCTTGTCGCAAAAATTATGATGCGAAACCAAAGGCAGGGTAGCCTTAAATGAAGAACTGCGCTCTGAACAGGCTTTTTCCTCAAGAAAAAACCTGCCTGACCGCCCCTGGAGCCTCCCCGTGCTCAAAAAACTGTAAGACGATCAGGTTCGGTTCCTACCTGTTCCTATGGTTATACCGCGTTCCCGGAAAATGCTCTAGCATTCAGGCTGGAGAGCAAGAATGACTTATTGTTTGGGCATCATGACCCGCGATGGTTTGGTGATGGCATCCGATTCCCGGGCAAACGCCGGCTACGACCAGGTGAACGTCTGCCAAAAAATGCATATGTTTCTCCAGCCGGGAGAACGCGCTTTCGTTATTTTGACCAGCGGAAACCTGTCTTTGACCCAGTCGGTAATCACCCTTTTGCGCAATGATTTCGATTCCGGAGAGGGCTTGGCGAAGGCCGAATCCATGTATGCGGCGGCCCGTATTGTAGGGGACTGCGTACGCCGGGTATCGGATATGGATCGTGCCGCACTGGAGAAGGACGACTTCAAGTTCAACATCCACCTCCTGTTAGGGGGCCAAGTCAAAGGAGAGAAGCCCAACCTCTTCCTGATATACCCCCAGGGAAACCCCTTGAGCGCGACCAAGGATTCACCCTATTTACAGATTGGCGAGGTTAAATATGGACGGCCGATCCTCGATCGCGGAGTTGAGTTCGATTCCACCAGCCTGGAGGTTGCGGGGACCTACGCATTGTTGTCGCTGGACGCCGCCATGCGTTCCAATGTGACCGTAGGGCCTCCGCTGGAAGTCCTGCTATACCAGAACGATAAGCTGGAATTCGACCGCTACCGGCGCTTCCAGGCCGATGACCCTGAACTGGACCTCATGCACGCCTGCTGGGAGCAAACCTTGCGTCGCGCCGTCGAGGAACTGCCCAGCCTTCATTTTGGCGCTCTGAAGTCCAACGCCTCGGTTTGAACAGTTACGGAATGAGCGCTCTAAAGAATGTACCGGGACAGATCCTGATCTTTGACGATGGAGGCCACCATGGCTCGCACGTATTCCGGATCGATCAGAACCACCCGCTCCCGGCCGTCCGTCGTCTCCACGTCGCTTACTGGGAGCGGCACCGTGGCGCCGTTCTCCGCCGCCGAAGCGGCAATTTCGATCAGCGGGCCTTCGGCGGAATGGCCCTTCATGATGTCAGGCGCCATGAAGCTGATCTCGTCCAGCACCCGCTCCATGATGGTATGCAGCCGCCGTGCGCCAATATTCTCCGTCGTCTCGTTCACCCGGAAGGCGAATCGCGCCATCTCTTCCAAAGACTCCTTGGTAAACCTCAGCTTCAGGCCTTCGGTCTCGAGCAGCGCCGTGTACTGCTTGGTAAGCGACGACTTGGGCTCGGTAAGAATGCGAACAAAGTCTTCCACCGTCAGCGACTGCAACTCGACGCGGATAGGAAACCGGCCCTGTAGCTCAGGAATCAGGTCGCTCGGCTTCGAAACGTGAAACGCGCCCGCGGCGATAAAGAGGATGTGATCGGTCCGCACCATGCCGTACCGGGTGTTAACGGTCGTCCCTTCGACAATGGGGAGAATGTCTCTCTGCACGCCCTCCCTCGATACATCCGGACCGTGACCGCCCTCCCGGCCGGCGATCTTGTCGATCTCATCCAGGAAGATAATGCCCGAGTTCTCTACCCGTTCGACGGCCAACCGCGTTACCTGGTCCATGTCGACCAGACGCGTCTCTTCCTCCTGCACCAGGTATTCGAAAGCCTCTCCGACCTTCATCTTGCGCTTCTTGGTGCGCTGGCCGAAGAGGTTGGGAAGCACGTCCTTGAGGTTGATATCCATCTCCTCCACGCCCTGGTTGGAGATGATCTCAAACGACGGTGTGCTGCGTTCACGCACATCGATTTCCACCGTGCGCTCATCCAGCTTGCTTTCGCGGAACTGTTGCCTCAGCTTCTCCCGGGTACGGTTATGGCTTTCCTGGCTTGCCGGTGGATAGTTGGTGCCATCGATCACCACCGGACCCGGGGTGGAATGGGTACCACCAGCGGGCGCGCCGTCGCGGCCGGCGAAGGAGGCAGCAGCAGGTCCAGCAAGCGCTCCTCGGCGTTGAGTTCGGCCCGGTCTTCCACTTCTTCCAGCTTTTCTTCGCGCACCATGTCCACGGCAATTTCCACCAGGTCGCGGATCATCGATTCCACGTCGCGCCCGACGTAACCGACCTCGGTGAATTTGGAGGCTTCTACCTTCATGAAAGGAGAGTTGGTGAGCTTTGCCAGGCGGCGCGCAATCTCCGTCTTGCCCACGCCGGTGGGCCCGATCATGATGATGTTCTTGGGCATGATCTCTTCGGCGATATCGGGGGGCAGCTTCTGCCGGCGCATACGGTTTCTCAGCGCGATGGCTACCGCCCGCTTGGCGGCGCGTTGGCCGACGACATGCTTGTCCAGCTCCGCAACGATCTCCCGTGGGGTGAGGTCTTCCAGAGAAAGTTCCAGCTCTTCCGCGGTTCCCGGTAAAAAAATAGCCATATGCCCGCTCCTTCTGGTGACGGGTACGGGCTACCTCGCTGCAGCGAGCTTTAGCCCGTACATAGAACCCACCAAAGTTATCTGGGCTTTAGCCCCTGAGGGATGCTTTTCAGCATATCTAACGAATAAAGCCGCCCTCGAGGCTAAAGCCCAATGTTGTTGCTTTCTTTACGTACGGGCTAAAGCCCATACCCTTCCGCGACCATCGCTAGCCGTGCAGTTCTTCGATCGTGATTTGATCGTTGGTGTAAATGCAGATCTGGCCCGCGATGCGCAAAGACTTTTCTGCAATCGCCCGCGCCGGTAACTCGGAATTCTCGACCAGCGCCCGGGCTGCCGCCAGGGCAAAACTGCCACCGCTGCCGATGGCCGCAATCCCCTCATCAGGCTCGATCACGTCTCCTGAACCGCTGATCAGGAAGGTCTGCTTCAGGTCGGCAACGACCAGCAAGGCCTCCAGGTTACGCAGCATCTTATCCGTGCGCCAGTCCTTGGCCAGCTCTACGGCCGCGCGCCCAAGATTGCCCGCATACTGTTCCAGTTTGGACTCGAAGCGGCTAAAGAGCGAGAAAGCATCCGCCGTCGAGCCGGCAAACCCAGCCAGGATCTTATCCTGATAGAGCCGCCGGATCTTGCGCGCGCTATGTTTGATCACGCTGTCGCCCAGGGTGACTTGGCCGTCAGCTGCCATCACCACGCTCGAGTTTCGGCGGACGCATAAAACGGTCGTGGAGCGAATGCGCCGGGCATCGGAGCGGGAATTTGCGGGAGAGGCGGCTCGCGGAACGGCGATCGCCGTCGAGCTTCGGACAACAGACGAACGAATGGACATCTTTTGTCAGTATAACGCAGCCGTCCCGCTTAATTTGTGCGGGGGTAATGTTGCCGAATGGGGTCCAGCCCCTCACCGTATCTCCCAGGAGGCGCTGGCCTGCGATATCCTGCATCGTGTACCCCTATTTGAGCTGGAGCTTTCATGAATAGCTTCCCGTTGCGCGACTCCCAGCTCTTCGGCACCTTTGCCGCGGTTGGAGTCTGCCTAGGGGGCGCGGCCGCGTACGCGCTTCTCCGCCGACGCGTCAGCCCCGATGAAGAGGAGCGCAAGCGTAGGGATCTGCTGGTCCAGCAGGGGCGCATCATCGACGCCACCGTCATCGACATCTCCGACCTCACCGCCGAAGAGAGCGGCCGGCCCAACGGTTTGCAGCTGATTCTTTACAAATATGAGGCCGCCGGCGTGGTCTACGAGTGCTCCCAGGACGTGACCATGCTGCGCCACATCGTCAACATTTATGACTGCCGGCTGGGCTTTCCGGCATCGGTCCGCTACGATCCGCACAACCCCGGCAACTCGCTGATTGTGGCCGAAGGCTGGAGCGGATTGCGCGATACGGCCAACTCCGTCCCCCTTCACGGACGCACCAAGGACGCAGCTCACTCGCTAAGATAGCCGTTTCTTTCCCCGCCGCCTTCGCTGCCGTTACACTGTAACCATGCACGTTCATGGCGGGGGGTCGGAGAAGACTCAGCGTATTTTGCGCATCTCGCTGCTGGCCACCCTGGGCTACGTAGCCCTTACCTTCGTAGCCGGCGTGCGTGCCCATTCGCTCGCCCTAATCTCCGAAGCCGGCCATAACGTATCCGACTTTCTCGCCCTGTTGCTTTCCTTTGTCGCCGTCTATTTTCAGACTCGGCCGCCTACCGACCAAAAGACCTTTGGCTACCAGCGCGCAGGAGTCCTGGCAGCCTTTCTCAACGCGCTGACGCTGGTCCTGATCGCCGTCTGGATCGCCATTGCTGCCGTCCATCGGCTGAGTGAACCGGTACAAGTGCAACCCCGGCTGATGATGATCGTTGCCGCGGCAGGCGTCCTGATGAATGGCGTAATTGCCGCCCTGCTTTGGACCACCTCGCGCGACGTCAATATCCGCAGCACCTTCATTCACATGCTGGGCGACACGCTCTCGACCGCCGCGGTCATTGTCGGGGGCGCCGCCATCCTCTACACCGGTCACAACTGGATCGATCCGGTCCTCTCTATCCTGATCGCCGCCCTGATCCTGTGGAGCTCAATCTCTATCGTGCGCGAGACCCTCAATATCCTTTTGGAGGGAACACCTCGCGGTTGCTCGCTAGCGGAGATCCGGGTTTCCCTTCAGGCTATCGAGGGGGTCGAAGATGTGCACGACCTGCACGTCTGGAGTCTTGGATCGCAGACCCACGCCTGTGCCACCCACATCATCATTGCCGACATCCCTCCGTCGGAGAGTGCCCACATACTGGAACAGGTGAACGGAGTCCTGAGGCAAAAATTCCGTATCTACCATTCCACAATTCAATTCGAATGCGTCGACTGCGAAGTCGCGCACGGTTGTTCTCCGCCGCCTGAGGTCGAAGTGCACGACCACTCCGGTCACGACCACTCCCACGCCCATTCCCACTAGAGTCCATCTCTTCGATCACAACCCAGTCAACCCCTGGACGGGCCGAAAAAGACACGCGAAGCGAAGCGCTCGACCGCTTTCTCTCCTGGATCAAGAGGCCTTGTCCGGTTGCGACTCATAGATCTCGGCCACCCGCTCCAGGGTGTCGATCTCGCTGACTGGCTTATCGTCGCGGATGCGCAGAATACGTGGGAAGCGCAGGGCGAACCCGCTGTCATGCCGATCCGATCGCATGACGTTGTTAAACGCGACCTCCAAGACGACCAGCGGCTCGACGGCGCGGATGCTTCCGAAATCCTCCAACGTGTGCTCCAGGAAGAACTGGGTTAGCCGGGCAATTTCGGCATCAGTCACCCCGGAGTAAGCTTTGCCGACATTGCGCAGCACCTCGCCATCGCGGACCGCAAAGGTGTAATCGCTCAGCCATCCGGCCCGCTTTCCGTGGCCATACTCTGCCGCGGTTACCACCACATCCAGCGTGGCCAACTCGCGCTTTAACTTGAGCCAAGCCAGGCCACGTCTTCCGGGTTGGTAAGAGCTGTGCCGGGCTTTCAGCATGACGCCTTCATTGCCCCGGGCCCTTGCATCCACATAGGCCTGCTCCAGCTGCTCCACGCTTTCCAGTTGGACGGCGGGCGCGAGCACCAACCGGGCGAAGCTGTCCTCCGGCGCCGCAGGCTCAAAGAGCAACTCCGTCTGCTGCCCGCGGCCAGCCAGGCGGCTGCTCACCCGGGTTCGGATCTGCCCCCGCTCCACTAGCTCCTCGAGCGCCTGCCGGCGTTGATGCAAAGGCTTGTCCATCCACGGCTCGCCAAGGGCGTAAAGCAGATCAAAAGCCATGAACACCACGGGAGTCGCCTCGCGCATCTCGGCTGTGACCCGCTTGCGGCCCAATCGTCCCTGCAGAGACGAGAATGGCAGCGCACGGTCTCGGCTCCAGGCGAGGATCTCACCATCCAGCACCAGAGGTTCTTCAAAGCCGGCGAAGGCCTCGACGATCTCCGGGAAACTGGCGGTCATATCCTCCCGTGAGCGCGAGTAAAGAACGACCCGTCCAGGATGCTCTGGCGAGCCACAGTGAACCTGCGCCCGGACGCCATCGTACTTATCTTCCAGCTGGGCCTCTTTGATGACCGACCCGTCGGGGTGTACCTCGCTCGAGTCAGATTTAGCTTCTTCGGCCACCTCAGTAGTGAACCGTTGCAGGGCTTCCTCTACCGTCTCGACCGGGCTGGCCAACATGAAGCCGAGGGGATGAAAGAGCTTCATCCGCGCCTCGGCCAGCCGCCCGCTGGCCGCCAACTCCAGCACCTCGGGAAGATTGCCATTCAGCATCCTGGCCCGTCGTACGTCGCCAATCGACGCGCTGTAAGCGGCGGCGATCGCCTCCTCCACCAGGCTGACCTGGATGCCGGTACGCATATCTCCCAAAATGATCTTGATCAGGTACTTGGCCTCGAGCGGCGTAGCCCGCTTGAGCAGCTCCAGGGTGATTTGCTGTTTCCTGGCTGGTTTTGCCGCGTTGGCGATCGCGCCAAAGGCCTCAGCCACGTCGGGCAGCGAAAGGGTCGCCGCCCCGGCTCCTCGCCCTTGCAAAAGGTCCTGGGCAGCGCCGCCCAAGGTCCCCATGGCGCAGATAAGCGGCATGCATGGCGGCCTGGCTTGCCCCGGAGAGCTCGGCGAGGACGCGGCTGAGCGCGGCCCCGCCCACCTTCAATTCGCGTCCATCCGTCTCCGCGAAGGGCACTCCGGCCAGGTACAGCGCCGCCAGCCCGGCCTCCGCCACCGGGACAGGGCGCAGGTACTCGGCCATGAGCGCGCGCTTCTCCAGCTTGCTGCCGGTTTCGGCCAAGCGCTGGCACAGCTCTGCGAATTGGGTAAATAGGGCATGCATGCTCAGGTTCCCATTGAGATGCAAGGGCGGCCGGACCTGATAAAATAAGACAAATGGTTCATCGCGTCGCCAATACGGTTCCTGTCCGGCACGCTCTTTCCTAGCGGCTCTCGCCGTCGTATGTCTCTTTGTTTCGCCCTGAAACGCAAAAGTTGACCCGGAAAGGAACCCTATCATGTTGGATCGCCTGGAACAGATGGAAACCCGTTATGAAGACCTCGGGCGGCAGCTCGCCGACCCCCAACTGGTGACCGACCAGCAAAAGTATCACAAGACCGCCAAGGCCCATCGTGACCTCGAAGCGATTGTAGGTAAGTATCGCGAACTCAAGCAGGCGCAACAGGGAATCGTGGATGCCAAGGGCATGCTGCATGAGAGTGATCCCGAACTCGCCGCGATGGCGCAGGAAGAACTCACTCGCCTGGAGAGCACAGCCGCCGCCCTGGAAGAAGAAATCAAGGTCATGCTGCTGCCCAAGGATCCCAATGACGAGAAGAACGTCATCCTCGAGATCCGCGCCGGCACCGGCGGAGACGAGGCGTCCCTCTTCGTCGCCGAGATTTTTCGTATGTACTCGCGTTTTGCTGAACAGCATCGCTGGAAAGTGGAGATTCTTTCCCAGTCCGAATCAGGCGTTGGCGGCCTCAAAGAAGTGATCGCGATCATTGAGGGCAAGCGCGTTTACTCGCAAATGAAGTACGAGAGCGGAGTCCATCGCGTGCAGCGCGTGCCCGCCACCGAGACCCAGGGCCGGGTCCACACTTCGGCCATCACCGTCGCGGTTTTGCCTGAAGCCGAAGATGTCGATGTGAAGATAGAGGCGAAAGACATTCGCATCGATACTTTCTGCTCTTCCGGACCTGGTGGGCAATCGGTCAACACCACTTATTCCGCGGTACGCATCACCCACCTGCCTACCAATACGGTGGTGAGCTGCCAGGATGAGAAATCGCAGATCAAGAACCGTGAGAAGGCCATGCGCGTTTTGCGGGCGCGGCTCTACGAAGTGGAAATGGATAGGCAGCAGGAAGCACTGGCCAAAGAGCGCAAGCAGCAGGTGGGCAGCGGTGATCGCAGCGAGAAGATCCGCACCTACAATTTCCCTCAGAACCGGCTCACCGACCATCGCATCGGTCTAACCAACCACCAGCTCGCTGAAGTCATGGAAGGCAAGCTCCAGCCGACCGTCGACGCCCTCATCGCGCACTACCAGGCCGAGCGTCTCAAGGCTGAAACAGCCACTGTGGCGTAATATGCCGGCCAGCGCCGGCGAGGCACTGCAAGCAGCTCGCGCGCGCCTGGCGGCTACGTCACGCCATCCCCGCCGCGACGCCGAAGTGCTGCTTGCCCACGTGTTGGGATCCGGCCGGACAGCCCTGCTGACACATCCCGAGCGTCTCCTCTCCGTGGTGGAATCGGATCAGTTCGAAAGCTTCCTAAGGCGGCGTCTGGCCAGCGAGCCCATGCAGTACATCACCGGCTCGCAGGAGTTCTTTGGCTTGCTCTTCGAAGTCACCCCGGACGTCCTGATCCCACGCCCGGAAACCGAGCACCTGGTCGAAGCAGCGTTGGAGCACGTTGGCTCCCAAGCGAACCGGCGCATAGTGGACGTGGGCACCGGCTCGGGAGCCATCGCTATAACGTTGGCGTATGCCCGGCCGCGCTCCCACGTCACTGCTGTGGATCTTTCTCCCGCAGCGCTCGAAGTCGCACGCCGCAATGCCCAGCGGCATGGGGTGCTCGAGCGTGTGACCTTCCTGCAATCTAATTTGCTGGCCGCCGTCGCTGGCGCGGACTTTGACGTTGTCGTATCGAATCCTCCGTACATCGCAGAAGGAGAGGTTCTCGAGTCCCAAGTGTCTGACTACGAGCCGCACTCCGCCCTCTATTCGGGGCCTACCGGTCTCGAAGTCTATGAACGCCTGATCCCGCAGGCCCGCAAGCTGCTCAAACCAGAGGGCTGGCTGTTGCTGGAGATTGGCTTCGGTCAGCAGCCGGCCGTCGAAGCGCTGCTCCGCGGCTGGCAATCCGTCGGCGTGGTCCACGATCTACAGGGGATCCCTCGCGTGGTTCAGGCGATGAAGGGGATTGGTTAATAATAGGGAGATACGAGGGATCAATGGGCACTGTAACGGAACTTCCGAAAACATCTCTGACTTTCGAGCAGAAACTGGATCGCCTGGCCCAGGTTGCAATCAACGCGGGCCTGGGACTCGAGCGTGGCCAGGAATTGGTCATGACGGCATCACTCGACGCGCTGCCGCTGGCCCGCTTGATCACCGAGCAGGCATACAAGGCCGGGGCGTCGCTGGTGACTACTCTGTTCACCGATGAGCAGTCGACACTGTTGCGTTATCGATACGCCGAGGATGCGGGCTTCGATACCGCCGCGGGCTGGCTCTACGAGGGAATGGCAGCGGCCTTTCGCAGTGGCGCCGCGCGGCTTGCCATTGCCGGTGGAAACCCATCCCTGCTGTCGAAGGAAGATCCGGAGAAAGTTGGCCGGGCGAACCGCGCCGTGTCCAAAGCTTATCGTCCGGCCATCGAACTCATCACCCGCCACGACATCAATTGGACGATCGTTGCCTGCGCTACGCCGGCATGGGCGGCAGCGGTATTTCCCGATCTTCCCCCTGAGCAGGCGATGGCCAAGCTGTGGGACGCGATCTTTGCCGCGTCACGCGTGGATGCAGACGATCCCATCGCACGATGGAAACAACACGACGCCGGGCTGCATCGGCGCGCGGATCTGCTCAACGAGAAGCGTTACGCTACGCTTCATTTCCGCGGCCCGGGGACCGATCTCCGCGTGGGACTGGCGGACGATCACCTGTGGATGGGCGGAGGCACGAAGGCCGGCACCGGCGCCTATTGCATCCCAAATATGCCGACCGAAGAGGTCTTCACTACCCCGCATAAGGACCGCGTAGAGGGCACGGTGACCAGCACCAAACCGCTCTCCCACCAGGGCACGCTGATAGAGAAGATTGCGGTGCGCTTTGAAGGCGGCCGCGTAGTCGACGCCAAGGCATCCGCCGGACAGGAAGTGCTGCAGCGAATGATCGATACCGATGACGGAGCGCGGCGTCTGGGTGAGGTAGCGTTGGTGCCGCACTCCTCGCCGATTGCCAGCAGCGGGCTGCTCTTCCTGAACACGCTCTTCGACGAGAATGCTGCCAGCCACATTGCCCTGGGACAGGCCTACAGCACTTGTGTGAAGAATGGAGATCAGCTCAAGCCCGAAGAGCTTGCGGCCAGGGGTGCGAACGAAAGCCTGATCCACGTGGATTGGATGATCGGGTCGAGCGAGATCGATCTGGACGGCATCACGGCCACCGGCAGCGTGGAGCCGCTAATGCGCAAAGGCGAGTGGGTCTGAAAAGAAAACCCCACTCTTCAAAGAGTGGGTTCTTACTACTTCCTGCAGATCAGGCCCCGACTGTCCTACCCTCGACCTCGAAGAGCAGCCGGTTCTTCAATGGATCGGCATCCACCCGGATGTGATCGCCATGCAGCACCTCGCCGTCCAGAATCTTGATCGCTAACGGATCCTGGATCAGACGCTGGATCGCTCTCTTCAACGGACGAGCCCCATACTGGCGGTCATATCCGGTGAGCATCAACTGATGCCGTGCGCCTTCAGTCAGCTCAAGCGTGATCTTGCGCGGTTCCAGCAGCTTGCGAAGATCGGACAACCGTAGATCGACAATGTGTGACAACTGCTCTTCACCCAGTGGGCGGAAGATGACTATATCGTCGACACGGTTGAGAAACTCCGGCCGGAAGCTCTGCCGCAACAGTTGCATCACCTGCTCGCGTGCCGCTTCAAACGCAGACTCGCTCTCCAGGTTTTCCGACTGCAACAGATGGGCTCCCAGGTTCGAGGTCATGATCAGCACCGTGTTCTTGAAGTCCACCGTGCGGCCTTTCGAATCCGTCAGCCGTCCGTCATCGAGCACTTGCAGAAGGACATTAAATACATCCGGATGCGCCTTCTCGATCTCGTCGAAAAGGATCACCGAGTAGGGCCGTCTGCGCACCGCCTCGGTCAGCTGCCCGCCTTCGTCGTAACCCACATATCCAGGAGGCGCCCCAATCAACCGGGCGACCGCATGTTTCTCCATGTATTCCGACATGTCGATGCGCACCATGGCCTGGTCATCATCGAAGAGGAACTCCGCCAGGGCGCGCGCTGTCTCGGTCTTGCCCACCCCGGTCGGTCCCAGGAACAGGAAGGAGCCGATCGGCCGTTTCGGATCGCTCAGCCCGGCACGTGAGCGGCGGATGGCGTTGGCCACAATTTCCAGCGCCTCATCCTGGCCGACCACCCGTTCCCGCAGGCGGCCTTCCATCTCCACCAGCTTGCGTACCTCTCCCTCCAGCATCTTGTCCACGGGGATCCCGGTCCACTTGCTGACAATCCTGGCAATGTCTTCCTCGTCGACCTCTTCCTTCAAAAGGCGTCCGGCTTCCGCACCGTCCTGCTTGTCGTTCAGCCGCTTCAGCTCCGCTTCGAGCTGGGGCAGTTCGCCGTATTGAATAGCCGCCGAGCGCTCCAGATTGCCACGCCGTGTCTGCTCTTCCATCTCGAAGCGCAGCGCCTCGATCTTCTTCTTCACTTCAGTGAGCCGTGTAATGGCTTCGCGCTCTGTCTGCCAGCGTGCGCGCAGTCCTGTCGCCTTTTCCTTCAGCGCGGCGAGTTCCCGCACCACGACCTCCAGCCGGTCTTTCGAATTTCTGTCGTTCTCCCGCTTGAGCGCCGCGCGTTCAATCTCCAACGAGATCATTTGCCGCTCCAGCTGATCTATTTCCACCGGTACCGACCCGATCTGTATGGCCAGCGATGCGGCTGCCTCGTCCACCAGATCGATGGCCTTGTCAGGCAGAAAGCGGTCCGAGATATAACGGTGCGACAGGGTGGCCGCGGCCACGATTGCCGAGTCCTTGATGCGGACGTTGTGGTGAGCCTCGTAGCGCTCTTTGAGGCCACGCAGGATCGCGATCGTGTCTTCCACGTTGGGCTCGCCTACGAAGACGATCTGGAAGCGCCGCTCCAGCGCCGCATCCTTTTCGATGTATTTGCGGTATTCGTTCAGCGTGGTTGCGCCGATAGCCCGCAACTCCCCCCGCGCCAGAGGCGGCTTGAGCATATTCGATGCGTCGATTGCGCCTTCTGCCGCGCCCGCTCCCACCAGGGTGTGCAGTTCATCGATGAACAGGATGACCTGCCCGTTAGACTCTTGAATATCTTTGAGCACCGCTTTGAGGCGGTCTTCAAACTCACCGCGATATTTCGCTCCCGCCAGCATCGAGCCAAGATCGAGCGAGATGACGCGCTTGTTGCGCAGCAGCTCAGGCACATCGCCGGAGACGATGCGGCGGGCCAAACCCTCGACGATGGCGGTCTTGCCCACGCCGGGCTCGCCAATCAGCACCGGGTTATTCTTGGTGCGGCGCGAAAGCACCTGGATCACGCGGCGGATCTCTTCATCCCGGCCGATGACCGGATCCAATTTTCCCCGCCGCGCCAGTTCCGTAAGATCCTTGGCGTAACGGTCCAGCGCCTGGTATTTGCCTTCAGGGCTCTGGTCGGTCACTCTCTGGTTGCCGCGCACCGAGGTCAATCCCTGCAGGATCGCGTCCCGGGTGGCGCCCATCGATGCCAGCAGCAATTGCGCCGGATCGTTCTTAAGCTGGGTCAGCGCCAACAGCAAATGCTCGGTCGAAACGTACTCGTCTTTAAAGTCTTGCGCTTCTTTCGAGGCGTCATTCAGCACCCGCTGCATCGCCGAAGAAAGTCCCGGCTCGGAGGTCGCACCGGAAACCTTGGGCATGCCTGCAATGGCATGCCGGGCGCTGGTAAACATCTGCTCGGTCGGAACCCCTACCTTCTGCAGCAGGGGAATGATGATGCCTTCTTTGTCTTCCAGCAAAGCCATCAGCAGATGCATGGGCTGCACTTCAGGCTGGCCATTCTCGTTGGCCACCGAGCTGGCCTTCTGGATCGCCTCCTGCGATTTCAATGTGAACTTATCCCAACGTATTGCCATATTCGTGTTTTCCTGACTGACTAGACCATCCTGAACTCGCGTGTAGCGCGGATGCAAGGGCGGCCCTCGCCCTGGTGTGGATAAGCCTTGTCTTCAATTTGTCTTTTGATCTTCTGATCTTGATATTGCTTAGCGAAGCGGCGGCGCGTAAGCTCAGCGCCTAAAATTTGGAGTTCACCCCGGGAAATGGCCGGGGTGAACTCTGTCCCAGCGAGAAGCCTTTACGCTGTTTTCGCAGTCTCGGGCGCTGCCTGTTGATTCTGGTTCAGCTGTTTGGCTGATCCGACGTTTACCTTGATCTGCTTGGGTTTGCTTTCCGGGCGTTTCTGCAGTTCCAAACGCAGGACGCCGGCGTCGTATTCGGCTTTGATGCTTTCCGGGTCAATGGTATTGGGAACCGTGAAGGCACGATAGAAGCTGCCGTAACGGCGCTCCACGCGGTGGAAGTTCTCTTCCTTGCCCTCGGTCTCAAAGCTGCGTTCCCCCCTGACCGACAGGGTAGTGTTTTCCATCCGGACATCCAGATCCTCCTGGCGTATGCCGGGGATTTCGAGCTTGAGTACTAGCTTGTGCTCATCCTCGTAGATGTCAACTGGGGGCACAAAGCCCGCAGCGGTCACCAGCTCGCTTTCTCCCGAATTGCTACGGGAGAAGTCTTGAAAAATGCTATTCATCCGATTCTGCAATGCCACCACGTCGCGATACGTTTCCCAGCGAGTAATTGCCATACATGTCCTCCAAGTTGTCGGCTGAGTTCTCAGCCACTTCCTTTGATGAGGATCATAGCATAAAAGAATCATAAAATATGAGTGTATGTGTGTAAGGTTTAAACCGGAAGCTCCGGCGTAGCCTCGAGGAGAGCCTTGGTGTAAGCCTCGCCGGGGAAGTAGCAAATCTGATCACAGGTCCCGGCCTCAACCACTTTCCCGGCGCGCATCACGACGATATTGGTCGAGAGGTAGCGCACCAGGGGCATGGAGTGGGAAATGAAGAGATAAGTCAAATGGAATGTTTGCTGTAGATGCCTCAGTAGGTTCATGATCTGGGCCCCGACGCTCACGTCCAGCGCGGAAACCGGCTCGTCCAGTACGAGCAATTCCGGGCGAAGGGCGAGGGCCCGGGCAATGTTGATCCTTTGCCGCTGGCCGCCAGAGAACTCATGGGGATAGCGGCGCAGGGCCGACTCATCCAGGCCAACCTCAGCCAGCAGGGCTCTTGAGTCTTCGGCCGGCCGCTCCGCCGTATCGCCACGGTGGATGCGGAAGGGTTCGGCGATAATCTCGGCCACCGTCATACGTGGGTTGAGGGCTGCGAAGGGATCCTGGAAGACCGGCTGCATCCTGCGCCGCAAAGTGCGCAGCTCGGTGCTCGACCCGTCGCCGATCACCTCTTGTCCGTCGAAGTAAACCCTTCCAGAAGAGGGCGGTATCAGCCCCAGGACCATCCGTGCGACTGTGCTCTTGCCGGAGCCCGATTCGCCTACCAGCCCCAGAGTCTCGCCCCGGGTGATGGAGAAGGAGACTCGGTCCACGACGCACTTTTGCTCCCGGGTACCGCGCCATCCCGAGCGTCGCGGGTAATTTTTGGTAAGTTGCTGAACTTCGAGGAGGGCCATCCCCGGATAGTAGATCAGATGGAGAGGGTGCCGCAGCCCCCTCTCCATAGCCAGGGCATTAAATATCCAGGTTCTTCACGTCTAACGCATTGTCCTCAATGAACTTACGCCGTGCTTCGACGTCCTCGCCCATGAGTGTGCTGAAGATCGACTCCGTTTCAGCCAGATCCTCCAGCTTGACGGAGAGCAAGGTGCGCCGGTCGGGGTCCATGGTGGTTTCCCATAACTGGCTCGAGGTCATTTCGCCTAGGCCCTTGTAGCGCTGGACGTCGTAGTCTCGCCGCCCCTGTTCGATCACGTACTCAAAGACCTCGCGCGCCGACTGCTTGGTCACGGGATCCAGGGGCGCCCGCTTTGCCTTCTTTGGCTTGGCGGCTGCCTCCGGGGCTGTAGCTTCCGCCTCGCCCTCCTCAGTTTCAGTCGGCTTGGCGTATTCAATCACGAACGGTGGCGTCATCTCTTCGCGAATCAGCCCGTACTTGGCCATCATCTGCCGATACTCGGGCGAGGATGCCAAGGTCCAGTCCACCCGGCGCTCAGCGCCCTGGCTGTCGGTAAAGCTCACTGACCAGGTGCGGTGTTCTTCCTCGTAGCGCGGAGCAGCCACGGCTTTGAACTCGCAGCGCTTGGCCATCTTCAGCAGTTCAGCGTGCAGCTTGGCCAGCTTCGGCGGCACTGCCCCGTCACCCTCGAAGTCCGCCCGCTTCATTAGCTCAAACTTGGGCAGTAACTCCGTAACTTCCTGATTGCGCAGGTGCTTGTTCGCCTTCTCAAAAACGCCCAGGTAGTCGTTGAGTTGACCCATGAACTTGGTCAATGCGCCGCCCTCGAGCCTCTTGCCTGCTGTGCCGTAGCGCAATCCCATGCCCTCGGAGGCGCGCTTGATCATCACCTTGACGAATTCGCGGTCATCCTTGATGTACTGCTCGAATTTGCCCTTCTTGATCCGGTAGAGAGGCGGCTGGGCAATGTACACATGCCCACGGCGGATCAGATCGACCATGTGCCGGAAGAAGAAGGTCAGCAGCAGGGTGCGGATGTGGGAGCCGTCTACGTCGGCGTCGGTCATCAGGATGATCTTGCCGTAACGCAGCTTGGACGGATCGAAGTCATCTTTACCGATGCCGCAGCCCAGGGCGGTGATCATGGCCCGGATTTCTTCATGGCCCAACATCTTGTCGTAGCGGGCCTTCTCTACATTGAGAATTTTCCCCTTTAGGGGCAGCACGGCCTGAAATTTCCGGTCCCGTCCCTGCTTAGCCGTCCCGCCTGCGGACTCGCCCTCGACCAGGTACAACTCGCAGCGGTCGGGGTTGCGCTCGCTGCAGTCGGCCAGTTTGCCGGGCAAGCCCCCGCCATCCAGGGCGCCTTTACGCCGGGTCAGGTCACGTGCTTTCCGGGCTGCCTCTCTTGCGCGCGCAGCTTCAATCGCCTTGTTGATGATCTTTTTGGCGACCGGAGGATTCTGCTCGAAGAACATCCCCAACCGTTCGTTCACGAAAGCCTGCACCGTGCCGGCAATATCGGAGTTCAGCTTACCCTTGGTCTGCCCTTCGAATTGCGGCTGGGGAAGCTTCACGCTGACCACCGCAACCAGCCCCTCGCGCACGTCGTCGCCGGAGAGATTCTCCTTCACGTCTTTGAACAGCCCCATCTGCTGTCCCGCGGTATTGATGGTGCGGGTCAGCGCGGTGCGAAAGCCGGAAAGATGGGTGCCGCCGTCCACCGTGTTGATGTTGTTGGCAAAGCTGAATACCGCCTCGGAATAGCTGTCGTTGTACTGCAGTGCAATATCCAGCTCGATCCCATCGCGAGAAGATTCCATGACGATGGGCTTATCGTGCAGTACCTGCTTGCCGCGATTCAGGTGCTTGATGAATTCGGCGATGCCCCCCGCGTACTTGAACTCGGAGCGCTTGGCCTCTCCGGTCTTGGGGTCAGTGGTCCGCTCGTCTACCAACTTGATCTCCAGACCCTTATTCAGGAAGGCCAGCTCGCGCAGCCTCTGGGCCAGGGTGTCGAAGTTGTATTCGGTGACCGTGAAGATGGAGCTTGATCGGGAAGGAAGTGGATCTTCGTGCCCCGCTTCTTGGTGGTGCCGGTCTGCTTGAGCTTGGTAACCGGCGCTCCCTTGGCGTAAGACTGCTCATAGGTGTGCTGATCTTTCCAGACCTCGACGTCCAGTTCTTCGCTCAGTGCGTTGACGCAGGAGACGCCGACACCATGGAGTCCGCCGGAAACCTTATAGGTGGACGAGTCGAATTTGCCTCCGGCATGCAGCTTGGTCAGAACCACCTGGACGGCGGGCGTACGCTCGCCTCCGGGGACATCCATATCGTCAATCGGAATGCCCCGGCCGTCATCGATCACGGTGATGGAGTTGTCGATATGAATGGTCACGTCTACATGGGTCGCATGGCCGGCCAGCGCCTCGTCGACTGAGTTATCGACCACTTCATAGACCAAGTGGTGGAGGCCCTGGTCGCCGGTTGATCCGATGTACATGGCCGGACGCAGGCGGACAGCCTCCAAGCCCTCCAGAATCTTGATGTTGTCCCCGGTGTATGAACGCTCTAATGGCGAAGTCTCACGCATAGCAGCAGGGGGAATAGCGGCGGGAACGGCAACTTCTTTTGTGGACATGCAACTCCGGACGGCAAAGCTCTGCGAGCGGCTCTCGGCGCGAAGCGCCCGATTGGAAATAACATCTTGAAAGTGCAGGGTTTGACTGCACTTGACTGCTTACAGTTTACCACGTTTCCAGGCTCCATTTCGACCCTGCACCTGGGCTGGGGCGGCCATCCGGCCGGAGCTGCCAATCGATGATCCACCCATACGAATCGCGGTACCTAGGTGATCACTTTACATCTTTAGACGGATGCTGAAGTAACCCATTTTTAAGTTACTCTAAGCGTGGAACTAATGGGTACTCTAGTAATGGCAAGAGTAGATATCATCTAATATCGCTGAAAACGCAGAGCTGGAGAATTCGGCGCACTATACTCTGAATACACTCGTTCTTCTAGATTGAATAGGAACACCTACCCCCGGAGGTAACCAGTTTATGAAACTCATCGTCCATGCATCCATTTTCTCCGTCATATTCGCTGGCTTCGTTGCCAGCGCGGTAACTACCAAGCACGTAGTTTCGCTCCCTGCGAATCACAGCCTGGTCATTTCTCATGCCATGCCCGTGCCCAGCTGCCCTCCCAGTACAGGCTGCGCACTCTAACGGGAATTCACAGTACTAATACGTATCCACGTCAGTACCCAAACGATCCATGCGTAGCACAAAAGTGCTAGGTTATTGAGTTTTCTTGGGTTGAGCAGCATCCCTTTTCGAGCTATTCTCAAGACTCGGAAGGGGTGTTGTGATGACGAGCGTAGCCCTCACCATCTTGTACGCGGCAGAGCCTATCCTCTTGGCGGTAGCCTTGATAGCTCTGCTCAGATCTCGGGAACAGAAGCGCTTTCCGGCGCTTTTTGGCTACGTTGCGCTTCGGCTCGGGTCCTCTGTAGTCCTCTACTTACTACTGCAAATCCACCGCTTCGTCGCCATCGACAACGCAACAGCTTACGCCTTGTACTTTTATACCTACTGGATCAGTTACGTCGCCGGCGCCGTCGTGGTCTTCCTGGTCATCCAGGAGATGTTTCAGTTCGCCGTGGACCCGTTTCCCGGCCTAAAGTGGCTGGGGACCATTTCCTTTCGCTGGGTTGCCTGCATCTCGTTTGTTGCCGCCCTGGCGGCGTTGCTTGTGCCTGGTGGCAAAGGGGACAGGTTTCTGCTCGCGGTGGTCGCCCAGGCGATGCGCTGCGAAAGTATCTTCATCCTTAGTCTTCTGCTCTTCCTGATGATCGCGGCAGGAAAGCTCGGTCTTTCTTATCGCAGCCGGGTCTTTGGCATCAGCTTCGGGTTCGGCATCATGGCAGCAAGCGATCTGATTCTCTCTGCAGCCTTCCTGCGCTTCGCACACAACATGATGAGTTCGACCCTCAGCGTAGTGACCACCGGTACCAGCCTGTTGACGCTGGTTGTCTGGTCGGCCTACTTCCTGCAACGGGAACCGGCTCGCCAGGCTGCCGTCCTCGATCCCTCCTCGCCTCTGGGACGTTGGAACGAAATTGCAACTTCACTCGGTCAGAGCGGAGGCCGGGTCCCGGTCACCGTTGCTGCCCCTGCAAACAGCTTCTTCCTGCAGGATGTCGAGAAAGTGGTTGATCGCATTCTGATCAAGAACTCGCTGCATGTAGCCAGCTAACCGAGCGCTAAGACAAAAGACAAAAAAGCCATAACGGTGTATCCGTTATGGCTTTTTAATTTGGGATCTGCTGTGCCTCGCGTTACTTGGCGGCGGCTGCAATCTCTACCGGCTCGACCGAGACAAAACGGCCCATCCGGCCGCGGTCGGTGAAGTTCACCTTGCCTGAAATCTCCGCATAGAGGGTGTCATCCTTGCCTCGACCGACATTCAGTCCTGCCTTTAGCCGGGTGCCGCGCTGGCGCACGATAATGGAACCACCGGGGACCACCTGGCCGGCAAAGATCTTCACGCCCAGTCGCTGAGCGTTTGAGTCGCGACCGTTTTTCGAACTGCCTAAGCCTTTTTTATGTGCCATTGCTTAATCCTCAATCAGAAAATTTGTCTCGTGGAAAGCTACTGTGCGGCTTTTGCTTCGGCCTTATCGTAGGTGAATCCATTGACCTCGATGCTATTGACGCGAACCGAGGTGTAGGCCTGGCGGTGCCCTTGCAGCTTCTTGTATTGCTTCTTGCGCTTGAAATGGAAAACCAGGATCTTGTCCCCGCGTCCTTCGCTGACCACGGTGCCCAGCACCTTCCCCTCCTGGGGCTTGGCGATCGGCGAGGACCCGTCGGAAAAGGCAAGGACGTTCCTGAACTCAACCGCGTTGCCGATTTCGGCCGCGACCTTTTCAATGCGGACCACGTCGCCGGGTGCGACGCGATATTGCTTACCACCTGTGCGGATCACCGCGTACATAAAACCTCCAAGATCAGCTTCACAATTTCTTTGCCTCACAAAGATCGCGAGGTGTGGTTTTCTTTGAGAGAAAACCACCAAAACACTTGCTGCTTCGGTTCACCCCTATTGTGAAACCGATCGACGCCGAGCCACACCGGCGACTCAAAATTGCTGGGCAGAATACTGGATTTCTGGATGTGCTCAAACCCTAAGGGAATGCGGGTGAGCAGACCGTCCCAAACCATTTAATCTTACGTTTTCCGTCTCTTTTGGTCAATGCTGCGCGGATTGAAAGAGGTACACGCCAAGGACCACCATCAACGGTTCCAGCGGGTGACGAAATCGGGCATGGGCAGCCACGCCATAATAGACCAGCGGTAAGAGCAGGAAGCCCCAAGCCAATAGGCCGGCCGCGGGAACCTTGCGTTGCAACGCCAGGGCGAGCCCAAGCAGCCCGCAGACGCTGGCAAACACGAAATTCAGGCTGCGTGCGTATTCCACCCAGGGCGTAGCGCTTGCCGGGTGTGGAACGCCTCCCCAAAAGAAAAACACCCGCTTCAAGGTATTTTCGGCAAATCGGCCGGGATGCGCACGCATCTCCGCCCAAGCCTGGACCCCGCGCATTCTGGAGTACGCAATCTCACCCATCCCCGTGTACAGGCGCAGTTGATCCGGCGCCTGGATCGGATGGTCGTACTCCATCAGCAACCCGGTCGCCCCGGGCCCATTGCCCAGGTATAGCTCGGCGCCAAAATTCCCTCGGGTGGGAACGAAGCGGTGGAACACTTCCCAGTTCCTCCACGTCCAGGGCCCAAGGCAGGCAACAAACAGGGTGGCGGCTAGCAGGACTCCGCCCGCCTGGCGCTTCCAATCCGGTGTTCCGGCCAATACCCAGAGCCCACAAACGGGCAGGAAGATCAGCAGCGCAGGATTGCTAAGGCCGGTCAGACCCCAAAGCAATCCGAGCAACGCCCAACGGCCGGTGGTTGTACCGGATGCATCGGGGGTGCGCATGCGCAGCGCTACCACGAACACCCAGGAGAACAGGAACGTGCTGAGCGAGGTGTCCCACACCCAGCGGACGGCGTACTGCATGGCGGCTGGATAAAGGGCCCAGATCCAGGCCGACCACAAGGCCACCTTCTGGTTGAAGCACCGGGCCGCGATCTCCCAAGTGGTACGCGCAGTCAGCGCAGAGAAGAGGCTGTTGATGGTGAGGATCGCCCACGCCGACTGTGGGGTGAAGACGCCGAAGATCTTGAATACCCCAGCCAAAATCAGGGGAAATAGCGGTCCTACCCAGGCGGTCGGGCCGGTGTGGCCGCGGAAAGGATCAGAGAAGCCGAAGCCGGTGGCCAGCGCTCTTGCGATCCGCCCCATCTCTTCGCCGAACAGCATATGGTCGTCGTAGGGCCGGATGCGGTAGGTATGGGCCAGCGTGAGGTAAAGCACGCGTACCGCGAAGGCCACCCAGAAGACTAACCACGGCGCACGGAATCCCTTCCCGGGGTCGCTGGACATTGACTGGCATTCTATAGCGTTTGCTCCCCAGCGGTTGTCGCCACCCACCGATCCAGCTATACTGGAGGTTCGCGACAATGCGAAAAGTTTAGATATTGGAGTTAGTTATGGCTCAGATTTGCAAAATCTGCGGTAAGGGTCCGCAGTTCGGTAACAAGATTTCGCATGCGCATAATGTGTCCAAGCGCCGCTGGAACGTCAATCTCCGCCCGGTCAAGGCTGAGGTCGCGGGCGGGCACAAGCGCATTCGCGTCTGCACCCGCTGTATTAAAGCAGGCAAGGTCGTAAAGGCCTAGCGGTCCGTTACTCCTTTTCTCCCGCGTCTTTGGGGTCGAAACCAAGCGACAACGAATTGATGCAGTAGCGCAGGCCGCCAGGCCCTGGACCGTCGGGGAAGACGTGTCCCAGGTGGGCTCCGCAACGTGCGCAGGTAACTTCGGTTCGCGTCATCCCGTAGCTCTTGTCTTCATGTAAATCGACCGCCGCGGCGTTCGCCGGAAGCGAAAAGCTGGGCCAGCCGGTGCCCGATTCAAACTTGGCATCGGAACCGAACAGCTCGGCGCCGCAGGCTCCGCAACGATACGTTCCGTCCGCATGGTTGCGGTAGAGCTTACCGGAAAACGCCGGTTCCGTCCCTTTTTGCCGCATCACATAGTACTGTTCCGGGGTCAGCTCGGCGCGCCACTCTGCGTCCGTCTTCTCTATCTTCGCGACTTGTTCCTTCTCCATGTCTTTGCTCCTCGGTTTTCGATGCAGCGTGAGGCTTATCGTTGCGCAATCAATTCAATCTCCACCAGGGCGTCTTTGGGCAGTCGTGCCACTTCCACGGTGGACCGTGCCGGCGCCACTACACCCAAAGGCGCCAGGTAGCGGGCATAAATCTCGTTCATCGCTGCAAAGTCGCCCATGTCTTTGAGGAAGACGGTCGTCTTGATGACGTGGCGCAGGTCACTGCCGGCCTCGGCAAGGACCGCCTTCAGGTTCTCCAGTACGCGAACTGTCTGCTCCTTAATTCCGCCTTCGACCAGTTGTCCCGTTTTCGGATCGAGGGCCACTTGGCCAGACGTGTACACCAGATTCCCAACCAGAACGGCCTGGGAATAAGGGCCGATGGCCGAAGGTGCGTCTTCTGCCGAAATTAATAATTTGTCGAGGATGCTCATGCCGTGATTCTCGCTGCACTCGGCACGGGGACGCAAATCTCTCCCCTTCTGCGTCTGATTCCCTCACCAGGGGACGGGTGCCCCATATCTCGCTCGTTTTTCGCGAGATATGGGATTCCACCGCTCTTTCCCTCTGACTTTCGATTCAACCGATGCACTTTGCGGTCAACATCTGTGGTATCCCACATCTCGCGAAAAACAAGCGAGATATGGGGCACCCGTCCCCTGGTGAGGGAACCAGACGCGGAAGTTCTACACCTTGTGCGCGCGCTGCACGTCGCGAACGCCGGGCAACCGGCGCAGGCCGCTTACTATCCGCGTAAGGTGCCGCATATCTTCGGCTTCCAGAACAAATTCCACCACCGCTTCCGAGTCGCCGGTCGATTTGGTATCGACCCCGCGGATGTTGGTGCCGTCGTCACTGATGACGGCGGTCATTTCTTTCAGCATGCCGGCGCGATCGTCGCAAAAGACCGTCAGCTTCACCGGATAGGTCATCTTGCGGCCCGCATTTTCCTCCACCATCCGCGCCCATTCCACGGAGATGCGGCGGTCGCTTTCGTAGAGCAGGTTCTGCACGTTGGGGCAGCTCCGCGCATGCACCGCCACGCCTTTGCCGCGAGTTACATAGCCCACAATTTCCTCGCCGCGAATGGGATTGCAACATCGCGCCCGGTAGACCAGCAGGTCGTCCTGGCCTTCCACCTGCAGGGAGTCGGAGCCATGCATATGGACACGTCTTACCGCGTCCGACATGGCGCCGCTGACGGCGTCCTTGCCCGGCTCGACTTCGAGGCCGGTCTGCGAGGTCACCCCAGGAGAGAGCTTGTTCAGCACCTGGCGTGAGGAGTACTTGCCGAAGCCGATGGCTGCCATCAGGTCGCTGGCCGTTGCCAGGCCACATTCGCTGGCCGCACGGGCGTAGTCCGTGTCGGTGAGCTTGCTGAGGGACACCTTATACTTGCGCGCCTCGCGGTCGAGCAGCTTCTTGCCGATTTCCACCGCACGCTCACGCTGGTGCTCATTAAGCCAATGCTTGATCTTGTTACGTGCCCGCGAGCTCTTGGCGAACGTCAACCAATCGCGGCTGGGGGTGTGGCCGTTCTGCGTCACCACTTCCACGATGTCGCCGTTGTGCAGCTTGGTGCGCAGCTGCGCCATCCTGCCGTTCACCTTTGCGCCCACGCAGGTATTGCCCACTTCGGTATGGATGGAATAGGCGAAATCAATGGGCGTCGCATCCTTGGGCAGCACCACGACCTTGCCTTTGGGGGTAAAGGTGTAAACCTCTTCCGGGTAAAGATCGATCTTGAGCGTGGAAAGAAACTCGTTGGGATCGGTCATCTCCCGCTGCCACTCGACCAGCTGCCGAACCCAGGCTAGCCGTTGCTCATCGCGCGCGTTAGTAGCCGAGCCGGCGGCTTTATATTTCCAGTGCGCCGCGATGCCTTCTTCGGCGATGCGGTGCATCTCTTCGGTCCTGATCTGGACCTCGAATTGATGTCCGCCCTCGCCCATCACCGTGGTGTGCAGTGATTGATACAGATTCGGCCGGGGCATGGCGATAAAGTCCTTGATGCGGCCCGGCACCGGGCGCCAGATGGAGTGGATCAGGCCAAAGGCCGCATAGCAATCCTGTACGGTGGCGGTAATCACGCGGACCGCCAGCAGATCATAGACCTGGTCGACCGTTATCTTTTGTTTTTGCAGTTTCTGATAAATGCTGTAAAGCCGCTTGATGCGCCATTCGACGCGCGCCTTGATGTTGTTTTCACGCAGCCGTTCGTTGAGCAGGGATTCGACCGAGTTGAGAAACTGCTCATCCTCATCGCGCGCCGCATCCACAGCGCTCTTTACCTGGTCATAGCCGAAGGGATCGACGTAACGGAAGGCAAGGTCTTCCAACTCTCCGCGCACTTTGCCCATGCCGAGGCGGTGCGCCAAGGGGGCATAGATGTCCAATGTTTCCCGAGCGATTGATTCCTGCCGCTCGGGTGGAAGGTGTTGCAGCGTCCGCATGTTATGCAGGCGGTCCGCCATCTTGATCAACACCACGCGCACGTCGCTGACCATGGCCAGCAGCATCTTGCGCACATTCTCGGCTTGGCGGTCTTCGCGGTTGGCGAACTGGATCTTGTCGATCTTGGTCACGCCCTCGACGATGTGCGCAACCTGCTCCCCAAATTGTTCGGTGATGTCTTCGGTTGTGACGGGGGTGTCTTCGACGGCATCGTGCAGCAGCCCGGCCGCGATCGCGGTCGAGTCCAGCTTCATCTCGGCCAGAACCTGGGCTACCTCCAGGGGATGCAACACATACGGCTCCCCGGAAGCCCGGAGCTGCCCGCTGTGGTGTTGCACACAAAACTCCCATGCTTTGCGAATGATGCCGGTGTCGTCGCTCGGCCGATTCTTGCCGATCGTCGCGAGGAGCTCGGCAAACTTCGTCGTGAGGATGTCCGGTTCCGCCGGAGGTTCAAGTGGCGTAGAGTGCACAGTCGCCATACCTGATTATAGGCTGGCGGCCAGGCATTTTCACTTCCGGTGTGTATAAGCAACCGCTCCTGATGCGTCTTTCCCTTAAGAAAAGTGCGAAGATGATTTGTGTCTCGTGAACCATTTTCGCTTCTGGTGTATACGGAGGAACGGAGGCCGGCGCGGCTTTTCCTCAAGAAAAGGCGCACTTCGCTAAACTCGCCCGTGGAGCGTAGAAACGAAAATGAGTGAACCAATCTCTGCACCTGCCGGCAAGGCGGCGGTCACCACGATCTCTCGCCGGGCTGCCGATCGACTGCGTGCAGGTCACCTCTGGGTGTACCGGTCGGATATTGAGCATTTAGTGGAGACAGAAGCGGGTCTGCTCCCAGTAGCGGACTATCGAGGTTTTCCCCTGGGCACTGCGCTGTGGAGTCCTACCTCGCAAATCGCGCTGCGCATGGTATCGTCCGACCCTCATTTGACGCAGGAGGGGTGGTTGGCCCTCTTCGATCAGCGCTTGCGCTACTCCATTGAGCAGCGCCGGGGCATGCTGGAGGAGGGGACTGACGCCTGCCGCCTGGTCTTTAGTGAAGCCGACCAGCTGCCCGGTCTCATTGTCGATCGCTATGGGGACCTGATCCTGTTCGAGATTCTCGCCAAAGCACTTGATCGGGACGAGGTGCGCGCGGTGATCGTCGACGTCCTCAAGACCGAACTTGAGCCGCTCACGATCGTGGAGCGGTCCGATGCCCGCATCCGGGAGCTGGAGCAGCTCAGCCAGCCGTCCGAGGCGCCGCTTTACACCGCCGAGCCAGTTGCCCAGCTGACCACCATCTTTCACCTGAATGGGCTGGCCTTTCACTACGACGCCAACGCCGGGCAGAAGACCGGAGCCTTCCTCGACCAGCGCCTGAACTACGCCGCGGCCTCCCGCTACGCCCGGGGCGAGGCCCTTGATGTCTGCACCTACCAGGGCGGTTTTGCACTGCACTTGGCCCGGTCCTGCTCCCGGGTGA
This sequence comes from uncultured Acidobacteriaceae bacterium, assembly GCA_963815175.1. GTDB lineage: Bacteria > Acidobacteriota > Terriglobia > Terriglobales > Acidobacteriaceae > PALSA-350. The sequence continues at coordinate 32,654 of CAWFGM010000034.1, forward strand.
CCGGCATCGACGCCTCTCGTGCCGCGCTTGAGGTGGCGGAGGAGAACCTGGAGGTCAACCTTCACCGTATCCAGGCCCCGGTGGAGTGGATTGAAGCCAACGCTTTCGATCTTTTGCGCGACTGGAGTAACGCCGGCAACACCTTCGACACGGTGGTGCTTGACCCGCCTGCCTTTGCCAAGTCCAAGCGAGCCGTAGCTGGCGCTCTGCGGGGATACAAAGAGCTCAATTTGCGCGTCCTGAAGATGTTGCGTCCCGGGGGGACGCTGGTGACCTGCTCCTGTTCCCACCACGTCTCCTGGGATGAGTTTCACGGTGTGCTGGCAGCCGCCGCCGGCGACGCGCAACGCCGCGTCCGGCTTCTGGAACGCCACGGAGCCGCTCCAGACCACCCTGTGGTCCTCAATATTCCTGAGACCGAGTACCTGAAGTGCCTGATCCTCCAGGTCGACTAGCCCTACTGGCTCTTCAACGTCCTACGTTGGGGGGCCAGTCGCGGGAACTCCTTCTGAGCTCACTTCTCTAGCAAACGCCCAAGCCCGTTTCCTTCACTCCCCGTAGAATAAAAACTCATGTCATTTGGACCTCAGTGGCAACACGCCTGGCTGGTCATCGCTTCGTTTCTCGCCGGCGCGCTGAATGCCATGGCGGGCGGCGGCTCATTTTTGTCGTTTCCAGCGCTTCTTGGCGTGGGGGTGCTGCCCATCCAGGCAAACGCAACCAATACGGTTGCTCTCTGGCCGGGTCAGTTCACTTCGATCGCGGCCTATTGGCAAGATCTGAAGGCCAATTTGCGGCTGGTCCTCCCCGTCTGTTCCGCCGCCCTGCTGGGGGGCGTGGTGGGAGCCATCGTCCTGCTTCGCACCGGCCAAGCCACCTTTATGGCGCTGGTGCCCTGGCTATTGCTGCTCGCCTCCGGGCTCTTTGCCGCCAGCGGACCGGTTTCCGGCTGGCTGCAGCGGCGGCGTATGACCTTGACCGGCGTCAGCCCCAGCCTCATCCCGTTATGGATCGGTGTCGTGTTGGTATGCTTTTACATCGGCTACTTCGGCGCCGGCGCCGGCTTTCTGCTGATGTCCGTGCTGGCCGTCTTTGGCATCCAGAACATCAACCAAGTCAATGCGTTGAAGGTAATCGCCACCACCACTGCAAACGGCATCGCCGTGGTCACGTTCATTGTAGAGAAGCAGATTGTCTGGAAGTACTGCCTGCTGATGATGATCGCCGCTGCGGTCGGCGGTTACCTCGGAGCGCGCTACGCGCGTCGTATGAATCCACGGTACATGCGCTCGCTGGTGGTGCTGATCGGGCTGGGAATGGCTGCGTACTTCTTTTGGAAGCAGTATTCTTGACGAAGGGATAGCGATGAGCCACGAAGGCATCCGGTTTATCAGCGAGGCAGAGGCGCAGAGGCTGGCGCAAGAGACCTCTCATCCCGATTTGCCGCGTGAGGCGGCCGACCCAGCCCGCGTCCGGGTGCAAAAGACGACCGGTACGGGCATGGAAATTGACTGGAAAGATGGCCACCAAAGCAGCTGGAGCTTCGCCTGGTTACGCGATGCTTGCCCTTGCGCCACCTGCCACGAAGAGCGCCAAGCGACAGGCCGTAAACCAGGCGAGCCCAAGCCGCAACCGGCCACGCTGCTGCAGATGTACAAAGCGCCTCCGCGGCCCGACGCGGTTTCCCCAGTTGGCCGTTACGCCATCAGCTTTCGCTGGAATGACGGTCATCAGAGCGGTATCTACTCCTGGGACTATCTTCGCCGCAGTTGTCAGTGCGGCGCGTGTCGCGCAGCCGGGCTGCGCTGATAGCGCAACCAACGAGAAACCCACACAAGTCACCCCAAATTACACAGCCGTCCTGGTCGTGGGGTGACTGTAATCTGAGGGTGAATAAGATTACTTGAGCGATCCAAGAGAGTGAGTGAAATTGCCGAGCGACCTGGAAATTCCGAGCATGAAAGACTCCCCATTTGTCGATGATCCGGGCGCGCGGCCTAAGAGCGAGACCACCGGGATCTTGCCCTTCCAGGCAATCCAGGGATTAATCGACAGCGGATCAATTATCGCCCCCGGTTTTGACGCCAACCAGATCCAGCCGGCGAGTATCGACCTGCGATTGGGGAAGAAGGCCTTCCAGATTGCCGCCAGCTTTTTGCCCGGCCACTCGCCCATCGAAGGCAAGATCAGGGACCTGCTCATCCGGGAGATCGATCTGGAAGATTCCGCGGTTTTGGAGCCACGCTCCGTCTTCCTGGTGCCTCTCATGGAAAGTCTGCGCTTGCCGGCGGATGTGTCAGGGATTGCGAACCCGAAAAGTACAACCGGGCGGTTGGACGTTTTCACCAGGCTGATCACTGAGCCGGGAATTGAATTCGAACGCGTACCTAAAGGCTACGAGGGGAAACTCTACCTGGAAGTCGTCTCCCGCACGTTTCCCGTCCGGGTTAGAACCGGGATGAAGTTGAATCAGCTGCGGCTCATGCGGGGGAAGCCACAGGCCACGGACGGCAAGTTAGTAAGGCTGGCGGAAAGAGAACAGCTGACCTTCGACGCTGATAGCAGCCCTATCGACCCAAGAATCGACAGAGGGCTCAGTGTTTCGGTGGATCTGGTGGGAAATAGCGGATCCAACATCATCGCTTACCGGGCTAAGAAGACCAGGCATGCGATCGATCTAGGCAAGGTCAACGCTTACGACATCGGGGAATTTTGGGAAATCATTCCGCGCTCCAAGTCCAAGGACCTGACTCTGCAGGCCGGAGATTTCTACATCCTGGCATCCCATGAGAGGATTCGCGTCCCGCCGACGCACGCCGCGGAGATGGTTCCGTTCGATCCTTCCATAGGAGAGTTCCGCATCCACTACGCCGGGTTCTTCGACCCTGGTTTTGGATACGGCGATCGAGGAGAAATTCCCGGCACCAAAGCAGTTCTGGAAGTTAGGGCGCATGAAGTTCCTATCCTTCTCGAGCATGGTCAACTGGTGGGCAAGCTGATTTATCACCAGATGGCACAACTGCCGGAAAGGGTCTACGGGCGCTCAATCGGATCTTCCTATCAACAGCAAGGTTTGGCGCTCAGTAAACAATTCAAACCCTTGCAGTCCGCCGAGCAGGAGCTGGGTTCTGGCTACGCACCGGTCTTGTCTCCTCCGATGCCCTAGGGGGCAGGCTTGGCCGGAGGCTTGTGGTTCACTGGAAGACTCTTCCATAGGCTCTGCATACATTGCAGAGCCTCGGCGGCGCTACCGGCGACGTGAATGAGAGCTCGGTTTTTCTCCTTGAGGAATCCCTGATCGATCGCGATCCCGAGAAAGCTCAGCAGTTGGTCGTAATACCCGGTTGTGTTCACCAGAAGGCACGGTTTTGTATGGATCCCGAGCTGTGCCCAGGTGAGGATCTCAAAAAATTCGTCGAGGGTTCCAAAGCCGCCAGGCAGGGCAACAAACGCATCCGCCTCCTGCGCCATCAAGGCTTTGCGTTCGTGCATGGTTTCCACCATCACCAGCCGCGTGAGATTCTGGTGGGCCACTTCCACCCCGGCCAGTGCATTGGGAATGACACCGATGACCTCGCTTCCATGAGCCAGCGCGGCGTCTGCCAAAGCGCCCATCAGGCCCACCTGCGCGCCGCCGTACACCAGGCCCAGGCCGGCCTCTCCCAGAAGGCGTCCCAAAGTTACCGCTTCGGCGCGATACTCTGGCCGCACCCCGCTATTCGATCCACAAAAGACGCAAACCCTGCGCCCGATTTCCTTAGCCTTACTCTGCATACATGGATTGCAACACATTTATGAACAGGTCGCGGGCGATACACTAGTAGAAGAGAACCCATCCCGTAACCAGACCATCCGCCGAACCAAAGTACCGACGCACCCTTCAGAGACCAGCCATTGCAACATCTGCTCGATAAATTAAACCCGCAGCAACGCGCCGCCGTCGAAGCCGTTGATGGTCCCTTGCTGATTCTCGCTGGGGCGGGTTCCGGTAAAACGGGGGTGATCACCCACCGTATCGCGTATCTCATCCAGGTACGGAACGTGGCGCCTGACGCCATCCTGGCTGTCACGTTTACCAACAAAGCCGCGGCCGAGATGGCGGAACGGGTCGACAAACTGCTCGAACACCGCTCCCTGGCCAAACCGCTGCTGGCCACATTTCACTCCTTTTGCGTGCGCGTTCTACGCCGGGACATCGAAGCCCTGCGCATCGGCGATGAGGGGCTTACTCGCAACTTCGTGATTTACGACGAAGCCGACCAGCAGGCCATCGTCAAGCAGGCGATGCGCCGTATGGGGCTGGACACCAAGCAGTTGACGCCCCGGACGGTTCTCTCCCGCATCTCCTATGCCAAAAACCATATGCTGGACCCGCAGGAGATTTACTTGCAGTCCACCGATCCGGTGAGCGAACGGATCGCGCACATCTACGAGATCTACCGCAAGGAACTGCGCAAGGCGAATGCGCTCGACTTCGACGACCTCTTGCTCGAAGCGGTGCGCCTGCTGCGCTCCTCAGGCGAAGTGCGGGAACGCTACAACCGCCGTTATCGCTACCTCCTGATCGATGAGTATCAAGACACCAACCGGCCGCAGTACGAGCTGATGAAGCTGCTGGCCGGCGCCGAGCACAATGTCTGCGTCGTGGGTGACGAAGACCAGAGCATTTATTCGTGGCGCGGAGCCGATATCCGCAACATCCTGGACTTCGAGAAAGACTTCCCCGAAGCCAAGACCATCCGGTTGGAGCAAAACTATCGTTCCACGCAGGTGATTCTCGAGGGAGCCTCCGCAGTGGTGGCCCGCAACCTGCAGCGGAAAGGCAAGAATCTCTGGACCTCGCGCGAGGGCGGGGCAATGATCGGCTATTACGAGGCGCCTGATGGAGAAAACGAGGCGCTCTTTATTGCCGACTACATCAAGAAGTACCTGCGCAATGCGGGGCAAGAGCAGGAACACCCCCGGGCCGCGGTGCTGTACCGCACCAACTCCCAGTCGCGGCTGGTGGAAGAAGCGCTCCGTCGCTATGGAATCGCCTACACCATGGTGGGTGGCTTTCTCTTTCTACGACCGTTCCGAGATCAAAGATTTGCTGAGTTATCTGAAGCTGGTGCAGAATCCGGATGATTCGATTGCCCTGGCGCGCATCATCAACACCCCGCCGCGCGGTATCGGCAAGACCACGTTGGAAGTGCTGGAGCGGCTAAGCCTCGAGACCGGCATGAGCACCTGGGGAGCGATCGGACGCGCGCTGCAGGAGCACCTCTTGCCGCAACGCGCGTTGATGGCGTTGGACACCTTCCGCCGCTTGATACAAGATGCCCGGGCCCTGCTGGACCCTGGCTTCGCCGAAAAGCTGGCGCAAGACATTCTCCCGGTTCAGGAGGCACAGGAGCCGGCTATCCCTGATGTCGACGGGTCTGATTCAGGAGATTGGGAAGACGTCCGCTTTGACTTCGGGGATCTCGATCCTGAGCCCGATCCGGAAGAACAAGCGCTGCCTCTTCAAGCCGATTTGCATCCTGTACCTGCGGTCGATGCGCCGACCTATGAGGGATTCCGCAAGCCCGGCGACGCGGCGACGCTTCCTGAATTGATTCGCTTTCTCATCGACCGCACGGGCTACATTCGCTCACTCGAGGACGAAGGGACGCCCGAAGCCATCTCCCGCATTGAAAATTTGAAGGAACTCGCGAATGCGGCCCAGGATGCGCAGCAGCGCGGGGAGACGCTATCCGAGTTTCTCGATCACGCCGCTCTGGTCAGTGACACTGATCGTTACAATCCCGAAAGCCGCGTAACCCTGATGAGTCTGCATTCAGCCAAAGGGCTGGAGTTTCCCCTGGTGTTGCTAGCGGGCATGGAAGAAGGCCTATTTCCCCATTCGCGAACGCTGAATCAACCCAACGAACTCGAAGAGGAGCGGCGGCTCTGCTACGTAGGCATGACGCGGGCTATGGATGCTTTGGTGATGACCCGCGCTCGCTATCGCCGCAGATACGGGAACGATATGCCGGAATCCAGCATTCCGTCTCGCTTTCTCGAAGAGATTCCGCCCCGCTTGATGGAAGACCTGACCCGCGGCCAACGCGCCTCGATTGGCGGCGCCTACGGTTCACGATACGGTTCGAACCGTGGTGGCGATGAGTGGGAGTCGTCCAGCGGCCACTACAGTTATGAAGACGAGGACCAGCGTCCTCGAACGGTTTCCCGAACTGCGTCGCCTGCCAACCGGCCGCAAGCGGGGCCGGGTTCGTTGGATAATATCGCCCAGTTTTTCTCCTCGCGCAAGGCAAGCGGGAGCCGGCCCAAGCTGGAGATCCCCGTCTCTACAGGAGCGACTGGATTCCGCAGCGGTCAACGCGTTCGTCATCCCAAATATGGAGAGGGCGTCGTCTTCCGCCGTGAGGGAGACGGTGACGATGCGAAGATTACGGTACAATTTGCAGAATTCGGCGTGAAGAAGCTAGTGGAAAAGTTTGCTCAGCTGGAAAAAGTGTAGACAAGGAAAATAATGGCCAATACCAAGAACGTAGAAGACAAGTTGGAACGCAAGAAGATCAAGCGCACGGCGCGCAAGAAAGCTGCACCCAAGGGCGCTCGTACCGTGCCCCGAGGTTCCAACAAGAAGAAGACTAAGAAGCTGTCGAGAGGTCAAAGCAAGCGGTAAGCAGCTAATGTGACGAAGGGGTAGACAAAAAGTCCCGAAGGGACGGCTGAAAATAGCCCAGTACGCAGTGCTGGGTCGGGCTCATTCCCACCGGGAATTTTTGAGTTGAGTGCAAGGTTCACCCAGGACCCACATCCTGGGGAATTTTCAGTCGTCCCCTTCGACATCCTCAGGGCAGGCTCTACAGGACTAGTCACGCGTTTCGAACCTAACCCAGGACGTACGTCCTGGGCTACTCTCAGCCGTCCCTTCGGGACTTTTCTGCAGAGGACGTCGAAGTTTGCGGTCGTTCTACGTGGGACAGCAAAAGGAGCCGAGACGCTGCGAAAGCAACTGTTCGCAACCAAATCGATCGACAAGCTGATCAGTGACTCGGAACTCCCCGAGCACAGTCTGCAGAAAACGCTCGGCCCCTGGTCGCTCACCGCGCTCGGCATCGGCGCGGTGATTGGTTCGGGAATCTTCACCGTGATCGGCACTGCCATCGCGGGCGAGAAGTTCGATACCTCCTCGATTCTGAACACCCCGTTACTCGACTACCTGGTCAATCACCATGCCTTGTCCGGGCGCCCGGGCGCCGGCCCGGCGCTGGCCTTTTCCATCATGCTGGTGGCCATTGTTTGCGCCTTCACTGGCCTTTGCTATGCCGAACTGGCGTCGATGATTCCCATCGCCGGCAGCGCCTATACCTACACCTACGCCACCATGGGAGAACTGGTCGCCTGGATCATCGGCTGGGATCTTATCCTGGAATACGCCGTCAGCAACATGGCGGTGTGCGTCGGCTTCGCGGCCCATATTGTCGATTTCATGGATTGGTTCGGCTTGCACCCCAGCGCGCGCTGGATCTCGCCCGCCTTCCTGCCCTCAGGACTCACCGACCTGCAAGGCAACACGATCTATCAGCCAGGTTGGCATCTGGGCTTTAACATGCCGGCGTTTCTCATCGTGCTGCTCCTCACCATCGTGCTAGTGCGGGGTATCCGCGAATCCGCCGGGACTAACAACGTCATGGTGCTGCTCAAAATCTCCGCCATCCTGGTGTTTGTCATTGCCGGGTCGCACTTCATCCATCCCGCCCACTGGCATCCGTTTTTTCCCAATGGCTGGTCTGGCGTGCTCACCGGTGGCAGCATTATTTTCTTTACCTACATCGGCTTCGATTCGGTATCCACGGCCGCGGAGGAGTGCCATCGGCCGCAGCGCGACGTTCCCATCGGCATTCTCGCTACCTTGGCCGTCTGCACTTTGCTCTATATCGCGGTCGCCGTCGTGCTCACTGGTCTGGTTCCCTGGCAGACCCTCGTGGATGATGCAGCGCCGGTGGTTAACACGTTAAAGAAATTGACCCATGCAACGGGCTCGGAGACTCTCAACTGGGTCCGGCTGATCGTACTCTGCGGCGCGATGATGGGCATGATCTCTTCCATTCTGGTCTTCCAGCTAGGGCAGGCGCGGGTCTGGTTCGCCATGTCGCGCGACCGGCTCTTTCCGCGCTGGTTCGGCAAGGTACACCAGCGTTATCGCACTCCGGCCGTAGCCACCATCGTGGCAGGTTTTCTGGTAGCCATTCCCAGCGGTCTGCTGGACATTGGTACCCTGGCCGATCTCTCGAATATCGGAACCCTCTTTGCCTTTGTGCTGGTATCGATCGGGGTACTGATCCTGCGCTATCGCGAACCTGAGAGGCGTCGTGGTTTCCGCGCCCCGGGGGGAATTTCCGTTCCCATCCTGAGCATCTTTTTTTGCGTGCTGCTCATGTCCGGACTGCCGGTCATCACCTGGTTGCGCTTTTTCGGCTGGCTGGCCATAGGCCTGGGCATCTACTTCCTCTACAGCCGCAAGCACAGCGAATTCTCCTCTCTTTCATGACTCGCCCTGTGGCTCAACGCCGGATCGCGGCCACCTGGCTGCGATCGCTCCCCAAAACGGAACTCCATGTTCACCTTGAGGGAACAGTCACCCCGGAAACCCTGGTCGAACTGAGCCGACGGCACGATGATCAGGGCATGACGCTGGAGGAGGCACGGTCCCTTTACCACTACACTGATTTCACCGGCTTCCTATTGGCGTTCAAGGCCGTTAGCGAACGGCTCCGCAGTCCGGAAGACTACGAACTGATCACCTATCGCATGCTGCAGCGCCTGGCGGCCCAGGGCGTGGTGCATGCCGAAGCCTACGTCTCGGTCGGCGTTGTCTACTACTGGAGGCGGATCGAATTCGAACCTCTTTTTTATGCGATGGAAACCGCGAGGGTGCGCGCTGAGCAGGAATTTGGAATCACGCTCTACTGGATTTTCGACGCCGTCCGACACTTTGGCCCAGAGGAGGCGGCGCGTGTTTTTCGCAAGGCCGCAGAACTACGCCCGGAGTGGCCCAGCATCGTGGGCATTGGAATTGGCGGCGACGAGCGCCGGACCGGCGCCGAGCCCTTCCGCGAGCTCTATCAGGAGGCAAAGGACGCAGGTCTTCGCCTAACTGCGCATGCCGGCGAAACCATGGGACCAGAGAGCATCTGGGCCGCGCTCAACATCGGCGCGGAGCGTATCGGCCATGCGCTTTCCGCCCAACTGGATCCGGACCTGATGGAGGTGTTGGCCGAACGTCAGGTTCCGCTCGAGATTTGCGTGACGTCGAATTTGCGCACCGGTTGTTGTCCCAGCCTGGATGAGCATCCGGTACGCCGTTATTTCGATGCCGGCCTCATGGTGACTCTCAATTCCGACGATCCGGCGATGTTCGAAAGTGATCTTCAGGACGAATATCGCCTGGCCCATGACGCCTTTGGCTTTACTCCCGAGCACCTTCGTGAATTGGCGGCTAATTCCGTGGAGGCCAGCTTCCTTCCGGCGCTACGAAAGGTCCAATTACTGCATCAAATTGAGCAGGTGAAATAGCCCTTTGGTGTCCACCCCCGTAACTACGTGGTTTTCACCAAGCTGCGCTATTATTTCGGCATGATGTACATGGATGGTAACGATCTTAGGGCTCAGGGTTCCGGCGAAATAATGCCGGCAATCTCGCCTACCCAGGAAGAAGGGTCTGCTATGGCGATTGTTGGCTGGACTTCTGTTGCTGTTGGTATTGCTGCTGTGGGTCTCTATGTTGGCCGCGAGTTGCGTGCGCGTTATAAGTTCAATCACCGCACGCAATACGATTTTTTCTCGCATGCCGGGGATAGTGTCTGCTCTGCTGATTACGGCACCGGAATTTAACTCCTTCTTCCCCCACGGACTCTCATCGTCATCACGGCGACCCCGCATGTTTGCGCAATGGGGCTGGTGGATGCTGTGTACCTGCGTCCCCTGTAGGGCCGTGGAAAGTCCTCCTGACGACGGGCCCACGGGTTTAGCGGGTAATCGTACTACGCCACCGCATGAGGGCTTTACAGGCCGCGTGAGAACTCAGCCCTCTTGCTTCCTAGCAACGGACGGGAACCCAACGGCTTTAGCCCCTGAGGCATTGCTTTCTGCTCGGGCATAGTTTTTTCCGCAGCATCTTCAGGTTCAGTAGCCGAGGTGGCCTAGGTACGCTTTTCAAGGCGCTAGATCGAAATCACCTGTTTTTGGTAGCCGAGATCATTTCAGGGGCTAAAAGCCCTCATCACGTCCGCGTTTACTTCCCCACTAAAGTCGTGCCCTGACACAAAACTGAGTTTTTCCGCAATCGAACCCGACTCAGCGGTTGTGTTGTTTGCAAAGGGTGGGATACGCGAAGGGAGGTGAGGAATCCTGGGGTTTAAGAGTTCTCCAGCGCTATATACTGCGACTATTCCCGCGATCGAGTCATTTGGCTAGTCAGGGCGTGGGTCCTTGCGGAGTTGGGGCCGCTGAGTCATGCGAGAACAAGGAGGAGATCCTCCCGGGCAGGACGCCTCAAAACCGGGCAACGGGGGCGTGCGCGCGCCCGTGAAGGGTGAAAGCTCGTCCGCCAACGTTCGTCTCCCCAGTGATGCCGATACCATCTTTGGCGCTCCGCCCAATGTGACGGTTCCCAGTGACAGTCCTACGATGGTGGGAACCTCCTTCCCGCACACCATGGCGGGGGATTACAACGAAGCTGGACAACACGTCCTGGCTTCTGGCCACCTGCTGGCCCAACGCTACGAGATTTTGAGCCTGCTGGGCGAAGGCGGCATGGGCGCCGTTTATAAGGCGAAAGATGTTGAGCTCAACCGTTTCGTCGCCCTCAAGGTGATACGCCCGGACTTGGCTCGCAACCGCGCCATTCTTGACCGCTTCAAGCAGGAACTGATCCTCGCCACCCAGGTCACCGACCGCAATGTGGTTCGTATCTACGACCTGGGTGAAGCTGAGGGCATGAAATTCATCACCATGGAGTATGTCGAGGGCGAGGATCTCGCCCACATCCTCCACCAACGGACCAAGCTCCCGCCTCATGAAGCGGTCGTTGTCGTTGAGCAGGTGTGCCGGGCACTAGCCGCCGCGCACAACGTTGGCGTCATCCACCGTGACCTGAAGCCGCAGAACATCATGTGGGAGAAGAGCGGCCGCATCCTGGTTATGGATTTTGGCCTGGCCAAGACACTGGAAGGCGACCGCATGACCCAGACCGGCGCCATGGTCGGCACCATGGAATATATGTCGCCCGAGCAGGCGCTGGCGCAAAACCTGGACCAACGCTCCGACATCTTTTCCCTGGGCCTCATTTTTTACGAGTTGCTGACCGGGCAAACGCCCTTTCGCGCCGACAGCGCATTGGCCAGCCTCATCAAGCGTACCCAGGAGCGCGTCGTTCCCGTCTCGGAATTCGACCACAGCGTCCCTCCTGAGCTGAGCCAGATCGTTAGCCGATGCCTGGAGCGCGATGTCACGCTGAGATATCAGACCGCGGCAGAGCTTCTGGCAGACCTCGAGCTCTGGCAGGGCACTGGTAAGTCCGGCATCATCGCCGCGCGCCTTAAGCCGGGTCCCGGCCGATGGGCTACAGAGAACCAGCGGTTGCTTGTCGGCGCAGCAGTCCTGCTGGTGCTTCTCGTTGCAGTCATCGGTTACTTCCTTATCCGGCCCAAGACCACGGCACTTCCTGTGGCCAAGCAGGAGGCGCCGGCTGTCCGGCCGAGATCGCTGGCAATTTTGCCCTTCCGCAACGCCTCCGGCGATGCTAAAGACGACTGGATCGGTTCCAGCGTGGCTGACATGCTCGGCACCGACATCGGTCAGTCAGCCCACTTGCACCCCGTCTCTACCGATCGGCTCCACCAGGTGCTTTCCGATCTGCATGTCGGCCCGGAAACTGCGGTGGACCCGGATATGTTGCGCCGCGTGGCCCAGTTCAGCAACGCCGACGTTCTGGTTTCCGGCCAGTATGCACGCTTCGGCGACCAGATCGTAATCGATGCCACCATTCGCGACCTGGCGCATGACCAGACCATCCCAGTCAAAGCGCAGGCGCTGGTAAAAGATCTGCCGGCTGCCATTGATAGCCTGGCCGATTCCGTCCGCAAGAATCTTTCCCTCTCCGCCAGCGTGGTCGAGGAATTGAAGGCCCAGTCGTTTAAGCCGAACTCAAAATCTGTCGATGCACTGCGCGACTTCAATGAAGGATCCGTGCTGATGCGCGCAGGCAAAAACCTGGATGCTTTAAAGCAACTGCAGCAGGCAACCAAGGAAGACCCCGACTTCGCGCTGGCTTTCTCCATGCTCGCCGATGCCCAGGCGGCACTTGGATTTCAAAATGACGCCGAGCAATCGTCCATCCGCGCTATCAATCTCGCGCAGAATCAAAACCTGCCGCTGCCGGAGAAATACCTGATCAGCGCCAGCAACGCGCGCGTCATGAAAGACAACAAGAAAGCTATCAAGGCTTACGAGAATCTCTCCAAAAGCTTACCCGGCGATGTCGATGTTCAGTACGAGCTAGGCGTCCTCTACCTGCAAAACGGGGAGTACGATAAGGCGCGCGCTACGTTTGCTAAAGTTCTGCAGTCTGATCCCAAAAACATCAGGGCGCTGTGGCAGACGGGGGTTGTGAATAACCTCACCGGCAATCCTCAGGCGGCTCTCGACGCGCTCACCCAGGGCCTCTCTCTTACGATTCAGTTCGACAACCAGGAGCAGAGGGCCTTGATCCTGCTCTCCATGGGAACTTCATACCGCCTGCTTAACAAGCCGGAGGAAGCGCTGCACAACTATGAGGAATCCATTGCGATCAACCAGAAGATCGGTCAAAAGTGGGGCATCTCCGCAGCTCTGAACGAGATGGCGGATGTGCAGGCGACCAGCGGCAAACCGGATGCTGCTCTGGCCAGCTATAACAAGTCGCTGGTGCTGTTGCGCGAAATCGGCATGAAGGGTGGCGTGGCTGACACCCTCACCAATATGGGCACCATCTACCACGACGTGGGCAAATTCGATCAGGCGCTCGACGTCTACAAACAAGCCTTGCAGATCCAGCGCGAGACAGGCGACCAGGGCTACGAGGCGTATTGCCTCAACAATATCGCCAACGTGTATCTGACCATCGGGGATAACGACAACGCCTTTACGTATTACCAACAGGCTTTGCAGTTGCGCGAAAAGCTGGGCGTCCCGGGCGATCTGGCGACGACGCTTGAGGGCTTGAGCGAGGCCTACACGGTAACGGGACAATACGAGCAGGCAATGACCGGCTTGATGCGGGCGCTGGAACTCGGGCGCAAAGCCGGGGATGCACGCAGCGTTGCCTTGGTCTCTCGCCAAATCGGCCTGGTTTTTGAATATCAGGGCCGCTTTGGCGCGGCGGTCAAGTCCATGCAGGATGCAGTGAAGAGTTTTCGACAGCAAGGAGAAAAAGGGCTGGATATGGCGGAATTCCTGAACGATCTGGCGGGAGCTCTGGCTCGCTCAGGAAAAAGCGATGAGGCTGCCGCGCCGCTTGAGGAAGCGCAAGAGATTCAGCAGGCTTTGAAAAACGATGCCTTACAAGCTGAGATTTTGAATACCCGGGGAGACTTGGCGTTTTACCGGGGCGACCTCAAGAGCGCCGCTTCCTTCTATGAATCCGCGCTCCCGCTCGCGGCCCGAACCAAGTACAGCGAAGTGCTGCTGCAATCAAAAGCGAATGTAGCCAAAGTTGCGGTTTCTGAGGGGCGCTTTCAGGAAGCGTCACGCGACTTGCAAACGCTTCTCCACGCCAAAGGATTCATCGCCGCGCACCTGTCGCTCCAGATCAAGCTTGAGCTGGCGGAAGCAGAGATTGGCCTGAAAGACTACACCGCCGCCAGTCATGGCTTGCAGCAGGAGCTACCCGGGGCGCAACGCGCCGGCGTGCGTTTCGGTCTGGCCAGGATCTACTACTTGCTGGGAACGTCCGCACGACTGAGCGGGAGTGCCGGGATTGCAGCTGACTATTACCGCGAGGCAGCCCAATTACTGGACGTAATTCGTGCCGATTCGGGCGCGGAGAATATGATGCACCGCACCGATTTCAAGACAATGTATGAAGAATCCAACCGCTGGAAAAAGTAGCTGAGGTTCTCATCCTTCGCGTTCTCTGCGAAAGATGAGAACCCTGCCTTTGATTCCATTTTCAGTCACAACCGTGCTCGTCAGGTTACTTGTGTACCGTGTAGCTGACGGGGGCGGATGTTATGGTGTTGCCGGCGGCGTCTGTTGCGGTCACCGAGAAGGTTTGCTGGCCCACTTGTAACGTGTTGACAAGGCTGGTAATCGTGCCGGTGTTCAGCCTGCCCACCAGGTAAAGTGCCGAACCGCACCTCACGATCCCCGAATTGTCGTCCGTGCAGCTGTAAGTCGCGGTGACTTTCTGACCAACTTTATAGCCACTGCTTGTAGGCGCCGGGGACAACGTTGGTCCCGTCTTAACTACAGGATTAACCGTGTCCACATTGATGGGAAAAGTGTAGAACGACGTCGACCAGCTCCCCCCAGTTTTGGTGAACTTCAGTTCTTCGGTGCCGGCGCAGTCCTGGGCAAAGTAATGCAACAGATATTGCCCATCCGCAGGGACGCTGACTCCCTCCCCCGTTGCTGTGAAGGGGGTAGCTTTCGGTGGATTGGATTGACCGGGTGTAGGGCAAGCAGCATTGGGTACGGTCACATCGTCAGGGACTGGCGCGCCGGCTGGAGGCACGCTAGAAGCCAGGGAGATGCCGTAGGTGATGCTCTGGATGGGCGCCGCGACGAAGCTGTTTTTTGAAGCCAGGGCGGGCGGTACGCTTAAGAAATTCACTTTGAAGCTGTGGCTGTTGACCCAATAGCCGAGTCGCTGCCCGGGCACAGTGATGACGGTAAGATCTTCGGGTACCGGCGCCACAGTAATAAATGTGGAGTTGGAGCTCTGGCCGCGGGCTCCGCTGGTGTAGGCGCCTGGACCGGTAAAGCTGGTCAACAGATTCTGCGGGCACAGGAGGTTGGCGATGTTGGACGACGGGTCGAACGTGCAAGGGCCTCCGGTCCAGCCGTCCTTGGCCTCGATGAACCCTACTCCCTGGTGGTAGATCAGGAGATTCGTACCCAGAACGTCGGGAAGGCTAAAGCTGGGCCCGTCGAAAACATCCTCAAAAATCTCATTGCGCTGCTGCGACGTCGGACACAAAGCGCCCTTCTGGGTGGGATCGGTTCCGACCTGGCAGGTGAGCGTGTAGAGTTTGCAGGCTGGCGCGCCGTTGTAGAGCTCCCCGCTGTGGATCAGGCAGCTCCCGGTCGCGAACGAGGTGCCTTTCAGGTAGGTGGACTGGAAAGTTGCCGCATTGAGTGGAGTGTCGACACCAGTAGGCGACGTCCCGTCAGTGATGGAAAGACTGCCGGCGTCCTGCGCCTCTGCGAGGTTGTAGGTGAACTGGACCTGCTGGTTATTCGTGGAGTTAAACGAAAAATTCTGGGTCAGCTGCTGATCGGTTGGGTTGCTTTGGGAGATCGGGTTACCCGTCACTTTGCCCGGTCCCGCGACTCCGTTGAAGGCGCAATTGGTGACCAGGTAGAGAGTAGAACCGGTAAGGTAACTCCCGGTATCGACGAGGCCAATCTGAGCTTGCACCGCACCGGCGGTGAGATAGCTGCTGACGTCGATGGGCGGCACTCCTCCAGCGGCCAGGTAGTTATCCGGATCCTTATTCGTCAGTTCGCCGGCGCTGGCCTGGGATGCATAATTGCTGGTGAAGCAGTTCTGCTGGTTGCCGTTTTCCATTGTGCCGTTCTGGCAGATGTCGGCGGGGGTCCCCCTACCTCATTGAAGGTAATAAAGTTGTCGACTAGCACGTTTCCCGTGCCGTCGGCCGTGGATGAAATCTTGGCCTGAATCGGCGACGTGCACGTCAGATTCAAGATGGTCGTGTTGAAGATGTTTTCGTTGGCTCCGTAACCCGTTCCCTGGGTCGACACCCGGACGTTAGCAGGGCTGAAAAGCTGGACCGCGGTCTGGCCCGAAACGGTGGAAGCGGCGGCGGCGAAGCACACCGTCGCAAAACTCTGCAGGAAAACTGAACTTCTCATCTTGCGCAAACTCCTACCCATAATTCCGCTGTTAGTTAGGCCCGCACAGCGGCAGAAAGGCCCACCAGCCCGCACGGGTCGCTTGAAGAACGATGATTCGGACCGCCGGAGGGGGAATTTGTGGGGTCGGCAGAAATTACGACAAAAGCCTTCCGAATTGTGCAATTGGGAAAGCGCCCTGTCAACTGAAAGTTTGCCCCTGCTGGATTCTCCTGACAAGACCGATTCCGGCGACCGGCAGGGAACTCGTGTTTTTCTCAGTCACCCCGTAAGGGTTGTTCTTCCTCTTGCAGCAGCGATTCTGCGGTCAACTGCTCGATTCCCCGGAGGGCGGGGAAGAGCACGCTCCAGAGACCGGTAACGGCCAGCGCCCCAAGACCTCCAGCCACCACGGCGCGCACCGCCCCCCACCACTGGGCGGTCACTCCACTTTCAAACTCACCCAGCTCATTGGACGCTCCCACGAAAAGCGAATTCACCGCGCTTACTCTGCCCCGCATGGATGCGGGCGTAGCCAGCTGCAGCATCGAGGATCGGATCACGACGCTCACCATATCCGACGCCCCCACTACCATGAGGGCGGCGAGCGAAAGCGGCAAGCTCCTGGAAAGGCCGAAAACGATGGTTGCGCTTCCGAAGACTGCGACTCCAACGAACATGAGAATGCCCGGGCGTTGCAAAACGGGCCGGAAGGTCAGCCAGATCGAGACCGCCAGGGCGCCCAGCGCTGGAGCTGAGCGAAGGGCCCCCAATCCCTGTGGGCCGGTATGCAGCAGATCATGAGCGAAAATCGGCAGCAGCGCGGTTGCACCACCTAACAGCACCACAAAGAGATCGAGCGAAATCGACCCCAGCAATAGCTTGGATCTCCAGACATAGCGAAAGCCCGCCAGGATTACATCGCTTGAAATAGCGCGATGCTCCATCCGTCCGGGGCGTACATGCAACGAGCCGATCAAGAACACAAAGCTGATTCCGGTCGCCAGCGTGAAGAGAAACACTATGGGAGCTCCGTAGAGCCTGCCTTTGAGCGGTAAGGTGTAAAGCAGGCCTCCCACGGCCGGCCCGGCAATGTTGGCAATTTGGAAGACCGTCGCTCCCCAGGTGATGGCGTTCACGAAATTTTCCGTAGGCACCAGGTGGGGCAGCAGCGCTGAACTGGCAGGGCCGCTGAAGGCGCGTCCGGTACCGATCAGGAAGAGCACTGCGAAGATCGGCTCCACGCGACCCAGCCCCTGCAAAGCGAAAACCAGGAGCGTAAAGGTGCACACGATCTGAAGCACATAGCAGACCAGGATCACCATGCGCCGATCGTAGCGATCGGCGACATGCCCGGCTGGCAGCAGAAATAAGAGCCCGGGCAAAAACAGCACCAGCCCGGTGTACCCCAAATCGATCGCCCGGCCGGTGATCTCATATACCTGCCAGGCCACAGCCAGCGCCTGCGCTTCCGCGCCCATGATGACCATCACCCGCGCCAGCTGATAACGACGAAAATCTCTAAAGGCAAATGCTGCTGTCCCTGTTCCTGGTGGGGCCATATGCCTGCTTTTTAAAATTTGACCAAATTACAAATGGGCAGCTTCTCTCACCGAAAACTGCACCGGACCGTCCCCGGAAAGGATATCGCAAGCGCGGAAATACGATAGGATGCAGGCACGTCCTCGTGATTTTGCGGGCGACCGAAAATGAAAAAGGGTGCTCATGGCCGCAGATGTCACGGAGAACGAAGCTGAGAAAAAATTGAGCCCAGCGGCCGCGCTGGATGAGTTGCTTGCAGGGAATCGCCGATTCATGAGCGGCCGCACATCCGCCCATCGCCGTGACCTCGCCATGCTGCAACAGACCCTGGAGAAGCAGGAGCCGTTCGCCGCGGTTCTCTCCTGCTCCGATTCGCGCGTGCCGGTGGAGGTGGTCTTCGATCAGACGATTGGACAGCTCTTTGTCGCCCGCGTGGCGGGCAACATGGTCACCCCAGAGATTGTCGCCAGTCTCGAGTATGCCGCCGCCGTGCTGGGCACCAACACCATCCTGGTCATGGGGCATAGCAGGTGCGGAGCCGTCACGGCCGCCATCCAAAAACAAGCGACGGCGGGACTATCGTTCCCCGGACAGATCAGCGCGCTCTTTCCCTACATTGAAGCAGCAGTGGAGCGCGCCGGCCCCGATGTCGAGGCGACGATTCGAGCCAATGCATTGATTCAGTCTTCGCGGCTGCGGAATGTCCCCGCTGCTGGCGGAGATGATTGACGCCGGCAACGTGAAGGTGGCTACCGGCTATTTCGATATCCGCAGTGGCGCAGTTACGCTGCTGGACGAAGCCTGATCCCGCTTAATTGCTATGTACGTAGGTTGCGTACTGGGTGTCGACGATGCCCAGGTTGCGCGCCAGCCCCAGTTTGGCTTGGTTGTGTTGGCTGGTCGTGTTCACCAGGGTGGTCTCAGCGTCAGCCAAGGTAGCCTGTGCCTGCACCACCGGCAGGTTATCGTCCACCCCGGCCTGAAAACGATCCGTGGTCTGTTCCAATTCTTTGCGCGCCAGTTCTACGTTGCTTCGCGCCACCCGCACCAATTCAGTGGCTGATTGCACATCCAGGATGCTATCCCTTAGCTGCTGATTGATCTGCTCTTTCAAAGCGGCCAATTGCTGGGTCAGGTTTCTGAGGTTGGCGTTGGCGACGCCGCTATCTCCGCGGAACTTGGCTTCTTCAAAAAGGGGCAGGTTCAGCGTACCCCCAGCCACGAACGTTCCATGGTAAAGACCGCCGGTCACCCCGGTGACGCCATAATTGCCTTGAAAATCGAGCGTTGGCAGCCGCTCCCATTTGGCCGCTCTTCTTTGCAGTTGTGCGGCGCGCACCTGGGCCTGCAGACCCTGGTAGTCCTGGCGGCTCTGGTAGGCGATGCGTTTTGCCTCGTCGATGTTCATGGTGGCCAGGTCGGCGTAGGGGGCCGTATCGGTAAGCTGTATCTCTTGTTCTGCCGGTAGGCCGATTTCCCGATTGAGCGCGATCTTTGCTTTTTTGAAGTTGACTTCAGCCGTGATCACGGCTTGCTGTTGGGTTTGGAATTGCACCCGCGCCCGCAGTTCGTCCAGATTCGCTGCCGTGCCCGCCTGGTGCTCGGCAACAGCCTGGTTAAGCAGCACCTGGTCGGCCTGCAGCAGCGCCTTCGCATTGTCCACCTGGGCGCCCAGAGCCAGCGTCTGCAGGTAGGCGTTGCCGACGGTTAGTACCACCAGCCCACGCGAGGACTGCTTGCTGAAGTAAGCAGCCTGCTCGGTAGCCTTTGCCGCCCTGTAGCGGTCGATGGTAGGCAGGCTGAAAAGAGTCTGCGAGTAATTCACCATCGCGTCGGTGACGTTGACTTTCACGACAGTAGGGATCGTCGCGGGGTTCAAGCCGGGAAAAATAGAAGCGGCTTTGTTGAAAAGGCTGGGGGAGAACCCCAAGGCAGCCAGATTAATCTGGTGTGCGCCCGAATCGGCTTGAGCGGTGACGGTAGGAAGAAGCGACTGCAGGCTTTCGCTGGTCTGTGCCTTTGCGCTCAGTTCCTGCTGCCGCGCCTCGACCAGCGCCAGGTTGTGCTCGATGCCCATCCCGATGGCTTGGTCGATCGTCAGGGGTTTGACCCCATCGGTCGGCTTTACGATGGTTACGCTGCCGTAATACGGGCTCTGCGCGGAACTCTGATTGGCCATTTGCGCTGAGAGCGTTCCGGCAGTCAACAACGCCGCCGCACACGCTGCCATAAGCCGCCGCGCTGGGATCGTCATTATGGGTCGTCTCTTCCTTTCCGTCCAATCCTTTAGATCGATTCAGGGCCTTCAGGTTGCCTAAATCGTGGCCCCGTGGGGCACGGCCCTGCCCCTTTCCCATCGTACAAGGCGATGGGCAGATTCGGTCGCCTCAGAGCCTGAGGTCTTGGGGTACTTTCCTTTACCATAGTTCAGCTTCAAGGCAACGGTGGGAGCCCCCGCATTCATGCGCGGGAGCGAGGCTTTCAAGCCGAGCGGCTCGAGTAACACTCATCTCATCCGGCTTTAGCCGCGGGACCTTCTCTCCCACCTTGCAAGCGAGGTAAGGAAAGCGCGATTTCTTGCCAAACCCTACGACTCGTCGTCGGCGTGAACGTGCTTATGGGCGGAGGCGATCACCTTCTCGGCGGACGCTGCGGGAACCACGTCGTAGCGGGCCATCTCCATGTGAAAACTGCCCATCCCCTGGGTGAGGGAGGTGAGCGTGGCGCCGTAAGTGAGCATTTCGGCCATCGGGACTTCAGCTCGGATGATCGTGGTGCCGCGGCCGGCGCCCATCCCTTGGACGCGACCCCGCCGTCCAGTCAGATCTCCCATCAAAACGCCGGTATAGGTAT
>CAWFGM010000035.1:0-6068 GCA_963815175.1 uncultured Acidobacteriaceae bacterium
GGCGCCTCAATCTCCACCCGCATAAGGGGCTCGAGCAACACTGCCCTGGATTGCTCCATGCAGTTGCGGAAGGCCAGCCGTCCGGCCAGCCGGAAGGAGAGTTCATTGGAGTCCACATCGTGAAAGCTTCCGTCGAAAAGCACAGCGCGGAAGTCGACCATGGGAAAGCCGGCCAGCCAGCCGCGCGCCGCCGCCTCCTGGATCCCTTTCTCAACTGCTGGAATAAAGGTACGCGGAATTGCCCCGCCGAAAATCTCGTTGACGAACTCAAAACCTCCGCCTAAGGGGAGGGGCTCCAGGCGCACCCAGCAGTCGCCGAACTGCCCGTGGCCCCCACTCTGCTTCTTATGCCTCCCCTGGGCGCTGGCGCCGGCCCGGATTGTCTCCCGGTAAGGGACCTTGGGCGCCTTGAGCGTCACTTCGGTGTGGTACCGGCGGCGCAGCCGTTGCACGATGGACTCGATATGGGGTTGGCCCGAGCCGGCCAACAGGAATTCATGGGTCGCGGCATCCCGATAAAAGCGGACCATCAGGTCCTCCTCCATCAACTTGTGGACCGCCGGCGCCAGTTTATCCTCATCGGCCCGCGTTTTAGGCTCGATGGCATAGGTAACGGCGGGCTCCGGCATGGTCACCGGGTCAAAGTAAATCTCGTGGCCCGCATCCCCGAGCGTGTCGCCGGTAAAGGTCTCGCGCAGCTTGGCCACGGCGCCCACATCGCCGGCATGCAACTCCCCGATGGGACTTGCCGTGCGTCCCTGCATGACCGTCAGGTGGGCCAGCCGTTCCGCGCTGTGATGGGTGTAATTGGTAACCGTAGCGTCGCTCTTCGCGACCCCGGAAAAGACCTTGAAGAAGGAGATCCTGCCTGCGAAAGGATCCGACATAGTCTTGAAGACGTATAACGACAGCGGCTCGCGATCATCCACCTTGCGCAACACCATCTCCGCCTCGGGATCAGGGCGAACGCCAACAGATTCCACGGCCCCGCGCGCTGCCACGGGGACACGCTCCACCGGCGACGGCGCGTATACCTGGAGAAAATCGAGCAGGTGGTCGCTGCCCACGTTACGCAGCCCGCTCGCAAACAACACAGGAAAGATCCGGTCTTCGCGGATTGCCTCATGAAGGGCGACGATCAGGTGCTCTTCCGGAATGGTTCCTTCGCGGAAGTATTCTTCCATCAACTCATCCTTGCCCTCGGCTACCAGCTCGACAAGGGCTTGGTGGGCCTCCGTGGCCTCCTCGCGCAGGCGCACCGGAATTTCAGAAAGGCGGCCGCAACCGCTGCCGTCCGGCTCATACACGAAGGCCTGCATCGTTACCAGGTCCACGACGCCGCGAAAGATGGGACTTTGTCCGTTGCCCTCGAGAATGGGTAGTTGTACCGGAACCACCTGGCGGCCAAAACCTTCGCGCAACGCATTGAGGGTACGTTGGTGGTCAGCACGGGGGTGGTCCATCTGGTTAATCACGATCACCCGGGGCAGGTTGAATTCTTCGCCGAACCTCCACACCCGCCGGGTCATGGCTTCCACGCCGCAAGCTGCGTTTACGATAAGCAACGCCGCCTCGACCGGCAGAAGCGCCGCGCGGGCCTCGTGCACGAACATGGGAAAGCCTGGAGTATCCACAAAATTGATCTTTACGTTGTGCCACTCCGCGAATGCCAGCGCATTCTGCATCGTGGTTCGGCGCGCTACATCCTCTTCGTCATAGGCGGTTACCGCGCTGCCGTCATCCACCCGGCCCAGCCTTTCGGTCATCTTGGCTGCTTGAAGAAGCGCAGAGATCAGGGTGGTCTTGCCGCAATGCGCATGTCCCACAAATGCGACGTTACGAATGTCCTGTCCCTGATAAGTCTTTAATGAACGATTCATCCCGGGTTCTCCAGTTCTCAAGATTCGGAGTCTTGGAGCGGTCCGTGCGCGCTGGGGAGCGCGTTACCATGCACGCTGGCGGCCTGCTTCGTTTGCGGGAACCGAGTGTAGCACAGAGTCCCGGATTTCCTGTACGCAGGCCTAGGAAACGCCCGCAACGTACTTTCCATGCCGGAGAGGCAGGAGGGTTGGATCTACTTCCGCTCCAGCTCCGCACGCTGCCGCCGCAGATTCCAGGCAAAAATTCCGATCCGCAACAGCAGGATGAACAACAGGGCTATTGCCAGGGCGGCCGACTGGCCGTGCACTCCGCGACGTAACAGAAAACCTAGTGCTGCCAGTACCGCGATCACAAATGCACCGAACGTTAGCCACTCCGCGCGATTCTTCATATCACTTCCTTAGCCTCTGCCGGTTCCGCGACAGGCGTACGAAAATCACGATAGCAAACCCGGCAAAGACCCCCATGGCGACCATCGAGCTCAACTGAAAACGAAAAAGCACGCCGCCGGGGTTGGCTGCAGGGGTTCGCGATAGCAGGGCTTCCAGCAAGACAAAAACGCAAAAACTGATCGCGCCCGCTCCGGCCAGGCTGAGTACGATCTTCAACGTCGCGCTTCCTATCCCCCACCGGAACCCTGCATCATATCCCATCGCGCGGCCCCCTACCCATTACAATAGACAGGATTGAGGGTCTAAAGGGTGAAGGGCAAAGGAACCATGCACGTTATTCCGTCAACGCCTACAGCGATAACTACAAACACGTCTCCGCACCGGTCCCGAAGGGGCCCCCTGACGGCGGCGTTCGTCTTGCTCGGCGCCATCGGCTTTGCGGCTCATTTTGCCGCCGCGCAGTCCACCACTGTGCATGATCCTGCGGCCCTCAAGCCGCCGCCCGGCGCTCGCGTGGCGATCGTTGAGTTTGAAGACATGGAATGTCCCGATTGTGCCCGCGCCAATCCTCTCTTACACGACGCTGCGAACCAGTACCATATTCCTTGGGTGCGTCACGATTTTCCCTTGCCCTTCCACGCCTGGAGCTTTGACGCCGCGGTATACGCGCGTTGGTTCGACACCAAGTCGAAAAAGCTTGGCGATGATTTTCGCGATGCCGTCTTTGCCAACCAGCAGCTGATTGATGCCGCGGGTGAGACTTCTCCTGAAACTCCAGCAGGTCCAACAACAGCTGCCTCGGCGGCGATCCGCAATTTCGCGGAGAAGTTCGCCCAGGAGCATGGCGTCGCCCTTCCTTTTGTGATCGATCCGCAGAAGAAGCTGGCTGCTGAAGTCCAAGCGGACATCGATCTCGGCAAGCGCATCGGCATCGAGCACACACCGACCATTTGGGTTGTCACCAACAAGACAAATGGTGTGCCTTTTGTAGAGGTAGTCGATCGCCAGCGGCTCTACCAGATCATCGACCAGGCGCTGGCCGATACCAAAGGCCAGGCTGTCCCCTCCCACCACGCAACCGGCCGATAGCACACAGCCGTCCAACGTCTGGATACACCGGTCAGGCTGCAGAGAAAGTCTGCATCGAGTAGAAACAATCTAAAGCCCGTCGTATTCTCAATCGTGTACGGCCTGACTGAAGTCATGCCCCGACAAAACATGGCTTTAAGCCCGCTGGTTCTCACGCAGAAACTTTAGCCCCTGAGGTGTTGCTTTCTTGCCCGCAGTCCAGAGTCTAGGTCTGGATGTTGACCAGCTCGCCCGGCGTGGTTTGCCGCGTCTGGGGCGAACGCCAGTGGTCGATGTAAGAAATCTGGTGTACGCAGGAAACAGTGCAGTGCGGAGCGCAGCTCTTCTCCGTCACGTACTCCCGCTTCAGGTCGGCTTTGCTATATTGCGCCAGCGGAACTCCTGGATATCCCCGCTGTTGTGAACAATAGTGCACCAGTCCGTCTTCGCAAACGTACAAAAAACGTGAACCGGCGCGGCAGCGCCAGTTGTTCGGTTCCGCATTGGCGATTGCTTCCTGAAACTTGTTGAAGCGGGAATAATTTTTCTTTGCCATCCCGGCCATCTGGTAATAGACGCGCCGTTCCTCATCCTTCAAGGGCTTCAGTTGACCGTCCCCATCGTGGATGATGCCGATGGTTGAAGTAAACCCAAGCTCCAGGGCACGGTTCCCGATGACCAGCGCATCCTGGGGATTCCTGATACCCCCGCCGACGACAGAATTGATGTTGACGTGAAACTCGGCATGCTGTGACAGGAACTGCAGCTTCTTATCCAGTACCTTGAGGCTCTTCTTAGAGATCTCGTCCGGCTCGATATTGTCGATCGAGATCTGCATGTGGTCGAGACCGGCCCGATTTAACCGCTCGATCCGCTCCGGCATGAGCAGGTATCCATTGGTGATCATGCCGGCTACCCGCCCGTGGTGGCGGATACGGGCGATGATGGCGTCCAGGTCCGGATGAGTGAGTGGCTCGCCGCCAGAGATGGTGATGATGCTTGAGCCCAGGGCCGCCAGGTGATCGATGCGGCGAAGCATCTCCGGGAGCGGTACAGGTTTCGATACCTTGTCGTACTCGTTGCAATAAGCGCAGGAGAGGTTGCAGAACCGCATGGGCACGATCTGTGCCATCACTACGTGCCGGGTGGAAGCTAAAGCCTGCCCGACCACCATCAGCTCGCGAACTTTACGCGTCGCCGCTGTGGCCCGCCCTTTCCAGGTCTGTTTCCGCCGCATCTGCATCTCCTGGTATTCAACCACAGCGGAAGCAGGGGCGCGAGTGTCCAGAAAGGAATGGGGTTGATCGCAGCCTGAGCGGTATCACAGGCCATCTGGGTGGTGACAGCGTTTCGCTTCAGGCGTTTACAAGGCAATCGCTACCGCGGGTCGTTCCCTTCCAGGACGGTCGCACTAGCGCTGAAAATGCTCTATTTTTTCTTGGGCTTTCCGGCGCTCATGGTCAGCACTTGTTCCTGCTTATTGCGCATGACAGTGACCTGCACCGGGTGTCCGCGATGGTTGCGGATCGCTTTAACCCAGTCGTTCTTGCTGGTCATCTGCTGCGACTCCACCTTCACCACAACGTCTCCAGCCTTTAAGCCGGCCCGCGACGCCGGGCTCTGGTCGTCCACACTTTCCACCAGCAATCCGGTTCCACTCTTCACCCCGAAATAGTCCGCTAACTGCGTCCGTACCGGGTTCACATCCGCACCGACATAGAGAGCCCGCGGAATCATACTATCCAGAAAGGCCGGACCCGAAGCCACGCTCCCTAGAAAGCTTTGTCCGGACGCGGGTGCGGCTGGTGCCGGAACGGTGAAATGCTTCGACCAGGCCTGTTGTTGTAGCAATGCCCGGTCACAGAGCCGCACCACCACGTTCAGGTGTGTGCCATCGCGGCTGATGAGTAAATTGACGGTGCGTCCCGAAGGCATTTCCAGCAACCGGCGTCGTAACTGGTCGACATTATCGAAGGATCGTCCGTCCAGCTGAAGAATGACGTCGTGAACCTCGAGGCCAGACTTGCCGGCAGGAGCGTCGTGGTCCACCAGGACCACCTCAGCCGCGTGAGCATCTTTTAGGTGGAGTGCGTTGACACGCTCGTTATCCACGTCGCCTAAAACCACCCCAAGGTAGCCTTGCGCGCTGAAAAGCAGAAACTCCGGCAGGCTGACCGGTAGTGTCAACGCGTCTCCTGATGCCCAGCAGGTGGTGAGAAGACCACCTAGTACCACGGCCAGCGAACCCAAAATCGGAAGGTGCTTCATTGGAGGACTCCCAAGGGACTCATACCGGTAAGACTTGCTGCACGCCTGAAAAGCAATTCCAAAGCTACTGGATTTGCGGCGATTCATCCAGAATTTCGTGAGAGACAGTTCGAATATGCGGATTGTCGTCCTCCGACGCAACCGTGTGCAATACCTCGCGCACGCTGCTATCGGCCTCGACCGGTTGCAGAAGCTCAATGGCGCGTGTGCGCACTGTGGCGTCTGCGTCGTTCATCAACGCTTCCAGCACCCCATCGCGGACCCGCATATCCTCTGCCACATAGGGCTTAAGGCCGTCCAATGCTTGCAATCGGACCCTGGCGTTCTTGTCGTAGCGCAGAGCCACCAGCAAAGCATTGCGAATCGGGCCATCGGAGCATTGGTGCCCCGCCTCGCACTCCCCAGCCAGCAAGCTAACGGAATTCTGCGCCACCCCAGGATTTACCTGGCTCTGTGCCC
>CAWFGM010000036.1:0-112857 GCA_963815175.1 uncultured Acidobacteriaceae bacterium
CATTGTCTACCAGTTGATAAGGGGCGGGATTGGTGTGCTGGTCGTCGGCGGTAATAATGCGCCGGGGACCGAGGCGCCCATGTGCAGCCACATGGTGGAGCTGCCGGGACCTCCGTTGTAGATAAAGGCTTCGGGCGCGATTCTGGCGGGGCGTCCTTCTTGAAATAAGCCACGTAGAACATGCGCGCCGTGGGTGGAGAGTCGGGGGTTTCCTTGGCGGCAGACGGATTTATGCCCAGGGAGGCATCGGCATCGTTGGTCGCAGCCACCAGGATGGTCCCAGCGACGGCCTGGTAGTCGATGGTGTGGCCGCCGACGTTGACGGTGCCCTGGGTAGTGGAGTCCTTGGGTATAACCGGCTCAGTATCGGCCTTGGCCGTGTCCTTCGCTGCAGCGTCTTCGCTGGGGCATCTTTGCCGGCGTCTGCGCCGCGACTGAGCCAAGGCCCAGGCTGAACTGAAGTATCAGGCAGGAGCTGACGAGGGCGAGAAACGAGCGCGAATTCTGCAAGGGGGACAGGTTCCTTTTCAATGTACTAGCCATGCTCTTTGAGTTTAGCCGTAGTCCCGCAACGGTGCCGATGGTTTTCAGTGGGGCGGCTTCGAGAGCCCGGCTGAAACGCAGTTACCTTACCGGTCCCCGCATTGATATCGCAGGTAAACGTAAAATCCGTCCAACCCTGCAGCGTACGAAATTGCCCGCTACCGGTCAGGCGGCTGTTGCTCTCGAGCGTCAGCGTCTGTGGATCGTCCGTTCCTAGAAAGACCCGGTCCACTCCCGCGGTTTGCTTTTTCAGGACAGGGAGCGCTGCCGGCCGGCATATCAATTCCGCGACCTTTTTTGCGTTGCTCCAACCGCTGGCCATGCGGCGGTCTCCCGACGCTTTCAGC
The DNA here is from genome assembly GCA_963815175.1 of uncultured Acidobacteriaceae bacterium. Taxonomy (GTDB): domain Bacteria; phylum Acidobacteriota; class Terriglobia; order Terriglobales; family Acidobacteriaceae; genus PALSA-350. The sequence goes on from CAWFGM010000036.1 coordinate 891, forward strand.
GTAGCAATCTGCCGGTTGACAACCGTGGTCTCGGCTGCCGACAAATCGGGCTCGCTGGCATTCACCGTGTGCGCGATGGCTAGAAAAACCGTGAACGCGGCCATCGCTCCTGCTGTGGATCTTCTCTTCTTCATCCCTGCCCTTGTTTTTGACCGCATGCCGGCAACAATCAGCATTCGAAAACAGCCACTGTTCCGCTAGCTACGAAAAAGTTGCGCGACACATCGGCTTATTTTCCGTGCTTTTGGTGAGTCCATGCCCGCCTGGTATTACCAAAGATAGGGCAACTCGTTTTCCTACCCTGTGTCTATGTGGAGCGAGCGGCAAGAACAGGAACTCAAGCAGCAGCCGCCAGAAAGAGGAGACCTCCATGAAACTTGTCACGGCTGTGCTTGCATCGGCTATCATCCTCGCGCCCGCGGCGATGATCGCTCAAACCCCCTACTCCTGGCGCACATGACTATAACATCAACCAGCGCAAAGTCGATCAACAGGACCGCATAGCCAACGGCGTCAAGAACGGGAAGCTGACCGCAGGCCAGACCGCGCGCCTGGAACACCAGGAAGCCGGGATCAACCGGGAAGAGCGGGGTATGCGCGCGCAGGATAACGGTCACCTGACAAAGCAGATCGCCAGGTCCATCCATGCACAACAGAACCAGGAATCCCGGCGCATCTATCGCGACAAGCACGACTGACGTTAGGCAAGCGGTGGCCGTTCCACGAGGGGCCGGCCACCTTCTCCCCATCGGCTGGCCCATTTCACACCTGGGCCATAGATTTCACCTTTAAGTCCCGCAGGGACCGGCTGAGAATATCCCAGACTGCCGCGTCCTGGGTACCCTCGACTGTGAATACGAATCGCGACGAAAACATGTCACCTCTTAGCAAATGAAGGAGCGTTGTCGCACGGACTCGTTAGCCGCATATGGGAAGCCCTGACGTGCTGGGCTAGTTTCAGCACTTCAGCCGCCCCTTTGGGACGCAAGTTAAAGAGCCTCACGCAGACACTAAAGCCAGCCGTATTTCTCAATCGTTCATGCCCCGACCAGTCGTGGTCTGACACATCACAATTTTTCTTAACATGTGAACTCTGTCGTCTGACACGCGACCGGATCGCCTCTGCGCGCATCAGATGACACGACTGGGGCTTTGGCGTAAACTCACTGTCACTACGCCTTTAACTAGACGGTTTGCTGCGCGGGCATCGGGCTAACCCTCGTTTTAGTTTGCGTTAGAGGTGGGGTGGTATGTTTACGCTGGCCCTTTTGCCCTGTGTTGCCAGAGATTAGAAAGGGGCGCCCATGCCCTCTGTACCAGATCCTCGACTAAACGTCCTGCCCAGCAACCGCAAACGACATCGTCTCTTCCCGTCTTCGGCCCACCTCTGAACCCGAGACTGTCCGATGAGGCAAACACGACTTCTCTCCCGCCGCTAGGATCGAATGTCAAGGTTTTAATGGTGTGGCCAAGTTTCCCGCCGTCGTTCTGGGGCTTTGAGGGCGTTCTGGAGATGATTCCCGAGCAGGCCATGACGCCCCCGCTCGGTCTCATCACCGTTGCTGCGCTTTGTCCGGCAACGTGGGAGCTCCGGTTAAAGGATCATGCCTTCGAAGAGTTGCTGGACGAGGATTTCGCCTGGGCTGACCTGGTGATGGTAAGCGCCATGCACGCGCAACGTGCCGACGCATTAACCACCCTGGCCCGCGCTCGTGCCATGGGCAAGCGCACATTCGTAGGGGGGCCCTGGGCGAGTACACAACCCGAGGTCGTATTGGAAGTAGCCGATCATGTGCTGGTCGGTGAAGCGGACGAGGTCTTTCCCGGAATTGCCACTGCACTCGAACAAGGGACGGCACACGCGTTGTACCGCATTATCGATAAACCTGACATGACGCGCAGCCCGGTGCCTCGATTCGACCTGCTGCACCGCAACAAATACACGTCCATGCCCATCCAGTTTTCCCGCGGATGCCCCTTCCAGTGTGAATTCTGCGACATCATCACCATTTATGGTCGCCGGCCGCGCGCGAAAACGCCCAAGCAAGTCATTCGCGAGCTGGAAACATTGCTCAACCTGGGCTGGCGCAACGAGGTGTTCATTGTCGATGACAACTTCATCGGCAACAGTCATCAAGCGTTAGCGCTTTCGCTCGAACTCATCGACTGGCAAAAGCAGCACGATTACCCATTCGCGTTCAGTACCGAGGCGTCGATCGACCTGGCTTCGAAGACAGAACTTCTGGATGCCATGGTCGCCGCGAATTTCATGATGGTCTTCATCGGCATCGAGACCCCGTCGGCCGAAGCGCTGAAAGAGACGCACAAGTTTCAGAATCTGCGCAAGAACAATGTCGATCAGGTACGCATCATCCAGGAAAAAGGCTTGTGGGTGCTGGCCGGTTTCATTGTCGGTTTCGACTCCGACGACGAGACCATCTTTGCCCGGCAGCTGGAGTTTATCGACCGGACAGCGATCCCCTGGGCTATGGCCGGTATATTGATGGCGCCGCCGACCACCGCCCTATTCGATCGCATGAAACGGGAAGGGCGGCTGATCGAGGACAGCCAATCCATCACCCAGTTTGGCCTCCCGAATTTCCGCACCGTACTGCCGTTGCCCATCCTGCTGCGCGGCCTCTGCACCCTGCTCACAGGCCTATACAAACCGGATGCCTTTTTTGAGCGTGCTTATAACTCCTTGAAGGTGTGGAAGCCCATAGCGACGCAGAAGCCACCCTACCTGGGCATGATCTACAATGTGCGCTGCCTTTCTGCCTCCATCTGGCGGCAGGGCATCCGCTCCAATTACCGCAGCAGCTATTGGAAATTCCTCTTCAGGACGGTCACCAACTTTTGGCGCTCACCGGCAAAACTGTGGGTGGGCTTCTCGCTGTTGCTCTCCGCAGAGCATTTCCTTCTCTACTCCAAGGTGGTGATCGACCATCTCGAGGAAGAAGCTGAGAAGGTGGATGAGGCTGCTCGCCGGGCCGCAATGTCTGCGTCCGACGAGTTTGTTGGAGTACAAGCGGTCAGCTAAGGTCCAGCGCTACGACCTCGTGCACTCCGATCGAAGGCACCGTAAGCCGAATCGACGACCCCTCCTTACGGTAGTGCGCATTTCCGCCCGCTACCAGCAAACGCACCGCGCTCACGCGCCGGCCCTCCGGGATACGGATGCTGACCTCCTGGTTGGGAAGCGGGATCACTTCGCGCAGCGGTCCCTTCATCATCATGGGGTTGGTGAGGTTGACCAGGTGCACGGTCATCGAATTCTTCTGACTCCAGACGGAGATATCCAAAACCCCCTTGCCCTCCACCGTCACCGGGGCGGGCTCGTTGGTGGCCCAGAGAACTGCATTGCGCAGCAGCTTCGAGTGGTCCACATCCAGCACTTCCCAGAAAGTGCGATCGATATCCCCGGGGAAATAAACGACGCGGCTGCGGCCCATCTCTCGTAGCAAAACGCCAGGTTCCCGGGTCTTTGCCGGATGGGTAAATACCTCTTCCATGGGCAGATCAGGGTAGGGCGGCACCAATAGCAGTGGCGAATACCCTTCGCTGCCCAACGGCGTAACCGAGACGCAATGAGTCCCGTTGATAATCCGCGTCGCATCTTCGAAGCCGGTAAGCAACGGGGAGAATTGACCGGTCGAGGGATCTTTTTCCAGTGACAGATACGAATTCTGCATTGGTCCCTCTTCTTTACCGGTGAATGAGGTACCAAAGAGCGACGCCAGGCCGAAATCGTTGCGCCGGACACCCCACTCGTCATAAAGCGAGGTCTCATAGGTGGCGACTATGCTTCCCCCCTGCTCCACATAGGCACGAATCTCATCGCACTGTTGCGTGGAGAGCGCGGCGATGTTGGGCAGGATCAGCGTCTTGAAGCGGTCAATATGCTCGGGGTCGAGCAAATGATCGTGCACCATTTCAAAGGGAATGCGAGCTTCGACCAGCGCTTGATAGAAGCCCAGCGCGGGATCTTCCACTTTGGCGACCGCATCCTCCCCCCCGTAAAACGACGCCGTCTGCTGGGAATAGACCATGGCCACTCTGGCCAGCGCCCGATCATTGCGTAGATAGTCCTGGTTGGCATAGTGCCATTGATAAATCTCCTGCACGACAGGCAGCCAACGGCGGTCGATCGGTTTGGCGTTGAACTTGACGAACCAGGGACGAAGACCCTGAGCTATACCATCCGCCACCCAAAGCCGGAGTTCATCGCCGTTCTGCACCGAGTCTTTCCACCGATACTTCTCTTCCACGCCCACGCTGAAGATGCCGGCGATCGCTTTTTGCCCCAGCGTGGCGCGATACTCCTTGCCATTTTTTCCGTTGGCCCAGGGAGGCATCAGGCCGCTCCGTCCCTGGCGATCGGCGAAGAGCGTGGGGGCCAGTTCACCGATGGTCTTCATATCGAGTTCACTGAGCGCCCCACCGCCGGCGTTCGCAAGGTAGCTGGCGTTGGGATTGATGGCCCGAATCTTGTCATTCCACAACCGCCATAGTTCGAACAGCCGCTGCTGCTGCCACACGATGTATTGCTTCTGCCCCGGGTCTTGGGGATCGAGCGTGCGCGGCAGGCTCAGTCCGGAGAAGGCATGGAAGTTCTCCTGGCAGTGTTCGCAATAGCACATACCGGAGCCAGACCATCGGTTGGTAAAGATACCGTCGGGCGTGTACTTGGTCATGATCTCCACATGAACCTGGGTCATGAAATCGAAGTTGTAAGGGCCTAACGCGCAAGTGATCCAGAAGTCGGGATCGGAGGGATGGCGCCGCTTATGGCCCTGGGCATCGACGGCGATCCAATCGGGGTGCGCCTCATAGACTTCCTGACGGGCGGCATGCGCATCAGTGCGGGCGACGACGTTCATGCCCTGCTTGCGGCATCCCTTCATGATGTCTCCGAAGGCATCCATGTTGCCGAGGTATTTGCTGCGGTAGTGCAGGGGGATCTCTGTGGGGTAGAAGGCCACGCTGCCGCCGGCGCTAAGGCAAGCCGCATCGGCATGGATCTTCTGGAAATAATCGAGCCAGAAGGCAAGGTCGTAATTTCCCGGATCATCTTCGACGAAGGCCAGCTGCGCCCAGCGCATCGGACGGTCGTACCAACCCGGATTGCCGATCACGGTCTTGGTTTCTTCGGCTGAGAGGGCTGGCACGCCGAAAAAATGGGCAGCGGTTACACCCGCCGCCTGTTTGAGAAAAGCCCTTCTACTATTTGCCATGTACCACTCCTGGGACGGAACCGAGACGAACACCAATCAGGTCGACCGCGGAACTCCGCGCTGCAACCCTTTCAGCCACTAGCTAACTCCCCATGGAAGCGCCTCTCCCCCTTGTCATCCCGACCGGAGCGTAGCGCAGTGGAAGGACCTGCTGTGCGCCTTTCCCAAACGCAACTGTCACACAGTGCAGGTCTTTCAGCCACTAGCTAACTCCTCATGGAAGCGCCCCTCCCAACCTTGTCATCCCGACCGGAGCGTAGCGCAGTGGAGGGACCTGCTGTGCGCCTTTCCCCAACGCAACTGTCACCCCTTACCCGCCGTTACCTTAGCAGCACTCACTTCAGTTCCGGCCAGCTCCTCCAGAACGCGAATCGAACCGCAAATATCTTCCTCACCATAACCCTTAGCCATCGCCGCCTGATAAAGCTGTTGCGTCAGCCCGGTAAGCATCAACGGGACCCCGATCTCGCCACCCAGATCGATGGCAAGCCCAATATCCTTCTCCAGCCATTTGACGGAAAAATTCGTCGAGAAGTCCCGTTTGAAGACCATCGGCGCCTTGATAGCAATCAACCCCGACCGTGCCGCACTGTTATTCAGAATGTCCAGCATGAGCTCGGGATCGACGCCCGCCTTGGTGCTCAACACCAGGCCCTCGTTGAACGCCTGCAACAAATTCCCCAGGATCAGATTCTGCGTAAGCTTGGCGCGCAAGCCCATGCCCGACTTGCCGCAGTAATAAAGCGTCTTGCCCATGGCCTCGAAAAAAGGCTTGACGTGGGCAAACACCTCCTGCTTGCCGCCAATCATGAAGGTGAGCGTTCCTCCCTCCGCGCCGGCTTTCGAGCCGGTACAGGGAGCATCCAGGAATTCAATCCCCAGCGCTGCAAGTTCCTCCGCCATGCGGCTGCTCTCAAGCGGCGAAACTGTGCTGCAATCGGCGATGACGAACCCTTTTTGGGCGCCCTTGGCCAGCCCCTTGTCGCCCAGGATCACTCCCCGGGACATGGCCGTATCGCCAACACAGAGAAAAGCACATTCACTGTTCTGCGCGACCTCCGCAGGCGTGGCGCAGAACAGCGCGCCGGCGGAATCAGCAAGTGCCTTCGCCTTTTTCTGGTTGTGGGACCATACCGCTACGTCGTGACCGCCCGTAACTAAATGACGGGCCATGGGACCACCCATGATGCCGAGTCCTAAAAATCCTAACTTTGCCATTTGATCGCTCCTGGTAGGGTTTGCTAACGAGCATGGACGAGGTAGGCATACACCATGACCTCGACGCCGATGGCTGTCGCCATGATGATGCTATGCCTCAGAGTAAACCGAAAGAGCTTTGCCTGGTCGGCGACCGACATTGCTGTAGCCGCGGCCGCGACGGCAATATTCTGCACGCTGATCATCTTACCCACGACGCCACCGGCGGAGTTGGCCGCCGCCATGAGCGTGGGCTCAAAGCCCAGGCGGCCGGCGGTCACCACCTGCAGGTTTCCGAAGAGCGCGTTGGCCGAGGTGTCCGAGCCGGTCAGGAAAACACCTAGCCAGCCGAGTAAGGGGCTGAAGAACGGAAAGAGCCTGCCGGATGCCGCAAAGGCCAAGCCCAGCGTGGCGGTCGCGCCGCAGTAGTTCATCACGAAGGCCATGGCAAGCACGGCGGTGACCGTCAGAGTGGGCAAAAAGAGCTGCCGGCATACCGCCCACAGGAGGCGCGCGAAGGCCCCCAACGGCATGCGCAACAGCAGAGCCGACAGCAGGGCCGCGAACATGCAAGCGGTGCCGGCGGCGGAGAGAAAATTCAACTGATAGACCGCCTTGTACAGCGTTGGCTTGGCGACCACCGGCGCCATCATCATGACGTGGTTGTGCAAGAGCGGCCAGCCGACGCTGAGGGTGACGGAGTTCAGCAACGCCTGGAAAGGCTTGAAGCCCCAAAGCAGCACCAGGATCACCAGCAGACCATAGGGCATCCAGGCGCCGAACACCTCTCCCGTCCCATGCTTCCGGTCGCCTGATCCAGGAGCGAGAGGCGCAAATTTCTGCACCGCAGGGTTGTAGGGTGGCGGAAACTCCATCATGCCGGCGGTCGCGTCTACCGCCTGCGGGTCTACCTTCTCCAATTCCCGGTCCCACATAGCCGCCGGGCGCCAAAAACGCAGCAGCACCAGCAACGCGCCGAGGGCACAAAGCGAGCTCATGATGTCGGTCAGTTGCGGGCCCACGAAATTCGACATCATGAACTGGACCGAGGCGAAGACGCCGCCCACCACCACCACCGCCGGCCACACCTCCAGCATGCCGCGCCAGCCCACCATGATGCAGACCAGGTACGTGGGAACGAATAAGGAAAGGGGCGCACAAAGACGCCCCACAGCACCGCTCAGCTTATCCAGCGGCAAGCCGGTAATCCCGGCCAGCGTGACCACGGGAATGCCAATGGAGCCAAATGCGACCGGGGCGGTGTTGGCCACCAGGCAAAGCGCCGAGGCGTAAAACGGAGAGAACCCTAGTCCGACCAACATGGCTGCGGCAACCGCCACCGGAGTGCCAAAGCCGGCCGCGCCTTCCACAAACGCTCCAAAGGCAAAGGCGATCAGGAGCGCCTGCAGGCGGGCATCGCTGGTCAGGTTCCCCATTGAGGACTTGATGATTTCGAATTTGCCCGTCTCCACGGTCACGCGGTAGAGGGTGATGGCCCAAAAGACGATCCAGGAGATGGGAAATAATCCAAAGCCGGCGCCATAGGCGGCCGAACTCACGGTGAGTGTTGGCGGAAAGCGGTAGGCAAACAGCGCGATCACCAACGCCACAGCCAATGCACAAAGGGAGGCGACCCAAGCTGCCTTGCGCCGCACCCCAAGCAGAAAAAGCAAGGTGAGTATTGGTAAGGACGCAATGACCGCGGAGAATGCGAGGCCACGCCCGAAGAGGGTGTAGCTTTGGGACCACGCTGGGCTCATCTGGGCGGGCTCTCTCTTGGAGTGAGGTGTACGAATTCTACTTGCGGCATGGATTGTCAGTCTATGCGGCCCCTCGCCGGTAAGGATGAAACCGCTTAGGATAGTAGCTGCATGCTCTCCGCCGCCATTCTCGCCGAACTACGCGATGCCGTGGGCGCCGACGGCCTGATCATCGAGCGCAACCAGCTGCAAACCTACGAGTGTGATGCCCTGGCCGTGCTGCGCAGCCTGCCGGGCGCGGTGATTCTGCCTCGCACCAGCGCGCAACTGCAGAAGGCCGTAGCCATCTGCGCCCGGCACCAGATACCTTTCGTAGGCCGCGGCGCTGGCACCGGCCTTTCGGGAGGAGCGATGCCCGATGATCGGGGCATCGTGATCAGCTTTGCCCGCATGACCAAATTCCTGGCCACCGACATTCCCAACCAGCGCATCACCGTGGAAGCCGGCGTGATCAATGCCCACGTTACCCAACGCGTGGCGTCCACGGGCTACTTTTATGCGCCCGATCCCTCTTCGCAAACGGTGTGCACGATCGGAGGCAATGTCGCCGAAAACTCCGGCGGTGCGCATTGCCTCAAGTATGGTTTCACTACGACCCACGTGCTGGCCCTGGAAGTGGTTCTGCCCACCGGCGAATTGGTCCACCTTGGCGCACCCACGCTCGACCCTCCCGGTTACGACCTGGCCGGCGTCTTTGTCGGCTCTGAGGGAACCCTGGGGGTAGCGAGTTCCATGACGCTGCGCCTTGTGCGCCGCCCCGAAACCATCGAGGTTTTGTTGGCCGCCTTCGATTCGATTTCGGCTGCAGGACAAAGCGTCTCCGACATCATTGCCGCCTCCATCCTGCCCGCGGCTATGGAAATCATGGACCGTCTTGCCATCCAGGCCGCCGAAGCCGCTGTACATCCGCATTATCCCGAATGTGAGGCGCTGTTGCTGGTGGAGCTGGACGGCCCTGCCGCGGAAGTCAATCTGCAGATGCAGCAGGTTCGCGAGATATGCAAAGCGAATGGCGCATGGGAGGACCGGTTGGCGCAGAGCGAGCAGGAGCGGATGCTGGTATGGAAAGGCCGCAAGGCGGCCTTTGCCGCCGCCGGCCGCCTTTCCCCCGACTACATCGTGCAGGATGGAGTGATACCGCGCACCAAGCTGCCTATGGTGTTGGAAAAGATTTCCGAGATGGCGGCCGAAGTGGGGCTGCGGGTCTCGAATGTCTTCCACGCCGGCGACGGGAACCTCCATCCCCTGGTACTTTTTGACGCTTCCATCCCCGGCGAGGAGGAGATGGCCGTCGAGTTGTCTACCCGCATTCTGCATCTGTGTGTCGACCAGGGGGGCTCCATCACCGGCGAACATGGAGTGGGCCGGGACAAGCAGCAAGCCATGGGCTACATGTTTTCCGAACCCGACCTGGACACCATGCAACGGGTGCGCTGCAGCTTCGACCCGGACAATATCGCCAACCCCGATAAGGTTTTCCCTCGCCCCCGGCTATGCGGCGAGAAAACCGGCAAGTATACCCCTCACCCTCTGGAGACCGCGGGCGTCGCCGAGTACTTTTGATCTGCCTCTGAAACAGTTTCTTATTCCATGAATGCGCTGCTAACCATCACGGCTTCTTTGGCTGCTATCGCCGGTCCGGAACACGTGCGGACGTCAGGCGGTGCAGCCGCCATCGCTCCGGGCAATAGTGAAGAGGTCGCCGCCATCCTTCGCTTTGCGCAGGAAAACCACTTCGCAGTGGTTCCCTGGGGTGGCGGCACGAAACAAGGCTGGGGCTATCCCGTTACTCCGGCGGTGATACTGGAAACGCGTCGCCTGAATGCAATCCGCGAGCATACCTGGCAGGACATGACCTGCACCGTTGATGCCGGCTGCACCTGGGCGGCGTTGCAGTCGGCCCTGGCGCAACATGGCCAGTACGTCGCCCTGGACCCGCTTTGGCCGGAGAGAGCGACGGTGGGCGGCATCGTGGCGACCAACGACTCGGGCGCGCTCCGGCTGCGCTACGGAAGCCTGCGCGACCTGATCATCGGCATGACGATCGTCTTGGCCGACGGGACCATCGCCCACACCGGCGGGAAGGTCGTCAAAAACGTTGCCGGCTATGATTTGCATAAGTTGATGACCGGGGCCTTTGGGACTCTCGGCGTCATTACCTCGGTAAACTTTCGTTTGCATTCCATTCCAAAGTGCACGCAGAGCTATACCTTCTCTGCACCGGCCGCTGAACCGCTGGGCTCGTGGATGCTCAAGCTGCTCCATGAACAGCTGAGCACGCTGTCGATCCAGCTGCGGGGCACGGCGGAGGGATTCCACCTCGATATCCAACTCGCCTCCCTGCCCGAGGTTCTCCGCGCCCAAGCCGATTTACTGGAGTCGCTGGGGCGCGTCGAAAACCTTGCTATCGAGAATGCGACCGCGGCGGTCTGGGATGCCCGGCAGCGACTGCTCACGCAGGATTTGGTCTGCAAAGCAACCATGCTTCCCTCGGAAATTGCCTCTTTCGCCGAACGGGTTCGCAGTCTGGGCGGCGAGTCGGTAACGCAAGCGACGGGGATTATGACGGCATGCTTCCCGGCTACGGCTGCCAACCAGCTCCCTCAACTGCGGCGCGATTTGGAAGCTGCGAGCGGATCGCTGGTAGTCCTCAAGCAGCCGGCAGAGAGCAATCTGGATTGTTGGGGAACCCTGCCCGGCAGCCTCCCGTTGATGCGGGAGATCAAGCGCAGGTTCGATCCCGAGGGTGTCCTTAACCCGGGGCGCTTCTTAGGCGGAATATAGATTGAAAAAAAGATGAGTAAGCCTAACCGAAACCCCACTGCATTGGATCTATATACGTAGAAGAACCAACTGCTTCCGGAAAAGAATCGCTCATCGGGGGTTTATCCCCCTAATCGGCTTATGGGGGCGGGAAAATAAAATTTTGAGCACCTTCGTTAAACAAAGGACTTAGCCGACACCACGCCGGGAAAACAGGAGCAATTGAGGCATACCAGACCCAACCCGGAGGAGTCTTTGTCATAGCAGAACTCCTTTAGAACAGGACGGGTGCCCCATGTTTGTACCGGCAAAGCCGGGGCACTACATGGGTTGAACAAGACGGGGCGCAGCCCCACGATTGTATTTGCTTGCTGAAACCGCAAGAGCGTGCGGTCTAGCCTCCCCAGGACTGACCGTCCTGGGACATTTTCAGTCGTCCCTGCGGGACTGGTCTCGATGGAAATGGATACCCAGGACTAACGTCCTGGGCTACTTTCAGCCGTCCCTTCGGGACTGAGTTTGTCTGCAGCGTTCTCACACGAGCCCTCCCGGGCTGGGCTCACGTTTGGTTCCGGCCCTCCAGGCCTTGACGAAGGGGAAAGATTTGCAACTCTCTTTAGTCCTGCTATGACACAGACTCCGACGGGAGGGCTGAAAATAACCCAGGATGTAGTCATGTAATCTACAGAGCAATCACCTATGGCCCAAGTCACCCAGCGCGAACCCGTAAAGCCTTCCAACTTCGACGCCCACAAGCCGCCGGAAACGGCGCTGATCGAAGATTGCGTTCATTGCGGGTTCTGCCTCCCCGCCTGCCCCACATACGTGCTGTGGGGCGAGGAGATGGATTCACCCCGCGGCCGCATCTACATGATGAAGAAGTCCGCCCAGGGCGAGGCACCCCTCGACCAGCGCTTCCGCCTGCATATGGACAATTGCCTGGGCTGCATGGCCTGCATGACTGCGTGCCCCTCAGGCGTGCAGTACAACAAGCTGATCGAAGACACACGCGCCCAGGTGGAACGGAATATCCCGCGCACGACTACGGATAGCCTCTTCCGCAAGCTGCTCTTCGCCACCTTCCCCTACGTGAAGCGCCTGCGCCTGCTGGCATTGCCCATGCTGATCTACCAGCGCTCCGGCCTGCAGAAGCTGGTGCGCGCCTCGGGCCTGCTGCGGCTGCTGCCAAAACGGCTGGCCCAAATGGAAGCCTTGCTCCCCCGCGTCCCCACGCACTTCATGCAGGGTCTCCCCGCAAAGGTCTCGCCCACCACAGAGCCGCGGCGGCGAGTGGGCATGCTCTCCGGTTGTGTGCAGCAGGTCTTCTTTCAACACGTGAACCAGGCCACTGCACGGGTACTCGCCGCGGAAGGCTGCGAAGTGGTCATCCCTCAGGCGCAGCAATGTTGCGGCGCCCTGATGCTGCACTCCGGTCTCGACGAACAAGCCTCAGCGCTCGCTCGCCAGATGATTGCCGCCTTCGAAGCGGCCAACGTGGACACCATCGTGATCAACGCCGCCGGCTGCGGTTCGACCATGAAGGAATACGGCCACCTGCTGCGCGACGATCCGGCATGGGCAGCGCGCGCCGCTGCCTTCAGCGCCAAGTGCAAAGACGTTTCAGAGATACTCTGCGAACTGCCGCAGCGTTCACCGCGCCACCCGCTTCCGATGCGAGTGGCCTATCACGACGCTTGCCACCTGCGCCACGCACAAGCCATCCATGCCGAACCGCGGCGTCTGCTGGCCACGATTCCGCAGCTCGAGGTTGCAGAGATCGAGGAGGCAACGCTGTGCTGCGGGTCGGCCGGAGTCTACAATCTGCTCCACCCCGAGCCGGCCAATCAGTTAGGTGACCGCAAGGTAGAAGACCTGCTCGCGACCAAGGCAGACGCGGTCATCTCCGCCAATCCTGGCTGCCTGCTACAACTGATGAGCTCGCTGCGCCGCCGCGGGCTGCGGATATGCCCGCCTTCCACATGGTGGAACTGCTGGATGCATCCATCAGAAACGTTTCCCTGCCAGGCGTAAAATAAGGCTCGCGGGAGAGATCATGACGAATTCAACAGTAACAGCTCCCACGGTAACGATCGCTGGTTCACAGGGAGCGGCGGAAGCGGAAATTCTTACCCCGAAAGCGCTTGAGTTTCTGGGCGCACTGGCAAGCAATTTCGAGGCCGAGCGGCAGCGCCTATTAGCCGCCCGCGTCACCAGGGCAGAAGCGCTGCGCAATGGAAAACTCTACGATTTTCTGCCCGAGACCGCCTCCGTCCGCCAGGGTGACTGGCACGTCGCGCCCATCCCGGGCGATCTCGAGGACCGTCGCACCGAGATTACCGGTCCGGTCGATCGCAAAATGGTGATCAACGCGCTCAACTCCGGCGCAAAAGTGTTCATGGCCGATTTCGAAGATTCCACCTCGCCCACGTGGCGCAATGTGATCGAGGGCCAGGTGAACCTGCGGGATGCGATTCGGCGCGAGATCAGCTTCGCCAGCCCTGAAGGCAAGCAATACAAGCTGAATGAAAAGACGGCCACGCTTTTCGTCCGCCCGCGCGGATGGCACCTGCCGGAAAAACACCTCCTGGTGCAAGGCCAGCCTATCTCCGCTTCGCTGGTCGATTTTGGTTTGTACTTCTTTCACAACGTCGCCGCCCTCAGGGCACGCGGTACAGCTCCATACTTCTACCTGCCCAAAATGGAGAGCCATCACGAAGCGCGCTTGTGGAACAGTGTCTTCAACTTCGCGCAGGATGCGCTGGGCGTGCCACGCGGCACCATTCGCGCCACCGTGCTCATCGAAACCCTCCCCGCGGCCTTCGAGATGGACGAGATTCTCTTCGAGTTGAAAGACCACTCGGCCGGCCTAAACTGCGGCCGCTGGGATTACATCTTCAGTTTCATCAAGAAGTTCAGTTATCGCGAGGACCTGGCGCTTCCCGACCGCTCCACCATCACCATGGACCGGCACTTTCTCAAGTCCTACGTCGAGCTGCTGATCGAAACTTGTCACCGTCGCGGTATCCATGCCATGGGCGGCATGGCAGCGCAGATTCCCATCAAGCGGGATGCTGAGGCCAACGACCGTGCCATGGAGCGCGTGCGCCAGGACAAACTGCGGGAAGTAAAGGCAGGACACGACGGAACCTGGGTGGCGCATCCCGGCCTGGTTCCGGTGGCTAAGGCGGTCTTTGACGAATTCATGCCTGGCCCTAACCAGATTGCGCGCCGCAATCCCGGCATCCACATACAAGCCTCGGATCTTCTAGCCGTGCCCGAGGGCGAGATCACGCGCAAAGGTCTGGAGATGAACATCGACATCGGCTTGCGTTATCTGGCGGCCTGGCTCGACGGACTGGGATGTGTGCCCATCTACGATCTGATGGAAGACGCCGCCACCGCGGAAATTTCGCGCGCGCAGCTTTGGCAATGGGCGCACCATGACGGCCGCATGACCGATGGCGTCACGCTTGATGTGCCCGTGGTGCTGGCCACCATTCCGGTGGTTCTGGAGCGCATCAAACAGGAGCTTGGAGAGGAGCGGTTTGCCGCCAGCAAATTTAATGCAGCCGCCAAACTCTTCGAGCAGATGATCGCGGCCAAGCAGCTTCCAGAATTTCTGACCTCGGTTGCTTACGATTCGATCGACTGATGCCCCGGACCTAATGTTAGACGCGTTCAGGATGCTTGCCCGCTACAACCGCATCGCCAATGAGCGGCTCTACGAGAAGTGCGGCCAGTTGGACTCGGCGCGAGTATCGAAAACAGCGCCAGGGTTCCTTTGGCAGCATTCACGGGCTGCTGAATCATTTGCTGCTAGGAGACCGCATCTGGATGTCCAGATTTTCCGGGGGCGGCCACACGACACCTCCACTGAACTCTGTTCTGTTCGATAGCTTTGACGAGCTTCGCTCCGCCCGTGTCGCACAGGACGAGGAGATCGAAACCTTCTTCGCGACGGCTGGTAACGGTTTTCTGGAAAGGCAGCTTTCCTACGTCAACAACCAGGGTAAGCATTACGTGGAAATAGTTCCCGTCGCTGTGCTGCATTTCTTCAACCACCAGACGCATCACCGCGGCCAGGTGCATGTGATGATCAGCCAGACAGAAACCACGGCGCCATCGCTTGATATGCATCGCATTCTTAATCCCTGACAGTTTTTCGCGCAACCGGGTAGAAGCATTCGAAAAGAACGTCTTCGGCCCAGGTACGCCCCACGGCACGCCGGGGCAGGCACGGCGAACCTGGGGCACCCGTCCTATCCGATTGACCGTCGTGGCTGGGTAACTACTCGGTCCGCAGAGCCTTTGCAGGATCGATGGACGCAGCACGGCGCGCAGGAATGAAGCTGGCTAGAAGCGCTGACGCCGCGAGTACGCACACCACAGAGACCGCCGTGCCCGCATCCCGTGGGCTGACGCCAAAGAGCATGCTGCGAAGAAGGCGCGTGGCAGCGAACGAGCAGACGATGCCGCCCACGATGCCCACCGTCGCCAGCCAGCAGGCTTCGCGAAGGATGAGTTGATAGACCGATGCGCGTGGCGCGCCCAAGGCCATGCGCACGCCAATCTCACGCGTGCGTTGGCCAACGGAATAGGAGATGACGCCGTAGAGCCCAACAGTGCCGAGCAGAAGCGCGAGCGCAGCAAAGGACGCAACCAACCAAGATGCCGAGCGATGGAGATAGGCCGATTGGGAGTTATTGATGTGCTCCGACATGGTCTCTTCCTGGTCCGCGATCAGCCCACGATCGATCTGATGAACTGCCTGGACCATGGAAGGAAGGACGCTTGCCGCAGACTGAATGGTGCGCACCGTCACATAGAAATCGCTCAAGGGATTCTGATTGAACGCCTCGTAGACGCCCGCGACAGGCTTCGTATCCAGTGGCCCTTCCTTAATGTCATCGACGACGCCGATAATCTCGAGGGGTGGGTCTTTGTCGAATTCGCTGATTAGCTTTTTGCCCAGCGGGTCCTCTCCGGAAAACACCCGTTCCGCCATGGTGCGATTGATGATGGCTACATGGGTCCGAGAGGCGTCATCCGACTCGGTGAAGTAACGGCCTCGAAGAAGCCGGGCATGAAGGGTTTCAAAGTAGCCCACGCTCGCGCTCTGGTCGGTCGCCTCATCACCCTGGCCAACGTAGGGTCTGCCGGCAACCCTAAAATAGTTGAACAAAATCGCGAATGCTTCTCCGCCGCCAATGGCTAGTTGCCGCGATACACCGGCCGAAGTGACTCCGGGCAGGGCCGACATGCGGGCAATGACTTGGCGCTCCAAGGCAATACTTTCCGGGTCTGTCACCGAGCCCATCTTGGAGACATGCAACACCGCCAGATGATCGGCAGAGATCCCGAGGTCTTCGTGCAATAACCGGTAGAAGCTCTTGGCCAGTAAACCGGCGCTTACCAGCAACACCACCGTGATGGCTAGCTCAACCACGACCAGGCTTGCGCCAATGCTGCGCCAGCTCCTACCCGCGGCAGTACGGCCACCCTCCATGAGCCCCTGCTGCATGTCCGATAGAAAGAGCTGCAACGCCGGACCCGCGGAGAAGAGGAGGCCACCGAAGATGGAAACGCTCCAGGCAAAGACCAGGAGATGCAGATTGAAATGGAGGCCCTCCAGGTACGGCATACTCTCGAGCAAGGCAGATGGTATCAGTCCGGGAAGGATCTTGATTGCACACCATGCCAGCACCAGACCGAGTAAGCATCCCGAGCCCGCGAGCAAAAAACCTTCGACTGCGAACTGAAGAACGAGTCGGGCACGGCCGGCTCCCAGCGCCCCGCGGACGGCGATCTCTCGCCTGCGGCTTTCTGCCCTCACCAGCAACAGACTCGAAACATTGACGAAGCCGATCAGAGATAGAAGCCCCGCTCCGGCGAGCAGTGCGATCAGGGTCGGCCGGATATCTCCCAGAATTGCATCGCCCAGGGGAATCACCAACGCGCTTCGATCACGGTTGGAGTGGGGATATTGCGCCGCGATCTGCGCGGCAATGGGAGCGAGGTCCGCAGCGGCTGCCGCAGCAGAAATCCCCTCCTTCAGCCGTCCCACGCCGTAGAGGGCATGGCAATCATGGGGCATATCCTCACAGAACCCATGTAGCGTCGTCCAGAATTCTGCCGGTTCTACCGGTGCAAAATGAAAACCGCGGGGCAAGACGCCAACCACAACCAACGGAAGCCCATCCAGCGTGACTCTTTGGCCCAATATGCTCTTGCTGGCTGCGAAGCGCTTCTGCCATGTTTGGTAGCTCAGGATCGCCACCGGCTGGGCGCTTTTCTCATCTTCTCCCGGCCTGAAATCGCGGCCGAGAAACGGGACTACCCCCAGGGTGCGGAAAAAGCCGTCGCTTACCCGTGCTCCCGATACCTCCTCTGGGGTGGCCGCTGAGGTGAGTTCGAAGCTTTCCGGCCGATACACGTCGAGGGACGACAAACTGCGATTCAGCCGCTTCCATTCCGAATAGTCAAAGTCAGACAGATGGTACCGGTCGCCGACCGGAATGCGCTCATAGAGGGCCACCAGCCGCGACGGATCGTGATAAGGCAGTGGTTTAACCAAAGCCGCATCGACAAAGGCGAAGATGGCGGTGCTGGCGCCAACGCCCAGGGCGAAGATCACCACCGCGGTGAAGGTGAAGCCCGGATTCTTACGCAGCTGGCGAAGCGCGAAACGAAGATCCTGCAGGATCGTCCCCATGGCATGAGCTTCCCACGGCTTCGGCTATTTGGCCTCCAACGAATTATCGGCGCGATCATCATCCGGCAATACGTGATCGGGATCCACCTTCACCGAGGCCACCGGCTTATCCCCCGGCCACACCAGCTCGCTCTTCGATTCCCAGGTCTCGACCGGCAGGCGGAAGCGGGTTGTTGTGCCGTCGGTGTACTTCACTTCGACCGTCGCCGGCAGCACCAGCCGGCCTTTGTTCACTAAGGTGACCTGGTCGCCATCGATTTTGGTGACCGCCAGGTTGAAGCGCCAGTTGTTCATGTACCACCCGCGCCAGAACCAATCCAGATCCTCTCCACCCTCGCTGCTCATCTCACGGAAGAAGTCCGAAGGAGCGGGATGCTTGAATGCCCAGTCGCGGATGTACTTGCGAAAGGCCCAGTCGAAGCGCTGCTTGCCCAGGATCTGTTCGCGCAGCAACACCATTCCGTAGGCTCCCTTGAAGTAGCTCACCGGGTGGGTGATTGGCCAGGTGTAGGCGTCGGCCGGCATCAGCAGCACTGGAGCCGCCGGATCGTCGAGCACTTTGAGGATCGTGTCCGGCGGCTCGCCTCCGGCTGAGTACTCCGAGTCGCGCTTGGGCCCGTAGACTCCACCCTGAAACTGGGCTGACTCATCGATATCGATGAAGGTGTTGAAACCCTCGTCCATGAAGGCATTGCGACGCTCGTTCGAGCCCACGATCATGGGGAACCAGGTATGGCCGATCTCGTGCGCCGAAATCCAGAAAAGCGTTTTGCCCTTGTCGTCGATGCCGTCGAAGATGATGCCTGGGTACTCCATGCCTTCGGAAAAACCCGCTACGTTGATAGCTGCCGGATACGGGTAGGGGAACCAGTCGCGGGAAAAGCGCTCCACGGTGTCCTTTACGTATTCCGTCGAACGTCCCCACGCAGCATCACCGGCGCTTTCCTGTGGATACACGCTCTCCGCCAGGCTCTTCTTGCCATCGGGAAGATTGATGCGCGCAGCATCCCATATGAATACCGGGCTCGCGCTCCAGACCGCATCGCGGGTGTGGTCCATATGGAAATGCCAGGTGAGCGTGCCGCCTACCTTTGGGCGGCTCGCAGGATCGTTCACCTCAGCCGCGGTGCGGATGAACACCGTCTTGTCGCTATTGCGGGCCTCCTCCAGGCGCGTTATCTGCGTGCTGGTAAGTACCTCTTTAGGATTCACCAGCTCACCCGAGCCGGCCACGATCATCGCGCTGGGCACGGTTACGTAATAGTCAAAGTGACCATACTCCAGGTAAAACTCGCTGCCGAGGTAGGGCAGCGTGTCCCAGCCGTGAAGATCGTCATAGACGCACATGCGCGGATACCATTGCGCTATGTCGTAGATATCTCCCTGCTTTGATGAACCCCACGAGGTGCGGCCGCCCCAGACACCTGGAATCTGGTAGTGATACTTGATATGGATCTTGAGCACGCTCCCCTTGGGCGCCATGGGCTGAGGCAGACGGATTTGCATCCGCGTGTCATTTACCAGGTAGTCGGCTTTTTGCGATTCCTTGCCGTGCTCGATGGTGACCGACTCCAGCACGAAGCCTTCGGTCGTGCGGCCGTTGGGATTGTCTTCGGTGTCGGGCACCGGCTTCTTTCGCCGCGGGGCGCCGCCGTTAACGATCAGCGCTCGCGCATCCGGGCGATAGATGTTCTGTTCCATGTGGATCCAAAGGCTGGTAAGCGAATCGGGGCTATTGTTGGTGTAGGTGATGACCTCGTCGTTATGTAGCACCTTGGCCGTTGTATCCAGGGTTGCGTGCATCTCGTAGTCCGCCTCGTTCTGCCAGTACGAAGGGCCGGGAGCGCCATTGCTGGAGCGATAAGCATTCACTGGATCGGGCAGGGTTAGCGGCGCAAAGGTCAGGCGGGGGTCATAGGTCGTCGACCCGGCTTCGGCAGAGGTTTGCGACCACCCAGCGGCGCCCAGCAAGAAAATAGAGACAGCCATCAGCAGACGGAGAGAGCGCATCGATTCGAAACTCCTGGCCAAGCAGATTGCACAGTGGTTCTCTCAGCATACTCACAGTGCGGAGGAGATCACCAGCTAAAGCCTCCGGCGGGAGGGGGCCATGCTCCACACAGCTCCAAATCACGGACAGAGCTGACCAAATTAGCGCGCAAATGGCTCTCTGGACGGCGCAACTTGCTGAATGCGTGGAAGAGAACGTAGACAAGCGAAATCGGGTTGGTGCTGTCGCAGTTCTTCCTTCCATCCGACGTCCACCAATGCCAAGGTGGAGATGGATGGACGGAGCTGTAGGGAGTTGCTAGAGGGAAGGGCGCACCGCAGGTCCCTCGGCTACGCTCGGGATGACAAAGTTTAGGGCAGTGGCCCACCTTGGCATGAGTGGAGGTGGATGGACAGAATCGAAAAAACTGTTTTGGACAAGTCTGAATCACGGGTGAATCTTCTCGTGCTTTTCCAGCATGGCAACAAATTCGGTTATCTTGCGCGCACGCGTCTCTGCTTTCTTTACCGTTTGTATGCGGAAGAGAATGGCATAGCGGTTTCTGCTTTCCAGGGTGGCAAAGAATGCCTTCGCCCTCGCGCTCTTGTCCAGCGCGGCTTGAAAATCGTCCGGCACTGTAGCGTTGCGCGGGGAGTCGTACGCTTGTTCCCACCGCCCATCCTTTTTTGCACGCAGCACTTCTTCGAGCCCACTCTCTGTCATCCGGCCGCATTCGATCAAGGCGGAGGCTTTTTGGCAATTGATCTTCGACCAGATGCTTCGCTTGCCGCGCGGCGTAAATCGTTGCAGCCAGGCATCGGCACTCTCCGGCTTCTTCTGCGCGTCGATCCATCCAAAACAGAGCGCAGATTCTAATGCCTCAGCGTGAGCCAACGAGCGAATCTTCGATCCCTTTTTCGCGATCCGCAACCACACGCCGGTGGCCTCGCGATGATTCCGCGACAACCAGTCCTCCCACGCTTGCTGGTGCTCGAAAGCGAAAATGGGCGACTCTTTGCCCGAAACGGTTTTGACCTTTATGCGAACCAACTTACCTACCTCCGCTTGCTGATTGAGTCAAGCTATACTCCTTCCGTCAAAGGGGTCCCCTCATGGCGTCACTCCGCTATTTCCAGCACGCATCATTCCTCTCGATATGGACGCTCCTGGCTTTGATTGGTTTCTCAAGTTCAACGCTCGCCGCCGATCGGGCCGGGTCGCCCACAGCCACTTCTCGTATCGTGGATGCGATTGACGAGGCGAACTTGGTTCAACTGGCCGGCCACACCCACCCTCTTGCCGTCCCCAAATACGATGCGGGAGCAGTAGAGGATAGCTTCCCCATGCCGCATATGTTCCTGCAACTGCGGCGCGGCCCGAGCAAGAAGAAGCGTTGGAACGATCTATCGACGAGCGTCAGGATCCGCATTCCGCCCGCTATCACCAATGGCTTACGGCCGAGGAACTGGGCAGGAACTACGGCCCGGCGCAGGAGGATGTCGAGACCGTATCGCAATGGCTAAGGTCCCATGGGCTTCAAGTCAACTTCATTTCCAAGAACGGCTTGACCATGGATGTTTCAGGTACGGCCGGCCAGGTACGCGAGGCGTTTCACACCGGGATTCACAAATACGTCGTGAATGGCAAGCAACATATCGCAAACGCCAGCGATCCCTCGATCCCTGCCGCGCTGGCGCCAGTCGTCGTTGGTGTCGTCTCCTTGCATAACTTCATGCCTAAAACGGCGGCGATGAAACCGATCAAGAGCTTCACCTTTCCCTGTAATGGATGTCCCGGCAGCTCTAGCGGAGTAACGCAATATGACGAGGCACCGGCCGACTTGGCCACCATCTATAACGTCACCCCCTTGTACAAAGCGAGCGAGCCGGTCACCGGTAAGGGACAAACGGTGGTGGTTCTGGAGGACACGGATATAAATCCGGCCGACGTCGCGACATTTCGAAAGGCATTTGGCCTGGCGTCGTATTCCGGGACATTCACTCAAATTCATCCCGGCACGGGGTGCACCGATCCGGGATTAGGCAGCGCGGAAATGGAAGCCGCGCTTGACGCCGAGTGGGCTGGCGCAGTAGCGCCGGATGCATCTGTCGAACTCGCCTCCTGCGCGGATACGACGACGAACTTCGGTGCATTTATCGCTGCCCAGAATCTGCTGGACAGCCCCAGCCCCCCACCCATCATGAGTCTGAGCTATATCGGCTGTGAGGCCGAAGAGGGACCTGGCGGCAACGCCTATATCAACAGCCTGTGGCAACAAGCTGCGGGTGAGGGAGTTTCGGTGTTCGTGGCTGCCGGAGACAGCGGAGCAGCCGGCTGCGATGCCTTTGATTTGCCCTCCCCCAACTGGTCAGACACCGGCATCGCGGCCAACGCGCTCGCCTCGACACCCTACGATGTCGCTACCGGCGGAACGGACTTTCTCGATACTTACGAGGAAACCAATACCCTTTATTGGAGCACCAACAACAACTCCGTTGGAAACTCTGCCAAGTCCTACATTCCAGAGATGCCGTGGAACGATTCGTGCGCGAGCAATATACTCTTCAGCTACTTCGGGTACCCAAGCGGACTAACGTTCTGCAACAGCAGTCTGGGGGCGAATTTTCTTGATATTGGGGCGGGCAGCGGCGCACCGAGCCTGGTGTACTCCAAGCCTTCCTGGCAGACCGGGATCGTAGGCATGCCGAACGATGGCAAACGTGATTTGCCGGACGTTTCATTGTTTGCCTCGAACGGCTTCTGGTTCCACGCGATCCTCTACTGCATGTCAGACGCGGCGCAGGGCGGAGCTCCTTGCGATTACACCAACGACACTGACACGCTCTTAGATAACAGCGCTGGTGGCACTTCGTTTACGGCGCCTCAATTTGCGAGTATCCAGGCCTTGATTAATCAGAAAGCGGGGGGCCCTCAGGGTAACCCGGATCCGATTTATTACGCCCTGGCGAAGGCTGAATTTGGAGACTCGTCCGACCCGGATGCGATGAACCTAGCAGAGTGCCGCGCGTCTAGAGGCAACCGCATTTCCTCCTCCTGCATTTTCCACGACGTGACCGCCGGGAATAACGCTGTTCCCTGCTACGGGACCAATAACTGCTATGACCCTTCGCCAAGCGGATTCGGCATCCTTTCTACTTCGAATCTTTCCCTGCTCCAAGCGTATCGAGCTGCCAAGGGTTGGGATTTTGCCACTGGGCTAGGCAGTATCAACGTCACCAACCTGGTGAACAATTGGCCGTAGGCCCTGATTGGGCCGCGAAGGACGGGTGCCGAGATCCCCGGATTTCCTGAGCTTTTGCGGGCGCACGAATGGTTAGGGGAAGAGAGTCGTGGTATCCCACATCTCGCGAAAAACGAGCGAGATATGGGGCACGGTGTTAAGTACAAGTGCACATTTCCTTTAGGAGATAGTTGCATATGGGAAAGAGTTTTCAACATCTGGATTTGGGTGATCGCGCCACGATCAGCGCAGTTGACGTTGGGGATGCGCCGGGGCAATCGCCATCGTATGAAGCAGCTGGTCGACCATCACCGCGAGATGCACCGTATGGCTGGATGGCCAAGCCGCGGATGGGCACCATAGCGGGAGGTTACCGGTCTCGACGGCTGATCGCCGAGCGCGGGTTGGCAGCAAACCACGACGCAGGCGGTGCTGAACCTGGCAATGGGCTCTGGGGCAAGATGCTGGAGCGCCTGAGCAGGCTCAGCCGGTGCAGATGCGAGCTACTGGGACGTATGGCGAATCCGGTGCAGATCTCTCACGAAACCATCTCACGCCTGTTGCCTGCCACGTGGGCACTGCGTGCCACGTGCTGGACCTGTTGCGCCGCCATCACAAGGCGCGCAGGTCAAGCAAGAACAGGCGCAGCCGATCATTCCCGATGACCCTGATCGATGACAGGCCGCTGGAAGTGAGCGAGCGGCTGGCCCCGGTCATGGGAGGGAGACCTGATCATTGGCAAGGAAACCTGTCTCAAGTGGGCACCCTGGTGGAACGAACCCTCGTCGTGGCTTTAGTAAAGCTGTCGGACGCAGGGCGGACACGGTCGCCAAAGGCTTTAGCACCATCCTCAAACGCTTTAAAAGCCAAATGCGACTTTCCATGCTGACCAGGGCAGCGAGATGAGCCTCCACAAAACACTGACAAAACAGCCAACATCGCCGTCTACTCGCCACCCACCCCTGGCAGAGGGGGAAGCAACACCAAAGACTGCTGCGCGAACCTGCCAAAGGGAACCGACCTCCCTGTACCGCAGAAGCAGCTCGATGCCAGCATGGCACTGAACACCAGGGTTAGAAAGTCCGCCGGAATCCCGCTGACTCTCCCCCAAAGGAGCCACGAAAATACTGGACGGCGACACACCCAAGAACGCCAGCTCGTATACCGGGGCGGAAGGTGGAAGCAAAGCTGCCCCACCTCAAACAAATCCATCCGCCAACCCGACCCGTGACCGCGGCCAGAAAAGTGGAAGCAAACTACGCTCCCACTTCCAACAGCCCCTGCTGCTGGAAACCTTATCTTAAAAAAGAAGAAAAAGACTGATTTGTTGCATTTGGATTGAATCTGCCCACCCGTCCTTCGTCAGGGAACAAGAGGCAGACCCTAGCGGCTAAAGCCGAGTCTTGCACACGGCTTTTCCGGCACGGCTAAACCCGTGCCCTTCGTAGAGAGTTTTTCCGCAAGCTGTAAAATCGAGCCCTGATTTAAAGCATCGGAGTCGAGCACTTCACGCGTACCCAAGGACCCGCAGAGAACTTTTCGTCTCCGGGGTGCAGCCATTCAGAACGTTGATCAACTCGATTCTTCGTACGGCGAGCATCGGCTTCAACGCCGCCTGAGACTGCGCGATCTGGTTCTGGCGCAGATCCTTTGCGTCGTCGGCAGTTCATGGGTCGGAGTTGCGGCGGGACTGGGCCGGGCGCAGGCTCTCACCTGGATCGCAGCCATGCTGGTCTTTTACGTACCTATGGCCGCCTCCGTCATCTGTCTCAACCGGATTTGGCCGCTGGAAGGCGGACTCTACGTCTGGGCCCACAGGGCTTTCGGGGATCTGGGTGGGTTCCTCACTGCATGGAACCTGTGGGTGTACGGCATCTCCATCACGGCTGCCATCCTCTACGGTTTGCCCACTGAATTCGCATACCTCATCGGCCCTTCCGCTGCAGGGCTTCCGGAGAATCATCTGGCATCGCTGGCAATCATCTCCGTGGTGATTGCACTGATCACGGTCTCGGCTCTGCGCGGGTTGGAGGTGGGCAAGTGGATTCACAACCTCGGCGCCATCGCCATACTGCTGGTTTATGCCGGACTCATCTTGCTTCCACTGTGGGCGCTTTGGCGCCATGTGCCCATCCAATGGCCGGCGTTGGCGATGAAACTTCCGCCTCCCAACCTGCGCTCTCTCGCGCTCTTCGGTCAGATGATTTTCGGAGCGCTCTGCGGTCTGGAATACATCGCAATCATGGCCGGCGAAAGCAAGCATGCGGCACGCAGCATCGGACAGTCGGTCTGGATCTCTTCGCCTATCATCTGCGCCATGTTCATTCTCGGCACCAGCTCTGTATTTGCCTTTAGCCAGCGCGGCCACATCGACTTTATTGCTCCCATCCCGCAGACAGTTCGTTTGGCCCTGGGAAACACTGGACTGGGAAGCCTGTTTGCCATAACCGCCATTCTTTTTCTCCAGATGCGTTTGCTCGCAGCGGCCAGCTATCTGTTTACCGGAGTCACTCGTCTTCCCATGGCCGTGGGCTGGGATAAGCTGATCCCGGTCTGGTTTACAAGTCTCCATCCGCGCTGGCGGACGCCGGCGAACTCCATCGTATGCACATCGCTCCTTGTTTTTTTGCTGCTGGTGATGGGAAGTGCCGGAGTGCACGCTCAGGAGGCCTACCAGCTGCTCTCGAATGCAGGACTCGCTCACTACGAACTTGCCTATCTCGCGATGTTTGCTATTCCCATCGTTGGAGGAGGTGTTCTTCGCGGATCTATGCCCTGGTGGCTCAAGTGCACATCGCTGGTTGGCTTTGGCGCGACGTTGTTTAGCCTGCTGATCTCGGCGTATCCGTTCGTCGACGTGGTGAACCCGGTGGTTTATGCAGCCAAGATTCTGGGCACAGTTGCCTTCAGCAACCTGGTTGGCTTCGCCTTCTATAAGTTGCGCACACGGTAAAGAAATTACTCGTAGCGCAGCGCGTTCTGCGGATCAATCCTGGTTGCGCGCCATGCCGGAATCCAGCAGGCGGCGAAGGCAACCGCGGCGAGAAACAGAGGCACCATGGTGAAAGTCATGGTGTCGTGCGGACGAATGCCATAGAGGAGGCTACTCAATAATCCGGCAACTGCGAAGGCGGCGGGCAGCCCAAGCGCCATGGCGATTACGGTAAGCACCATACCCTGGCGAAGAATGAGCCGGTGGACCGCCCTGAGCTGTGCCCCCAACGCAATGCGGATGCCGATCTCGCGCGTGCGGCGGCTGACCGAGTAGCTCATGACACCGTAAAGACCGATGGCAGCCAGCACCAACCCAATGAACCCGAAAATCCCGAAGAGCGTGCCCGCCAGGCGGGGCAGAAAGAGCGCCTGACGCAGATGTTCCTGCATGGTTTCGGAGTTGTATACGGCCATGGTGGAATCGAGATCGTGGATCTGACTGCGCACGGCATTTGTAACAGCGGTCGCGTTACCGGCGAAGTGGACTACCAGCTGATATCCAAGGAATGACGGATCGCTTCCGGTGCTTTGTGCAAGGGAGCGGAAAAGGACATAGCGCGTGTCTTCGCCAAGGGTCCGCGACTTGATGTTCTGGACGACGCCGATGATCTCGTAGGTGACTCCGCCTCCAGTCACGCGCTGGCCGATGGGACTTTTTCGACCGAAAAAGTGCTCGGCAAAGGCTCGATTGACGATGGCGACCCTGGTGGCGTTCGCTGCTTCATGGTTGAAGTCGCGGCCCAGTAGACGGGGGATCCCCATGGTTTCGAAATAATCCGGAGTCGCCATAAAGAGCTCCACTGTCGGATCGGGCCCGTTGGGCTTCGATTGCGCGTCTACGTGGAAACCATCGCTCCGGTTTCCCCCGGACAACGGGACGCTGTCGGTAGCAGCAACTGAAATGACGCCTGGAATCGCTGCCACACGCTCGCGTAATTGTTCGAGAAATTGGGTGGTGCGCTCAGGCGAGTAGCCGTGGACCCGCGGATCGACAGACAGCATCAGAACATCGCGCGAGCGGAAGCCAACGTCGATGCCGACGGCCCGCTGCAGGCTGCGTAAGAATAGGCCGGTGGCACATAGAAGTACCAGCGACATGACAATCTGCGCTACGACGAGAACATTACGCAAGTTCAGGCGGCGACCCGGTCGGACGAAAGCATCCTCGCCCTTCAGCGCACTGGCCAAAACAGGACGCGAAGCTATCCAGGCGGGCCCGAACCCGAACACCAGGCCGGTTCCCACGCTAAGGACGAAGGTGTACAACAAGACGCGCCAATCGATGCTGACGGTTGTGTCCAGCGGCACCGGGGCCGGGATACGGAATGCGGAAAGTGCTGAGGTCGCCCAGAGGGTCAGGAGCATGCCGAAGAGTCCACCCGCGAGAGCCAGCAGCAAGCTCTCCAACAGCATCTGCTCCAATAGCTGACGCCGCGTCGCTCCCAGGGCAATGCGCACCGCCATTTCACGCTGCCGGCTGGACGACTGGGCCAGGAGGAGATTAGCAACATTGGCGCAGGCAATGCCAAGGACGAGCAACACGACAACGGACAACGCCGCGATAAAGAGCAGGACCGCCGCTTTGTCTCTGGGTGGCAGCGAGCCGGCCTGGTCCATGCGGAAGCCTCGGCCCTTGTCCGTGGCGGGATATGTTTTGCTGAATCGCTGGGCGAGGGTGGCAAGTTCGGCAGCTGCCTGGGACTGGGTGACGCCCGGCTTGAGGCGCCCCACAACCGCCAGCCAGTTCCAGTCGCGCGCGCTTCGGTTGGGAACACTTGGGGCGAGCTGTTCTACATTGCCGAGCGGTATCCAGAATTCAGGATCGAGGATCAGGTCGAGACCTCGAAAGCCCGGCGGCGCCACTCCGACGACCGTAAAGGTGTGGCCAGAGAGCGTGATGGCCTTGCCCAGGATGGCGCGATCCGACGCGAAGCGCCGCTGCCAGAGACGGTGGCTGAGGACAATGACGGGAAGCCGCTCTTCGCTGGCCAGGAAGCCACGGCCAAGGTACATGCGGATCTGGGAGACATCGAAAAAGTTGGCCGTGGCCGATTGGCCCCAGACGCGCTCTGGCTCCCCTGAACCACCAATCGATGCAGGCAAAAGCTCGTAATAAGCGGCCACGCCGGAAAACGATTGCGTTTGGTCGCGAAGGTCGGTGTAGACCGGCCAGGGAAAGTTATTGCAGCAACGATCGCCCTCGTACGTGGTACGGAGAGCCATGAGAGTGCCGGGATCGCCGACCGGCGCGGGCCGGAGCACGAAGCGGCTCACCATGGAAAAGATGGTGGAGTTGGCGGCGATGCCCAGTCCGATGGAGAAGATGACCGCGAATACCAATCCGGGCGACCGGAAGAGGCGCCGGAAGCTATAGATCAAATTTTGCCGCAGCGCCGCCATGATGCTTTCTCCGTCTGGCGTGGATTCGCTATCGTCCCATAGTTACGGGTCAACGGGTATCCTGGTTCCCTGGGTTGGGGGAAATGTCCGAGATTTAAAATCATCTGCCAACTTGGCGGAGAGGTTTAGCGCATGATGCGAGATCGAGAAAGAGGAGTATCGAGGCCGGTTGTTTGGGGGTGCCTGCTTGTGCTGGCATGCACAACAGCCTGCAGGCAGCCGCCGCCCGCGGATACGCCGGCGGCGGATGAACAAACAATCAGAGATGTGGATGCCAAATGGGAGAAGGCCGCCGAGGCCCGTGACCTGGAGAGCACGCTTTCTTACTACAGCGATGATGCCGTGGTGCTGCCCGGAAATGCCCCTATCGTTCAGGGTAAGGACGCGATTCGCGCCTTGTGGAAGTCGCTGCTCAGCCCGGACATTTCCCTCTCCTGGCAAGCTACCAAGGTAGATGTCGCCCGCTCTGGTGAACTGGCTTATGTGATCGGCACTTATACGTTGACCTCCAAGGATGCCCAGGGCAAGCCAGCCACGGACCACGGCAAGCTGCTGGAGATATTCAAGAAGAAGGGCGACGAGCCCTGGAAAGTAGCAGTCGACATGTATAACTCAGACTTACCTGCTCCGCCCGCCTGAAGAGTCTGCGTAAGAACCGCAGGTTCAGAATGAGTGAGGATGCTCAGGATATTCTCAGCCAGAGCTGTCCAAATTAGCGAATCGATCGGGTTAGTGTGCAGGCGGTCCGTTGATTCTATGGAACCGGCGAATCTCAAAGAGAATCGGGTTGGCTTTTGATGGTCGCTTGTCAGCATTCACGTGCGGTCCGGGTTCACCCAGGACGCGTGTCCTGGGATATTCTCAGCCGTCCCTGCGGGACTGGTCCGAGATGTCGACCTAACCCAGACTACGTCCCGGGATATTCTCAGCCGTCCCCTTCGACAGCGTCAGGGCAGGCTCTGCGGGGCTGAGCATGTCAGATCAAGCGGTCTGGAGTTTATTCATCAAGGCTTGAATATCCATGTAGTTCCAGCCTTCGACGATCTGGCTGCCTTTGACGATGGCGAAGGTTGAACCCGCCATTGTCTCCTTCTTACCGCTGGCGGGAAAGCCGAAATGATCGCCGAGATGGGTCATGGAGACTCGCCAGCGAACGGCGACCCGATCACCCTCGGTGACTATCTCCTCTACGTCCACGTGCACGTCGGGGAAGGCGCCGCAGAAAGTACGGTGCACGGCCTTGAATGCTTCGGGGCCAACAAGGACCGCATCGGCGTCAGGAAAGCCATGAGACTTGCCTTGCCGGCTAAACATTTCGTCGATGGCTGCTTCGCTTTTCTGGTTCCAGACCTGCTCAAACCAGCGCCTCACTAGAAGTTTGTTGGCCTCGGACATAGACGCCCCTCCGTTTCGCGGAGAAGCTTAGTGCATTTCTCCCCCAGATGTATACAACTGCTTGTTACAAGCGACAGCCAGTGTTTCGTAGGGGAAGGTCACCTGGGCCTTTCCGGCTAGTTCTGGTGAGGCAGCGATGACTTCCCGGATCTCAGCCTTGACACGCTCCTGCTCGTCTGGCGGGAGGGCCGCCATGAAGCTTACGGATAAGATACGGTCGACAATCACCCGCTCCGGATCGCCGGTATGGAGGTTGAGAAAGCGCTTCTCGCGGAGGGGACCAAATCCGTCTGCAGGAAACTGGTCGCGCCATTTCTGGCTGTGGTATCGAGGAGCATCGCCCTCAAAGCGCTTCATGATGCGGGTAAGGGCTGCGACCCACTCGACGTTATCGTCACGGACGTTCCAGACCAGACCCAGAGGGCTACGTGGCTTGAGCACGCGATGGATTTCGTGCAGCGCTTCGGGAGTGGCAAACCAGTGAAAGCATTGCGCACAAACGACGGCGTCCACCGATGCGTCGCCGAGCGGGATGGCTTCGGCTGAGCCGCTTCTGGCTTCAACTTCAGGATAGTGGCGTACTAGCTGTTCCAACATCGCCGAGACTGGTTCCACGGCGATCACCTTCGCACCCGTGGCCAGCAGACTGCGCGAGAACTTCCCCGTGCCTGCGCCTAAATCGAGAACGGTCTTCCTGTTGTCGAGGCCTAGCTCCTGGTTCAGCCAGGTTTCGATTGCAGGCGGATATTCGGGACGGCCGGAAACGTAGTTGGCCGCACCCGCTGCAAAGCCTTGGGCCGCAGAGTGATGAATCTTTGCCATGGGTTCTCGCTTTACCAGCTTGGCAAACCTTCATTTCATTTGCCGGTGTAGAAGCTGTATTTTGCAGTATACGGAACCCGTTCTTCGCCGCTGTCACAGGGTGTGGTGGGAGCAGCGCCCCCATGCGTTTCGGTCCGGCGGATGTAAAGCACGTTCGCCAGTTTGCCGCTGCCGGTACCGGGAACGGCTTGAACCAGCAACCAGGACACGGAGGAGGTATCTCCCGCAGGCCGGGTCGCGATGGCTTTGCCCTTTATTTCGCTTCCATCCTCGAGCCTCCAGGTGGGACCGGCAAAATGGGTGCCAATCACTTTGCCGCGTTCGTCCAGAAGTTTGGCGTCGGGAGCCTTGAGGGTCCAATGTCCGTCGGTACAGGTATAGATCTGTGAGCCTTCTCCTGCAGCTTCAAACAGCAACGCGCTTCCAGTGGGAGCCTCGATCGAAGACGATGGCTGTTTCCCCTGGAGCAAAAGAATCGAGTAGGCAATCAGACTGAGAGCAAAGACTCTTCGCAACATCTTCATTACCTCAAATACATCCAGTTACTCCGAGCGCAATGCAGTCATTGGCTCGGTCGAAGCCGCACGCCGCGCTGGAATCAAACCAGCGACGCATGCCGATATAGCCAGCGCCACGACCGCACCAGCCATCACCCACGCGTCCTGACCGGACACGTCATAGAGTTGCGATTGCAGGAAGCCCGCACAAAGCAAAGCTGTGGGTACGCCAATCGCCAATCCGATTGCGGCCTGCAACATGGCGCCACGCATTACCATGCCGATGACACCTCCTCGGCCCGCGCCTAGCGCCATGCGTATCCCGATTTCCGCGGTCCGCCGCACGACCATGTAGGAGGTGACACCATACAGTCCGACCGAAGCCAGCACTAACGCGAGTAACCCAAAAAGCAATGTGAGCCGCGTAACCATCCGCTCAGCGTTGAAGTTTCCATGGATTTGCTGGGCGAAGGTTCGGTAGTCGTCCACGGTCAGGTTGGGATCGATCCCCGCCATCGTTTTACGGACCTGAGCCTCTAATCCCGGTGTAAGCGCCTTCATTTGGAGAACGAGCGCGCCGGCGTACAACGATGAATCCAGGTATTTGGGCGGGATGCTGCGTGATTGCTGCAGCATAGGCGTAAAGTACATGGGCCGAGCCGCATCGCGCGGATTCTCATACTTTGTATCCTCCACCACGCCCACGATCTTGTAGTCGCCGGAAGATTTGATAGCAAACGCGCCGAGATGTTGTCCTATGGGGTCTTGGCCGTTCTTGAAGAGCTTTTTCACAAACGCCTGGTTGACAACAGCAACGCCCTCAGAGGTTGCGGTGTCGGATGGCAAAAAGGAGCGCCCGCGAACGACGCGCTGCCCAACTGCCTTGAAGTAATCCGGACTTGCGCGGTCGAAGACGGCAGTCACTTCCTGCCCGGGATCCGGAGCGGGCTGACCTTGGACGTAGACGTAAAAACTCCAGCTGTCACCTTCGAGTGGGGTATAGATGGTCAAACCGACACGCTCCACCCCGGGCAGGGAATGAAACCTGTCTTCGATTTGCTGGTACAAGCCCTGCAACTGCGCGGGCTTGTAGCCCGCCTTCAAAGGATTCATGTGGATGATGACGCGGTTGGTGGTCTCGAGGCCGAAATCCTGATGCTCGAGTTTATTGAGGCTCTTGCCCAGCAGACCTGCTCCGACCAGCAATACCAGCGACAACGCTGCCTGCAGGACCACGAGCGATCGCTGCAGCCACGAGGAGCGGTCCCGCGTGCTTCGATTAACACCGCGCATCGCATTGGCGGGCTGCTCCTGCGAAGTCATCCAGGCCGGCGCAATGCCGAAGACCAGTCCTGTAAGCAGGGAGACTGCGAAAGAAAAAGCCAGCACGGGCAACGACGGCGCGGCGTGAATCGTCAGAGTGGGTGAATCCGGGAACATCAACGCCAGCAGTGCGCGGGTCCCTGCATACGCGAAGGCCAATCCAGCTAGGCCGCCGAGGAATGCCAGCACAATACTCTCGGTCATCATTTGGCGCACGACTCTTCTCCGCGTTGCACCGAGAGCCATGCGAATCGAGATCTCGGCGCGTCGCGCCAGCCCCCGCACCAGCATCAGGTTGGCGATATTGGCGCATGCGATCAGGAGCACCAACCCGGAGAGCCCCATGAGCAGATACAGGCTGTTGGCGGCGTTGTGCTGCATTTTCGCAACACCCACACCGCCCGGCGTCAGTACAACGCGAGCTTTGGCCAGCTGCTCTTTGCCGTGTTCCGATTGGTACGCGGGCAGCTGAGAGAGTGACTGCCGCAGCAGGGCGCTCACTTTGGCCTGGAGTGGTGCCCTCGCGGTACCAGGCTTCACGCGGCCGATGAGATACAGCCAGCCCAGGACCGGATTGTTACGGGCTCCATAAATGCCGAGAGCCGGCTCCTGGGAGATGGGAAGAAAGAAGTCTGGCGGACGCTCGCTCATCCGGTCGCCATAGAACGCCTCCGGCGTCACACCGATAACGGTGAGCGGATGGGTGTTCATGAAAAAGGTGCTGCCGATCACCGAGGGATCGCCGGCGTAGTCCCTCTGCCAGGCCTGGTAGCTCATCACGGCGACAGGCTGGGCACCCTCTCTATCATCTGAGGGCATTAGGACGCGCCCAATCGAAGGCTGTATGCCAAACGTCTGGAAGTAGTTGCCGGAGACAAACTCGCCCAGCGAAGACTGCGAAGACGCATCGACCAGGGCACGGCGGACCGAGAGGTCTGCACTGCCCGCTTGCATTGCCGCTAACTCCTCAAACTCCGGCGTGAGGTCGCGCAGGTATTTGTAGCCCTCGTAGGAGAAGACGGTGTAGTCACTTTCGAACGAGGTGAGGCTCATGTTGCAGCAGTCTTCTTTGTCCCCCAACCGCACCAGTGACTTGGGGTCCACGACCGGTAGATTCTTGAGCAGCACGGCGTGTACGAGGGTGAAGATTGCGGTGTTCGCCCCAATGCCCAGAGCCAGCGTCAGCACCGCGGTCATCGTGAAACCCGGGGTCTTGCGCCATTGGCGCAGCGAATAACGGGCGTCCCCGACCAGATTCGCAATCATTGTGACTCCGTTGGTAGTTTCTGGCTACGGCTCCGTAATCTAGAAAGCACGCAGTGCACCAAAGGGTGATGCCGCATCTATGCTGCGTTTCTTCAACTTACAAACCAGTACGAGCGTGAACTGTCCACAAATCCAGTTCAATGTCCATGGCCGGACACTTCCGTGGACAAGCCGAGGTTAACGACTCAGTGCATCGGATGGATGGAAGTCAGAGGGAAAGAGCGGTGGTATCCCACATCTCGCGAAAAACGAGCGAGATGTGGGGCACCCGTCCTTGGTGAGGAACAAAAGGGCTACGGGACACGGGGAGGGGTGGGCGGCGCAGGTTGGCTGAGATAGAAGGCGATGTCCTTGGCCGCCTTGGTTTCCACGTCGGGCTTCTGCAAGAAGCCGAGGTCGCGAAACCAATCGATAAAGCGGAATTGCCAGGTGCCAAAGGGTATGCCGTTGCGGTCGGTCAGACCGCCGGTCATGTGGCTGCCGTCGCGCAGCAGGTCGCCGGGGTGGCGGCCATTGGCATAAATGTGCATCTCGAGGTTGGGCACGCGGAGGGCCAGCATGGCGGCAAAGTATTCGTCGGCCCAGATGGCATGCACCTGGTCATCAGAGCCGGCAGAGGCAATGAACGAGGGAGGCACGTTGCGCGGAATCGGCGGGGCAACGCGATTGCGGGCGAAGGGTGTGGGACCGGGATAGATGACGCCCACAAAGTCAGGGCGCGAAGAGATGCCTGCCAGAGGATCTCCCGGATCGCTGTTCTTCTTGTCAAAGTCATCGTAGAGCACGGCCGCAGCGGTGGCCAATTCCGCACCCGCGGAAAAGCCCATGATGCCGATCTTGTGGGGATCGATATTCCATTCCTTGGCGTGCGCGCGCACCAGGCGAATGGACTGCTGGGCGTCGTAGACCTCATCGGTGCGGGGATTGTAGCCGTCGCGGCGCAAGCGACTGCGCAGGATGATGGTATTGACGCCGTAGTTATAGAAGAAGGGAACGAAGTCTGCACCCTCGGAGCCCACGTTCAAGGTATTGTGGCCGCCACCGGGAACCAGGATCACGGCAGCGCCGGTATTCAGGCTGCGATCGACGGTGTGCACTTCGATCGATGGGTTGTGTATGTTGACGATGCTGTTGATCCGCCCGGGCACGGATTGGCTCATGTTGTACTGCTCCGCTTCGCGCACGCGGTCCTTATTTAGGAACGGAGAGCCGGGCGGATAAAGAGTGACCACGACTCCGCCGGGAAGGATAGGCTGCGGAGCATAAGGAGCATCCGTGGATGGCGCTGGCTTGGGCACTCCCAGAGGACCAGGCAGCGCCGGGGTGTTTTGTGCAAGGCAAACTCCTAGAAGCGTTAAGAACGCAGGGAGCAGCCAAAGCATTTTGTTCATTGTTATGGTTCTCACCTGCTCACTTGGCGGAATCGGGCAAAATGTGGATGGTGTGCAGCCAGATCTCCACAGTCTGCGGCCACGTGGTCACGGGAAGGGCTGTTCGGCGAAGGCCGTAACCATGGCCGCCCTGGGCATAAATGTGCAGCTCTGCCGGGACCTTGGCATTCTTCAGGGCAAGGAAATAAACAACGGCGTTTTCTACATGGACTGGATCATCCTCAGCCTGCACCAGAAAAGTCGGCGGAGTTTGAGCGGTGGGATGGATGTCGGGATTCGGCGCGTAGTTCTGGTCCGCGAGGGCAAGATAGCCGGGATAGACGATAACGGCAAAGTCGGGGCGGCAACTGAGCTTGTCTGCCGCGTCCAGCGGATCGTAAAGCCTCTGGTCGAAGTGAGTGCTCAAGGCGGCGGCAAGATGAGCGCCGGCGGAGAAGCCCAGGACGCCGATGCGGTTTGGATCGATGTGCCACTCGGCGGCGTGGGCGCGCACGATGCCGAAGGCACGCTGAGCATCTTGTAGCGGCGCCGAAGATTTGGGATATGGGCCCGCGTCGGGCACGCGGTACTTAACCAGAATGCAGCTGATGCCGATCGAATTGAGCCAGTCGCATACTTCGGTTCCTTCGAGGTCAATGGCCAGGATGCGGTAACCACCCCCGGGGAATACAACCACGGCGGCTCCGGTGTTTGTTCCCTTAGGCGTGTAGAGCGTTAGCGTGGGATTGGAAACGTTGCCGATACGGATGACGGGCTTGCCGCCAGGGGTACCGTCTTTGGCGGTTGTCATGTCGCCTTCCGGCCCCGGAGTCGGCTGGGCACCCGGCGCGCCATGGGGCCACAGAGGCATGGTCAGATGATCGGGAGATGGTGGCCACGCGGGGGTTTGTGCGAAAAGGGCGGTGGAGGCTGCCGCCAGTGCGGCGATGATCAGGAGACGCTTGCGCATGAAAAGGACCTTTCGAACCCGGATCTCGCGTACGCTGCACTGGAAAATGCCCGGGTGTGCGGTTTTCGTTAAGGAGAGCCGCTTGAGGTGCGCCGAAGTCACAACTGCACGGGAGATCCGGGCAACCGCAGCCATGATCGCAGCCGCAAGGGGTGTGGTGCAAGGTTGCGCCCAGGCGCTAAAGGGTTACGGAGAGGTATAATCCGCCATGCCATTAGCCGCAGGCACGAAGCTGGATGGCTATGAGATTCTCACCCTTCTGGGTGCCGGCGGAATGGGCGAGGTCTATCGTGCCCGCGATCCGGCCCTGAAGCGCGAGGTAGCGATCAAGGTCCTGCCAACCTTCGTCACGCAAGACGCTGACAGGCTGAGACGTTTTGAGCAGGAGGCGCAGACGGCCGCGGCTCTCAACCATCCCAACATCCTTGCAGTGCATCGGTTTGGCGTCTTCGAAGGTGTTCCGTATCTAGTTTCCGAGTTGCTGGAAGGCAGCACGCTCCGCGAGGTCTTGCAACGCGGGCCGCTGCCGGTTCGCAAAACGATCGACTATGCGGTCCAGATCGCTCATGGACTGGCTGCCGCCCACGAACAGGGGATCGTTCATCGCGACCTGAAGCCGGAGAACGTTTCCGTCACCAAAGACGGCCGAATCAAGATTCTGGATTTCGGGCTGGCGAAGTTAATGCAGCCGCAGCCAGAGCCGGACGGCAACCCGCCGACCATGAGCCTCAATACTGATGCCGGTATGGTCATGGGGACCCCCGGCTACATGTCTCCCGAGCAGGTGCGCGGCAGAGCCGTCGACCATCGGACAGACATCTTCGCCTTCGGCGCGATTCTCTATGAGATGTTGACCGGCACACGGGCATTCCATCGGTCCACCTCGGCGGAGACGATGACCGCCACTCTGAACGATGAGCCGCCCGCAATTTCGCAGCTTGTGCAGAACATCCCTCCCGGCCTGCAGCGCGTGGTGCATCGCTGCCTGGAGAAGAACCCTGAACAGCGTTTTCACTCTGCATCGGATCTGGCATTTGCACTCGAAGCCTTGTCGGATTCGGGTGGCGTCCCAGCGGTTGCCACCAGCGGAGCCTCGGGTCAACGCGGGCGAGGTAAAGTACTGGTCTGGTCGCTTGGTGTGGTCGCAGTTCTGACGCTTGCCGCGGCGTACTTCGTGAGCCGGAATAGTGTCCCGGCGCTTCGGATCTCGCAGTACACCCAGATCACTCACGATGGTTATGCGAAGCAACTTAAGGGAACCGATGGGAGCAGACTCTATTTTGATCAGGATCAGCCACAACCCATCGGCCAGGTTGCAATTTCAGGCGGAGAGATCGCCCCGGTCCCGGTTGCGGTGCCTGAACCGCGGCTGGTGGACGTTTCCCCGGATGGATCCACTTTTCTGGTCGCGTCCTTCCAGGGAGGACTGAAGAAAGCCTACCCTCTGTGGAGTGTTCGGATCCTCGGTGGTTCAGCGCGCCATTTAGCGGACGTTGTGGATGCGGCCTGGAGTCCCGACGGAAACACCGTCGCCTACTCAACCGGGGAAGGTGATATCCACCTCATCCAGAGCGATGGCGCGGAGGATCGGAGGTTGGCCTCGATGGGAAGCCTGCTTACTTCGCTCTGTTGGTCGCCCGACGGCAAGACTATCCGGTTTACGAAGGACCAGGCTCTTTGGGAAATGTCTTCCAGCGGGTCCAATCTTCGCCGGGTGCTCCCGGCTTGGCCGGCTGGCCAGGACAACGGACGTTGGGCTCAGGATGGAAGATTCTTCTTCGTGTCCAGCGGCCAGATATGGGCAATGGATGAGCGCCACCTGCTCTTTCAGCGATCACCCGATCAACCCCTTGCCTTGACCTCTGGGCCTATCCGCTGGACCTCGCCCATTCCAGGCAAGGATGGAAAGACTATCTTTGCATCCGGCGTCACTCCCCGTGGAGAACTGATCCGCTTTGACACGCAGTCCCGGCAGTTCCAGCCCTTCCTTGCAGGAATTTCTGCCGATTCTGTGTCCTTCTCGACAGACGGTAAGTCTGTCGCCTATGTTTCCTATCCCGACGGCATCCTGTGGAGAGCCAACGCAGATGGAAGCTCACGCATGCAACTCACCGACGGTACGCTTTACCCGAGATTGCCCATTTGGTCGCCCGACGGCACGCAAATCGTATTCATGTCGTCTCCCCCGCACGGTGGCGCCACGAGAGCGTATATGGTGTCATCCCAGGGCGGCACTCCACGGCTGCTTTTTCCAGGAGAAGCTGGACCGGAGACGGATCCGAACTGGTCGCCCGACGGACGGAAGATTGTCTTTTCGACGAGCAGGGAGGCCGGCGACGATCCAAAGAGCGTCATCCGCATCCTCGAACTTGATGGCAATCATGTCAGCACCCTCCCCGGATCTGTTGGCATGTTCTCACCACGCTGGTCCCCGGATGGCCATTCCATTGTTACCCTGAACCCGAAATCCATCGGTTTGACTATCTTCGACGTGAGGACGCAACGGTGGTCGACGCTATTCAAAGGCCCCGCGGGTTTTCCAAGGTGGTCGCGAGATAACCACTCGATTTACTTTTTGGGACTTCCTTATAATCCGGGCGTGTTTCGTATTCCCGTCACTGGTGGAGACGCAGAGCGCATCACCGATCTGAACGGTGTTCACTATACGGGATACTACTCAGTATGGTTTGGGCTGGACCCCACCGACGCACCGCTGTTGCTTCGGGATATAGGGACGAGTGATATTTATGCCCTCAGGCTGGAACAGAAATAATTGTCGGGATTTGCTTAAGCACGCAGCGAGGGGCTCAGCAGGTCTTCAATGCGCACCGGGAGCTTCCGTACACGCACTCCCGTCGCGTGGTAGACAGCGTTGGTGATAGCGGCCGCAATGCCTGCCAGACCAATCTCCCCTACCCCGCGCGCCCCCAGAGGATTAATGATCTTGTCGGGGTAGTCGAGGAAGGTCACATCGATCTGCGGCGAGTCGGCATTGGTGGCCACAATGTAATCAGCCAGGTTGTTGTTGATGGGAGCGCCGAAGCGCGGGTCATAGACGGTCTCTTCAAAGAGGGCCATGCCGACACCCATCACGACCGCACCCTCAATCTGGTTGCGAGCGGGCTTGGGATTGATGATGTGGCCGGCGTCAATCACTGTCACCACACGAGAGACACGGAGGCGTGCAGTCTCAGGCTGCCACGTCACCTCTGCGAACTGCGCTCCGAAGGAGTGCTTGGAGTGCTTGCTGTTTGGATCGCCGAAGGTACCCTCGGACTTTCCCTGGCCCGAGGCGGCACGGATGTTGCCAGCGGTAAGGATCTGCTCGTACCTCACCCCAGTGTCAGGCGATTTGTCTTTGACATGAATGCAGCCGTTGGTGAAAGCCATCAGCTCTGGCTTCTGGCCGGCTAATCCCGGCTCTTTGCTTTGACCGGCGATCATAAAGAGAAGCTGTTGCGCTTTCTCAATCGCATCGATGACGGCGGGAATCACCGATGCGGTGGCCCAGGAGCCGCCTGAGATAGGCCCGGGCGGGAGAGCCGAGTCGCCCAGAACCACTTCGATTTTATCGTTGGGGATACCGGTCTTCCCGGCAACGATTTGCGAAAGGACGGTGTACGTGCCGGTGCCAATATCCTGCGTGGCGCAGGAGACGCGGGCGGTTCCATCGTCATGCAAGTCAACCGTGGCTTCGGTGGCCATGCGCTCGGCAATCCAGGAGCAGCCGGCAACACCCCAACCCAGAGTCAAGCCCTCCTTCTTCATGGAGCCAACCTGTGGAGTGCGCTGCGCCCAGCCGAATTTTTCTGCGCCGACATTGAGACATTCGACGAAGTGGCGTGAAGAGAAGGGCAGATTCTTGCCCTCGTCGATTTGAGGCTCATTCAGGAGGCGCAGCTTGATCGGATCCATGTTGAGCTTGACGGCCAGCTCATCCATGGCCGACTCAAGGGCGAAAAGGCCAGGCACAGCGCCAGGACCGCGCATGGAAGTGGGTGTGCCGACGTTGCGCCGGACCAGGCCAGAGGTAGCGCGGAGGTTGGGCGTGCTGTAGCTGTAGCTGGTCGCCTCACTGCAACCCTCGGAGTAGTCGTCGAGGATTGAGGTGTGATTGAGCGAGTCGTGCATGAGGGAGACAAGTTTGCCGTCGGACGCGGCCCCGATACGGATTCGCTGCTGCGTACGCGGGCGATGGCCAACGGTCTGAAACATCATGTCGCGCCTCACTACCAGCTTGACCGGCCGGTTCAGGTTGCGCGCGGCTGAGGCTGCGATCAGGCAATGGGTCCAAGGCCAAAGCTTGCCTCCGAAGCCGGAGCCAAGAAAGCGGGAGATGACGCGGACGTTCTCGTCTGGAACCCCCAGCATCTGGGCCAACACATCGCGATGATTCATAACCGCCTGCGTGGTTTCGTAGAGGGTGAAGTTTTGTCCGTCCCAGGCGGCAACGCTGGCGTGTAGCTCAATCGGATTGTGAGTCTCGGTTGGCGTGATGTAGGTTTGGTCGACTTTGACCGGGGCGGATTGAAAGGCTTCGTCCGGATTACCCCGATGACTGTCTACGTTGGGCTTGTCATCGGTTTCGAGGTGATCGCGCACGTCCGGTTTTTCCGTCTTGTAGGTTACTTTGACGGCGTTTGCTGCGGCCACCGCCTGTTCGTAGGTGAGTGCCACCACCGCGGCGACGTATTGTCCGTAGTAGCGGATGATGTCGTCATCGAAAGGCGGACGACGCTCGTCGAGAATTCCCGTCAAGCCATCAGTGGACGGCGCAGATCTGAAGAGCTTGCCCAGGTTCTGACGCGTGTACACGGCCTTGACTCCAGGC
Source organism: uncultured Acidobacteriaceae bacterium (assembly GCA_963815175.1). Classification (GTDB taxonomy): domain Bacteria; phylum Acidobacteriota; class Terriglobia; order Terriglobales; family Acidobacteriaceae; genus PALSA-350. The sequence goes on from CAWFGM010000036.1 coordinate 41,656, forward strand.
ATGGCCCGCGCGCCGCTGGTGTCGATGGTTGTGACGGCGCCTTTAGCAATCGTGGCGCACACCGGCACGGCGTAAAGCATGCCTGGCAGATTGTGGTCCGACGTATACATGGCGACGCCGCTGACTTTGAGCGGACCATCGACGCGGGGCAACCCGGCGTCGGTTCGGGGAGGAAGGTTGAGTGTCGATGCCATGATGCTTTCTCCTCTGGTGGTCTTACGCGGGTTGGGTTGCGAGGGTGAGAGCGTGGGTGATGCAACGCTTGGCGAGTTCGACCTTAAATCCGTTTTCGCTTTGCGGCTGCGCACCGTGCAGGGCCGCCTCCGCCGCCTGGCGGAACGTTTTCTCATCTACGGCTTTGCCATGCAAGGCTTTCTCCGCCTCGAAGGAGCGCCACGGCTTGGTGCCTACGCCTCCCAGGGCGACGCGGACAAAGACCAGCTTGCCGCCGCTCACCTCGGCCACGATGGCCGCCGAGGAAAGGGCAAATTCGTAAGAGGCGCGGTCGCGTAGTTTCAGGTAGACCTGTTTCCTATTGGGCTTTGGCGCGGGAAGAGTGACAAAGGTGATGAGGTCGCCCGGCTCAAGCACGTTTTCCCGCTGTGGCGTGTCGCCGGGAACCAGGAAGAACTCGCCGACGGGAACCTCGCGCTCGCCTTTCGAGCCCTGGATGTGAATGGTCGCTTCGAGGGCAGTGAGGGCGACGTTCATGTCGGAGGGGTTGGTCGCGATGCAGTCTTTACTGGCGCCCAAGATGGCAAGGGTTCGGTTGTCGCCTTCGATGGCGGAGCAGCCGGAGCCGGGCTCACGCTTATTGCAGGCCATGGCGTCGTTGCGGAAATACATGCAGCGGGTGCGTTGCAGAAGATTGCCGCCCGTGGTCGCCATATTGCGAAGCTGCGCGGAAGCTCCGGCGAGCAGGGCTTGGGAGAGAACGGAGTAGTCACTTTCCACTGCCGGATGATGAGCCAGATCGGAGTTGCGCACCAGGGCGCCGATTTTCACGCGGCCGTCGGGAAGCTTTTCGACCTTGTCGAGCGGCAGTCGATTGATGTCTATGACCTGAGTAGGCCGCTCGACATTCAGCTTCATGAGATCGAGCAAGGTGGTTCCCCCGGCGATAAACCGGACCTGGGCACCCTGTTGCGCGGTATTGGATTGGGCCGCGGCCTGAATGGCTTGCGGTATGCCGGTGGCCTGAGTGTATTTGAACATTTCCATGCGCGATTTCCTATGCCTGCTGGCGGACGTCTTGTATGGCCGCGACAATGTTGGGGTAGGCTCCGCAGCGGCAGATGTTACCGCTCATGAGCTCCTTAACATCCGCGTCGGAGGAGCCGCACTTCTCTTTAAGAAGGGCCACTGCGGACATAATCTGGCCGGAGGTACAGTAACCGCATTGGTAGCCGTCGTGCTTAACAAAGGATGCCTGCATCGGGTGCAGGTTGCCGGGCTGGCCGAGTCCTTCGATGGTGGTGATCTCGTCCCCCTGGTGCATGGCTGCCAGGGTCAGGCACGAGTTGATGCGCCGGCCGTTGACGTGCACAGTGCAGGCTCCGCACTGACCGTGATCGCACCCTTTCTTGGTGCCGGTGAGACTGGCGGATTCGCGCAGGCAGTCGAGAAGCGTGGTGCGCGGATCCAATTCGAGGTTAAGCTGCTGGCCGTTGACGCGCAGACTGACAGGGATTGCGCCCGCGATTGTTTCGGTGGGGGTGCCGGTAGCCGTTGGCGCCATGGGCGGCGCGGTTTGTGCGCCCGCTACGATAGGAACGGCGGTCGCAGCGACGCCGACGGCGCCGAGCGAGGAGATGAATGAGCGGCGGCTAACGTGGCCGGTTAAGGAATCTTGCGTATGCTTACGGTGTAGCCTCTTTTTCTCGCTGGTCATGGGGTCTCCACCTGCTCCAAGAGAGCTATTTTCATGATAACGTTCTCGGGCCGAAGTTTGCTTGTAGCGTGCCAGCGGGGCTTTTTTGCGGCCGGGAAACATCCATGATCCCTCGTGGTCGCCCAATGGCAAGAAGATGGCTTTCGCGAGCTGTGAGTTGCTCGCGGAAAATAATGTGAACAGCGAAATAGGAGGCAATCTTCGTGGTTCTGAGACGCACCTTGGTCTTCACCGTAGCGCTTGTGCTCGCAGCCGTGGGTTCCCACGCAGCCGATGTGCAACAGCCCACCACCGAGTCGATCGACCTGAATGCGTACAACTCCATACGGGAGGAGGGACTGCAGCACTCGCACATTATGGATTACGCCGGAGGCCTGATTGATGGGATCGGACCTCGGCTGACCGGTTCGCCCAACATGGCCAAGGCGAACGCGTGGACGCGGGACCAACTCACGAAGATGGGCTGTGTGAACGCGCACCTGGAAGACTGGGGCGAGTTTGGCATGGGCTGGCAACAGCTCAACACCTGGGTTCGTATGACGGAACCGGACACGGCTGTCTTTATGGCCCAAGCCACTCCGTGGTCGCCCTCCACCAACGGGCCCGTGACCGCTCAGGCCGTCTCGGTCGTGGTCAACGAGGCGGGCGACATGGCCAAATATAAGGGAAAGCTTTCGGGCAAGATTGTGTTGCTGGGCGCAATGCGCGATGTACCGGTGCCCGATAAGCCCTTCTTTGAACGCTACAGCGACAAGGACCTCAAGGAGCTCGAGTCGCTTCCAGTGGAAAACGAACAAGCGGATACGCAGGCGCGCATCGAACGCGCGGTCAAACGAGCCAAGCTCATGAATGAGCTGCTTTCCTTCCTGGCGGAAGAGAAGGTCGCCGCCGTGATTGTACCTAGCCGCGACGGACAGAACGGCGGAGGCACCGGGATCATCTTCGACGACAACGGCGCGGCGCTCGGACGCACGCCTTACCACAGAGACACGGCCGTCCCATTTCCCGTAGTGGTCGCCCAGATTGAGAGCTACGGCCGGGTGTTTCGTTTGCTCGCGAACCATGTTCCGGTTTCGATCGAGATGGACGTGGAAACGAAGTTCACGGGAGACCATGAGCATGGTTTCGACACGATCGCGGAAATACCCGGAACCGATCCTTCGCTCAAGGACCAGGTAGTGATGGTCGGCGGCCATTTGGATAGCTGGATCTCCGGAACCGGAGCCACGGACAACGGAGCGGGATCGATTGTTGCTATGGAGGTGATGCGCATTCTGAATGCGCTCAAGGTCAAGCCGCGGCGGACCATCCGAATTGCTCTGTGGACGGGCGAAGAGGGAGGACTGTTCGGCAGCCGCGGATATGTGACACAACATTTTGGCAGCTTCCCCCGCTCTACGACTCCGGATCAAATGCTGCTCTCGGAATACGCAAGGAAGCCGGCGGGGCCGCTCACGTTAAAGCCCGAGCAAAAACTGGTCTCAGCTTATTTCAACGTGGACAACGGAACTGGGAGGATTCGCGGCATCTACACCCAGGGCAACACGGCGGTGGATTCTATCTTTGCGCAATGGATGGCCCCGTTGAAGGATTTGGGCGTTACCGCAATCAGCAACCGGGACACAGGCGGCACGGACCATCTATCGTTTGATGCGGTCGGCATCCCTGGCTTCCAGTTCATCCAGGATCCAATGGACTACGGGACACGCACCCACCATTCCAATATGGACACCTATGAACGTTTGCAGCCTGCGGATCTAAAGCAGATGGCCGTGGTGGAAGCCATCTTCGTATATAACGCCGCCATGCGGGAACAGATGATTCCACGCAAGCCTTTGCCTCATCCTGAATTGATGGAGGAGCAGACGAAGCCGCTTCCGGATTTGTACCCCACGGCTGTTAACCCACAGTAGGGCGTCTAGAAAGGCCGAAGAGGAACCGCAGGTCCCTCTTCGGCTTTAGTTAGTTCGCTGGCCAGTTGTAGGACGTAATCAGTTTTCCTTCATCGCTAATCAGCAGGAGGGCGGCGCGGCCATTTTCTAGCTGGCCGGAGAAGTCCTTGCCGCTGCGCACATCGTGGAAAGAGATCGCCTTCTGGTTGGATTCGGACGTTAATACATAAAGTGTGGCTTTGGACAGGCTGGTTGGACAGATCAACATGCCCGCATCGGTCAAAGTCGTGGTGTAGGTTGGCGAAACATTCGCCGCCTTCATTGCGTAACGATAGATATTTCCCACGGCCTTCAAATTCTGGTTGAGCTCGATGGGTAGGGCGGCGAAGAGTATCCTTCCCTGCCCCAGAGGCTGCTCAGCCCAATCCTTGTCTCCGGACATTTGGGCGCGGCTCAGGATTGTGGTTTTGTTGCCCGCGAAAGTTAACTCCTCTTCGCCACCAGGCCACTTGAATGCGTTGCTACGAAGAGTAAGTGGGACATCCAGGTAGGCCAATCCGACTTGGTCTTGCCTGCCCGTGGGGTGAAAGTGTGCGTCTCCATCGAACGGCCCGGTCACGAGCAGTGTGGCCCCCGCTTTCACGCGGGCTACGATTGCCTGCCAAGCATTTTCGGTCAGCGCAAATGGCGAGGGCAAAATGATGAGCTTGGGCGATCCGAGGGCTGCAATCTGATACTCGCCTACTGCGTAGGCCTCTCCACGTGCATAGTAATAGAGCGCACGAACGGCATTTTGCTGCGCCTCGACGGCCAGCGCATTGGAGACGGAGAGCTGCAAGGACTGAGGCAGGACGATGGCGATATCCGGCTTGATGAAGTCCGTGGCATAGGGCGCTGCACGCTCAGCGAACTCTCCCAATCTTTGCATCATGGGTTCCCAAATCTTGGCCGAACCATCACTTCGTTGCATGCCGAAGTCGACCTCCCGGGCCCAATCCCACTGCATAGCTCCGGAGCTGCCGGCAGCAAAACCCAAGGCCCACTTGCGTTCGGTGAGCGGGAGCCCGGTGAGCTCGTCGTAGCGCCAGGTTCCGTCGGGCGCCCAGACAGGTTGATAGCCGGTTTCACCGGTGATGTTGGGCATGCCCTGGCGCTTGGCCACGACTGAGTCCCATAACAAGGCGTCGTCTTGCCAGTAGGTGTGATTGGTGGTGAAGGAAACACCCGCCAGACTGTAGAACTGATTCAGCACGCGATTGGTGACGCCGCCTTCATCCTGCCCGACGTCAATGAGCTGGCTGCTGCCCGCCTGGCGAATCACGGCAACCATCGAGTGCACCCAGCGGCTGAACATGTCTTGCGCGAAGAGGTTGTAGTCGACAGCGCGCACCTGGCGAGGATTTCCGTGGCGCTCATAGGTCAAGTCCGCAACACTGGGCAGCGGGATGTTATCGAAGCTGCCGAGCTGTTCCGGAGTCTGTGCCCATGCGTCTGCCAGTGCGCCCAGGTCTTTGTATCGATCTCGCAGCCACGTATGCCAGGCGATTACTTCCGATGCGTCTCCGTTAGGTACGTTTCCTTTGAATATCTGGAGGGGATTGGAGAAACTCGGCTCATTGATAAGGTCCCAGCAGAGCCATGGGACTTTCGCAAATCTCTTCACCACGGCGCGCACGTAGGCCTGCTGCGCACGCAAAGCACCTTCATCGATATAGGGGTTGCTCTGCGGAGCGCCGGCGGGTTGGGTAGTTGCGCCGGAAACGGGAGAAAAGGCGAAGAAGGTGAAGTTGACTGAGATGCCGTAGCGATGGGCGCAGATGAGAAACGCCTCCAGGTTGCGTAGGAAGCGTTGGTTCGGTTCGCCGGTTGCAGGCTCGATGAATTTGGCGTTCTTCATCCATACGCCGGTGCGGACGAAGGTCACACCGTGCGCGGCCATCTCCTTAAAATCCTTCTCCCACACAGAAGCATTGCGTGGGCCGGAGAAATCCCAGCCATTCTCTTCGGTGGTGAAGTAGTTGGTGCCTACGGGAAAGAAAGGCTTTCCACCGCGGGTGAGGAAATCGCCATTGACTCCCAAGGCGTCGCCGCTGTCCAGAGAATCGCGGTCCGCGACCCAAAAACCATTTTCGTAGAACTCACGAAAGCTTCCTTGCTGACGATAGGTGGCGCGGATCGTGTAGAACCCTGCTGGGAGCGGCGTATGAAAGGACGGCGGGAGATCGGCTACGTGGCCGCCTTCAACCGTCAACGTAGCGGCGGCGAGGACCTTATCCGGGGACAAGAGTTCCACACGTATATCGCCCTTTGCAGGGGAAGGCTGGTGCAGATGCACCGTAATCTGGGGGGGCTCATTCGGTCTGATCACGGCGTAAAGCGTTTCCACCGAGAGGTTCGTGGATCCCTGGCGAGCGTAGGCGGCAGACTGGCGAATAAGCGCGATGCCATCCTGACTCTCCCAGTATCCGGTTGCGGGCTGGAAGTCGAGGCAGACGATGCGGCTCCCGGCCATGGCCGCGCCCGGTGGGTGGTCGATTACGATCACGGGGGCTGCCACCAGCAGTCCGGTGGCGTCGACCATGTAGCCAAGCCCGTTGAGAGGGCCCTCTACGGTGAAGAACTTCTCCGCCTGCACCTTGGGAGTTGTGCCGAAGGAGTAGCCCGGTTTCCAGGCATAGTGAGCGTCGAGCGGTACGGGCACTTCGTAGGTGTGGCGCAAATCCAGCACGCGCGCGTAGGTATCCTGGGGACGGCCCTGGACGAAAGATCCGTCAACCTGCCTGACTGGCACGCGGAATGGCTGGCCGCCGACGACGAGAAGATTTCCGCCGTGCTGCAGATACGTATCTATCGCCTCCCAGGCATCGGTAGGAACAGCAGAGCCGTAAGGAAGCACCAGGAGCTCGGTGTGGGCGAGAGCGCCGGGGGCCTGCAAGGCGTTCAAGTCCAGGAAGGCGAGGTGCGGATCATTGAGCGCGGCGGAAAGGGTGGGGCGATCCAACGGCTGACTGGAGATGGTTGGGAACCCCGGCTGCCAAAAGACGGTTACCTGAGCCACAAGCGGAGAAGAGAGGAGTAAGAGGAAGACAGTAACGCGAAAGAGTGTGCGCATGGGGATGCTTGGTCATTCATACGTGCGTCCGCGCTGAAATTGTACATCCCGGCTGGGCGCCAGAGGCACTTTGGTGCGGTGGAAGCAAAAGATGATTAAATACGTGCGTGCACCCAAGAAGGTCCGAAAGGCTGTCCATATGTCATCCATCTCCCGTCGCAAGATGCTTAAAAGCACAATCGCCGGCACGGCGTTAGCCTCCAGTTCCTCTCTTTCCTGGGCTCAGGAGAAGACCGCAGCTCCGGCCGAAGGTCCGACTCAAAGGAAGGGCAACATCCGGCAGTCTGTCAGCCGCTGGTGCTATCCGAAGATGAGCCTGGACGAATTGTGCGCCTATGGGGCGCAGATCGGATTGAAGGGAGTCGACCTTCTGGAGCCGGCGGATTTTGAAACACCCAAGAAGTATGGACTGCTCTGCACCATGGGCTACGTCGAGGCGGGCACTATTCCTGATGCCCTCAATGTAGTTGCCAATCACGACAAGATCGAGGCGGGACTGCGCAAGAATGTCCCTCTGGCGGCGAAAGCGGGAGTGCCCAATGTCATTACCTTCTCGGGAAATCGCCGCGGAATGTCCGACGAAGAGGGCGCCAAGAATGTGATCCTGGGATTGAACCGGGTAAAGAAAATCGCAGAAGACAATAACGTAGTCCTTTGCCTGGAGCTTTTGAACAGCAAGGTCAACCACAAGGACTACATGGCGGACCACACCGCCTGGGGTGTGGCGGTAATGAAGGAAGTAAATTCACCCCATGTGAAGTTGCTCTACGACATTTATCACATGCAGATTATGGAAGGCGATCTGATTGCAACCATCCAGGCGAACATACAGTGGCTTGGGCACTTTCACACTGGCGGTGTCCCAGGGCGCCACGAGCTGAACGATAAGCAGGAGGTGCAATGGGATGGCGTGATGCGGGGGATTGTAGAGTCAGGCTATAAAGGATACGTGGCGCATGAGTTCGTCCCCACGGGCGATCCCCGGGCCTCCCTGCTGCAGGCAGTCGATCTCTGCGACGTTTAGTTACCATCGATTGACAATCGATTAAAACTGGTGCTGTATTATCGGCTCATATTGGGAGGTGTCTATGCGCAAGTTAGCCCTTGGTCTCACCTTGTTGGTCGCTGGGGTCTGCATGGCCATACCGGCGAAGAGCGTTTACAACTTTACCTTGAAGTCCATCGATGGCCCGCCGGTCAGCCTGGGGAGTTACCGGGGTAAAGTTCTTCTGCTGGTGAACGTCGCCAGCAAATGCGGCTTCACTCCGCAGTACGCCGGCCTGGAAGCTCTCTATAAAAAGTACAAGGACCGCGGTTTGGTGATCGTCGGCATTCCCGCCAATAACTTCGCGTCGCAGGAACCGGGCACCAATGCAGAGATCAAAACGTTCTGCCACAATAAATACGACGTTACTTTTCCCATGATGGCCAAGGTCAGTGTGCTGGGTGAGGATAAGGCGCCGCTATACGGCTTTTTGACAGATAAGTCGGTGAACCCGCAAATTGGCGGCGACATCAAGTGGAACTTTACCAAGTTTCTTTTCGACCGCAACGGCAAGCCGGTGGAACGCTTCGAACCGGCGGTAACTCCTGACTCGCCCCAGGTTACGGCTGCCATCGAAGCTGCGCTCGCACAATAGCGCAGTGGGCTATGTTTTCGCATCTCCTCAGCATTTCTGAATATGGAGTGGGGGGCGCATTCAACGCATTTTTGCTAATACTGTGGTCCGGTGGGGTCAGTTATGTGCGGCCATTCTTTCCACCCCAGGAACGCAAAGACCGCGTGCCTGGGGGCCCCGGTTTTGGCGGAATGGCCGCGTCGAGTTCAGTTTCCTGGTCTACACCATTAGCAAAGATGCTCAAGCGCTCCCACAGTTTGAAATGCCAAGGGAGCGATTCACGCCGAATGCCGAACGTCGGGCTTAACGCATCTGAAGGGATTGCCTAATCCTGGCATCGAGGGCGGTTGAAGAGCATACTCCGCTTCTCGCCACCAGGATATATAGGCGATGTTTACTCCAATCGCGGTAGCGTGTCATCTCGGCCGCCGGCAGCGGCGGATAAACAAATTCAGTATAGATTGAGCTATCGGGGTTCTTTAAGAGCGACTCCGCAAACACGTCATAACTTACGATGACGTCAGGACGCATTTCGCTAACGAAGCCGGCTGGAATTTCTCCCAATTCGCCGGAACTTCTCTCGTCGGGAACTCGCATGGGGTGATACTTAATTGCGGACGGCGTAGCCAGGCCGACGGCATCAAGAATCTCGCCTTCAAAACCCTCTCCCAAGCCTCCAATTTCAGAGCTCATCAATCTAGCGGCTGGACACTCCTGATAAATGGAGTGCCCGACAGAAAGATACTCTATCGTCCGGATATCAAACTTATCCGCACCGTCGAACGAAGCGTTATTAAGCGCGTAGGCTGCAAGTTCCTTCCCGGAGGTCATGGGATTTATGAATGCCAAGAAGGCCACGATAGCAATATATCTTCGCCAGCCTTTGCTTTCGAAGCCAGGTACGCTCAAGATGAGCCCCAGCACGATGAGGGTGGACGCGAGAGGGCGGTACCAGGGGAATATCAAGGTTTTCTTCCAAATGTAGCAGAGATCCAGCAGCGTGCCGGCGGAGACCATAAGGCCAGGAACAATGAGCTCGTGCGCTGTCGCAAATGCCAGCAGGGCAGCCAAGAGCAGACAAGTGCGCAATACGGCAAAAGGTTCGTCGAATCCAAGCCCTAGGGATCCTGCTGTACGGGCGTAAGAGCCTACATACACGGCTGCCTTTGCTCTTAATGTGTTTGGAACCAAGGTCCCATATTGATAGAGGAGATACACAGCTATCACCGAAAAGACTATTGCGGCGATGACGGCCGGCGTGACTTGGAGACGCTTTGCGACGAGAGCAAAACCTACCAGCACGACTAACACCGCGAAGTACTCATAGCGAGTAAAGCCAGCAAGTACCAACAGGCTTAGCCACCAGATGTTTCTGATTTCGAACAAGTAAATTGAAGCCAGGACAAGCCCCACTGCCAAGGTCGATTCCATTTGCTGGATAGTGCTTTGAAGCAGAATGAGGAAGACCGCCGCCGGCGGAATGAGAGAGAGCAGGATCGCTCGAAGCGTGTGCAGATGTAAATTCCGGGAAATCATCAGGAAACTCATAGTGCACGCGAGGCCCATGCTAGCTGCCTCGAGTGCCAGAGCCGCTGGAAAACCATGACAAAGCCACGCGCTCACGCCCAGCAGAAGTGTCCATACGGGCGATGAAGTTACCATGACCTTTTCGCCTAGATTGAAGTATCCATGCCCGGTGGTCATGAGGTGGGTTGCTATGCGCAAATGGATATACGAATCGTCGGCCGCCAAAATGCGAAGGCGGTAATCGATGGAGAGGCAGGTCAGCGAAGACGCCAATAGTACGATCCACGCCAAGGCGCTGTTGCACTTACGGTAGTATGCGGGATCAAAGGATGGTGATAGGGGAAAGGACATATGGCTAACCTCGATTCTCGGCCAGTGTTCAGGGAATCGTGCAGGGAGGGGCTATAGCGGCGTACTGCTGCCGCGCTTGCTGTAGTACAGCCCGATATCGCGCCAGGTTCGAGCCACCTTTTCGCGGATGTCCCACCTTTTCGCGGAGGATCTGCCTTTGCTCTGGATGGGCATGTCGACGATCGGCCGAAAGTCAGGCAAGGACTTGTGGGGGTAGGCTTTCAGCCCTTCGACCCAACGCGCGTCGGCTGCATACTCGAGGATGTCCGGCCAGCGCGCAATCTCTCTTCGCGCGACCACATTGGCCGTATCGGTCACCTTGAGACCGGGCGGATCATGGAAGAACAGCCTTCCACGCCGGAGGATAGGAAAGAGGGCCCAATGCGGATTGTCTTCGAGATTGGCCGCTATATCCTCAAGTATTCTGTTGTCGGTCAAGTAATTGTCATCATCGAGCATGAGGCAATAATCCCCTGTAGCCAGTTTCCAAGCATCATGCCGGCAGGTATTGCCGTAGTTATGATGAGGCACAGGGCATTTGATGACCGAACGTTGAGCGTGATGAATTTCGGCTAACAACGGGTGGTCGAGCTTGGCTCGATCGACCATCACGATGTGCTGCCAATCAGAATAGGACTGGCTGTCAACCGAGTTACATGCCCTAATAAGGCTACTTCTCTGGAGCGTGGGGGTGATGATGGTAAATCTCATGAGTCCGTTACCGAGGCAGATATCCATCGCTCGAACTGTTGGCGTGAACCACGGAGAGGCGTCCTTGCCGGGAGCGAGTGAGCAAGTTTAGATGACGACAGAACGTAAGATCTGGTTGTGTGATAGGGGAACTTCGAGCGTGAGTTTGGCTGAACAGTTGAAGGGTGGAGACTCCAGGAACACGCCGGATCTTCGCGGGATGCGAGTCCCCGGACCCTGGGGTTTGTCGCGATTGCGATGCAGACCCGGGCCGGCATATACATGCTCGGTCGCGATGACGTAGCGGTAGCGGCGCAGCGACTGCAGCGTCTTGAGAATCTGCGCGTTGGAGAGATGCTGAAGAACCTGCCGTAGCAGACAAAGGTCGCCATGGGGCAAAGGGTCATCGATGATGTTAATGCAGCGGAACTCGACACCTGGAGTAGCGAAGTGTTCCTGGTTGTAGCGGATGAGGTCGGGCACCACATCAATACCCAAGTAGTGAACTGCTGGACTTATGAATTGCGAACCCACAGCAAAGTCTCCGCAGCCAAGATCCACAACGCGCTGGATATTGTTGCCCGCGATGAAGTCACGGATCATGGCGCAGTAGGGGCCGACCGCTTCCTCACGGATTGATCCATCTCCGGAGCAAAAGGGCCGATCCTCCCGCGATCCCCAGGCGTGTGACCGGTAGATGTCGGAAAAGGCTTCGCTAACGGATAGCTGCTTGTAGTGGCCGGCCTTCTGCCATCTCTGCCAGCGGCTGCTAAGTGCCCGGACGATCCGATGGGCTTGCAAATTGGACGTATACATCGTGTGCTGCCTCAATTTCCCAATCAGGGTGCAGAATTTCCGGTTAAAGGTTTCAATAGAAGTGCCAAGTTATGGCGCTGCCGCATGCTCGGACGCGATTTGAAACCAGAATTCATCGACCTGGCGGTGTACGATCCGGGGATGGAATTTTGCTGCTTGCTCGTGTCCCTTACTTACCTTGTCTATCGACAGCACCGGATTCACACTTAACGCAAACATCGCTCCCGCGATCGATCTTTCATCGAGTGGGTCGAAATATTGAGCGGCTTCTCCACCCACTTCCGAAAGGGAACTGCCGCTGCGACGTAATCACCGGGGTTCCCGACGCCATACCCTCGAGCACTGGAATGCCAAAACCTTCCAACAGCGATGGGACTAGAACTGCTTTGGCACGGCGATAGAGCAACTGGAGGGTAGCGGTAGAAACGAACGGTTCGAACGTTACCCTCTGGTCTAGCCGAAGCTCATGCACGATTGCAGGGAACGACTCTCCGGCACCGGCCAGCCCGACGATGCGCAGATTTGCAGCGCCGGCGCCTGCCATGCCGACGTAGCGGGCATAGGCTCTGAGGGCGCGCGCAGTATTTTTGTGGGGCGGTGGCCCGGTAACCAGCAGGATATAGTTGTCGCGCTGCTGCAGGTTGCTCGGCGCGACGAACCAGGACTCCGGGATGGTACAAGGGATTACGATGACGCGGGCTTCAGGAAAGTGTTCCAGGATGCGCTTGCGGGAGAATTCCGACACCGTGAGCACGTAGCTGGAGCGGGCGACGGAAAGCGGGATAAGGCGCCGGCGGTAGCTGTTCACGATCCTCGCCCGGGTCGTAGTCGGCCCAAAGCTTTGCAGCAGGATGAGGTCGTGAAGCACCAGCACAAGCCGGGTGTGGCGGGGCAACAAAAGAGGCGCTGTATTGTAAGGAGCGAGAAACACATCCGGCTGCCAGGGTTTGAGCAGGCGGGGCAAGGAGGCCTGCTGCCAGATCAGGTAGCGGCCGTTGCCGCCCTGCACAATGCCTGTAGTCAGTTTCTGCCTTGCGACAGGCGGGGCATAACCCTGAAATTGAGCCCAACGGCTGTTGATCAAGTTGCGCAATTGGATGCCTTTTCCCGTTCCCCCATCGCCGGATACGAGGGCCCTTGCATCGTAGGCAACGCGCAGGGTGTTGCCACGCCACGCCGCCCTGGATTGGGGAGTGGACTCGGCCCTCATGGACGGCCCTTTCTCAAACGGGAAGCTGCGGCTATGGGGGTACAGAAAATCAAGCGGAGATCCCCGGGGATTGGGGCAAGGCCTGCAGGCGCAGCCACTCCTGTTTGAGACCCACGCAGGCGATGACAAAGATCATCGAACCAAGATGCTTGGGTTCAAAGAGGAAGCTTTCGTCGAGGTTGCAAATAAGGGTCAGGATGACGACGGCAAGGTACCACTCTACGGCACGAAGTCGGGCATCATCACGAGAGCGGAAAAGGCAGACCCCGGCGTCACGAAAGGCGAAGCCGAAGATCAGCAGCACGATTGCCAGCCCGGCCGCACCCATCTCCAGCGTGACGTCGAGAAAGCCGTTCTGCGCCTGCGCCAGAAGCCACGACACGGCGAGAATCACGCGATAGGATTCGCCCTCGAGGCCAAGCCAGAAGGCCTGGTAACCGTAGCCGAGCAGCGGGCGCCGGGAGATCGAATCGATGGCCGCGCTCCATATCCCGGTGCGTCCGGTCAGACTCGGATCTTTTCCGAGCACGCTCAAGAGCAGATCCGGCCTCGCCACAACGATCGCGGTGACAAGGCAAAGAACCCCAAGCAGGAGGATACATAGGACAAAATAGTCCTTCTTGCGAAAGCGATGCAGCGTCTTCATGATCACAAAATAGACAAGGTAGATGGCGGTCAGCAGGTAGGCGGTGGCTGCTCGCGAAAAGGCAATGGCAACCAGGCAAAGTACGATTTGTGAAGCGCGAACGGAACGGAGAAACGAGGTACGCCCGCGATAAGACACTGCCATGGTCAGGAAAAATACCGCCAGATCTCCAAGGTAATTCTTGGCGCTGAAGATGCCCTTCCATGCCGTGGAATGCCCTCCCATCCTATCCAGCCCGTACTGAGGCAGGGCGAGGGCAAACACGATACTGGCAACGATCGTGCCCGTACCCAGAATAAGAAACAGCTCCAGTAGCTCATCGAACTGGTAGCGGGACATGAGGTAGTACATAAGCAGAATAGCGGCGAGAAGCAAGGCACCGGAACTGATGGTCCGAGTCGCTTGTTGGGAGACGGGAAAGAGCAGAAGCGCGAGGAGAGGGAAACTGGTCACCAGCTTCATCTGCATACTTAGCCGGCAAACGGCCTGGCGCCGCTGCGCGACAACGATCATGCAGATGGCAAACATCAGCAGTTTGATGAGGCGCTCCCCAAGGATCCCGCCCTCAGAACTGGTTGCGACCGCGCGCAAGGCGGTGGGGGAATTGACAAACGGCGAGACGCCGTCGAGTGCGAAATAGAGCAACAGGAGCAACAGGCCCCAAGTCGAAAGGCGGCTCCAAATGCCTGCGGACGATGGGGCCGCCTTTTCCATTCTTTTGCGATCATCTCTGATCGCAATTTGACTGACCGGTGAGGCAGTTGCCAAGACAGACTCCTGATATGCAGAGAGGGTCGAATCCATCAGTGGATGTATAGAGCGGCCGAGGTAACCGAAGCGAGAATTCCCTGGCTATTCACTTCCAGGTTGCGCACGAAGCTGAAGGGAACATAGACCACATCATCGGGCAGCAAGGCAACATCCGGTATCTTGCCCTTCTGCATTGCACTCACGGGCAAGTGAATTTCCTGCACTCCGTTGGGTGTTTGGCGCACCAGCCTTGACTTGCCGACGGCAGCCGTATGGTTGGCATAGCCGGCCAGCGCGATGGCCTGCAACGCGGTCATTTTCGAGTTATTGGTGTTTATCGGATAGCCGCCCGGCCGGTACACATCGCCGAGCACATACACCACCGCAACCTTGGACACGATCACCGAATCGCCTGGGTAGACCATGGGATCGTTGGACAAGGCGGTTTCGCCCGCATTGGAGTAGTAGTACTCGACTTTTTGTTTGTCCGGGCCGAAGCGTTGAATGGTAATGTGGCGATCCGCGATAGAGGTCAATCCGCCGGCCATCGCGAGGACGTCCACCACGCGGTGCGGGGTGTCAATCTCGTACGTCCCCGGCTTCTGCACTTCCCCCATCACCGAAGCATTCTCGGTTGCATAGGCTTCCACGCACACCGAGACCTGGGGGTGCAGCATGATACCGGCGCCCTGGAGTCTATGTTCGATTCGCTCGGCTGCCTGCCCTGGCGTCAGGCCGGCTACGTTGACGTTGCCCAGAAAGCTGAAGGGAATGGTCCCGGTATCGGTTACCCGGGCATGCTGTTCCATTTCCGGCGTATCGTACACCTGAAGGTGGAGCAGGTCGCCGGGTCCGATCAGCAGACTGTCTTTCTGCGCCGGTGAACTGGCGGCAAGCGAAAAGAGCAGGAGTAATAGAACGTACAAGCGCAGTGGATTTTTCATCAGGCTTTGGCAGCCTCCCTTTCCCGTTGTCGAAACTGTGCGAATCCTTCCGCCGGTTGCTCTTTCACGCCGTTGACGACAATATTGATCTTGCGTCCGTGGGCGGACTGCACGTCTTCCAGCATGCGGTAGCTTTTTTCCAGTGCCGGCAAAGGTGTCTCGCCGTGCCGGGCGAGGAGCAACACCGAGTTGACCATGGAGCTAAGCACCACGGAGTCGGTGAACTGCAACAGCGGCGGTCCGTCCAGCAGCACGAGATCGTATTGCGATTCCCAAACCTTCAACAACTCCGCCATCTGACCGGATGCCAGCAACTCCGCCGGGTAAGGAGGTAGTGGTCCAGCGGGTATCAGAAATAGCCCGGGAACTTCGAGCACCGGAATCACCACGGATGCCCCGTGGTCCGGCGAGAGACCAGCGAGCACCGTACTTAACCCGCCCGCTGGGTCAGCTTGCAGGTTGCGATGAAGGGATGGATGGCGAAGGTTGGCATCGCACAACAAGACCCGTTTTCCCTGTTGGGCAAAGAGAATGGCCAGGTTCCAGCTGAGGAAGCTTTTTCCCTCTCCTGCCAGGGGACTGGTAATCAGCACCGAACGTGGAGGCGCTCCACTGCGCGACAGCAGCAGAGAGGTGCGCAGTGAGCGCAGCGATTCGACAAGCAGGGACTGGGGGCGGTCTAACGCGGGCAGCGGCGATTTCTCGATCCGGGCCGCTTCCCCAGACAGGGCAGGCAGCTCCTTTTGATACGGCAGCACGCAAAGCGGCAATGGGCCCAGCTCACGGGAGATCTCGCGCAGGTCGTGAATTTTGGTGTCAGTCACGTCGCGCAGCAGTGCGGCCAAGACGCCGAAGACCAGACCGGCGAGAAGCGATCCCAAGAGGTAGAGCATCACTACCGGTTTGGCCGGACTATCGCCGGCCTTGGCCCAGTCGACGATGGAGATGTTGGTAGAGTGCAGGCCGGCTAGTAGTCCCGACTCTTTCAGGTGGCGCAGCATATCGTCGTAGAGCGACCGGGTCTGGTCCGCCTCCTGGCGGACCATCTGGTATTCAATAGTTTTGTTGTTGAGTGCTTCGGCCTCGCTTTTGTCGGCGTTGAAATCGCGGCGCGTTTTTTCCTCCGCGTGTTCGGCCACCATGAAGTCGTTGTGAGCCCGCCCGGCCACGCGGGCCACCTCGGCTTGAATGGCCGCCTGTACCGCCGTTATGCTGCCCCGCAACTGGGCCAGTTTGGGATAGGCTGGACCGAACTTGGCGGAGAGGTCCTGAAGCTGCTCTTGCAGGGTTGCCTCCTGCAAACGAAGGTTTTGAATCAAGCTGAGGGAAGTGGCGACAGCGGCGGAGGAACCGCCGCCAATCGCGCTTCCGCCCAACCCCGAAATCAGCTCCGCATTGCCGCTCTTCACTACATCGTTAATCGCTCCCTTGAGGATGCGGTTGGACTGCGCCTGCGCTTCGGCCTGGGTGGCCATCTGCAGCTTCTCGAGGGTTGGGCTATACACCTGGTCCCGGCCCTCGCGATCGACCTCGCCCAGGGCGAAGACACCCGACTCCTGTTGCAGCTTTACTACCCTGGCCTGTAACTCCTGGGTCTTGGCGCGCAACTCTCCCAGCTGTCCGCTCAACCAGGAAGATGCCTGCATGGTGGCGTCGTAGCGCGCTTGATAGCCCTTCTCGATCAAGCCTTGCAGCAGGTGGTTCACGACCGATGCCGCCAGTTGCGGATCGGGACTTAGATAGGACACATCGATCAGACGCGTGCCGGCGACCGGCTTCACCGTGAGCCGGCGGTGGAAAATCGCCAGCACCCGCATGCGGCGATGGGGCGAGTTCTCGAGCGTTACGCCCGGTGCGTCGGCTATGCTTCGCGGCCTGAGCAGCCCGAACAACCAACCAACCAGCGACCATTTCGGCCGAAAGTCCTCGGTTTGCTCAAGATGGAGATCCTCGATCACACGCAGGGCAAGCGAATCGGACTGCAGGATCTGCGCCTGGGTTTGGATAACCATGTTTACTTCCAGGGCGTCGGATGGGGTATCCGCGCTATCCGTCTGGATGCCCAGAGCACTGGTGGATTCTTTCTGGACTTCGATCTCGCCCGTTGACCGGTATAGCCGGGTAGAAGCCGCGAGAGCCAGGATCGCGAGCAGAAAGAATGCGGAGAGGCTGACGTAGATGATGGCGCGCCGGCGAGTCAGCATCGTGCCCACCTCACGCAGCGTGAGCTCGGGAGGCGGCGCGGGCGGCGCAATGACGAGGTGCGAGGGCTGAAGCGCTAGCTTATCGAGGATATGAGACCTCCATCCGACACCAGGAAGGGGTTCGACTGCCGAGCGGATTGAACACCAGATGCTCGCATCAGACCGGCCGGCTAAGTACGATGGCAAAGCGATCTTTCAAACGCAGGAAGGGCGACTCCAGCCAGCGATACGATGCCCATGCCAGCAGGACCGTGAGCGCCAGTCCCAGCGCTTTGGTGGCCAGTAGTTTCCACCCCCAAGCCGGATGGAGCAGATCGAGCATGAAAAGTAGTCCGAGGAAATGCAGCATGTAGAGCCCGTAACTGATTTTGCCCAGCCGCACTACCCAGTCGTCCCTTACCAACCGGCTGCGACTATGCAGACATGCGCACAGAATGAAGACGGCGCCAACCGAGACCACCAGGCGTCCCAGCACGGCGCGCATATCGACCGGTCCCGGCTGATCGATAAGCCACGCCGAGGCGGCTATCCAGCCCATGATTCCCACGGCCAGAAGCAGCCCACGCATGCATCGAGTAAGCCCGGGCAAACGATCGGCGAACATTGCCAGCAAAATTCCCAACGCCAGCGATCCACTGCGCGACACGCTACCGTAATAGACATACGACCCGCTCAAGCCGGCCAGCGCGACGCCGACCTGGCTCAGGGTGGCGAGCAGAAAGGTAACGACTGCGGCGACAATCATGCCCCGCCTTCCAAGCATCCTCATGAGCACAGGCCATAACAGGTAGAACTGCTCCTCAATGGATACCGTCCACAAAGGACCGCATACGGACAATGGATGGCCGAAAACCGCATTGATCCAATTACCGGCAAACAACAGGTAGCCGACCAGGTAGTACCAGGGAAGGCTCTGACCCGAGACGGTGTGGGCCAGCACAACGGCCACCGCCAGCACGGCAAAGTAGAGCGGCCAGATACGCAGAATGCGACGAATGTAGAACGACTGCAGCGAGATGCCTCCGGTCTGCTGGCGTTCCCGCAACAAGAGCGATGTGATCAGGAAAGCGCTCAGCGCAAAGAACAAATCGACCCCGGACGCACCCGACTTGGCGACCGCCCCCCACAACGGCGCCAACGGCAAGTGCAAACTGCGATAGAAAGCCGGCTGCTCGGGCAAGGTGTGATAGACGAACACACCCAAAAAGGCGTAGAA
This sequence comes from uncultured Acidobacteriaceae bacterium, assembly GCA_963815175.1. Lineage (GTDB taxonomy): Bacteria > Acidobacteriota > Terriglobia > Terriglobales > Acidobacteriaceae > PALSA-350. Next base: position 60,524 of record CAWFGM010000036.1, read on the forward strand.
CCGCAATCCGTCAAGCTCCGGCTGGTAGAAACGGCGCGGCGTATGCGCCATCGCCGCGGGGGGGGCGACCAGCACCTGAATCAGTTGCGCCATGATCGAGGTCCTTCCAGCAACTGCGCAAAAACATCTTCGAGCCGCCCGGTTTGCCGGGCCAGGTTGAAGTGGTCTACGACATGCCTCCTACCGGCAACGCTGTAGCGTTGCCACAACTCGTCGTCCTGCAGCAGCTGCACAATCGCCTCCGCCAGCGCTTCGGGGTTGCGCTCGGTCACCAGCAAACCCGTCTCCCCATGCTTCACTGCCTCCGGAATGCCTCCGCTGAGAGTGCTGACGACGGGCAGGCCCATCGCCTGCGCCTCAATAAACACCATGCCAAAGCCTTCGGCGTCGCCCGAGGCTGCAATCACGCTGGGAACGCAGAAGACGGCCGCACGCGCCATCCAGTCCCGGACCACGTTGGTTGGCTGAGTGCCGAGGAAGCGACAGCGCACGCCCAGCGCGGCCGCGTGCGCCTCGTAGCCGGGGCGCAATTGACCATCCCCAATCACCACCAGTTCGGCCGCAGGGTCGCGGTGCTGTACCTTGGCCATGGCTTCAATCAGGCTGGCGCAGCCTTTCTTCTCCACCAGGCGTCCGACAAACAAGACCATTTGTTCCCGCCGCCGCACCGGGGGCGGCTTGAACCGTTCCACATCGACGCCAATCGAATGCACGATGGTGCGCTCCGCGGGGTATCCCATCTCCAGGCCTCGTTGGCGGATATACGCGGAGCAACTAATAAAGAGCGCACCCTTCTTCTGCAGCGCCGGCCGGCCTCGCAAATATTCACGACCCAGCCTTCTTGCCCCCATGGCCCTATCGCTTAAGGTCACGTCACATCCGTGCAAGGCGGTGACCAAGGGAACGCCGAGCTGTTCGGCAAGCTGCATCGCGGCGTAGCCGTCGGGAGCGAAGTGCGCATACACGAGCCGTGGAGCTCGTGCCCGCAGCTCGGCAATCTGCTCTCGCGTGGGGCCGGCATAGCGAAAGCGCAACTCCCGCAATCTTCCCCGCAGGCCGCCGCCATCGACGGTCCAGCTGGTATCTTTCGGTAGTGCGATCCCGGCCATCCTGCGCCAGCCCACGAAATACGGTGAAAAACGCCGCATGGCTGCGGCCTGGGTCACGATGAATGTCTCCGAAGGCGCCAGAAGATGGATGCGGAAGATCAAGATGGTTCCCTGGCTCATGGCAGCCGGGCCTCAAAACGTCTCCCGGTGTCAAGCACCTCGCGGTACAGTTGCTCGTACTTGGGTGCGATCTGGCTCCAGGAAAACCGCTTCGTCGCCGTCCGCGCCGCGTCCCCGATGCTGGCCAATTTCTCTGCCGGCATGGACAGAACACATTCCATCTGCCCCGCGAGTCCAGCCGCATCCCGGTCAGTGAGCAAGCCGCTTACCCCGTCTTCGACTATATCAGGGTGCGCTCCCACCGCGGTGACCACGACTACGGTGGCCGCGCTCATGGCCTCGATGGTCGACAGCCCGAAGCCCTCATAACCGGAAGCGGAAACAAACAGGTGCGCCCGCTCCAACAAACGGTATAACTCTTCGCCGCTGGCGGCGCCACGAAAGCGGACCCGGCCGCTCAGCCCAAGTTCGGCCACCCGGCGCTCGAGGGCGGGGAGCAGCCCGGCAAAATCCGCTCCGGCCCACTCCAGCCGCATGCAGGGAAATCTGTGCTTCAGCAAAGCCATCGCCTCCAGTACTTTCTCCATCCGCTTGTTTTCGGCCAGGCGCGAGATGCCGAGGACCAGTCCCGGCTCTACTCTCTTCTTCAAGCCCCAAAAGCGATCGATATTGGCTCCGTTCTCGATGACGCGGAGGCGCTGCGCCGGGCCACAATCTTCCTGAACATCTCGCGATCGTGCTGGCTCACGCATACCACTGCCCCCACTCCGCCCAGGGAATGGCGGGTGACGGTCTTGAAGTAGATCTCTTTGAATGCCCTCGCGCGCTGGGTATGGAAGAAACCGCCGTGGGTACTAACCACCAGCGGGATGCGATGGAACAAGCGCAGCAGGCTCAGATAATCGACAAAGAAATCAATGGCATGGATGTGCACCAGGTCATAGCCGCGGATCGCCTGCAGTGCGGCCGGCGCCACCGGATAGCGGCGCGGGCCCCAATGGCGCATGCGGCGTACCGCGAGTCCGGCTTCGACCGACTCCGTGGGCGCCATGGCACCGGTCGAAAAGAGCAAGCGAAGTGTGGCCACCTGCACCTTATGCCCGTTATGCTGCAGGGCAACGCTCAGGCCTTCGACGACGCTCTCCATAGCCGCCCTGGGCAGGAAGAAACTGCCGGGTGAGCTGAAGGATTCTCATAGCGACGGCACCAGGGAGCGAAACGCGGGCGGCGTGCCATCCAATCACGCAAGCGGCGGCGGGGGCGGCGAGGCAGTAACCAGATAGCCAGAAAGATCGCATAATCGCGGGGGGTGCTGTTGCCATGGCGCAAGGCTTCGAGCAGCAGCAGATAGAAGGCTTGCCAAGCTCTCTGATCCGACGCCTCGGCAGCAATTTGGTACAAGACAAAGCCGGACAATGCGCGCGGGGTGAACAGGTGCCGATCGCGGCGCAGCCATTCGAGCGAGTAGCGCCAATTGGATTTATTGCTTACGGTGGCGCGCGACTCTTCTATATTGTGAATCGCCAGCACTTCATCGGCGAACACCACCTGGGCGCCGGGCAGGCGGCCCAGGCGCAGCACCCACTCGGTGTCCTGGTGTTTCAACTGGCCGCTCTTGAACGGCTGCGCCTGCATCAGCGAGCGACGGACAAAGAAGGTCGATGTCTGGAGATATCCTTCACCGCGGGTAAACGAGCGCCGCGCCATAATATATTCGCCAATCTGTTCATCGCTGGCCGGCAAGCGCCGCGGCCATACATAGTCTTTGCCTGGGGTACGCGCGATCATCCTGCAGGTGCCGATCAGCAACTGACGCGGTCGATGGCCTCACTGCATCGAGTCTGGGCCTGCAGCTTACCTGGAAGCCATTCGTCGTCATCATCCAGAAACGCGATCCATTCGCCCGCCGCCACATCGACGCCGCGGTTACGCGCGTCCGATCCTCCCACACTGGCCGCCAGCGCAAGCACACGCAGACGTCCGTCCTGCTGCGCCAGCTCTTCCAACGCAAGACTGGTGGCAGGATCCTCGCCGTCGATGACCACCACCACTTCGATCTCGCGCAGAGTCTGGGCCAGGGCACTACGCACCGCCCGGCACAAGAGTTCGGGCCGTCCACGAGTGGGGATCACGGCAGAGACAAGAACCATGCAAACTCCTTCAGCGGCCGATGGTCGTGGGCCGAAACTGTGGTGAGTTGTTCCTCCTGCTGCCGCCTTAACCGCGGTGCGGCGCTGATTGAAGTGTGTCGGCGATCGCGTAATATGCCGCTTTGGGTTGGAAGTCGGCATCGAACGGCAGCGGCCGCACCGGCAAACCATCTTTGCGCGGACGGTATCCGGCAATCCAGGTGAAGCAATCCGCAAGCCCCCAGGTGACAATTCCTCGTACTGCCGGTTGGCGCAGGGTCGCGCTAAGAAATCGCCTGTATATTTGGGCCACCGCCTGATCCCGTGCTCCGGCATCGGCTGGTAAGGTCACATCCTGCACGTCCAGCTCGGTGACGAAAATTTTCATTCCGCGTCGCGCCAACTCGGCCGAGAAAAGCCTCGTAACTCGCATCGCCTAAGGCCGCTCGCCTGATCAGCCCGCAGATGCGCTTCCAAGCCGATACCATGGATAGGAACGCCGCGCGCCAACATGCCGTCGAGCAGGTTGAGCATGGCCGTACGCTTGGCGGCGCCAAAGCCGTTCGAGAGCTCGAGATAATTCTCGTTCCAGACCAGCAGAGCGCTGGGTCGGCAGCAGCGGTCGCTCGGAAAGCCTGTTCCATGTAATCAACGCCGCAGTTCTCAAGCCACAGAGTATCACGCAGGCCATCCGGCCGATGACTCGCGGGATCCAACACTTCATTCACCACATCCCAGGAGTACAACTTACCCGCGAAGTGCCCAGCTACCTTGTGGATGTGGTCGGTCATCATCGCTTGCCCATTGGCCGTGTTAGCTGTGGGGCACCCAAGCAGGCAGCGCGTCATGCCAGACCAGCGTGTGCCCTCTTACCTTCATGCGGTTGGTGGCACAGAATGCGACAAACCTGTCAGCATTCCCGAAGTTGTACACTCCAGGTTGGCTGCTAAGTGAGTCCCATTTCATATGCAGCTCCGGCGTTGCGACATCGCACTGCGAGATGAATAGCTGCTCATAGGCCGCGGATTGAACGCAATATTTCAACGCCAGGCTCGAACCGAACATCAGCCCTTTTTCTGCAGCCAACTGCTGCAGTGGGACAGCCGCAGCCTGGGCCACTGCCCGGCGCCAGGTCCACTGCGACAGACTAGCGCGCCCAGCCCGTGCAGGCCCAACCCCTGGATGAACTCTCTGCGATCTATTTTCCTACCCTCGTTCATCTTGTTCCCGTTGCACTATCGCCATGCGGTTTTAATCGGGCGGGATGATGAAGTTGAAACCAACATCACTCCGGCCAGACTGCCATCGGTTCGAACCCGTGGGGATCAATCGCCGCCTACTTGCGCCCCTGCCCGCAGCTTGATACCGTGGCGGTTACGTGGATAATCCTGCAGCAGCAAGAGCAGTAGGTACCAAGGCTCGATGAGATAGCGGGTAAAGAGGCGACGTGGCTCATTGACCAGCCGGAACACCCATTCCAGTCCTATCCGGCCCGCCCAACGCGGAGGGGTCGGCACGGCGCCAGCAACATACTCGAAGGCGGCTCCATTGGACGAGAGAATTACATGGGCCTTCAGCCGCGCAAAGTTCTCCTGCGTCCAAAACTCCTGCCGAGGCATACCCATCCCTACCATCAACAGATCAGGCCTGTAGGCGTTAATACGCTCAATCAGGGCTTCATTCTCATCGCTGTCGCGGCGCGCGTCGAAGTATCCGTCGCTCACCTCTATCTGCAGCGCCGGGTAGCGCTTACGTAATTGCGCAGCGCCGTTTTCCGCGACCTCTCGCGGCGACCCAAGATTGAAGACGCGCCAGCCTCTGCCGGCGGCCAGTTCCATCAGCGGGCCCATCCAGTCCGCATGGGTGACCCGTTGTTTGCGCTGCAGAGGGTAACCGTAAAGGCGGCCCAGCGCCACCAGGGGCATACCGTCCAGGTAAGTCCAGTGGACATGGGAGTAGAATTCGCGCAGCTTTGGATGGCGATGGAACAGGTACACACTATGCAGGTTATGGTTGGCGATAATCCATCTTCGGTGCTCGCGAATTCCGCGCTCCACCAGCTTATTCATCTCGGGCATCGATCTGGGCTGTAGCGTCACCCCCAGGAACATAACTGTATCGGTGGCGTTTTCGTAGTCCGGGCTTACGGCATTCATGCGGGGGAAGGTCTCCTAGTTAAGATGTGGTGGTTCAATGGATGCGACTAACTTCACGAGCCTTGGAAGCCAACACAGGAGATTAGGCGAAGGACAATAGTGCTATCGGGTGATTACGTTCGTTCTTTAATCCTTGCAAAAGGTGACAGAAGGGTGAGTGACGGCCAATCGTGGCCCGCTAAGAACAGGCACTGATCGTGAACTACGTTCTAAGTTGCAACTGTGGTGTCGCGTTTTGAACCAGTTTGATTACCAGTGAGATCGTCCCTAAACGATAAGGCCTTGGCAATCGTTATAAGTTCACTTGGATAAGGGAGCTTCATTTATAGCTGCCCACTTCGGTACATGTTCGCGGCCTCACCGCTTGCTGTGCCAAATTGGAACAGCAAGGGAGTCAGCATCGCAGCTTACTCAGCCAGCGAAGCTGTTTCGCCGATGAACGCAGCACTTAGAATCATCGTGGGCCATAGGAACAGTTCGAGGTTAAGCCGGCGCCGGCTCCTTGAGGGGGCAGCTTCGTGGGCAGCGCTTGCCTTCGCACAGGGTTGCGGCTACACGTCGAACTACATCTACACTCCACCTTCCGGCAGTCTCCTGCCGGTAACTCCGGGGCCTGTCGCCCAAGCGTCCCTGGCGGTGACGGCCACCTCTATCGGGACGATTCCGCCGCGTTTCATGGGTTTGAGTTATGAGAAGGCGGCGATGACATACTCCTATTTTCATGTGTCCAATCGGAACCTCATTGCGCTCTTCCGGCGCCTCGGCGAGGGCGTTCTTCGCATCGGAGGCGGATCGGTCGACCATGTACAGTGGACGGCCGGGTCTACGGGAACCCACTTGCAGGTCACCCCCGTCGAAATCAAGGCTTTAGCGGGCTTTTTGCAGGCGACCGGCTGGCTTTGCCTTTACGGTGTCAATCTCGCTACCTCCACTCCGGCGCTGGCTGCCGAAGAAGTAGCGTATGCAGTTTCGGTTCTGGGTTCCAATCTTCTCGGCATTGAGATCGGCAATGAGCCTGACGAGTACGGCGCGCCGGGTAATTTCTTTGCAGGTAATTGGACCTTGGAGGATTTTCTTGCTCGCTGGAATATGTTTCGCTCCGCGATCCTCCAGTCTGCGCCCCAAGTAGCCATCACCGGCCCGGCGGCGGGCGGGGGCAACCACATCACCACTTGGACCGTGCCTTTCGGCCAGGCAGCCACGGCGGCCGAGATCACACTGCTGACCCAGCACTACTATCGGGCCAGCGGGTACAGCTCGACCGCCACCGCGTCCTTCCTCATCAGCCCCGATCCCCAACTCACGGGCGAATTGGCGATGCTGAAGGCGGGGGCTGAGCAACTGGGCATCCCCTATCGGATCAGTGAGTGCAACTCTTTTTACAATGGCGGCGCTACCGGTGTCAGCAACAGTTACGCTTCCTCCCTGTGGGTGATTGATTTTCTTTTTGACGTGGCTTTGGGCGGCGGCACCGGGGTGAACCTGCACGGTGGCGGTAACGGTCCTGGCTATACCCCGATTTCAGATAACGATGGCGGGGTGGTCGAAGCGCGGCCCGTGTACTATGGCCTGCTTTTCTTTACTCTTGCTGGAACCGGGACTTTGCTCGAAACCCAACTCTCAGCCGGCAGCGTAGACGCCACGGCGTATGCCGTGAGGACCGCGACCGGTGGCCTGAGTCTGATGGTGGTCAACAAAGACACGCTGCAGAACCTGATCCTCACCATCGAAACCAATCAGAGCATCCAGACAGCTACGTTACAAGCGATGACCGGACCGAGCCTGGCTGCCACCTCCGGGGTTACCATCCAGAGCGCGACCGTGAACCGGGATGGTAGCTTTTTCCCCGCCAGTCCGGGCACGCTGACGCCGACGGGTACGCAGGCGGCTTGCTTCATTCCTGCACTGACAGCGGCGCTGATCAGCATCACCTGACCCGCCTCAAAAAACCCTGGCTGCAGGGTGCGCACGAAGTTGCCGTGTCTTTTTGGGACTTCAACATCGCGTTCTTGCGAAATTTTCTGGACACTCCGCGCCGACCTCTCCTAGATTTGTCTGGTAAGAGTTCTCCATCTTGCAGCAGCGGCATGAATCGCCAACAACGAAGAGGCGTTCATACTCGACGTTTGATTTCTGCGCTTCAAATTCTCCTGAACATCTCGACGCGCCTGAAGGCACAGCATGCAAAATCGCATTTCTCGCAAGCCTTCTTTCCACTGTCCCCGTACCATCGGCCTCACAGTCATGACCCGCGACGGGGATGGGCAATGGCCCGCGGCAAAGCAGCCGAGCCCAACCAAGCACATCCTATTAATGACCGCGACTATTGCCCCTCACAATGCGCGGAACCTGGCGCGAACCGATCCCGTTGCCCGGTTGCAGGATTACAAGGAGGCGCTCGGCTTCTACCTTGGCTTGATTAATCGTCCGCTGCACGGAATTGTCTTCGTGGAAAATTCCGACAGCGATGTAAGCACTCTGCGGCAGTTGGTTGCCTGCCGCGGGTTGAGCGGGCGGGTTGAGTTCCTGTGTAACTACGGGGTTCACCTTTATTCCGAAAAGGGCCGCGCCCACGGTGAGTTCAAGCTACTGGACTACGCCATGGCGAACTCTGTCATGGTGATCGACGCTGGAGTGGACCATGTGGTCTGGAAGATTACCGGCCGGTATACGGTGAAGAATCTGGCCTTAATGATCGCTAGTGCCCCGCGCGGATTTGACGCATATGTCGACATGAAGGACCATCCCAGGCGCTGGATGGACATGCGTCTGATGGCCTGGACTTCGACTGGATACGATCGCATTTTCCGCGGTGTTGCCGACGATCTCGACTCCAAGACACACGAGATGCTTATGCGCGATTACTTGCCGAAGCGGGCCCAGGGCGCACGCCTGGTTTCGCGCTTCTCGAAGGAACCCTTCATCAATGGCGTCCGCGGCTGGGACAACAACAATTACTCCAAGGGCAGCGAACTTCTCAAGTGTTATGTGCGCAGTGTAGGCCGCGTGCTGGCTCCGTGGTATTGGATGTAAATCCTACCCGGCGGGCGTCGTCCTGAAATGCTGTGCTCGAAGCATTTGTAGTCACCCCGGACGTTCGAGAGACACCTACAGGCCCTTCATAGAAAAGAACAAGGTGTGGAGAAGAATGGAAAAATCAAGAAAGATACCGCGGTTCTCGATATAGTACAAGTCGTACTCAAGCGCTTCGTGGATGGTGAACTTGCGGTCGCCGCTGAGTTGCCACAAACCGGTCAAACCCTGAGGGACGGAGAGCCTGCGACGCTCGAGCGGGGTATAGGTATCTGTGATAAATGGCATCTCCGGGCGAGGGCCGACCAGTGACATCTCTCCGGTCAGGACATTCAGGAGTTGAGGGAGTTCATCCATGCTGGTTCTTCTTAGAAATCTTCCCGCGGGAGTAATGCGCGTGTCGTTTGAGGTTTCGGGTGAGCGCCCGTATTTTGGCGTGTCTACATACATGCTGCGGAACTTTAGCATGACGAATCGTCTTCCTGATTGACCCGTCCGCTCCTGGCGAAAGAAAACCGGTCCGCGGGAAGTCGTTTTGACCATGACGGCGGCGATCAACCAAATCGGGAGCGTGAGCAGGATGAGGAGAGAGGACAAGACAAGGTCAAGGACCCGTTTGCAAAGGATGTATGACAGCGGGTGATCGCCGTCGCCATCGAAGGTGGTGACCATGAGACCGTCGATCATCTGCACCGAAGTGGAACGCTCGGCAAAGTTGGGGTGACCTGCGCCCACGAGAGAGACCCTGACTCCAGCTGCGGCCGCTAGAGCCAGAAGTTCGTGCATGCGTGGCTGAGAAACGGTTTGGGTCACGAAGATCTCCTGCACGTCCAGAGAGCGCAGAAGCGATTGCGAGAGCGGCTCGGAAATGACAGGTACGTGGTGTTTCAGGGTGTAATCGTGGCTATAGATGACACGGCGGCTGTCGAAGCCGCTTTCATCGAGAAACCCGACAGGTATCTGGCCCAGATGGGGAGAGTGCAGCAGGTAAGAGAAGAGGCGGCGCGTCTCGCGATTTGTGCCGCAGATGAGCACCCTGCGCTGGTGGGCCGCAAACGAGCTCCAATCGCGAATGATTCTGCTGGTTGAGTACTTCTGTACGACCAGCAGGAGCGTGGAAAAAGCCCAGAAATAGGTTAAGAGCAGGCGCGGCATATTCGCTTTGGTGAAGTAATTGCCGACCGAGAGAAGTGTGAGGCCGTAGACGGAAACCCTGAGGATACGTGCCGTGTCTGCTACCTGGAGCAGGGTGGCGCGCTGCGTATAGAGGTGATGGGCCTGGGCAAGAATCACGAACGCCAACCCATACTTGAGCGAAAGCTCTGCACACAGAAGCCATGCGTCGCGCAGGTCTAACGGCCGGTACAGCTCATAGAGCAAGATGCCGGCGATGCACGCGATCGTAATGCAGCAGATATCGAGTAGCGCGTGAAGCGCCGCCCCCATGGCTCCGCGCAGAATCAGGAAGGGTTGCTTGAGGGCTGAGGGAGGACGTAACCCCACCTGCTCTGCAGAGGGTAGAGGAAAGCCGGTCACCATGAATTGCCGCCTGTGGTTTTAGTAGACTTCGATCAACTGCCTGCCGCACGTGAGTCCGCAGTTCTTCTGCCTCTGCGCTCACGAGGACCCGAACGTAGGAGATTCTTCCCGCTGAAGATTAAATGACAACAGGGATCCCATTGCCGGGCAGTAATAACTATTCCCGCTTAAGTTAGCCTGATTAGTAGAGATGCTTCGACTTCCGATGTTGGAGTTATCCAATTTGTTTTACTGGTTCCTATTTTGACCTTCACTGATCGAACGCAAAGTTACTCACGCACCGAAGACTTACATACCAGGAAATGGTTACTTCGGTGATGATCCAAGCCAAACGGTGACAGAATGCGCGGTGGAAATCAACTTTAGTTTGATAGAAGTAAGACGCAAGTGAGCAATACTGTCCAGGTCTGAGGCATAGCCTGTCCCGTTAAGATGCACTTCGATTACCACACGCAGTTACAGTGGCAATTGTGGGGGGGACCGACGTGATGAGCTTATCCGGGAAAATCAAAATTGCAGCGGGTTAGTCCGGAAAGCGCATGGAGGTCTGGTATGCCTATCCTTCAAGCGCATGGCCGACCGTGGATGAATGCAGTTCGCGCGCCATCGATTTTCAGCCGATGCAACTGTATATCCGGATACGAAGAAGGGCTTTGATGCACCATCTGCTGCGAAGCCAGCTGGCTAAAAACGCCGGCTGGATGTTTCTCGGTCAAGGCGTTAACTTCGCTGTGCAGGCATGTTACTTCATCTTGCTTGCCCGCTTGCTCGGCGCCGACCAATATGGAATCCTTGTGGGCGCCGCGGCTGCGGTTTCTCTGTTAAGCCAGTACAGCATGCTCGGCTCGGGCGTGGTTATGCTCCGCCAGGTGAGCCGCCATAGGAACGAATTCCCGCAATATTGGGGCAACGTGCTCATCACCACTCTGAGCGTTGGTTTTGTGGTGATCCTGGGGCTGGCCCGATTCGGCCAGTGGATGGCCGGCCCGGCGAGCGCATCGATCATCGTTCTGGTCGCAGTGGGCGAGTGCACCTGTGCGCGAATCGCCGAGGCCGCCGGTCAGGCTTTCCAGGCATTTGAACAGCTGAAGCACACGGCTGTGCTCACCTCGCTCACAAACATCGCGCGCCTGGTGACGGCGGCGTGTATGGTGCTCGTTCTCCACCGTGCGACGGTGCGCCAGTGGGCGATCGCTTCGCTCTTTGTCTCTTGCCTTTCCGCCGTTATGGCACTGGTCCTGGTGACCGTCCGTCTTGGCTGGCCCAAATTCGACTTTCGTCTGCTTCGAGAGCGAGCCCTGGAGGGCGTCGGCTTTTCCGTCGCCGCCAGCACCACGTCGGTTTACAACGACATCGATAAGACCATGCTCAGCCGCTACGGCATGCTGGCGGCGGATGGAATTTACAGCATGGCCTATCGGGTCATCGACGTCAGCTGCACTCCTATCCGCGCGCTGCACTCAGCCGCTTTCCCGCGGTTTTGCCAGATGGGCAGGAGCGGTGCGCGAGGCTCGATCGCTTTCACGGGCAAATTGCTGGGCAAGACCTTGCCCTTCGGGCTGCTGGCGGCGGCCGTCATGTTTCTGACCGCGCCCATCATTCCTCACGTCGTTGGGGCCAGCTTCGCCGGCAGTGTCTCTGCGCTGCAATGGCTGTGCCTGCTGCCGGTTTTCCGCAGCCTCCACCTCGGAGCTGGGGATACGCTTACCGGCGCCGGCTACCAGCGCTACCGTACTGCCGCGCAGCTGGGCGCAGCCGGGCTCAACTTCGGCCTCAATCTCTGGCTAATCCCAGCCTACTCGTGGCACGGAGCCGCCTGGTCGAGCCTGGTAACGGATGGCGGCCTGGCCGCCGCCAACTGGGTCGTTCTCGGCCTGCTGATTCGGCGCGAGAACCAGCCCTCCCTTGAGCCCCAGGCCGTCGCGATCTAAAACCACCAGAAAACGTTGATCGGTATGATATGTGGATGTTCCCTGGATGCCTTCCAGGAGAGGTTGCATAGTATGCGCACGCGCTGGATCATGGCGGCACTTTTATTTAGCGTTCTGGCACCCGGGCAGACAGTACAGCAGAAGGCGGCTGAGAAGACGCTGGCGCGCAAGGCGCAAGCCGAGTGTGATGCTCAAACCGCAAGGGTCGGCAGGACTTTTACCGCAGTGGTGAAGGAAACTCGGGTCTACTCTGTTTTCTATTCGCCCAAATATACAAAATGCCTGGCGGCGGTCTACCTTCCTCTTGGCAAGGACCTCATCGTGGCCAGCGTGATCAATTTGGATAGTGCCGCGGGAGTGCAGCATATCGTTTGGGAAAATATGTTTGCCAAACCTTTCGACGCGATCTCCGAACTCGATCGGCAGATCGACAAGCTGAGCAAGTGAAATGGGGCGCGTCCCGGATTTCCTGTACGCTGCGCCGGACACGACCGCGCGTGCGGCTTTCAGTAGGGAAAGCCGCATGAACTTTGTCAACGCCACCAAAATCCACAGGACATCCGGGATGTCCCGGATTTCCTGTACGCTGCGCCGGAGGCGACCGCGCGTGCGGCTTTCAGTAGGGAAAGCCGCATGAACTTTGTCAACGCCACCAAAATCCACAGAACATCCGGGATGTTCGCCCTCCATCGACCGGGTGTCGTCGCGATCCAGGGCAGTTGCTTGGCGGCTCTGGTTTTGGGCGTCGTCTGGAATGTGCGCTTTGCCGTGGCTGACCTTGCGGCGCGCCGGGATCAGCTGGACAGCACCCGTCTGGCCATGCGGTGGATGCCCTTGAATGGGGCATATCCGGCACAGCTGGCCGGCGAGATTTACGCCCTCGACCCGCCATCGGCGAAGTCGCTGCTGCAAAGGGCGGTGCAACTCAATCGCTATGATGCGTCCAGTTGGATCCAGCTGGGACTTTTATCCGAAGCTGGGGACGATCTGCCAGGGGCCGAAAAAGCTCTTTCGCAAGCAGCGAGCGTGGATGCCACCTTTCTTCCCAGCTGGTCGCTGGCCAACTTTTATTTTCGCCGGGAGAACCCAGCGCGTTTCTGGTACTGGGCGCAAAAGGCCGCCCAGATGGACCCGGGTGACGCGACACCCTTGTTCCGCCTGGCCTGGTATGTGAGCCCGAATGCGGGGGAGATCGCGAGCCGCCTGCAAATAAAAAGGCCGCTGCTCGCTGGCCAATTCGTGAATTTTCTAATGGCCCAGGGCGATGCGACGGCGGTGACGGAGACGGCATCGCAGTTGCTGACAGCAAACAGTGAGGCTCAAGCCCTATTGGGGGTCTGCGATTGGCTGATCGCGAATAAGCGTCCTGATCTGGCGTTACCCCTGTGGAACGGGCTTGCGGCCCGGGGCCAGATATCGTACGCCCCGCTTGCGCCCCCATACGCGATCACCAACGGCAGATTTGGCAAGTCGCCCATTTCTCAAGGCTTCGATTGGCGCCTCAAGACGGTCGAGGGGGTGAGTTCGTTTCTGAACGTCAAACCGAATGCGCTCGGTTTCGAATTTTCCGGCAACGAGCCGGACGGTTTTCTACTTATGGACCAGACCGCCCCGGTGGAAGAGCGAAAAGACTATGCCCTGGTCGTCGATTATGGAACCACCGGCATTTCTCCGGGCAGCGGGCTGGAATGGTCGGTGACGAACGAGCGATCGGGCGCTGTGCTGGCCAGGACGGGGAGTCTTTCGGCGGAGCAAGGAGGGGAAGCATACGCTTGCTTTGCCGCCCCGGATGGAGCCGCATTCGTGCGTCTATCGCTGCTTTACCAACGGCAGCCGGGCACGGTGCGGGTGGAGGGAAAGCTTGCGCTCAAAGAAGTCAGGCTCACGGGCGCCACGGCAGAGCATTGTCCGGGGGAGAAAATCTCCACTTCCGAGGCTGATTCTCCTGCGTTCTGAGGCTACACTCAAGAAACAGCGAATGGAGGGGTGATCGATCGTCTACCTGGCGGACGGACTGAGGGATGACATTCGGGACCACGAGGCGTATAACTGCGCCAACCGGTACCGACAACTGCCAGCGGCCCGCCCAAGACTGGATTAGACGTTTTTCCGCATCCGTCATGACGCAGCTCACCATTGCCGCCATCCAATTTAGGTTTCTGCAAGTGCACCACAACGCTCGCCATTGGGGTCGCGCTGTGGCCCGCATAGGAGTGTGTCTGGTCGCCTTGTGCTTTCTCGCTTTGGCCGGAACCGTTTACGCCCAACAGTCCGAGCGAGCCGTTTCTTCGGCGCCGAATCTCGAATACGCCTACTCCAATTTGCCAACCCAACCGGTGGGGCCCGACGATCTGCTGGCGCTCTCCGTCTACGATTCCCCGGAACTGACACGCACTGTGCGGGTGGACGCCGATGGCAATATCCGGCTGCCCATGCTCAAAGACCCCATTCAGGTGCGAGGTATGGTTCCCTCACAGCTGGAATCGGCAATTGCCAAGGCGCTGACTAAGGGGAATGTGCTGGTTGACCCCATCGTGACCGTGACCATCGTCGAGTACCAGAGCCGGCCGGTGAACGTCGTGGGGGCGGTCAAGAACCCGCTGGTCTTTCAGGCGACGCGGCCTATTCCGCTGCTGGATGCAATCGCGCGGGCAGGGGGGATCAGAGAAGATGCCGGCTCCGATATTGTCGTCAGCAAGGAAGTCATGCGGGACGGAAAGCCGGTCCGGATCACGCAGACCATACCGGTGCGGAAGCTGATCGACAATGCCGATCCCGCGCTCAACGTGATGCTGCATGGCGGCGAGGAAGTGCTGGTTCCCGAGGCGCTGAAGATCTACGTGGTCGGCAACGTGAAGAAACCCGGAGCGTACCCGGTAAGAAATGATGAAGAGACCACGATTCTGCAGCTGCTGGCTCTCTCGGAAGGCTTGACCCCCTACTCCGCAAAGGTGGCCTATGTGTATCGCAGGTCGCCAGGCGGCGCCAAGACGGAAGTCCCCGTTCCACTGGCGAAGATCATGAAGCGCCAATCGCCAGACGTGCCTTTGCAGGCCAACGACATACTCTACATTCCGGATAACAACGGAAAACGTCTCACGGCAGAAACCTTAGACCGGATCGCTGGGTTAGGGACCGCAACCGCTACCGACTACATTATCTGGCACTGAGACCACCGCCATGCGTAAAGAAGAGATCGCGATTCCAAATGAGAGGGTGGATGAGAGCACGAGCGCTTTGGAGCGCAGGCCGGTCTCACCGCGTGTCGTTCTCCCCGCGATCGAAAAGGAGACGCCCCTCAATGGGCCCTCGCTTTCTCAGTATCTGTGGGTAGTCAAGCGCCACCGTTGGAAGTTGGTCGCGTTCGTAGCTTTCTCTGTCATCGCCACAGTGATTGTTTCCAAACGTTTGACTCCGCTGTATGAGTCGACGGCGGTGATTGACATCGACCGGCAAACTCCAGCCGCGGTTCTGGGGGCTGAGAGTACGACCGCGGTCAACTCAGCGGATGTGGAGAATTACCTCACGACGCAGGAGCAGATCGTGCAATCGGACGCTGTTTTGCGTCCGGTAGTAGAAAAGTTCCATCTACTGACGCCCGCGATGCGCAAGTTGGCGAACGATAAACTCCTCTCCTCGCGGCTCAAAGACGCGCCGATTGAGCTTCGCGGCTTGAAGATCACTCGCCCTCTGCATACGTTTTTGCTGCTTATCAGCTACCGGTCGCCGGATCCGCAGCTTTCCGCCGATGTCGTGAACGAGATCGCCCACAGCTACATACGGCACACGTATGACATCCGGTATCAGGCAGCTTCGCAGATGACCGGATATATGGAGAAGCAGCTGGAGGAGCTGAAGGCGAAGATGGAGCGCTCGGCGGGCGCTTTGGCCAATCTTGAGAAAGACCTGGACGTGATTAACCCGGAGGAGAAGACGAATGTTTTCTCTGCGCGGTTGCTACACCTTGATAACGACCTGACGGCAGCCGAAGTCGACCGGGCAGGAAAAGAGGCTGCTTATAACGCGGTGAAGAACGGCTCCTTGCCGGCAGCCGAATCGTCGGACCAAGGGGAGCAGTTGCGCGACCTGGAAGCCAAGCTGAACGATGCGACGGAGAAGTTTGCCGAGGTCAAGACGCAGTTCGGATCGTCTCATCCGGTCTATAAGAAGGCCGCCGGGCAGGTGAGCCAGTTGCAGTGGGAAGTCGATGTTCTGCGCCGGCGGATCGTGGAACGGGTGCGCATCGATTATCAGCAGGCAGTAAACCGGGAGAGCCTGCTTCGCCAGGACATGAGCCAGGCGAAGACGCAGTTCGACCAGATGAACGCCCGGTCGTTTGAGTACAAGGCGCTGAAGCAGGAGGCGGATACGGATAAGGCATTGTACGAAGAGCTTATCCGCAAGATTCGTGAGGCTGGGATCAACGCAAGTTTTGAAAGCAGTTCGATTCGGCTGGCGGATGTGGCGCGGCCCGCGCTTTATCCGTCATTCCCCAAGACAACGCTCAATGCACTGCTGGCATTGTTTGGATCGACCATCATCGGTCTGAGCATCATTTTTCTGCTCGATGCTCTGGACACGACGGTCGTGGACAGTGAACATCTGCAGCGTGAATTACGCGTTCCCCTCCTGCCTTCGCTTCCCGTAGGTAAATTTACGATGGGAAGTTTGCCCATGCAGGAGCTATCGCCGGACCCGGACGCAAGATTCAACGGAACGTCGACCAAGGAGATCCTAGCGGCGCCGAACGCAGCCTTCGATGAGGCCATTCGTACTTTGCGGAGCTCTATTTTGCTCTCGGCCGGCTTGGGGCATCACCCCAGAAGCATCCTGGTAACTTCGGCGTCACCGGCTGAAGGCAAGTCGACGATCGCGCTCTACCTGGCAGCGGCCCACAGCCAGCAGCAACGCAGAACGCTGTTGATTGACGGTGACATGCGGCGGCCGGTCATCAAGCTGGGCGTCTCCAACGACCGTGGCCTTTCCGATGTCGTCAACGGCACCATGCACTGGAAAGAAGCCGTGCAGACACCGTACGCCTATCCGGATCTGGACGTTCTGTCGGCAGGGCCATCGTCTCGACGGGTGGCAGACCGTATTGGGTTGGTGTTGCGATCGATTCTGGATGAGGCCGAGCGCGAGTACGATCTGGTAGTCATTGATTCGCCTCCGCTGCTTGGCTTCGCTGAGCCCCTGGAGATTGCCGCACTTGCAGATAGCGTAATTATCGTTGCCCGCGCCGGGCGCACTAACCGTAGCGCGGTAGCCAGCGTGGTGGAACAACTCAAGCGAGTACGCGCTAACATCATTGGCATTGTTCTCAATGGGGTCCGGGCAGACATGAGTTCCCAGTATTACTACTACAGTCCTCGCTATTACGGTCACTACACGACGCGCGATAAAGATCGCTAGTGTCGTGAGCTTGAAGCAAAATTCAAACGACTCTGAGAGAACCTAAGCGGAAACGGCGGGTTCGCTCCCTAAAATGAGCTCGCGCTTCCCAGCCACCAGCGTAGACTGCAGGATGCAAAGCGATATCGATGGCAAAGCCTAACGTCGTTTATCTGTGTGTCTGGTCGGGAGACGGGGAGCGCGCGCGGGATTTGGTGAGCAGCCGCTACCCTGGGATCGAGATCATAGACTGCCCGCATCGCATGTTGCGGGAAAGCATCCTTCCGGAGCGGATTCGCCTGCTTCACCGCTTTCGCGGCCGGGCTTTCGTCTTTTACTTTCAATCAGTCGATGACTTGAAGTACAGACAGATTCTGCAATGCATTCATTTTCTGCACCGGTGCGGGGAGACTGTGCTCTGTGATAACAGCGAGCGGTGGGAAAGAATGCGAACGATCGACATTCTGCGATCGGCTCCCAAAGTTTTGCTGAGCATCCTGCTTGATCTAAAGACGCTGATCTACTGGTGGTGTTATCTCCAACTTCTTCTTAGAGGGGCACAACCTGTTCTTACCGGCATGGGCGGCGGTGAGCCCAGGATCGCATACCTCATTCCCAGCCTGGAGAGCATGGGATCGAGCGGTGGAGCAATCAGTCACATTCGCGGTTTCCTTTACGGCGTCAAGAGCACCGGGAGGAGCTGTCGCGTCTTCAGCGGTACTGTGTTAGCTCAGGATGCCTTCAAGAGCGAGGTCGTGGCTCCGCCAAGCCGGCCTTATTTTTTTTGGGAAGCAACTATGCTTGCCTACAATCTGGCTTTTGCTCGCGGTGTGCAAAAACATCTCTTATCTGCCGTTCCAGGGGCTTTCTATCAGCGACACTGCCGTTTTGCGATTGCCGGGGCGCTCCTCTCAAGACGTTTGCGGGTTCCGTTGATTCTTGAATACAACGGCCCGCAAGGGTGGATCGCAGATCATTGGGATCCTACTCCTTTCCGGAGATTGGTCAGGTTGTGCGAAGAAGTGACTTTGCGCTGCGCGGCCCGGGTCATCGTGGTTTCCGAAGCACTCAGGGCGGAGTTGGCAGGGAGAGGTATTCGGGCAGATCGCATACGGGTGAATCCTAATGCAGTGGATCCAAACTACTTTTTCCCGGGACGAGGGAGAGAGGCAGGACGCCGGGAACTTAATGTTGAGCCCGACGAGGTGCTGGTAGGCTTTACCGGATCGTTCAGCCTATGGCATGGAATAGAGACACTGCAACAGGCCATCATCACTCTATTGAGCGTCCCTCGGCCGTGCCGCTTGCGTTTTGTTCTGATGGGCAACGGCTTGCTTCAGGGAGAAATGCGTTCCACCCTCGCAGTACATGAGAAGACGGGGGCTGTGATTTTTACTGGCTCGCTCCCCAGCGATAAGGTTGCTGAGTACCTTGACGCCTCGGACATCCTGGTGTCGCCGCATATCCCTATGCCGGACGGCAGCAGGTTCTTCGGGTCGCCTACGAAGCTTTTTGAATACATGGCGATGGGCAAAAGCATTGTCGCCAGCCGGCTGGAGCAACTGGCCGAAGTTCTGGAGCATGACCGAACCGCGTGGCTGATCACGCCGGCGGACGTTGACGAACTGGTCGAAGGCATTCTGCGTCTTGCTTTGGATCCGGCAAAACGTGTGACTCTTGGCGCCGCCGCGCGGCGCGCCGCAGTCGAACGGCATGGTTGGGACCGGAACGTCTCATGGGCGTTGAGTGATATGCCCGGTGAGGGCCCCGAGCACAGGCAAAGCTTGATGACACAGCCACGCCCGACGGGAAATCCGGGGTGAAGCTGCGCAACCTGGCGAGCATCGTGCGCAACGAACCCCTCCCGACCCTGATTAGGGAAACCGGATGGCGCGTCATCCGGTCTATACGCAGATCGATTTTCAGGCTCGCAGGCCACAGCGGTACTTGCCCGGTCGTTTTTCATCCCATCGGCTACTACCGGGTGCAGAAGGGCCTCGTCTCTGAGCACAGCCGCTCGGCTATTCTCGGTTACGCTGACGCGATCCTGCGCGGGGAGTATCCGTTGTTGGGATACAGCGCTCCCCATCTCGGGATCAACCCCGACTGGCAGTGTGACTGGGTTTCCGGTAAAAGCTGGCCGATCGAAGCATCGGGAAAATTGCACATCGTGCGCCATGACGGATCGGACGTGAAGGCCCCATGGGAGCTCTCGCGCTTGCAATTCGGGCCGGTAGTGGCTAAGGCCTATGTACTGACTAACGACAGAAAATACCGGGTGGCTCTCAGGTCTTTGTTGACCGACTGGATCGAGCGTAATCCGATAGGAACAGGGGTGAATTGGACGGTGGCGATGGAAGCGGCGCTACGCGGAATCAGCCTCTGCCTTACCGTGGAGCTGCTATGGCCCTTTACCACCGAAGAAAAACCATGGCTCGATCAGATGACCGGTTCGCTCTGGCAACATCTTCGTTTTATCGAGGCTCATAGCGAGTTTTCTTTTCTGCGGCGCAGCAATCATTACCTGAGCAACCTGGTCGGGTTGACGACCTTGTCTGCATATCTCAGAGGACGCGGAACCGGTAGGCGATTAGGAAAATACGCGAGGGCTGTTCAGCGGGAGATTTTGATTCAGACCTATGCGGACGGAGGCGATTACGAGGCTTCCACCGGTTATCACGTTCTGGTCGCACAGATGTTTTTGCATTCGTTCGTGGTGCAGCAACGAAGCGGATGCATGATCGCATCGGCATTCGAGGCCCGCTTGCGGCGGATGTTCGCATGGATCGCCTCTCTGGTTGATGACGCCTGGAAGCTGCCGCACCTCGGAGATTGCGATAACGGCCGGGCCGAGCTGCTCAGCGACGATATTGCCCAGACGATGTTGCCGGTCCCCGAACTGCACTCCCTGCGCGTCGGTTGCCTCTATGGACTGGCTTCTTATCTGCTCCAGATTCCCGTGGGGGGCGAAAGGGAGGACGCGGTTTGGTTTGGGCTTACGACGGACGGTTCCACCAGCAAACCCGATCAGAAGCCGGTCTCGGTCATGCCGGACTCTGGAATTGCCGTGCTCCGCTCAGGGCAAGCTTCGGTCATCTTTTGCGCGATGCCGAATGGGCTTCGCGGAAAAGGCAGTCATACCCATTGCGACAAATTGTCCATCGTTTTTCGTCTTGGTCTGGAGGAGGTTTTCTGCGATTGCGGCAGCCGATGCTACACCCGTTCGGCAGAGCTCCGGAACCTTGATCGCTCTACTAGCGCGCACAATACTCTGATGATTGATGGAGCCGACCAGAATATCGTTCCCAGCGATCCCGGGTTGCTCTTTTGGTGCGGCAACGAAGCGGTTGTGTCTGGCATTGCAATATCGGAAAGTGGTGAGATGGCGGCGCGAGCATCGCATCAGGGTTATTCCAGGATTGGCATCGAGCACCACAGGACGGTGCGATTGACCCAGGGGTCATTGTTGGTACTCGATGAGCTTAGCGGGACGGAAAAGCATTTGCTGGAGCTGCGGTATATCCTGGGTCCCGAATGGCGGGTTTCTTCTGAGAATATGACTGGAGAGACGGTCAGCTGCGCCATCTCGGGACCTCGCCGGCTGTCTCTCCACTGTGAGGCCGCGAGCGCGCTGGCGCTGATCATCCTACCGGCGCAGATCTCGCGGGAATATGGCACCGAGTTACCCGCGAGTTGTATCCGGATCCAAACCACGGCGACCCTTCCTGCTAAAGTGCAAACCAGGGTGCAATGGGACTGATGGTAGAAGAAAAAAATACACTCGAGGGTGAGAGCATCGTCTGCTTCGCGGGCGAAGACTGGTGGTACCACCATCCTCACTCCAAGAATCATCTGCTTAAGCGCTATGCGCTGCGGAACAAGGTCCTCTTCGTCAATTCCATCAGCATGGGACTGCCTTCCATGGCGAACCCGGATTTTTTCCTCAAGATCAAACGGAAACTCCGGAGCTATACCCGCTGGTTGCGCAAGGTTCCTGATGGCCTGTGGGTGATGACGCCGGTGAACCTACCGCTTTACGGATCGCGGGTCGGCCGATGGCTCAACCGAATCCTGTTGGTCGCGCAACTCCGCATGGCCATGCTGTTTCTCCGCATCTCGCAGCCGATCTTATGGGTTGCGATCCCCACGGCGGCCGAGATGGCAGGGCGCCTGGGGAGAAGCTGCTGCTTTACCAGGTATCGGACAAATACGATGCCAACGAAGACAGCGCATTATCAGCGCAGGTAATTCGCAGATACGACCGCCAGCTGAAAGATGCAGCCGATGTGGTGTTGTACTCGGGCCGCAAGCTATTTCGCGAATCGACAGAGCCCCATCGATTTTTTCTCGAGCAGGCCGTCGATTTTGATCATTTCTCCAATCTGCAGGTAGAGCCCGCCCCGGAGCTTGAGGGCATCCCGGATCCGATCCTGGGTTACTTCGGCACGATGGATTACGTGATGGACACCGAACTGATGGCGGAGGTGGCCCGGTTGCGCCCCGGCTGGCACTGGGTGCTGCTCGGCCTCAAGTCGAATCTGGTGCGGGTCTCCGCTCCTAACATCCATTTCCTGGGGTCGAAACCGTATTACGACCTACCGCGCTACATCCGTCAGTTCGACGTGTGCGTTTTGCCCTGGCGCGAGACCAACACCTTCACCAGCTACGGGAGCGCGATCAAGGTACGCGAATATCTGGCCACGGGAAAGCCAGTGGTGATGGCCCCGCTTTACGAATATCTGGAGATGCCGGGTCTGCGTTTTTACCGCGGCACGCAGGAGTTCATTGCGCAGGTCGAGGCCGCTCTGCAAGAGGACTCTCCGGCGCTTGGCGCGCAGCGCCAGGCGGTGGTGAAAGAGGGTACCTGGGATGAAAGAGCGAGCCAGCTGGCGGCACTGATGCAATCGCTCCTGCGCGGCCAGCGGTATTCGTATTCCTCTGCGGAACTCCATCCACTCATGGAGGGCCATTGAATGCGCGCTTTGCTGGAAGATATGAAATCCGGGCAAGTAGCTGCTTATGATGTGCCGGCTCCCGAGCTGCAGGAGGGAGGGATTCTGGTGCGCACGGCTTTTTCCGCGATCAGCGCGGGCACGGAGAAGGCAACGGTGGAGGCCGGCCGCAAATCCATCCTTGGGAAAGCGATGGCTCGTCCCGATCTGGTGAAGCAGGTGCTCGAATATGCGCAATCGAATGGCGTCAAGGCGGCCCGTCAGAAAGTGCAGGCGCGCCTGGAGACGCTCTCTGCCCTGGGCTACTCCTGCTCCGGCTTTGTGCTCGAGGTGGGTGCCGGCGTGAACGGGTTTCAACCCGGCGACCGGGTCGCTTGCGCCGGCAGCGGCTATGCCAGCCATTGCGAGATCAATTTTGTGCCCGCAAATCTCGCCGTTCGCGTTCCCGACAATGTCGACCTGGAGGCTGCGTCCCTGACGACCATTAGGGGCCATCGCGGTGCAGGGCGTACGCCAGGCAAACGTCACCTTCGGAGAGACGGTGGCCGTGATCGGTGTGGGCCTGGTCGGCGTTTTGGCAATTCAGGTTTTGCGTGCCGCCGGCTGCCGGGTGGTGGCCATCGATCTTTCCACGTGACCGTGCTGCAAAAGCTGTATCGCTGGGGGCGCACCTCGGGCTGTGCACCGGCGATCCGGGACTGGAAAGCGCGATTGCGACCTTCTCCCGCTACGGAGTGGATGCGGCGCTGATCACCGCTGCTACCAAATCGGCCGACCCACTGGAATTGGCGGCAAAGCTCTTGAGGGACCGCGGCCGCATTTCCGTTATTGGAGATGTCGGCATGGGCGTATCTCGAGCGAACATGTACAGGAAAGAGATCACCTTAGCGATGTCTCGCTCCTACGGTCCGGGGCGCTACGATCCGCGCTATGAAGAAGGTGGGCAGGATTATCCGATCGGTTTTGTTCGCTGGACGGAGAAGCGGAATATGGAGGCATTCCTGGATCTCTTGTCCTCTGGTGCGCTTCAGGTAAAGCCGCTGCTCGCGCATCATTTTCCGGTCGAAGAAGGGGAGAAGGCATATGCCGCCGTGGAGGCCGGCGCCTACACCGGGATCATCGACTACCATGCGCCTGGTGATCGGCGGCCCACTGTTAAGCCGTCTTTGCCTGCGCATGCCGTGCAGGCGAGGCCGAAAGGCAAACTGCGCGTGGGATGCATTGGCGCGGGAGGGTTTGCGCGAGGGATCATCTTTCCCCATCTCCGCTCCTCGGCCGGGCTGATGTTGGAGTCTGTTGCCACCAGCACGGGCGCGGCCGCAGCATCGGCGCGCACAGGATTTGGTTTCACCATCGCTGAATCTCCCTCCGAACTGCTCGCCAACCCCAACCTGGATGCGGTCTTCATCCTTACTCGCCACAACAGCCATGCCGCCTATGTGGAGGGCGCCCTGGAACGAGGTAAGTGCGTCTTTGTCGAAAAGCCGCTGGCAATCAATCGCGAGCAGCTGGAGATGGTGCGAACGGCCTACGCAAAAGCCCTGGCGGAAAACCGATCGCCTTTTCTCATGGTGGGTTTCAATCGCCGCTTCTCGCCGCTTACGGAAAAGCTGAAGAACTTCTTCGCCGGCCGCACCGAGCCCATGCTGGTACACATCCGCTGCAACGCCGGGTTCATTCCCCGAAGCAGTTGGGTTCAGGACCCGGAGAATGGGGGCAGGATCGTTGGCGAGTTGTGTCATTTCGTCGATTGGGCGCGAGCTGTCGTGGGTTGCCCCATAGCAAACAATCACCGCCGCGGCACTGCCGGACGCGGGACGCTACAGCCGCGACAACGTCACGGTCATCATCGGCTTTAAGGATGGTTCTGTGGCGAATTTGCTGTACGCTGCAAATGGGGATCGAGCCGTTGGCGAAGGAATATTTCGAGGTATTCTGCGGAAGCAGCATCGCCCGCATGGATGACTTCAAAGCTCTCTACCTCTCCCGCAATGGCAAGACCGAGACATCGAAAGGCGGGCGGGACAAAGGCCATCGCCGGGAAGTGGAACTGACCTTAGAAGCCATGAAGCAGGGCAAAGATGCGCCGATCCCATTCGAAGAATTAATCGAGGTGACAGAGGCTACCTTCGCTGTCGAGGAAGCGATCAGGACGCAAAGGACGGTGCATATGGACGGGCGAGCTGTATATGACTTGGAAATCAAGAAGAAGAAAAATCGGCTCCCTCCACTTCTGCTGGGACAACAAAGTAGCTAGATCTGTCGGACTTGGACGCCCCGACTCAAGCGTGAAGAGCCCGAAAGGACAGCTGGACAGGCTCGCTTGTTCAATCTCTATGGAATTGTTTAGAAACAACTCTGAGGCGCCGGTATTTGCAACATCAGCCCCGATGCAACGGCTCTCGTGGTTGCTTGTCTTACTTTCTTTGGTGCCGCTGTGCGTCGTGCTCCCGATGGCGCCTGTGAAAGTCGGCATAGCCGTCATCGTAGGGTGGATCGCGCTGCTTTGGATAGCGATCAGCATCGTACGCGGTCAGTTTCATTACGTCATTCCCCTGTGGGTGGCCGTTTACCCATACTGCTATTATTTTTTCTCGTTCCCGGCGGAGCGGTCTATCTTCACCGTCGACCGCGCATTCATCGTGTTCCTGGTATTGGAGATGCTCATCGTCTCGCGGCAGGGCTTCAGTCCGTTCCCCTAACGCGCGACGTGCGTATTAGCGCCTATCTTTGGGGTCTCTATCTGCTGGTCTGCTTTTTCTCTCTTGCCGGTCACGCGCTATCTGAAGTACTTCCATCCTATCGCTCTTTGGTAGATGGGATGTTGATGCCTGCCGTGCTTGGCCTATATGCAATCCGTTATTTCCCTCTGCTCGAGGATCTTAAGAAGCTACACCTATGTGCATGCATCCTGGGTCTCGGGCTCTTTATCACCGGTTTTTTTGAGTTGATGACGGGGATCGATCTGCTTCCCTGGAATGGATCGGAACCGATGTTTACCGACACCCAACTCAGGCGAGCCGATGGGCCCTTTGAGCAACAGATCGTTTTGTCCGTGGTGGCGATCCTCGCCTTCTTCTTCATCATCTATTTGCGGCGCCTCATGGCGCATGAATCTCCTCGGGGCGGGCGCTCCTTCATAGGGTGGGCGCTGCGGCTTCACTCGGGGCGGCACTGCTTCCCTCTGGATCGCGGTTTGGTATTTGCTTTGGTCCCGATTGCGATGATCGACTCTTGTTCGAGGCACCGTCTGATCTCGCGCCGAATATGGATAGCATTTTTCGCCACGATCCTACTCGCCACGGTCGCCGCAAGGCTGCTTGATCCCCGTCTTTATGAGGATCGCGTTTCCAGCCCGGACAACATCTATCAACGCTTTGCGCAGCATCAGGAAACGCTGAGTGTGGTTCGAGACTATCCATTCTTCGGAGTAGGATTCGGCCTATACCACGATGTCGCCTCTCGGAATCCTCAATACATGGCGAGATGGAAGGGCATCGAGTCGATGAACGTTCCACACAATGCTCTGATGACGGTGCTTTCGGATCAGGGCATAGTTGGATTGCTTCTTTATGCTTCGGCCCAGGCTTTTTTCGTTCGAGCGATGTGGAAGATCCGCAAAGCCTATCCACCGGGCTGGCTCGCGTTTCTATATTGCGCTCTGGTTTACGTGATGATCGGTCTGGACTTTGCCACCGTTTACATCTCTGATATCAATCTGTTTTCATGTTTGATCCTTGGCATGCTCTACCAACTACAGGCGAGATTGGCTCGCGAAGACGCGCCTACTAATCTCACTTCGTTGCAAGTCTTGGCTATCGGGTCCTATTCTTGAACCATCTTGAATCCCTTCCGTTCCCAGGAGACACGCGCTTTCCCCGAAACAGCGCATTAAAAGCCAATCTCAAGCAGAACATCCACCCGGCGACGAACGGCAACGGGAAATAGTCCGCGATGGAAGCATTAAACCGGATGAAGATGTCGAACTTGCCAAATAAATGTGCTACAAAAGGACCCGAAACTACAGAAGTCCCGCGAGCGTCCACGAGCCGTAAGTGATTCCGATCGAATATTCCGCGTAAGCCTGACAGGGTGAACCGCTGTACGTGAGGGCTATCGTCGTCCGACCCTGCAATACCTCTACAGTGGTCGTTGCTAAACGCTGAGCGCAGCCGCGCAACCATCTTGTCGACATGTAACGCCCGATAGACCCGTCGATCTAGCTCAAACTCACCATAGCCATTTGGAACGGTGATAATGAGTATCCCGGATTCTGCCAGATAGGGCAGAGCCGTCCTAGTAGGATCTCCGGCGCATCGAGATGCTCGAGGACTTCGGAGATGATGACACAATCAAACTTCGTCAGCGGCAAATCGCTCACTGACCCATGGCGAAACTTGACAGCAGAGGACGACCTCCGGCCACGTTGGATCGACGGCTGGTGCGGATCAATTGCCGTGACCTGATATCCCCCATCTGCCAGTGGAATCGCAAGTTGGGACCCATTCCCGCATCCAATATCCAACACGTTAAGCTCGCATCGCTTCTTGCCGGGAAACTCCCGCCGCATGGCGCCGTCCACAAACTGAAGTCGCTTTCCATATCCCCATAGATTTTCCTGGAGATATGGTGCTCGCGCATTCCCTTCGGACATAGGAATCTGACTGGCACAGCACCCCCGCATTCACCGGCGCCTCAAGCAGACGTAACTCTCTTATATCAGCAGCTTCCTCGGTCCTTCCCGGAGCCGCGTGCCGGATCTGTTTATGTTTTGAGCCAGGGCGGCGTAATCCGTTGCGGTTCTCTCACCCAGAGGATAAAATTGCCCGGTCAGACGCTCCCGAGAGGCCGAGATGCTCATCAAGTTACAGTCCGCCATCGCGCTGTTCACATGTGGTTGCCTGGTCAGTGTGGCTGCATCGCCGTCGAGCATAGGCTTTGTCGTGACGAGCGGCCAGGTGCAGGTTGATGGGGCGCTCGTGCACGGCAACTCAACCCTGTTTCAGGGAATGTGGTACAGGCGGGAAATGTGACCTCGGATCTCATGTTTCCCGGGGGCTCCAATCTGCTCCTCCAGCCAGACTCAGCCGTCAAGGTATACCGCGAGTATGCCGTTTTGCAGCGGGGAGGGGCCGTTCCAGCGGGGCCGCCACGCACTGGTTGCGAATGGGTTGAAAGTATCTTCCTTATCTCCGCAAGGTGCAGTCTTTGTAGACATGCAGGACAGGTCTCATATCAAGGTGGCCGCTCAGGGCGGAGCTGCCGAGGTTCGCAATCAGACGGGTGGGCTCGTGGCTCGACTGGAGCCGGGAAAGGCGCTGAGCTTTGCTATCCAGGCTCCGCCGCAGAACTCACCCGCAACACCATCGCAGCAGACTGCGCTCCCGGCAACGGCTGCAGGGCAGGCCCCACCACAGCAGGTGTTCAACTAACGCTGCATGGCATTCTCCGCAAGGACCATCCAGGACGTTACGGGCATTATCTGCTGACCGACGTAGCGACGAACGTTACATATGAACTCCAGGGGTCAGGGCTGGACGATCTGGTTGGCGCGTCGGTAGAGGTCACAGGTAGCACTTTCGATACCGCGCGCCGCGGCAGGGAGCTTCCAAGGTGATGTCGGTCTCTGATATTCACCAGATGCCGCTGAGCGAGATACGCGGAAATACTCCGCGGGGAAACACTCCCGCAGCGGCGCCCCCCACACCTTCCGGTGAAACCGTTCCTGCCAATGGCGCGGGGCCAGAAGTCGGCGCCAATCCGGAAGCTAAAGCCCCTCCGGAGCGAACAACGCCCCCACGCCTGCTCCTCTACCTCAACACAGCAATACGCGAAGATCATAGTCATCGTGGCGATCGCGGCTGGGGCCGTTGTTGGGGTAGCTCTGGGCTTGGGCGGCGGTAAGTCATCGACCGTCAGCCCCGAATAGATCACTAGCGAGTCGCGCTGTCTGTGTTGGGTGGCTGCTGCCATAGAAAGAATCAGAATCGGCCACGCCCCAACGGCCGGGCGCGAAAATGGATAATCGAACGCTGCGTGGACCAGGACGGCTATCACGCCGATTCCCCAGATCGATCGAATCGCCGGCCTTATCCCCCAAAGAGCAAGAGAGAGCATCGCGAGCCCGACCGGCAATCCCCCTTCCGCAGTCCACTGCAACCAGTCGCAATGTGCCTGATTGACGATGGCTCCGGGGTCGAATGTGGCGAAGGCGGGATAGACCGCAGGCCAACACCCCAGTCCCCAGCCAATCCAGGGATGCGCGGCTATCATGTGCAGCGTGGAGACGGCAAACTGAATGCGCCTGCGGTCAAGGCCTCCGAAGAAAATCGCGCCGACGCTGTTGCAAATCCCACAATCAACGTCAGAACAGCCTGTAGCGCCTGCCAATGCCAGTGCAGCGAACCAGATTCTCCGGCCAGCCTTGGCTTTCTGCAGATGCGACAGAAGCAAAACCCAAGAACTTCAGCGAAGCGATCAAAAGGCCTCCGCGCGATGCACTGACCACCACGGCCGTAAGCAACACCGCCGAAATCCCCAGGAAGGTATACGAATTCCTCGACTTCGCTGAGTGCGAGGAAGAGAGCAATGGGGAGAATCGTCTCCATGAAGGCCGCGAAGTGGGTGTGATAGACAATCGGCCCCATCACGAAATCATGGTAGCCGGTGGGAAATAAACCAAACACTTTTCCGGGCGATAGATATGCCTGGAGAATGGCTTCGACTGCAACTGCAAAGCCAAACCACACGATACCCGTCCGGAGGAGTCTTGCCAGGCTCTCATCCTTCAGCGTAGATACACCTATGTAATAGATCGCGAGCCCAGGTCATCCACTGCAGAGTTGCCCGTTCAGTCGCGAAGCGGTCGACGGTAAAGCCGGTGATGAGTTGAAAGCATCCCCATAGAACGATGAAGCCCAACGCGAACAATGGGAAGTAGGTCCCACGCGCAGGCACTCTCCCGAGGACCAGGGCGACTCCCGCAATGAGAAACGTACATATCTCGAAGAGAGCGACAGGCCAATAGGCGGGAATCCAGAGTGTGAGCGTCGCCAGACACAGGGCCAGCACAAATGAAAGCAGGAGCGACGCGTCTCTTGTGCCGAGCCAGATGCCGTGGGCAGGTTTCTCTGTCGTGATCATGAACCTAAGTCTTTTGACCCTTGACTACCAAAAACCAGCCAAACCATGGAGCCAGAAAGTTGAACGGCCGGCATTCGTATTTTTCGATCGAGATATCAGGACCGAAGAGTCGCCTTAGTTTCCGCCCGGTGTAGAGATCTATATGAACGGGCGCTTCACTGTTCTCAATGTGCTGCTTCCATCTCCCGCCAAACCTGAGAAGGCCCCACAACGTGATGCAGGACCACAAGGCATAGACATGTACATTGAACCGGCCGCCAGGCCGAAGGACGCGGAACATTTCGCCTACTACTTGCTCCGGCTCATCGCAGTGATGGAGAACGCCGTGCGAATAAACGTAGTCAAAGCTTGCATCCGCAAACGGAAGATGCCGCGCATCCGCTTGTTGGACAACTGCGAGATCGCCGACGCGCCTACGCGCCAGCTCTACATGCTTCGCCGTCAGATCTATCCCGGTAGCCAGGGCCCCATGCTTGGCGAATTGCAATAGATCGCTTCCCGTTCCGCATCCGATTTCAAGGACCTTCTCTCCCTGATGCTTGCGAAACTCTGCGACCTCGTAAAGCCACGGATAGGTGGAGTAGCGCTCCTGCTCGGTCAGAAACAGAGGGGTCTCGTTCCAGTGAGATTGGGCGAGCTGCGCCGCGTCAGGCATCGCTTACACCATACCTTGTTGTCGCTGAACAAGGAGTGTTTTGTTGACCGTCGCCAAAAGGCGCGCTCTGCACACCTTAACCGAGGAGTACAAAAAGGTCAGGGAGAGGAACGTGAGCAGATAGCGAGGCATGGGTACCGCAACGATCACGTTCATTGCGCTCATTGCAATCGCCACCACAAAGGCAGCATCCAACCAGAGAACCTGCCTCTCGGCAAAAAGCGTGCTGCGCGATGGAAACAACACGAGCCAGGCCGAGAGCAGCAAAAAACCTACCTTAGCCGCCAAGTTCTCGAGCAGCAGCATAGGTCGTCGTTTCGCTATGTTCCACACTTCATGCTTCAGGATGATCTCATACTCTTCAGAGCCAAAAGAAACCTTCGGATCTATCGACCGGACTTTATCGAAAGCGACCGCGTCCTTATACGCCGGCACATCAGCGTTGGGGACAAATCCAAGGCCTATATAGATGGTATGCCATAGCAGATGGCTGTTCGTGCTGGGTGTTGTATCGCCCAGGGTTGAAAGCAGGTGGTCGCGTCGAGCCAACACATGGCGCATAAACATTATTGGCGCGAGACAAGCGAGAAGGATGAGCAGCAAGGGGAGGAAGATCTTCTGAATGCGGTCGCGGACTATGAATAGCGTGAGGAGAAATCCCATGCAAATGAGGATGGTACCGCTCCGCACCCAAGAACACCATGAGCAACAAAACGCTAGCAGGACCGCACTTACGTTGAGCGCCCAGGGCTGGGAGGTAAGCGCGAAATGCAGGATCCAGGGAATGCCGGCGATGAGCGGGGAGGTTTGAAAGACATAGACATCAGCAACCGTCGCCTGGGCAAGCCCAAGGCAAAGAAATACCGCTGTCCCCACCCAGCGCGACCAGCGATCAGGATACAAGCGCCAAAAGCCGGCATAGCCGATCAGAATCCCTGAAGAGATGACCACCAATTCAATAAGGTCAAAGGTATCCGCAAGAGACATTCCGCTCGAGGAAGCGAGGAGCGGAATCAGCTCAGGAACCCCTGCGTCGTCGTTCATTCCAGCCTGCAAATAATTGTGTCCGTTGAACGCTACCGTGACCGTGCCGGTGCAATGATGACCACGTGCCGCCTCCACGATTTGCATATAACGGCTTGGCATCAGCTTAAAACGAGTGGGTGCTTTCTGTCGCAGAAGAGACGCGTCGTCGTCGTGCACCGAATCTGAATAGCTGCAGGTAAAAAAGTCAGGAGCAGTTGAAAGCTTGCCGGTCAAGGACCAACCCGAAGAACCAGCGATCACCATCAGGACTGCCGTTGCAAATTTGTAGTACATATTCGGATGCTATCGGGTCGCAGCCAGCGATTCCGTTTGGCTCGCCGTGAACGGGTTCTTGCCTGCGATGAATTCCTTCCACCAAAGCGCAAAATTCAACAGGAACCAGGCATCGCGCCCCCGGCCTGACCGGATCAACCTCATCACGGCAGCTCGATCAAGGAAGTCGGCTTGATCGCAGAACGCCGACAATTCCCGCTTGGCGAATTCGCCGAATTGTTCAAAGAACCATTCGTAAATGGGCACGCCAAAGCCCTGCTTCCTGCGATCGATGATGTCATCGGGAATGAGGCCCCTGACCGGCTTTCTTCAGGATATGCTTTGATTCGTTGCCGCGCGTGATGACCTGCTCCGGAATGCTCATCGCCAGCTCGACAAACTTGTGATCGAGAAAAGGAACACGCG
Source organism: uncultured Acidobacteriaceae bacterium (assembly GCA_963815175.1). GTDB lineage: Bacteria > Acidobacteriota > Terriglobia > Terriglobales > Acidobacteriaceae > PALSA-350. The sequence continues at coordinate 92,347 of CAWFGM010000036.1, forward strand.
TCTCCAGGCTCACGCCCATGCCCATCTTGTCGAGCCGCATGAGAAGCAGTTCCGGCAGACGCAGGTTCAGGTCAAGGTAGGTCATCCACTTTACCGGGGTCTTTTCCCAGGCTTTTTGCATGAACCGTTCGTGGATCGGGCGTATCGCCTGCCAGGAAGTCTGATTCCGAAAACGTCGCCGGAGGCGGGGCGAAAGCAGGTCCAGTTTTTCGCGCTGCGAGAAGGCGTGGACCCCACCCCAGAACACCGGAAATCCGGCACTCGCACGCCAAAGGAGCTCGTAGGCGGGGCTATGAGATTTGCCGAGCGCGCTCAGTCCAAGCAGGCCAAGCTTCTTGGCCGCGCGTGGAACTGGATATCCATTCCAGCGAATCAAGTTCAGGATTTGTTTCCAGCGCTCGATAGCCCCAAAACAGCTCATCCGCGCCTTCCCCTGCCTGGGCGACGACCGTGCCGTTATCGCGCGCCAGCTTGGAGAGGAAATAAACCGGCATGCAGACCGGATCGGCAATGGGCTCATCCTGCAGGTAAACCATGCGCGGAAGGAAGTCGAGAAAGTCCTGCTGGGTAAGAACCCGCTCATGGTGAACGGCTCCGATGCGGGCTGCGAATTGACGGGCTTGCGGCAATTCGCTTTTGCAGCCGCGATAGTCTCTGTCGTACCCAACAGAAAAGGTCTTTACCCTTTCTGAAGCCGACTCGGAAAAGAGCGCAGCATTGGTGCTGGAGTCGATTCCGCCGGAGAGAAAAACTCCCACGGGAACGTCGCTGACGGTGCGCAGCGCCACGCTGGTGCGCAGTTCCGCGAGCAGGCGCTCAGCGATCTCTTCTTCTGAAACGCCGGTCAGCGGCGTGGTGTGGTCAAGAACATCCCAGTACCGCTCTTCACGGTGCTGGCCATCCGCATCGATGGTCAGGAACGAGCCAGGCTGCAGTTTATGGATCCCTGCGAACAGCGTGTCCGGCGCGGGGGTGGAGATGAAAGACAGATAGTGAAACAGACGCTTCTTCGTTGACGGCACGAGGCCTGGTCGGGATCCTGCAGCAGGGCTTTGATTTCCGATGCGAAGGTGATCCGTCCGTGATGAATGCTGTAGTAGAGCGGCTTAATGCCGATCCGGTCGCGAATGAGCCAGAGGCGGCGCGCCTTTGCATCCCAGAGGGCGATGGCGAACATGCCGCGAAATTTCTGCAGACATGCGATGCCCCATTCTTCAAAGGCGTGCAGGATAACTTCGGTGTCCGAGTGATCCGTTTTCCAGCGGCGATGTCCGTTTTCTTCAAGCTCGCGCCTGATCTCCGCATGGTTGTAAATCTCACCGTTAAAGACGATCTGCAGCGATCCGTCCCCATTGCTCATGGGCTGAGCAGCGGCGGTGGAGAGATCAATGATGGAAAGCCGCCGATGTGCCAGACCCACGCGGCGGTCGGGCGAAATCCATAAGCCGGCGCCATCCGGGCCGCGATGGACCATCGTCTCCCGCATGCGGACAAGATACTCCGCCGTCACTTCGAAGTTGCTGTTCTTGAATGCCAGTACGCCGGAGATTCCACACATGAGAGGCACCAAGCTTATACCCTAACAGCAGGGTCTGTTATGGACGAAGTGACCGAGCAGGCGATCCGCGAATTCTGGGACACTCACCCATGCGGTGAGAGCCAGGTGGAGAGCCTCAACGCGGATCACGAGGCATTTTTTCAGCGCTACGATGCCTTTCGCTACAGCCGGGAAGCGCACATTTTGCGGCGCCTGGATGCGATCGATTTCAAGGGCAAACGCGTTCTGGAAATTGGCTTAGGACAAGGAGCTGACTCCGAGCAGATTATCCGTCGAGGGGCCATATGGTCTGGCCTCGACTTGTCGCCCGAATCCATAAGCCGGGTTGCGACCAGGTTACGGCTTCGAGGGCTTCCTTATGAGCGGCTGGAACGCGGCAACGCTCGGTCGATGCCCTTTCCTGACAACAGCTTTGACATCGTGTTCTCCCATGGCGTCCTCCACCATATCCCTGACGTGATAGAGGTACAAAAAGAAATTGCCCGCGTGCTCAAGCCGGGCGGACGCCTGATCATGATGCTCTATGCACGCCGCTCGCTCAATTATCTATTGTCCATTTCAGTCGTGCGCCGGCTGGGTATCGCCGTTCTCTACCTGGCTCGAGCAAAAGGGACCGGCATCATCGCCGGCCATATCGAAAACGCGAACAGGATGGGGCTATGGAAGTACCTCAGGATGTCCAATTTCATTCACGCCAACACAGACGGGCCATCCAACCCCTACAGTAAGGTCTACGATCTAGTCCGCTGTAGAGAAGGATTTTCCAGGTTTCGCGCTGGAGAAGAGCTATCAGGATCACATGCATGCTCCCCCTCTCCCTGTATCGTTCCTAAAACCGCTTGCGGGTGTTCTCGGTTGGCATCTCTGGGTACACTTAATCCCAAGCAAGACATAAGGGCAACTTCGACCGTCGGAGCAGGTCTGCGATCATGGGAAACGAGCAAGGATGGGCAACAACCGCTTGAGAATCATGAGCATCGTCGGCGCCAGGCCGAACATGATGAAGATCGCCCCGCTCCTGGCCGAGTTGCGCCTGCATGAAGAAATTGAGCCGGTCCTGGTGCATACCGGCCAGCATTACGACTACAGCATGTCCCAGGTTTTCTTCGATCAGTTGCACCTGCCGCATCCTGATTACAACCTGGAAGTCGGATCAGGCAAGCATTACGCACAAACCGCAGAGATTATGCGCAAGTTTGGAGAGCTCGTCGAGCTCGACCGCCCAGACATGGTGCTGGTCGCGGGGGATGTGAACTCAACCGTCGCCTGCGCGTTGGTGGCCGCAAAGGAAAGAATTCCAGTCGCGCACGTCGAGGCGGGATTGCGCAGCTTTGACCGGACTATGCCTGAGGAACTCAACCGCATCCTGACCGATACCCTGTCGGACCTGCTCTTTACCACGGAGGAAAGCGCCAACCAGAATCTGTCGAACGAGGGAGTCGACCCGGGCAAGGTCTTCTTCGTCGGCAATCTGATGATTGATTCCCTCATGAGGGCCATGGAACAGTCCGCGGGCATCCTCGTTGCGCTCGGAATTGGGCCTGAACGCGCAAGCCTACGCCGTGCTCACGCTCCATCGCCCTTCCAACGTGGATGACCAGGATCAGCTAACGCGCACCCTTGACGCCATCGCCCAGGTTGCGCAGCGTATTCCCGTCGTTTTCCCAGCGCATCCGAGAACGGCACGGAACATCGAAGCGGCACGAAAGGCGGTTGGGCTCAGAGCGGTGAAAACCTGGAACGGGGGAGAAATCGCCGGACCAGGCCTATGGATGATGCCGCCCGCTTCCTATCTGGACTTTCTCGACCTCATCCAGCATGCGGTCATGGTCATCACGGATTCGGGCGGAGTGCAGGAAGAGACGACCTTCCTCGGCGTGCCATGCCTGACCTATCGCGAAAACACGGAACGGCCGGTCACCGTCTCCATGGGCACCAACAGGGTGGTCGGATGCGACCCTCGCCGCTTACTGGACAACGCTCTGGACGTCCTCGAGAACGGCGAGCCCGGACAGGTCTACCGTCTTGCGCCCCCCGCTATGGGATGGCCAGACTGCTCCGCGAATTGTGCATATCCTCAAGGAGGCCTGGCAGGGCCATCGCGCCTGCGCCGCGGAGCCTGTGCCTCTGTGACGCAGAGCGCCTTAAGCGAGTCCCCCAGTCTGACTCAGGCGCTGGAAGCGCTGCGCAGATGGATCGAAACCAGGCAGTTCGCTGGATATGAGCCGTTTGACTTGCTCAACTCGCCCTACCTGAGCGGGGCCTGGGCACGGAAAGCCTTGCCCGCGATCCTTTTTATACAGGCCGGCAAGCGTTTCGCCGGTCTGCGACTTCGCCAAGCCTTGAAAATCCCCCCGAGCCGCAATCCCAAGGCTCTGGGTCTGTGCCTTTCGGCCTATTGCGACCTGGCGCAAGCCGGCTACGACGTCTCCGCTGAGGCAGCGTGGCTCAAGAACGAGCTGATCCGGCTCCGTTCGCCAAATGAAGCGGAATACTGCTGGGGCTACGACTGGGACTACGTCTCGCTCCGCGGTGCGCGGCTGCCGGCGTTTGCCCCTAACTGTATCGCGTCGTATTTTTGCGGGACCGCAATGATGGAGATGCACAAAGTCTTCGCCGACCCGGAGGCTTTGGAGATTGCCGAGTCGGTGGCCCGCTTTCTGGCTACCCGCTTGAATCGTTCCTTTGAGTCCGCGGACGAGATCTGTTTCAGCTACACGCCTGAAGGACAAAACGCAGATTTACAACAGCAGCGCGCTGGCCGCCGTTTTTCTGGCGCGCATCGGCAGCTTGCGGGAAGACCAGGAGTATCTTTCCCTGGCCCACAAAGCCATGGTCTTTCTGCAAAGGGGCCAGCTGGAAAGCGGCGGATGGTATTACGGGCGGCTGCGCCGGCAACGCTGGATCGACGGTTTTCACACCTCTTACAACGTCTGCGCGCTGCTCGACTATCAGCGGATCACCGGCGACCGCACCTTCAAAGACGCCATGCTCCTGGGGCATCGCTACTATCAGACTACTTTCTTTACCGCCGAGGGAGCTCCGAAGTACTTCCATGACCGGACATTTCCCATCGATATTCACGCCTGTGCGCAGGCCATCCTGCACTTCATCGCATTTTCTTCGATCGACCCGCAGGCCCTGGAGCTTGCCTCAGAAAACCTTCCACTGGACGATGAGAAACATGGCGGCTCCCGATGGCGCGTTTTACTATCAGCGCCACCGCCATTGGACCAACCGCGCGCCGTACATGCGGTGGGGGCAAGCCTGGATGCTGCGCGCACTTGCCAAATTGCTGTTGGCAAGCGCTTCGCCGGATCCGGTCCGGATTGCCAGCTGGTGAGATTTGTCAGGCCGGTTGGATTATGATGCTCACCGGGAAGCAAAATGCGCATCTGGATCGACCTGGATAACTCGCCCCACGCCCACTTCTTCCCCCCTCTCATCAGGAGACTCGAAGAGGCCGGCTATGAAGTTCTGCTTACCGCCAGGCGCTTCGGCCAGGTGGAAGAGATTGCGGAATCGCATGGGCTGCATTACGTGGTCATCGGCCGGCACCGCACGCCTCATTTCTTTGTGACCCGGGCACTCGCTACCGTCGTGCGGGGCGTGCGCCTTGCCTTGTACGGGCGCAAAAACCGTCCCGCCATGGCAGTGAATCACGGCTCACGCGCCCAGGTGCTCGCCGCGTGGTTCTTGCGCATTCCGGTCATGACTATTTACGACTACGAATTCGTCTACTCGGAACTCTTTTCGAGAATGGCAACGAAACTTCTCTTGCCGGAGACGATTCCCTCCGTCACCCTGGAGCGCCAGCACGTAAACATGAAAAAGGTGATCCGCTATCCGGGTTTCAAGGAAAACGTCTATCTGAGCGGCTGGCACAACTCACCCGGGGTGATGGATGAGCTGGAACTGGATCCCGGCCGGCTGATTATCACCGTCCGTCCTCCCGCCACCTGGGCTCATTACCAGGATCCTTTTTCCGAAGTTCTTTTCCGGGCGCTGGTGGAGCGTCTGCGTGGAGATCGGGACGCACAAGTCATCGTGCTGCCGCGGACCCAGGAACAAGGAGAAAAGCTGAAAAGTTCCTACGGAATGCGCTCGGCCCCCTTCCGGGTTTCCGACAAAGCGGTGGACGCGCTCAGCTTAATGGCGCATTCCGACGCCGTTTTGAGCGGAGGCGGCACCATGGCTCGCGAGGCCGCGATCCTTGGGACCCCTGCCTACAGTCTGTTTGCGGGCAAACCCGGCGCCGTCGATGCGGCTCTCGAGCGTGATGGAAAGCTGACCATCCTGAGGAAAATCGAGGAAGTAAGAAATCTGCGCTTCGAGAAAAGCGCTCGCTCCTTCCGCTTCAACAGCGCAGATGCCCGGACGGGAGAGGTAATCCTGCAACACATAATTGCCCTAGGAAGCTGACCGCACGGTAAGATTTTGACAGATAAGCGTCTGAAGCCGATTCTCTCTTTCAAGGAGATCGCTGAGTAAACGGGCGCCGTCGCGGGATTTCAGAATGAGGAAGCTATCGTGAGGCAATTTATCGGGTTTGTGTTTCTGGCGACGAGTCTATCGCTCGTGGCTCAAGATCAGAACGGAACGTGGCAACCGGATCTGACTCGCCTACAGACCTATACCTCGCACCGCGCTTCCAGTTCAGACCCAACCGGCGCCAATGCAGATGCCCGCAGGGTTGAGCCCGGCGCATCCGCTGACCCTGTTGGACACGGACGGCCCGGGCAAGATTTCCCATCTTTGGTTCACCATCGCGAGCGATGAGCCCTACCATCTAAAACGCATCGTCCTGCGCATCTATTGGGATGGCGAGGCAACGCCCAGTGTGGAAGCCCCGATCGGCGACTTCTTCGGATTGGGCCTGGGCGACTACTACTCCTGGCAGTCTGAGTTGCTGTCGGTGGGAAGCGAAAACAGCCTCAACAGCTTTTTCCCCATGCCCTTCCAGCGGCATGCCAAGGTCACGATTACGAACGAGGGCAAGCAGCCGATCGGCAGTCTGTACTACAACATCGATTACCAGACAGACTCCCATCCACTGCCCATCGGCACCCTGTATTTCCACGCGCAATATCGTCAGGCCCAGCCCAACCATGGATGGACAAACAACTGGACGAGCAACGGCGATCCGCTGGTGGATGACAAGCGGAATCTCAATGGCGAAGACAATTACGTGTGGATGCAGGCCAAAGGCAGCGGCCAGTTCGTAGGTGTCACCATGTCGGTTATGCAAAACCAGGATGGCTGGTGGGGCGAAGGCGATGACATGTTCTTTGTCGATGACGACGCGACCCCTGCGATTTCAGGCACCGGCTCGGAGGATTACTTCCTGGGCGCGTGGGATTTCGGAGGAAAGCCTTTCTCGTATCAGCTTTACGGGGCGCCGGTGGTCGGCCCGGAACTGGCGGGCAGCCGATCGAGCGTCTACCGTTTTCATCTTGACGCCCCCATCCCTTTCAGGCGGTCTTTCAAGGCCACGATCGAGCACGGAAACGCCAATCATCGTTCCGACAATTTCTACTCGGTTGCCTATTGGTACCAGGCAGAGCCACATGCTCCCTTTCCTCCTCTGCCGCCAGTCGACCAGAGGCTGCCCGTGGTGCAACAGGTGGGGGGACCAGGAAACGCGAACGCGGTCGGCAATCCCGCGGGTCCACCGCGAGGCCGCCACTCCCCCGAGGTAGTCCCGTTGCTTCCCGGTGAAGAGCGGGTTCTTAGACTGCTCGACGGTGAATTGGCAATCGTGCGGCTTCCGCCTGATGCAGCGATTCCCTCGTGGCTGAGCTTTTCGGCCGAACCCCTGGTGTCTGTCACTCGCACCGCGCATGAGCTGTCTATCATCTGTCCGGCGGGGTCGGTGCCTGAGGCAGTACACTGCGAACCCGGCTGGAGGGCATTCACGGTCGAGGGAAAGCTCGAGTTTTCAGCGGTGGGCGTTCTTTCGGCCATCCTCAATCCTCTTGCGAAGGCCGGCATCAGCATCTTGTCCATCTCCACCTTCGACACGGATTACGTGCTGGTTCGCGCCGCTATACTTGAGGCAGCAATGGCTGCGCTCCGCGGGAATTTCTTGATCGATGGAATCAACTGGCGGTGGAGGACATCATGACAGAGAAACAAAGCTTCCAGCGGTTCCATGTGAATGAAGTCGCCCGATCCTTTCCGGATACCGCGGAGACCCTGTTGCTGGATACCTACCTCACGGATGAAGAGGCAGCAAGCTCCCGGGTTTTCCGGGTCTACCGCGAGACACCGGCGCATTATCATGCGGGCTCCGACGAGTATCTCTATGTTCTTTCGGGCAGAGGCACATTCTGGATGGGAGACGCCTCGAACGGAGCCGAGTTCGCTCCGGGCGACTTACTCTTCTTCAAGCGCCGCGTTGTGCACGCTCTACCCGCCATCCTTGAGGGGCCGGTCGTCTTTCTTGCCATCGATACGCCGAGACGCGACCCTAAGGACATCATCTTTGTAAATCCTGCAGAGGGCACGCCGGAGAGCTTTCGTCCGCGCGATCGGATACTGATCCAGAAACCCTAACTGAAGGCCTCCGGCAGCAGGGCTGCGGCTTGATCGCTTCCTCTCTAACTGCCCTAGACCTATTGGAAGGACGGCAAAGGCTTCGCGCCAGAGACAAACCCTTAGTAATCGTTAGTTATTATTTAATCTCGTTTTTGGCGTTTGGAAATGGTTTCACGGGCAACTGCCAAAAGCCCTAACCACTGCGGAGCGTTCCACTGCGGACGCCACTAGCCCCTGTTTTGTGCCACTGAACCACACCGGTCCGGGCTATTTTGAAAAGCCTGTAAAAAGTAGTTGCATTACGCAGGCTCTTTAATACATCCTTATGGAACTTTACAAAGTAAACTGGCAGACCGCGAAAGCGCGCCTGCCCGGCCCCAGAATCCCGCGCTTCTGTGAGGTTAGAAATGCCATTTCTCCGAGAGCTGAAGAAATTCCTCGTTGTCCCTTCCTTCACCGTGCTGGTTGGCCGCTACCTATGTCTGTGTTGTCTCGGTTTGGCTGTGCTGGGCAGTTCCGCTCCTCTGCGGGCTGATGTGACCGGATCCATTCTCGGTTACGTCCGTGACAGCTCCGGCGGCGTACTTCCGAATGCGACCCTGACCGTGATCCAGACGTCCACTGGCTATACCCGTACGGCGACCACGGATGGGTCGGGGCAGTACACCTTCCTCGCACTCCCTCCTGGAACTTATCGCCTGACCGCTTCCAACGCCGGTTTTCGAGAATGGAGTGGTTGAGAACATCAATCTCAACGTCAACGATGCCCTGAAATTCGATTTCGTTCTCAAGGTGGGCAACGTAAGCCAGACGGTCTCTGTCGACGCCAGCACGGTGCAGGTCGATACGGCAAATACCTCGATGGGTACCACCATCACGTCTTCGCAGATTTTGTCCATGCCGCTCAACGGCCGCTCCTACCTCGATCTGCTCTCACTTCAGCCCGGCGTTGCTCCCTCGAATACGGTGAGCACTTATAACGATCGCGCGCCCGCTTCCGGCCTCTACGGCTCATCGGGCAATGTCTCCACTGACGGCCAGCCCGAGTGGGCGAACGCTTTCCTGGTAAATGGTGCCGAGGTCAATGAGACCAAGAATATGGGCGCCGGTTTGATTCCGGACGCTGACTCGGTGGCTGAGTTTCGTCTCATCACCAATAGCTTCAGCGCCGAGTACGGCAAGTTCACCGGCTCCGTCATGAACACAGTGACTAAGTCCGGAACAAACAGCTTTCATGGAACTGTCTTCGAGTTCTACCGCAACCAGAAGCTGGACGCGATCAACTACTTCGACTCCACAAAGGCCGAGTTGAAGCGTCACCAGTACGGTGGGGTCATCGGTGGTCCTATCATGGAAGGACAAGCTGTTTACCTTCACCGACTTTCAACAAACGCGCCAGAACGCGGGAGCGAGCACAGGGCTGGTGCAGGTACTCAGCAATGATGAGCGCAACGGCATCTTCTCCGATGCCATCCTGGATGCCCCGGTGCAGGGTGACGCATGGGCCGCAACCCTGCAGGCACGAGGCGGCGGAATCATCCACGGTGCGGGAGGAACATGCCAGCCTCCGGCTTGCACACCAACACTTTATAACCAGCTCGGCACGGCGGTGATGACCACCGACAACAACGGCAATGTGGTGCCTGGCCACAACATCTCCGCCTATATGGACCCCGTGTCCAAGCTGACTCTGCCGCTCATTCCCGACAGCAAATCAGGCAGGCGGTTTCAACTATGAGGACTCGAGCCACGTGGGAACCATCGTCGATACCAATATGGCGGAGCGTATCGACTTCGTCAATCAAAAGACGGGAGACTGGTCGTTCTACTACCACTACGACGATGCAACAGCCGTCAATCCAGTCTATGCCAGGCCACCACCAACCCGGGGCTGCCGACTCTGCCCGGCTTTCCAGTAACTCAACCGTCACGAAACCAGCTGTTCGTCTTGAGCAACACGAAAACCATCGGGGCGACTACGGTCAACGTTGCCCGCATCCAATTCTTCCGCAGTGCAGTTCACACCGCACAGCCTTCTAGCCTCGTCGGCGATCAGTTCCTACTCTCAGTACGGCATCAATACCAATGGCGCGACCGGTGGCCTGGTGAACTCCGGGCCTCCGGGATACCCATCATCGGTGCCGACCCTTTATTTCAACAGCTTTGCCATCGGCAACAACTGGTTGAATCTCTATCAGCCTGAAACCAATTACGGAGTTGGCGACAATGTCAGCAAGACCATCGGCAATCACTCGCTCAGCTTTGGGGGCGACTTCCGGTACTACCAACTGAATGCCCGCAACACCTGCGGACCAAACGGCTATTTCAACTTTAACGGCGTCGAGACAGGGGCGGACGTCTCTGACTACTTTATCGGTGCTCCGGCCTCTTTCATCCAATGCTCCATCCAGCTGCTCGACAACCGTACCCGTTACGGTGGCGCTCTTCATCGAGGATTCCTGGAAGGCGGCGCCCAATCTCACCATTAACGCCGGCTTCCGCTGGGACGTCGCCCGGCCTTGGAGCGATGTCTACGGCCGTTTGACGACTCCAGTTCCGGGAGAACAATCCGTCAAGTTCCCCAACTCGCCCCCGGGCAACCTGGTTCCGGGTGATCCGGGGGTTCCGAGCACCATCTCCCCCACCCGGTGGACGCAACTTTGGACCGCGCATCGGTATCGCCTACGCGCCCTCCGGCGGCCTGTGGGGAGCTGCGGGCAAAACCAGCATTCGTGCGGCCTTCGGTCTTTATTACCTCGGCGTCGCGGATAATGGCAACTTCGGTATTCTCGGCGATGCTCCCTGGGGACTCTATTGGGATTCGCCACAACCGGTGGAGTTCGGAAGCCCCTACATCACCCGGCCGACTGGGGTCTCGCAAGGTCAGCATTTTCCATTTACCTTCCCATCGGGTCCCGGGTCCGTTTCCCAACTTCCAGTTTGGCAACCTCATGCCTCTCTACGTGCCCGGTTACTACAACCACAACAAGACCGACACCGCCCAGCACTTCAACCTCTCGGTCCAGCGGCAACTTGATAAGTCGACAGTGTTGACGGTGGCTTACGTGGGAACCCTAGCCCACCACATTGAGCATGCCGTGCTTTGCTCTACGGTGATTCGTCCCTCTGCCTGTCGCTGGCGGGTTGCGGACCGTATGCCGAGGCTGGCGTCTACACGCAGAACGGCACAGACGATCTACGGCACTTTAGTGGGGCCGATCGACAACCAGACGATCAGCCCCAATTACCACAACTCCAGCGGGGGCCCGGTTGTGGCCTTTGCCGAGTCAGAATACGTGCAGAACTCGGGAAACTCGAACTACAACTCGTTGCAAGTTTCGGCGGAGCGCCGGGCTCGCGACGTCACGTACCTGCTTTCCTACACCTACTCCAAATCGTTGGATGACGTGGGCGCCCTCTGGGACCCTCGCGATCCCAATCGTAACTATGGCCAATCGTCATGGGACATGCGTCATAACTTTGTAGCCAGTTACAACTGGAACCTTCCGTTTGCGCGTTTCTATGGGACCCCACCGGTACAGCGACGGGTGGCACATCACTGGCATCAGCCGCTTCAACACCGGGTTCCCAGTCAGCCTGCAGAGTAGCGGCGATGCCGCTCTGACCAACATCAATCTCGACTATCCGAACCAGGTGGCGTCCGCTGCAGAAATTGAACCCGCGTCTTGCTGGACATAACTTCTTCAACACCTCGGCCTTTGCCGGTAATCTGAGCTGCGGCTTTGAAGTTTGTGGCGTCACTGGCAGCGCGAAGCAGTTCCTCTTCCACGGGCCGGGATCAATCAACACAGATATGGGTGTGGAGAAAGACACGAAACTTACCGAGAGAACAGCCCTCAACCTGCGCATCGAGATGTTTAACGTCTTTAACCATGCCAACTTCACCGACGTGATTGGTAATGCGAATAGCAGCCAGTTCGGCCAGGCCACTAACACCGCATCGGCTCGCATCGGTCAGATAAGCGGCAAGATCATTTTCTAAACCGTTTGCTTGCAAGGATGCGTTAGCAGATCACTCAGGCTCCCGGCTACCGTCGGGGGCCTGCGAATTGTTTTATGAAAGAATATTTCTCATGAAAATGACCCGTCTGGCGTGGCTGTTTGCTGCCGTGTTTATGTGTAACCTCGCAGTTGGGCAGGCGCCTGCCAAGAAGCACCTGCTTGTCCTGGGTGAGGAAAAGGGATATCGCCACGAGTCGGTCTCTCATGCCATGGCGGTCATCGAGCACCTGGGCGAGCAGACTGGCCTGTGGGACACGACTATCCGCACTGACACTGAAGTGTTGACCAAGAAGAAGCTCGAATACAACGCCAAGAATCTCAATGATTTTGACGCGATCCTGATGTTCACCGGTGGCGACCTGGAAATGGATGCGCAACAGAAAGCAGATTTTCTCTCCTTTATCCATGACGATGGAAAGGGATTGGTCGGTGTGCACAGCGCAGCAATCACCTGGGTCAAGTGGCCTGAGTTTGTCGACATGCTTGGAGGAGATTTCGATGAGCATCCGTGGCTGACCTTCGATGCGCCGATCATTGTTGAAGACCCTGCGTTTCCGGGCATGCAGCAATGGCCACATGAGTTCGTCCTGCACGATGAGGTCTACCAGATGAAAGACTTTTCTCGCGATAAGGTGCGCGTGCTGATGCGTCTCGATCCCTGCAAGCTGGACCTTAAGAACCCCAAGGTGCATCGCCAGGATCATGATTTTGCGGTTACCTGGGCGAAGTCTTACGGGAAAGGCCGCGTCTACTACTCGACCCTCGGGCACCCGAAGGACAATTGGGACGATCCCCGGCTGCAGAAGATGTACACCGAGGCAATCAAGTGGGCGATGGGACTGGAATCCGCTGACATCACGCCGCAGCCTGCGCCGGCCGCCAATATGGCCTGCAAGTAGCGCTAAACTAATTTGCTAAAGGGAAGGGAGACAACCATGTGGAAGTTGCTCGCCGTGTTATTGATGACTCTGGGAATTGCCTCGGCAGCGGAGGTTCATCCTACTCTTGCCCTCGGTTCGCCCGCTCCCGATTTCGCACTCCCAGGTGTGGATGGTCAGATACACAAGCTGAGCGATTACGCGTCCAGCCCGATCCTGGTGGTGGTTTTTACCTGCAATCATTGCCCGATCGCGCAGATGTATGAGAAGCGCATCCAGCAGTTGGCGACCGACTACAAGGATAAGGGTGTCGCTGTAGTCGCGATCCAGGGTAACGATCCCCAAGCCATTCGCATCGATGAACTGGACTCCTCCGACCTGAGCGACACTTTGCCGGAGATGAAGATCCGCGTGCAGTACAAGCACCTGACCTATCCGTATCTCTATGACGGCGACACGCAAAAGGTGACGCGGGCCTACGGACCGCAGGCTACCCCGCACGCTTTCATTTTCGATCAACAAAGGCATCTTCGCTATGAAGGACGTATCGATAACAGTTACCGAACAGAGCTGGTCAAGACTCAGGACGCTCGCAACGCGATCGATGCGCTGCTTGCCCACAAGGAAGTAGCGGTGAAACACACCGGCGTCTTTGGATGCTCCACCAAATGGAGCGAGAAAGCGGCCGGGAGGCAGGCGGCGCTGGAAAAGATCAACGAGCAGCCGGTTACTGTCGAAATGATTTCGAAGGGGGAGCTAGCAAAGCTGCGCACCAACCCTACCCATCAGATGATGTTGATTGATTTCTGGGCGACCTGGTGTGGCTCGTGCATCGTGGAGTTTGCCGACTTGCAGGATACGCTGCGCATGTATGGCGCGCGCGATTATTCCGTGGTGACCGTGTCGGCCAATATGCCGGACGAGCAGCCAAGCGTATTGCGTTTTCTCCAGAAGAAGCATGCGACCAGCCGCAATTATCTTTTCGACTCGCAAGATACGGCGAGCTTGCAAACCGCGTTTGATCCTAAGTGGGACTCTGCTGTGCCTTATACCGTTCTGCTGTCAGGAGACGGCAAAGTGCTTTATAAGCAGCTGGGCTCAGCAGATATGCTTGAGCTTAAGCGCATTATTTTGGCGAATCTGCCCTCGGACTACAAAGGCTTCAATCAATACTGGAAGAACAACTGAGCTGGGTTTGCAGTTCTTGAGCGCTCTGGACGCAGGGGCTAAAGAGTCTGTGTGAGAACTCAACAAACAAACTCAGTCCCGCAGGGACGGCTGAGAATTTCCCGTCCAGAGTTCTGGAAAAAAAAGATGTGGAAGAAGGGTAGGGAAACTACGGCGACGAAGGGGCATGCTGTTCAGCTGGAAAGCAAGCGCGACGCTGCGGTATCGATCGCCAGGTGAATGGCTCCGTTTACCTGTGCGTCAGGACCCAGCGTACTGCGTAGCAACTTGGGCTGTACTCGCTTATCGCGCTGGGCGAGAATCTCCTGCGTAAGCTTCCACAAGGCGGGATGCATGCCTACGCCGCCACCCAAGACAAACAGCGGGCAGTTGAGAACAACCGCCATGTTGTAGACCGCGTAGGCGAGGGTTTGCGCGGACCGTTGCAGAACCGTTTGCGCTAACGCTTCACCGGCAAGGGCGTGGTCAAATATCTGGGTGGCTACCAGGTCTCTCGGAAGCTGGGTACGATCTTCGCGCCAGATGCTTTGCCATTGCGCCTTGATGCCCTCACCCCCAACGACACTCTCGAGGGCTCCCGGTTCCCCACTTTCCACGGGCTTCACCGAGGTTCCGGGGACCAGCATGTATCCGATCTCGCCGGCAGACCAACTCATGCCGTGAAAAAGCCTTCCGTTGAGCACGATGCCGGCGCCGATGCCAGTGCCGACGGCAAGAAAGACAAAATCCCGTATTCCTTTTGCGGCGCCGATCTTACTCTCTGCAATCGCGGCCGTATTCACATCGTTCTCTACTGCCGCCGGCACGCCAAGGCCGGCTTCCAGCAACGCGCGCAGCGGAACGTCTCGCCAACCCATGAGATAAGACGTTGCCAGCACAACACCCTCGTCCACATCGGTGACGCCGGGGGCCCCGGCCGCAAACGCGCGCAACGAACTTCGCGATAAAAGCTTCTGTTGTAGCAGATCCTCCACGCCTTCTTGAATCAGGCGCACGACGACCTCCGGGTCACGAATGCCCGCAGTCGAGACCTTCCATTTAGCCAGGACCTCGCCGTTCATACCGGCAAGAGCAAGACGCAGGCTGGTGCCCCCAATATCGGCGCCTACGACATAGCCCGTCTCTGACGCTATCGCTATCTCCTGCCGACTCCCACTGGCGCTGGAGGGTTCTTGTTGCCACATCGACCGATAACCTCGGGTACGGATGAATTCACTGCTGGGCCTACCTTCAGGTGTTACGGCGCAACTACGGATTGCCGCGCGCTAATACTCTCTAACTCACGTCCAGCGGTCTCTGGAATGACAAAGCGCACAAAGACGAGCGTCAGAATGCAGAACACCCCGAAGATTACGAAGGTAAGCGAATTACCCACGGCCTTGATGAGCGATAGAAAGGTAAGCGACACAATAAAATTTGAAGTACCGAAACTCAGTGTGGCGGCAGCGACGCCCCGGCCGCGCAAGCGCAAGGGAAATACCTCAGAGACGAGTATCCATGCGATGGGCCCGATACTGAACGCGTAGCAGGCGATGAAAGACATCAAGCACGCGGTGGCTATGATGCCCAGGGACTTGCCTAGCGCTGCTTGACTGTGGAAACAAATAGCCAGCACGAAGAGCGCGGCCGTCATGCCGCCGATGCCTGCATAGAGAAGGGGCTTCCGGCCTAGACGGTCCACCAGCACCAGGGCGATCACGGTCGCGAGTACATTGGTAATGGCAACCAGAAAGGTGGCGAAGATTGCACTTTTATCAGAACTGATGCCGGCGAGCGAGAATATCTGAGGGCCGTAATAGAGAACGGCGTTGATGCCGGTCGCGGGAGTCAGCAGCATAAAGCCGACGGCGATAAAGAGTGAACCGCGCACCGCGGGACTCCAGAGTGCGCTCCATCGGCGCTCCATCTTCGTCAGCAGGCTGACGCGAATGTCTTCCAACAGCAGTCTCGCGCCCGCCTCATCTGTATATGACTTGAGCACGGACTCGGCTTCGGCGAACCTGTTGTGCGCATACAGCCAGCGAGGACTCTCCGGCACGGTAAGCACCATGAACAGAAAAAGCAGCGCCGGGAGCAGCCCAAAAGCAAACATCAGCCTCCATCCCTGCGGTCCGGCAAACCAGTAACCTACCAGATCGGCGACAGCAATCCCTGAGGTAAGGGCAAACTGGTATAAGCCGATAAGCATCCCGCGCGTTTTCGGGGGAGCAAGCTCGGAGACATATACGGGCGCCGTAACCGAAGTAAAGCCAACAGCCACTCCGAGCAGTGCGCGGGCAATGAACAGTACGTAGACGTTGGGGGATAATGGCGCAAGGACGGACCCGGCGATGAAAAGGACTGCCCCCCAGATCAGCGTTTTGCGTCTGCCGATGCGGTCAGCGATGGTGCCGCCTACAAGCGCGCCGATCATCACGCCGACCAGCACCGCAATGACCAGGACCTCCTGCATCATGGTCGAGAGATGGAATGAGTCGCGCACGAAGATCAAGGCGGCGGCAATGACACCCATGTCAAAGCCGTAAAGTATGCCTCCCAATCCAGCGATGAAGGAGACCTTGCGGATGAAGGCCTGATTCACGTACGGCTGGCTAATGGATGGGTCGTCCAATACGTTTTCACCTATGCCGAATGATAACCTTTAAGCACAGGGATTGATCCCTCTTTTTAACGAATCTTTTCTAACAAAGTGGGGGTTTCTCTTGTTCGAGGAAGGTGTCATGGCAGAATACAAAAAGGACCCACCGCGCTGGATAGCCGGCATTGAGCCGGCTAAGGAATTGCTTACCGCGACGGGAACCCAGATCCTGGAAATCGAGTGCCGGGAACAGCCGGAACAGCTTCGCCAGCTACTCCGGGCATACGCTGCCGATTCTACCATTCGGGCTGAGCTCAGGAAGATTCGCGAATTGGCTTCGAAAAAAAGGTCCTGTCTTGTTTATCGGCATGGGCGCTTCCTATTGTTCTTCCATCAGCGGATCGGTACTGCTGCAGTCGCACGGGCGTCTCGCATTCCCGGTCGATGCCGGAGAGTGGCTGCATTATGCGTCCTCGGTGTGGGATGAGGCGGCGTTCTCTATCCTGCTTACCACCTCCGGGGAGAGTGCTGAACTAGTGGAACTCTTCAAGCGAGGGGCAATCAGGCCCTGGGCCTGATCTGTAACAACCCCGCCAGCGCCTGCTGGCATCTGGCGGAAAACAAGCTTCCCATTCTGGCGGGGCCGGAATACGGCAACGCTACCAAGACCTACACCAACGCTACGACAGCCGCCATCATCCTGGCTTCTGAGATTGCAGGCCGGCCATGGCAGCAGGAGGCGGAGCGCGCGGCCGAGGTTTTCTCCGCTTATCTCGGTCCCATCTTTGCCATGCGCGGCGAGCTGGAGAGATTCTGCAGGGGGGCGGCGAATATTGAGATCATCGGCCGCGGCGCGGCGTATGGGGGCGCCTTCATGAGCGCGCTCTGCATTCGCGAAATGAGCGGCCATCGCGCCGCCGCCCACACCGGCGCCGGCTTTAAGCACGGACCTAATCTTGATGTGGACGCTTCGCACGTCGCCATCATCTTTGCCCTCGGCCGGGCAGCCGAGCTGGGCATCAAGCTGGCGCAGGGATGTAACCGTCGAGGCGGCAAAGTGGTGCTGGTTTCGAGCGAAGAACACAAGGCCACGGACAAATTGTTTCCGGTGAAGATCGAAGCTGTTCCAGAGCCCTGGGAGGGCATCACATCCCTGCTGGTCCCGCAGGCGTTGACACTGGCGATGGTCGAGCGCACTGGTTGCCGGCTTACTCCGCGCTTTCAATACGGCGTTATGGAACAGTGAAAGAAGTGTACCGGCCCGCTACCGAGATTAATTGCGAACGAGATGATCAATTAAAAAGAGTAAGAAAACCGCAGGTCCCTCCACTCCGCTACGGTCGGGATGACAATTCTATTGCGCAATTGGCGTTATCGTGCGAGGTCACCGATTTCAAACGAAGCTGTCATCCCGACCAGTAGCGGAGTGGAGGGACCTGCGGTTTCCTTCCGCCAAACTATGGCTCGTGTGGCAGGGTCAGGACGGGGTTCTGATCAAAGAAGTTAACCGGGCGAATCAGAAAATCGTGCCAGAGCGTCGGCATGACCGGCCAGTCTTCCAGGCGGACAACGTGATGGAAGCCCAGCGTGTACCAGCCGACAATATCTGTGTTCTCGATGGAACGATTCGCCTTGGTCCATTCGGGCAGTCCGCGAAGCCCATCACTATTAGTGACATAAGTGCCGGCAGCATAGCGTTCGTCCGGTCGGTAGGGCGTAACCCATAACTGGTGCCCTGAAAAGGCTCCAACACGCTGTGCTGGGTCGTCGAGGGAGATGCTCGAAACCGCCGTAGCTCCGGGCATGATCTCCCATCCGGTAGGGTATCCACGCGCATCGTGCTGGGTTGGGTTGATGAAATGCCACATCGCTGGATGACGCATGTCGAGGTCAAGAATAGCGTCCTTTTCTTTATGGACGATAGAAGCCTGAGCGGCCCAAATCATCTTGCGCGAATGGCCGGAGAGTGGCTCCTGCACCAGGCGGTCGATCATGAAGCTGTTGTTGGGGCCGTCGACGTCAAGATCGAGCCGGTAGGAAAAATAGTGATCGTGATTGACGGCCAGCAGGTTTGGAGCAACCAGGGTGCCGTGCTCCAGTTTGCCGGGCTCCTCGCCCATGGACGGGGCTACTGTTTCCTCCTTCACTCCTTTGGTCTCGACGATGCCGGTTGCGCCCACCGCAACCCGGATGGTGCCATCCTGCTGGAATATCCAATCGAGCAGGTAATCGTAGTTTCCAGCGACGGCAGCGGTGCGCAGTATCAGCTCGCGGCTGGGGCGGGCGCTGATCACATCCCCTTCGAGGTGCCTCCATGCCGGGCTGTCGGTGGCGTGCTCGAAGAGGCATGCCAGTTGTGGCTTCAGAACCGGAGCGCCCGCATCGGAAGGCACCAGGCCGGTAAAGTACTGCGCATGGGCCGGGCAATCGTCCGGACCGACGGGCTTAATCAAGCCGCCTAGAAGAAACTCTCCAGCATCGACAAAGGCACGGGAGTCCCAACCTGGATCGGAATCCATGTAGGGCACATACATCTCCGAAAGAGAGCCTTCGTACATCACGGAACGCAGCCGGTCTCCATCCTGGTAGCGCACGAGATTGATCACGGAGCCGACGCGAGGGTCCAGGCGAAAGCGAAAATGCCAGTTCTGCCAGACGACTTCGCCGTTGTCGATCGTATAGCTGGGCCCAAGGGGTTGGGTCACGACCAATGGCTTGGTCCCTGCGCGCGGCGTAGCTTCTCCTTCTTCGTAGTTGATATCTCCTGACGACATAGGAACAGGATCGTTATCGATTACCTTGAGGACCTTTTCACTGGTAAGGTCGGCGAGAATATATACCCCTTCGATCGCACGGCCCCAGGGATGATAGACGCCGTGTGAATCGGTGCAATCACCAAAGCCGATACGGCCGCTTGTCTGCTCGGGAAAGATCATCCACGTGATGGGGATGGGCTCACAGCGCACACCGGAAAGATCGGTGACCCCGTGGCGCTTGAGCGCCGCGATGACGCGCGGATCTTTCTTGACCACATCATTCATCGTGTCCAGTTCTGACTCGGTAATAGGAGCTTGCACGCCGGGAACCACGTTCCAGAACTCGAGCTTGTGCGCCGGGATGTCGACCCGGGCCTCGATGGTCTTGCCCTGGTCCTCGAGGATGACATCGGCCTCCCGCGGGATGGGGTCGCCCTGCTTCCAGGCCAGCACTTTTTCTTTGTCCGGTTCGTGCAGCAGCACGCTGGAGAAGAGCGTCTTGCCGGTCAGATGGCCGCTCTGCTCAAGAACATCATGCACCGTCCAGTATTCGGCCGTGGTGAGAGCATCGAGCGGATGGTGCGGCGCCGTGGCTTGGGCAGCGAGCGAAGCGGTCAAACCAAGAAACGCGGAGCAGAATGCGATCGGGCTATGGAGAGAAGCCTTGGCGTTCATCATGAGTGGTTATTTCCTCGCGGAGTGGGGACGCGTCGCGAATCCAAATCGTAGCACACTTCATAATCTTTAGTTACAATGATCGGCGGACAGGAGCAGCTTCCGATTTTGTCCAGATGGTATAAAGGGTGGTTGAGTTTCGGGGCAACGGAGAGGCCCCTTGCCCGCTTTTAGGCCCCCTGGAACCCACAACGCCGTAATTTCTCCCATATTTTTAAGTCGGTTTTCTTTGAAGAACGAAAGTATTCCGGTCGGCAGGCCCTCACTTCTTCGCCATACCAACGCGCTTCGCGTCCTGAAGCTCCTGCGCGAGACCGG
>CAWFGM010000037.1:0-11977 GCA_963815175.1 uncultured Acidobacteriaceae bacterium
CGGCAAAAGTTTTGTCTAAGAACGGCGGGCTCGCTTTCGTCAACCGCGCCGGCGTGGGCGCTTCGGCTTGCCCTCTTGCTTTCTGCGTGGGCGCTGCAAGCGGCGGATTCATGTTGCGGCAAACACCGGAGCAGAAGCAGAATCCAGAACTGAAACAATTCGGAGCGCATACTGTCGGTGCGCCTGATGGCGGCCCAGGGCTTCCGGTTCTCAACTGGAGTGAGAACCACGGCGATCTCAGAGTGCCACACTTTCTTGGACTGCATGGCGTACAAATCATCCCGCTCATCGGTTGGTGGCTGCTTCGCAAGCGCCGGCTGACGGAACCGCAGCGCACTCGATTGATATGGCTAACCAGCGGGACGTATGTCGCGTGTTTCGCCTTGCTTACCTGGCAGGCGCTCAGAGGTCAGGCCCTCTTGCAACCCGACCACAAGACACTTGTCATGGCGTCCCTTGTCGCGCTTTTCGCAGGCATCGGGAGTGGGCTCGCACTGTCTTCGAGAGGTTTCTCAGGTTTCAAAAAGTGAGCGGCGGTGTTGGAGGTGCCAACTATGCATCGTTGATAGAGTGGATCCCATTGATCTTCCTCCCACTTTGGCGATGGTCTGCCCGCATCCGCTGCTCGCGTGTCTGCTCCTGCATGGTGGCGGCGCCCGCTGGCGCTGGGAAAGTAAATGACGGACAGGTCCGGAACTGGTGCATCCGTACCCACAATCAACAGGCCTGAGTCCCGGTCGACAAAGGCTGTCAGCCGGGCAATACGCTCTGCCTCATCCAATTTCTCCACCTTGAGATCGAGGATAAAAACGCCGTTGGCTGGATTAAGGGAGTAGGTTTGCGGCTCGACCCATCGCGCATCCCACTTCAGCCAGACTGTCCCGCAAGGCCACGGGCGCGGCCATTTCTTTCTATAAGAAGCTCCGACTCTCTCGCAGTACGCGCGGAAGAACTCCGCACCCTCTACCGACAAAGAATCTTCCTTGCCTTCCCGCTTGAGTTCCTCACTGGCCTTCCGCCACATGGCGAGAATTTCGGAAAATGGCCGAACATCCTTATCGGTGCCTTCCGTTACCCGAATGTCCCAACAATCGCTCTTCGAGATGTGCAATCCGAGGGCGTCGGGCCGTACAACGGCACAGACGCCCACGTCGCCGTTGCCCAAGAGCATTCCCTCGAAGTAGGTTGGCCCGGGTTTCGTCCTCACCAGAGGATGACGGCCTGCAAGTTCAAAGGCGTCGAGCCTCTGATGATCTTCCTGCGGCGATGACTGCGCATGGAGAGCGGTGGTGTGCGCCGGTGCGACAGACGCAAGGGATGCCATGGCGGATGTTTGAAGAAACTCGCGGCGAGTGGTGTTCATGATGGCAGAAAAATCTTTTACCGCATTCGCGGGCTTGAAGGGACGGCCAATCATTTTGCCGCCGCCGGTGTCGCCCAACGTCGCGGACCTGCAAGCCATCCTACAGGACATGCGCAACGGGTCTGACGCACGCAGCTACGAAAGAAGGAGAACACTGACTCCCTCGAATGGCACCTGAATTTCAACTGCGCCCCCCTGGATGTTCTGCGACTGATTGCCATAGATATTCGTCGCCGTCTTGTAGCGGGATGGCACTTGGACCTTTGCAGTTTGGTCGGTGATCTGGTCGTTGAAGACAATAAGAAGGCTGCCGGCCTGCGATTCGATCAGCCGAGGGACGGACCTTCTCCGCAGTAACGGCTGGCTGAACCGACTGACCTACGATTGCGCGGACGAGTTCTATACCGGTCTGCGAGCCCTCTTCAATGCTGGCGCCCAGGTTGGTGCCAACGAAGTAGACCTGCCCTTTACCCAGCTTCCTGGTTGCTGCGACGGGAGTCGATTCGTATGCGGCGATCACTTTCGCTGAAGAGACCGTGATCGGGGTCAGGAAGGTATGTGCCTTGACAGTTGCCGCGACAGGTTCCGTGAATGTGAGCTTACCTTCGATATAGACTCGCTCGGATGGAGGCAGCTCCTCAGGTTTCGGATTGTCCCTTAGATCGTTCTGCATGATGTACAGGCTTTCCTGTTCGCGGTAGCCAAAGGCTTCAGCGAGCCCAAAGGCGGGGACGATCGGGTTATACACCATGTACTCGTCGTAGGAAGCAAAGCCTGTTTCCAGCAGAAGCGTGCCTCCAGCCTCGACGAATTGTCGCAAGCGATCGCAGGTTTCCTGCTTGCCGATGAGATGCCAGGGCGCAATGATGACTTTGTATTTCCCGCTATTGTGAAGGCTCTGTGGCTCGATGAAATCAACCAGCACATCGTTGTTCCACAGGGCTTTGTAATAGCCGGCGAATGACTTGGTCGACGCATCTTCCTTCCCGCTCATGGCAAAAGTCAAAAGCGCATTGTCAATGTCGACGAGCACGGCTACTTCCGGACTCGGCTGGTATTCTTTGATGATGTCCCACTGCGCCTGGATGAGCTTGTGATCCTCCGCAGCTTCGAGCACACGCTCACTTGCCGATCCGTCACGCTCTACCAGGCCGAAGCCAGTCGACTCCGTTCCTGTTGCCTCGGTGAGGTAGCACCAGTAGATGATGCCTTTTCCGCCCATCGCAACCAGCATCCAGTTCCACAGCCGGATGTCTCGAGGACGCATCTGCCGGCTACGGCGAATGCCGTTGCTTCCGTGGCCACCCTGCAGCTCAGTGATCCAGAATGGCTTTCCAGCCGCGGCTGCACGTGTCAATTCAATTTGTGCCGCGCCGAAATAAATGGGGGATTCCTGCCACCGAGGAAAATTCGAAAGTCCCCATGTTTCCATCAATTCAGCTAGACGCCAGGGATTGATAGCCTGGAGCGCCAGCGGAAGAATCGCGGCCTGGCTGAAGACGTGGCTCTCAAGAATGCTTCGCGTGTCAACAGCGCGCAGCGTCTGGACACGGAAGCGCATCTCTTCCGTGCTTCGCTCGATCATGAAACGCCGCCAGTCAACCCAATCGACATAGGAACCCGGGCCACGCGGCGGATCAATTACCACCCAGCTGGGATAGCGCCTGACCCACGCTTCGCTGAGCTTTTCAAGAGTTCCGTAGCGCTGCTTAAGCCAGCTCTGAAAAGAAGCTATGGTCTTTTCGCAGTAGCAGTACAGCCTCTGGTCGGTGGAAGGGTTGAATTCGTGCCCGCCCGAAGGCTCAAGATGGGGTTCGTTCCACACGTCGTAGGCATACATCGACGCGTGTTTGGAAACGACCTTGGCCAGTTCGCGAAGAAATGTCGCAGCGGCATCGCGAACCGCAGGCCAGTCCATGCACAAGCTCGGCCACCCGCCGCTCATATTGATGGAGGCAGTCTGCAGACGCTGCGGTTCTCCCAGTGCGTCGACAAACCGCGACTCGGGATGCGCCGCCTCTAGCCAGTAGGGAGCTTCCTCGATGACCGCGCCCATCAGCACTTTCAGCCCCAGCCGGTCGCAGTCGGTAAGCACCGCTTCGATTTCCGTGAAGTCGAATTTGCCTGGCTCGGGATTGAGGTACACCCAGGAACAGTAAATGCGAATAGTGTTGAACTTGTACTCATTGGCGATCGCCTGCAACATTTCATGCCGGAGCGCGCGCGGGGGATTCGGCGGACGGAAGAACTCCGCTCCGTAGATGAATTCCTGAGGCACGGGTCCAGAATGAGAGCCCTGCGAAGACTGAGCCAATGCGGAAGGGGGGCCAGCCAGGATGCGCAGTCCTCCCCAATGGGCGGAGATCAAGCCGGTGGCAGTTCGGATGAACGTTCTTCGCGACAGCTCTCTCAGCATCGAAATCTTCCTCCTGTGGGGCGAGTCCGGCAGGCGCAAAGCGGACTGCAAAGCAGCGACCGGCAGACGGGTTTGGCTTAGGGATGCAACACCGCTTGAATCTTCTGATCACCGAGTTGGTTGAGCTTATCGGTTTTGTTGGGAGCGAATTGATGCCCCAGCTGCGCGAAAAGCGCGTTCGCCTGGTCTCGTTTGCCAAGGGCGACATAGGCCCGTCCCAACAGGTAGGTCGTATTGCTTGTATCCCGTTGAGGGTCGGGGTCGAGGTCCCGGGCAATCTTCAAGTCAACAACGGCATCCTGCGGACGCTTGGCCGCGAGCAGGGTCTCGCCGCGAAGAATCCTGGCTGGGACAGACTTTGGATTCAGTTGAATCGCGTGGTCAAGTTCAGACAGCGCGCCGTCTGCATTGGATGGGTCGATGCGTAGGACGCACTCTGCCAGCATGTAGTGGAGATCAGAATCCACGATTCCCGACGCGATGGCATCTCTCAGTACCTTCGCCGCTTGATCAAACTTCGATTGCCGATAGTCCACCAGCGCCATGAAGAATCGTGGATCGGCTGAGTGAGGGGCAAGCTCCGCAGCGGCGGAGAAGTCGCGATAAGCGTCACCTGTTTGGTTTTTGTACAGCTCAATCGAACCGCGCATCGAGAGCGCATCCGCATTTTGAGGCATCGCGGCGACAGCCTTGTCGGCCACCTGGCCGGCCTTGTCCATCTCCGAGGTATCGACAAACAGCGCGATGAGGTTGAAATATCCGTACGGGTTCGATGGATTCTGCCGGATGTTCTCAGCCATGACGGCGTAAGCGTCCTGGTATCGGTCGAGCTTGGAATACGAGACACCGAGCAGGTCTGCGCATTTAGCGTCAAAAATCCCCTGGGCACGAAGCGCAGTAAGCGCATCGATGGAGGCCTGAAATTTTGCCAGCTCAAAATCGGCTAGAGCGATGGCATAGCCATGCGTAAGCCGGTCGGGCACGTCAGCCCGCACCGAGTGGAAGATCCTGAGAGCGTCTGCTGAGTCGTGCGCCCTGCCGTAGAGCCATCCAACATTGAATTGCTCAAGCGGTGCAAGATGCGGACACGATTCCAGACCCCGAAGCAGCATCTTCGCCCGCGAATAGTCTTGCTTCTCAAGAAGCGCTCCCACGTGGGCGAACGTTTTTGCCGGCAGGCAGGATGGTTTTTCCTGGGCCGCCGCACCGAGGCAGAACACGACAAGACACAATGCCCCGGCAAGGAGTAGTTTCAGAACTCCGGCTCCACGCTCCTGCGCGGTAAGAGGTATCTGTGGCTGAACGCTGGTTAGCAAAAGGCTGCCATCTCCGGAAAACTTTTACTCATGCCGGACCAGTACAGCATTCGCTGCCCCGGTCCTCTTTGCCCTAGAATAATAACTTCAATCCGAACTGAATTTCCCGTGCCGGAGCGCTGGTCGTAGTAATGCTGCCGAACGCGGAAGACTGCACGTTGTTATTGGGCGACCCGAGTTGCGTGCGATTAAACAGGTTAAAGAATTCGGCCTTGAATTGCGCGGTGAGCCGCTCGATGGTGAAGTCCTTTCGCGCGTTGAAGTCTGTGTTGAGATACCCCGGACCTATAAGGTCGTTCCTTGATTCGTTGCCGAATGTGTACGCTGTGGGAACGCTGAACTGTTGCGGGTTGAGCCACTGCTGTCTTGTCTTTGGCGCGGTGCCCGGCGCGTCAGGGTTTCGCTCAGCTCTCTGCGGTCCGCCGCCCGTGTTCGCGACGTCGCCGCCAGCCATGGCGCTGAAGGGCAATCCGGAATCCGCAGTGAAGATACCGCCGATATTCCAGCCGCCAATCACCGTGTTGAGCAAAGGATTGGGAGTGGCGAAGAATCTCTTGCCATGCCCGACCGGAAGCGCATAGGAAGCCGCGAAGGAGACCATGTGCTTCCGGTTGTAGTCGGACGGACCGTAATCCCGGCCCAGATCGTAAAAGTCGGTGAGGGTATCCGCCTGCGGATCCGACGCGAGATCCATTGACTTGGCATAGGTGTAAGAGAACAGGTAATAGAGACCACCTGCGAGTTCCTGCTTCAGCTTGACCTGCAGAGCATGATAATTCGCAGTGCCCTCGTTGTAGTCCCAGGGAATGGGGCCCCCGTACTGGGGATACGGTTGTCTCGCCGAGATCGGTCCAGCCCCAGGTACGATTGCGGTATTGGCAAGTGGCTGCAGGAACTGGTGCCTGCTTCCCGAGCCCACATAGTGCATGCCAAGCAGCAAGGTTCCGGTCAATTGCTGTTCCAAACCAAAATTCCATTCCATCGAGTACGGAATCTTTGGGTTGGGACTGCCGCCAAAGCTTGCCAGCGGCTTGTTGGGATTGAGGAAGGTCGATGCCGCGGGAAGAGTGTTGATGAACACGGACGGATATGCGTCGTCCTGATTGCTGATGGTGGTGTAGATTCCGCTCGGCCAGGAGAGGCGAATGTCGGATTGTTCCTCAATCAGGGTGTTATTGTGATCGTCAATGATCACGAATGCGCCTTGTATGGCGGTCTTATTGCGGGGCTGGTAGACGAAGCCGAGACGAGGCTGCCATCCGTTTGTCTGAGCATAGTAATAGCTGCTTGGTCCGACAGCTTTGGGGAAGAGAGGCAAAACGGGACCTGTGACAAGGAAGACCCCGGTAAGCACGTCCAAGCCGGAATTGATTTTGGAAAATGCAGGTGGAGAGATGTAGTCGTAACGGATGCCGTAGGAGAGCACGAGATTCTTCCTGATGCGCCATTGATCCTGGGCATATACCCCATACCAGTTGATTTTCTGGTTCTCTGAAGTGTTGCCGACCCAAGGGGTGTAGCTGTCCGGCGTCCCCACAAGCAAGCT
This sequence comes from uncultured Acidobacteriaceae bacterium, assembly GCA_963815175.1. Classification (GTDB taxonomy): domain Bacteria; phylum Acidobacteriota; class Terriglobia; order Terriglobales; family Acidobacteriaceae; genus PALSA-350. Next base: position 6,642 of record CAWFGM010000037.1, read on the forward strand.
CGCCGGACCATATCCCGTGCTCTGCGAGGCGTCCACCGAGGTTCCGTTCTGGGTAAAGTTCATCGTGTACTGCCAGCCATCGTCAAAGCTATGAATCCGGTAGTACATGCCGCCGACCCCGATGGTGTGGTTTCCCACGATCTTGGAAAGGTCCGCGTGGTAGTCGCTGTTCTTCTGCGGACCGACGGGAGCTGCAAACTGGCTCACTCCGGTGTAACCGTTGGCGATCCCTACTCCTGGACCCAGGGGTAGATCGTTCTTCACCGGAGCAGTCAAACTAAAGTTCAGTGCATTTAGAAAGTCTGCTCCAGCAGGCTGGTCGAAGACGCTAAACGAGGTCTGCGTGTAACCGTAGCGCAGATTCAAAATCGTATTCGGGCTGAAGATGTGGGTATATCCACCGGCATATGCCAGCGAATAGTTGGACTTGTTCCCCACATAGCCCGGGAACCCTTCAGGGCTGGTTACGTTATTGTTTGAGCGGTTGAAGCGGAAGAAGGCCGTGTTGTTCTGGTTGAACTCCTGGTCGACGCGCATGCCGACCTGGTCAGCCTGGGTTGAAGTATTTCCGTTGAATGCGTAATTGGGAAGGACGCCGGCCGCAACACTCAAGTTCGGCTGAGGATAGTACTTGTTGAGAATGGCCAGCGCTGCCGGATTGATCTGATCCGCCGGAATGGTGTTGTTCGGATACGGATTCCGAATGATCTTTGCTGGATTTGTTGGATCGGCGGTCGTTGAATACGGATTATAGATCTCGTTTGCATATTCCGGACGTCCCAGGTCATCGGTAGCGATTGGCGTTGTTCCCAACACGGCTGAGAAATCTCCGTTGCGCATGTCGTTGGTAAGCGTAGCCGCAAGATAAGACTGCGTCTGTTCGGAACGAAACCCCTCCCAGTATCCGGAAAAGAAGGTGTGGTTTTTGATCACGGGGCCGCCGACAAAGAGCCCGTATTGATTCTGCTTGTAGGGTGTCTCGGAAGTTGCCGGATAGGTCGTAGCGTCGAGCACATTGTTGCGGATGAACTCGTACACGGTTCCGTGAAAAGTATTGGTCCCAGAACGGGTGACGAGATTGATATTGGCTCCAGAACTGATTGCGAATTGCGCGTCGGTGATATGCGATTGAACGTTAAACTCCTGAATCGCGTCCGGGGGCGGGCTGATGGCAAAGGTATTGGTGAAGAGCGCGTTGTTCAATACTCCGTCCATCGTGTAGTTATTTTGTTGCGGCCGCTGCCCGTCGACCGACGGGCTCACCGAGCCGGCTCCAAGTTTGACGGTAAAAGCCCCCTGCTGGCCGCCCTGAATCAGTGGAACGGCGCCGGGAGTGAGGAGCGTGAGCTGGTTAAATTGGCGTCCATTCAAGGGCAGCTCCACAATCGCCGTGTTGCCGACGACCTCAGCCTGCGTTGCGGAAGTCGTGTTGATTTGCGTTACGTCCGCATTGACCGAGACGGTCTGTGTAGATGCCGAGACCGACATCTTGAAGTTCAGTGCTTCGCTTTGGTTGACCTCAAGATGAACGTTCACCAGTTTCTCGTTCGCGAAACCCTGTTTGCTGACCGAGACGTCGTAGACGCCCGGTTGCAACTCGGGTACAGAGTAGTAGCCGCTACCGTCTGTGGTCGCCTGCCGCTGCACCCCGGTGGCTTGATTCGTCAGCTCCACCCGAGCGTCCGGTATAACGGCGCCGGATGAGTCGGTGACGGTGCCCGTGATGAGTCCAGAGGTCGTTTGGGCAAGAACCCCACCTGCAAATACCAGCACAAGGATTGCGACCTGGAGTGCGAAAACAGAGAGTCTCTTCGCCATGCCACCGACCTCCCAAATGAATCGAGATTGAGATTTAGAGGAGCCATTCACTTTCGTGTTTGCTTCCGCTGAGCGCCTGGCCGTGAGCCTGCAGATGTTTGTTGATGTTTCGAGGCCGACGCACGAGCATTTTTCCAAACAAATTGAAGCACTTAAACGAAGAGCAACTAGAATAGAATATTTGCCTTTGTCAAGATATTTTTTCTGCTATTTTGTTTTCATATAGTTACACCATGCGCAGTACTGGCTGCCGTGCGATGGCCGCCAATATAAGTGCTTAAACTTGTCTAACAGACAATCGGACACGCCATGGCGTCCGCTGTTGAGCATCCGGACCGGAATTTCGGATTGCCCCGCAGAGAACACGACTGCGGTTGGGACAGGCGGGAACTTCGCGCTCGGAGCCTTTCACCAGGTTTTCCTGATCTTTGTAAAGAAAGAGGGATGCTGCAAACCGGTGGCATGAACAGCACGAAGGCTAAGTGGTTCAATTATTATTGACAGGCAAAGAGTGCGGCGCTTAGGATGACGCTGCATCCATTTAAGCACTTATATTTATGCCGACCCCTTCCTCGCTCGCGACCAACGGCCTCGTCAAGAAGACGCTGGCTGAAAAGCTGTTGGCAGAGATCATGAACGGCACTCTTTCCCCCGGCACCCGCATTATTGAGGGCAAGTGGGCACAACACTTCGGCGTGGCGCAAGGAACGATCCGAGAGGCCATCAACCTTCTTGAGCGTGACGGGTTCGTCAGCAAGGAAGGGGGCCGAAGCGCTCGCGTCATCCATCTGACCGAGCAAGATGTCGTCCAGCTCTATCAAATGCGCAGCGCAGTCGAGGGGCTCGCAGCAAATCTTGCAGCGCAGGCGCAGCCAGACTTTTCCCGTCTCCAGTCCATCGTGGATGGAATGCGGCGGGCTGCCAAGGCAAAGAGTGCGGCGAACATGCTCGACTGGGACCTGAAGTTTCATCTGGAGCTCTGCAACCTCTCCGGAAACAAACACCTTTTCGATTACGCCCAACGTATGCTGACGCCGTTCTTCGCCTTCGTGCGCTTGCGCATGATTTCCGCAGGGCGGGGCACATCGGTATGGGACAAAGATCTCGATTCGCATCAGAGGATCGTCGATCTGCTGCGCGAGGGTGACGGAGAGATGGCCGAGCAATACGTGAAAAAGGCAATGGTCCGGTTTGCCAAAACCGCATATGACAACTGGGTCGCGCATGGGAAACGATCTTGAAGGCAAAGTAATTCTGCTGACTGGTGGGGCCAGCGGGATAGGCCGCGAATGTGCGCTCGCCTATGCGCGCGAAGGGGCTACGATAGCGATCCTGGATCGCAATTTCGAGGAGGCTGAAGGCCACAGCAAAAGAACTCGGCAATCGGAGTACCGCGTATCACGCCGATGTTTCGAACGGAGCAGAGATTCAAGCTGCGATTACAGCTGTATTGAAGGAGTTCGGACGACTGGATGCGGTACACAACAATGCAGGGATCGTAGGTCCATCGTGCCCTCTGCACGAGACGACCGAAGAGCAGTGGGACGAACTGCAGCGTACAAACCTGAAGTCCGTTTACTGGACAACGAAGTTTGCCTTTTCCAGCCTGGTGGAAAGCAAGGGTGCGATTCTGAATACCGCGAGCATGGTCGGACTGCTTGGGCAACAGGACCACGCAGCCTACGTTGCTAGCCAAGGGCGGAATGATCTCGCTCACCAAAGCGATGGCCGCCGACTACGCAAAATATCACATCAGAGTGAACGCGGTATGCCCCGCGGGAGCATGGACGCCCATGCTGGAGCAATGGGCTCTCGATCAGCCCAATCCCGCCGGCATACGACAGTATCTCGATGACATTCACCTTCTCGGCTATTGCCCTCAGGGTGACGTCATCGCAGACGCAGCCGTGTTTTTACTTTCCCCGAAAGCCCGATTTATCACCGGATGCATCTTGCCGGTGAGCGGCGGCGCCGAGCTTGGTTACAGACGCTAACTGGAATGGGACATGCCCGAATACAAAATTCACTCTATCTCTACATATGATGCCCGGTTTGCGTTGCCTCCGGGTGCGGGTACAGACTCGATTCACGAAACCTCAGAATACTGCCTGGCGATGACGCTGTTGTCGACGCAGGACGGTGCCCGAGGATCAGGTTTCGTCCTGACGCTGGGCGACGGCAACACGCTCGTTTGCAAAGCAATCGAGATGTTGGCGAAGCCGCTTGAGGGGATGTCCATCGAAGCCGTGATGGCAGATTTCGGGAATATATCCCGGAAGATCGCGGATCACGCCGCACTGCGCTGGCTCGGGCCGCACAAGGGCGTTGTGCAATTGGCCCTGGCGTCGATTACCAATGCGTGCTTCGACCTATGGGCCAAGAGCCGCGGTGTGCCGCTATGGAAGCTGTTGCTGGATCTCACTCCGGAGGAGTTGGTCCGGGTTCTTGATTTGAGCTATCTCGAAGAGATACTCAGCCAAGAGAAGGCGCTCTCGATGTTGCGCGAGCAGCTTACCAGCCGTTGCCAACGGGAAGGCATCCTGAAGAGCGGCTATCCCGGCTACGACACATCCGTTGGCTGGATGGATTACGACGACGAAAAGGTCACGGAGCTGACAAAGAAGGCTTTGGATCAGGGATTCTCTGCCTTCAAGCTGAAGGTCGGCTCGCGGGAAGAAAGCCGCGATCTGCGGCGCGCAGCCATGCTACGTAAATTGATTGGGGAAGACAGCACGCTGATGTTCGATGCCAATCAGCGCTGGCACCTTCCTGACGCTCTTCGTATCTGTGGAGAACTGGCCAAGTTCCGCCCTCACTGGATCGAAGAACCGACCCATCCGGACGACATCCAGGCTCACGTGAAATTATCCCGTGCGGTGAGCCCGATCAAGATCGCCGCCGGCGAGCACATCGCAAACCGAGTCCTGTTCAAGAACTTCCTGGAGGTCCAAGCGTTGTCGTTTATCCAGGTCGATTGCACCAGAGTCGCGGGGGTCAGCGAATTTCTTACGGTCAGTTTGCTCGCCAAGATCTTCGATCTGCCCGTGGTGCCGCACGTCGGCGACATGGGGCAACTGCATCAGCACCTGGTTCTCTTCAACCATATCGGGTTGGGGCTGAAAGCGGAGTTCCTTGAGCACATTCCTCATCTTCGGACGCACTTCCTCCATCCCGCGCAGGTACAGGATGGTGTGTACCGCACACCGCAGGAGCCGGGGCTTCCGCGGATCTGAAGGTGCTTTCTTAAGTTGCGGAATTGGCCTTGGCCCCGGTCAACGGAACTAGCAGCTGGTGGCACAACAAAATTGTCAGCCCGCCTGTCCTGGCGTGCCGTGGGACCCGGAGCGTACCAGGATTTTCTACTAAGCGGCTCTCATCAAAAACACGCATGCGGCTTTCCGTAGAGAAAGCCGCATGAACTCCGCCAACGCCAGACCAGATCACCATCGCGATGGAGAAGCCGCGCTTGGCGCCAATGCGGTTTTGCATTTTGCCAAATACGGTTTGAGCGAAGCCCT
>CAWFGM010000038.1:0-219532 GCA_963815175.1 uncultured Acidobacteriaceae bacterium
AAGCGGTCAAGGTCAACCATGACGCTATTCAGTAGCATAGCCGGAGCCAGCATCACGCCGGAGTTCAACATCGTAATGAAGCGGTATTCCCCGTACTCCTGCTGACCGTTGTTCTCGGCCTCGATCACGCCATCGGTGAAAGACAGCCAGCCAATCACCCGTTTGCATCACTACTTCGCCTGATAGGTAGGGCGCATCTTTCAAGATCCCGAGCGGCTATGCCACCAGTCCGGGAGGCGCTCGATGACGCCCGATCGACGACGCAGTATGGGATCGTTGTGTCCTGCGTTTACATAAGTCAATCGACGCGATGCAGGGTCGAATTCGGCAATAAATGCAGTGGTAAAGCGGCGCCCATTCTGGCTATTGCTGCAGGCATAACGATTCATTCGACTGACTAGTTCAGGGAGCGAACCGTGTGTGCCGCTGAGAGTCTTTAAGCTTGCCTGAAATGTTGCCATGAGCATTGCGGCGGGAATGCTTTTGCCCGCCACGTCGGCAATCGCAATCAGAAACGTGGCGCTTGTTGAACCGTCGCAAGGACGCGCAAAGACGTCGTAGTAGTCTCCGGCAACGGTATTGGCCGGACGCGTGGTGAATGCGATTTCGAGGCCCGGCACATGCGGAGGGCTCTCCGGCAGCAACCATGTTTGGATCTCCTTCGCAATCTGTAGATCGCGCTTCATTACAACGCGATCAGCAACTTCCAGAACGAGAAGGACGAACATGAGGAGGCCACCGTAAAAGTGAAAATCGAGACCGAATACCTCCACTGTTCCCGATCTTGTATGCCACGTCCATTCGCCGCCCGGAACAAAGACCAGCACTAAAGCGACCAGCAGCAACACCCGGCGGGCCGGCGTCAGCTTCTCGACAATCGCCCAGAAGAATTGGCTGCCCACGCTCAAGAAGTGCCGGGTGTGGTCCACGCCCTCCACACGCGTGGAATCGACCTCCAGGCTATATAGGCGATAGCTGGAATGAGCATCTGTCCGAAACTGAGACCATAGCTGGTTGAGTTGCATGCCCTCGGTTACGCGTAGCCAAAACCGATTCGCGCGCTCCGATAGATCATGTTTTCCCATGCTCATATTCCTCACGATCATTCTCTTCGCAACCGGGCTCCGCGGCAACGCGGAGTTCGCCGTACCGGCAACAAGTGCTGGGTGAACCCTCCAGGGGGTACTTTGCCTGCCAGAGGTGCCGTGAGGCTTGAGCGGGATAAACGCTCTCGATGAGTCACTTCCGCCTCGCCATATGTGCCTTCGTTAGTGGCGGGTGTCTATCAAGGTGCGACCCCGCGTGGATCAGCGTGGAATCAGCTCGAACTCTTGGATTGCGATCTTGGCTGCCGCCTTCGCGCGCTCCGTTTCAGGAAAGAAAATGACGGTAAGCTCATCAAACCTGTCAATCCTTGCATGATTCGGGACGGGAAACCGGAGGACCTCCTGAACCGGCGAGGACTTCACGGAAAAGTTATTTGGTTCAGTTGACATCACAGGCTGCTGATCCAAGTAGAGCGTCGGCTTTCCGATGGAGGTAGAGTCAGTAAGCAAGATCCCAATAGCAATCCTGCCTGGGATGTTGTCGTGGTTCCGGATGGTCACATTAATCTCTCGACAACACGTTAACGGGATGGGAGCGCCGAGGCTCTGACGTGCTTCCATGAGCAGTGGAACGAAATCGGTGGAGCGGATATTCACTCCCAGCGGAGTACCGTGCACCACGTGCGCCCTCAAACCAGGTCCTTCGCGGGGCGGCCGGAAATACCAGTAAGGTCCATCAAAACGAATCACCAGCGGCTTGGTCATTCGAACCGCTTGAGGCGAAGTCCCGGATGACGTCGGAGCAAGCAATTTCTTCTTCTCAGGAACTGGCCAGAGGATGATGCTTTCATATCCTGAGAGCGCGGCGGAATTCCCGGGCCGGCTTTTCTCTTGCAGATATCTGCTCACGGAGCTACGGTCCGGAGCCGACGCAGCGCTCATGGCGTTCGAATAAATTCCTCGCTGAAAACCCAGAAGGAGCACCGCCGTCGTGAGCAAGACGGCGGTCAGTCCTTCTTTAGCCAATCGCAGCGCATGACGCGAATGACTCCCCGCTTTCCCCGGCGGCCCGTCACTTGAAAGGGTTGATTTCCAGGCCAATAAGAAGGTGGATAGAGCCATGAGGATGCTGGCGACCAGGAAAGAGTGCTTGTGCAGGGCGTAGAAACCGCCATAAATGCAGAGCGCAATAAAAAACGCATGCCCCTCCCGGGAGGGCGTTAGAAGGGATTGCGTGAACAGTTCCCGGGCCTCTGTTGTCCAGCCTGGCAAATTCTGATGAAGAGCAGGGACATCCGGCGCCAGGACTTTTCGCAGACCAATCGCCATGAGCGCGGCGCCCGCTGCTCCGACCATAGCCGCGCCGATTGATCGCTGCCTGGACAGCAGCACAACGGAAGGTATCCAAATCCAGCCAACTGCGCTGCTGAGCACAAACAGACTCAAGGAAGAAGAAGCCCTCATTCGGAATGGAGCCCAAAAAAGCCAGGTGGCCGCTATGCCTGACACGACAGCAGCAGAAACGTAGGTAAGGGCCCTAAGGAAGGCCGATGCAAGCGAAAGAGAGTGAGCGACATGCCATTGGCACAGCAGGTATTCCGCTACCAACGAAGTGAGAGAGCCGGCAATGATAAGAACACCGAGGTAGGTACCCGCTCTCCTCCGTCCCATATAAGCGCCCCTTAGCGTGCACCATCGGCTTACGAGAAAACCTGCTCAGGATTTCTTGACGAGTCAGAAGTGCAGAGAGTACTCTCCTATCGTTACTAGGAGAGTATCACCAGGATGGGCAAGCAAGTCGACCTATTGCAGGGAACACTCGAAATATTGATTCTCAAGGCTATATCGTTGGGGCCTCTTCACGGCTACGGCATGCTTCTGCGCATTCAGCAGATCTCCGGTGAACGGCTGGAAATTCCCCAAGGCTCCTTCTATATCGCTCTTTATCGAATCGAGCACAAAGGATGGATAAAAGGCGAGTGGGGAGAATCGGAAAACAACCGGCGCGCGAAGTTCTACCGGCTTACGCCAGCGGGCGCCCGCCAGCTTAAAACGGAGATGGAAAAGTGGTCGCAGATGACCGAAGTCGTTAATACAGTCCTATGCGCAACGCCTGAACAGATATGATCTTTTTTGCCCAGGTTCGGTCCCAACTTCGATCTTGGTGGAGCGCTCTCGTTCATCGCACGCGCACCGACACCGAGGTTGAGGCTGAGCTGCAGTTCCATATTGACGCCCACACTCAACATCTCATTGACACCGGCCTCCCTGCACCGGAGGCTGCACGGAGAGCAAGGATAGAGTTCGGTCGTGTGGACGTACAGAAGGAAAAGTACCGCTCCGCCATCGGCTTGCAGCCACTGCACGAAATCGGCGGTGATATTCGGTACGGTCTCCGCTCTCTCTACAAAAGACCAGTGGTCTCACTGGTTGCGGTTTTTTCTCTTGCTCTTGGCATAGGCGCGACGACCGCCATCTTCAGCGTCATCTATTCCGCGCTGCTTCATCCCTTTCCCTACGCGGGCGCCGATCGTATTGTGAACCCTGCGGTGATTAACGAGGCACATCCTGAGGTTCCAACCTGGTTCGCCCTCACACCGTCGCAGTTTGATAGCCTGAGCAAAGCCAAGTCTATTGAAAGCATCGTCGGCTTCATGCTTGCTGGACTCACAGCAACCGGCGATGATCTTCCTGAAGATGTCCGCGTGGCCTACGTAACCAGCAATGCATCCAGCTTTTTCGGGGTGCCGGCAAAGCTTGGCCGGGGCATTCAGCCTTTTGACGTGACGAATGGCATGCCGTCATCCAATGTGGTTGTCCTCAATTATGAATTCTGGCAGCGTAAATACAATCGCGATCCAAAGATTGTCGGACACGTTCTACAGCTGAATCATCAGAATTACACCATCGTCGGAATCATGCCTCGACGGTTCAGCTTTACCAACACTGTGGGCACTGCCGACGTCTACATGCCCTGGACTGCAACCCGAATTTCTTTCCTGTTTCCGTTGATCAAGCTCAAACCAGGTGTAAGTCTCTCCGCCGCAAACGAAGAGTTCCAGTCTTTCCTCAATCAGTTCAAACGGGAAACGCCAAAGCACTTTCCCCCCTTCTTTCATGTCAGTGTTCAGCCGATCATCGAGCCATATGTGCATCGCTCGGGGCGCACCCTGGTATCGCTTTTTGCCGCGGTTATCTTTCTGCTTCTCATCGGTTGCGCCAACTGTTCCATCCTGCTTTTTGCGCATGGAGAATCTCGTCAGCACGAGTTCGCGATTCGTAGCGCCATCGGAGCCAGCAGGTTCCGCATCGTGCGGCAGTTGCTGATCGAATCGCTCGCTATCTCCTTTGCCGGGGCCGCGATCGGCGTTGTTACCTCGCTCTGGCTTGCGAAGCTTCCCATCCGGCTTATGCCGAATGCGTTTCCTCAGGAAGCCGCCATCACTATAAATCTGCCTCTTCTGGCCTTTTCGATCGGGCTGGCACTGCTCACAGGTATACTTTTCGGTCTCTCGCCAGCTTTGCACCTTGCGCGGCCAGACGTCTCGCAAGTCATCCAGAACACTGCTCGGAACGCCCGCGGCAGTACCCTGAAGCGGACGCTCAACATCCTCATCGCTGGCCAAATTGCTCTGACGTTTGTCCTGCTCGGCGCTGCGGGAGCCGCAATTGCAGGCTTCATGAGACTTACGTCGACCAAGCTAGGGTATGATCCCCACAACGTGGTTGCCGTTGGTATCCCGCTTAAGCGAGATACCAGGAAAAACCGGGTGGAACGCGCAACTTACATCGACCAGCTTCGCGAACGGGTTTCTGCCATCCCCGGTGTCGTCTCCGTTGCAGTAACGTCGAGTGGAATTCCGCCCTCTCTGCCGTTCAGCGCGAGGGGAATGTACACCCCATTTGAAATCCTTGGCGGGCAGCCACAGCAGGAACAGCAGGCAGTCTTCTTCCTGGTCGGTTCCCAGTACTTCGCTACGCTCAAAATACCTATGATCCGGGGCAGAGTATGGAACCACACAGAAAATCAACGCGGAGATTTCGTTGCCGTCATCAATGAAACGCTTGCCCAGCGCGACTGGCCAAGAGGAAACGCGATCGGCCATCAAATCCGGGTTCCCTCGCTCAAAGATGATGGAGCACCCCTCTCCGCAGCCTCTCCTCAGAGCGGCGATTGGCGTCAGATCGTCGGTGTCGTCGCCGACTCAAAGAATAATGGGCTCGATCAGCCTACTGCTCCAGCCATCTTCGTCCCTTACACAACGTTTATGTGGGATCACACCGCACTGTTCATCCGAACCGCAAATTCGCCGCTCGCATCGGTCAAGGCTGTACGGATCGCTTTGCATTCCGTCGACCCGGAACAGCGCACGGAGACGGAGACCGACGACCTCGAAGAGAGACTTCAGGGCCAACCGATATGGATGCAACAACGCCTGTTCTCCATCCTCTTCAGCTTCTTTGCTTGCCTCGCCGTCGCGCTTTTTTTAGTCGGCCTCGGCAGTACGGTCAGCTTCGCCATCGCAGGACGTATGCACGAACTCGGCGTTCGCATGGCGCTCGGGGCGCAGCGATCGCACATCGTGTGGATCGTTGTACGAGCTACGCTGATGACCGTGGCTTGTGGCATAGCCGCTGGCCTTCTGCTCAATCTTTCTCTCGAAAAGTTGCTTCAGCACTGGACGCCCGGCAGCGTCTCTGCTCCCTGGGTCCTTGGTTGGGTCACGCTCCTTCTTTTGATCTGCGCGACCCTCGCCTGCCTTCTGCCCGCCAGGCGGGCAGCCACTGTAGATCCCATAAAGACGCTGCGCTGCGATTAGACCATCGACCCCGGGGCTGCAATAGACCACTGATCTAACTCCGCATCTTCCCTGAGCGGACTCATCTCATCGCCGGTTCGATGCTTCTATGGCCGGCTCGCAGGGGATGACGGGGCGTCGGGCAATATCCGCAGCTTTCTATTGATGCGCGGCCAATATTGGCGCACAACGTTCCCGCAGAATTTCCAACCCTGGTCGGATCCGTAGCGAGCAAAAGTACTCCCGACGCCCCGGTTGGTTTCGGGATAGTAGGTGTTGGCCAGGCCTTCGCTCGCCAAGGGCCCCAGCAGTCCGTCAAAATTAATCACTCTATCGCCGGAGTCGCTGCGTGTGTACACCAGCCTTTCGGCAGCGTACGCCAGCGTTTGCTTAAGAGAGAGCCCCTTCCTGACGTAAAAGCGCGGATCCTCGTGCATGACAGACGCGATCAGGAAAGTTCCGAAGACATTATCGGAAGCGCTGCGAGCCATGTTGGCTCCAAAGCGCTTGGCGTAGCCGTCCGCCCCTTGCCCATATCCTGGAACACTATTGATCGCCTGGCTAAACCCGGCGGCCACCAATGCCTGGCCGATTGTGGACAACGACACACTGTTGTTGGCCGCCAGCTTGAACTTCTCCCACGTACCGAACGGCTCCACATTGGTCGCAAGGTCCGGAAAAACCCTCGATTTTTTCTGCAGCACTTGAAAGAGGGCGACGCTACTCTGTATCGGATTACTCGGCGGCGGGACCGCTTGCGGGACGCCCGCAGGCGCATCCGGCAATGTGCCATTTTGGGTCTGTTGTGCGCGACTGCATGTACACGCCAAACAGCAGATGACTGCTGTCCACACAAAACGATGCATCCGTGCCTCCGCCAGAAAATGACCCTCCAAGCTGCGGGCATCGGCCGTTCCTGACAACGGACGGTAGCGCCCTGACAACGGATGAGGCCCTGAAACCCTGTCAAGATTATGCCATCTGCGGGATTCGACTTCCCTGCCGGAAGGCCAAATTGGCCTCGAATGTGGCCGGGGCTGAACTCTTTCAGTTATGGATCGATGATCGTGCCATCCCAGACCGGGGATCCCTGCCGCGAATAATGACCAAGGCCGGTCCAGTCTTCGCGCGAAATGCCGTTCAGGTCCCATACGACCCGGCCGTCCCGCACCGTCAGCTCGCAAGTCAGCTTTTCGTTGCCTGCCATGCGCGCGCCGTTGGTATCCACAAACCCAAAATTCCCCTTTTCCAGCCGCAGCACGGCCACATCCGCGTCCGAACCCACGGAAAGATTGCCTAGCTCGTCGTGTTTAATTTCATGCGCGGGGTTGGAGGTGGACATGCGGATCACGTCATCAAGCGAGACGCCCAGGTTGAGAAACTTCGACATCACGTTCAGCATGTCTTTCATGCCCGAATTCATGCTGTCGTTGTGCAGATCGGTAGAGATTGAGTCCGGGACAAAGCCTTGCCGTATGGCGGGCTCTGCCTGGCGGAATAAAAAGCTGCCGCCCCCGTGACCAACGTCAAAAATGACGCCGCGCTTTCTGGCCGCGAAGAGATACGGCCGGACCCTGCCATTGGCATCCAGCATCGGGACATCCTCCAGATACATGTGGGTAGAGATGTCGCCGGGGCGCAGTTTGTTCGACACTAATTCTTCATAGGGCCGCTGCGGGCGAAAGGTTCCGAAGTCGACCATCACCGGGATGTTGGCGATCGTTCCCGCTTGGACCGCACGCTCCACGGGAATCCATTCCGGACCGTCGTAGTGAGCGGTCTTTACCCCGACGATCACTTGCGGATATTTCAGTGCCTGGGCCGCAGTAGCCTGCGGATCCATATCGTCCAGGTTCTGTTCATACTTAGGACGCATGCCGCTGCCAACAATATTGAGGAAAGCGAGGATGCGCGTGATCTGGCGGTCGATCACTTTGTCCTTGAAATCGGGGAAATTCTTCCAGCCTGAACTACCCGCATCCACTGCAGTAGTCACTCCGCTGCGCAGGGTGAATCCATCCGGGTATAGACCGTGGTCGCCTACATAAGAGCGGCGTTCGCCCGTGCCCGCATAGGCATGTACGTGGATGTCCAACAGACCGGGCGTCACGTAGAGGCCGGTAACATCCACTACCTTGGCGCCAGTGCCAGCCCGAATGTGCTCGGCGACCTCGGCGATCTTGTGATCCCTGATCGCCACGTCGCGCACTGCGTCGATCCCATTCTTGGGGTCGATGACGTGGCCACCCTTGAGCACAAGATCGTAGGACTGTTGAGCCTGAGTCACTGAGGATGTCAGAACGGCAAGCAACAAGAGAACCTTCGGCAAACGTAACGGCCCACCAGGCCCAACTGCTTTACGAACGGCAGAAAAGAAATTCACGATAGGGTGTCCCTTGAACTATAGGCAAAGCCAAAGGCAGGGTGAGCCCCCCCAAAACCTGCCTCTACAACGCAGTGGTTTGCCACAGCCGCTGTGATTTGCAGCGGCTGTGTGGCGACGCAATGGGCAATGCGTGCTAAAAAACGATCTTTCCAGCAAGCTGAAGCAGCCGCCCGCTGCTGCCGGAGCTGTTCTTTTGGGTGCTGGTCACGGTGCCGAAATCTCCCCATGTCGTAGGATCGCTCGGATCCCACCCGCCCTGCATGTCCGAGTTCGGATTAGACAGGTTGGGATGATTGAAGACATTCTGAGCCTCAGCACGGAATTGAAATCTTAACCTCTCCCAAATCCCAAACTCCTTGAAGAGCGATGCGTTCACATTTTCAAAACCAGGCCCATAGAGCGGATTTCGCCGTACATTGCCATAGGTAAACAGCGCCGGATAGGCAAATGCCGAACCGTCGATGCAGGAGCCGGTCGGGTTATTGATGTAAAACTTGGCCCCGCATGTGGCTGACGGCAGATGGACAAAATCAGGCCGTTGCACATTCCCATTCGGCTGGCTAACGTTGGCTTGGTCGTTGTCCAGATAGACGTTATAGGGTTTGCCACTTTGAAGTGTCACGATCGCGTTTAGCTGCCAGCCGCCCAGGGTGTTTCTCATCAGATAGCTCGAGCCCGCGAACTTGGGTAGGTCATAGGTGGCAATGGCAACAAAACGGTTGCGTATGTCCCAGTTCGAGCTCGCGTAATCGAGATTGATGTTGTACTGGTCCATGGTAGTGCCGCCGTTGTTTGAGTTATCCGAGATGTCCAGATCGTGCGACCAGGTGTAACTGGCCTGGCCGGATAACCCATGCGTCGTACGCTGACGAAGAATCGCAGTGAAACCGTTGTAGTGAGAATATTCATCGTTCTGGATGGTGCGGATCCTGCCAAAAAGCTGGTTTGGGCGGCGGTCATTGATGTCTCCAACGGGGCCGCCTGGCTGGGGCGAGTTGTTGTAGAAATCGCGATCAAGATGGATGGCATGCGACCCGAGGTACTGCAACTCCGCGCCGGCTCCTTTCCACAGCTCCTGTCCCCAGGAAAGGTTCCACTGATAGAGTTCCTGGGTCGGCAGGTGCGGGCCCATGGTGACCGCGCTCACGTAGGTGCCGGGAATACCCGCCACGGGAGATCCTGCGCCAGCGCCCGGTGTGGGGTTGACGAGCGTCAGAAGATTAGTCGACTGGCCGTTATAGGCAACAGAGGCAGAGAGTGGGTAGTTTTGTGTGGTCAGGGTGTAGGTATTCAACTGGTTGGCGTTCCAGTAGATGCCGAAACCGCCCCGAATGACAGTCGTCTCCGTGGCCCTATAGGCGAAGCCAAGCCTCGGCGCCCAATTGTTATGCGTCGGGTCGATGAACTTGAAGCCCGGGGTGGGTTTAAACGTCGCAGGAGTCGTTGCGGTTGAGGCCGGGATCAGAGCGGTGTCGTCGGCATTCAAAATCCGGGTGTATCCGTTCAAGCTGTAAGGCACAGTCGGCAGTTCGTAGCGTAGGCCATAGTTCAACGTAAGCTTGGGCATCACTTGCCAGTTGTCCAGGACGAAGAACCCATCGCGCCATTCACCGATTGATCCCTTGGTGGGGAAAACCGGAGTGGTGGAGGACTGAGCCAGGCCCAAAACAAAATCGGCCGCGCCGTAGCCCGTACTGGTATACCCTGCGCTTGCGCTGCCAGGAGTTCCATTGAAGTTAAACAGACCGCGCGCATCGTTTGCCGCTTCGCGGCCGATGGTGAGCTTTCGCAGTTCCGCGCCGGCCATAATATTATGGCGGCCGCGCGTGTAGCTCACCTCGTCGTAACCATCGATCGTTCGATCGTCCTGATACCAGTTGGCGGTCGTGTTTCCCAGCGTCGGACCGTTGTTGTTGCCCAGCACGTCCACATAGAAAGACGGTATTCCTGGGTTGCCGTATACGGAGTCGGAATTAAAGCCCGGGATCCCGAGCGCAGTTCCCGCATCCTTTGGCCCGTTGACAGCGAAATAATCAAGGCTATTTGAGAGAACTGTATTGAGGCCGATGCGAAAATCGTTCACCAGGGTCGGCTTGATGATATGCGTATAGCCAATGGCATAGTTTCGCGAGTTCGTCGGTCCGTACGAGTCGTTGGTGGGAAAGTTAGAGCCGTTGACAATGGTAATGTCCTGCCAGTGATAACGGAAATAGAGCCGGTCCTTGTCGCCTATGTTTTCGTCAACGCGGTCCAAAGTCTGGGTAATCACCACGTTGTTGGGGAAACTGTTTTGCAGGTTGTTTTGCACACCGCTGAGATTGGGCAGCGTCATATATGTCTCCAGCTTCTGTGAGATCATCCCCGACGAGCTGTTCAGTTCGGAAGCTGGAATCTGATTATTAGGGTAGGCGAGGCCGGTAAACGGGTCAGTGATCTGTACCCCGATCGCCGAGAAATCTCCAGCCCTCTCTGCCGCCGTAAGTGTTGAAGCAATGCCGGTAGACTCCGATATCTGGTTAAGCTTTTCCCAGGACCCGAAGAAGAAGGTCTTGTTCCGGCCGTTGTACAGTTTTGGAATATAGACGGGGCCGCCCAGGTCGAACCCGTACTGGTTGTAGTGGTTGATCAGTTTGGGACTGCCAGGTGCATCGAAGAAATCATGTGCGTCCAGGGCAGTGTTCTGAATGTAGTCGTAGACCGCCCCATGCAGATCATTACTTCCCGATTTGCTAACCAGGTTGACGTGCAATCCGAGGTAAGAGCCATACTGAGCCGGGTAATTCCCGCTTTGCATCTGCACTTCAGAGATCATGTCCGAGCTGGGCCGGGCCGGAGCGGTAGTGATCAGGTTGTTCATGATCGAAACGCCGTCGAGGGTCATGCTGCTCTGTATTTCACGCTGGCCGGCGCCGATAAAATCCTCGCCGGGCGGCACGTTGTTATAGCCTGAGGACGGTCCGATGGTGACGTTCGACGCGGTGGCAGCAATCTCCAGCGCGTTGTGTCCCATCAGCGGCAGATCCTGTACCGCTTTGGTATCGAAAGTTTCGCCCAGAGTCGCATCGTCGGTTGGAATCGGCGGCGTAGATGCCGAGACGCTTATAGATTGCGTCTCCGATCCCACCTTGAGCGTGAAATCGGTGCGTATCGCCTGATCGATGGGCACAATGGTGCCGGTCTTGATTAGCTTGGAAAAGCCTGTCTGCTCGACGGTTATATCGTAGGTGCCCGGAGGAATGAACTTGATCGAGTAGTAGCCTTGCTCGTTGGTGGTGCCCGGGTAAGACACTCCGGTCGATTCCTCAACCGCCGTCACCTTGGCTCCGGCAACTGCGCTTCCGCTTGCATCAAGCACCGTTCCCACAACAGCGGTATTATTTGCTACTTGGGCCTGCACTGAAGCAGCCAGGACCAGGATACCGGCAACTGTAATCAGCACTGTACGGAAGACAGACAGACGTTTCATTCTCTTGAGCTCCCTTCAGGTTGGGACGCAAACAAAAACATGCGGCCGGTGGGAAACTTATGATTTATGCAGCGCTCGCGGACACCTTTAGCGCTGCGAGTGTCAAAACCGCTGGCCTACCGCTTTTTGAAACGAGGATTAGAAAGTATCTGACTACACGAACGCCAGACTGTCATGAGGCTGTTGCCATGTGTCCATATAGGACAAATGTCCTATATGGACCTGACTTCTGATAAAGGACGGGAACAAGAGACAGACCTTTGCGGGACGGAGTCAGCAAGAGATAACAGCGGTGGAAGCCTACTGCAAATGCACCAGGCCGCGCTGGATGGCGTAAATGGCCGCCTGCGTGCGGTCGCGGACGCACATTTTGTCGAGTACGCTGCTCACGTGGATGCGGACAGTCTTCTCGGCGATATGCAACTGCTCGGCAATGTCGCGATTGCTTTGCCCACGCGTGATGCAGGTAAGGACTTCATGCTCGCGGGGAGTCAGCTCGACCAGAGAGGTCCGCTCTGCGAGGCGGTCGCGCGCTGTGGGCGGTAAATAGCGTAAACCTCGGTGCGCAGCAACGATAGCCTCGACTAACTCCTCTCCACTCGTGTTTTTGGTCAGATACGCCATGGCACCGTTACGGATGGCGCGATAAATATCCTCGCTACCTTCGTAGTTGCTAAGAACGACTATCTTCGCTGTCTTCGATAGCTTGCGAATCGCCGCAATGGCATCGAACCCGTTCATGCCCGGCAAGCGGAGATCCATGACAGTGACGTCAGGATTACATTGCCGGTAGAGCTCGATGCCGCCGGCTCCATCGCTTGCCTCACCCACAATCACAAGGTCGCGGTGTCCGCTCAGGACGGAGCGCAGTGCCATCCGCGCAAGGAAGTGATCTTCGATCAGAAGCACCCGGATAGCCATTGCGTCATCCTCCCTGCGGCTGCATTTGAAAGGGCACATGGACCAGTATCTCGGTGCCATTGCCGGCCGATGTTTCTACGCGCAGGCTTCCACCCAGCTTGCGAGCACGCTCCTCCATGACGGGAATGCCAAAGTGTCCGTGGAGCGCGGCAAGTTTGTCCGATGCGCGAAAGCCGCATCCATCATCCTTGACGGATAGACTTAACCAGTCGGCGTGGTATTGCAGATGGACGGAGATCATATTGGGTAACGCGTGACGGAGAGCATTGGTCACCGCCTCCTGACCGATGCAGACCAGATGATGCACGCAACCGGGAGCCAGCGCCACCTCCTGGCCTTCCACCTGCAACCGCATGTCGACGCCCTCTTTGGCGCTCAATTGCGTCAATGCGTTTGACAACGCACTGGAGAGCGGCCCCGTCGCTTCCTGATTCTCTCTCAGGTCCCACAAGATGCGGCGGGCCTCGGTCTGGCAGTGGCGAACCATGTTCCTGGCCAGCTCACACGCTTTCGCTGCGGGACTTGTCTCGCTGCCCAGCAGGCGCGCTGTGGTCTCCATCTGCCACGAGATGGCGGCAAAGCCGGCCATCAGCGTGTCATGCCACTCGCGTGCGATTCGATTGCGTTCCTCGAGCACCACGCCAAGCTCTCCCTTGGCACGAGCCAACCTCCAGCGAAACAAGCGCACAGCAGCGGCCGCGGTGAGGAAGCACAGGAGCGCGTAAAACCACCACGCTTGATAGAAATACGGCTGCTGATAAACAGCTGTGCTCGCGATCTTGTCATTCCATGCCGAGCCGGCATTGCGCGCGTCCACCAGGAAGCGATAGTGGCCGGGTGGAAGTTTGCGATAATGTGCTCCGCGGGAGCGAGTCACCGTCCAATCGCGGTCGTATCCATCAAGCTTGTAGCGGAATTCCGTGTGTGCGGGATTCGCCAGGTTTTGTGAATTGAACTGAAAGACCAGATCTTCAAGGCCCGGAGACAGCTCCAGCTTGTCGGTCGCATCCACGCTGATATTGCCCAACAAAACCCCGGTCAACTGGGCTGGGTGCGCGGCCGGAAGCACAACCCCTTCAGGATTGGTATGAACCAGGCCTTTGGCGGTGCTAAACCACAGGCTGCCGTCCTTGGTTCGGGTGGAGTGCGGCTGAGCCACCCCAAGACACTCGCTGCTCGGCATGCCGTCCGCCTTACCTAGCAGGACGTAATCCAACCTGGTCCGCTTATGTTGCGCCAGTTCTTCCAGTTGCTGTCGTTGCACGCGAACAATGCCGCGCGAAGTGCCCATCCACAGAAATCCCTGGCCGTCATCGAGCACAGAAGTAATCGTGTAGTCCACCATGTTGTTGAGAGTATTCAAGTGAAAAGCACGGCCGCCCTTTAGCCAGTCGAGCCCTCCGCCCTTGGTGCCCACCCACACGTTCCTCGCGTTGTCGATGGAGATAGACAACACATAAGGATGGGAAAGCCCTTCCACCAGCCGGACCTCATCACCCCGCACGCGATAGAGCCCCGCTGACGTACCCACCAAAATGGCCCCGTCGTCACTCTGCGCCAGGCAAGTGATGAGTTTGTCTTTGAGCAGGAGTACGCCTTTACCCTTTGCCGGAACCCCGTCCGCATAGCGCAGCAATCCGGTGTAAGTACCTACCCAGAAGCCACCGGATTTGTCGCTGAGCAGCGCACTCACCGCGTCGGTAAGCGACTCACGCCCCAGCAGGAAGTGTTGAAAGGTAGCCCCGTTGTAGCGGAACAGCCCGTTGAACCAGGTACCTATCCATACATTCCCGGAAGCGTCTTCCTCCAGGGTTCGAATCGCCGCGGAGTTTCCCGGCAGAGGCTCGTGTAGGAATTTTCCCTGCTTAAGCCGGAACAATCCGTTGCCCCAGGTTCCCATCCATAAATTTCCGCTGTGGTCCTCAAGGAGGGCAGCGGGCTGCACTTCGCGCAGCGCTCGCGGCTCATCTCGCAGGGGAATCAGAGCCGATACGCGCCACCGAGCCAGTCCGCCGCTGTTGAGGCCAACCCAGAGGTTGTGCTCATCGTCTTCATAGAGCGAGCGCACGCTGTTGCCGGCCAAGCCATCCTTGGTTGTCCAGCAGGAAAATCGCGAACCCGAGACGCGGCAAAGCCCATCGTTGTTTGTACCGACCCACATATTTCCCTGAGAGTCGCCAACCAGCGCAGTGACCTCGCTCTTGAATCCTTTCACCGCTTCTTGCGTATATTCGTCGCCTGGCGTGCGGTCCGCCTTGCCTACGGAGGGTTTCAGGCGCACCAGCCCGTCGCGCAGGCCTATCCATAGCACACCATTGTGGTCGTAGTAGATCGCAACCGCATCCCCCGTTACCTTGTGGTGCGTCTCATGGTGTTCCAGAAGATGGATATGGAGGCCTCGCGCGGTGAGATGAAAGACCCCATCGGACGTGAGCACAAAAATGCCGCCGCGTCCATCTTCGGCAAAGGGAGTAGTGATGTCGCCGGAAACCGGGCCAAGCTTGTCGAGCAGTTCGACAGATTGCGTTCCGCCATGGACGGTGATTCGCTCGATTCCATCGTGTGTAGCCGCCCAGATGGTGCCGGCCGCGTCCTCGAACAGGCCACGAATACGCTCTTGATGAAAGCCCGCCTGCTCGCTCACGTTGATTGCGGCGCCCATGGTCTGACGGATAATTCCCCGGTCATCTGTACCGATCCAGAGGTCGCCGCGACGACTTACCAGTAACGAGTTCACGGCCTCGCTGGCGGCGGGGTCGGTTGCATCTACATGAATGGGGCTAAAACGCAGACCATCAAAGGAGGCCACGCCGCCGTAGGTGGCGATCAACAGCCGGCCGCCAGGCACTTGGGTGATGGCGCGCAACTCGCTCTGCGGCAGGCCGTCCTCTACCTGCCATTCCTGCTTCTGATATTCCGAGAGGGGAACGGTCGCCGATACTGCAGACAGACAGGGGCTCAGTGCCAGCAGAAGAAGCAACATCTGCCGCAACGGCCGACGCCGTATCCAGTCGCTCCATCGCCGGTCGCGCGGCGATGGAGTGGCAAACTCCTCATCAGCCATAAGTTGGGTAAATACCGATCACTTTACCCCATCACAGTCGCGACTCCATTTGCAACCTATTTCTGCCTCCACGGGACGGTTCGCCACTAAGCGCCTCGGGATTACTCCTGGCTAAATCACCTTCGCAGAATCTCCAGGCCCAGGCTTGGGACGGGGGCGCTATTCTCATTCAGAGCGCTACCGCAAACCGGATGCTGAACGAATCTCACGGTGCCCTTCTCGTCTTGAAAAGCGAGGCCGTAGGACGAAGCTCCCATAAAGTTTCCCCACGACTTGGGGACGCCGCTGACGCAACCGGCGAACGTGGTGAACTGGCCCTGTCCGATCTTTTCAGGACAGAAACTGATAAAGGAGGGAGAGGGGACTTCTAAGGATGCTCTAAGCCAAGTTGATGGCGGAGGGAGAGGGATTCGAACCCCCGTTACCCTTTCGGGTAAAGCGGTTTTCAAGACCGCCTGTTTCAACCACTCACACATCCCTCCGCGAGAGCAGCAGTGTTTCTAATGATACGACGTCGGCTCGCACACGTCCTCACCCATCTGCGGGCAAGAAAGACTTTATTGTTCGTTGGCCTGCGTTTTGGAACCGTTGAGAGCGCCCGCCGGCAGGCTCAGCCGGACTCCATTTACCATAAGAGTGAGCCAGATGACAGCCGCACGCACCGCCAGCCGCAGGTCCTTTGAACGCACGCTCGCCAGCGCCAAGCGAACGATGGTGCTGAGCGAGATAGTGAGCCTGGCCATCGACAGCTTCCGCACGAATAAGGTGCGCGTCATGCTCACTTCGCTGGGCATGGTCATCGGCTCGGCCTCGCTTATTCTGGTCTTTACCATTGGCCTGACCGGCAAGCAGTACATTCTCCGGTTGATCCAGGCCATCGGGACCAACATGGTGGAAGTGGAGTATTCCGGCGGCGGCACCGGGATCGAACGCACAACACGATTTCCGCAACGACTACCTGAAACGCGAAGACGAGACTGCCGTCCTCGAGCAAGTGCCTTCCGTGGCCTACTCCTCGCCTATGCTGCAGACGCACGACCGCATCAGCTTTGGCAACGGCGTGGTGAAGGACATTCTCGTGCTCGGCGTCTCGCCCCAATACAGGCAGGTACGCAACCTGGTCGTGATCGCGGGGCGTTTCTTCGACGAGGAGGACGACGCCAGCCATGCCAAGGTCGCCGTGGTAACCGAAGCCTTTGCACGGCAAAGGTTCGGCACCGTAGCCGCCGTGAATCGCTCGTTTGAGATCAAAGGTATCCCGTTCACCGTGATCGGCACTTTCAAAGAGGCTGTGGATACCCTGGGCGAAACCGAGGTTGCCGATCAGACCATCCTGATCCCTTACTCCGTCGCGCGCTACTTTACCGGCTCCGATGACATAAAAATGATTTTCTTTTCCATTCGGGACTCCGGCGATGTTGAGCTGGCCAGCAAACAGATCCTGAGCGTCATCCAGTCCCGCCACCAACGCACGTCGGTCTATACGGCACAGACGCTGACCGAATTGCTGAGTACGGCGGCCTCAATCGCAAATGCCCTGACGTTGGTCCTGATGCTGGTATCTTCGGTCACGCTCGCAGTTGGCGGTATCGGCATCATGAACATTATGCTGGCGAATGTGCGGTCAAGAATCCGGGAGATCGGCATTCGTAAGGCGTTGGGTGCGACATACCGTGAAATCAAGCTGCAGTTTCTGATTGAGGCAGTCTTCATTTCGTTGAGCGGCGGCATTATCGGGACGATTCTGGGGCTGGCGGTTCCCTATTCTGTCCGGCTCTTTACTACCTACCGCATTCCGATCTCAGGACTGTCCGCGATTATCGCGCTGGCGGCGGCGACCCTGGTGGGCGTCGTCTTCGGCACTCTTCCCGCCACGCGCGCCGCGCAGCTGGATCCAGTCGAATCGCTCAAATATGAGTAGGGGCAGAGCGTTCACCCGACGGCCTCTATAGCCACGCGCTGAACAGACGCCCGGCGGTTCCGCGGACGGCGAGTTGATCGCTACGTCCACTAAAATAGCGCGCATTAATCTCCGGGGCGCCAAGGTCCTCAAGGCTGTGGAAACGCGAGAACTCTGCCGCAATGTCAGCCGGCGTAAAGAAAAGCCGGAATGGCTCGCCTGCTTTTTCTACCCTGGAGGCAAGCGAGTCGTGCGCTAGCTGTTCAAGAAGTGGAAGTACAGCGCGTGGTTGTCCATAGTCCAACGTCACGCCGCTTCCGGAAGGCTGCGCGGAGATAAAGCGGAGAGTTCCCGGAAGGCTTCCAGGGTGAGGTATGGAACGACACCCAGCCAGGCGAAGAAGGTAGGCACGCCTTGGTTGAGACCGGTCTCGCCGAGCTGCGCCGAGAGGGACTGGCGCTCAAAATCCACCGGCGTGTAGGTGACGGTTTCTGGAATAGCGATGCGGTTGCGTTGCAACAGCTCGCGTTTCCATTGCTGGGTAGCAGGGTGGTCCACTTCAAAGACGCGAAGTTGTGGATAAGAGTTTCGGTAGGCGAACGTATCGAGCCCGGCGCCCAGCAAGACGTATTGTTTGATTCCGCCCTCGACCGCCCTCCGCAGGTTGTCTTCGGCATAACGGCTGCGGGCGACGAGAAACGCGCGAAGCGCGATAGAGAAGGGCCGGTCCTCTCGCACCGGTGTCCGCTGCAGTTCTTCAGCGTAGGCCGCGCCGAGGAGCGCAACCGCCATAGGATCGTCAAAGACCACGGGCGAGTCGTGAAGCTGGTGCGCGGCACGGCGCAGGGCCACACGGAGCGCGGTTCTCGATGGAATGGCCTGCTCCATCGATTTACTGTGCTCCTCGGCGGATGACCTTGTAGCCTGACGAAGCCTCGAAGATGGCAGGATCCGGGTCGCCACGATTGACCTGAGTCACAGCCGCCGTTTGTTCTCCGGCGCGGGGATCTTTGTGGATGGCTAGCATGTTGAGGCGCAGGTCCTCGGAGTACCCATATTCACCGACCGCCGTTTGCAACGGAAGGTTGGGAATCGGAGTCACAAAATGCCGCGCGTCTGTGCGCTGGCGACGGAAATCAAGGCCGCAATCGCGAAACGGGGTGGCGACAGTAAGAACTCGATTCAAAGAGGTCCACCCTCCGATTCGACGTTGATGGCTTCACCAGATTAAATTCTGCCTGAGCGGCGACGCAAGCAGAGTGGGACTGGCAGAGCCATTATCCCACTCGAGCTCCACGGCGCTCCGGGGCAAGCAAAGATACGGCTTGTATGGGCAGCCGGCATTTCTTGCCAATGTTGCTTCGCGCGGCTGGGGCGTGAAGTCCGATTACGATCACGTGGTGCGTGGCAGATAATGATTTCGTCTGGCGATGCGTTTCCTTTGAGGCCTAAGTGCGCCGGAGCGAGGTTAAGCGATGAAAGTCAAAGCAGCGGTTCTGCGTCAGGTTGGACAACCGGCTCCCTATGCCGTCTCAAAGCCACTGGCTATAGAAACGGTGGAGCTGGCACCGCCGGGCACTGGAGAGCTTTGCGTACGCGTGCTCGCGGCGGGTTTGTGCCACTCGGATCTGTCGGTCATCAATGGATCTCGTCCCCGGACGATGCCCATCGTGCTGGGCCACGAAGCCACGGGCGAGATGGTCGAGGTCGGCGCCGAGGTACAAGGCTTTCATGTCGGCGATCGCGTGGTCTTCTCCTTCGTGCCGAATTGCGGCCGTTGCGCGCCTTGTGCGAGCGGCCGCGCATCGCTTTGCGAACCCGGAGGTGTGGCCAATGCCGCAGGCACGTTGCTGGGCGGCGGAAGGCGCTGGCTCGATGCCCAGGGCGTGACGCTGCAGCATCATCTCGGCGTGTCCGGATTTGCCGAATTTACCGTGGTATCCGCGCACTCGGCGGTTCGCATTGATCACGACCTTGCTCCCGAGGCCGCAGCTTTATTCGGGTGTGCTGTCATGACCGGGGTAGGTGCTGTGGTCAATACGGCAAAGGTCTCCGCCGGCGAGAGCGTTGCCGTATTCGGGCTCGGAGGCGTGGGATTGGCGGCAGTGCTGGGAGCTCGCGCTGCCGGGGCCAATCCACTCATTGCCGTCGATGTGGCTACGCACAAATTCGAACTGGCCCGTGAACTGGGCGCCAGCCATTGTGTCGACGCCCGCGATGGGAATGCGATCGACTCTGTGCGCGAGCTCTCGCATGGCGGCGTGCAATACGCGATCGAATCCGTTGGCAATGAGCAAGTGCTCGCCCAAGCGTATGCGGCTACGCGCCGCGGCGGCACCACAGTTACCATTGGACTGCCCGCTCCCGATCGCATGTTGACTGTGCCTGCTTTTAACCTGGTGGTCGAAGAACGCACCATCAAAGGATCGTTTATGGGTTCGTCGGTTCCATCACGAGATGTGCCTCGTTTCATTGCTCTCTATCGCGCAGGCCTTTTGCCGGTGGACCGCTTGCTCACGCACCGCCTGCGGCCGGAAGAGATGAACACCGGCTTCGATCGGCTGGCACGAGCGGAGGCGATCCGGCAGGTTGTACTGTTTTAGGTCGCCCCCGGACTTGACCTGGTCCCCGCAGACGTTGGGCTGGCGTGCCTCTAGGGTAGGACGTCTAGGACCCGTTTTTCCAGGCGCGCCCCATGAATCGGCCGTCATGACCGGAAAGGACGTGTAGGGCTTGGGCCTGATTACGGATGCGCGCATCCGCGGAAACCAGTCTTGATAAATAGCGAAGTATTTCTTTCTTACGGCTTGGGATGAGTCCAGCCCAATTCGTCTTTGCCTGCGGGTTGCCATCCAGTGCTTGTCTGAACCATTTGGGCATGGGGTGTTGAGGGCCGTTTCGATAGGCCGCGTCGAACTCGATCTCCACACGCACGCGATCGCCAACTGTCGTGCCAGATGCCTTTCGCATGCTGCCGTGAAGGTAAAGATAGAAGTTTCCGTTCCCGTCCGGCATCATATTGGTCCGCCACGCAGTCGCGGAATCGCGGCCGATGCGGACCAGAACCGGAAGGGGTTTGCGCCAGCCCGGTTTGAGGGCGTTCGCCTGCGAGGAACTAACCCCAACAAACGGGTTGACTCCTCGAATCTCTATGACCTTATCCAGGCAAAGCGGCATGGGGTTGAACCCGATTATAGAGTTCGGTCAACAGCTTTCGCCGAACCGCCGGTTTAGCCGGCGCAAACCTTTATTGGGCTAGGAAGTTACCTATCGCCGTGGCTTGCTGGTGGAATCTTCTGGACTTACGGCCGACATCGTGTTTTTCATATAGCAGGGGTAGTTTTTGCGGACTTTCTCAATTTCATCAGCGCTACAGACGGGTAAGAAACTGCCCGCGCCCGAGTCCGCAGGGACGGTGGGGATTCTGCCTGCTTTGCGTGGGCAAATGGTCCGCTCTCTAAAGGATCGACGGCATGGCCTGGGTTCGCTTGTGTGCGGTCCTGGTCCTCTTGATGCCCCTCTCCGTACGTAGGGTGAAAGCCGAGACCCCGCCCCTGCCTCAACTCCAATCCGCCGACCCTGTGCTTGCTGACCTGTTCCGCCGGAGCGGCTCCACAGGGATGGTAGTAGTTGTTGTCCGCGACAATGAGAAGTGGATGCAGAGCTACGGTCAGACTTATCCCGGCTCTCACCAGAAGCCCAATGGCGACTCCCTCGTTCGTCTTTGCTCGTTGTCAAAGATCATGACGACGGACCTGCTGGTGAAGCTGGTCGCCGATGGACGCGTATCTCTCTCCGACCCCCTGCAAAAGTTCGCCCCCCGCAATGTCACCGTTCCGGTGCGAACGGTTCGCGGCCTCAGCGGCCGCCCTATCACCCTGCTCGATCTGGCCACGCACACGTCTGGCCTGCCGCGCGAGATCGCCTATCCGGCGGGCGATGCCGGCCATTTCACATTTCCGGACTATAACTTTCGTTGGCAATGGCTCCCTGGTTATCACCTGCGCTTTGTTCCCGGAACGGCCGCACACTATTCCAACATCGGATTCGACCTGCTTGCTGACGCCTTATCAGCCGCTGCAGGCAAACCCTACACGCAACTCTTTGCGGATCGAATCGCCAAACCCCTGGGGCTGCGGGATACGACGCTGAGGCCGACTGCGGGCGAGTGCGCTCGCCTTCTCATCGGGGCCAAGAATGAGGGCCCGTGTAGCGATACGACGGCCGCTGAAGGGTCCGGGGGTATGTATTCGACAGCCAACGACATGACGCGTTGGCTCGAATACCTTCTCGATCTGCCCGGCGTCCCGGTGCATCAGGACCCGGCTGCAACTGCGACCTACATCCAAGCCTCAGAGCTCCGATGGACGCAGGGCCTGGCGCACGCTGGTATTCCCAACGGCATCGGCTTGGGGTGGGTGCACCTCAGCCAGGCGGATGATCCAGCCGCGATTATCGAGAAGACGGGCGGCGGCGCGGGCTATACCACCTATATCGCGCTCAATCCCGGACGCCACATTGGCATATTTGTCGCAGCCACTGAGGGTAGACATCAGGGAGCTAACATTTTCCGCGAAAGCAACGATCTCCTTATGTATCTCGCGGGGCTCGCTCCTGTGCCTGGCGGTTTTATGGAACTTGCTGCGAATGAGAATCACTCCGATGTGCAGGTGCGCGAAGCAACCCTGCAGAAGCACCAGAAACATGCGGCAGCGCAACGTCTCGCCAGACAAGTTACCCGGACGAGTGTTCTTGCTGCAGTGCAGTAGCTGACGGGGATGTTTTCGCTCGCCCCCCGCTTGTTCCCTCACCAAGGACGGGTGGGTGGATTCCACGGCTCGTTCCCACTGGCTCTCAAGTCACCCCGGCGCACTTAGCGATCAACATCAGCGCCCACCTGTCCTTCGCGACAAGAGGAGGTGTGTCACCGAGCTTTCTTCTTGAGAGCCGCCGATTCTTGCCGGCTTAACGCCTTCGCGAGTCGAACGAGTCCTTCTCCAATCGCCGTCTCGTCGTATCCGGCAAAGCCGAGGAGCAATGCTTTTGGGTCAGGAAGTCTCAGGGTAAACCGGTCAACGGCGAGAACTTCGATTCCCTGGTCCGCCGCCAGCCTTTCCGCTCGGCGTGAAGTCATCCCATTTTGGAGGAACCCAATGGTGTAGAGACCGGCCCTGACGTCGGAAAGTTCAAGCAGCCCAATTAGATGTTGCTTGCTGCCTGCGATCAACGCTGCGAGGCGGCCGGCGTACAGGTTACGCATGCGCCGGAGATGACGCGCCAGATGGCCATCCACGATGAAGTCGCAGAGCACCGCCTGATCAAAAGTCGAATTGCGAAAATCTGTCTGATAGCGGAAGGCTAGAAAATGATCTGCCAAGGACGGAGGCAAGACCACGTAGCCGACGCGCAAAGATGGGAACAACGTCTTGCTGAATGATCCAATGACGATGACGTTTGAATGATTATCGAGACTTTGCAAAGCGGGCACCGGCTGTCCTTCGAACCGGTACTCGCTATCGTAGTCATCTTCAATCACGAAAGCACCGCAGCGTGAAGCCCAGTTGAGAAGGGCCATCCGGCGATCCAGGGACATGGTGACACCCAGCGGAAACTGGTGAGATGGGGTCAGATAGACACCCTTGGCGTGCGGACAGATTTTTGTTCCAGCGGAGACGGACAGGCCTTCGTCGTCTACCGGCACACCGATGATCCTGGCCCCGGCATTGCCAAACGCGACGCTGGCCCCGAAATATCCAGGATCCTCCATCCATACCGGATCGCGCGGTTTCAGGAGAAAGCGTGCCAGCAGGTCGAGCGCCTGTTGAATTCCAGAAACAATCACGATCTGCTCCGAAGTGCATCGCACACCGCGGGAGGTGCGCAAATAACCGGCAATCGCTTCGCGCAATGGCCCGTATCCGCGCCCATCCGCCTCTGTCTTCAACCATGACCGGAAGTTACGTGCGCGGTCTGCTGCAAGACGCCCCCAGACCTCGGACGGGAATTCGGCAACGGCTGGATTTCCCACCCGAAACGGCCGGACACCCGAAGTGAAAGGCAAGTCAACGAATGGTTTTGGCCGCGTGTATTCCGAGATAACACGACGGATGTACGCAGGAGGAGTGGAAGCCATCCGCCGGGTTGGCGCGGGCGCCGCAATATGATTCACCCACGTGCCTAATCCAACGCGGCAGGATACGTAGCCTTCAGATTGCAAACGTTCGAGCACGCTGACCACGGTTCCCCGCGACAGCCCGTACTGGCTGGCAAAATCTCTGGAGGCCGGCAGCCTCACGCCCGGTCCAAGCCTGCCTTCAAGAATGGCACGTCGCAGTTCCGCGTACAGCCAGGTGGTTAGCGTTTGATTCTGCGGCCGGGTATTGAGAGTGAGTTCGAACGAGCTGATCGTTTTCGGCAATCGCTTCTCTCTTGGTCCAATGAAATTAGTGGAAAATGGCTCTATTCAATGTACCAATGCAGCCCATACTATCAGTCCTGGTACTGGAAAGGGACGCAAAAGGAGTTTGAACAAATGAGAGTCGGAATCTGGTTCTATGGCTTGGCAACGATTGTTACTGGGATCCTCGATCTTGTCTGGGGAGCATTTGAGGCATCCCATCAGCCGATAAAAGCCATGGGCCGGCATATTCCCGGCGAACATGTACTTGCGTATATAGCCGGTGCGTGGCTGGTCGCGGCTGGCTTGGCGATATTGTCGCGACGCAACGCACGGATGGGGGCGGCGGGATCAGCCATCATCTACCTTATCTTCGCGTTCTTTTGGATTCCCCGCTTCTATGTGATGACTCATATGTTTGGCTTTGGAATTGGTGTTGTCGTCTTTGTCTTGGGGGGAATCGGTGCACAGGTACTCCTGGCCGCGCCAGCAGCGTTCGTCTACGCCGCCATTGCCCCACCAGGTGCATGGCGAGAGCGCGCAGCGACTGCCGGCCGTTGGATGCTAGGAGTGCCTCCCATCCTCTTAGGCTTAGGGCACCTGATCAATCTTCACGCCTACGCGCGCTTCGTTCCGCATTGGATACCGTTGGCAAATTTTTGGGTCGTGGTCACAGGGATGGCTTTCCTGCTTGCAGGTGGTGCTATTGTTTCGGGGGTTCGGGACGTCCTGGCGGCGCGACTTCTTGCGCTGATGCTGTTGGTGTTTGAGTTTGCTATAGAAGTGCGTCCTGTTTTTGCCCAGCCGCACAGCCAGCAGGCGTGGGGTGGTGCGGTGTACAACCTGACAGCAATCGGAGCATGCTGGATATTCGCCGAATTTGTCGCCAACCGGCGCCGAGCAAATCAAAACAAGATCAGCGTTACCGGGCACGTCGCCATGGCTGAGGCGGATTCGATCGTCGCGTGAATGAGCAATGATGAAGGCGTACCCATACGTTCTGCTCGCGTTTGGCACCGCTCTCTGGGTGACTCCATTTTTCTTTAGTCGAACTAGCGGTCAGGTTCTAGTCAGGATTGAGAAACGCGCTCGTGGCGGTGTGCTCCTTCAGTGCCTTGGCTATTCAATCCTCTGGCAGACGCATTTCTGGGAGAAGCCGCCGGAACATTGGCGGATAAGCATTGCGGTTGCCTTCTTCGTTCTCGCCTGTCTGCTATCGTGGACCGCGGCCCGATCATTAGGACGCCAATTCAGGTTCGACGCGGCCATCGATTCGGCGCATATGCTGGTGCGCTCCGGACCGTATCGCGCAATCCGCCATCCAATTTACACATCGATGTTCTGTGTCCTGCTGGCAACGGGTATAGTCGTTTCGCCGCTCAAGTTGCTGTTGGTATCCATCGCAGTGTTTATTGCTGGTACGTTCATCCGGATGAAGATCGAAGATCGCTTATTGCAGGCGCAGTTCGGAGCAGAGTTCCTGCAGTATCAGCAGCGTGTGCCTGGATTTTTGCCGTTTATCAAGATACCTGTTCGATAACCAAAGTCCCCTGCAAAGCGGCGTTTTTCGGTAACGTGACCGGTACACCAGTGAGGCAGGCGGCTACAACTAGACTCTCCGCAGTTGCTACCCAAGGCGCATGGCGAATTCCAACAGAAACGATATGCTCTTTTCAAGCAGCGATTCTCCAAACCCTCACCGGTCCCTTCGGGGGATGGGCTCGATGAGGGAACAAGGAGAATCGCTGTAATAGAAGAACTGGTCTTCCTTGTGGTTTGCTTCAAATGAATCAATTGCAGTCTGCCATTTCTCTCTTGTTTACGCTTTCCGATGTCGCTTACGAACACTGAATCACTCGAACGATGCATTACCTTTGCCCTGCCAGGTATTACTGGCGGGGTTTTTATTTTTCTGCCTCATTCATACGGGCGGAGCTCCTTGAACGTCCACGTTTGCGTCCAAGTTCCCCAGGACTGTCGTCCTGGGTGACTTGGACCGGACGTGGATGCGGGCCTGGGAAAGAGCAATCTGCACAAGACTGATCTCCAGCCGTCTCCGCCGAGATCAGACCAGAAGGACAGTTTTCTGTAAGATGATCCCGGCGTGTCCAAAGATCGCTGGAAATGGACTTCAGATGAAACGACTTGCCGCTTTATTCCTGCTTGGCTGCAGTTCGGCGCTCGCTTACGCTACACCGATCACCGCCAACGTATCCGCGGTCAAGAATGGCCCCGTTGCGGTCGTGGCATCGGCAGAGTCGCTCACCGTCAGCTGGGATGACAGCGCAAATCAACATTGGCAAACGATCTTCTCGCTCGACTCGGCCAAACCTTTGATCACAGCAATCTCTGTCGATGGGCGCAATATCGTTGAGCTGGCGAAACCATACTATCGATGCTCCACGGGAAAGCGCCGTGGTGGATGGGACGCCTTCTTTGACTTCCCGCCGGCTGATCCGCAGGGAACGAGGCAATTTCTACTTGAGTTTCATCCGGCCGCGGTGACTGCCCAGACGGTCGGGAATCGAGTGGAAGTAACCTTCGATGGGGTGAGGCTTGGAATCTTCTCCGGTTCACTCCGCTATACGTTCTACCCAGGCACTTCGCTCATTCAGCAGACCGCGCTGGTCAGCACTCATGAACCCGACACCGCTTTCTACTATGACGCTGGACTGGAGATGACAGCGGAGCAGGATCGCCGGGTCGGCGGCAATATGGAGTCGCACATCTCCTACTACGATGTTGACCAAAAGCTCAAGGAGATTACGCCGCCTTACGGTTCTGATCGTCACCCGCTGATAGCGCACGATCGCACTGTGGCGGCAAAGATGGGCGCGGGGAGCATTGCCGTTTTTCCTCCTCCGCACCGCTATTTTTTTGCGCGCGACTACACGACCAACCAGGGATACCTCTGGTACAGCTCCTGGCGGGGCAGGGTTGGGCTGGGAGTCCACCAGCACCCCGACGACGATACGACCATCGATCCATGGATGAACGCGCCGCCGAACTCCGTCCAGGAAATGGGCTTGTTTCTTCTGCCGAGCGCCAAGGACTCGAGCGTGGCGCTCAAGGACGTTCTTGCTTACACGCACAACGATCACTTTGTGCATTTGGATGGTTTTGTCACCTTTGCACCCCACTGGCACCTTGCCTACACTGTGCAGGCCATGGAACATGGACTCGACTGGGAGCCTCCCTTCAAGCCGGTGATGGAGGGCATAGGAATTGACTCCGCCATGATCATGGATTTCCACGGCGACGGACACCCTGCCGATTTGACGAACCTCAGGCTCCACGAACTTGACGAGTACTACCAGGCCTGCCGGGCACAGTCTGACCGCAACTTCCTGCTGATTCCTTCAGAGGAAGCGGATATCTACCTGGGCGGGCACTGGGGGTTGGTATTCCCTCACCCGGTGTATTGGCAGCAGAATCGCAAACCTGGTGAGAGCTTTGAAAGCGCGGATGACAAATACGGCAAGGTCTATCGCATCCATGATGCCGACGAAATGTGGAAGATGATCAAGGCCGAAGGCGGGTTTGCCTATCAGACTCATCCGCGTACCAAGGGGTCAACGGGGTACCCGGATAAAATTTTGAACACGCCTTATTTTCGAGACAGCAGCTACCTGGGCACCGGTTGGAAGGCGATGCCGTCAGATCTATCTTCGCCAAGGTTGGGGGAGAGAGCATTCAAGACGCTGGATGATTTGAACAACCTGGGCTTGCACAAACACATGATTGGAGAAGTGGATGTATTTCAGATCAGTTCGGCGGATGAGCTCTACGGGCATATGAACATCAACTACCTTCGATTGCCCGAGCTGCCTTCGTTCGATCACTATGACCGCATCTTGCGCTCGATCGAGAAGGGGGACGGGTTTATCACCACCGGCGAACTCCTTCTCCCGTCCACCTCAATATCCGCGGAGGGTGATAGCCGCATCCGCGTCAAAGCGAGAATATCCTCGACATTTCCTTTGAGAATCGCTGAGGTCGTGTGGGGCGACGGTGTGAACACCCATCGACAGACTATTGATCTGCAATCGACCCCGGCATTCGATGATCACGAGTACACATGGCTGGTGGACACACCGCAATGGACGTGGGCGCGGTTTGCGGTGTGGGACGTGGCAGGAGACGGCGCATTCACCAATCCAGTGTGGCGTGACCGGAAATAGGGCCCGTAAAGCTGAATTTATTGGTAGCCCCCTAGCGAAGGACGGGTGCCCCACATCTCGCTCGTTTTTCGCGAGATGTGGGATTCCAATGCTCTTTCCCTCCGACTCTCGATTCATCCGGCGCACCTTGCGGTCGACCGCGTAGGGGATTGTGTCTCCTTTTCCAGCGCACGCGGAAATAGGTAGAATCTTCTCAGGGGGCGGAAAGAGGAGATTTGCTATGCGCATCGCACGAGTAAGTATGGGCTTGATCCTGACGCTGTGTTGCGTCTACTTACATGCTGACGAAAGCGATCCGCAAAAGGTAACCCTGGTGGGGACGCTCCATCGCGCGATGGCGATCGGAGCAGAGTCCACCGGTTGGACGGTGCAGGTCGATTCCGAAACCATCATCGACGGGAAACCCATCAGCTCAATTGAAGTCAGTGATACCCATAAACCCAAGCAGCTTGAGGATCTCGAGAACAAGCGGGTGAAGATCGCCGGTAAAGTGGTCTACCGTCACGGCGTGGAAACCGGAGTCCAGTCCTATGTCGAGATCACGAACATCAAAGCGGACCCAGGCCCGGATAAGCACTAAACGGGGCTGAGGCCGAAAACGTCAGCTGGCGGACCAAGGGTGGCGAAAGAGAGGCTTCAGCAACGCTGAGGCCCTCTCCGACCCGCGGGTCAGGCGAAAGCCGGTCGCGTCCCACTGCAGCAGTTCCTGGGTGCGGATAGAGATGTTGCCGAGCATCAGGGTCTCCACGATGGGCCGCTCGAATTCGTAATTCGTGGTCGCCGGCGGACCTCCGTGACAAGCCTTAATCCACTCCAGATAATGAGCGGTGCCGGCTGCGGTCGCGCTTGGCCCCAGTTCAGGCCGCGATGGCTCGAAGGGCTGGTTGGGCGGCGTCAGCGGCTGCCATGACCGGGCGAGATCTCCTTTCGGTGACAGCATGCGCGGCGGCGACTGCCCCATGAAAGCTGTCAGTAGCCGGCCTCGCTCGCCGCTGTACATAACGCCTTCTCCCCCGACGCTCATGTCCACATCTGGCGACATACCGTCCGGCCGCTCCGGCTTGATGCCGCCGTCGTACCAGTTAACCTCGACAGCAGGCTTGCCGGGTCTTTCAGGAAAGCGATAATGCAGGGTGGATGCCACCGGATAGCAGTCAGGAAATAGCTCGGTAGAGCTGGCATACACCTGCTCCGCGGGGCCCAGCTCCGAGGGCCCGTACGATGGTGTCAAACCCGTATTCACCCATGTCACCAATGGCGCCACAACCGTAGTCGTACCAGGCCCGCCAGACAAAGGGGAGGTAGGCATGGTTGTAGGGCCGGAAAGGCGCCGGACCAAGCCACATATCCCAATTCAATCCCGCCGGAATCGGATCCGCAGTGACAGGGGTACGCAGGCCTTGTTTCCAGAAAGCCGAGGCGCGCGTGGTCCAGATGTCAACTCGATCCACAGCGCCGATCGTACCGCTCTGTACAATTTCGATGATGCGGCGTGACTCCGGGGTTTGCGCGTTGAAGATCGATACCGCAGTGGCGCGGCCGGTCTCTTTCGCAACCTTGGCCATCTGCCGCGCCTCCCACACCGAGTGGGCCATCGGCTTTTGACTGTAGACATGCTTCCCTGCCCGCATGGCCGCGATCGCGATCAGCGCGTGCCAGTGATCGGGAGTGCTCACGACCACTGCATCAAGATCTTTTTCCTTGCTCAGCAGCTCGCGAAAATCTTCATATGAGGCGCAGCCGTTATAAGCCGACTTACCTGTGCTACCAGCGTAGAAGGCATTCACGATGGATTGCGCAACGTCGCGGCCTGCCGTAGGGCCAGACAGGGACGCGCCCCATCCGGGTTGCTGTAACAGAAGGCGGACCTTGTTGCGCAGTTCGTTCGGCCCCCAGTCGAGATAGTCACTGGTCTGCCGGTTCACATCGCATACGGCAACTACCTGCACCTCAGGCATGCGGAGCAGGTCCATCATGACCCGCAGTCCCTGCGAGCCTACGCCGATAAAGGCGACCGTCAATTTATCGCTGGGCCTGGGCTCGGCTCGTCCCCAACGCGGGACCATCATTGCTGCCGTGCATAGTCCTGCTGTGGAAAGAAAATCGCGTCGTGTGGGGTTGTGCATGTATCTCTCCGCGTCTCGCGCTACGTGCGGGCGGACTCACAACTATAGCATCGCAAATGCAGCCAGCTGCGTCCAGGGCGGATTCGCCAGTGATTTTTCCCTAGAAGACAAACTTGCCGGCGAGCTGCAGAATGCGCGCATTGTGCGCGCCGGTTACGGTAAGGAAGTGAGATGCGGAACAGTCCCCGTAGCAGGAGTTGTTATTCACCTGGCTCCACTGCGTATGGTTGAAGACGTTAAATGCCTCGGCGCGAAACTCGAAGTGCATGTCCTCGTGCACCGCAAAGGATTTAAACAAGCCCATATCGAAGTTCGTCCGTGCCGGCAAATTGAGAATGTTTCGCCCCGCGGTGCCATAGGTGAGCCCTTGCGGCGGCAGCAAAGGCATCGCTGTTCCAAAGCCTGGGTCCCTGGACACCGGCTGGATGCTTCACCGCGACTGGACCATGGAGAGGACCTACGAGGTCGGGATACGACTGGATAGAGCCAGGGTTCTGGAGAGTACCGCTGCCATTGTTGCTGATCGTGTTGCCTGTGCCCGCATTATCCGCGAACGCAGAGTTGTTGTTGATGCTGAAGGGGGTGCCCGTCTGAAAGCCGGTCAGATCTGAGATTTGCCATCCGCCAAGCAACGAATGCAACAATCCGGGCTGGGTGAAGAAAGGAAGGTCATAGACCAGGCTCAACTCCAGAACATGCCGTTCGTCAAAGTTTGAACTCGCGTAGCTCATGTGCTGGTTCAGGCCATTGACCATCTCGATATTGCCGGAGCCGTCAGAGGCATCGTCGAGCGAGTGGCCGTAGGTATAAGCAAGGCTGCCGTTCAATCTGCCGAAATAGCGGGTAACGCCGATCTGCACCGCGTTATACGCCGATTGGGCGCTGTTGGTGACGTTGTTGATCCCGGAAGTGCCGATGTACGGCCGGAAGGGATCCGCAGAGTTGCCGCATGCAATGTACAGGCGGGTAGCTGCATCGCTGTTGATTGGCTGACCGTTCACTGTCGCCTGGGGTATGTTGTTGGGGCCCAGCGCTACGGAGGCGCAGTCGCGCCTGAGATCGCCTGGCCTGGCAGGTAAGGATTCTCTGTGGGACAAGCGGCGTAAGCTGGTTCAGCTCGTGGCGAACCGGCAGATGAACGCCCAGGCTGCCGACATAGCTCACCTGCATCACGACGTGGCTCTGGCAGTTCCCCTTGAACGGACAGATTGTATTGCTGCACGTAGGGCCAGACTGCATGAGTGGGGATGGCAATCACGCTGAGCGGGAAACTCAGCCCTGCGCCGCCCGAGTTTTGGTATCCGATGTAGTTGTACTTGTTCGGAGTCTGCACCACCGGCGCGGTGCCCTCCAGGAACTCGGAGTTGCTCTCGTTGCCGTTGGTGTGTTCAAAGAAGATGCCGTAGCCGCCGCGCACAGCCAGCTTGCCATTGCCAAAGACATCGTAGGCGAAACCCACGCGGGGCGCGGGATTGAAGAAGGTGGCCTGACATGCAACCCGGAGAAACACCGTTGATGCCGCAACGA
Source organism: uncultured Acidobacteriaceae bacterium (assembly GCA_963815175.1). GTDB lineage: Bacteria > Acidobacteriota > Terriglobia > Terriglobales > Acidobacteriaceae > PALSA-350. The sequence goes on from CAWFGM010000038.1 coordinate 31,814, forward strand.
ACCAGGCCGTTAAATTCATTGCCGCTGCCGGGAATGATCGCTCCCGCCTGCCCGGTGATTGAACCGTCGACGTCGATCGCCGGTGCATTGGCCGCGCTCCACACGCCAGGCTCAAAGTTGCCCGATTGATCGCTGATGTCCTTGTAGGTTCCGAAAAGACTGAAGCGAATACCAAGATTCACGGTCAGCTTCGGAGTGGCTCTCCAGTTGTCCTGGAAGAAGGGTTCCACGATTTTGTAACGGTTGTAGTACTTCGGCTGTGCGGAGGTCTGGGTAAACTGCCCGATTCTCGCCGTCAACAAGTCCGCGAATGCATTTCCTGTGGTGACCGCGGAAGAGGTGTTGAAGGTGACCGAACCCTGGTTGAATCCCGACGCTCGGTTCGTTCTTCTGGGCAAAGATCGAGCTCGCTCCGAAGATCATCGTATGGTTGCGCAGTGTTTTGGTAAGCGTATCGCGGTAGCTATAAGTGGGGTTCGAGTTCTGCCAGGGGAAGTATCCCGTGTTCACCGAAAATCCGCCTCCATAGGCGGTACCACCGGTGACGGTCAGATTCGGCAGCACCCCGCCGTAGCCGTTGTCGAAGAATCCATTTCCGGTAAAGTTGGTGCGGGCAATATCGGGAGCTGGTATTGATCAAAGTGATGTGGTCAGTCGTGTAGTCGGCGACGAATTCGTTGACCAGGCTGGGAGAGGCCGCATAGGTCAGGTTGGCCACCATATCGACGCCCGGACCCGTGAAAGAATTGGTCACCGTGGGAAAGGAATTCGATTGAAAGGTTGGCTCCGAAGTCGTCTGCTTCCACGAATCGTAGATGAAGCGATAGTATCCGCGGAACTTGTCATTGAAGACGTGGTCGATGCGGAAGAGCTCTTCGCGATTGGTAGTCAACTGGGAAGGAGAAGACTGATACAGCGACGAGGTGCCGGAGCCGGAATTCGCCGCGGGAATAAGCACCAGCATCGCCTGCCCATTGGGGTCTACGGGGACCTGGTTATTAAGGAAATATCCTCCGGTCGTGGGGTCGACCGGGCAGTTAGGAAAGTCCGTTGCATCAACGGCGCTGCCTGGCGCGGGACACTGGTCTGAGAAGTCGCCGGTGCGTTCCGCGGTTGAGGGCACTACCTGGTTGAAAACTGTGGCGGGAACGTTTTCGTGGCGCCACTCCTGCGAGTAAAAGAAGAACGTCTTCATCGAGGCCGGCTTATAGAGCTTGGGAATGAAGACCGGGCCACCTACCGTGAATCCGTAGTCATGTTTCTTGTAGGTCGGTCTCGTTGCTTCGAAATAGTTGCGGGCGTTGAAGTCTTCATTGCGGAGAAACTCAAAGACATCTCCGTGAAAATGATCGGTGCCTGATTTGGTTTGCGACAGCACCGTGCCGGAAGCGTTGCGGCCGTACTGCGCGCCGTAATTGGAGGTGAGCACCTCCGTCTCCGCGATGGCATCGACGTTGGGATAAACGTTGAGCGTGGAGTTGCTGCCGTTGTCCATCAGGCTCGAGCCGTCGACTTCCCAGTTGTTGTACTCGGTGCGGCCGCCATTCATGCTGTAGGCCACGCTGCCGTTCACGCCGGTCTCGCCCTCGTCTTGCCCGGTCTGATTGATCACGCCGGGGGTGAGGGTCACCAGCTGGGTAAAGTTGCGGCCATTCAACACCAGCTGCGTGATCTGTTTTCCGGTAATGGTGAAGGAGACTTCGGGCGACTCTGTCTGCACCGCGCCCAAGTCGTTGCCGACTACCTGCACCTGGGTGGTGACCGCACCGATGGCTAGTTTGGCATCGATTCTCTCGTTGCGGGATACGCGCAGGACAATACCCGAGGCCTCATACTGCTTGTAGCCGGGCGCCGTTATCTGCAGATTGTAGGTGCCTGCTTCCAGGGCCGGGAAGGTATACTCGCCCGAATTATTCGAAGTCGCGTTGTACGTGGTGCCCTGCGCAGCATTGGTGAGTATCACTTGCGCGTTGGGGATCGCGCCCCCACTCTCATCGGTGACCGCTCCGTTGATGGAGCCGGATTGCTGAGCCTGAAGCGCGTACGGCATGAATAAGAGCAGGCACGCCAACGCAAACGCCAGCGGAAAGCCTTGGTGTTTTGGGAAGAACATGGTGATAATGCCTCCAGTAGTCTTTCGGCTTGCTCTTACTTTTCGGGTCTGTAATGGGATAGACGGATAACAGCAGTGAGAAGGCTAATAGTAAATCGTTTTATTTCACTGTCAAGAAAAAGATTCCTGAGCCTGCCTCTGATTCTATTCCTGGCGCCCCAGGACCCTGCGCTGCAGCCCGCCACGATCTTCCGCCAGGGCGTGCAGGCCATGCAGAACGGCCAATTAGCAATCGCGGAAGAGGATTTTCGCAGCGTCATTGCCCTCGATCCGCATTCAGGGGCGGCCCACGTCAACCTGGGCGTTGCCTACATGCGTGAAAAGCGATGGGACGATGCCCTGGTCGAATTGCGCACGGCGCAGTCCCTCTCTCCCCATGAAGCTGGTATTCCGTTAAATATAGGACTTGCCCACTACAGGAAGAACGATTTCGCCGCAGCCATTGAACCCTTTGCCGCAAGCCTGCAGCTTGCGCCGCAATCGCTCCAGGCGCGCTATCTTCTCGGGCTCTGCTACTTCTTCACCAATCAATACCAGCGAGCCGGCGACACCCTTGCGCCGCTTTGGGACAGGGAGTCGAATAACCCGAACTATCTTTATGTACTCACCATTGCAGCGGGTAAATCATCCAACGTCGCACTTGAAAAACAGGCTGCCGACCGGATGCTTGCCATCGGACAAAACTCGCCCGAGTTCCATTTGTATATCGGTAAAGCTTGGTTAGCGAAGGGCAATACGGAAAAGGCTATTGATGAGTTCAACATCGCCGCAGCGGCGCGTCCGAATTTGCCGCTGGTGCATTACTTTCTAGGCCGCGCCTACCTTGAACAACACGCCTATCCCCAGGCCGAAGCGGAACTGATGAAGGATGTCGCGATCGAGCCCAGCTTTCCTTATAACTACGAAGATCTGGGCCTTTTATATATGCAGCTGAACCAGGCGAACAAGGCTGGGGGCGCTTTTCATAGGGCAATTGACCTAGACCAGACGCTGGTTAATTCGTACGTCGGCCTGGGAAAGCTCGATCGCCAGGCCGGCCGTTACAGCGACGCGCTCGAGATGTTGGACCATGCCGTGGCATTGGCGCCCGAAAGTGCGAGCGTCCATTACTTGCGCGGGCAGGTGCTGGCAAAGCTCGGCCAAAAGGCTAAGGCGGAGGAGGAATTCAGTATCTCAGCCAGGCTGCTGAAATCCTTCAACGATCGCCTGCAGCAAGACCCTTCCGGAGACCAGGCCGCGGACGCGCAAGATGCCGCCCAGCAATAGTTTCTGGATAGGGGCTAATTCAACTTCCGCTTTCCTGACGAAGGACGGGCGGTCCCTGCGGGACTGAGTTCAACGGTGGGGTTCTCGCGCGGACACTAAAGCCCGTCCGCCGCTGAAGAAGCCGCCACAACGCTCGGGTATACTCCCAACCAATGGTTCGCATCCTTGCCGCCGCTCTTCTCGCTTGTACTATCTCCGGGCACGCTCAGCAGTACGACCTCGTTCTTCGCAACGGCCAAGTGCTCGATCCGAAAAACGATGTTGACGCTAAACGGGACGTAGCCGTTCTGAATGGCAAGATCGCCGCCATCGAACCGACGATCCCCGCAAGCGCCGCCAAACAATCCATAGATATCTCCGGTCTCTATCTCACGCCCGGACTCGTCGACATCCACGTGCACATCTTCACCGGACTTCGCCACAACGCGTGGGGCAACGGCGACCTCTCTGTGCCCGCCGATGTGATGGCCATACCAAATGGAGTTACCACCGTCGCCGACGCCGGCTCCTCGGGTTGGCGTGACTTTCCCGAGTTCCGCCGCCGCATCATTGATAATTCCAGAACCCGCATCTTCGCCTTCCTCAATATTGTCGGTGCGGGCATGGTCAATATCGACGATGCTGCCGAGCAGAACGAACACGACATGGACCTCGATGCGCTTTCGAAGACCATCGAAGAGAACCGCGACATCATCGTCGGCATCAAAACCGCACACTGGGAGCAGCCCAACTTCATCTCCGTCCAGAAGGCCGTGGAGGCAGGCAAGCGCAACCATCTGCCCGTGATGGTCGATTTCGGTTGGTTCGACAACAAATCCTACGAGCAGATGATTTCGAGCATCCTGCGCCCGGGAGACATCAGCACCCACGTATTTCGCATGCCCGCGCCGCTACTGACTCCGCAAGGCAAACCTGCTCCCTTCATGCTGGAAGCCCGCAAGCGCGGAATCAAGTTCGACGTTGGCCACGGTGGCGGTTCCTTCACCTTCGCGCTTGCGGAGCCCATGGTAAAGAGCGGTTTCTTTCCTGACTCTATCTCAACGGATTTCCACGTCGACTCCGCCACCGGCGTCATGCTTAATCTGCCCAACGTGATGAGTAAGATGCTCGCGCTGGGCATTCCTCTGTCCGAGGTTATTCGGGAGTCGACCACCAACCCAGCCACCGAAATCGGCCACCCAGAACTGGGCCAGATCGCTGTCGGCTCGGTCGGCCGACATTGCTGTTCTGCGCGTTGAGCACGGTAACTTTGGATACGCGGATCTTGCCGGTGGGAAGGTGGACGGCAGCGAACGCATTTTGCCTGAAATGACCATCCGCGCGGGCCACATCGTCTTCGATCTCAACGCGCGCAGCGCGGTCCCCTGGCGCGAAGGCCACCTCAAATACGCGACCCGGTGAGACGGTGTCTTCGGTTGAGACCTACTGGAAGAGCTTGAGCGCATTCAGCAGGGTGTAGTAAACGCCCCACGCGGCGGGTATCGAAACCACGATCCACGCAGCCAGGATCAGAACCGGTGATGTCTTCTTATTCTCATTTGTAACCATGAATGAATGCTCCTCCTGCTCTGCTTAACGTGCGCTCCAACTTTGCTGCTCGCGCTCTCCAGCCAATACTTCTGGGCCACTGGACGCACCAGGAGATTGGCGATAAAACCCACCACCATCAGGGCAGCCATGATGTGCAGGATCACCGGGTAAGCCTGCTGCTTGGGCACGTGGTTGGCGACGTAATGGTCGAGGACGCCGTTGACGATGAGCGGGCCCACGATGCCTGCGGTGGACCACGCCGTCAGCAGCCGTCCATGGATGGCGCTCACATGATAGCTGCCGAAAAGATCCTTGAGATAAGCGGGAATGGTCGCGAATCCTCCGCCGTACATGCTGATCAGCAACCCCGCAATCAGCACAAAGAGGGGGACAGAGTCCAGGTGGGTATTACCCGTGAAAGGAAGCGTCAGGTACAGGAAGCATGCCCAGAACAAAAAAGACAAAGTAGGTGGTCTTGCGTCCGATGAAGTCCGACATCGACGCCCAAACGAAACGTCCTCCCATGTTGAAGAGGCTCAGCAGGCCGACAAAGCCAGCCGCCGCGATCACCGAAACATGGCCGCGGAAGAGATCCTGGATCATCGGCGACGCCTGCTCCAGGATGCCGATGCCGGCGGTCACGTTCATGCATAGGATGAGCCAAAGCAGCCAGAACTGCGGCGTACGGGAGGCTGCGTTGACGTCTACGCTATGCGCAGAGATCAGGGCCGATCGCTTCGCCCTGGGAACCCATCCCTCCGGCTTCCAACCCTCCCGCGGCACGCGGATGGTAAAGACGCCAAACATCATGAAAACAAAGTAGAGAAGGCCCATGGTTACCCAGGTGGCAGCAATGGGATGTGCGGACGCCCGGTAATACATCATCAATTTGGTGCCTAGCGGCGAACCGATCATCGCGCCTCCGCCGAAGCCCATGATCGCCAGGCCGGTGGCCAGTCCCGGCCGGTCGGGAAACCACTTGATCAGGGTTGAGACCGGCGAGATATAGCCCAGTCCCAGCCCGATGCCACCGATGACTCCGTAGCCGAGATAGATGAGGGCCAGAGAATGTGTCGCCGCTCCTGCAGCCGCCACCAGAAACCCGGAGCCGAAGCAAGTGGCGGCGACAAACATCGCCTTGCGGGGTCCCGCCGTCTCCAGCCATCGGCCAAACAGAGCGGCGGCGAGCCCAAGCACCGCAATGGCGATGGAAAAGATATAGCCCACCTCTTTCAGGTTCCACGCCGCGCCGTCCGCGCCCTTCAGCGCCAGGAGCGGATTCTTGAAGATACTGAACGAGTAGACCTGGCCAATGGCCAGATGAATGGAGAGTGCAGCGGGAGGCACAAGCCACCGGCTGAAACCGGGACGGGCAACAGAGACTTCACGATCGAGAAATGACAACATGCGGGCGTGCCTCACAGCGGAGTGCATCGAACAGTTGAATAACCGGGGGACCGACCAGAAGTTCGCACCTCAGTCCGTTATCCATGGGATGACACCATCTTCTATCACATGGGATGTGCGACCGACGAGTGCGGCTCAACTCCCTCCCCATAGCCCGGATGCGTCACTCGCCCGCTGGGCGCAGAGTTGCTGCCATTTTGCTTCCTGAACGGATTTACCAGAATTTCACAATCAGGTTCCTGTCTCCAGGTTCGCTATGCGAGAATTCCATCGTTAATACTTAAGCCTGAAGCCCGTTATCTACCCAGGAGCAACCCAGATGCCCGAAGAGGAAGAAAAAATTCTGACCTTTGAAATCGAACGTGACGGGGACACGGCCGTTGTGAAATGTCACGGCCGCTTGGTAGCAGGCGCCACTGAAGAACTCTACCGGGAGGTGAAAGATCTACTACCTCAGAGCAAAATGGTGGTCGTTGACTTAGCCGAACTCACTTATGTGGATAGTTCCGGACTTGGCACGCTGGTACGACTGTATTCGTCTGCCCGGAAACTGGGATGCGAGTTCAAGTTGCTTCACCTTGGTAAGCAGCTGCGCAATTTGCTAAGGCTGACGAACCTGCTTTCCGTTTTCGGCGAGGCGGAGGACCACGGCATTACGATTGCCTGATTGCCCGCTTCACTGGGCCGACCTTGACTCGACGAGCTGTCGTGACGGCGGTGATGCCACCATAATTTTTCGTGGTGAGCTCTACGGGAGCAGCAACTTATGCGTCAAAGGAAGTGACAGCCGGCCGCTATTTGGGGGATTGCACTAAAAGAGAACAAATTGGGAGCTTGCGAGTCCAGATGTGTAGCCGGGGCAGCATAGCGAAGGAGTGACCTTGAATACTCGAGGGTGGTGTACTCCAACCATGTGGCATGCGGGCTTAATCGCGGCGGCGCTCCTTTTCTCATACTCATATTTCTATGGAAACAGGGAGGGCTGGAATCAAGCTTCTCGTTTCGACCTGGTGCGCGCCATCGTCGAGCAGCACAGGTTCAATATTGATGCCTACCATGAAAACACCCACGATGACGTGCTCTGGAAAGGCCACTTTTATTCGGATAAGGCACCCGGCCTGGCGCTCAGTGCAGTACCTGTTTTGGAAGTTGTTCGTGCAGCCGTACGGGTAGTTAACAAGGATCCCTCTCGATCAAATTCGATTGGAGCCGAGAAGTACCTGGTAACGATTGTTTGTGTGGCGTTGCCAAGCGCGGTAATGGCGAGCTGCCTTTTCATGCTTGCGCTAAAACTCGGGGCCTCTGTCAATGGAGCCGGCTTCGCCGCGGTAACGTTGGGGGTGGCTACACCGATTTGGTGTTACGCTACCCTTTTCTGGGGACACGCGCTGTCGGCTGCTTGTCTTTTTTTCGCCTTCGCCTGCGCCTTGTCACTTCAGGAATTCGATTCCCGTTCGCGCGACCGGTTACTAAGCATCTTCGCGGGACTGGCAGCGGGATGGGCTACGGTAACGGAATTCCCCGCTGCGCCCGCGGCGGTAATTATCGTTCTCCTCATGGTCGCTTTCGCGTGGCCGAACGGAAGCAAACGGGTCGCTCGCGTTGCAACAGGAATTGCCCTTGGCGCGATACCGTGCATTATCGTCCTCGCGGTCTATAACTGGCTGGTGTTCGGTTCCCCGTTCAGGTTGGGATATTCCCTCTCGGCCCAGCAGAATTGGCCGGAAATGAAGCACGGTCTTATGGGTGTGACTTATCCCAAGGCTTATGTACTGCGCGAGATACTGGTGGGGCGGTATCGCGGGCTCTTGCTGCTGGCGCCTGTGGTTGGCGCCGCGCCATTCGGACTTAGGCTGCTGTGGAAACGAGCGAATGGACGCTGGAGCACTCTCGCCATCATTGCCATCGCACTCTCCTACCTGTTTTTGAATGCCAGCTACGCTGTTTGGGATGGGGGATGGAGCTACGGCCCTCGCCATCTGTCGCCGGCACTCCCATTGCTCTGCCTGCCACTCGCGATTCTTTGGAGCCATAGCTCTCGTGCTGTTCGTTGGGTGCTTGCGGTTCTATTGGTTTACAGTGCCTTTATTACGTTACTCGGGGTCTCGACTGTCGTGATGCCGCCGACTGATGTGAAATCTCCTGTGCAGGAGCTACTTTGGCCGGCTTTCCACAGCGGCCACATCGATAAGAATTTGGGAATGCTCATTGGTTTGCGAGGTTTGGCCAGCCTGATTCCGCTGTTCCTGACTTGGGGTGCGGCATTTGCCGCCTGGGTATGGTTGCGACGCAGTCTGGTGCCCAAAGGATCTGAAGTAACTGCGGCCTGACGTGATTTTTGAGATGGGCGCAGAGAGGACAGATGACCGCACTTCGTTCCCATCACGCCTCATTTTTTCATTCCAACTGGTTTAGATCAGTGTCGGGGGCAGGGTGACCCAACGCACGGCACATGGCGACGATCTGGCCTTTGTGATGAAAGGCATGCGTCAGCACATGATGAAGGATGAGCGCCGGGGTGCGGACGGCTACGTCCCCGTCTGAGAAATGAAGCTCGCCCTCGGCGTTGAGTTGTTGATTGGTTAGGGTCGACAAATAAGCATGGGTCGACTGGCTGACTTCCTTCTGTAGGCGTCCTACATCGGCGAGGCGCGGGCAGTCCGTAATGGTGCGGTCGACGTAGCGTAACCCCTGGAGCGTTTGAACCCAAAACCCTTCGCAGTTGAAGATATGAATCACTTGCTCACGCAGTGTGGGGAAGCCGAAGCCGGATAATTCCCTCACATAATCGTTTGCAGGCACTGTAGATAGGTGATGGAGAACCAGATTTAGGCTGGCGTGTGTCCAACCATGAAATTTTCGAACACCATCGAGGGTGAACAATGAGCTCTCCTTAAAGGCTCATCTTAAGAGATGGTGAGACATGATGGCTATCCTCCAGTCAAAATAGAGTGCTTTAGCGTCCGCGAGCTAAACCAATCGCTGATCCGTAGTGGCTGCCCTCTGGATTCGCCGAGGTCTATACTTCTCTCACTGGACATTTGTCCAGAGAAGGAGGGCTTTGTTATGGTCAGGCCAATTCCCGACGGATATAGCTCTGTCACCCCGTATCTCATTTTCGAGGATGCCAACTCCGCGATCGATTTCTACGGAAAGGCCTTCGGAGCGCAGGAACTCTTTCGTATGCCCATGGGTAACCGGATCGCCCACGCTGAGATCCAGATTGGAAACTCTCGGATTATGCTGGCCGATGAGGCCCCGCAAATGGATGCGTACGGGCCCAAACATCACAACGGATCGCCCGTCAGTCTGATGCTCTACGTGGACGACGTCGATTCTTTTTCAAAGAAGGCCGTGGCAGCAGGAGCCAAGGTGCTGCGTCCGGTGAAGGATCAATTTTACGGCGATCGTTCCGGAACCTTTCTCGATCCCTTCGGCTACAAGTGGACGATCGGCACGCATGTCGAAGATGTCTCCCCGGAGGAAATGGAGTCGCGCATGGCAAGCATGGCAGCAGGCTAGAGTCTTTGCGCTCTCACGCAGAAAAACGGCCGGCCCCGGCGCGGTGGTTACCGTTGTCGGGGCATTCACCTTTTTAGTTTCGACCGTGTCACCGGTTTTGGAAACTCATCATAGCGCATACCTCCATGGAGCTGACTGCCGCTGTCATGTTTCGTAAAAGTACCTTCTAGTGTTACGAGTTGGCACAGTGGCATCCAGGTGCGTCTATCACCAACCCATTTGCCGCATTCGCTCCTGGATCAGCGCGCTGTAATTATTCATGCGCGCGGGCCGGCGCTTCAGCGGAGCGGGTAGAATCGCCGCGAGCCGCGCCGCCTGTTGCCGGTCGGTATTGCGGGCCGCGGTTCCGTCGTAGGCATGACAGGCGGCGTCCGCACCGTAGATCCCGGGCCCCCATTCGACCACGTTGAGGTAGATCTCGAGAATGCGCTGCTTGCCAAGAAAAAGTTCAGCCAGCGGCACCAGTGTGAATTCCGCGCCTTTGCGGAGGATCGATCCGCCGGTTCCGAAAAAGAGATTTTTCACAAGTTGCTGCGTAATGGTAGAGGCTCCGCGGAAGCGTCCGCCCTCCAGATCATCGCTGGCCGCGATTTGGATTTCGTGCCAATCAAAGCCATGGTGCTGGTAGAAGCGCGCGTCTTCCCCGGCAATGACAGCGTGCTGAAGATTGGGCGAGATTTGGCTGAGCGGAATAAATTTGTACCGTTTGCGATACGGGGCGCTGTCAAACCAGGACTGCACATGACGCTGCACCTGCAATGCGGTGGTCGGTGGATCGATCCACCGGGCAGACAGAAGCAGCAGCACGGCGAGCAACCAGAGAGACGCCAAGCAGATCACAAGCCAACGGACAAGTGATCGGAGGACATCCTTCTGAAGCAGGGTCCTGGGCTGCGCTAGGGTCCATTTAGTCACTTGTCAGGATCATAACCGGGGCAGGAATACTCCTTCAGCTTGATTTTGCGTGGCGTATCACGCGCGCCGCGGTAGTAACGTCTTGTGTGCGACAATCCGCTAACGAACTTTGACCCATCCGCGTGCGATGCCCGAAACCCCTAGCCAGCGACGATTCCTCGTTGCCATGATGCTGTTTGTCATCGTGGTGATCAATTATCTCGATCGCAGCAACATCTCGATCGTGGGACCGCAGCTCTCACGCGCGCTGAACCTGACGCCAGTCAAGCTGGGCGTGGTTCTGTCCGGTTTCGGCTGGACTTACGTCGCGCTGCAGATCCCCTGCGGATGGCTGGTCGATCGCGTGCACCCGCGCTATCTCTATGGCTGCATCCTGGGCCTGTGGTCGCTGGCGACCCTGTCGCTGGGTCTGGCTACTGGCTTTGTGGGCCTGTTGTGTCTTCGTCTGGCGGTGGGCGCATTTGAAGCGCCCTCTTATCCGATCAACAATCGCGTGGTCACGACCTGGTTCGGGGAAGATGAGCGCGCCGGCGCCATTGCCGTCTACACTTCGGGCCAGTACGTGGGCCTCGGCTTTCTGACCCCGTTGTTGTCCTGGATTGAGCTCTCCTATGGGTGGAGAACGGTGTTTGCCGTCACCGGCGTGGTGGGGTTCGCGTGGGCCGCGGTGTGGTACGTGCTGTATCGCGATCCAGCAGAGTTCGGAGGGGTCAACCAGGCGGAGATTGATCACATCGCGGCCCGCGGAGGGATCCCCGACCTGAGCCAGCGCATCGGCCGGCAAAAAAGAATCCTCGCCTGGGCGGACTGGAAGATTGTCCTGGGAAGTCGAAGACTTTGGGGCGTCTACCTCGGTCAGTTCGGGATCAACGCGACGCAATGGTTCTTCCTGACCTGGTTCCCAACCTACATGATCACCTACCGTCACGTGAGCTTCGCGAAGTCGGGACTGCTGGAGGCACTGCCGTTCCTGGGCGCCTTTGCCGGCGTGCTGCTGGGAGGCTTTGTTTCCGATGGGCTGCTGCGGAAAGGATGCTCGCTGACCGTGGCGCGCAAGGTGCCGATTATCGCGGGCATGCTGCTTTCGAGCTCTATCGTGGTGGCTAATTCTGTGAGCGACCCGCTTTCCATCACTGCCTGCCTCACCGTTGCCTTCTTCGGCTGCGGCTTCGGATCCATCACCTGGTCGCTGGTTTCGGCGATGGCCCCGGAGCGTTTAATCGGCCTGACCGGTGGCGTCTTCAACTTCACCGGCAATCTGGCCGCCGTTGTCGTGCCACTGTCTATTGGGTTCCTGATCAAGGGGAACGATTTTACCCGGCCGCTGATCGCCGTTTCTGCCATGGGACTGATGGGAGCAGGGTCCTATATTTTTCTGGTTGGGAAGATCGAGCGTGCCCCCGAGGAGGGTCACTAACCTCTAAAAGAGAGGTGCTGCCGTGGTTGAGCTTAAGGTGTGAAAGTTCGACGCCCAAGGAAGTAATCAGCCATCTGCGGTTAGTGGTCTTCCGTTTCGGGCTCATCGGGTTTTATCTTCCCGCAATCGGCGCCGAGGAAAGTGCTTGTGGATTTTGACTCCATCTCCCGCTTTTGACCATTGGTCGTCATCGTCGAATGGGATTCAGACACGATGTGCTGAGAGTCCTGGATAGTCGCGCTGCCTCGCGTCACTATCGTTCCCCCATTAGGGGTTTTGCAGGTGGCGGTAAAGCTATAGCCGTGAGCATTCTTCACGTTGTCGACCGTGCAACCCTCGTGCGGCTTCGACATATTCCCCATCATCTCCTGCCAGCTCTCAGGAGTGATACAGCTTTTAGACGCTAACTGTCTAGGTGTGCCGGTGCCCATATCCATTGACATTTTCTTTTCCCATAAACCCATTTTTATTGGAGCGGACTGGGCAAACAGGATGCCGGAACACCCGGCTAACGCCGCTATCAACACCAATGAACGCATGAATTCACCTTGGCAGCGATTCTAGTGTAAAGTCAGCGCCGGCGGGAAAGATTAGAGACGGTTTCCGCGGGGGCACGGAAAGACTGGTTGGCACCGGAGTCAGGGGAGATCGAGGATCTCCACCCAGTTAGGCATGCCGCCCACCGGGTACTGTCCTCGCAATGTCAGGCCGCCTTGCTCCGGATTGATCGCATGCACGCTCAACTGGTTCGAATCCAGCCCGGCAGCGAGCAGAAACCGGCCCCGCGGGTCGATGGCGAAACCGCGCGGTGTGGTTTCGGTGCTCCAGCGTCCGATTGGTGCGAGGAAGCCATTGGCCGCGTCGATGCGGAAGCCGATCAGCGTGCTGGTCTGCCGTTCGCTGGCATAGAGAAACATTCCGTCGGGCGTGATGTGGATGTCGGCGGCATTGGCTTCACCGAGAAAATGCGCCGGGAGCGTCGTCACGGTTTCGATTTCGGCCAGCACACCAGATCCGGGCTCGATGCGATACGCAACAATTGTGGCGTCGGTTTGGTTGAGCAGATAGAGTAGACGACCGTTCGGATGAAACACGAGGTGCCGCGGCCCCGATCCTGAGCGCGTCGCCAGAACCGGAGGAGCATTGGGCGCGAACGTTCCGGCCTGCGGATCAAAGATCAGTTGCATCACGTGATTGGCGCCGAGCACGGCGCAGTAGGCGAACCGGTTGGCCGCGTCGACCACGACACAATGCGCGTGCGGACCGGTGGGGGTCACCTGCGCCGGACGCGCCTCGATCCGCCCGGCCACATCGATCGGATAGATGACCAGGGTGGCATCGGTGTACGACGCCGCCAGCAGGAAGCGGCCGCTCCGGTCGGTGACGATATATGCCATGGCGCAGACCAGCGGCGAGGCGGCCAGGTGCGACAACCGGCCGCTGGACGGATCGATGGCAAAGCTGGATGCCGCGAAGGGCGGGCTACGCAACGCCGCGTAAAGGAACCTGGAGTCGGGGCTAATGGCCATCGGCAGGCTCGTCGGGGACGGCAGGCGCGTGCCGGGCACCGGCGCGCGCTCCATCAGGCTCAGCGCGCCGCTTTCGGGGTCCATTGCAAAAACGAAAATCTCCTTAGTCTCAGCATTCGAGACGTACGCAATCGTCCTCGCCACGCACTCCTCCGTGATGCCTAACGCCCGCCAATTCTTGGCGCCAAGTTCACGGGCGATTATAAACTCGCGGCGATGACGTCCCAGGGCCCGGCGCATCTGCGCCAATATTCGGCGACCGCGACGTAGAGCAGCGAAATAACGTGCTTTGCTGGTCCTAAACACTGATGGGATTTTGGCTTGGTTATTGATCTGCGGGCAGAACCAGATATGCTTCGAACAGCAGTGCATATAACGATACCGGTTGAGGATATTGAGTGAAGACGAGTTTGTTGCCGATTGAGGCGATCGCCGCCAAGCTGGATTTACCCGAAAATCTATATGAGAAGCGCAGCCCGGTCAGCGGGAAGCTAAGCCTGGAGCTGCTCAAGGATGCGCGATTTAATCGCGGCGGCAAGCTGATTCTGGTGACCGCAACCACACCGACGGTTTCAGGCGAGGGCAAGACCGTCACATCGATCGGACTGGTGCAGGGGCTGGAAGCGATTGGTAAACGCGCGATTCTTTCTTCACGCGAGCCGTCGCTAGGACCGGTGTTCGGCATGAAAGGGGGAGCGGCCGGGGGCGGGCGTTCGCAGGTGGAACCGGCGGCCCAGATCAATCTGCACTTCCACGGCGATTTCCATGCGATTACGAGTGCGCACAACCTTCTGGCGGCCCTGATTGATTCGCACATGTTTCATGGCAATGAGCTTGATCTGGATCCGAATGCGATCACTTGGCCACGCACGCTGGACATGAACGATCGCGCGCTCAGGGCCATCACGGTGAGCGTGACCGGCGCGGACAAGAAGCGGCGGGACGGCAGCAATCGTCCCAGTGGATTTCTGATTACGGCGGCGTCGGAAATTATGGCGATCCTGGCGCTCGCGTCCAGCCGCGAGGATCTGCGCGCGCGGCTGGCACGTATCGTGATTGGAGCAAACCGCGCGGGCCTGCCGGTGCATGCATCGGACCTGCAGGCAACCGGGCCGATGATGGCGCTGCTGAGCGAGGCGTTGCTGCCGAACCTGGTACAGACGACAGAGGGGACACCTGCGATGGTGCATTGCGGGCCATTTGGGAATATCGCGCACGGCACCAGTTCGGTGATCTCGCAACAGATGGGGTTGCGGCTGGCGGACTACGTGGTGAACGAGACAGGATTTGCATCGGACCTGGGCTTTGAAAAGTACATGGATCTTGTTAGTCCGTCCTCAGGTATTAAGCCGTCCATCGCCGTGCTGGTGACGACGGTGCAGAGCATGAAGCAACAGGGCGAGGGTGACCTGGAACGCGGATTTGCGAATCTCGATACCCATATCCGCATTGTGAGAGGCTTTGGGCTGCCGGCGGTCGTAGCGATCAACCGTTTCCCGGACGATACCGAAGCGGAGCTGGAATCGCTGCGGGCCTATTGCGAGGCGCGGGGAGCGGCGTTTGCGCTTTCGGAAGCGTTTGCAAAGGGTGGGAAAGGAGCGGCTGCGCTGGCGCGGAAGGTCGTTGAGACGATCGAGGCGCATCCAAATGTCACACTAACGAGAGCGTATGATGCCAACAATTCCGCGGTTGAGAAGATTACAAAGGTGGCGGAGAAGATCTATGGCGCAGACGGCATTGAAGTGAGCGAGCGCGCGAAGGAAAACCTGGCGCGGTTCACGCGCTGGGGCTATGGCGAACTGCCGATCTGCATCGCGAAAACGCAGTACTCGCTGAGCGACGATCCGAAGCGGTTGGGCGCGCCACGAGGATGGAAGTTGCACGTGACGGACGTGGCACTTTCGGCGGGCGCCGGATTCCTGGTTGTTATCTCGGGTGCAATGATGCTGATGCCGGGGCTGCCAAAAGCGTCGCGCGCATTGGGGATCGATGTGGACGAGAATGGCGAGATTACCGGCATGTAACAACGGCGCGATGTTAGCGGCGGTTCGCGGGACGAAGTTCGACACGATGGCGAAGACCAACTCGTCTCCGGGGTGGTGAAACGATTGCACGGCACAGCCAAACGTTTTCCCGTGCAGCCGTGCACGATCGGGGTTGCAAGGAAAGTTGCGCGATCCGCTATCGCAGGGTATTCGATAAGGAGTAGACGCTTACAGCGCACCCCTGACAATAAACTCCGGCATTGCGGGTTATCCTTGTTACCTGCTCGTGAATCGCTTGCGCCTCTGCCGGCCGGTGCGCCTCCGTTAAGTAGGATTGGTATTGCAACATGGCCCCGGCCACGCGAGGATCGGTAGTAGACAGCCTTGTCCGCAGTATCTGGATAGCCTGCAGCATAGCTCCCTCCCCATCTTGGGGCGTCCCGCTCTTCCACTCGGCAAACCCGAGCGCCTGCAGCGCGAAGCCTTTGGCCACCGATTCTGATTCGAAGTTTTTGTTTGCGAACGCAAGCGCTTGCTTTGCGTTCATCAGCCCTTCCGCGCACTGCCCTCGTGAGCACCGTGCATACGTGAGAGTGATCAACGCGGAAAGGATCCCTGCCCGGGGTGGATTCACCGAAGATTCCATCGTTCGAAGCCCCTTTAGTGCTAGCCGTTCTGCCTTCTTGTACTGGCGCCGCTTGATGACTATATCCGCCAGGTGTACTTCAGTCTCCCCGTACTCGGACGGGTTACCCAGCTTCTGGCGCACCTTGATCGCTTGCTTCCGGGTGCTCTCCGCATCGTCCAGACGACCGTAGATCAAGTAGAGGGAGGAGAGGTTATCGAGTGTGAAGGCGTACTCTGCCCTGGCTGTTGGCGCATTTCTCAACAGACGCAACGCCTTCAAGTAGGCATCCTCCGCTTTCAGGAATTGCGCTGCAAGGTGGTATTCCAATGCGAGTTGTACCCACAACACCGCTTGCTGGAGAGGAGCAAGATGCTGTTTTTCACCGCTGCGAACGAGTTCCAGATCCTTGGCAATCCGCACTTGCGACGAAGGCGTGTGAGCATCCGCGGTCTGAGCCCGGACGACGCCAACGGGCACGACGAGAGCGATTAGAAGAAGAAGGTACAGTTTGGAGCGAAGAGAAGAAACTACTGCGTTCATGCGTGACCCCCCGATAGGAATTTGGAAGAAGACACGGAATGACGACTACCTGCACTGTGATTACGGATTTGTTTCGCGGCAGGTTCCCGCGGATACATGGCTGCGCACATATCTAATGCGTGGCATCTCAAAGGCCAACTTATTAAGGCAAAGATCGCAAGCAAGCTACTGGAAGTTAGCGATGAAGGTTGCGGTGAGGATAAGAGGATTGGTCAAAGTCGACAAACTGTGTTCACTCCCGAACATCTCGCCAGTTATCGCGAGTGTTCGTTTCTGAACATTCGCTGACGTTTCAAAGGTAGGTTTCGTAGACAATGTTTCGACCTATATGGAGACGGGCCGACACCGTCCGGTCCCGAGTAGCAACGGATTCATACGCTTCGTCTAAACGTGAAATGATGTAGATAGCATCGTGGCAACGTAAAGCGCTGCCGCGATGCCACTCAATAGAAGTTTGGGGGATAAGCTGATGGCAAAGTGGACACGAAGAGGATTTATGGGATCCCTTTCAGGGATAGCAGGGGCAACGATGTTCGGCAGCAAGGCAAGCGCGACTGCGCTGAATCCCCCTGGAGTAGCAAAGGCAAGCGGGCCGATCAAGATTACGGACCTCAAGTGCGCTGTCATCGGCCGTAATCCGACGGTTCGCATTGTCACCGACCAGGGGATTTCCGGCTACGGCCAGGCGGAGACGGCCAAGCCTTATCTCAAGCCGATGGTGCTGTTTTATAAGCGGTATCTCGTCGGCGAAGACCCGACCAACGTAGCCGCGATCATGCTGAAGATTCGCCGCATGGGCGCTTCCAAGCCGTGGGGCGCGGCGATTAGCGCAATCGAAATCGCACTCTGGGATATCGCCGGCCAAGCGGCCGGATTGCCGGTCCACAAGCTGCTTGGGGGAAAGATCCGCGACCGTGTCCGTCCCTATGGAAACTCCGAAAACAACATCGGCGCGACAATGACGATGCCCAAGACGCCGCAGGATTACGCCGAGTTTGCGACCCAGATGAAGGAAGCCAAAGAGGGCTACACCCTGGTCAAGATGCCCATCGGTTTCCATAATACGGCGATGATGACGGCCATTCCGAACACCTGGTATGGTTCGCAATGGCATACGCCGGCGGCGCCGTACATGGATCGTGGACTGATGACGGAACGCGGCATCGACAATTGCATCGCCTGCGCCGAAGCCGCGAGAAAGGCGCTGGGGGAAGACATCGGGCTGGCGTTCGACTGCGGGCCGGGGTGGGTCGTAAAGGACGCGATCCGGTTCGCGCGCGCGGTGGAACCGCTGAAGCTGGCATGGCTTGAAGACCTGATCACCGGCGATTACGAACCTTATCCAAAACCGCAAGTCTTTAAGCAAGTGACCGAGAGCACATCCACACCGATTCATACCGGTGAGGAGCTGTACCTGCGGGAAAACTGCATGGAGCTGATCGAGACCCAGGCCATCAACGTGCTGGGACCGGATCCGGAAGATGTGGGAGGAATCGCCGAATTGAAATGGATCGCCGAGTATGCCGATCTGCATGGGATCCTGGTAGCGCCGCACGGAATTTTCGATGGAGTCTTCGGCGTGGCTGCGCAGGTGCATATGGGCGCGGCGCTGCCGCAGAATTACATCGCTTTCGAATACGCCAAGGGCCAGCCGGAATGGTGGTATGACATCGTGGATGGCCTGCCGGATCCAGTGGTTAAAAACGGCTTCATCGACGTTTGGGACAGACCTGGTCTCGGCCTCACTTTCAGAGTGCAGCAAGCCAAGGCGCATCTTGCGGATGAGGATCGTGGCTTCTTCGACTAAACTACGGTCGCGGGAAGGCAAACGGGGCCGCGGTCCTTCCGCGGCTTTGGAGCTTCGGAGACAGGGGGAAGCCGGCAAAGATGATCCAAGAAAAAAATCGGGAAGATAATTGGGGGAAAGATTGGCAAGCGTCATGGCATCGTTGAGTGTGAAGTTACTCGATGGGTCGGCCAAGGCACCGACAGTGGCTCACCCCGGCGAGGACATCGGATATGACCTCTACGCCAACCAAGATCACACCCTGGTTCCCGGTCGCATTTATCGCGTGCATACCGGCGTGGCGGTCGCCGGCATGGCCGACGGATCGCCTGTCGGGTTTCTGGTGAAGGATCGCTCGTCGATGGCGGCCAAGGGTGTGTTCACGCACGGCGGTGTGATCGACTCGGCCTATCGCGGGGAGATCGTGGTGCTGATGACTACCCTGACCGACGTATACGAGATACGGTTGGGAGACAGGATCGCGCAATTGGTTCCAACGCCGGTGCTGACCGGACCAGTAACAGAATCGGCCGAGCTGACGAGCGGCGCCAGGGGGAGCCAGGGGTTTGGCAGCTCCGGGCGCTGATGGCTGACCCCGGCACAGATCCACCAACGTGAACGATCGGAGGCGGCCTGCCTGACGACACGGCTGAGCATGTGGGCACCGAACCTGAGAGACTGAAAACAAGGACAAGCCGCAGCGAACGGGTGTGGACTTTAGCGCATCTAACGTCTGCGGATAGGTTGTGTTCGTCGCACCGCGATGAATGGAGCGAACTCGCTAGGAGAGGGCCGCTTTCTTGTACGCCGCAGTCATTATGATCTCGATACCGACTGGGCTTTTTGTGGTGGGCGTCATTGCGCTCATCTTTCTCAGCGCCTTTTTGCTATCGGGCGTTTTTGGTCCGACGCCGAAGTACGACATTGCGAACCGCGACCAGTTGCCTGCCAATGACTCGGAAGACTTCCTGATTCTCGTCGAATCGATGGTCGATGCCAGAGTGAACCGTACGGGCGGGCTGGAAGTATTGAAGAACGGACCTGCCTTCTATAGCGCCGAGTTGGACGCGATACGAAACGCCCGGCGCAGCGTGAACCTGGAAGCGTACATCTTTCAGAAGAGCGTCATCGGGCGGCAGTATCTCGAAGCAATGGCGGAACGGGCGCGGTCGGGCGTGGCGGTCAATGTGGTGCTGGACGCCTTTGGGAGCGCGGGGGTGACCCGGGCGTTCTTTCGCCCTCTGCTGGACGCGGGGGGCAAGGTCCACTGGTATAACTGGCCGACGTGGTACCGGATGACCCGGCTGGACAATCGGACCCACCGGGAGCTGCTGATTATCGATGGTCAAACGGGTTTCATCGGGGGCGCCGGGATCGCGGACCAATGGTACACCGGTTCGCACGGGCAGCCACGATGGCGAGACACGATGGTGCGGGTTCAGGGTGAAGCGGTAAGGAGTCTGCAGGCGACCTTCGCGGAGAACTGGTTGTCGGCCTGCGGCGAGTTGCTGACCGGCGAGGCGTATTTTCCTGAAATAGCGTGGCCGAACAAGACGGCTGCGATGGTGATCAACAGCACGCCCACGGTGGGGGGTTCCACGCGGGCCCGCATCCTGTTTCAACTGCTCCTGGCCTCGGCCAAGCGAAGCATCTCCATCACCACGCCGTATTTTCTGCCCGACAAGAGCTTGACGCGAGAGTTATGCCGGGCCATCCAAGATAGGGGCGTGAGGGTGCGCATCCTGGTGCCGGGGCGCAAGAGCGACCATTTGCTCACGCGGAGCACGAGCCGCGCCGGTTACGGCCCATTGTTGAAGGCGGGGGCTGAGGTGTACGAGTACAAGCCTTCGATGATTCATGCCAAGGTGCTGTGCGTCGATGGGCTATGGGGGGTGGTGGGCTCAACCAATTTCGATAACCGCTCCTTCGGGATCAATGATGAAGTGAACCTCGCTGTCTGCGATGCGGCATTCGCGGAGCGGCTGGAACGTGACATGGCAGCCGATCTGGAGCAGAGCCGGCGGGTTTCGCTCGACGAATGGCAAAGACGGCCGGTGACCGAGCGCGCACCGGAACTGTTGGGATGGATCATCGAGCGGCAACAGTAATGGCCACCCGCTTCCGGGTGGCTACGTACAACGTCCACAAGTGCCGAGGCTTCGATCGCAGGACTTCGCCGGAGCGCATCCATGCGGTCATTCAGGAGCTGCAGGCGGAGATTATCTGTCTGCAGGAGGTTGTCGATGCGCCGGGAGGCCCGCGGAACTTTGATCAGGCGCGAGAGATCGCACGAGCCTTCCCTGAGTATTCCTGGTGCTTTGGGAGCAACCGTGCACTTCGCGGCGGCCATTACGGCAATATGACACTAACACGGTTTCCTATACGCAGCTGGCGCAATCACGATCTAACGCACGGAAAGCGCGAGGAACGGGGTGTGCTGCAGGCCGACATCCAGATCGGTTCGAACCAGACGCTGCACTTATTCAATATCCATCTTGGCACGAGCTATACGGAGCGGCGTTCCCAGGCCGCTCGTCTGTTGAGCGCAGAGGTGCTGGGACAAGAGGGGCTTAGCGATCCGCGATTAATTGTTGGGGATTTTAACGAGTGGACGACGGGGTTGACCACGCGACTGCTTCGTGGAAGTTTCACGACCTTTCGGCCGCGGCATGGGTTGCGCTTCCCGCGGACTTACCCGGGGATGCTGCCGCTGCTCTCGTTGGATCATTATTACTACGAGCCGCCACTGGAGCTTGAGCAGGCACGGCTCTGGCGTAGCCGAACAGCTCTGATCGCCTCGGATCACCTGCCGTTGATCGCTGATTTTCGGATAAACGCCGCCAGCGGGAAAGAGCCCGTCGTGGCCACGGAGTGAGCGGCAGCTTGGCCGGTTCTATTGGTGGTCGGCGTGGTAGTGCTGCTGGAGCAGGTCCTGGCCGAAGTCGTCCGTGACGTCGCGCCATACAGAGTGGATATGATTCGCGTTGTCCTGCGTGTCATCCAATTCAATGAGGAACAAGGGCGTCTGCACGCGATAGTAATGGGGATCACGGCGGTTGATTCCACCCGACCAAGCGAAGTAGATATTCCGACCAGCCTGGTTGATCTGGTCTATGCGGGTTTGGGCCGGCTCGCCCGGCACGTTGCGAGCGTACTCTTCCATGAGGGCCATGAGCGCATCGAATTGCGTGGCGTTCATTTTGGAGCCGGCCAGGCCGGAGGGCTGACCCTGAAGCGCTGCCTTCCTGCTGGCGGCGGTCAGGATGTCCTTGTAGGCGGTTGGGTCCACGATCGCGACCTTCTGTTGTTGTTCGTCGAGGAGATGGATCAGTTCGATTCCGAGGTCATCCTCTCCAGCCAGGGTGCGCAGGCCCTTGCGCGGGCCTTGCAAAACTTCGGCGGGGTTGGCGCCGAAGAAGCTTGGGCCGTCCACAATTTTGCTATTGACTACTGTGTAGTTCTGACTGAGATGGTGGCCCTCGACACGGTAGCCCCAGGCGCCACTGGCTGATGGAGTGCCGAAGACGGAGAAGTAATATTTTTCCGGGTTGCGGACCTCGCCGCTGTCGTTCTCGATGACCTTGAGCACCTCTTCCAGGCTCATGATGGTCACGGCCTTGATGTAGCCGGACTGGCTCAACCCAGCCGCGAGCAGCGCGCTGGCGAGGTGCTTCTGATAGGGTCTCATCTCGCGCAGTGGCAGCCCCTTGCGCTCCTTAGGGATGAAGTGCCAGTTCATACGCTCATCAGCATCGAACGGGAAAGTGGCTTTGCCGCGTTGATTGTCATCGAGGGCGGCGAGAAAGCGCTGGGCACACTCGGACATGAGCGACGCCGCATGGACGCTGTTGGGATGGATATGGCCGGCGTGGCTATGGCCCGTGCCGAGCATACCGGATCCCACGAGCGCGGCGGACGAACGGAGAAATGATCGGCGTCTCATGCAGATGAATTTCCTCCCGCTTGTCCGTTTTGTCAACCGAGCACGAAAATGCGGGCGGCCGCGGCAAAACGCCTACCCTCGATCAGGGAACGCCCAATAGAAATCGGCAGATTCTACTCGTGGGTTGTGTCGCGGACAGAGCCGACAAGATCCGGCCTGTCGGTCGCGGAGGCAACCGGGGCGGAGGTCCGTAGGGCATTGCTGCCGGTATAGTTGCAGACGAAGCTCGCGGGGAGAGTGCGCAGCTTGTAATCCTCGGGCAATGGGCCAACGGTTCCAGCGCGCTGAACGGCCCGCACGCAGGCGTAGTCCAAGGAATTCCAACCGCTGGGCCTGCCTACTCTGACATTGCTGAGAGAACCATCGCGGTTCACATCGAACCACATCTCGGCCGAGTTTCCTGCAGGAACGCTGGCATCGACCCATTCATACTTGCTAAAACTCTGGCGGAGCCTCTCGGCCATTTGCTTCATGTACAGGTAAGAGGGTTGGACTGAAGCCGCGTCGGGGGCACTTACCTTTTGCGGTGGTTGCTGACCGTCCTGCTGGTGATAGGAACAGTCGTAAATAACGTTCAGACCGTCTTTGGTTCCCCCTCCGGGCGGCCCAAAGGTCGTGACTTGGCGCACTGCGTTCACACAGGAGAGGTCTAACGAGGCGTACCCGCTGGAGGCAAACAGGGAGACGCTTTGCGGAGAGCCCTCGCGGGAGATGGTGAAGCCAATCACCGCGGTGGCTCCGGCCGGCGTGTTGAGGACGGTGGCTGGATTGAAGTTGCGGGAGATGCTGTTGTGAATCACGTCTCCATACAACTCGAACGGAGGAGGATGGCCGGCCTCCACACGGGCCTTCAGGGGAAGATTTTTGGTATCGACCTGTGCTGTGCGGCTGTTGGCCAGGGCGTGCTGACTGGTGGTTATGGAATAAAGCGAGAAGCAGCCCCAAAGGAGAAACACGCTCGCTATGGCGACGGGAAGCAGTTGCTTAAAGGAGAGCCCAGGAGGGAAATACATTCGTAGCCGTGGCGGTCTGAGGACAGCTCTTAAGGCCTCCAGGTCGCCCGCCTGATAGGCCTCATTGGCCAACTTTGTAAGCCGTTCGCAGCGTTCCCGATCCTGATCGTCAATTGCGAGATCAGGATGAACGCGCCTGAGAACTCGTATCCATAGCTGTTTTAATTCCGGCGACGGCGTGCCCATGATGGACTCTCGGTTTGCTTGCAGCTTTACTAGAAGATGGGCTGAGCTACAGCCTAAAGGACAGACGTATACGGGCAATCAGGAAAGAGAACAGGACGCAGCCCCGATGGCGGGTGATGAACTAGGCCCGATATCTGCCAGAGTGAAGACGGTGAAGAGTGTGCTTATTCCTTCATAACCGCTGCAATAGCGCTCCCGATCAGGGGTTTTACGCTATCTCCGCCGTTTTCATTTTCCACATAGTACGGGTCAACTACGTACAGGCACAACAGCGTTTGTCGACATCTTCGTTACCTTTGCGTTAGAGCCCGTCAGAACTCATCTGCCCGGGCGGCCGATTATTTTTAAAATTCGATATTTTCGGGTCCTTTTCGGGGATTTGTGGCTTTAGCGGCGGCGGGCGGAAAAGGGGTTGACTTTGAAACCTTCCAGAAAGGCAATCATCGGTGCTTCCCTCAAGGGAAGGCGATTTTAACACCAGGCCGCGGTTTTGATCAGACCGCTGATAACTCCAGCATGCAGAGCTAAGCGCCTAACTCATCCACCTCTCATTCGTCGCGAAGCAGAATCATGGGATCGACGGCGAGGGCCCGTCGAGCGGGGACTAAGGCGGCGACGACGCCTACGCCGAGCATCGTGAGAATGACACCAGCGAGGATGACGGGGTCTTTAGGCGTGGCCTGATACACGATCGAGGAAAGGACACGGGTGGCCAGTACACCGAGGATCATGCCGGCGATAGATCCGATGGCGAGCAGGCGGAAGGTACGTCCAAGCGCTGCGCCGAGCACTTTGCGTTGATCGGCTCCAAGGGCTATGCGGATACCGAGTTCACGGAGACGCTTGCTGACGGTGTAGGCGGCCATGCCGAAGATGCCGGTGAGGGCAAGCATCGCGCCCAGCACGCCAAGCACGCCGAGAGAAACGGTGGCAACGCGAGCGGCGAAGAGGGCGGAATCCAACTCGCTGTTCCAGGATCTGATTTCGAGCGGCAGCGCTGGATCGAGGTTGTGCATCGAGCGCTGCAATGCTGTGGCGATGCCTTGCGGGTCATGTTCCGATCGCACAATGAGCCAGGTCTGGCTGGAAGAGTGCTGGAGGAAGGAGAAGAACATGGCGGGCTTGGGATCTTCGGTAAGGGTCTGGTATTTACCGTCTTCGACGATGCCGATCACTTCGGCGCGGTTGCTGCCGCCCCAGAATTTGAAATGCTTTCCTAGTGCGTTATCGGCGGAGCCGAAGACCTTGCGGGCAAATTCGCGATTGACGACGGCCACCACGGGAGCCTTGTCTGCATCGTGCATGGTGAAGGAACGGCCGGCCAGCAGTGCGGTTCCAGCAGCACGGAAATAGTCGGGGGAGACCTGGAAATTCTGGGCATCAGCGGCAGCGTTGGTAGGACGGAAATCGGTGGTGGTGTCAGTGAATACGTCGGAGTCCCCTCCACCGATACTGAGCGGAAGGCGGTCGGCATATGCGACGGCGGTGACACCGGGGATGGCCGCGGCAGCGTCGAGCATTTGCTTCTGCATCTGCACGCGCTTGTCGCCATCATAGCCAGCCATTTTCAGGTCGGTCTTTAGGAGCATCACGTTCTTGGGCTGAATACCGTAGTTGTTTTCGAGCGAGCGAGCCAGGCCGCGGACGGCAACGAGCGAAGCGGTGACCAAGACGGAGCAGATGGAGATTTGCAAACCGAGCAGAAGGTCGCGCAGGGTAAAGCGGCGACCGCTGGCGGCGGTGGTGCTGCCGGTTCGAATGACCTGCCAAGGATCGGAACGGAGAACCTGGCGGACGGGGACCAGGCCGAAGAAGAGACCACTCAAGACAGCGAGCAGGAAGGCCAGAGCGTAGGTGTTCACGTCCGGATAGACCGGGATATTGATGGGGATATTCGGAATGGGGCGCCAGGTGCTGAGGGCGCGCAGAATGACGACGGCTGCCGCCATGCCACAAATACCTCCCGCCAAAGAAACCAAAACGGCTTCGGTGAGGAGCTGGCGAAGAATGAGCTGGCGGCGCGATCCGAGAGCGATGCGGAGTGCGATTTCACGCGAGCGATCGGCCGCCCGCGCGGCGAAGAGGCTACCGAGATTGGCGCAGGCGGCAAGCAGGATAAGACCTGCGAGGAGCATGAGCCCAAGCATAAAAGCGCGCGTGGGTTTACCCAGGGTATTTCCTGCGAGCCCGGGGCGGGACAAGGAGAATTTCAGGCCAGCATCGGATTTGGGGTAGGTTTTCGCGAGCGAATTGGCAATGGTGTTCAAGTCTGCAGCAGCGGCGGCTGGTGTGACCCCGGGCTTGAGGTGTCCTATGGCCCACGCGTTATGGTTGCCACGTTCCTCGAAGGAAAAGTAATCAGTGAGTTGCTGCGAGTTGACGATGGGAGCCCACAGATCGGGCGCGAAAAAGAGTTCGGTACCGCGGAAGTCCGGCGGGGCAACTCCGACGATGGTGAAGGGATACTTGTTGATGCGCACGGTGCGGCCTACCGCGGCAGGGTCACCATTAAATTGGGTGTGCCAGAGCGCATAACTTAGAACGATCTCGGGCATGCTGTTGGGCCCATGTTCTTCGGAAGCGTGGATGTATCGGCCGAGATAGGGCTTAACGCCGAGGGCATCGAAGTAATTGCCACTTACGGTGTAGGGCCAGACTACGGAGGGGTTTCCGTGGCCGGTATCGAGGCCGACGCCGCCCATGATGTTATAGAGAATCAGCGAGTCAAAGCTGTGGTTTCTGTCACGCAGGTCGCGATAATCCGGATAGGACTGGGAAGGGGTGGTATCTGCCCCGTAGGCGCGTTCCACCATGAAGAGCGACTCAGGGTGCGGCACGTTGAGGGGCCGCAGGATCAAGGCATTCAGCACGCTGAAGACGATGGCGTTGGCGCCAATGGCCAGGGCCAGGGTGAGCACGGCGGTCAAGGCGAATCCAGGCGCTTTTCGCAATTGCCGTAAGGCGAGTCGTATATCGGCGTTCATGCTAACCCTCGTTACGCTTCGCGTGTATCTTAGTCGGGTTCCCGGGGCTTGTATTGGTTGTACGCAGTTGGTGGGGCGGCGGTTCCATTTGTTGTTGCCAGCTCATGGTGGCGAGGAGACGGCGCGGAGGCTGAAGCTGGCGATGCTGGCGGGGTTGGAGTTGGGACGCACCTGGAGGGTGCCGAGGACTTCCGCCGGCGACGGGTTTTGGTCGCGGAGCCGGAAGACGAGCACGCCAGGCAGCACCTCTTTGGAAGAGAGCAAGAGGAAGCCGCCGGTCTGCCGGCGAAGTTCCATCTGGGCGGCGGTGGCGGAGGCGAGAGCGGCATTGGGGAGAGCAGCCGCGAGCGCGGAGTAGTCTGCATGATTGAAGGCGGCGAGCCAGTTGTAGAGCAGGCGGCCGGCGGAGGTGTTGGGGATGTAGCCCACCTCGCCGCCGGAGCGGGGAAGGCGAACGATGATGGTGGGATGCACGGGGCTGACGTGGTCTCCCGGGTGGGCAGGGGTTGGAGCTTCGGAGGGATCGCCGAGGACGATGGTGTCGACCTGATTTGGATCGTCATCGTCTTTCTGGCCGGCAGCAGAGGCGGCTCCGGTTGCAGCGCTGGCGGAACGATCAGCTCCGGAGTTACCCGAGGTGGGATGTGGATTCCCGGAGTGACTTAGGGCGTAGAGGACGGAGAAGAGCGCGGCGACAGCGGTGACGATCGCGAGCAGGATGGCTTTGGGGCTGAGCGGTTGCCGGCCAGTGATATAGAAGGTGGGAGCGGTGAGTGTGGGGACGCAGGTGGGCGGCGGGTGCGGGGTAAGTGGGTGTTCGTCGGGTTTTCCCGGCGGTAGCCGGGTCGGAGGTGCTCCGGCGGGGTTGGCCACACTGATAGTTTAGACGCGGGTGGCCTGGCGCGCGTGATCGCCGTTGGCGTGGTGCATCCTATGACCGAACGCGCCCCCCGTAGCCCAATTTGCCTCACGAGTTGTAGAATCCGAGGGATTCAGCTCCGATATCCGACCGGAGACTCTGGATGGTTCTTGATACTGGAACCGATCCGAAGATTTGCAAATCAGGTTCAGAGTAGGGATGTGAGTTTATACGCCGGTTGCTCGCGGGGCTCTCCGGCATTCTCACTTATGCTCGCATTCGCACTTCGGTCTTCGGTTCAGGCGCCTAACTTCAATATGGAGGATTTGATGCCATGACTCAACCTGAGATCTCGAATGGACCTCCTCTCACCTTCGAACGCGAAGTGGACGAGGCTCCTGGCACGGTGGTCTTCCATTTCTCAGGACCCTTTACGGCGCGCACGGTATTCGAATGCCAATCAGCCGAGGCCGTGAGCAAGATGTTCGATTTGCAATTGATGTTGCCCAGCGGCGAGCCACCAATGGTTAACATCTTCGACCTGACGGACGTTCCGTACATGGATTCTTCGGGATTGGGCATGGTGATCAGGCATTATGTCCGGTGCCAGGATAAAGGGGTTCGGTTTATTGCCACCGGAGTGAACCCACGCGTGCTGGAATTGTTCAAGCTCACTCATGTGGACTCGGTTATTCCCCTAACCGCCACAGTTGAAGAAGAGAGTTAGCTGAAGCGAAGACATTCAGATCTTGATCTGCTGGTGATGGGATGTTTCCCGGCTGTAGGCAGGGGAACGTTTGGTCTCTCACTGGTTATCCTGTCACTGGGTCTCCTGGGATGTTGCACGGAGGAATCATGAGCATCACAGACGGCGCCTCTCCGATCCAGCGCGGACAACTCGCCGGACAGACGGTCGTGGTGATCGGTGGCAGCGCCGGCATCGGGCTCGAAACCGGGCGGCTAGCGCGAGCCGAAGGGGCGAAGCTTGTCCTCGCTGCCCGAAATCCCGATCGCCTTCGCTACGTAGCGAGCGAACTCGCCGCAGTCCATTCAGCGGCGTTCGACGCCACCGACTTCGAGCGCCTGGGGCAGTTCTTCGGCGAACTGCCTTCTATGATCGACCACGTACTCGTCACTGGCCCTGGTCCCTACTACGCGCCGCTGGCGGACTTCGATTTCGAAAAAGCACGTCGCGACGTTGAGGCGCATCTGTTTCTTCCGATGCAGGTCGCTCGTCACGCCGCAAGCAAGGTTCGCCCGGGAGGAAGCCTGCTCTTCATTGGCGGTACGGGGGGCCGCCGCACGGCCAAGGGATTCGCTCTCATCTCGGCGCTTACGGCCGGGATGCCGGCCCTGACAAAAAATCTGGCGCTCGAACTCGCGCCGGTTCGCGTCAACCTCATCGCCGCCGGGTTTGTTGACACACCATTGTCAGCGTCGCTCCTCGGCGATCAGCTAGACGCGCGTCGCGAGCAACTGCGCAGCACTCTGCCGATCGGCCGCGTGGTCGGGCCGGCCGACATTGCCGCCCTGGCCGTTCACCTCATGGCAAACACGGCCGTCACCGGAGCGACATACGATATCGACGGCGGTCAGCAGATCGTCGAGGGGTGAGGCCGACCCCTGGCCGGGCTGCGCCTCAAGGCGCGGCCGGTGGTAGTTTCAAGGTTGTCAAAGACCGCGCAATCAAGAGCACGCACTGAGCGCACCCTACTTTCACAACGCTGATGTTTCGCGGGGGGGGGGCGGATGCACGGGTGGAAAGAGCCGGTGCAAAGCCGAGCAGGGCCGTGGTAAGACAGCGCTGGTGTGAATTCTTGATTCCAAAGTAGTACGGTTTTTGGGCCTTGTCCAGGGCAAGAAAAATAATTTTGGTAACCATGGGGGCGCTCTTTTACTTCATTATCGGGCAAGGATGTATTGCGGGAAGAGCAGTAAGCACCGGTCGTTGGGGCAGGTAAGGGAACATCATGGACCTATCCCCGATCGATTGATCCGCCCCTGGGGGCGTGCCCGGGCGATGGCCCTAGTTGCGGTTTGGTTTCAGGAATGCGGTGTTCCCGTCTTAGTTTCCCTGCGAGGTGCCGGCTAAGTCCTTTGTTTGACGAAGGTGTCCAAATTTTTATTTTTCCCGCCCTCATAAGCTGCTTAGGAGAGAGGCGGTTTCCGGCTGCCGGCTGCGCTTTCGGCTAAAGCCGTGCCCCGACACAAAGCACGATGTGCCGCGGCTCATTCGATGAGCAGAATCTCAAAATCATCGGGTCCTGGTTAGGACGGTATTACAGCTCGGCATTTCCGTCCAGAGTTCCGGGAAAAAAAGATGTGGAAGAAGGGTAGGGGAACTACGGAAATGAGTGGGTGCTTGCAATGTTGGGCAGCGAGTTTTCCCGTCTGGCGGTAGAGTGCAAAATTCTATCTCCGACACACTCTCAGGCTATCCCGCTTTCCCTCCTCACGAAACTCCCGCCGAAAACGGCCTTAACGTCCTACGAATTTGGCCGCTTGCAAAAAGCCCTTTGCGTTATTACATTAGTAATAACATTTTTGGAGGGCTGCCGTGGTTGAACTTAAGGTGCGCAAGTTCGGGAACTCGCTGGGGGTCGTATTGCCCAAGGAAGTAATCAGCCGTCTGCACACCGGGAATGGCGAAGCTTTGTTCCTGATCGAAGCGCCGGATGGAGGCTACCAGCTTACTCCCTACGATCCCAGCTTCGAGAAGAGGATGGCGAAAGCGGAGGACATCATGAACCGCTACCGCAACACGCTGCATGTTCTCGCCGAATGAAGAAGCCGGTCTGGATCGACGAGCGCGACGCCCTCGTCCTGCACAACCGTCTGTTGGCGCTGCATGGTGGAGCTGGGGGTTTACGTGATGGCATATTGCTGCAATCGGCGCTGGCACGCCCACAGCAGCAATATGCCTATGCCGAGGGCGCTGACATCATCGATATGGCAACGGCCTATACGGCGGGTATCGTGCGCAACCACCCGTTCCTTGATGGCAACAAGCGTACGGGGTTCGTGGCCGGCATCCTGTTTCTCGAACTCAACGGCTATCGTTTTGTCGCCAGTGAGGAAGATGCCGCACAAGCGGTTTTGAAGCTCGCGGACGGCACGCTCGATGAAGCGGATTACAGCACTTTCCTGCGTGGCAATGTGAAGCGAAGGAAGAAATAGAACTCCTCAATTGCGGGAGACCGGTGCTGTCCAGTGAAGTGGCCCACTCCACCCATGTCCGCCGCCGGATCAAAATTTAAGGGAATAGGTATCCATGTCGATGCATTAGACGTCTGTCTGACATTCCTAACCGGGAATGCGGATAGCCGCTGTAGCGACTCCCGTGTTGCCGGTAGCTTTCTGGTAGGCGTACACGGTTATTTCGTAGCGGCCCGGCAGCGGCTGGTCCCATGTTCCTTGAAACTGGCCTGGTGTGGTGGCAGTGGCTACAAATTGCAATGGTATGGTCGCGGGAGCAGTGCCTGGGCTAGAGATGACCGCCGCGACCTCATACTCATCGGGCAGCCACGGCTGCTGATCGGCAGGCATCTCGGGGCAGACCATCTTCGATTCCTGGGTTTTGTAATCGATAGGACAGCCGCACATCATGGCCACGTAGGCCTGAATGCTTAAGTGGGAAGGCGACTTGGCCGTCTCATTTGCTGTTGGAGAAACGATTTGTACGATCAGCCCAGGAAGTTCGAAAAGGAACCCATCTCCTTCGACGATATCTTTTCCCGGATAAACCCACTGGGTAGCGGAAACAGTATTTGCGGATTGCGGGTAGTTGAGCGGCCCATGGGCGATGATCTCAACGCGTCTTGGACGATCCAGCATCAACTGCGCCGTGTAGGAGGAGGCATCGGTGGTGGGGATGGGCTCGCCGCGTTGCAATAGGGCACACATCACGCCGCCGGGGCCGTTTATTCCCGAGCTGCCGCTGGTTTTTCCTTTGGCGAGAAGTTCCCCGGTGTGAGCGTCGCGGATGGTGACCGAGGCACCGCCGACATCGTCACCCAAAAACTTTCCGTCCCGTGCTATCACACGGACACACACCTTGGTGCAGACGGCTTCGCCGCCCAACTGGCTGGCATCTTGTCCAGCATTGGGCATGGCGAAGACTATTTGTGCCTGGCGGACTGCGGCCACCGATGCCAGTCCGCCGAGAAGCATTCTACGGCTGAGGGTTGATGCTGTTTTCCGCGGCATGCCGGTCATGGTGCAGGTCTCCGTTTAGTCAGAACTCTCCCTGGCATTCGGCATGGCAAAGATAACGCGTGCCTTGGGGGAATGCTGCGACCGATGATGCTGTTAGGAATTTGGACAATCGTATACAGCAGGGATGACTTCGTCAACGGGGATGTTCAGCAAGAGATCTGTCACTTAATCCTTTTCCACGACGTCTGGTCCCTTCCACGCCCAACTGGACATGTGTCCCCGTCGATCGTCATTGTTATCTCGACTCAAGAACGGCAAAGTGCCCGGTGTGATCGATGAAGACGCGCCGGAAGAGCCCTATCGTCAGCACACCGTCGAATCCCTTTGCAATGGAATCTTTCTGTGAACCGGCGAGACTGAAGAACGGCACGCCGGTCAATTCGAGTGGGCCGATCTTCAGGTCCTGCGGCGGCAAAGCCGAAAAGATCCGCTGCGCTCCATCCACACCGCTCCCGCGCACGGCCACGGTTTGAGACAGCTGCAGCGCCATGTATTGAGAGGTGTTGTAGAGGATGGGAGCATTCGCGCCGGAGTCGAGCATGAGGCGAACGGGCCGTGTCCCGTCGGTTAGATGGGCCGCGATGATGAGCAAACCGGGCAACACCGCGCCGTTCGCCGCCTCAGCCGAAGCCACGAGCGGGATATGCGTTCCCTTCACGCCGGCTCGCATCGCACCCGTGTCATCGAGGCAAAGCAAACTGTGTGCATTGTCGATCAACATGTCGAAGTGCTCGAGAAAATCCTCGCCGAGGATTCCCTGAATGTGCAGGTCGGCGGACTGGAGATTCTGCAGATCATAGACAACGACCCTCTGGTTGGCAACGGAGCGAGAACCCACTTCGAGCAGGTCCAACTTCGCGATGGAAGCAGATTGACGCGATCCCGCGCCTGCGACGATAGCCGCGCCCTGGGTTTCCAGGTGAAGTCCCGTGGCCAGCGAAGGATCGATCATCGTGATCTGGGTGCCGGTGTCCAATTGGAAGTTGTAGGGTCCCGTGTGGTTGATGGATACAGCCAAAACAATCAGGTGGTGGTTGACGAAGCGGAAGGGTAGACTGGCGACATTTCCAGGGCAATGCGTTTCTGCCGGAAGCGCGGGGACTATGGTTGCTGCAAGAACCAGGGAAGCGAAACTCTTGAAATTTGTCATTGCAGAGCTCCTCAGCCGGGTAGGCTGAGGTCACTCTGGGCGGGTGGTTCCGCATGGTCTTGGCGGAACTATGACGAAATTCCGACCACCTATGGCGGTTTTATGACGGAGAGTAAGTCGCTTTGTTTTCCGCTTCGGAGACGTGGAGATTCGCGAGCGGGAGTTCTGCCTGGTCAAGGCGGGCGAGGTTTCGCCGATCGAGCCAAAGGCGTTTCGCGTCCTTTTATTCCTTCTCCACAACCCACAAAAACTGATCACGAAGGAGGAGTTGCTCGACGCGGTATGGGCCGATGCGTCCGTCACAGAAAGCTCTCTCACGCGCAGCATCGCGAAGCTGCGCCGCGCGCTGGGAGATGACATCCGGGAGCCGCGTTACATCGCCACCGTGGCGACGGTCGGGTATCGGTTCATTGGCAAGGTCGAAGTTTCTGAGGAGCCTTCAGGAGTACGGGAGAACGACCGAAAATCCACCCGGCTTGAGCGGCGACGGGAAGAAGGTTGGAAGCCGGAGGCAATTGCGCGGCTGGGCGCTGGCCGTCGGCGGCGTGTTCGCTCTATGCCTGGCGGGCGCCATCTGGTACCTGCACCGCCCGCTGCCCCCGCCCCGCATCACGCAATACACCCAGATCACCCATGACGGCCGCCAGAAGGTTCTCGTAGGAACAGACGGGAGCCGGCTCTACTTCAATTGGATGTCGGGTCCGTTATCGCCCGAATCGATCGCTCAGGTCGCAATCTCGGGCGGAGGGATTGCACCGGTCCCGGTTGCATTACCCAACCCATTCCTGGTGGACGTTTCGCCGAATGGGTCCAGCTTTCTCGTTGGTGCGGACACAGGATTATGGAATGTGCGAATCCTGGGAGGCCAGGCTCGCCACCTGGGAGATGCCGATGACGCGTCCTTTTCACCGGACGGGAACTCCGTGGCCTATCTGCGGCAGGTGGTGGCATCTACGTCGTGGGGAGCGATGGGACGGGAACGCACAAACTGGCCTCTTCCTGGAGACACCGTCAGCGACATCGCATGGTCTCCGGACGGCGGTGCGATCCGGTTTACCATGAAGGACCGGATTTGGGAGATGTCTTCGAGCGGTTCGGGGCTTCACGAGGTGATGCCCGGTTGGCACGACTCCTCCGCTAGAATGCTGTGGCAAGTGGACTCCTGACGGGAAACTCTTCCTGTTCATTTCGGATGGGCAGATCTGGGCTCTCGACGAGCGGCGCGGGCTGTTCCGCCGGCCGCCGGCGGAACCGATTCAATTGACTCAAGGCCCCATCCGCTGGGGCGGACCATTTCCCGGCAACTACTTTGGCCGGGGAATTCTGGGGAGGACCCGTTCCAAGCAAGGACGGAAGCAGGATATTCGCGCTGGGCTTATCACCCCGAGGTGAGCTTTCCCGGTTCGATTCGAAGACCAAACAGTTCCAGCCCTTCCTGGGAGGCATCTCCGCCCAGGGTGTCTCCTACTCCAAAGACGGCAAGTCGATAGCCTATGTCTCCTACCCCGAAGGCATCCTGTGGAAGGCGAACAGCGATGGAAGCAACCCCGTGCAACTGACCGATCCTCCGCTCCAGGCTTTCATGCCCCGCTGGTCGCCAGACGGCAAACAGATCTCCTTTGCGGGCGATTATCCTGGACCGAATGGGGCGTTTTACATTGTCTCCTCAGATGGCGGCAGCCCGCGGAAGTTTCTCGCCCAGGACCCACATCTGGATGGGTTTCTTACCTGGTCGCCGGATGGACACCAGATGGCTGGCACTTCGACCTCCGCGGACGGAAAATTCGTTCTAGTAATTCTCAACCTCGACACTGGCCAGGACACAATCATTCCCGGATCGGCTGGCTTGTTTGAGCCACGCTGGTCTCCGGACGGCCGATACCTCGCAGCCGCTGGTTTTGATAGCCTGCAGCTGAAACTATTCGATCTGAAGACAGGAAAATGGTCGGAACTTACGCCACCGGGAATTGCGGATTGTCCCGAGTGGTCAGGGGATAGCGAGTTCATTTATTTCAGGCGCGTGAGCGGCGACCCGGGACTGTTTCGAATCCGCATCAGTGGTGGCACGGCGGAGAAGATCGTCGATCTAAAGGATTGGCACGACGCTGGATGGTTTGGAAGGTATATGGGGCTGGACCCCACAGACGCGCCGTTGCTGCTCCGCGACATTGGAAGCGAGGATATCTACGCCCTCACTTTGGATCAGAAATGAGGCTGCGGTGGGATGACAAAGTTGAGGGCGGTGGCCCCACCTTGGCGTGAGTGGGGGCGGATGGGCTCTCTTTTTTTCAGTTGTCTTACGCTGGGACTCATGAGGCTTTGGAATGGCCAGCGCTAAAGCGCGCAATAAGAATCGAGACTCTTTCACGGAGCGCTAAAGCGCTCCTTCCCCCGCATAAATGCGGGGGCTCCCACCTCGAATTTGGGCAAGTCTGGAGTCGAAAAGCAACAACCTGCTCACGGCTTCAGCTGATTTTCATTCAAAGACGGTGCGTGCGGTGAACGGTCCTGAAAAATGGACCCGGTTATTCCGATGACTGCCGCAGTTGAGGAAGCGAATTCGTTGAGCGACACACCGTAAGAGCCTGGGGAGTAGAAGCTCGGCAGGGAGCTGGAGCCCTGCGTTTCTATGCGGGAGTACGAATATAGTCGCCGCTCATGATGTCTTTGTAATGATCGGAATCGCCCCAATCCAAAATTCGTTTCATGCGTAAGATTGGGGACGGCAGCCACGCCTGCCCGAGGGCATCGAGAACCATTTTTTGAAGCTTGATTAGGGATTGGAATTCGTTTTCATCGTATTTCGCATAATCGTCAAGCTGTTGATTCAACGCTTCGAAGTTGAAGTCCGCTACAGCCCCGCCATGAAAGCCCGCCATTTTTGCGATCGCGCTCGCCACTATTTGGGGATCCTGGGCAACGAGAAGCGCTGCACGGTCCGCGGAGAAAGCCGCCATACGAGACCAGTGCGTCAATCCAGCGGTCATTCCGTAGACGGCCGCTGTCCCTACGACCGGAACCATACTCGAAATACCTGAAGCACCGACGGTTGCAACTATGGTGGCCAAGGCCTGATTCGTTCCATGCTTACATTTAAGATGCCCAAGCTCATAAGCAAGCCATGCAAGCTGCTCACCTTCGGTGAGCATGGTAAGACATCCGCGGCTGAGCGTAATACTGGGTGATTCCAGGCCGGAGGAATAGGTATTAATAAAAGGATAGTTACTCAGGTAGAGTTCCGGGATCAGGCGAATATCAAGCACCCGAGCCGCGAGTAACATCTTGCTGTACAAGCCCACGCCCTGGCTGGGCCCCAGCCTCATGTTATACAGAAGCTGTTCCATTCGTATTTTTTGATCAAAGTATTTTCCGTTGAGAAACTTGAATAACTCTGAAAACAGCGGAATGTGCTCAAGGGCTTGGCTTGCTGCGCGGTCATCCGGGTGCTGAAATGCGGTTCCACTAATTCCCGGAAGGGGCTTCAGTTTGCGCTCAACGCCGTCGAGTTGTATAGAGATCACGCCTTCAGGGCTCAGAGGATCCATCTCCACACTCATCTGGCACGCACCACGGTTGTCCCGGCAATGCGGTCCCCTAGCCGGCGCCCTGTGGCCAATAATAGAACTAGTTCGAAGCCGGCGATCAACAATTCGAGTCCGCTCTCGGCGAGGAAACCTAAACCCGGGACAACCAGGGCTATCGTTGGCAATACGAACAATATATTTCTCAAGATCCACTGAAACGGCGTCGCAGCTGCCCCGGTTTTGCTTACAACTTTGAGCCCCAATGCACGCTTACCAATGCTGGCCCCGGCAAAATCACGAAAGAGCTGGTAGATAAACGAAAGGATGGCGGCGATCGGGCCGAGCAACGAAGTCAG
The DNA here is from genome assembly GCA_963815175.1 of uncultured Acidobacteriaceae bacterium. Classification (GTDB taxonomy): domain Bacteria; phylum Acidobacteriota; class Terriglobia; order Terriglobales; family Acidobacteriaceae; genus PALSA-350. Next base: position 68,682 of record CAWFGM010000038.1, read on the forward strand.
AGCGGACAGGATAATGAGAAGCGTCAGATCAATTGCGAATGCGCTGATGCGGCGCGGCCGATCGGACATCGTGAGGCCGCCTGTCGCACTAGAAACGCCGATAGTATTCAGAGGATCGATAACCACCTCGCGGCTGCCGCATGCCGGACAATATCGCTCGCTGTCTGCAATGCCTGAGGTGTGGCATTTCGTGCATATCTTCATCTCGGACCTTTTAATGGAGAGGTAGTGGTACTTTTATCGGGTATTGCAGATCGACGTCTGCCTCTTGTATTGGGCTGGGGATTTCTGGATCGCGCCACGCGACTGCTGAGCCGGGCTTTGGGGCATCCGCGGGCCTGTGAAGCAAATGGCACAGTGTTAGTGTCAGACCGCGGCGAAAGCATCGAACGATGTCTCGTCGCTAGTGAATAGGAATCCGGTGGTTTCTACCATTTGCCTCCACCATTGTCTTGGCCTGGTGATCATCCGCAGAGGGTCGGGGACAATCTGGCGCGACTCGGAGTAGTGACATGAGAGCAGAAGCAACTTTCTTGTTGACCTGCGGATGCTTGTAAGGGCTGTCTGAACTTCAGCGGGGCTCGACAGGTATTGAAGCACCCCTAGCACAATTACGGCATCGGCGGGACGTATTACTCCCAGCCGAAGGTCATGGCGATAGCATGGGAGGTGAGATGCGAAGGACAATGCGTACTGACTAATGTCAAACCCCTCCGCCTCGATTCCCCGGGATAAAAGCTCCTCAACCAAGAAGCCTTTAGCACACCCAACGTCGATTGCCGAATTGACGTGATTCTCGACACAGTACTGAGCCACTTGCTGCCAAGGTGGGGTTGGATCTGAGGCCCAAACAGCACGTGAATATCCGCGATAACCCATCGCATCCGGATCGTCGAAATAGTGGTAGTCAAACCCGCTGACGGCTTTCATTGTGGTGAGAATCTGCCTGACTCAGGTCTCGAGGGAGTGAATGGGGATTTGGAGCACAAGGATAAAGTTAACGAGCGCCGTGGGCACCGGTGTGACCCTGATTTGTTCGAGTGCATACGCAGGTCCGTTTGACGATGTTCTCTCCTTCGGAGAGCTTCCAATTTGTGATGGTATATTCCTGTTGGTCCAGCTCTCCCACGAGCATAGGCCGCACAGTTTGTGTGCGAGTTTCCGTGTTAGTGGATTCCACCATAACCTCGTCGTCGCGGATTTCGAAATGGCTGTGAATCAGGGTCAGGCCGAATCGGTCGAGAGCATCGTATTTCTTCAAGACGGCGCGGATCTCCCGGAAACATGCCTCATCATTCTCGGAAAACTCCGCTACTTCATCGATATCCGGAACGCGTTCCCATTGCATCGGCTGAATAGAAAGGGTGTCCATAACTGGCTCCTGTGCCAAAGAATTGAAAGTATGCCCGATCGAGAGACCATTCGGGACAAGTCACATTTGAAGTGGGGTTCATAATAAGAGGGCCTTAAGAGAGCGTCAAGCGGAAATTAACACCAGCAAACCCCGTGGAGGGGGCGTTGCCCGGTGGATGGATGCGGGTATGTACCGGCTATCTGTACCGGATGGGGTTTAGAAGCGTGTTTCGTCATTCGGATACGACGATATTGGACGAAGGGTTTGTGAACGTTACGGCGGAAGGACGACCGGCGATCATGTGTCACGCCGGAGCCCAGCAGGTGTACTCGCTGCGGTGGAAGTGAATGACGGATGGAGTCGGCAGGCTGTCCTCTTTACTTTGGTTGGGAACGTTTCGTCTGTGGTGGGTTTCTGCCTCATCGACGCCTTCTCCGACGGCCTAGCGACCATGGGTCCAAAGACAATAAGCTGTTTAATATCAGCAGCATCGATTGCAATCAAGACTTTAGGGGCCATTCATCGAACATGAGCGGTAAGGATTTTGAAGTGCCGAGCGCGCGCAAGCGGGACTAGAATCCAAGTGGAATGCAAAGAGTCCAAGAGAAGGCCGAAAAGCAGAAGGCGGCGAATCAAGCGACTGCGGAGCTTTCGATCCTGGTTTCATTGACATCAAGCATGTTCCTGGCTCAAATACCGCTATTGGTCAAAGTGATGCGGCGGGTGTAAAGGAACCGGTTCAACTTCGGACCCCTGATGAGGTAGCGATGTCTGTAGAGGGCCCGGATTGCAACATGCCTTGAAATTTGGCGAACGTCTTCGGACGGGTGAGTCGCGCGCTCTCTCGCCCGAAGAGAGTGAAGCCATGTGGGAAGAGACGGAGAGGCAAATGGCGGAACTCGAAGGGCTCGTCGCCCACAAATTCGGCGGCCCAAAGCTTTAGGAGCTTGATGCAAGATTGGACTGTGATTCACAGTTCTGAATTCAAACAAAACCTGGCGTACTGTTTTGCTGATTTTCGAGCCCGATTGGCAGCTTACGATGCTGCGCCTAAAGGTAAAAGCGCCAAACAGCTGCAAAAATCTATCGCCGGTTTCAATCATTTCATCAGAAAACTTAGAAAACTCAATGATAAGGATGAAGGGGCCGTTCTCCCAGAGAAGGAACTTGCTTATATACGGGATGATTCTGAGGGGACTCCGATTTATTCGCTCATTGGCGACGAGTTAAAGAAGCTCAATTGGTTCTTAATTGCCGGTACGGCGGTGTCTGCTTTCGTCTGCGCCTTCGGTGATCTGATCGCCAGACATTACGGAGCTCAGTGACGATATCCAGCCTTCGGGTCTTGCATGAACTGCTTCTTCAGAGCAGGTTTGGCAGGTTAGTTTACGAAGGCGATCAGGGCCAGTCTTATCGAAAAGGCGTCTACACGGGGGTTATTTCTTCTGCCGCGGAACTTCTTGCATAAGCGCGCCTTGATTTCTGTCTGCGCCGCAGGGTTTGCTTCCTCTGCCAACTACACCAACCACGCCCCGATGGTTTCCGCACTGCGCGGCGAGTTTGGCTTCAGCCAGGCGAGCGCGGGCCTGCTGACCACGGGCATTTTTCTTACCCATGGGCTGATGCAAATTCCGGGGGGACGCCTGTCAGACCGTATGGGCCCGGTACGGGTGATGATCGCGTCGCTTGCCTGGATTGCCTTGGCCAACTTCGCCATCGCGTTTTCCGGAGCGTATTGGCAGCTGTTGCTTTGCAAGACCCTGGCCGGCTTGGGCACGGGCGCCTGTTTCGCTGCAGGCGCGCGCTACGTGGTGGGCGTCTTCCAGGGCCGTGCACTGCACCTGGCCCAGGGATTGTACGGGGCATCGATCGGCTTGGGCGCCGGTTTCGTGCTGTTTGCCGTGCCGCAGTTACTGGACATTTTTGGGTGGCGCGGCGCATTTCTCGCCTGCGCGCTCCTGGCAGCCGCCGTGTGGGCCTGGTGGATGTGGGCCGCTCCGGTGCCGCAAGCTACGCCGCCCGCCGCAGGCCTGGGCGAGATGATCCGCCATCGGGAGTTGTGGCTGCTGGGATGGATGCAGATGGCCTCGTTCGGATTGGTGATCGTAGTGGGCACGTGGATCACGACTCTGCTCAAGGCGGACTTTCAGATGCCGCTCAAGACGGCCGGGCTGCTGGGCTCCATGGTGCTGTTGCTCGGCATCCTTTCGAGACCGCTGGGCGGATGGCTGGCGCGCTCAGTACCCATGCGCAGGCTGATCGGTTTGTCACTGTTATTGAACGCAATCGCCTGCGTGGCGCTAGGCTGGGGCCATGGGATCGCCCTGACGCTGCTCGCGATTGTCGCGCTGGGCATGGGCTGCGGACTACCCTATGCGGGCATCTTTAATCGCGCGGCGGCGCTGTTTCCCGGCCGCGCGGGGGCAGCCATGGGGTTCGTGAACACGCTGGGCATCCTCACGATCCTTGCCGGCGCGCCCACCGTGGGATTTCTGGCCGACCTGTCAGGTCACTTCAGAAACAGCTTCTATCTTGCCGGCGCGTTCGTGCTGCTGGCGGCTGCTGCCTCGCAGGCTATCCCGGAGGAACAAGGAAGCTCCGGGGGTTAAGGGACTCGCCGTCGAAGGTTCGCCACGGGGAAGCAAAGGAAACATCCTGTGGGCTGTCGTGGGTTTCGCGTCTTTTCGTCAGTAGTTGTAACGGTTACGTTTCGTTTGACCCCAGGTTTTCCGAAGATAATAGGCATCATGTCGTCGCATTAGACGCCGACGCATTAGACGCCGACGCTGCTGTAAAGCCCTCGGCAGCCAACCGCAACTGTCCCTCAATTGCACTGTCTCAATCAAGGGTCCACTCCACTCTGGAGTGTCCTAGTTTCTCTTTGGTTTTTCCTCTTTCAACTACAAGACCCAGCGTTCAAGCCCAGAAGGCATTACAACTCCGTTGAGCTTTTGGTAGGTGAGTAGCGCTTGGGACTCAGTCATTCCCGATATGAAATCAACCACTATCCAGCGAGTTTATTTAGCGTGGTTTCCGCCAGATGTCCGAACGGCGGATGTCCAAGATCGTGAGCCCCGCCGGAGTCAAAACTGAAGGTGATCGGTATCATGTCGACGCATAACGCGTGGGTCTCAGGGTTCTTTGCCGCCCGCGCAGGGCTGCCCCCGGCGCCAGATGCCCCGTTCGTCCGCCGGGTGCAACGGGAGCAATTGGCCGCGAGCTTGCCGTGGGTTTGCCGCACCCTAGGCCTTAGCGGTGCTTTGCCCTAGTAGGTAGAGGCGAGATCAGGAGACATTGATGAGACGGGCCGGGGGTGGCCCGGCGGGTTTGGCCACATTGATAGTTTAGACGCGGGTTTTGTCGACTCGGACCCGGTTCCCCGTGCTTCCGGCGGTAGCCTTATTCCAGACAGTTTAATAAGCGTGTACCCTTTGACCACAGCTTTGTGCTCCGCGCTCCACGCTCCGTATTTGCGGCGCGCGTGAGGCCCCTTAGATGAGAGTCGGCCTACTATATTTTAGGAAATTGGCCCTTTTTGGCGGAGAAATCCGCTTAATAAGTGAAAGACAATTTCGTAGCTCGAGTAATGCTGTTGGCCTTTGAATTCGGACAGGTCGAGCTGCATAGCAGTAGCAAGAATAGTAAGCAAGGCCCGGACCCTTTCGCAGCCTGCGTTATGAGGGATTCGAACGTATGGGTACGCACCCGGAGTTGGTTGAGCATGTGTTCGAGACCGCTCTGTTGCTGGAGCCCGAAAAGCGAGCAGCTTACCTGGGTGAGGTGTGCGCCGATAACTTAGAGCTAAGGCGCACGGTTCAAGATCTGCTCGATCAGGACGCAAAGGCTGGAAGCTTTCTTGAGCATCCACCTTTCGATTTCTCTCATTCTGCGCTCGTGTGTTCTCCCGGTGCGGTCGATACCGCCGATTCAATCGGCAAGGCTGTGATTTCTGCGCCGTCCCCAGCCCCGGGGCGCCTTAAGGATGGATCCATCCTGATCGATCGTTTCGTCATTGTCCGCTTCATCGCAAAAGGAGGGATGGGAGAGGTTTATGAGGCGGAGGACGGCTTCTTACAAGGCGTGCACGTCGCCCTGAAGACAATTCTTCCTCACATCGCCGATGATCCGGCCCTCAGGCAACGCTTTGAACGGGAAGTATTGTTGGCGAGAGAAGTGAGCCACCCCAATCTTTGTCCGATCTATGACATCTTTCATTGCCAGGAGCCGGCGTCCGATTTTTTGTTCCTGACCATGAAACTTCTCCCCGGCGAAACCCTGGCCGCGCGATTGCGGTCAACTACGCCCATCGCGATTGCCGAAGGAATGGCAATCCTCAAACAAATGGCCGCCGGGCTCGCGGCCATCCATTCTGCCGGCATCGTTCACCGCGACATCAAGCCAAACAACATCATGCTCGATGGCGCCGGGTCGAATGTGCGGCTCTACATCACCGATTTTGGATTAGCTCGCGCCCATGAGGCCGAGCCATCCCTTTCAAGCAAGGGGTTGATCGCCGGAACACCGGACTATATGGCTCCGGAACTGTACCTGGGGCAGGCGCCCTCGCAAGCCACTGATCTTTTCGCCTTTGGTGTTGTTCTGCACCAGGTCTTTACTGGGCAGAAGCCGGTTGTGTCCCCGGACGGCGCCTCTGTCACCATCCATTCCGCGGTTGAACGCGTCAGGTCTGCCGCCATTTTGCATCCAGCTTATCGTCGAATGCCTCAATCGAGATCCGAAGCGAAGGTGCCAGGCTTTCGAGTCCGCTTTGGACTCACTTCATGTCAGCCACCGCCCCGCTTTCCGATGGACACGCCGTCGTTTGCCGGCGCGGCCGTGGGCGCTTTCTGTTGCATAGCCGGCGGCGCCTGGTGGCAGTGGGATAAGGTGGAAGACCTGCTGCGTCCGCTGCCCAGGAAGCGTTTTGTCGCTCTATTAAATTGGCCGCAAACCTCCGACAACCAATTGATACCGATGCTGACCAGCGTCTTAACCGCTATCAAAAGTGAGCTCACGCGCTTTGAGACGCTGGACAGGGATCTATTTGTGATCTCGCCCGAGGACGCGAACTTGAGCGTAACGGGCATTACCCATCTGAAAGAGGTCTGCGATCCTCTGGGAGCAAACCTGGTGCTAGCCGCTTCTGCTGTACCCGGGACGAAGGACTTGCAGCTTTTTCTGCGGGTGCTGGATCCAATCACAAGTCAGCCACTCCGGGAGAAGAAACTTGCCTGCGCTCCAGCAGAGATCATGTCGCTCCCGGGTAAAGCTGTTCACGCCGCGGCTACGTTACTCGACTTAACCTCCTATGTGAGGAACGATTCGGGAGCAGAGCCGGCAACGCATTCTGCTGCAGCCTTTACTGCCTTCCAGTTGGCTGAAGCCGCTTTCAAGCGGCCAGACCGGGCGGCGCTCGATGCAGCCATAGACGGCTATAAGCAAGCGATAGAGCTGGATCCCCGCTACGCACTTGCTTATGCGAAGCTGGCACAGGCCTACGCAAATTTCTCCGCGAACGAGCGAAGCGCTGCTGCGCTCACGCTTGCTCGCGGTAATTGTGACGTCGCGCTAAGGCTTGACCCCAACCTGGTGGACGCACATCTCGCGTTGGCACTGATCTTGCAGTTGTCCGGAGAGGAGCAAGAAGCTCTGGATGAGCTTTCCAGGACCTTATTGCTCGACCCATCCAACCCCAAGCCGCTGGTGTGGCAGGCGCAGATTTACTGGCGGCTCAATCGATGGGAAGAGCACCAGAAAATCCTGGATAGAGTTCTGAAGGAGCACCCCAATGACTGGCCGGCATACAATCAGCTCGGCGCCGGCTTACACGAACAGGGAAAGTTTCAGCAAGCCATCGAGGCTTTCCGGGAGGCAACTCTTGTTGCGCCCAAAAGCCCCATGGCTTGGAGCAACCTGGGCTCGGAATATATGCAGGTTGGCCAGTTCGCCGAAGCCACGGAAAGTTTGAGACGAGGCCTGGCCCTGGATCCAACCTCGGACGACGCAGCGGCGAATCTTGCCCAGGCGCTTCGCTCTCAGGGCAAGTACGAGGCGGCGCTCCCATTCGCACGCAAAGCCGTCGAACTCAATCCAGCGCTCGATACCAACTGGTTAGAACTCGGTGATTGCTATTCTGCGTTGCGCAATCACCAGGCCGATGCAAAGGATGCGTACCTGCGAGCCGCTAAAGAGGCGGAGCGCCACCTGGTGACGGATCCGAGTGATGGGCAGAGCTGGATGTTGCTTGCGCTTTACCAGGTGAAATCGGGCAGTCCGCGGAACGCGCTTTCCCTGATCCAGAAGGCTGAATCTCTAGGGGCCCATGACATGGATTCACAGCTCAGCAAGACAAGGATATTAGAGCTACTCGGAAAACGTGAGCAGGCGTTGACTACGCTGGCCGCGTGTTTCCGGAAAGGCGCCACCGATCTTCAGCTCTTACCATTCCCTGAACTGCAATCACTCCGTAAGGATCCTGATTATGAACGTATGCGGCGCTGAGACCTGCCCCTACCGTAAGCAGCTGCTGCTTCGTGCCGGCCGTGTTTCCTTCGGTTGCCTGTTGCGAGAGAGTGGAAGGTTGGGTCATATACCGGCAGGTGCGCGAGCCCGGGCGCCTGCGTGGGAACCTAAGGCACATGGGCCTTAAATAATTGTGGTATAAGGTTGTGCAATCGTTCAAGGGATACCTGGCTCGGTCTGCCGCGTGTCTCTTGGCACTAAGTTGATTACTTCAGGTAACTCTTCCCAGATAGCGAGGAATCACCATGTCAGACAAGTCCAGGGTTATCCATCTGAACACCAATCAAGCGGACACGACTGAGCACTTGGTCGAGTTCGTCGATTTTGGCGGCGAAGTGATATGGGAAAACCACTCCACACATTGTCCACATTTCGAAATCATTTTTGAGGGCTCCAGCCCAGCCAAGCCAGGTGAAAAACTCACTGGAACACTTGAACAGCCCGTATCCATTCGTATGCCTAAGGAAAGAGCAGAATTTTTCTACAAGGTTCGTTTCAAGAAAAAGGATGGCCACCATTGTCTAGATGGCCACCAACTTTCCATCCGAATCTGTCCGGGCGGCCACGCCTGCTGAATCTACGATGAGGGAATGAGCGCAAGCGGTATAGGGTTAGACGCAATTCGCGCGCTTCGTTCGGAGATCGCTAATTTGAATGAGGCGACTAGGCGAGACCTATTCGCTGCAGCACGAATCGGCGCCCCGTGAAGCGCCCATTCGAACTTTGCCGTAGCTCCCGGTAAGGGCTTCCATCTTTCGCGGCTCTTTCGGGGCGTGCAATAGGTACCAAGTCGTCGTATCTTTTCCCGTGACTGCCAGTGACAAATGGATCTATGAAGCTTTGTGTGATGCAACTGTGGAACGAACATTTCACAAAGCGAGTTTGAGACGATCGCGGCAGCATAGGCCGATACACCGCGGCCGACGACAGGGACAGGGATAGGCCATATTCTGGCTGACTGAAAATGGCCTATCCTACACCTGAGATGACCAAGTGGAAGCGATTACGTAATGATTGGTTGAGCGCCAAATTTATAGTCGAACAGGCGGGGGCCATTATCGGACCCATTCGCTAGGGATGAAGCCGGAGCGGGTATGCGAGACACTCGGGACCGTTCGAGGCGACGCGAGCTAACCTCAATCGGGCTTTAGCATTTTCTGGTATAGCCGTCACGTCCCTGGAAAAGGACCAACGTCAAGCGATTGGAACTGGTTTTAGTCGAGACGCAAATTGGACTCTGAATGGTTTGCGAAGGAACTTCGGAAGCTGTCTGTACCCCTGAGCGGCATCCGCGGAATCAACGCTCTTAATGACTGAGTGCGCGAAGCATGTCTCAAGGGGGTGATGGTGCGGGATAAAAGTGAAGTCGCGGCCGTCTTGGCTGTGAAGAACCCCGGGAAGATCTTTCACGCTGATTGCATATACGAGGCAATCGGATTTATCGCGACCGTCGGAACAATCAGGATGCAAGACATCCGCCGGAGTGCTGTAGAGCGCGCGATTTACAGAAGGGGCCCCTTCAACAGTTGATTTGAATGCAACAACGGTCTGTATGCGCGCGGGGATAACCTCACCCATCGAATTGACTTCGCTTGGATGTATGCGCCGGTAGAGCTTCTCGTCCGGCGAAAAAACCTGGTTAGCCGAGCGCCGGTCAGTATGCTGAGGCAAGCTCTTTCGCCTTGAGGTGAAACTTTAGCGCATCCAGGAAGTCCGAACTGGAAAGGTCTTCAACATAAACGTCGCCCGCGACGTTATACATGACCAAGGATCGTTCTCCATCGTTCAGAACCTGAAGATACGCTCGCGCATCACCGGATGGAGCGAGGACGACCGCAACGCCGCCGTCTGCCGCTGGAACGACACTTTCCACTCCGACGCGCGCAATTCTAAGCTCTTTGAGAAGCAAGAGTGCAGCCTCGATACTCGCATCGGACGGCCTTTCTTCGCCCTCCTCAGCGATTGAAGCATGCAGGAGGGGCAGGCGCTGCAGGTCTTCCTCCAAACGCGTGAAATTTATTTCTATATGAAGAAAAGCGCTGTCCAACACGCTCTTCTCATAAGAAGAAGCGGACCTCTCGAGAACCGACTGTATCCTCCAACCATCATTGCTCGGTTCTCTCCAGTTTCGGTGCTTGATGGAGGAAGTCCCGGAGTGAGAGTGGCCGGAGAAGAGATCACGATTTGTCGATCTTATCGCTCGCATTGCCATACTACTTGTATGCCTCCAAAAGCTCTTTAGTAATGAAGTGGACGAAGTAATCGTTCTTAAGTCGCCTGGCCTGTTCGAACCGGTCCCAGATTTCCATCTCGCTCAGTCCCAACGCGCCGAACCTGAAATCATTGTCCAGCGCGATTGTATTCATGCCCTGCGCCTCTGAAGGCAACAATACCTGCTGTACCACGAGTAGCCCCGCTGGATCACCGATGGGCATTTGGATTCTGAGATGGCCGCCAGTTACCGGCTGTGGGCCGCCCTCAAGAGAGTCTGGAACGGTGACGTAAAGCCTTAAATAGCGTTCGATTTTCTCCGTCTCGGGGAAAGAGATCTTGTTCACGTATCGCAATCCCAGCGAAACCGGACTTGGCGCAACTGTTAGCCTCTGGAAAACACGCCAAACGCTTTGTGCCTCCTGCCTAAAGACCTCCCAGCTTTGATAGGGCGCGAGTCGGCTAAACAGGAATGTGTTCCGCCTGAGTTGTACTTGATAATGCTTATCTTCACTGACAAATCTTATGCCAAATGGACGAGTTTCGTGCGAGGGTGGCACCGATCCGCTCCCGTCAAATTGGGCTTCTGTTCAAATATGGGAGTCGGCTGATGATAACGAGGTGCAAGCTCTTCAACCACCAGAGGGAACTTTGCCACCACGTCAGGAGGCAAAGGGTCGAAATCGATGCCGATGACCGCCTCTACGATTGGCGCTTTCGTCAGGTGGAGCGGCTCGTCAGGCATCGCTTTCAATCCTAGTACATTGCTCAGAAGATGCCTCGGATTAGGAGCAGTCGCTTTATTATCGTGCTACCCGTTGGTAACGCTTTTATCCATCTGCAAACGGCACCTGTCACGCATTCCTGCACCCATCCCCGGGAAGCGCTCGTTCTCAGATTTAGCTTAGAGCCGCTCCAACCGCGTTTGCGAATCGCCGAACTGCTCCAGTTTCACGTCGTAGCGATCCATCAGCGACAGATACAAACTGCACATCTTGCGATTATCTTCGCTGTCCTTCAGGTAATTCAGCGAACGTCCCGTTTGCAGCGTTCCGCCCAGGCCGCCGGCCAGCACTACCGGCAGGCGGAAGTTGTCGTGTTTGCGGCCGATCCACATGTTGGATAGGAACATCAGGCAGCTGTTGTCGAGGACCGTGCCGTTTCCTTCTTTCATGCTGTCTAACTTCGACGCCAGGTAGGCGTACTGCTCGACGTGGAAACGAGAGATGCGCTCGTAGCCGTCGGAGTTGTTGTTGTGCGAGGCGGAATGGTGTCCTTCCTTTACGTCGAGGAAGGGATAATACATGGCCGATAGATCGTGCGAGATGATGAAGGAGGCGACGCGCGTCTTGTTGGTTTGGAAGGCTATCGCAATGATGTCGCACATCAGGCGGGAGTGATCGCGCAGGTCTTCCGGCAGTCCGTTGGCGGGGCGTTCCATGGTGGCGGCGACGGTGTTTTTGGCTTTGGCTGCGTCGTCGGCGTCGCTCTTGTCTTTGCGCATGCTCTCTACACGCTTTTCTACTTCGCGCACACTGGTCAGGTATTCATCGAGCTTGCCCTTGTCGGTGCCACTGATGCACTTGGAAAGATCCTGGGCGCGGTCTTTTACGCGGTCGAGAATGCTGAGGTTCTGCAGGCTGCCACGGTTGTCAAACAAGTTGTCCCAGGCGAGCGATGGGTAGACTTCTATGGGGACCGGGGAATCGGGACTTTGCCAGGAGAGATGGGAACTGTAGGCGAGGGAGAAGTTGGACTCGTGGTATCCAGTCATGGGCTGCTCGCAGGCGAGCACGATGCTGGATTGCGGGGTTTCTTCGCCGACGTGGTTGGCAATCATCTGGTCGATGCTGATGCCGGAGTGGATGATGGCGCCTTTGGAAATGTGGGCTCCGGATAAGAGACTGCCAGTCTGGGCGGGATGAATGCCCTGGCCGGTCAGGGCGTGCACGTAGAGCCCGTCAATGACGTTGATTTTTTGTTTTAGCGGTTCCAAGGGGGAGAGGGTCTTGGACAATTTCATGTCGGCGCCCTGGCCCTCGGCGCTCCAGTGATCCTCGTTAATGCCACAGCCCAGGAAGACGATGCCAAAACGCTTGGGGAAGGCGGAGGGCGGTGGGACGTCGGCTAAGGCGTGGAGGGATTCGAGAAAAGGCAGGGTTACGGTGCAACCGGCTCCGCGAAGTACGGCGCGGCGGGAAATGGGAAATGCGAATTTTTTGGCCGACATGTGGGTCACCTTTTGAACGGTTCGGTCGAGCTTTGGTGCTTGGCGGGCTTAAGCCCACAGGGGCTAAAGCCCGTCTGTATTTAAGTCGTTACGGCCCGACTAAAGTCGTGCCCTGATACAAAGCATCAGTTTCTCCAGAGCCTGTAAAGCCTGTACCCCTCGATCTTCTCCTCTCGGCGCGGCGGAAAGGTTGCAGAAAGCCCGCGGCTGAAGCCGCATGAGATTCGTCGTGCTCGTGCCGCTCGGCTTGAAAGCCGAGCTCCCCCGCATGAGCTCCACTGCGGGCTGCACTTCTCTGGCTCCCACCTGCGGGCTGCACTTCTCTGGCTCCGCACCTGCGGAGCTGCAGTTCTCTGGCTCCCACCTGCGGGCTGCACTTCTCTGGCTTCCACCTTGCGGGCTGCAGTTCTCTGGCTTCCACCTTGCGAGCTGCAGTTCTCTGACTCCCAACTGCGAGCTGCAGTTCTCTTGCTCCCAACTGCGGGCTGCACTTCTCTAACTCCCATCTGCGGGCTGCAGCTTCTCTGACTCCCACCTGCGGGCTGCAGTTCTCTGACTCCCAACTGCGGGCTGCACTCTTCGGCTCCCCGCCCTGCGACCCGGCTTCCACCCTGCGAGCTGCACTTCTCCGGCGACTTCCATTGCGCTTCTTCTATGCTGCAAACAAAATGGGAAGTTCCTCGCCTGACTGTCTTCTGGTTTTCACACATGGTCATACAAAATTTAGTTTTCCGCGCCCTTTCTGGAGGCTATTTGCGTCTCGGACTTCTGAGGCGCCGGCATTCGCTTGTTGCGGAATTGCGGGCTCAGGACGATGGTTTCTACCAGTGAGTCAAATCCGTAGCCTTGCTTGGCTAGATTGGTTTGCATGGTGTCGACCAGGGCTTCGTCGGAGAGTTGCAGGCTCCGGTTTAGGGAGTAACTGAGCAGCTTGCGGCACAGGTTGTTGATGAATTGGTCCTGACGATGATCGCGAATGAAGTCCCTTAGACCTTCAAAGCCTGTACCGTTGAAGCCTCCGGGATAGACGACGGCGGTGTCGACGGGGCGGCCGGCCAGGTCTTTGGTGCGGACATCGCCAATGGGTCCGTAGCCTTCGTAGGCCAGGCCGAAGGAATCAAAGCGCTGGTGACAGGCGGCGCAGAACGGAATGGCGCGGTGGCGAGCCAACATGTCGCGTACGGGAAGATCGGACTTGGACTCGTCGCTCGGCAGCTCGGGCACGACCGGCGGCGGCGGTGGCACGCGGATGCCTAATACCTTCTGCACTACCCAGTTGCCACGCTTTACCGGGCTGGTGCGGAGCCCGGGAGAGTTGAGGGTCATAAAGACCGCCATGGGCAGGATGCCACCGCGGCCGTATTGGCCGGCGTTGTCGACGCGGACCCAGTGGTCCACGTCACCCTGGACTCCCGGTATGCCGTAGTGCTTGGCCAGCACGGGATTGACAAAGGTGTAGTTGCCGTAGATGAGGTCGAGGACGGAACGATTGTTTTGAATGGTGTCTTCGACGTAGCGGATGGGTTCCTGGAACATGGCCTCGCGCAGGTCGTTGGTGAACTGGGGGAAACGAGCCCGGTCGACGGTGTTGTTGTTTTCAAAGAGACGGAAGTTGAGCCAGTTGCCGGTGAACTCCGTGGCCAGGCCGCGCACGCGGGCGTCTTTCATCATGCGGCGGGTTTGCGCCAGCAGGACGGCGGGTTTTTGCAGGTCGTTGGAGGCGGCGTGGCGGAGCAACTCCTGATCGGGCATGCTGGCCCAGAGGAAGTAGCTCAGGCGGCTGGCCAGGGCGTAGCTGGATAAAGGCTCGGAAGGTGACGGCGCTCGATGTTTTGAGGGCTACGGTGTGGGCGGCCGGTCCGGAGGAAGAGGCTAGTTGACCGCCTGTCACGTCGAGACGGTAGAGGAAGTCCGGCTCCATCAGGACGCTGGTGATTACGTCGCGCAGCGGCTTCTTCGTGGGAGGACTGATTTTGGGTCCGGTCCTGGTGGTAGTAGGCCAGCAAGTCGGCGCGTTCGGCCTGGGTGAGGGGACGGCGGTAGGCACGCGCGGCAAATTGGAGGAGGCGCTTCGAGTTGCTTCGGTTCGGAGTCGGCGCGCTCCTTTTCCAGGCTGCGTAGCGTGGCGTTGATGCCGTTGAAGTGATCGCGGATGGCTTCTGCAGCTACGGGATCGTTGATGGGATCGGCCGCAGCCTTGGCCAGGTAGACGTCGCGCATCTTGAAGATGACGGCGGTGTCGGTGACGGCGTGATCGGTGGGTCGGGGCGAGCCGGATTCGTCGCCTGTGCCGAAGACTTCTCCGCTCTGGTTGAAGTAGTACTGGACCCAGGTGCGGGCGGTAAAGGCGGCGACGTAATCGAACTCGTTCCAGAGACGATCGAGCTGCTTCTGCCCGTTGTCATCGAGGATGAGCTGCATGAGCGGAAGATCGTCGCGGTAGTAGCCCATGATGTTGTGATAGCCGGCGCTTAGCAGGCGGCCCTTGTCCTCAGAGTCGTCGGGGAAATAGCGGCCTCGTTCTGAGACGTAGAAGACGTCGGGAAAGACCGAGGCGAAACGGGAAAATGCGGCTTGATAGCGGGCGCGCTGGGCGGCCGGGACGATCAGATCGGTATCGTTGGCGCGGGCCTTGGCGGAGAGGGCGGCCCAGCGGGGGGCGGCTTCCTCGTGGAGATCGGGGTATGGCGGGATTACCGGGACTACGGGCGGTGGATCGGTGTCGTTGCGCAGATCGTTGGGATCGCTGTCACGGCGGTGCTCGGCGAACTGCTTGAGCTTCCAGTTGTGAAGAGGCTCGGATTGCGCGGGCAGGCCGGCCACGATGGGCGAGGCAAATTGCATGGCGGTGTGGGTGCGGATTTTGACTACGAAATCACGCATGGCGATGCATTTTGGGCGCAGGCCGCCGGTCTGCTCCGCATCGGGTGGAGGGAGGGCTAGAAACATTTTCTGCAGCTTGAGGACGGGGCCTATTGCGTTCTGATCGTGCAGGATTTGCCAGACCATGGGCAGGTACTTGGCGCTGACCTTGGCGTCGGCCGCGGTGGTGGCCAGGGTGGCGTGCGGTTTCTTGAGGGCGACTCGATATTTGTAGCGCCAGGCGGCTTCGAAGTAGTCGGCGTAGTCGGTGGGCTGGGCCTTGTAGAAGGCCACAATGCGCTGGATGGCGTACTTTTCGCGGTCGGTTTCTACCAACATGGGATAGGGCGCGAAGTCGATTCCATCGGGTTTGAGGACGGCGTGATCGGCTACTTCGCGCGCGGCCTTCAGGTACTTATTGAGCAGGGCGGGCGACATGGTTAGGGATTCGCCGGAGTTATCGAAACCTGCCTGGTTGGCGGGATCCACGGGGAATTCCTTGGCGACGTGCAGGTCCTGGCCGGTGAGGTCGCGGATGGTGTAGTCGTACTCGGCGTTGCTTAGGCGGCGCGCGAGGACTACTCCCGGGTCTCCGGCGGCTTTCTTTATTTCCTCAGCGCGGAGGGCGGCTACCCAGTCAATGACCTGCTGGGCTTCGGCAGCGGGCGGGGGCGGCATGGGCTTGGGCGGCATTTCGTGGTTCTTCAGGCGCTCGGCCAGGAGGGCCCAACGGGCGAAATCGTCGGCCACCATGTCTACATTGGTGTAGGACTTGAGATCGAATTGCGCGGGGGCCATTTTGCCGCTGTGGCAGGTTACGCAGTACTTGCCGACAAAGGGTTTGACGGTGTGCTCGAATTGCTGGTCGATCTGAGGAGTTGGGAGTGGGGTGGCGGCGTCCACCATGGTGGATGCGGTTAGCGCGAGCGAGAGGAGAAGGGTTCGACACTTCATCACAAAGCGCCTCTGCTCCGGACGGCGGCGAAATGACGATTGCAGCTGCCGAACGCGTGCCCGTCAGCCGTTCCCGGTAAAGTGTGGTTCGCAAGTGCCCCAGGGTTCCTCAGGTGGCCCTTCCTCATTAGGTTTTTTCGTTCTGTCGGAACTGCGGGGGGAATGCCATGCCACCGTGAACGTGCACGGTTGTTCGTGAAGAAATGGTATGCCCTTTGGAATTCGGTCGTCAATGTACCCGGGGGCGGTGACCGGTGTTGGCGCAGAGTTGGAGTGCTTATTTTTCAAATAGATAGGTGGGTTTGGGGGTTTTCGCGGAGTTAGGTCGAAGCGGCTGCCCAATGGTCGCAGCCTTCCCGTGTACTATTCCCTTGCAAGAATGTTGGGCGGGATCGCCGGGTTCAGTGACCGCCGCGAGGGCCGGATGAGTTGGAAAGTTCGATTGGTGGGATTGGGGATTTTTGCTGCAGCGGCAACGCTGGCTTTCGCTGGACAGACGGCGGCCGTGGCGCCGGCACCGCAGACGGCTCGGCCTACTCCGCCGACGCGCGACCCGCATACCCCGGGGTATGTGCAGGCGAAGGAGCTGCCCGATGGGGCGGTACCGCCGGCGGACCAGGATGGCAACTTCATCATTGGACCGACGCACCCTCCGGCAGCGGAGATGACGGCGCCGGAGTTGACGCATGGCAGCGTGGTCGAATTCACGATGAGTTCGGCCGATAGCAAGTACTACCCGGGGATCGCGCGGGACAAGGGTACGTTTGGTACTCCTGACCCGAATAACCCGGCAAAGCTGGTGGTTACGACGAGTCATCCGGCTGCGTATACGCGCAAGGTTGCGGTGTATGTGCCGAAGGATTATGTGCCGGGGAGCGTGGTCCCGTTCATTGTGGGGGCGGACGGGCCAGACCGATTGCTGTTTACGGCGCTGGATGGCTTGATTGCCGAACATAAGGTACCGGTGATGGTTGCTATCTCTATCGGGAACGGCAGCGGCGATGCGCAAGGGAGCGAGCGCGGACTGGAGTACGACACGATGTCAGGCCGCTATGCGGAATTTGTCGAACACGAAGTGCTGCCGCTGGTTGAGCAGAAGGCGAAGGTAAAGCTGACGCACGATCCGGACGGGCGGGCGACTACGGGCGGCAGCTCAGGAGGATCGTGCGCGTTGATTATGGCGTGGTTTCATCCGGAGCTTTATCATCGCGTGCTGACGTATTCAGGGACTTATATAAACCAGCAGTGGCCCTATGATCCTAAGTACCCACAGGGAGCTTGGGGGTTCCACACGCACCTTATTCCAGAGAGCCCACGGAAGCCGATCCGGATCTGGATGGAGGTTGGGGACAAAGATCTCTACAATCCCAACCTGATGCGGGACAACATGCACGACTGGGTCGAGGCTAACGAGCGCATGGCTAAGGTGCTGGCAGCGAAGGGATATCACTATCAATTTGTGTTTGCAGAGAATGCGGGACACGTGGATCGCGCCGTCAGGATGCAGACGCTGCCGGAAGCGCTCGAGTATCTGTGGCAGGGATATCACGCGAAAAGCGCGAAGTGAGTTGAGGCAGATGCGAAAGCGGCTTAATCGGCGAGCAGTAATAGCAGGTTTTGCCAATGTGTCCCAGTAACTGCACCCTGCGCAGGGAGCACTGGCGATTGCTGTCTTGGGGAAAAACCTGGCCGCGGCAGGCCATGGGATTCATTCCCAAATGCACCCAGATATTTGGCGGCTGCCCCTGGTGGCAGTTGCCTGAGAACTCATCGCTATAAGTGGGCGGCGCGGAACCGCTGCTGAATACCTCCTGGCCGATGGCCATTTCGGCGGTGCTCCGCTCCAGGCAGACTTCTTCTTGAGGCCAGGCCTCCCAGGAGAAAAACAATGTCGAGCTTCCACGTGATCGCGTTGCCCAGTGAAACCGCTGCCCAGGTGCGCTCTTCGGGCAAAGCTCCGCGCTATGGACACCCCGCACACACCGAGCTAGCTTCCGGCTACGGACCGTGCCGTCACTGCCTGCGGATCTTCCGGATCGGGCAAGAAAACCGAACACTGTTTACCTACGATCCTTTTGCCGGAATCGAGGCTGTTCCTTTGCCCGGGCCCATCTTTATCCACGAGCAGCCGTGCGCTCGCTACTCGCCGGACGCCGGTTATCCTTCGGATCTCGAGCCGTATGCAGTCGTCTTGAACGGCTATGCTACCGGCCAGAAGCTGGTGGAACGTGTGCTCGTCTCGGCCGCCGAGGATAAGACCGCCGCGGTCAGGCACATGCTCGAGCGCCCCGACGTAGACTACATAGAAGTGCGCGATCAGACCGCGGGATGTTTTGACTTCCGTATCGAGCGCGTGGGAGAGAAGGTGTTCCAATGCTGAGACGAGGAGCATCCTGAGCAAACCGATCGCCGGCATTTACATTGATGTCTGCGAATTTCAATATCAAATCCCGGAGCAGATATGGAAAAATCAGTGTCTCAGTTAAGCCGGCGTGAGTTTATGACCGGGTCGGCGGCCTTGGCTGCCGTGGGAGCGACTTTACCAATGCAGGCGGACAGTCAGCAGATTGCTTCGGCGGGGGCCAGAGACGAGTTCGCTATTTATCAGGAACGCCGTCGATGGGAACTCTGGAGCCTACTGGGCGATTTGCCCTGGGACCACAAGCCCGCGCCGCCGCGCGTGGTGCGCACCGAGAAACATGAAGGGTACACACTCGAGCGGCTGATTCTTGATTTTAATGGGATCGAACCCGTCCCAGCGTTGCTGCTTATTCCGGACCGCCGGCAGGCGCGGGCGCCTGGAATGTTCTTTATCCATTGGCACGCCGGCCAGTACGACCTGGGGAAAGAACAATTGCTGCGCGGCACAGAGGTGCAACCGGCATACGCGCCGATCTGCGCGGAAAAGGGTTTGGTGACACTCGCCATTGATAGCTGGTGCTTCGGCGAACGTAAGCACGAAGCGGTTGGGCGCCAAGGGGAAGAAGATACTTTTAAGCTGATGCTGTGGCGCGGCCAGGTGCTGTGGGGAATGATGATGTTCGATGAGCTACGCGCGCTCAGTTATCTGGCGAGTCGTCCGGAAGTGGATCCGGCGCGGCTGGGAGCGTTTGGGATGTCCATGGGGGCCACGAAGGTCTGGTGGTTGGCGGGGCTCGATCCGCGCGTGCGCACCGCCATGGATGTTTGCTGCCTGACGGATTATGAATCATTGATTGAGGCAAACGGCCTGAGCAGGCACGGAGTCTACTATTTTGTTCCCTCGCTGCTGAAACACTTCGACACCTTTCAGATTAATGAATTGATCGTGCCGCGCGCACACCTAAGCGTGAACGGGCGAAAGGACGGCCTCACCCCACCAGCAGGCGTCGAGCAGGTCCGCGATAAGCTGCTGGATGTTTACCGGACTTATGGGAGAGCGGAGGACTGTAAGATCGAACTCTTCGATTGCGCCCATGAGGAGCTACCGGAAATGCGGCGGGAGATTCTCGCATGGATGGATCAGTACCTGGTTGCCACCTGAAATGCGGGGAGCGGGTTGGCTTTGGATGGTCGCATGTCAGCACTCACGTGCGGCCGGGTTCACCCGGGTCTCTTAAATAAGGCTTTGGTAGCAACAGCATTCGACTGGAACCCATCCGCGCGTGGCAGGATCCCAAAGGGATTGTGTTGATGTAGGAGTGCCGCGCCTACGGCGCTCGTCATCATTATCATGAATACCCAGCCCTCACGGAAGCCGTCCTATTACTACCCGCTGTTGGAGCCAGGTGGGAGTAGCGTCCCGGTCATCGGACATCGTGGAGAAGGACGGCCTCCGAGGTGGGCGCCTCCAGGATGAGGCCAAGCTTTTTGCCGTCCGGTGATGGCCGAATCCAATTTATGGTCCTCCCGGGGAGGCTTGCCACTTTCACGGGAGTAGCAGTCTCCAGCGGTTGCCGCCAGATGGTTGCGTCCGAGCCTTTCTCGGTGACGTAGAAGATGCTCTTGTCGTCGGCGGAAAATGCGAAGCGGTCAAAATCATCAAAATCATGAGTGGGGAAGCTTCGAATGGTTCGCAGCGAATCGAGCGAAACGATCTGCAGGGGCGCACCTTTTTCGACGGCGGCAGTTGCCAGCAATTTGCCATCAGAAGAAACGTCAAACCATATACGCCCTTGCGCTATCTTCTGCGGAGCTCCACCCCGGAGGGACTGCCGCATCAGAATCGAGTTTTTCTGTTCGGTGGCATCGGCGTAGAACAACCATTCGCCATCCGCCGTGCACTCGGGAAGTGAATCCATCGGTCCCTTCGTCACCTGCGTCAATCCGCTGCCATCGAGGTGGAGGGTATAGACGCGACGAATATCCCCCTGGAGGGCGGCGCCGACGAGGGCCATCGTGTCCCGCCCACAGCGAGGACGGCTGGCCAAACAGAAATCCGTTTCTTTACATTCACCGCAGTGGTTTCGTGTTTGAGAAGATTGATGACCCTAAGATTCCCGGCGCCGTTGGCCACAATGGTGTCGTTATCCAGCCAGGTGAACCACACCAGTTCGCCGGTTTGGTCTTCCTGTCGAGCGAGACCCGCCAGAGGGAGTTCTGCGAATCTTGCGTTCAAGTTGTTTTGCGTGGTTGCGATGGTCTTGGCATCGGCGGTGAGACTGATGCCCGAATAGACGTTCAGGTCGTTGGTGATCTGTCGCATCTTTCCCGAGGGATAGGAAAGAAAGCTGACCGGGGCAACGTCGATCTTTTCCCACTCGGTGGTGAAGAGGCCTTTTCCGTTTGGGATCCACTGCATGTCATTGAGGTATCCGCCCAGCGCGGCGGAGGAAGCGACGGCCCGCTGTCGATCCCGAGCCGAAGTCGAGGCTCTCGACATTGCCGAGCGCATCTTCGAGAACAGCGAATTTGCCGCTCGGAGAGCAGACGGTAAGTAGTGGAAATGGCTTTTTCCCGTTCGCCAGAACCTGCTGGTCACTGCCATCGGCGTTGGCGCTGAGGAATTGGTACGAGCCAGCGGTGAGGTCCTGCCGATAGAAACACACTCGCTGGCCCCCATCGACGAAGGTGAGAGGGAAATCTACACCGGCAATCACCCGGGTGGGTTGACCGCCGAGAACCGGTATTCTGTAATCGTCCCAGCGATTGGGCTCGGGCTGCCCCAGGGCATCGATGCGGAAATAGATGTAGCTGCCATCCGGAGAGAAACGTGACGCGATCATATTTGTAGGCCGTGATCCTGGACAATGGTTCGCTGGCTGTTGGTGGGAATGTGGTGAAGCAAGAGGGACTGCGCACCATTCGCGTCATTCAACACGGCCGCCAGATAGATACCGTCCGGCGAGATGGCGACACTCCCTACGTGTTTGCTGTCGATGACTCTTTGCAGCGAGTAGTGCGCAAAGGGCGCTGGCGCTCGATTGGCCACGAAGTAGTAGGTGGCGATGGAGGCGGCAACGATCGCGGCCAGCCCGCATGCACCAGGCCAGGCTTTTCTTTGCCAGCGTCGCTGTTCCGGCCGTTCGACAGATGCGGCGACGAAATACCCGATTCCGACAGGGCCTCCAGCGCAAAGGCCAGGTCGGAGGCGGACTGGAAGCGCCGCTCGGCGTTCTTCTCCAGGCAGCGATGGACAACGCGCTGCAGCCCGGGAGGCGCGTTGCGCGCAATTTGCGAAATGGCAGGTGGATCTTCATGCAAGATGGCGGTCATCGTCTCGGCGGACGTCGAATGCTGAAAAGCGCGCTTGCCGGCCAACATCTCGTACAGGACGGCGCCAAAGGCGAAGATATCGGCGCGATGGTCGACCAACTTCGCCGCGCACCATTTCCGGAGACATATAGCCGGCCGTGCCCATCCTCGAGCCAGGATCAGTTTCATAAGCCTGCGTCGGGGCGCTGTCTTCCTTGTCTGCCCGGTGGCTGCGTCAATTTGGCCAGGCCGAAGTCCAGAATCTTGATCCGGCCTTCTTTGGTGACGAACAGGTTTTCGGGTTTCAGGTCCCGATGAACGATGCCTTTGTCGTGCGCTGCGGCCAGTCCATGAGCGATCTGCACGCCCAAGTCGATCGCCCTGCGAAGCGACATGGGGCCATGCCTTAACTGCTGTCGCAGGGTCTCTCCCACCAGTAGCTCGGAAACCAGGTAGGGCGCTCCCTCGAAGACGCCGAATCGATAAATCGCAAGGATGTTTGGATGGTTCAGAGCCGCGGCTGCCTGTGCTTCCTGCTCAAAGCGCCACAGCCGGTCGGGGTCTTTGGCCACAAAGGAGGGAAGAACCTTAATTGCCACGTCGCGCTTCAAGACGGGGTCGCGGGCGCGATAAACCTCGCCCATCCCACCCGCGCCCAACAGGCCCAGAACTTCGTATCCATCAACGTTCGCGCCTGCGGCCAGTGCCATTTGAGGCGGATTATACCTGCACGCCGCGGAGGGTGACAGAACGTCGATTCATGGCTGCGATGGCGCGTGAGGCCGGTCGCGAAAAGCTGATCTGAAACCTTCGTCCGGGTGTGGAAGGCGGCGGATTTGCTCAGCCGGTCGGGTTTGCTCGACCAGACCGGCCGGCATTTCCAAGCTCAGTGGGCCTGTGATCCAACGGAGTGCGCGGTCAATACGCGATAGCAATTGATGGCGACGATGCGTTCCTGTCCGGGAGAGGTGGGAGCAACTTCATGGGGCACAATGCCACCCAGCAGAATCATGGTGTGCCCGCGATCGAGCGGTACCGATGTTCCCGCGCTTCTGCCCGCCGCGCGAACCGAGGACAACGGCTCGCGAATCAAATCGGGATAGACGACCAACTCGCCTGCCGGGGAATCGGTCGCTGCACCGGGTGAGCGACGTGATGACGGCGATATCGCACTGCATCAACATCCCGATGGACGGCAAGAAAGTCTCCAGGCTGCTCGTAATACGAATAGGTCCCACTGCCGGACGCGGAAACGTCAAGCCCACATACCCCGGCCAGCGTTTCGGCCATCTGTTGGCACCCATGCAGCCCCCAATGAAGGTCGCCGCCAGGGCCTGATCGATAGGCCCGTGCCGGAAAGCCGCCTCGGCCCTCCGTTCCGTCAGAATCCGGCGACCAGCATTCGTTGCCGCGTCCGATCCGCACACGTTCGGCTTCCGCTCGCAAGTCCTGCAGTGTCTCTTCGTCGAAATAATCCGCGAACCACAAGATATCCGCCGGCAGCAAACAGGCGAGATTGCAAAACCTCTGCCGGCGGGTCGAATTGCCAATCGAGAGCGGTCTCGGATGCTGGAGCAATTGAGTCGTCATCGGAAGGGAGGAAGCGGTCTGGGTGACGGCTCAATCGGGCCGTTTACCCGGCGGCGTCAGCGGCTCAGTCGGGCGCGGTATCGGCGGTATCAGTGGCGTGCGATTCGGCTCGTGTAGCGGCGGCTTCAGCGGCGGCGAGTCGGGCATCTACCGGCGGCATCAGCGGCGGCGATTCGGTTCTCGCACCGGCGGTACCAGCGGCGTGCGATTCGGTGCTCGCACCGGCGGTACCAATGGCGTGCGAGTCGGCTCTTGCAGCGGCGGCATCAGTGGCGGGCACAGTCGGCCGATTGTATCGGGGGCACCAATGGGGGATGGTCGGCCGATGTGCCGGTGGTTCATTCGCGAGCTTGACGGGCAGTTGATCGGTTGAACCGGTTCGATGGGATGACTAGGCGAGGACATCGGATCAATCTCCGTTCACGAGACCCGGAAAAACCTGTTTGCGAATCTGGGGTGAACCCGGTGGCGTGGCCATTATAACTGGATCCTGAAAATTGCCAACTGTCCGGATTCCATCGCAGGCAATAGCTTTCGCCAAGAAGATTTGCCAGGAGCACAGACGGGGTTCGTCCAGTACGGATCGCAGCTTGTCCGCTGCTAGCAACGTCCTCTACACTGGCCCGGTGCAGGTAGTTTTCAGCTGTGAAAATACGACATACATGTGGTGGCAAGCGGAGTTCCTCCGCTACACCTATGTGCAGGCGGGCATGCAGGCGGACTTAACCGCCCTGGTTGCGGCCACAGAGGAACCGGAGATCGCATTCGCCTGTAACAGCATCCGCGTCGCAAACTACAAAAATTCCGTTCCCAACGCGCCCCTTCTTGTCCTGAACAAGCCAGGTGGCATCGCGGAGTGGGCTGCGCTGGACGGGCCTCGAGATGAAACGGTCCTGATCGTCGACCCTGATTCCATGTTTGTGCGGCCGGTAGCCGATCCCGGCCCATTGACAGCGGGCGACGCTTATTCCGAAGAGCACGACTATATGTGTGTCGATATTCCAGGGAACCGTACAGTGATCGACCGTCACTGCAGACAGGAAGTGCGTGCCAGGGTTCAGCCGGTGGGAATCTACATCTTGATCAATCGCGGCTGCCTGGCAGAGCTGGCCGTTCGCTGGCTGCAGAAATCGATGGAGATCGCGGCCGATCCTGTCTGCCGCGAAGCGCTCAGCGGCACAGGCTGGCTGAGTGATATGTGGGGATACGCCATTGCCGCGGCAGAATTGGGAATTCATCATGACCTGATGGGTTTTTCTCAGGTTACCGGCTCTAATTCTTTGGAGAATCCCATCACGCACTATTGTTTTCCCTTGATGGAAAACCCCAATGACTACTGGACGCGGGATACGGAGAAACCAATCTTGTGGAGTAAGTGGACCTACCAGCCATGGGAGAATCCGCCGGATTTCCTGGGCACCACGGTCGAAGGCGAGTTATTGCTTGAGCGCCTACGGGAATTCGCGACCATGCAGACGGCCGCAGCAGCCGATGGCTCCTCCGTTCACGCAGTGGGCTGAAATTCCCAGAATCCATCCTGTACGCCATCGCTTGACAAGGGATGGTCGAGCATCTACCATCGCCGCAGCATCGAGGGTAGATTGTCTTCTATGGCGAAGCAGACACAACAGCAGCAGCGCACGGGCCTTCTCCAGGGCACTCTTGACATGCTCATCTTGAGGACGCTTCTTTATGGTCCTGCTCACGGTCACCAGATCGGCAAGCACATTCAGCGGACCACGAACGAGTTTCTGCAGATGCAGCACGGTTCGCTCTATCCAGCCCTGCACCGCCTGGAGCAAAGAGGATGGGTGGTCTCCAAATGGGAGACCGCGCCCGACCGCAATCGGGAGTTTAAATACTACCGGTTGACCGACAAAGGCAAGAAGCAGCTCGTGGTCGAAGAATCACAGTGGAAGCAGATGGCCGAAGCTGTCGCGCGCGTGATGTGGCCCGCCGCGGAGGAGAGCTGAGATGCCATGGTGGCGGACCACGAAGAAAATGCGGATCTGGATCGAGAGCTGCATTCTGATCTTGAATTGGAAGAAGAAGAGCAGCGGGAGCGTGGACTGTCACCGAAAGAGGCGCGATATGCGGCGGTGCGGGCTTTTGGCAATCCCACGCTGATTCGCGAGCAAACTCATGCCACCTGGTCCTGGAGCTGGCTCGAATCCTTCGCCGGCGATCTGAAGTACGGATTTCGCGGAATGCGTCGCAATGCAGGTTCCACAGTATTTGCGATTCTCATCGCCGGCCTCGGTATCGGCGGCGCTTCGACGGTATTCAGCGTGGTCAATGCGCTGCTGTTGCGTCCGCTGCCCTTCCGCGATCCGGGTCAGTTGGTATGGATTTCCAATGGAGAGAACTACAGCACCCAAACCGAACACTATGTCGACCTGCGCGAGCAGAATCAATCATTCTCCGATCTAGCGGGCTGGTCTGGAGCCTATAGCGCGGGCGACAGGGAATTGACAGGGACCGGCGAGCCGGAGCGCCTTACCAGCGTTCCGGTTACCGGGAACTTCTTCCCCTTGCTCGGAGTGGCGCCGGCAATCGGACGATCGTTTACCAGGGAGGAGACCGAAGGCAAGTATTCCGCTCCTCCCGCCATGCTGTTGAGTTACAGCTTTTGGCGCAGGCGGTTTCACTCCGACCCGGCGGTAGTAGGACAGAAGCTCACGTTGAACAATCAGCCGGTGATGGTCGTCGGCGTTCTGCCTGCGTCGTTCGATTTCGCCAGCGTCTTTGCCCCGGGCACTCCGATCGATGTCTTTGTTCCCTGGCCGCTTAACGGACAATACAAAACCGCACGGAAACACCATGTCCATCATCGGAAGGCTGAAGCCAGGCGCTACCCATGCAGAGCGCGCAGGCTGAGTTAACCGTGCTGGCGAAACAACTGGAGAACCAACATCCGGATCGGAATCCGGTTTTCCCCAGGCTGGTTCCGCTGGAACAGCACGTGAGCGGGCAAGTGCGTCCGGCGCTCCTGGTGCTGATGTGCGCCGTTGGTGTCGTGATGTTGATTGTCTGCGCCAATCTTTCGCATCTGCAGTTGGCGCGCATGGGCACGCGGCAAAAAGAAATGGCGGTACGATCGGCGTTAGGAGCCGGACGTTACCGGCTGCTGCGGCAAGTGCTTACCGAGAGCATAACCCTGTCGTGTTGCGGGGCTGCGCTGGGCCTGCTTCTGGCCGTGGCCGGCACGCGCGGGCTGGCGCATCTGAGCGCGTTCAACCTTCCTCTTCTGGCAAGCGTTCGGGTCGATGGGAGCACGCTGGCCTTCACCTTGTTGGCGGCGGTCGCTTCGGGCGTGCTGTTTGGCTTGGCGCCCGCGCTGCAGATCACGGCGCACAATCTCCGCGAAGGGCTACAGGACGCGGGCCGCGAGTCGAGCGGGGGCACCCGGCATGGCTGGTTTGGCGACGGACTGGTCGTATCCCAGTACGCCCTCGCCTGCGTGCTGCTGGTGGGCGCGGCGCTGCTGATGCAGAGTTTTCTGCGCGTCCTCGACGTGAATCTGGGATTTCAACCGGAGCACGCAGCCTGCGTTGAGAATCGACCCGGGTTTTCGGATCCCGAGTCTGGCGCAGCAGAACTCATTTATCGACGATGTGTTGCATCGCGCCCGATCAGTCCCCGGCATTGTGGCGGCCGGGATAAGCGATGTGCTTCCGCTCGACGGGGACAGGAGTTGGCAAGTCGGGGCCCAAGGACAGGTCTACGACAAGGACCATCACCCGGAAGCATTTATTCGCGTCGTGAGCGATGGATATTTCGAGGCCCTCGGGATCGCGTTGAAGTCGGGAAGAGCATTGACCGAGAGCGATCGAGCATCGAGCGAACCCGTAGTGATGGTGAATGAAACGTTGGCTCGCACTCTGTGGCCCGGACAGAACGCGGTCGGACAGATGGTGACGCAGGACGGGGGAAGGAAAGTCGTCGGCGTGGTTGCCGATGTCCATCACGGAGGACCGGAGAGATCGGGCGGGTCTGAAATGTATCTGCCGATGCGTCAAACCGGCGACTACGCGGCGATGCGGCTGGTGGTGCGAACCGCACTTACCGCCGGATAGCCTGGCGGCAGGTATTCGAACCGCGCTACGGCCGCTCGACCCGAATCTCCCGGTCACCGAGTTTCAGACGCTTCAGGGGTTGGTCGACAAGGTGGTGTCGCCGCGGCGCTTTCTGGTGATGCTGCTGTCAGGATTTGCGGGCTTCGCCCTGTTGCTTGCATCGCTCGGGATTTACGCGCTGATTTCTTATTCGGTGAATGAGCGAACCAAAGAAATTGGTATACGGATGGCGTTGGGAGCGAACTCCGGGGTTGTTCTGCGCGGTGTTCTCGTAACAACGTTGCGGCTCGCTCTCGCCGGCGTGGCACTGGGGACGCTCGCGTCTTTCGCGTTAAGTAAGTGGCTCGAGTCTTTGCTATATGGCACAACCCCGACGAATCCCGCGGTCTTTTCAGGCGTAGCTTTGCTGCTTTGCGCCGTAGCTTTGGCTGCTGCGTACCTTCCCGCCCGACGAGCCTCCCGCATCGAGCCGTTGCAGGCCTTGCGAACAGAATGAAGTACGGTGTCACGAGAATTTCGGCACGGATGATTGAAAGCCGTGCCACAAAGACTAAAGTGTCTGGGTGAGAACTGCCGGCTCATCGAATGAATCGAGAGTCAGATGGAAAGAGCAGTGGACTCCCACATCCTTTGTGAGGATAAGAGAGGCAACCTGCGGAACCGGGTTTCTCAGGCAGATACTGAGGCCCTTCCGGGAGAGCTTTGGGCGGCACACTTAAAGCCATGCCCTTCGTGTGCCCTTTCTTGGAGCCGGTTGAACGCTTCTGCTAACCGGATGCGCTGCTAGAATCGGGTAAGGGGCACTGGCGGGACAAAAAGGAAGCAGGCGTCTATGACGCGCCGCAGATTCCCACGCAGGACACAGGACCGATGCGCGGAATAGGTATCGTTTCGCGGCTTAGTCTGCTGGAAGGAAGGAACGATTGAGCAAAGACGAAAACTTTGACGTCTGCGTCATCGGCTCCGGCGCCGCCGGCGGCGTCATGGCGAAGGAACTGTGCGAGGGCGGCGCTAAAGTCGTTATGTTGGAAGCGGGACGTGGCGTCCCTCTGCCGGAGTTGCTCTCCCACAAGTGGCCATACGAGTTGCCTTTTCGGGGATTCCGCGGTGAGAAGCAAGCGCCCTTCTATCAAGGGGACATTGCAAAATCCATCGCCTATGCCGATTCAGATCACGTCTCGGTAGACCGGGTGCGCGCCCTCGGGGGCAGAACCCTGCATTGGAACGCCGTTACGTTGCGCTACGCCCCGAGAGATTTCAAAGAGTGGTCATTGCAGGGCATCGAGGAAGACTGGCCGCTGAGCTATGAGGAACTCGAACCCTATTACGATCGCATCGAACAGATCATCGGGGTTTGCGGCAACGACGATCATCTTGAAATCCTGCCTGCGGGAAAAAATTATCTGCCGCCCATTCCCTGGCGCTGCAGCGAACACATCATGAAGCGGGCCACGAACGCGATGGGCATCCCGCTCATCGCGGTGCGCAAGGCAGTCCTTACCCGGCCCTTACGATCAGCGGCCGCCTTGCCATTATTGTGGCCACTGCATGGATGGATGCGACGTCGCGTCGATCTTCAGCACGCCCGATTGCATGTTGCCCAAAGCTCGGGCTACCGGCAATTTCACCCTTCGCCAGAATGCCCTGGCGCGCGAGGTCCTGGTCGACCGCGAAGGCCTGGCGAGCGCGGTCTCCTTCATCGACACCGAGACGCGCACGGAACAGCAGGTCAAGGCGAAGATCGTTGTGGTCTGTTGCTCCACCGTGGAGTCTGCCAGACTCCTGCTCAATTCACGCTCGCCTAAATATCCCGACAGGACTTGCCAATTCCAACGGCGTCGTCGGGCATCATCTCAACGGTCACCTGAATGAGTCGGTGAGCATTTATTTGGAGGAGCTCGAAGGGCAAAAGCCTTCCAACCAGGATGGCGCCACCGATCACGTTTACGTGCCTCGTTACAACCAGCTTTTTGGCAAGACCGATTACGTCGGGGGTTGGGGCTTCCAAGTCAACTATTCGAGTTACATGTTCCCGCACCAGGCCACCAGGCTGCCTGGCTATGGAGCTGCCTTTAAGGAGCGGGTGCGAAAAATGCAGCCGGGATATTTGTCCTTCGGTAGCTGGGGCAAGGTCACATCCGATTACCGGAACTATGTGTCGGTCGATCCGGCCCGGGTGGACGCCCATGGAATTCCGACGCCGGTCGTGCATTTTCGTTTCAGCGAGAACGATCATGCTTTGTGGCGGGCCTCCATGCAGAGCATCCTGGAAGTTTCGTCCCACATGAAAGGCACGGTCTTCCCCAGTTTCGGTAACGCCCCCACTGGCTTTGCCAGCCACGAAGTAGGGACGGTTCGCATGGGAAAAGATCCGCGCACATCGGTGCTCAACAGCTATTGCCAGGCGCGGGAGGTAAAAAATCTTTTCGTCACCGATGGCAGCTGCTTCACCACCTCCAGCGAGAAGAATCCGACCCTTACAATCATGGCCCTGTCGTTGCGCGCTGCCGACTATATAAAGGAGCAACGAAAAAGAGGCGAACTATAGTGGGCTGCGGGAAGAGCCTGGTTTCTGAAGGGTAGGGGCTTTTAGCGTGGGTTCTCACGCGGACACTTCGGTGCTGCTAGGATTCGGAAAGAATATGGAAAGAAGAGCAGTGCTAAAAATAGTTGCCCTCACCGCGTTATCACAAAAGCTGAACGCGCTGCCGGTTGCTGCCATGAGCCATATGCAGGCAGCATGCGGCTGCGCCAGCGGCTCCGTACACGTTGCAGTTCTTCAGTGAGGATGAAAGCCGCCTTCTCGACCAGCTCATGGAAATGATTATTCCCGCCGACGACCACTCTCCGGGCGCGCACGAGGCCAAGACCAACCTGTTTGCCGACCTGATGGTGGCCACCAGCGACAACGCCGTCAAGAAACAATGGCAAGACGGGATCCGCCTAATCCGCAAGGAGGCCACGGGCTCATCGCTGGCCGAGGCATTGCGCAGGGCCGCGGCCAACGAAGAAAATCCCACAACCGATCTGGAACGGTTCTTCGTGTTGCTGAAGCAGATGACGGTCAACGGCTACTACACTTCTGCGACGGGCATACATAAAGACATGGAATACATCGGTAATGCTTACCTCGTAGCCTTTCCAGGATGCACTCATGCCGGAACATCAGGAAGGATGAGTGTGCAGCCCGGTTGAACGGTACGCCACCGTTTTTGCCTATGTTATAGTTTGAGCGAATTCCCGGAGAGGGGCATAGCCCGGATGGGCGAAACGCCTTTAGACGTGTCGAACTACGCCGCGCTCGTTGGCAAAGACCTGCCCCAGCCTGAACAATTCAATTACGACGTCACGCGCGATGGTATCCGTCACTTCGCCTACTGCATTCCCGATCCGAATGCTCTTTACCTTGACCAGGAATACGCCGCGACCACTCGCTGGGGCGGTATCATTGCGCCGCCCGGTTATCTCTACGCCCACGGGTCGCCGGCCTGGCTAGGCAAGATGCCGGGCATAAGAGATGCAGCCGGCAAGGAACTGGAAGGCAGCGACAACGCGACCGAGGCTTGGGAATTCTTTCGTCCCGTGCGTCCCGGCGATACGGTCTTTTCTTATGGCAGGATTGCCGGCATCGAGAAAAAGAAGTCGCGCAAACTCGGCGATGCCATTCTGGTTAATGAAGAGATGGGCTTCACCAATCAACGGGGAGAGATCGTTGCCCGCTTGAACTCGTTCACGTTCCGCTTCAATGCAGGGCGCGTTGCCGACGCGGGCACCATTGCGCAGACCTATCCGCCACTTGAGCCGGGTCAATACACGCGGAATATTCCCACGCCGCCGCTCCTGCCTGGTACCTTCCCCACGCCCACGCGCCGCTACGACAAACCACGCTACTTCGAAGACATCGCCGAGCAGGAAGAGCTTCCACCGTGGAAACTTGGACCCTTGATGGCTTTTGACATTGGGCGGTTCAATGCGGTCACCATCGGCACCGGTTTCGACCGCATCGGCCGCGACGGCCATGTCCCCGATGCTTTCGCGCCCGGCGTCCTCCGCATTCAGTGGTTCGGAGCCATGCTCACGCGCTGGGCAGGCCCCAACGCATTCGTCACCAGGATTGCTCAGCGCAATGAGGAGTGGGTGCTGATCGGCTTCAAGATCATTTGTAGTGGGCGCGTCACGCGCAAATCCATCGTGGACGGCCGCTATCTTGTCGATCTCGAAATCGCCTGCCACAGCGAACTAGGATTTCGCACCAACAGCGGAACCGCTCAGGTTGAATTCGAAAGCCGGGAAAGCCGGCGGGCCTGACGAGTGGCCACTCCTACCGAATTCGTTAGAAGCAACTGGACCCCGCGTCTCACCCGCGCAGGATGGGAAGCGATCGCCAACCCGCGGCGCATTGCCCTGGTGGGCGCGAGCGGCCGGGAGAGCAGCGTGAGCTTTACCAGCCGTTTTCTGCAAACCAACGAGGATCTCGGCTTTACCGGGGATATTTTTCTCATCAATCCGACTCGATCGGAGATCATGGGCCGCAAATGCTGGCCGAACCTTGCCGCATTACCCCAGCCTGCTGACATGGTGGCTATCAATCTTCCCGACGAAAAAGTCTTGACGGCGGTGGAGGAGGCGATCGCGCACGGCGCCCGGGCGCTCATGATTCATTCCGGCGGCTTCCTCGAACGGGGCTCGGCCGGCGCGGAACGTCAACAGCAGCTGCAGCGCCTGTGCGCGGACGCGCGCATTCCAGCGCTGGGGCCGAACTGTCTCGGCTTTCTCAGCTTCACCAATCGCGTGTCGATCTCGAGCTTTAAGATTGTCGGCAACATAGCGGGTTCGGTCGCAGCAATCAGCCAAAGCGGATCGGTCGCGTCTCTATTGCAGGCCATTGCCGGGCGCCACGGCCTTTCCTTCCTTGCCTCCACCGGCAACGAAGCGGTCACCGGCGTCGAAGATTTGATCGCCTATGCGATTGACGATCCAGCCACCCGGCTTATCGTGGCCTTTGTCGAACAGTTCCGCAATCCGCCGGCGTTGTTTGCCCTGGCGGAACGCGCCCACGCAGCCGGAAAGCCGGTCATCTTACTCAAGGCCGGACTCACCCAGGAGGGTGGTGCGGTATCGCGCGGGCACACCGGTGCGATGGCAGGGCCGGGGGCGGTCTATCGGCAGGCTCTGAGCCAGGCGAATTTCATCCTCGTCGAAGACTTCGACGAGCTGGCGCAGACGGTGGAACTGGCGGCGGCGTGGTCAGCGCGTACGTCGTCGTTTCGCGTGGGCATGCTGGGAACTTCGGGGGGTGAACTCAGCACTGTAACCGATCAGTGCGTGGAGCGTGGCGTGACCTTGCCGGAGCTCTCAACGGAGACGGTGACGGCCTTGCAAGGCGTGCTTCAACTGCCTGCGGATGTGTGGCCGCGTAATCCCGTCGATGTCGGCATTGGCTTCAATGTTCCCGGCAGCTATCAGGACCGCATGCGGCGCGCGATCCGGGCGGTCGCAGCCGACCCTTCCGTGGACATCGTCGCCGTGCTCCAGGGTTTTCATCGCGATAACGCGGACCTGACGTATTCGTTTAACCGCGAGATGTTGGGCGCCGCCGCCAAAGAATCTTCGCTCATTGAAAAGCCCATGCTGGTGATGGCCACTCGGGGCGGTTCTGTCGATGATGAGGTGATGATGGAAGTCAGGACCGCCAACATCCCGGCGCTCGAAGGCAGCCGCGAAGCGTTGCGAGCCATCCGCCACCTCGCGACTTATGTGCAACGGCTGGCGCCCCGCATCCATATGCGTTCACCGGTTTTGCCTCCGACAGACGAGGTTGTTACTGCCATCCTCACCGGCAGAGAGACCGCAACTGGGCAAGCCGATCTCTTTCCATATCTGGCCGGCGTGGGATTGCCCGCGCCTCCCATACGTCGCGTTGCCGGCAAGGCGGAAGCCGAGCAAGCGGCCCGCGATCTCGGATCACCGGTGGTGATGAAAATCGACACCGCACGCGTTGTCCACAAGAGCGATGTTGGCGGAGTTGCGCTCGGCGTCACACCGGAGACGGCGGCCCAGACCTACGACCGTCTCCTGACCTGTCTCGACCCACCGCTGGGAAGCTTTGCCGGCGAAGGGGTGGTGGTTGCCCCGCAAATCGAGGGCGGCATCGAGGTCTTTGTCGGCGCCAAGGCGGACGAGAGCTTTGGCTTCGTAGTCGTCTTTGGTCTTGGCGGGCGGCTGCTCGAGATTCTGGATCGCAGCGCGATGCTCGTACCTCCGTTCGACCACGCGGAGGTTCTTGATTTGATAGAACGCAGCGGCATTCGCCCGCTGCTGGACGGTTTCCGCGGCGGCCCCAGAGCTGATTTCGATCAACTGGCGCAGGTGATTCAGCGTGTGGGCCGGCTTGCGGCAGCCATCGGCAAACGGCTCGAGGTGCTGGAACTGAACCCGGTCATCGTCAACGCCCGGCACCCCGGTGGGATCATCGCCGATGCCCGTCTTCTGCTCTTCCCGAGGCCTCACCTATGAGTTCTTCACCCCTCATTCACTGCCACACGGCGGAAGGCGTTGCCACGCTGACCATCGCGCGTCCTCATAAGCTGAACGCGCTGACTGACGACGTGATGAAAGAGCTGGTCGCAACGCTCGATCGCATCGCGACCGATGAGTCCATCCGCGTCGTCGTGTTGACTGGCGAAGGCCGCGCGTTCTCCGCCGGCTTCGACGTGAGCATCGACCAGGACAAGCCCGAGCGGACGGCCGCCGGCTGGGCCGATCATTTTCGCCTTGGCTACTCTGGTCTCGAACGTCTTTGGTCGCTGCCCCAGCCGGTAGTCGCCAAAATTCGCGGCGCCTGCCTGGGCGGCGGACTTGCGCTGAGTCTTTCCTGCGATCTGGCCTATGCCAGCGAAGATGCCTTCTTTGGCGAGCCGGAGGTGAAGTTTGGCGGCAGCACCATGTCTCCGATTCTGGCTTGGGCTTTGTCTCCGCGTCACTTCAAGGAGCTGCTACTCACCGGCCGCCGTCTGGATGCGAAACTAGCCGAAGCGTGGGGATTGATCAACGAGGCGGTAAGCGCGGATGCGCTCGATGCGCGTGTCGATCAGGTGGTGCGCCA
The DNA here is from genome assembly GCA_963815175.1 of uncultured Acidobacteriaceae bacterium. GTDB lineage: Bacteria > Acidobacteriota > Terriglobia > Terriglobales > Acidobacteriaceae > PALSA-350. Next base: position 103,259 of record CAWFGM010000038.1, read on the forward strand.
CATGTGTCTTCTGCCCCCCGGCACACTCACCAGAAACAAAAGCCTTCTCAATCGTTTTTATGAAGTCATGGGGTATGCCACCCTGCTCGATATTTCGCAGGACCAGTCGATCATGGGTCTCAGTGCAGCGCCTGCCAACGAGTTCACGCGCATCGTCAAGGAGCAGGGAGTTTCCGCAGCGCTGGCGTGGCAAAAGAAGCGCTTTGCCGAAGTGGGAGCATTTGCCTCATGAGCGGCCGCTGGTACAGAAAGACAGCGCGCTTTGGGGCATGGCTGCTGAGCGCAATTGTGCTGGTCTGTTTTTGGCAGTGGTACACCACAAAATTCGATGTCTCGCCCGCCATCTTTCCCAGCCCTCTAGAGGTTTGGCAATCCCTACGAGCGAATCTCGCCGATGGCACGTTGCTGAAAGATCTCGTGGTGACCCTGCGTGAGGTCATGATCGGTTTTTTTGGCGGTAGCTTGGTGGGCTTCTTCCTGGCCCTGGTCATCTCTGAATTTCGTCCCGTGCGCACCATTGTGTATCCGTATGTGATCGGCCTCCAATCTGTGCCCAAGACGGCGCTGGCGCCAATGTTTCTAATATGGTTTGGTTTTGGAATAGAGTCGAAGGTGGCGCTGGTCGTATCCACGGTGTTTTTTCCGGTTTTGATCAACACCCTGTCGGGGCTCGAGCGCACGGATCCGGATCAACTCGACATGCTGCGCGCTTATTGCGGGCGGCGCTGGCGTATTTTCATGCGGGTGAAGCTTCCCAGTGCCTTGCCCGCGTTATTTGCCGGCCTCGAGCTGGCCATCGTCCTAGCGATCATTGCGGCGGTGGTGTCTGAGTTTCTCGGAGCGGTGGGCGGTCTTGGCTATCGTATCCTCACCTACAACACGGATCTGGACATGGCGGGCGAGTTCGCCGCGCTGGCGGTGTTATCACTCACAGGATTCGTATTGCACGGCATCGTTCGCCTCGTCGGTCAACGCCTGGTGTTCTGGGGGCATCGTGTTGACGGGGCACACGGCGCCTGAGGATTCCAGTTCATGTCTTCATGGGAAAGCGAGGCCTTTCTGTATCCCAATCGCTCATCACGCCGCGGCTTCCTGAGCCGCCTCGGTATCCTTGCTGCATCGTGCGGCTTTGCGCAGGCTGGGCCACTGTTGGCTGGAGGTGGATCGCCGAGAAGAATCACGTATGCGGTCGCCACCGCCGATCTGAATGTCGGTTATCCCTACGCAACGCTCCCCAAGGCCCTGGGCTACTACCAGCAGGAAGGCCTTGATGTTGAGATTGTGCCGGGCCAGTCGTCCGCGGCGGTTGCGCAATTGCTTCTTTCCGGGCGAGCGGATGTGGGGCTGGCGCAGCCGGACCCGATCGTGATTCAGCGCGTCAAGCTGAGAGTTCCGCTGGTTTCGTTCTACGCTGTCTGCCGGCGCGAGACCAACCGCATCGTCGTCAACCCGAATTCGCCTATTCAATCGGTACACGATCTCAAGGGCAAGAGGGTGGGCGTAAATGATCTGGGCAGCGGCAGCGCGACGTATCTCCGAGCCAGCCTCAAACAGGCTGGCATGAGTATCAACGATGTGCAACTACTCAGCGTCGGTTACGGAACGCCGTCCTTCGAAGCATTAAAGAACAAAAGCGTGGACGCGGAAGTCACGTTCACCGGAGGCATCGCCCGCCAGCGGATCGCCGGATACGCAGTGCGAGTGCTGCCCGTACCGGCCGCCGAAATGGACCAGTACAGTTACAATTTGTTCGCCGCCCAATCCTTCATTGCCAAGAACCCGGATGTTATCGCGAAAGTGGGGCGAGCCACGGCAAAGGCCACCGTCTTTCTCATGACCAACCCCGAGGCCGCTGTCCGCGCCTTTTGGAAGCAATATCCCGATCGCGCGCCAAAAGACAGGAATGACCCAAAGACGCTCGCGACGGATCTCGCCATTATCAAGGCACAGATCGTGGATATGGGAGCGGATCAACTCCCGGTAGATTTTGCGTGGGGCAGCCAGCAGGCTGCGATCTTTGAGAAGATTGAGGCCTACCTCGTGAATGCCGGACAGATTTCCGCTCCCATCTCTCCGACCGAGTTGTTCACCAACGCGTTTGCTGCCCAATATAATCAGTTTGACCATTCCATGATCGTGAACCAGGCGCGCAACTGGAAATAACGTGACCACGAGCCCTATCCGCTCTTCGTCCTCAGACGGCATCACATTCGTTGATGCCGGGCATCAGTTTGAAACGCGCGAGGGCCAGCAGCTCACCGCGTTGGCGGGGGTTCACCTCGACATTATGCCGGGCGAATTCGTTTCGCTGCTGGGCCCGAGCGGCTGCGGCAAGACCACGTTGTTGCGCATGGTCGCGGGGCTGCTGGCTCCAAGCTCGGGTAAGGTCCTTATAGGCGGAGTCGAAGTGCTCGAGCCACGGCCGGATGTCGGGCTGGTGTTCCAACAGGCTTTGCTGCTGCCCTGGCTGTCGGTAATGCGCAATGTGCTACTGCCGATAGACGTGCAGGGGCGGCCGATTGCCGACTATCAGGATCGTGCGCGCGAACTCATCCGCATGGTGGGGCTCGGCGATTTCGAGAAGCGGCTTCCCAGCGAGCTTTCCGGTGGCATGCAGCAGCGTGTCGCGCTCGCGCGGGCCCTGGTGCACGATCCAAAAATCCTGCTGATGGACGAACCCTTTGCGGCCTTGGACGCCATGACGCGGGAGATGATGAACCTCGAGCTGCAGCGCATCTGGTCGGCGCAGCACAAGACAGTACTATTCGTGACCCACGGTATTACTGAATCGGTTTTTCTAAGTGACCGCGTGGCGGTCCTGACACCGCGTCCGGGCCGTGTTGCCGCGATCATTGATATTCCCTTCGCCCGTCCCCGATCCGCTCAACTGCTCGGCACCGCGGAGTTCGCTGCCGTCGCGGCAAAAATTCGCAGCGTCTTTGATATTTCGGGCTCAACGCCTTGACGGAACCGGGGAAGGTTGAGGGGGGACTCTACTCTTCCCCGACTAGTACTCCGTCACATGCGCTTCGGCGTGAATGTGCATCACTCGCCCGTGCGCGTGCCCTAGTCGAATTGTAGCGTGGCGTTGTGGAGCGTGAGTGAGGTTAAGAAAGTCTTGTTGTCCTTGAGGTCTGTCAGCTCAGATTCGGTGTCGTTCCGTCCTTCGACGACACGCGCGGGAACGGTTTTGGACCATTTGCCGCGAGTGAACGTCACCTGCGCATTTGTATCCGGTCCAGTCCACACGACCTTGTAGTCCCCCTTGGGCAGTTCGGTGGTTCCTACCGTAATATTGTTGTCGATTACGACGTTGCCAGAGTTTTTGGAGGCGGCGTTCGCAGCGAATGGAAGGATAGCGAGGATGAAGGTAAAGCCCAGGACTCGTTTCGTCATGTTCAGTCTCCTTGATCTGCTTCCGGTCTTCGACCGTTTAGAGAAGCATTCCCTCAATTAGAAACGCGCCGCTGCGTACTTAATCTTAATAATTGTTAAGCTGCCTAGAGAATTGTTAAGCTCGCGATCGTAATCAAGCCACCGTCATTGCGAAACTGCTCTAGACGGAGATGGGCTTATCTAGGGTCTTAATCGCCAACTTCTCTCCGGAAGGTAGACGGGGCAGCACGATTCGTACCTTGAGGCCCGGCTTCGCGTTTTCGGCTGTGATGGTGCCCTGATGAACCTGAACCGCCCGCATCGCGATTGACAGCCCAAGCCCAATGCCACCGTTATTGGTGTCGCGCGATTCTTCTGTGCGAAAGAACGGCTTAAAAATCTGGGAGAGCAGCTCTTCAGCAACACCTGGGCCGTAATCGCGAATTTCCACGATCGAGGTATCGGTAGTTTCCGCGAACCTCACTTCTACAACTGAGTGAGACGGTGAATAGCGACTCGCGTTTCGCAGTACATTGGCGACGGCGCGGCGCAGGAGCTCCGGGTCGCCCCAGAGTGTTTGCTCCAGCTGACCACTCACCTGAAGGCTGCATTCTCGCAACTCAGCATCAAGCCGTTCTTCGCTGACGATGTCGTTTACCACTTGCTCGAGATCTACGACCTCGAACTTTCTAGCTTCCGGATCGCCCTCGGCGCGCGTGATTTCCACGAGCTCAGAGACCATGGACGTAATTCGATCCACGTCACGCTCAATACGATCGAGGGCGAGGGCGGGATCGGGAGAGGTCCTTGCGAGCCTGACGGCAAACTTAAGCCGCGCGAGCGGCGATCGAAGCTCATGCGAGATGTCAGCCAGCAGCCGCCGCTCGCTGGTGAGCAGTTGCTGCAAACGTTCGGCTGTATCGTTGAAAGCCCGCGCCAGGTAACCAATCTCGTCGTGACGGCGTGTATGCCAGCGGGCAGAGAGGTCGCCGCGGCCAAAGCGCTCCACCGTTGCCGTTAGGCTGCGAATCGGCGATACCAGCCAAACCGCCGCGGCCCAGCAGAGAACTCCCGTAGCTCCTATGACCAGCAGGTAGTAGGGAAAGAAAACCTCGGGGTGCGGGCGGTTGGGTGGAAGGGCGATAAACCAGTACGCGCCATCCGCCGCCCTGCGACTAATTACCAGCTTGCCTGCGCGCCGTTGGCGCCCTTCCGTCGCTCCATCTCCGGGGAGCAAGTTCGATAGATCCTGGCCGGAAACGAGGTCGATACCCGCGGAATTGAGGAGATAGTGCGAGCCACCAAAGACCCGGTTAGCAAGCTGCATATAGGCCGCGACAGCGGCTGACCCGCCACGATCCAGGGCCTTCCGGGCTTCTTCCAGTTGTAGTTCGTCGGTTCGTTCGAATGTCCGGTAAAAAGTATCGCGCTCAATCTTCCCCGAAATAGCAAGAAACACCACGAGAGACAACGACAACGTTCCTGTCAAGGCGAGCAGGATTGCAATGTAGAGAGATCTCATAGAGTGCCTCTGTTCCGCCTGATGGTATAGGTTGGCGCTCCTCAATAGCGCTCAACGCTCCGTGCTGGTAAAAACATAACCGATGCCGCGGATGGTACGAATCAAGGTATGACCGGATTCAAGCTTCTTGCGCAAGCGGCTGATGTGTACATCGAGCGATCGGTCCAAGGGGGTTGCTTTGCGTTCGAACAGACTCGCGGTGATCTCGTCGCGAGAGACGATCCTGCCGGCCGAGCGAGCCAGCAAATCGAAGATGTCGAACTCCATTGCGGTCAAATCTACCAGGCGCTTGCCCTTCCACACCTCGCGCCTGTTCACATCGATGCGGATCTCTCCAAAACTGGTGAGTGCATGGTTCAGATGATGGGATCTGTCGATTCGCCGAAGGACTGCGCGGATACGCGAGAGGAGCTCATCGGGATCGAAAGGTTTGACCAGGTAGTCATCCGCACCTTTGTCTAAACCTTCGATTCGATCGTTGCGATGGCTGCGCGCCGTTAACATGATGACCGGCACGGCGCTCTGGCGACGGATCTGGTGTAAGAGGGTGAAACCATTGATTTGAGGCAGCATGACATCAAGGATGACCAAATCGTATTGGCCCTCCAGAGCGCGGGCAAGGCCGTCACGGCCGTTGTGAACGGCTGTCAGCCGGTGGCCGTTCTCCGCGAAGAACTCCTTCATCATGCCGCATAACTCTGCGTCGTCATCGACGAGCAGCAGCGATAACGTCCCGGATGTGGGCGATGTGCCTGGTGTCGCCATTACTAGACCTATCGGCGAACTTCCCTCTTACACACAAGTTTACGCGAGGGCGCAGCCCTGGATTCAGCGGCTCACCTTAATTCGACTCTCTGAACGGCTCAGCGTTTGAGTAGCTGCTCGATGTAGGCAAGGGCACGTGGATCGTTGGTTTGCCCCAGCCAGAAGATCGCTTCCTTGCGAATGGCAAAGTTGGTATTGGTGTCGGCGATGTGGACCAGTTGGGGCACACTTTCTTCGCGAGGCAATTGGCTCAGGGCAAAGACGGCCTTCTTCTTGACTTCAAAGTTGGGATCGTTCTGGATGGACGCGTTCAAAGTGGCGATGGCTTTCCTGCCCGCTTTCTGCGCCAACCAGAAAAGAGCCTGAGCCCGAACCCGGCTGTCGGCGTCCGACTTGGCCAGCTGAATCAAATCGTCCATTGCGCCGGGGTCTGAATTGATAGAGAGATCGAAGGTCAGCTTCTCGCGGAGCTTGGGGTCTGGTTCGCTGCGTACAAGTTGACGCAAGGCCAGCAATCCTTCGTGCCCACGCTGTGCGCCCAACCAGAACGCTGCCTTTTCACGGAGGTAGGCGGTGTTTTCGGGAGAGGCGAGCGAGACCAGCACTTGGGTTGCGCGGGGCGTCGCATGCATGCTGAGGGCAGCCAGATTCTCATCGACTACCCCGCCGCGCCCGGCTCCGTTGTCACGAAGTGCGGCGGCATTTTGGGCAAGCTTGCCGAGATAGGCGGCACTGTCTTCCGGCTGCACATCGGTCAGCCACTCAAACGGTACTCCGCCGGCATCGAGGGTGCATCCCGCGGGAACCGCGCGCGTCTTTGTAATCTCGCCGTGATCAAGCCGCAAAAGCACGTCTACGATGGTCGCAGAGGAAGCAGGCTCGGCCGTATTCAGATGGTCTGCTGTGTCTTCGAGTTGAAGCTCATTGCAGCATCCAGCTTCCACTCCTGATGATCCCGCGCCAAATGAACACGAAGAACGATGTGTTCGCGGTAGAGCCGGCACCGCATATCCCAGCCAAAGCGGACCATTGGAGTGGCGAAATCGGTCCACCGTCGCGGACAGTCCCAGACTCACCGGTCCGGAGTGAAACTGCGTGTGCGTGACCCGGGGCTCCTGAGCGCTGGTCATCAGCGCGGAAGCGGCGAGTGTTATGACCATAAGCGCGTTGTTGTTCATGGAGCGATCTCCTTCCAGTTACTTGTTGAGAATTTCGATCATGTAGTCGGTGGCTTCTTTGTTGTGCATGAGGCTGAGTTGCTGCACCAGAGACTGCTTAGCGGCCGGGTCCTTTTCGGCACGGGCAAGTTCAACCAGATCGTGGCTATCCCCGGCGAGGAAGAGCGCCTGGGCAACGGCTTTCTTGGTCTCCAGGTCGGTGTTCTTCTTGTAAGTGGCGACCAGCGCGGGCGCCGCGGACATACCGCCAGCGATCCCCAGGTTGCGAATCGCTTTGCGGCGAAGATCGGGATCCTGTTCTGAGCCGGCGATGCTGCCCAGCGCCTCGGCGCCTTTTTGGCCCGCGGGGATTAGCCCGTTGATCACCTCCGCCTTGATCTCGGGGTTGCTGGAATCGCGATAAAGACTGAGCAACTGTGAGGTGGCGCCCATGGCGCCCAGGGTGTGCACGGCAGTGCGCACGAGTTCGGGATTGGATTCATGACGCGCCGCTTCCACCAGCGGATCGGGAGTGCCGATGACGAGATAAGTATGGAGAATGGCGTTCTTGACCTCTTCGTTCTTGCTTTGGCGATAGATGTTGGCCAGCGTGTCGGCGGCCTGCTTGCCGCGGCTAATGGCCAGCATCTGAATCGCCTTCCGCTGCAACGCCGGATTGCGCTCACCGCTTGCCACCTGGCCTAACAGCGCCTGCGCCTGCGGGGATTGATCCTGTGCCAGAACGAAGAGCGCCCGATCCTTGAGTTTTTCTGATTTGTCACTGTTAAGGATCTGTTGAATGATCGGCAGGGCGTGCGCCTCATCCTGCTGCATGAGTGAATTGAGGGCCAGCAGCTTGAGCTCTTCATCCTGCTCGGCCTGGGGCGGCATAGGGTCGTCGCTCTTACCATGAATCTCTATCTCGAGCGCGCTGCATTCCTTAGCCCAATCACCCTGCGGGTAGGTATGCCTGAGCTGGGCGCAGATCTCGAGGGCACGGGCGGCATTGCCCTGCTTATTCTGGGCATATGCTTCCCAATAAAGGGCTGCTTCTGCGCGTGCCCCGTGCTGCGAGGCGAGATTGGAGAAGATTTGCTCAGCCTGCGCCCAATGGGCATCGTTGATAGCGCGGGTGCCTTCCGAGTAGAGTGTGTCCTCCTTGGCTTGGGCGGCCGCGTTGTCAACCAGCAGCAGAAAAGGAGACTCCGCACATAGAGCCGGCGGCACCGCGAGGGCAATCAACAGGGTCGCGAACAGTAGTGATTTCGTATTCATTTAGATGGGAACCCCTTTCGTTGTAGGAGCGCTTTGCAGTTCGGAGCCCGGGGAGTGAACCCGGGAGCGCAAGACGCGAATGTCAAACAGAAGACCGTCGGTATTCATCTCTTGCCTCAGGCGGTTGAGGTCAGCCTCGGTGAGCTTGTCCGGCTCATTGGAAAGCTCCATCAGCAGACGTTCCAGGCGGTCGAGCGAGGCCTCGACATTCAGGTCGCCGGCGCGCATCGCGCTCTGCCTCACCAGGCGATTGCTGGCCAACAATTCTCGGGCTTCGCTGCGGAGCGGCAAATCCGGCAGATCCTTGCCATCGGCGTGATTGAGCTGGACCAGCAGGCGCTCCGACCGATCGAGGTGGTCGCCAAGAACAACGATCACCACCCGCTGGCGGGCCTGCGGATCAACCGCCACGGCTACCGATGGAGCCTGCTTGCGCTCCCATCGGCGCCCGGCAACGAAGGCTACGGCAACCAGCAATACGCAGGCGGCTGCCCAAGCGAGGGGCCGGTAAAATCCGATCCAGCTGCTCTTGGGCTTTTCGTATACCGGAAGGGAGGCGTGGATCGATTGCCAGATCTGTTCGACGTAATCCTCCCTGCGCGCCGGTGGCGTGGGCGCGGCTACTCCGTCGAGGTCCCGGCACAACTCCGCGTACCGCTTGGCGCACACCGCGCAAGCTTTCAGGTGGCGCTCACTTTCGCCCATGTTGGCGGATTCCTCGTAGTAGTGCGCGACTAGTTCTGTTTCTTCCAAATGCTTCATGTGTTTACCCATAGGGGCGCGAGTTGGCGCCTCAGTTTCTGCACCGCGCGAAAGACTGCCTGCTTGGCTGCATTGGGAGCGATGTTGAGAGCGGCTGCAATCTCTTCCGTAGAACGGTCTTCCATATGGCGCAGCACGAAGGCGGTGCGCTCGGTGGGGGTGAGCTCGCTCATCGCGGCCTGCTGCCTGGCCTCGATCTCGCGGCTCAACAGCAGCCGTTCGGGGCCTGCTTTGATGTCGGCCAACTGGACCTCACTCCGTTCCGGATCGTTCTCTTCCGCAATACGGCTCTGGGTTTCCGGCCTTCTCTTGCCGACCACCTCAAGGGCGCAATTGGCTGCGATGCGATAGAACCAGGTCGACATACTGGACCGCCCTTGAAAGGTCGCGAGCGACTGGTACCCACGCAGAAATACCTCCTGCACGGCCTCTTCGGCATCGGACTCATCGCCGGTGATGCGATAGGCCACCCGGAAGACAATTTGGGCATAGCGCGCCATGAGCACCTTGTAAGCATCCTTGTCGCCGGAAAGGATCGCCCGGCGTATGGAGTCGTCACTCTCTTCCATCCAGCGCATTAGATAAGGAAATGCTATTCCGGTTAGGTTCTGATCTCAGTTTTTCGCGATTTGGGGTGGGATCGCCCGATCTTGGCAAGACGGAGTCGTCTCTTGGATTGATCACCTCTTGTTCCCCGTAGGAAGGACGGCGGGCTAAACCTCTGGCTTAGGGGCCAACCACGGTGGTATCCCCCATCTCGCGAAAAACGAGCGAGATGTGGGCACCCGTCCTTGGTCAGGAAGTCAGGGGGCAGACTCTAGGCAAATTTGGGCATCCTAGCTTCTGCGAGAAGAAAAGGGAGGGTGCAATGGCCGTGAACCGAGAAAACCCAAGCGAGACGCCCGAAGCCGAGGCCCAAAACATTAAGATCGATCGCAACGCGCCTGCCGGAAGCAAGAATTCCCTAGGGGCGCAAAGCGTTCGTGATGGCCGTCCGAATACCGACGACAGCGTAGTCGAGGCGATGGACGAAGAGGGCCCAGGCATCCCACCTGATCCGCCGGAGAAGCGGTAGCTGCGCTGGTGTGTGATGCCCCCGAATGCGAGCAGACGGGGGCTTGGCGCCTGCAGTAAGCAAGAGATCAATAAATATGCTAACGGTTTAGTTCGTGAAGGGTTTGACCCGCCGCTTGCGCTACCTCACCGGCTGTGTTCTTGACCGCTCCTGCCAACCGATCAGCGGCCCCTTCACCTGCCAGTTGATCGTTGCCGGTTGCTCTGCCGAGGCCCTCTTTCAGCTTGCCGGCCAAGCGTCCTCCGGTACCGGACAGGCGCTGTTTCGATCCCCAAAGCGCGGTTCGGTCTGCGGCATACTCTACGTCATCATCTCCGGTCGCATACTGCGGACCTGGTTGGTTGAGCACAATGTACGCCGCAAAGGCGACACCTATCCCGGCGATTACCCAAGTTAGACCTTTCATTCTCGAATCTCCTTAGGCATTGGATGCGCATATGGGGAGGGGCGTAAATTCAATAAACGAGCGACGGCCCCGGTTCAGGCCGGCCCGGCTTTCGCTTCAATGGCTCGTCATTTACTCCCAGGTGGAATCACGCCATTCATTCGTAGATACTCCACCAGTTGCCCGTAGTGGTCGTAGCCGTGAGCCACGGCAAAGGCGGCTAGTGTGGCTGGTGTGTGGAATCCGTCGAGTCCCTCAATCCCGGTGAACGCATTTTGCGGGGTGATCGTCATGATCTGGGCGTGACAATAGGCAAAGCTTTGTTTGAGAGCTGCGAGAATTTCATCTTTTGTTTTCAGATCGCGCACCAGGCTCGCCGCCGCTGGTGGTTTGGCCCCGCTCACCTGGCTGTAGAAGTGGTAATTCGCTCCGGCAATGTGCGTCAGCTGCCCGGCAAAGGTGCGAACGGTTCCGTACTTAGCCGGACTGCCAGGAGCAAACGTCTCCGCCGAGGGCGCGAAGCCGTACTTTTCCGCGGGCATCGCCTCAGCAACAGCCATCAGCTGGGTCTCAAGTTGGGTCAACATAACATCCAAGGCCTTGGCCGGCGCCATGGGCTTGCCCGCATCCGAAGCGGTGTAGGAATCTTTGTAATCTCTCGCCTGTGCTGATGCAGTCGCTACCGCTATGGTGAGCAGACCGATCATCGACCAATTAGAAACTCGCATGCTTTTCTCCTTACTAAGAAATAATCTGTTGCAAAACCACCAATCGGAAATCGCGACCCTCCGATTCTACTGCTTGCAAGACTTTTGCTGGTGCCTCTTGTTCAGCGCAAGCCATCCGTTCACCTCACGCCAGAAGGCGGCGGAGCCCTGGCCGTGAGCTTGGTGAAATCCGCACGCCTTCTTTAGTTCGAATGGGCGAAGGCGGCTTGATCGTGGGCGAAGGCCCGTGCATCCAAGCTGGTCCCATCGCATCCAAATTGATAGATGTGAAAGCAGCGACCAGCCAGAGATCCTCATATTTCAACTGCCCTCGGCGCTCTATGCTCCTGAAGTATCTCTTTGCCGTGCTACTTCTTTTAGCCCCATTCGCGTTTGCTCAAACCCAATCGGATAAGAATCTGCCCGCGAAGGAGCTGGTACGCCGCGTGATTGCCAACGAGCTACGCATGCAAGACCAGGATCAAAGCCGCTGGATGTATGAGGAAGAAAGCGTCAGGGCAGGCGTGAAAGAGACCAAGGAGGTAGCGGGAACGAAGGATGGCGCGGTCACTTTGCTGGTCGGGCGTAACGGCCAGACCCTTACGGGGGACGAACTGAAGAAGCAGGAAGAAGAGATGAAGGCGTTCATCCACGACCGCGAAAAGCTGGAGAAGCAAAAGCGAGCCGCGGAGGAAGACGCGGCCAAAACCAAGCGGCTCCTTTCCATGCTGCCGGACGCCTTCAATTTCAGCTATGCGCAGGGTAGCGGAGACACGGGTGACACGGTCCGGCTAAATTTTCAACCCAACCCGGAATATCATGCTTCTTCGCGTGAGGCGCAGGTCTTCCATGAGATGGAGGGCACACTCACTGTGGACCGTAAAGAAGAGCGGCTAGTGGAAATTAAGGGAAAGCTGATGCACGCGGTGAAATTCTTTGGTGGATTGCTGGGCCATTTGGATCCGGGGGGCACGTTCGATGTGCACCAGGTAAGGCTTGGCGCAAATCACTGGGAGATCGACCGGCTCAACGTTGATATGAAAGGAAAGGCCCTGTTTTTCAAGACAATCAGCGTTCAACAAGACGAAAGTGACAGTCACTTCCAACAGCTACCGGAGAACATTACGCTGGCTGAGGCGGCTGATCTGCTGGTGAAGGAGGCTGGTCATCGCCAATAATCCGATTGGCCAAGCCGGGACCTACTCTCAATTGCGCGCTACTCCCCAAGCGCGATGCTGGAACGCAGAAGAACTGCCCTGGAAGACTGGCCAACCTTGAATTCGTAAGTACCCTTGCAGAGCTTCCAGTCATTCTTCCCGCTCCAGGCAGCAAGGCTGGCGAGGGGTATCTTGAGGTTCACTGTTGTTGTTTGCCCAGGATTCAAAACTACTTTCTCAAATCCCTTCAATTGAGAAGGTGGCTCTTGGGCGCACTTGGGCTCAGCCACATAGAGTTGCACGACATCGGATCCTGCGCGGTTGCCGGTGTTTTTGACCGTAACGGTGACGGACACCGAATTGCCGGTGCGTTTCAAACTCAGGCCGCTGTATTGAAAGCTTGTATACGAAAGGCCGAAGCCGAACGGGAATAGAGGCTGCTGTTGATATTGGTCGTACCAGCGATAGCCGACGAGAATTCCCTCTTTATAGTCTGCTTTTCCATTTACGCCTGGATATGACTCTGCATCCGCGCCCGGTCCTTGGTCGGGGGATGCAGGGAAGGTCATGGGCAAACGGCCGCCTGGATCGGCGTCGCCAAATAGCACGGCTGCGATGCCGGCGCCACTCTCCTGGCCCGGGTACCAGGCTTGCAGAACGGCATCCACTTTATCCAGCCATGGCATGGCCACGGGCGTGGAGGTATTAAGCACCACGACGGTATGCGGGTTTTGTGCAGCCACGGACTCGATCAATGCATCTTGATTTTCCGGCAGCGGCAACGATGTCTTGTCCATGCCCTCCCCGAGTTGCTCTGCGGCAAAGACGATGGCGATGTCTGCCGACTTTGCGGCTTGCATCGCGGCAGCCATCTCATCAGGATGGGGAGGATACCAGCCCAAATGGAGGGCGCTCCCGAGCAATGCATAGTCATTCGAGTGCTCTAGGACCAGCTTTACGGGCATACCCGCCGTAAGGTGCGCGGCGCCGAAGGCGGTCGACCGGAAATTTACTTTTTGCAACTGCACTACTATTTTTCCGCCGATCCTCAGGTTTGCCGTTCCCGCTCCTTCGAGCGAGAACATGTAGTCGCCTGTGGATGGCGGGGTGAGCGTCCCCGTCCAGCGCGCGGACCAGGACAACTTAGGCGGCCCAAAAGAGAAAGTCGCTTGACCCAACTCCGGCGCCGGTAGACCGTGAATGTCAATGCTGGGGTCGGTGCGGGTTACGGCCGGATCGCCAGTCAAATTTCCGCTGCGGTAATAGGCGGCAGTAAAGCCATGTCCAGGGCCAGAAGATGGGGTAAGGACATCTCCCTCAAGAAGCGGCAGTGGCCGGATACCGACGCCGACATCGTAGTAGGAGACTTTCATGGCAGAGCCGGCGCGTTTTTCCAGGGCTTCGGCCGGCACGCTCAATTTCTCCACGTAGACGGTCGGGCCCTCTTCCCCGATGACTGCCTGGGGGCCGGCGGCAACACCGATGACAGCAATGCTTTTTACTTTTTCGGGGGAGATCGGCAGCACCTGGTCCTTGTTCTTAAGCAGGACCGCACTCTCTTCGATGATGCTCCTCGACAAGGAGACATGCTGGCTAGTGGATACGCGAGCGGCGGGTTTGCCGGGAGCGGGCTGGTCGTAGATGCCCAGCTTGAAAATTGGAAAAAGAATGTCATATAACATGCGGTCGATGGCCGGTCCGGTCAATTGTCCGTGGGCGACCATTTCTTGCAGGAGCTTTTCCGGGCCAACGAAAGTTACGCCTGCCTTGAGCGCGAGCAGCGGATCGTGCAGGGCGAAGACAGCATCCGGCGTAACCGCGCCGATGAAACCCCACTGTTTTAGTTGGCCGAGGACTTTCTCGTTGTTGCAGGCAAAGACGCCATTGATCTGGTTGTAGGCGCACATGGCGGCAGCAGCGCCCGCTGCCTGGATCGCTTGTCGAAAGCCGGGATAATAAATCTCGTGGAGCGCGCGATCAGAAATGATCTCGTTGATACCGGTGAAATCAGGAAAGTGCCCGACGCGATCCGCATCCTGGTTGTTTCCGGCAAAGTGCTTGACCATCGCGATGACATGTTCTTTTTGGATCGCCGATACCTCGGCAGCGGCCATTTGGCCATTCAGGAATGGATCTTCGCCGAAGGTCTCTGCAGAGCGGCCCCAGTGCCAGGTGCGCATGATGTTCAGGGTGGGCCCGACGATTTCTGAACTTCCTTTTCCCCGCCATTCTTCTCCGAGGGCTTGGCCGAAATCAGCGGCGCGATTGCGATCCCAGGTTGCGGCCAGGGCGATCTCGTTGGGAAAGGCTGTCACCCCCAGCGCGGCGGGGGGAGGCGGGCCTGGAATCGGGCCTTTGGCGTAGCCGTTGGGGCCGTCGGCGGGGTTCAAAGGAGGGATTGCGAAGCGATCGGGCTTTGGTCTTTCCAGGATGTGGTTGATTTTCTCCTCGGGGCTCATGGCGTGGATGAGCTCGAGGGTTCTGCATTCCGGCGTTTGTTGACGGTCACGCCAGGGGTCGGTGGAGGATGTTGCTTTGCAGTTTTCGAAACGCGGAGGCTGAGGTTGGGCAGTCTGGCCCCTCAGTGTGCAGGCAAAGGCGAGAAGGTAAAGAAGGGAATGCTTTCGCATAGTGGATCGGTGTACCTGCTTTCACGCGAGTTCCGAGGCCCAATTCTTTTCTACCTTTACGAGCCGACCAAGGGTTTTGTGAAAGAAGTCTGCACCGGGCAAGGAACCAATACCTCAGGGGCTAAAGTGTCTGCGTGAGAACTAGCTTGAGTGAGACCCAGGATTGCATCCTGGGTAATTCTCAGCCGTCCGTACGGGACTAACTATGCTGTGAACTTATACCCAGACTACGTCCTGGGCTACTATCAGCCGTCCCTGTGGGACTTCCATCGTGGGAGGAGAACGGGGTACCTCAGGGGCTTTCAAAGCCCTCGGCAGCCCATCGCTTACGGCCCGACTCAAGTGGTGTCCTGACACAAAGCATAAGTTTTTCCGCAACCTGTAAAACCCTTGTTAATCCGGGCCGGGCCACATAAACCGTTGTTTTCACACAAACACTAAAGCCCTCATCCGCGGCATTGACACAAAACAAAGCATCGACGTTTCAGTGGCGCTTCTCTGGTTGCAGTAAGATACGCCGGTCGATCGTTTATTGCACGACTAAACCGCCTGGGGGAAAATCGCTTACTTGGGGTCCCGGAAGAAAGGTCACTAAAAGCGGATGATATATAACCCGCACGCGCTACTTGGGGGGCGTGGCAAATTCGGAGAGTTGGGGCTTTGCTATTGCCGGATCCCCTACGACGACGAGCGTCATTGCGCCGGGGTGCAGATATTTCACCGCCATGGCCTGTACTTGCCCGGGTGTGACGGCGTTCACCCGCTGCACGTAGCCAGTTAGATATTCGTCGCTCAAGTGGTGGAAATCGACGAAGGTGAGGTTCGCGAGGATGCCTAGACGGGACGAGTTTCGCAGGATGAAGACGCCATCCTCATAGCGCTGAATGCCGTCGAGTTCGGCAACGGTAGGCGGAG
This sequence comes from uncultured Acidobacteriaceae bacterium, assembly GCA_963815175.1. Taxonomy (GTDB): domain Bacteria; phylum Acidobacteriota; class Terriglobia; order Terriglobales; family Acidobacteriaceae; genus PALSA-350. The sequence continues at coordinate 118,984 of CAWFGM010000038.1, forward strand.
CGCTCTGCAACAGCTTGATCTCTTTCACAATTTCCTGAATCGCCGGACCTGTGGCTGTGGTGGTGATAGCGGCGTTCTCCGCCCAGATGTTGGTTCCATAGCCTTTGGAGAGAGTGCTGTGCGGCGAATAGGTGTAGCCCTTCTGCTCACGAATGTTGGCCGTGATGCGCGAGCCAAAGGAGCCCCCCAGCAACGAATTCATGACGTCGAGGGGGGTGGTGTCGGGAGATTTCACATCCGCGACCGGAAGGCCAAAGATGACGTTGCTTTGCGCAGCGCCAGGCTGATCGATGAAAGCGAAATGCGCTCCTTCCGTGGCAGTCTGCACCGGCATCTGCACGGCCGGTCCTTTAGACCATCCGGCGAACGACGCTTGGATGGCCTTCTTTGCGGCTTTCTCATCGAACCGGCCCACGACATAGATGGAAGCTCGCTGGGCGCCGTAATTGGCGGCGTAAAAGCCTCGCACGTCGGCCAAGGTATAACTTTTCAACATTGCCTCGGTCGGGAGCAAGCGGCCATACGGCTGGTCGCCGTAGATCACCTGGGCGAATTTCTGGCGGGCAAGAAAAGCAGGGTTTGCCAGCGAAGTCGCGCGGGAGCGAAGATGATCGGCACGCAGCCGGTCAAAGTCCTTTTCCGGAAAAGCAGGGTGCTGGATCACATCAGCCAGAAGGGCGATCGCATCCGCTGTATTTTGATTGAGAACATCCATGGAGAAGTCGGATTGGTAGGTTTCGGCATGGATGGAGAGCTCGGAGCCCATGTCGCCAGCCATTCGCGCGACTTCTTCGCCGCTGCGGGTCGCCGTACCTTCGGCCATGAGTTCTGCCGTGATTGCCGAGAGGTCCACGTGCTGCGGATCCTCATTGACCTTTCCCGCTGCCTCTTCGATTAAGACGGTGGCCTTGGGCACAGAGCCAAACTGCAACAGATTTACCTGGATTCCGTTGCCCAGCAGGTAATGGGTTCTTTGCGCAAGATGGAAGGAACTCGCCGGGGCTGGGGCTGGGGGCTGCTCCTTTAAGGGCTGTTGGGCTGCCGCCGGAAGGTTGCACAGAGCGGCACAGAAGGTAAAAGCGAGTAAGCGAGCGACCATCATCGACCTCCTGGAGCTGCTGCAGCGGCGGGCTTGGGCGCAACTGCGATTTCGAGTATCGTCCGGTTCTGTGGCCGCAGGTACTGCTTAGCGGCGGCTTGCAGGTCCTCGGGCGTGAGCTTGTTAAAGTTTTCCACCAGCGTGTTGATCTGGTCTGGATCATCGTCGAACAATGCGAAGCAGGCCAGCAGGTCGACCTTGCCAAGTCCCAGATTTCCCTCCTGATCGTAGAGGTCAGAGATGAGCTTGGTTTGCGCACGGCGCAGCGTGGCAGCGTCCACTGGCTGGTCGATGACCCGCTGCATGACTCCGTCCACTGCGCTCATGATTTGCGCCGAGGTGATGCTGTCATCGTGGATCAGGCTTGCGGTGAAAAGCATGGGGCCACGATAGTCGTAAAGATTGCCCAGTTGATTGATGCCGCCATCGATGGAACTCGCGTATCCGCGCTTCTTGACGATCTCCTGGACCAGCATACTGTCGTCGCCCTGCAACAGGATCTGGTTGAGCAAGCCCATTGCGTACCAGTCTTTGGTGCGCCGCTCGGGCACGTGATAAGAAAAGGCCAGTGCCGGTTTACTCGCCAGCTTGTCGGTCTTTGTGGCGTGCTTCTCCGCGGTCTGCTGCGGTTCAGATAAGTCCGGCAGCGGTGGAACCTTGCCCGCGGGAATGTTGCCGAAGTATTGCTGCACCCATGCCTTTGCCTGGTCGATGTTGAAGTCGCCTACCACCACAAGGGCCGCATTGTTGGGTACGTAGTAGGTTGCGAAGAAGTGCTGTACGTCGTTGAGCGTGGCGGCATCGATATCCTTGAGATCGCCATAGAAGTTGTGCGCGTTATACCAGTTGGTATTCGCGTACTGGGGCATGTCAAGCCAGGGGAAACCACCGTAAGGCCGGTTGAGGACGTTGACTTTCACTTCATTGCTGACAACGCCCTTCTGGTTGGTGAGATTGGCTTCGGTGATGTCCAGGCCGCGCATGCGGTCGGCTTCAGCCCACAGCACAGTCTGCAGCGTGTTCGCCGGGAGGACCTCGTAATAATTGGTGAAGTCGAAGCGCGTTGAGCCGTTAAGGACGCCGCCGTTGTTCTGAATCAGACGAACAAATTGCATTTTTCCCAGGTTCTTTGAACCCTGGAACATCATGTGCTCAAAGAGGTGGGCGAAGCCGGTGCGGTCACGCGGCTCGATGCGGAAACCGATCTGGTAGTACACCCCTACCGCCACAATGGGAGCGGCGCTGTCCTGCGACAAGACGACCTTCAAGCCATTGGGCAGCTTGTAGTAGGTGACAGGAATTTTATCTGCTACCGTCTGGCCGGCGGCAAATGCGGTGATTGCGGCAAGGACGGCGAGGGCAGCAAATTTTCCCTTGCAAAGCATCGTCATTGTTTCCTCTGAGCATTCTATTGATTTAACCGTATACCGAATTTTGTCAGCCCGTCTCGTGATTTGCGGGGGGGAAAGCGCACAGCAGGTTCCTCGGCTTGGCTCCCACGGCGCTCCAGGCAGGCGGGAGGATCAGGGTGGGTAGTTGCTTAGGTTGGGGCAGAGAGCTGGGTGGCAGAAACAACAACGCTCAACGCAACAAGCCTGCTCTACAGGGAGCAGGCTCGTTGTTTGGCTTAAGTTGTTTCGGGTTAGTGGTTGGCGGTATTCAAATCGACCGAACGCGTCCGCGAGTGACCAGGCGCAGTAGTAGGGTAAGGATCACGGCTCCGATGACGGCGACGATGATGGTATAGATGAGGCCGCCAGACCCGGCAAAGCCGAGGTGCGCCATAATGAAGCCACCTGCTAATGCTCCCAGGATGCCGACAATGATGTCCATCAGGGGGCCGTAGCCTCCGCCGCTCATGATCTTTCCTGTGAGCCAACCTGCAATCAGACCTACGATAATCCACCAAATGAAACCGAACATAGTTCCTTCCTTTTATCCTGCAGTGGAATGATATTCCCGGGGGAGAAGCGAGGACACTCAGATACCGCCCTATCCTAGTCCTATGAGAGGCATTCTGCACAATAGTAGTTGTCACAGTTTTGGACTTATTTCTGGATGGCAGGCGGAGATAGAGGCTTCCGCCCACAAATAGCCGTTTCCGGTTAACTTGACCAGCGAAGTTTGTACCTTGTGCTTAAGGAGCAGCGCACGATGAAGCTTAGTTTCTTTACCCTCAGCATCTTCACTTTGGCTACTACGGGCCTGGTAGTTATACCCGCGGGAGCGGAAGTTCGACTTGCTAGCGTGATTAGCGACCATGCTGTCTTGCAGCGCGACGCGCCGGTGCATCTGTGGGGCGAGGCCTCGCCGGAGGAGAAGATCACCATCCATTTCCACGACCAGTCGGTGGCCACCACCGCGAGCCATCTGGGTTTGTGGGAGGCTTGGCTGGCGCCGGAACCGGCCGGCGGCCCGTTCACCCTGACTGTTCGCGGCAGCTCCGAACTTACCCGGTCTGACCTGCTGGTGGGCGATGTGTGGTTTGCCTCCGGCCAGTCGAACATGGAGATGCCACTGGCCGGATTTCCTCCGACAGCTCACGTCACCAACGCTGCCGAGGAGATTTCCCAGGCTGAACTGCCGCAGGTCCGCCTGCTGCTTATGGAGCACAAATCCTCCGACTCCCCGCTGGACGGCATCTCCGCCACCTGGCAGCCGTGCACGCCGGCCACGGCGAAAGACTTCTCTGCTGTCGCCTACTTCTTCGCGCGCGCGATCAGCCAGCGAGAGCACATTCCTATCGGGGTTATCGATTCATCCTGGGGAGGCACCCCGATTGATTCCTGGATCAGTCTCGACTCCCTCTCCGCCGATGCTTCGCTCATGCCCGCCTTCGCAGCGCGGGCCCACTTTGCTGACATGCAGACGCACCAGGAGCTCATAGAATCCGCGGAGAAACGCGCCGATGCCGAGGCTGCCGCGCAGCACCTGCCCGCGCCTTCGCACCCCTGGCACCCGGACCCATCTTCGTGGATCCCCGCGGCGCTCTATAACGGTATGGTGGCGCCGTTCGTGCCTTACACGATCAAGGGTTTCCTCTGGTATCAGGGCGAAACGGACAGCGCCCCCGATCGCGCGGGCCTGTACGCGAAACTGCTACCCACGCTCATCGCCGATTGGCGACGGCAGTGGCACCAGGGCGACCTGCCGTTCCTGTTGGTTCAGATCTCGAGCTTCGAGTCGCCAAAAGAAAACTGGGGACTGATTCGCGATAGCCAGCGCCGTGCGCTCCAAGTAATCAATACCGGCATGGCCGTCACCCTGGACATTGGACAACGCGATAACGTGCATCCGCCGGATAAGCAGACGGTGGGCGCCCGCCTTGCTTTAGCTGCTCGTGCCTTGGCTTACGGAGAGGCCAATCTTGCATTCAATGGACCTCTCTATCGCCAGACCACGCGGGAAGGGGGATCTCTGCGTGTCTGGTTCGATCACGCGGAGGGATTGCATAGCAAGGGGGCTGCTGTACTGGGTTTTGAGGTCGCAGGCGCCGATGGGAAGTTTGTCCCAGCGACTGCCTCCGTGCAGGGCACGTCGGTGGTCGTTTCTGCTCCCGGGGTTACCGAGGCTACCGAAGTGCGTTATGCCTGGCAGGGCTTTACCGAGGCCAATCTCTACAATGGGGTTCCGCTGCCTGCGTCTACGTTTTTGGCCAAGGTGCCGTGAGGCGGAGGCTGCCCCGTGGTTGGTTCTGATGGTGGCATGTCAGAATCTGTGGGTGGTTTGAGCTCACCCAGGACTCACGTCCTGGGCTACTCTCAGCCGTCCCTGCGGGACTGGTTCCGATACACCCTGATCGTTGATTTGTTTTCGCAGGTGCGGCGCAAATCAGCCGATCCCCCAAAAAGCTAATTTGGACAAGTCTGTTTGCAAGTAGGCTGATCGAAAAAGCCTTATCTGCACCAGTCCTGCGCGGCAATCCGGAGCAGGTTGGCAGGGAGCAAGCGGGCTTGGCTAGTGTCTTCCTCCACCTCCGCCGGCGGGTGCCGATGCGTGCGAGCCACCCATTCCAGAGGCGCTTTGCATGCCGCTTTGCATGCCACCACTTGGCATGCCGCTGGAGTGGGAGGGGCTCGACGCCATACCGGGCGACCCGCTCGGTCCGGCAGACCGGCTCGGTCCGGAATAGTATCCACCGCCGTGCTCAGCCGCCCCGCGTTGGGGGCCGCCAAAATAGACATTCGTGCTCGCCATCCCGTGCTCGGCCGTTTGATGGGAGAAGCTGTTGAGTTTGCCGAGAGTACCGCGCGGCACACCCAAGCCGGCGGAATCATTGCGGAAGACAAACTTGTCATGCTCGGTAAGACTCGACGCGGGCATGGCCTTCAGGTTCACTGGCACAAGGGTCGATTGGGAAGCAGCTGCCGGAGGCCGGCTCGGCGGATGGGGCAGAGGATGCGATCCGCCACCGGCGGCAGGGGAGGAGACAAACGAATTGTTTGCCAACCCCATCCAGGCGCCCCCCGGCTGCCAACCCCAACCGATTCCCGAACAGAAGGCCCAGCTACCGTAGTGGTAGGGTGTCCAACCCCAAGGATAAGGAGAAACCCAGGAATAGCCTGCGCTCGGATAGTAGGCCCAGGCGCCGCTACCATAGGGATTCCAGCTGGCACTGGCAAAGTAGGGCCGCCACATGGAGCCGCCACATCCGGAGCTGAAACTTCCGTAGTAATTCATGTCGTTGATGCCGTAGGAATAGGGAGCGTTCCCGAACGAGCTCGCGTTGGCAAAGCTCTTGTGGTACTGCGTGGCATTTTTGTCCCAGGCGTCCAGCGGTTCCTCGGTGACTTTCTTGGCAATGACGGGTTCGCTTTGACCCGCCAAGCTAAAGGTCATGGTCTTGTCCTTGCCAACAGTGCTGATGCCCGAGGGTTCCTGGAGCTGGGCTTCACCGTGCAGGACCGCCAGATTTGCCTGGTCCGCAGTCAACTGCAGGCGGATGTGACTGTCCGGCGGCAGGTTGATCTTGTTCTGGCCGACGTTCACGGTAAATTCGTTGCCCTTGGTGTTGACCAGGCTGACATAGACCATGCCTTGCACCACATTGATGGAGGATGCCTTGGCGCCGGTGGGGAGCAGCTCGAGGCGGGGAAATTCGACCAGAGAGTTCTGCGCCACGCGGACGGTGCTGTTGTCTTCGAACTCAACTTCAGCAACACCGTTGCCGGTTTTTAGCCGCTCTCCTTCGACCACCGGCAGGTTCGCCATCGCACCTTCAAAGCCCTTGCCAGTTTGACGGTCAAGTTGCACTTCTCCTTTGACCTCGCTGAGGCGAACAATGCGGATCTTGGAGTGGCTGGGAGCTGGAGCGGGAGGTTGCGAACTTGCGTTATCAGGAGCGCTTACGTTATCGCTGGGCGCTGCATTCGCGGGCGCGACAGGCTCCTGCGCTGGGGATGATAGTCCGGCGAGCATCCATACCATTAGAGCCGCGGTGCTGATTCCAGAAGTGATTCGCATGTCCGCCTCCTCTTCAATTCCGGCAGGGGACTTTGGTTGTCTTCAGTTAAACGGGAAAGGGGGAGGTTTCCCAGCCGGCTTCCTGCGCGCCAGCTTAACGTCACGGATGTTAGCACCTTCCGCTCATCGAAGGCGAGAACCTTGTTTGATGCCACTAAACATTCCCGTTATGGTGCTGACGCAGACGGTTCTAGCTCGGCGAGAGCGTGATATCCATTTGATAGAAGCGGAAGAGATTCTCCTCGCCTGACGCGTCAGCGGCGACTTGTTGATAGCGATCCAGGACGTCGCGCACAAAGGGGAGCCGCTCGTCTTCCGGCAGATGCTGGGTCCACTCAACAAAGGTCACAGAGCCAAAAGCCAGAAAAGCGGCGCGCGATTGAAAATCCCACGCTTTGGCCTCGCTATGGGTGCGGCAAACCTGAAAACCGTTCCGCTCGGCCAAATCTACGTATTGCTCCACCGTCAGGTGGAGATAAGGATCATGAAAGGTTTTGAAGTAGCCGATCCAGTGAGGGGAGAGACGAGTTTCTTCGATGGTGTCCTCGAGGCTCTTCCGCTTGCCTTTGGGCACCAGGCGCAGTTGTACCCGGCCGTGGGGCTTTACGGCGGAGCGAATGGATTGGAGCGCCTGGGCCTGGTCGGGAATCCAGTGCAGCGCGTTAAAGGAGACCACCAGATCGAACTGTTGCTGGTAGGGCAGATGCCGTGCATCTGCGACAGCAAACTGAAGATTGGGGTGAAGCGCCGGGTCAATCTGCGCCGCTGCAAAGGCAATCATGCAGGCAGAAGCGTCTACGCCGACAACCGCGCCCTGGGGGACACGGGCGGCAATCTCTGTGGTGGTCTTGCCGTTGCCACAGCCGATATCGAGAATCCGTTCGGTGCCTTTAAGGTCGAGCAAGGAAAGGACTTCTTCGGCCATGGACGCTTGAAGCGCGGAAATCCGCGAGTATTCAGAGGGGTTCCACTCAGTCATACCCCTGCATTCTGGATCACGCACCTAGCCGGAGGCAACCAGCTTCTGCGACAATGCGTTATACGCAGATCGCGGATACATTGGAGGAGAGCACGAGCCACTCGGGATCGCCGGCGATGTGCTTCAAGCGGACGATTTCGTCCCCGACGACCAAGTCGTAGTCGCCCAAGGCAATCTGCTGGCCGACTTCAGCATCAATCGAGTGAACGATGGCTTTCTGTCTCAGGAAGGAGCCATTGGAATTCGTCGTTTCCACTAGCTGGTGGCCGATTTTGTAACTTACATAAGTGACGGGTCCGCGCTTGCCTGTCGGAACCAATCTTCCTTTTCCGTATCCTAAGTCCATAGTCTCCTCTGCCGAATCTCACCGCAAGGCATACCAAGCTATAGACAGTTTTTTAAGCATGCGTCATCCCCCGAAAGGGGAAGACGCGCAACGGGGGATACCACTGGTGTCGACCACTAAGTGCAGGGCAAAATTTCTTCCGCACCCCTGCTAGGGTGTTTTTGCATTCGGATTCAGGAACTTATCGACATTGGTCTGATCGACCAGGGACACGCCGGTGTCAACGAAGGCTGGGACGGGGGATCGCGCATCCGAGCCGTAGTCGCGGACCAAGGGCTTGAGCGGATAGTGATGAATGTCATCCAGAGCCTTAAGGCCAAGAAAGGCCATGGTAAAGGGCTTCTGAGAAATGGTGGCCTTGATGGTGCCGTCCTTGACCAACTCCAGCGTCGCCTGGTCGACGTCCATGGCCATCACCATGGCGTCCTGCGGCTTGGCGCGTTTGAAGGCTTCGGCTACATCCTTGGCCGACGAAGACTCGAGGGAGATGTACGCGTTTATTTTGGCCGGACCGGTCCGCGCCAGGTATTCCTCCGCTTTATCCATAGCCACGGTCGACTGTCCCTTCATGTCAAAGACCTCGACAATCTTAATTCCGGGACTATTGGCAAATACATCCTTGTACCCCTTCAGCCGCTCCTCCAGATTGGGCTGGCCTGGCATGGTGAAGAAAACGACATTGCCTTTGCCGTTCAACTGAGCGGTCACGAATTCGCCGCCCAAACGTCCCGCTTCCAGGTTATTGGTCCCAATGAAGTAGAGCCGTTGGCTGTCCGGAGCATCGGAATCCATGGTGATGACGGGGATGCCGGCTTCCATGGCCTTATTGATTTCAGGCCCCATCAATTTTGGATCGGAGACGGATACCAGAATGCCCGCGGGCTTCCTGGCGACTGCGGCGCGAAACTCATCCACTTCAATTGCAGGATTGAATGTGTCGGGCCCGCGCATGTCTTCCGTAACGCCATACAGCGCGGCCGCCCTGGTGAACCCTTCGTGTGCCGACTGCCAGTAAGTGAGATTGATGTTGGTGGCGATGAGAAAGTAGTGCTCAGATTTATCGTGGCGCTCACAGCCGCCAACAATCATGGAAAGGGCCATGGCCAGTGTCGCAAGGAAAATCTGCTTGTCGCGCATCTTCATAGTCCGCGTCATAATCCGCCTCCAAGGGGCGATCGCTCTGCGATCGCGATGGACCGGGAGAGGCTCTTGAAAAACCGGGCATCCCGGTGACCGGATTTCCTGCCTCGCTACGCTGGACGCTGTCGGGTTGTGCGGCCTTCATTACGGAAAGCCGCATGGAGCTCGCCCGCGCCACGGACACCAAACAGGAAATCCGGTAAGGCGCCGAATTCTACTCCTCAGGGTTCTAGAATGAAAAGGGGCTTTTTCCCGGATTTCCTGTGGCGCTTGTTGGAATCAATGAGCCTCCAGTGGCTTTCCGTGAAGAAAGCCGCATACGCAGACACGTCCGGAGCAGCGTACAGGAAATCCGGGTCGCGAGCCGGCGAAGTGAGATGACACCATCATGAAGGTATTGGTTACTGGAAGCGCCGGGCACCTGGGGGAAGCGCTGGTGCGAAGCTTACTGGATTTGGAATACGAGGTGGTTGGACTCGACATCCTTTCGTCGCCCTTTACCACTCGCGTGGGGTCGGTTGCAGATCGCTCCTGTGTTCAGCGCTGCATGAGTGGTGTTCAGGCAGTCTTCCACGCCGCTACGCTGCACAAGCCCCATGTTGCTACGCATCGGCGGCAGGATTTTGTCGATACCAACATCACCGGCACGCTCAATTTATTGGAAGAAGCTGTGTCCGCAAGCGTCGGGTCTTTTGTCTACACCAGCACCACCAGCGTTTTTGGTGATGCCCTGGTGCCGCCTGAGGAATCTCCCGCGGCGTGGGTCACGGAAGACGTCACGCCTGTTCCCAAGAATATTTACGGCGTGACCAAGGCGGCAGCCGAAGACCTGTGCGAGTTATTCCATCGCAACCAGGGGCTTGCCTGCATCGTTCTGCGCACTTCGCGATTCTTTCCTGAGGAGGATGACAACCCACAGGTTCGAAACAGTTACTGCGACGCGAATGCGAAGGCTAATGAATTTCTCTACCGGCGAGTCGACATTGAAGATGTTGTGAGCGCGCACCTGTTAGCGGCCAAACGCGCCGCGGCGATCGGGTTCCGCAAATACATCATCAGTGCAACCACTCCCTTTCGCCCCAGCGATCTTGCGCAGCTGCGGACCGACGCGCCTGGGGTGGTGCGCCAGCGAGTTCCAGAGTATGAGGGCGAATATGAGCGCGCGGGAATGGAAGATGTTCCCAAGTATCGACCGGGTCTATGTGAATGAGCGGGCGAGAAACGAACTGGGCTGGCTGCCGCGATATGACTTCGACTCCATCATCGATAGGCTGAAAAGTGGTGAAGACGTGCGCAGTCCCCTGGCGCAGTTGGTGGGGTCGAAGGGCTATCATGCCGAAGCCTTCGCCGACGGACCGTTCCCAGTGGAGGAATCCGTACCCCGGAGAACCCGGGCTAAGGGGTAAACACGATTCTGTTTCCTTCCTTGCGAGCCCAGGCCTCTTCGACTTTGCTCAGGGGTACCTGGTCGATGTCTATCGCGAACCGCATCTTCGATTCGGCGGCAAACATGGTGGTCAGCGATTGCAGAATGGCTTGTGAGGAGAGGCTGCCCAAGCCGCTGCCAAGCAGTTCCACCCCGGAACTGCGCAGCAGCCCCGCGGGCAACGCAATCGTATTCCCGCTAATCGATCCTATCTGTACAAAACGGATGCGTGGCTCGCCTTCCGGATTTCCATGACCGGCCGCCGCGGCCAGGATGGCCTCCGCCGAAGGTCCCCAGAGAAAGTCGAGCACCACCTGCACGCCCGATTCGTGGAGCGCGGAGCGAAAACTTCGTAGCAGATCCTCGTGCGGTTGGCTCAGAGAGATGGTCTCGGTCGCACCCAGGGCGGCCAATCCCGCCAGCGCTTGTTGATTGCCTCGACCGGTCGCGATGATCTTCGATGCACCCAAATATTTTGCGACTTGGATAGCCTGCTTGCCGGCAATCCCGGTGGCTCCGTTGATTAGAACGACTTCGCCGGGCTGGAACTTCGCCCTGCCGAGGAGGGAGCCCCAAGTCGCCAGCCCTGGATTGCCAAGTGCGGCTGCGACGGCATCATCGATATCGGCAGACAGCGGAATGGTCAGGTCACGGGAAACCACGGTGTATTCAGCCATGGAGCCGAACGGCGCGCGGGGAGAGATAAAGTAGACACGCGCACCGTCTTCCGCGATACCAACTCCATCGTTTCCGGGCGTGAACGGAAGCGTCGTACCGCTGCTGTAGTGCGACCCGCTCGCTTGACCACGTACCAGATTGCTCAGGGCGGCGGCTCGAACTTTGAGCAGGACTTCTCCCTGCTTCGGCACTGGAGGAGGGATTTCGCGGTAATGAGGGGGAGATTTGAAATCTTCTACCAGGGCTGCGTGCATGTCCGATTCTCCAAACGCATCTCGAAATTATAGGGTCACCGGTCCGGATTCCTGTCGGGCTTGCCGGCGTTGGCGAACTTCATGCCGCTTTCCTTAAAGAAAGCCGCACACGCGGTTCTTGCTGACGCCCCGTGCAGGAAATCCGGAGTCGCCTGCCGAGGCACTTACGGCGAAGGTGGCCAAGCATTTAGAAACAAGGATATGAGCACCGCTCGAACCATGCCTGGCGGTTGGGTCGACCGCAAGAATATTCCACGTGGGCCCAATGGGCGCGGCTTGTGCCGGTGGTGCTCGCTCGAAGTGCCCGCACGCCGATTTACCTTCTGTTCGGAATACTGCGTACACGAATGGAAGTTGCGGTCTCAGCCGGGATATTTACGCGAGCAAATCTTGAAGCGTGACGGCGGGGTTTGCGCGCATTGCGGTCTCGACACAATCAAGGAGCATCGCAGGTTGAAACGAGCGCGCGGTGACAGGCGCGCGGACTTGATGCGGCACTGGGGATTCAACGCGCGGATGCGCAAGAGCCTGTGGGATGCGGATCACATTTTGCCGGTGACGGAAGGTGGAGGGGAATGCGACCTGGATAACATCCGCACTCTTTGCCTGCGTTGCCATCTAGCGGTCACCGCGCAATTGCGGGAGCGAATTCGTCGCGCCAAGGTGGCTGCCATGCTTGCGGCAGAGGCGAAGCTAGGAGTAGACGTTTTGCCGGGCAGGCGAGGGAAACAATAAGCCGGGCGTTCCCCCGAACGCCCGGCTCGGAATGAGAGGGTTCGTCCATTCCAGTTTCTTGGATGCGGGCACGCCCGATTGCGTGGGCTGAAACGGGGAGAAAAATCGGCAATCCCGCTTAAAAAAACGGCCGAAGTGGAGCGTGGAAATCGAAAAGGAAGCCGTCGGATTCGTCGAGAGCGAGAAGGAAAGAGCGTGGAATCCCACATCTCGCGAAAAAGCGAGCAAGACCCCCGGATTTCCTTTCGCGACGCCAAGGAACGGCCGCCTGTGCGGCTTTCATTGAGGAAAGCCGCATGAAGTTCATCAACGCCACAAATTTCACCGGAAATCCGGGGGGCGCCTGTCCTTCGACAGGGGACGAGAACCGGGGGGCGCCCAGCAAACCGCATCGCTGCGCCAGCGCGCGAAAAACAGCATGCTAAGTTCCTTTTCTGCTTCATAGTCCGGTGTCGTGGATTTCCACTGGCGAATTCTTCGGGTTGCGGATATATTTGCTTGCGCTCGAGTTTGTCGATCTCCCACCGGTTGAGTCAATCTTCCGGGATTCGCAACAACCACTCGGCAACGTGCCAGCGTTACCTTGCTTTTTTCTCTGCCTTGGGCCTCTCTTTTGCTCCCTCTCAAGACGTGGTTGTGGCCCCGGCGCGACTGGCTTAATCCAGCATGCGAATCAGTTCCTGTTCGCCGTCGAGCAGGTAGAAGGCCACGAATGTCATCGGTTCGACATGTGATGCGTTTCCGAAATTGCTGATGATCGTATCGGCGGGTTCGTAGAATGCCGAACCAGCGGCGAGGGTCTGTTCTGGCGCCCCTTCCACGCGAAAGACAGCCGTGCCTTGGGTGATGTATCCAACAACGGCGCATGGATGCAGATGGCGACCGGCCTGCTGGCCCGGTTCCATTCGGATTTCCCGCACATCCACCGAGGTGAGATTTCTGCTTCCAAGAGTTGCTAGTAGGAGCTGCTTCCGCGCGATGGTTTGTTGGGTCATGTGCAGTTTGATGCGCGACGTTGTTGGCGGATTGGGGAGGAGGCAATGCTGAGTGTATGGAGTCTGCGAAAGAATTTCGCCGGACGAGTTGAAGAGGTAGAAGGAAAGAGCAGCGGTATCCCACATCTCGCCAAATACGAGCGAGATGTGGGGCACCCGTCCCTGGTGAGGGAACGAAGGGCGGATTCCGGACGGGATCAGGTTTATAAGGAGAATTCTCGCGCAGACTCTGACAAATCAGGGAAGGTAGGACCCCGTAAACCAGTGGATTGGATGGTCGGGGCGGAGGGATTCGAACCCCCGACCCTCTGCTCCCAAAGCAGATGCGCTACCAGGCTACGCTACGCCCCGATTCTCGGATTGTACCGCAACCAACGTCTCTCAGGCATGCCGGGCCAGCCACTCCAGGAACCAAAGGATGAGGAAGATCGGGGCGAGAAAGATGGCGCTTAGTGTCCCGGCAATCACCATCAGGAAGACCCAGTCTCGCCAGGTTTGCCGCCGCGGTTGTTCCAGATGGCGAACAATCAGCGCGTAGTTGCGACGGTTCGCCTTCCATGCGATATCGAAGGCATCGCCCAGAAGAGGAACGGTGCCGAGCAGCACTTCAATGCCAATATTGACCACCATTCTGACCAGCGTTACATACGGCACGCCGCGTACCCAACCGGCTAGAACAATAACTGTAGAAGCAAGACCGCCGATAATGTCTCCCAACCCGGGGACGAGGCCGATGATGCCATCGAGTCCAAAGCGGATGGAGGTGCCGGGTACGCGGAACCAGTCGTCGAGCACGTGCGACAGGAAATCGAGATTTTCGTCCGCGAACAGGCCACTCGCCTTCTGAAAGCGAGGTGCCGGGCCGGACTTTCGGGGAGGCAGGATCTCGGGTTGACGACTGCTAGGCATAGGCAAATAACACGGCCTGTAGACGGGATGGAAGGCTCTTCCGAGCCACGTAAGGCGTGAACCCGGATGTTACAATCTAAGTCTATATGGCGGCTATAGTTCAGTGGCAGAACGCCGGACTGTGGCTCCGGATGTCGTGGGTTCGACCCCCACTAGCCGCCCCAGTCGCAGCCGTCTCCAGCTTACGCTGCTCTCGATTCTTTCCGGCTCAACGCGTTTCGGAAAGCTCGCACAGACGGAGATAAGTGCCAGGTGGAAAGCGCCGAAGTGACCACCCAACCCTCTTCTTTCACATCCGCTGTTTGGCTCGGTTGCTCCGGCTGGGCCTATCCAACCTGGAAACCGGAATTCTACCCGCCCAAAACAGCGGCTAAGAAGATGCTGGAGTACTACGCGACGCAGCTTAACTCCGTCGAGGTGAACTACACCTTCCGGCACTTGCCCTCTGCCGCCACCACCGCGGGGTGGCTGGCGCAGACAGGGGTGGGTTTTCGCTTTTCCTTCAAAGCGCCGCAACGGATTACTCATATCAAGCGGCTGAAGGATTGCAGCGACGCGCTGACTGCCTTTTACTCTGCATTGCTGCCGGTAATCCGGTCTGGACGGATGGGTGTGGTTCTGTTCCAGTTGCCTCCGAACCTCAAAGCAGACCCGGAGAGGCTCGCAAACTTCCTCAAAGAAGCCGCGCCGGAGAGAACAGCTTCACTGCGAATCGCCTTTGAATTCCGCCATGCTTCGTGGTTTGCGGACGAGATCTTCGACCTGCTGCGGCAGCACCAGGCCGCGCTTTGCGTAGCGGAGAGCGACGAACTGGAGACACCGGACGTCGTCACCGCTCCATTCTGCTGCTACCGGCTGCGCAAGAGCGATTATGGGCCGGATGACCTGCTGCAGATCGAGAAGCAACTTGCGGACAAGGCGGCGCGGGGAGATGTTTTCGCGTATATCAAGCATGAAGACACGCCCAAAGGAGCCTTGCAGGCGGCTTCCCTGCTGGTGAGGTTGCGAACACCGTGAGGGATACAAGCGACCTGCTCGCGGAAGACGCAAGCGACTTTGCGGGCGCGCCAGTGGAAGAGTTTCTTCCGCGGCGGTTTCTGCGCAACGGGCATCTGCAAACGCTAGTGGGCAACTTCCTGCCCCGGCGATATGTCTTACCTGAGCCCGAGCCGCACATCATCCAGGTGGACGCGGGCGCAGCCGGCGCGACATATGGGGATTCCCGGGGCTCGGACTCGAGAGCTGCCAGTCGGCTGGCGCAAGCGCAAAAGGATGTCCGCTCACACGGCGCGAGCCATGTGCTTTGTCATTGCCATTGGCAGGCTAATCCTGGCCAATGCCTGACTGTGCTGTTGTTGCACGGTCTGGAAGGATCGTCGCGCTCGCAATATGTGCTGGGGAATTCAGCGCGGGCGTGGGCCGCAGGGTGCAATGTCGTCCGCATGAACATGCGCAACTGCGGGGGAACGGAGGATCTGTCACCGACGCTGTATCATTCCGGGCTCTCGGACGATGTCGCAGCGGTGATGCGGACGCTCGCCGCCGAGAAAGGCCTCAGCGCCTTTGCGCTGATCGGGTACTCGATGGGCGGCAACCTGGTACTGAAGCTGGCCGGTGAGCTGGGCGCAGACGGGCCAGGGTACTTGAAGGCCGTAGTCGGCGTTTCGCCGGCCATGGATCTGGCTGTCTCCGCGGATGCGCTGCACAGCGTCCCCAACCGCGTCTATGAATGGAAATTCCTGAACGGCTTGCGCCGGCGTTTTCGACGCAAAGCGGAACTTTTTCCCGCCATCTACTCCACCGAAGGGCTGGAGAGGATTGCGACCTTGCGCCAGTTTGACGACAAGATCACTGCCCGCTACTCGGGCTTCAGCGGCGCCGACGACTATTATGAGCGCGCATCCAGTTCTCATGGGGCGGCGCAGATTGCATTGCCCGCGTTGATTCTGCATGCCCTCGATGATCCTTTTATCAAAATGTTGCCATCGACACGGGCCGCCCTGCTGGGCAATTCCCGGGTCCGCCTGGTAGAGACGGCGCATGGAGGCCATTGCGCATTCCTTGCGCCGGCGGTCGAGTATGACGGCTATTGGGCGGAGAAGATCCTTCTGGATTTTCTGCTCTCAGTGACGAGAACCTGATGGAGGCCGATTGGTCTGTTGCACTTGCTATCTCTGATCCGGTGATCATCGTTCCCTGGGCAGCGTCCGGCGAAAATGAACCCAAGTGCAGATTCGTCGATTTGCGACTGGGCCCCCATTTGATCGACGAGATTGAAGAGGCTCGGAGGAGATCGTCTTTGTGGTCCGCTTTGCTTTTACTAAACGGCGTCGATTCGCAGTTCTGGACCGCGAAGTGTGATGCGTGGACCAGCAGCCCCGAGCAGGGCGATGATCCATTCGATCCCTACGAGATGGATGCCGAACCCGGCGAGACAGCCTATGGCACCGGCTCGTATATAGACCTGCTGCCCAGCGATTTCCAATCTCCAGGGTGCTTCGATACGCAGGAGCGATGGCTGCGCACGGTGACCGAAAGACTACGCGCCATACCGGCGAGTGCGGCGCGGGTGGAACTCGTCATGCGGCGCGCGCAAGTGGACGCCGTCGCGGGTTTTGGGGTGAGTTGGTTTGTGGAGGGCTGCGGCCCGACCGCGCAGCGCGCGGATCGAGGTTGGCGCCAAGCGTTCGAGGCCGCCCTCACGGTCATCATGGAGGTTCGCTTGGCGTAGACCCATCGCCCGGTGACGATACAATGGCAGAAACGGGCGAGTAGCTCAATTGGATAGAGCACCGGCCTTCTAAGCCGGGGGTTGTGGGTTCAAGCCCCGCCTCGCCCACCATTCGCACAAACAACTTATCTCATCCACTGCGATAGCTTCCCGCGGCTGTAAGGCGTTTTCGTGACTGCCCAAATTGTTCCCCGGATCTGATCAGCCTCCCACGGGCGCGGGGTGCGACCTCCGAGATACCTAGAGAAGCTGCCCGCAATCGCGACCCAGCGAAAGGTCGGCTTACCCCCTGCGTCCGGCTCCTCCCGGCTGATCCCTGCACTACGTGCCCGGCTGCGATTGAGTTGGCATCTGCGGGAACAAGGGGACGGCCGAAAGCGCCTGGGATCGATGGTATTGTCCAGGGCACATGGCATGCCACCGGCGCTGGAGGAGCCTGTAACGTTTTGCCACCCACTTTCACTATTACCCATGGAAGAGTATGCAGTGGCGGTGGCAACGGGTCGCCTTGCTGTTTCCGGATGGGCCGAGGCCGAGCCCGGACAAGAGCCAGAGTTCACCTGTGAGCGATGACGAGAAACAACGTATCAGCTTTGCTCTTCGCCTCGCGACCTCGTTGAAAGATCGAGCCAAGCTTCTGGCGGCCCGGGACGGCATTTCGCTCAATCATTTTATAAGCCAGGCGGTGGCGGAAAAGATCGAGCGCCTGCGCACAAGGGGTTCCGCAGTAGAGACGGGGCCCCAAGTAAAAGCTGCAACAGAGCCAGGCACTCGCGTGCGATGCGAAATTACAAGCGATCTCACCGCCTATTCGAGCGAGCGAGTGCTGACGGCAACGATTCCTGCCGGCCATGTTGTTTTTGCGATTCTCACGCCCGTGACGGCAGAGGCGGATGAGATTGAATTCACATGGGGAAACGCTGGCGACACCCGGTTTCGAGCGCCAAGAGAACTCTTCTTGAAGTCGATCCGTCACTAGCACAGTTGTGAGGCCGATGGTTGATCGCCCTTAGTAGGTCTTAACCTCGATGACGCTGACGTTCGCGTCTGGCGCTTGCTGCGGGATGTCAATGTGCAGTTTGCCTTCAGTCTGTCGAGTGGTCAACATTCTGCCATTCGCCAGCAGGTGCGCGGACAGGACCCTTGCGTCGATGCCGGCAACCTCGCAGGTTGGAGGAGACCAGTCGAACAGGTGCAGATAGATGGACTTGCCCTTGGCCGTAGTCCGCAGACCCGCAACTCCCTGCACCGGGCCATAGGTCGTTCCGTATATGGAGTCGCCGTTTAGCGTGAGCCAGTCCCCGATGGCCCGCAGCCTTTGCTGGAACTCCGGCTGGATCTGGCCGTCTGGCTGAGGTCCCACATTCAAGAGGAAATTTCCCCCACGGCTGGCTACTTCCACCAGCGCCCTGATCAGGGTCTGCTCGGATTTGTAATCGTGATCGTTCTTGTTATACGCCCAGGTGTTGTTTATGGTCATGCAGGTTTCCCACAAGCGGAAATCCTCCGGGCGCGGAACTGTGTTTTTCAGCTTCTCGGATACTTTCGGGTCAATCCCTGTGAGCACCACACCTTTGGTAGGAATCGCCGTGGGAATGAATTGCTCCGGGGTTTCGTAGTCGGCAGCCACGCCGATGCGGTCATTGACGAGCGTAGCTGGCTGCAACTCGCGGATCATTTCGATCACGCGCGGACCGTCGTATTTCCGCTGATTGTGGAGGCCGTCGAACCAGACGATTGCGATGGGGCCATAACGGGTCAGCAACTCAGTCAGTTGCAATTGCATGTACTGGAGATAAATCGGCCACTCCGGCCGCTCCGGCTCTCCGTTCCAGTTATCCTTGGCGGGCTTGGAGGTGTCACGGAAGTCGGGATGATGCATGTCCGGCGGCGAATAGTAGGTGCCGAAAGGCATGCCATCGTCATCGCAAGCTTTTGCCAGCTGGGCAACGATGTCTTTGCCATAGGGGGTATTGGTGATTTTGTAGTCGGTATAAGCGGAATCGAACATGCAGAAGCCGTCGTGATGTTTAGTGGTAAACACCATGTACTTTTGCCCTGCCGATCGGGCCAAATCGACAAACGCCTGGGGGTCGAACTTTACCGGATTGAAGGTTTTAGCCAAGGCACGATAGTCGGCCTCGGTAATCCCGCCTGGCTTGGGAACCATGATGGGCCATGAGGCTTCCACGCTGGCTTGCGAATACGGCCCCCAGTGGATGAACATGCCGAACTTGGCATTGCGATACCAAGTTGTCCGGTCGTAGGCAAGGGCTTCTGCCCATGCAGGGTGGGGCAGAAAGGGGATGCAGGAACCAGCCAGAGCAAGCCTAAGAAATTCACGGCGATTCGCAGGATAAGCGCTCATATGGGAGGCCATGATAACGGTCGGTTGATTTTTGTGTCAAACGATTAGGGTTCTACGAGGTTAGCGAAAGCTAACGATTCCTATGGATTCTGGGCGGGTTATATAGCCGGCAGGGAATGTATTATGAGCGCTCGCCTGAAACGCCAGATCAGAGTAAGAATCCACAGCCCCTGCGCCCGCACTGAGCGGCGAAGCCCAGGACTGCGCCCTGGGATATTCTCAGCCGTCCCCGCGGGACGTTGTCATTTAAGGAAGATCGATTCTGTTTGAACGCTTTTGCTATGCGCGCCCGATTTGTGGATTCAGCAAAAATCAATCGTGGCGGCTACGCCCCTTCTTTTCGGCCCAGGTACGCTTTGGGGAATCGAGGGCCACCCGTCCTGATCCGATTCGGTTTTGCTACGACATCGGCTGCTTTCGGACTCATGCCTGACCACTCGGTTCTTACAAGCGCTCAGATACTAACCTGGTGCCGAGGTGGAGGCCTTGAGCGGCTACCATCAGCAGCGAGACGTCCAGGACCATAAGCGGTTTCCTGGGGTCAGGGTATATTATGTTCAAGGGTTTTATTCGAGCGCTTAAATGGCAGCCTCAATTACTGCTTCGACGGAACGGCTTCTCAAGCAGAACATTGCCGATTTGCTGCGCACGGAAATCATGAACAGCGCGCTCCGGCCGGGCGAGCGGATTGTCGAAGGTACCTGGGCAGCCCAATTTGGAGTCGCCCAAGCCTCGATCCGCGAAGCAATCAACATCCTGGCCCAAGAGGGGTTCGTCACCAAGCAATCGGGCCGAAGCGCCAGGGTGGTCCATCTCAGCCATCAGGACGTGGTACAGCTTTACCAGCTTCGCGGCGCCCTGGAGGGACTGGCGGCGAGCTTGGCGGCATCCATTCAGCCTGACCTTTCGCCACTGCAATTTGCCGTTGACGGGATGCGCGAGGCGGCGAACGCGGGTCATCGCGAAGCGCTGCTGGATTGCGATCTACAGTTTCATTTGCACCTGTGTGAGGCCGCCGGCAATCCGTTTTTGCTGGAACATGCGCGCCGCGTTTTGCTGCCGTTTTTTGCCTTCGTTCGCATGCGGGTGGCGGCCAGCCATCAGGAGACCTCTTTGTGGAGTAAAGACCTGGAGGCCCATCAGCGGATCATCGATCTGATCGGCGAAGGTGAGGGCGACATTACCCGGCAATATGTGAATAAGGCGATGGAGCGCTTCGCAAAGACCGCGTGCGCGCACTGGGAGAAACGCGGAAATCAAGAGCGGTGAACTGCGAACAGATGGATGTTCAGATAGCTGGTCTGAACTAGTCATCGGGAGTTATTAAGTTGCATCAATAACAAGTGTTTTCACATAGAATCTCTGTGCCACAACTTACCTTGAGGATATGTCTTGAAATCAGCCTGCCGTTCTATCACCATTGCCGCTACGCTTCTCGCCTCCAGCGCACTGCCCTCATTCGCCCAGGTAGTAGGCGAGCACATCGCCGTTTCCGCCGCTCATCCCGTGGCCGCGATCCAGGATACCGAGACGTCCGCGCAGCGTGACGCACGCATGGCCTGGTGGAGGGCAGCACGCTTCGGCATGTTCATCCATTGGGGTCTTTACTCCATTCCGGCAGGGACCTGGGACGGCAAGCAAATCCCGGGCCTTGGCGAATGGATCATGAACGACGCCTCTATTCCCGTGGCCGACTACAAGGCGCTCGCGGCCAAATTCAATCCCACGGGCTTCAATGCCCATGACATCGTCGCGCTGGCCAAGTCGGCGGGGATGAGATACATCGTCATCACCGCCAAACATCATGACGGCTTCGCCATGTTCGACTCCAAAGCAAATCCCTTCAATATCGTCGACGCCACACCCTTTCATCGGGATCCTATCCGCGAGCTGGCGGAGGAGTGCCGCAAGCAAGGCATGAAGCTCGGCTTCTATTACTCGCAGGATCAGGACTGGACAGCACCTGGAGGCGCGGCCTACAAGACCGGCAATCATGATCTTCCCTCGCATCACTGGGACCCAGCCCAGGACGGCGACTTTGCTACTTATCTTCATGTCAAGGCCATACCGCAGTTGAAGGAGCTGCTGACCAACTACGGCGACTTTCCTGCCGTGATCTGGTTCGACACGCCAACACCGGATATGACACCCGCGCTGGCCGGAGAGATCGTCACCCTGCTCAACAAGTATCCGAACCTGATCTGGAACAACCGGCTTGGTGGAGGCTACAAAGGCGACACCGATACGCCGGAGCAGTACATCCCAGCGAAGGGCTATCCCGGACGCGACTGGGAGGCCTGCATGACCATGAACGACACCTGGGGTTACGAGTCCTATGACACTAATTTCAAATCCACCGAGACGCTGTTGCGGAACCTCATCGACATCTCCAGCAAGGGCGGAAATTATCTGTTAAATATCGGACCGGACTCGAAGGGGGTTGTCCCTGCACCAGAGGTCGAGCGTCTGCACCAGATGGGCAAGTGGCTGGCTGTCAACGGCGCAGCGATCTACGGCACGCAACCTACTCTTTTTGGACCCGAAGCAGGCAGCTTCAGCACCACAGAGATGGACAAGGAGGGCAAGCCTAAGTTCATCCCCAGCTGGAACTGGCGCTCCACCACGACACCCGACAAGATCTACATTGAACTTTTCACATGGCCGAGCGGCAGCTTTCATCTGGACAACGTCCCGCGGACAGTTACCAGCGCTTACCTGCTTGCAGACCCAATGCATAAGCCGCTGAAAGTGACGACGACGGGAAGCGGAGTCGATATTAAGCTGCCCGCAAAGGCGCTGGATCCCATAGCTACGGTGCTGGTGCTGAATACCAAGGGGTAGAAGAACCTACGGCACTGGGCTCATTCTGCAACGATAGCCCAGCCCTTCCCTGGGCTGGGCTATCCGTTTGGGCCCGGCCCTCCGGGGCCTAAGGAGCGGATGAGTTGTCTTTAACGGTTCTCTCGTGCGGGGATAATGACGTCTTGATATGGTCGGCGCTAAAGCGCGTGATCCGTGTCGAGACTGTTTTACGGAGCGCTAAGCGCTCCTCCTCCCGCATAAATGCGGGGGCTCCCACCGGCGGCAGGCAAAGTCATTGACGGCGATCCATTACCGTCTGCACCAGATCTCCTAGCTGTTGTGCGGTGAACTGATTGCCCTCAATGTTGCCGGCCAGGCGCCCCTGGCGATCGATGACGACGGTATGCAGCGTGTGGGTGAGCAAGCCTTCGTCGCTCCAGAAGTTCATGCCGAACATGCCGGCTACTTGTCTTATCTCGGGCAGCGGGCCGGTGAGAAAATGCCAATCATCGGGATTGGCTTTGAAGAAGCCGGCGTATTGGACCAACGTCGCGCCCTGATCATGGTCGGGATCGATCATGATCGTTAATAGAACCAGATCGCGTGCGGCGCGGTCGTGAAAGCGCTTTTCAACCGTGGACAGGTTATTGGAGAGACGCAAGCAATAGTTTGGGTTCGGGCAGCGCGAATAACCAAAGGTGAGGGCGATAACCTTGCCTTCCAGTTGAGAAAGGTGGATTTGCGTTTGAGCCTGATCCGTTAAGGTGAAGTCTGGCACGTGTTGGCCTACAGCTACGATCCTGGCGACGGTCGACGGATCCATAGCGCGATGCAACGCAGATAATTCGCCTGCCTCGACTGGCTCTGGTTCGAAGTTTGCTGCCGTACCCGCATGGATGTTTTCTGCGTAGAGGACATTCGCACGTTCGACCATGATGAAGCGAACAGTCATTCCGGGTTTTAAGGCTGCCAAGATTTTCGAGTCCTTCACCTTGAAGGGCATTTCCATGGCGTCCATGTAGCCGGAGATGCTATCGCAGGACACGACCACCGACCGGTTCTCTGCGTCCACCTTGAGCACGAGTCCTTTTGCGGGATGCTCCTCGACAGCCAGGGCCTGAGAGCCTGCCAGCAAAGCTACCGATAATAGAACAGCCGCAACCTTCATCGCTGGCTTACCCCCCACGAATCACTTCGCCACGGCAGCTAACCTATTTTCGCTCAAACGAACGGTCTGGCGCTTGAGCTTCGTATAGTCCTTTGCAAACTCCTGAATGGCAATGAATTGGTTCTTTCCTACGTGGGTGAATTGCTGCCTGGTGTTGGTCGCAGGCCACCACACATCCAAGGCGAGGATACGTGCACCGTGGCCCAGGCCGATGTGTTGCTCCAACGGGTTCACACCGAAGGAGCCCGTGTCGCCCACCGTGCGGTAGATCGACCGGGGACCGCGCCCGTCGTTCTCAACCGTGATCTTGATCTGCGCCCCCACCGCAGACCGGTTGCTTTTTACACCGTTGAGACGGACGTTGATCCAGTCGTTATCATTTCCCGGATTCTGGAAGACACGCATCGCATGCTTATCGGCGGGCACCGCGCCACCGGACTGGGCAAGGATATCTTCATGGCCGGTTCGCTCCAGATCGGCGAAAACTACACCGTGTCCCTTATGCAATTCGCCTGTTCCTGAAGAGGCCGTGATATCTACGAAGCTCTTGCCGTCTTTGTTGCGCATGAGGACGTGGGGGGCCAGCGAGGCAAAGGACGGAGTGCCCATGCCGAGATAGATATCGAGATAGCCGTCGTTGTCTACGTCGCCAAAGTTGGCCCCCATGGGCAGGAAGACTTTGTCCAGGCCCACCTGGGCGGTCACGTCTTCAAAGGCCCCGTTGTGCAGATTGCGGTAGAGCTTGGGCGTCTCAGCCTGATGCGGAAGACCAAGATAGCTGCGCATGACCTCGTCGACCGAAGGGAGATAGTCAGCCACGAAGAGGTCGGGCCAGCCATCGTTGTCGTAGTCGAAGAACCAGGTGGCGAAGCTGTAGTAGGGCGTCTGTACCCCCGCTTGTTTGGCGATCTCGGTAAAGGTGAGGTTCTGGTTGTTGTGATAGAGAAAATTTGCGCCCGCCGTGTTGGACACGTAGAGATCGACATATCCGTCGTTGTCGTAATCGGCCGCGGCCACTCCCTTGGTGAATGCGGTTTGATCCACGCCGGCGGCGTGCGAGATATCCTCGAAGGTCCCGTCTCCCTTGTTGCGGAAGAGCTGGCTGGGAGTGTTTTCGTTGCCGATAAATAGATCGAGATAGCCGTCGTTGTCTACATCGGCAAAGACCGCAGTTTGCGTTTGGGTAACGGTCGCGCCCAGCCCGCTCTCTTGAGTTACGTCGGTGAAAGTTCCATCGCAGTTATTGCGCAGCAGAGATTTCTTCATGGGTACTTCCCACCCGCCGCGCAGAACGAGCAGATCCATGCAGCCATCGTTGTTGTAGTCGGCCGCGACCATGTTGAGTCCGCCCAACTGGTTCGAGAGGCCCGCCTGGGTGGTGCGATCAGTAAAGGTTCCGTCTCCATTGTTGTGGAAGTAGTGCATGGGGTCGCACATGTCCTGGCTAGTGGTGACGACATCGAGGCGGCCATCGTTGTCGAAGTCGTCGACGACCAGACCGCCGGCTCCGGCGATGACGTTCAATCCGGCGGCGGGTGCGACGTCGGTAAAGCGACCTACGTTCTCCTTCGACGCGAAGACGCTCAGGGGGATCAGATACTTCGGTGGAACTTTGTCCGGATATTCGCCGAGGGTCATATATGCGAGGTTCAATAGCCAGCGCACTGCCTGGTTGTTCGGCGCACCCTCCAGGCATTGCAGTAGATACTGAACGGCGAGTTTCGAATCTTCCTCCTTGGCGTAGTGGGCGCCAAGGTGCACAGGGGGAAAGATGTCTTGCGTGGTTGAATCGCGATAGATGCCGTTCTCCATCTCGGATTTGTGCAGGTAGGCAACTCCCAGGGTTTCTTGGGTATAGTTCACCGCATCGGGGAGACTGGCTTGAGCAATCTGATACTGAATCGTCCATTCGCGGATCGCGCTGTCCATATCTCCCACGTATGCCTTGAGCTGAGCCAGGGATCCATGGGCATAGAACCGGTCGGAGGCAGAGACCTTGTTTGGATCGGCCTCTGTCGCAGCCAGAGACTTCGCCTGGCGATCCACGGCCCAAGCATACGATCCCTTGCGAACCTCGCAGAGCTTCTGCAGATCGCCGTTCCAGCCGTCGGGCTTGGGATAGTCGAGCAAGGCTGATTCGGCATTGATCATGCCGGAGGCGTTAAGGTCGCCGAGGATGGCTCCGGAATCGAGGAGGGAACGAATGTGCTGAGGACCAAGGTCTGGTGGGCGCGGGGCCGAGGCGAAAATCGTTAGGATAGCGAAGCCCGCAGGCGGCATAGGTACTACGTCGGTGTATTGCCCGGCGGTAATTCCGCGTACTGCGTCTGCTAACTCGGGCCGCAAACTTGCCAGACTCAACCGCCCCAGATAGCCGCCCCGAGCGGCAGTTGAGTCGATGGATTTTTCCCTGGCCAGTACTCCGAAGTCGGCGCCGGCTTTGAGCTGCTTGAGAATCGCGGCGGCATCTTCGGCGCGGGTGACGATGAGGACGCCTAGCTCTAACTCTTGCGAGTCCGCAGCTGCTTGCTGTGCCTGGATGTTGGGGAGGAACGCGACCAGAAAAACCAGCGCGAGCACGAAGCCGGGGCTCGTGCAGGATGCGCTCTGGGTACAGACTGGGCCACCCGGCCTTTGCGTGCGGGGATAGGCGCACCGCAGGTCCCTCGGCTTCGCTCGGGATGACAAATCTAACCTTGGTTCAAACCTTGAGATTCCTCAGTGGAGTAGAAAGCCGCGTGTAGTTTATCAACGCCGACAAGCTTCACACGAAATCCGCTGCTGT
Organism: uncultured Acidobacteriaceae bacterium; assembly: GCA_963815175.1. Lineage (GTDB taxonomy): Bacteria > Acidobacteriota > Terriglobia > Terriglobales > Acidobacteriaceae > PALSA-350. The sequence goes on from CAWFGM010000038.1 coordinate 144,862, forward strand.
GGGTCCCGTCATTGGTGAGGGGAGAAGGGTTCTCAAGCGAGAGTAGTGAAGGGAACAAATGCCTGTCTGCCCCAATATTAAAAATACATTTCACAGAACATCGGCGCAAAATTGCGGATGGGCCGGAGTGGTTGCTCCGGCCCATCACTCAGAAAACCAACTTGCCACTCATCTGTAATATTCGGTTGAGGTTTGCCTGATTCGTGCCGATCGATCCGAAGGTGCTCGGGCTGTTGAGATCGTTGCCAGGTTGGCCAAAGATCGGATGGTTGGCGAGGTTAAAGGCTTCTGCACGGAACTCGAAATGAAACTGTTCTTTGATTGGGAAGGATCGAATGACAGACATGTCGAGATTGATCCATCTTTGATATTGCTGCGTATTGCGGCCGCCGTTTCCGTAGGTGTATTGCTCAGGAATCGCGTAGGCTGCGGTATTGAACCATTCCGATTTCGTCTTCTTTGAAGCCTTGGGGTTACCTACCAGGTTGGCGAATTCGTAGCCCGTGTTTCCGATGTTGGCGATATCCGCGCCGTCGATGATGGTGTAAGGCTGCCCGTTGCGGAAGGTGAAAATGCTATTGAGTTGCCAATTACCGAGGATATAGTCGCCAATGCTGTTGCCGGTGGAAAAGCTCTTGCCTTTGCCGATGGGGAGTTCATAAAGACCATTGAAAGAGAACACATGGGGCACATTGGTCCCGGACAACCCGCGGGAAGCTCCGGGATCGTACGGATTCTGCACCACTGTGCCTTCGACGCCAAACCAGCCGTCGTCTTCTGTCTCCGATTTGGACCACGTATAGGCTATCTGGAAAGTGAAGCCATTGGTGTAGCGCTTGTCGAGTTGCACCTGAAGCGCGTTGTAGTTGCCATTGCCGACGCTACGGTCATAAAAGGTTGGAACGCTATAGGGATAGAGCGCCCTTGGTTGGGTGTCGCCGGGGCCCGGTGTAAGAGCGGTGTTGTATTGTCCGCCGACGTTGGTGCGATGCGACGTGGAGCCGACGTAATCCATCCGCAAGGCCATGGAAGGGCTCAACTGTTGCTGCGCGCCAAAGTTGTACTGCTCAGAGTAGGGGTTTTTAATGTGCGGGTCGAAGAACCATTGGTTGTTGGTGAATGGTGTGGCCGGCGGAAAGAGTCCGCCGCCGCCGCCGCCGCCGAAGGGATCCTGGGCGGTTATGGTCGGTGTGGGCGCGGCGGTGGTGGGTTGATTCGCGGTGGAAGGCAGAATCTGCTGACCGATATCAGGCCAGGCGCCCTCGAAGTTCTGGGCCATCTGGGTAACTGCCGCCCAGTCGTCGAAGACGATGCCGAAGGCGCCATGGACAACGGTCTTGTCGCTGGCTTTAAAGGCGAAGCCAAACCGCGGCCCGTAGTTGGTGTGGACGTTGTGGGTGATTTTTCTGTTTGGACTTACCACGACATGAGCGGGCAGGGTTCCATTGCCCGGGATGCAGGGGGCAAAGCCGCGAACAGATGCACGGGGGCGGCAACACCTGGACAATGAAAGTGCCGTTTCCGAAATCCATGTCGCCGGTTTCAATCCCACCTTGCTTGCCGATGGTCGCATTGGTTCCATACGCGGGCAGGAAGGGGTAATCGTAGCGCAGTCCAAAATTCAAGGTGAGGCGTGGCGTGGCCTTCCAGGTGTCCTGCAGGAAGGCGCTCAGGAGGCCGCCGGGTCTTTCCAGCTCATCGACGTTGCGGCGATTCGCACCGGAGGGAACGTTCAGGAGAAAGGAAGATAAGGGGTCGCCGGTGGCTACGTTCGGAAGCTGGGGAGCAGCAGTTTGCGGAGCGGTAAAAGACAGGGAGAGCTGGGATAGCGGGCTGGCAAAGTTAGCAGTATCCCATCCCAGGCCAAACTTGACTTCGTGGTTTCCCATGATGCGGGTATAGGTCCCGGCAAACTCGTAGCTGTCCGTCGCCTTCGGCGTGTCGTCGACGCTCTCACCGCCGTTCGCCAATCCGCTGATGCCGGGAGATGCGAGCAACGAACCCCCATTTAGGCCGGCAAAGCCGCTGGCAAACCCGTTAGAAAATCCGACGGCGGAGATAATATCCGATGTTGAGGCGGTAAAGAAATTAGTTTGGTTATCCAAGACCGTGGTGTGCGAAAACTGCCCTTGCACAATTTGAGTTGGGCTGAAGACGTGGACGTAGCTGCCTCCCCAGTTGCGGGCCTGAATGGGATGATGCGTAAGCAGATTGGGAAGACCACCCGATGTGTTCACGGTGCTATTGATGAAGCTGTAGCGGAACCAAGCCGAGTCCTTCGCCCCGAAGGTCTGGTCTCCGCGGACATCGAACTCATTCTGGACTTGCGTCAACGGGGTGGTGTCGATGGCGTTGGCCGGGTAGGCGCCGTTGCTGTTGGGTGTGCCGAAAAAGGGGCCTGCCGCAGGGAAGACAAACTTTGCGTAAGCGACCATTCTTTGGTCAATCAGGGCGGCGGGAATCTGATTGCCCGGGAAATGCCGGACGGGTGAAGCCGTTGGCGGTTGCCGTTGTGGCATAGGGATTGTAGATTTGCGGTTGGTGATTATCGGCCTCGTTGCCGGCCAACTCAGCATCCGTAGGCACCAGCAGATCGTTATCGTTTGGCTTTGAGTATCGGAAGCCCTGATAGGCGCCGAAGAAGAAGGTCTTGTTCTTGCCGTTGTATAGGTGCGGAATCACGACCGGGACCGCCTATGTCCCCCCCAAACTGGTTCTGATGAAAAGCAGGCTTGGGTGAGGTCAGTACGGCAGGAAGTAGTTGCGCGCGTCGAAGACGGTATTGCGGAGATACTCCCAGCCCGCACCATGAAGATTGTTGGTGCCGGTCTTGGTGACTACGTTCACAACGCCGCCTAGCACGGAGCCGTATTCCGCGTCGTCGGCGTGCGAAACCACCTTGAATTCCTGGATGGCATCGATGATCGGCGCAATGGCGTAAGTGCTCTCGATCGCGCTGTAGTCATACAATCCGTCCATCAGGAAGAAGTCGCTGCGGTTGGTCTGCCCATTGATGGCGGGGAAGGAGTAGTCCGAACCAATGGCAACGGCAGCGCCAAAGCCGCCGTTGTTTTGCATTCCTCCACTCTGCCCGGTCATGATGGGCACCACACCGGGAGTGAGCGAAAGCAAGGTGGTGAAGTTGCGGCCATCGAGAGGGAGATCATTGACCTGTTTCGTTGCAATTACCGTGCCCAGGCTGGCGCTGGTTACATCCAGCTGCGCCGCCGTGCCCTGCACTGTCACGACCTGGGTCTGCGTTCCAACCGTCAGGTTGAAGTCAACAGTCGCGATCTGACTGACGGCAAGGACGAACGCGTCAACCTTCTGGGGATTAAATCCCTGGGCCGAGGCGCGATAGGTATATCAGCCCGGCGTAATGTTGAGAAAAACATACTCGCCGGAGCCGTTGGACACGGATGTGTGCTCGACGGAGGTGTCCACGCTGGCCAGGACGATGGTCGCGCCAGGAATCACTGCCCCTTTGGGGTCGCGGACCACACCATTGACTGAGGCGGTTGAAACCTGGGCGCTCGCCGACCCCGCAATGAGCAGGAGAAGAACGGTAAGGAGACCTGCGGTGCGGAGGCCGAAGGAGTGAGCACCCACCCTGGCGGGCGAAACGTAGTTCTTGCATGTATGACCTCTCTACAAAGGGTTCGTCTTAATACGCCAACCGGTGCATCGGGGCCTACGACTCTTGCGGTTTTACTTATACCGTTACTTTTACGTATACTCCGGAGAGGCGACCCAACTTTTAACGAATCCGACTAAGGCTTGTCAAGGGAAAAAGTCAACCCGTTGGAGGAGCAATTCCTCAACCCTTGTGCGGAGCCTCACCCTGCTGGCCCATTCTGACCCCCAGCCGTCCCCCATTTCCGTTGCCGATGGATCTACGAATTCGCTATAGTTAGCGGTTGAGTTGGGCGTCAGTGTACTCTTGTCGGGCGATCCACCCTGTGAATCGGGCGGAGGCAAAAGTCAGGCAGCTTACGCCAAATGCGAAAGCGCCAGGAAAAGCGGCCGGGATTCTTTGCAAATGACGATTCGAATGAAAGACATCGCGAAGGATCTCGGGATCTCGCAGGCGACTGTCTCAAAGGTCCTACGCGAGCATCCTGATATCGGCGAGGAGACCCGGCGGCGGGTGCTAGAGCGGGTCAAGGAACTCGATTACCAGCCCAATTCGCTGGCCCGTAGCTTGGTAACCGGACGCAGCTACTTGATTGGCCTGGTCGCTCCCAGTCTGCTTCACCCATTCTTTGCGCAGATCGCCAAATCCCTGTCCAACGAAATTCGGGATAAAGGCTATTCGTTGATCGTGTCTTCTTCTGAGGAGGATCCGGAGGTCGAGAGGGAGGAAATATCGCGGCTGCTAGCGCGACGTTTAGATGCCCTGGTCGTCGCGTCCTCAGGAGCAAATATCGAGCAGTTCCAGCGAATGGACAGCAGGGCTCAGCCGTACGTGCTTATCGATCGCGACCTGACCGGGCTGGCGGCTAACTTCGTTGGTATCAACGACGAAAAAGTCGGCCGGTTGGCAACAGAACACCTGATTAATATCGGCTGCCGTCGTGTTGCTCACATCCGGGGGCGGGAAAACAGCACAGGCGCCGGCAGAATCGAAGGCTATCGGCGGGCGCTGCAACACCACGGAATTCCCTATTCAGAAGACTTCGTGGTGCAGTCAGATCACACTGATACCGATACCACTTCCCAGGGCGCGAAGGCGATGCGCCTTTTGCTGGAGCGAGATCCGAAGCCCGATGGAGTGTTTTGCTTCAACGATCCGCTGGCAATCGGGGCGATGAGTACCATCCTCGAATCGGGCCTGAGGATTCCGGAAGACATTGCTCTCATTGGCTGCAGTAATTTACCCAACAATGACTGGCTTCGGGTTCCGCTTTCGAGCATCGATCAACACAGTCAGATGATTGGCCAGCGTGCTGCCGAACTGGTGCTCAGCCTGATCGAATCCAAACAAACACCGCGCGCTCGAACCATCATCCTTGAACCGACGCTAGTAGTCCGCGCTTCTACACGGAGAAGATAGCGCCGGAACATGCGGCACTGGTCCGCCGCATCGACCGAAATCACCTGTTTCTGGTGGCTGAGATTGGGTTGAAAAACCGTACCTCAGGGGCTAACCTGGATTTCTCACCGAGCTGCCTCTCTGTGCCCGTAACAAATGACGGGTAGAGATCTGGCCAATGGCAATTATCGGTGGCCGCGATACCTGTGAGAAATTCAGGGGCTAAAGCCCGTATATTCTCAAACGTCAAGGTTAGGGTTTCGCGGACACGAAGGGTTGTTTCTTGACGATGCCTTTGCCCTCCTCGATGGTTACTACTTGGCCCGCGGCAACATCGGAGAAATTCTCTGTTTTGCCATCGAGCCACCGGATCGATAGATTGGCCACAACGGCTTTGCCAAGGCCAAAGTGCAAGCGGAAGTCGCTTTGCGAGATATAGGAACCGCCACTGCGTACTTCGTCGATCTGCTTTTGCCCCCCCGCAGTCACGGTGATTCGTGCCCCGATTGCGTCGCGGTTGTGAGGTTAATGCACGAATCAAAATGGAATGTCCGGCTTGAGGGGCGAGGTTCTTTAGCAACGTGGGCGCCTCTCCCATATTGAGGATTAGAATTTCGTCGTTGCCATCGTTGTCCAGGTCTCCTATCGCCAGCCCGCGCGATGAGTGCGCCGCGGTGATGCCGCTTCCGGCCTGCTGGAGACAGATCGAAAAACTGTCCGTCTCCGCGGTTCCAGTAGAGCAGCCGCCCCTGCTTGAATTTTTCTCCGGTGTGCCCTGTGTCCACTTCGGGATATACGTGCCCGTTGGCCAGTATCAGATCCTTCCATCCATCGTTATCGATATCCAAAGCGGCTGTTCCCCATCCCAGGTACCTGGTATTGACCGCGAGCCCACTGTCGATGGTGGCGTCGATGAAATTGTTGCCGCCCTGGTTACGATAGAGGGTGTGGGTATCGTCTGCGAAGTTGGTCTTGAAGATATCGAGCCGCCCGTCGTGACTGAAGTCGGCATCGGTAACTCCCATGCCCGCTTGTTCGCGCCCATCTTCGTTGTAAGCGACACCGGCTAGGACGCCCATCTCCTCGAAGCCTTTACCGCTACCCAGATTATGGAAGTACAAACTTGCAGTGGAATCACACGCCACATAGATATCCGGCCAGCCATCATTGTCGAAGTCCGCGACCAGCGGAGTGAAGCAGTAATAATCCTTGGGCGTGGTGATATGCATGGGAGCCGAGACATCGGTGAAGTGACCGTGCCCGTCATTCTGATAGAGGGAAATGGTTTCTGCCGGCAGACCTCGAGGGCCGCAGATCACCGGCAGGCCTTTCCATTCGCACTGCGACCTTTCTCCGGGATGCGGGGTTCGGGCGGGGTCAAACTCAATGTAGTGGGCAACGACAAGGTCAAGAGAACCATCCCGATTGAAGTCCAGAAACGCGCATCCTGAGCTCCAACGCGTCTGCGGCGAAGACAATCCCCTGGCCTGAGTCTCATCGCGAAAGGTCCCGTTTCCCTGGTTTCGATAGAGGACATTTTGTCCCCACTGGGTGATGAAGACATCCACGTTTCCGTCGTTGTCGATGTCACCTGCGCATACTCCCTGTCCCCAGCCGGTATGCGTCAAGCCTGCCTTGCGGGTGACATCTTCAAACTTCAGGCCGCCAAGATTGTGATAAAGCAAAGGGGTTGGCGGAGCCCCGCCTTGTCTGAAAGCGATCGCCGTTGACCAAGAGAATATCCGGCAATCCATCGTTGTCGTAGTCGAGGATGGCGACCCCATTGCCGGTGGTCTCAACGATGTATTGCTTGTTCTGCGCTGCGCCGGAGACATTTACGCCGGTCAAGCCGGCCTGCGAGGCAATGTCTTCATATTGCACGGTGGGCGGCTTCATTCCGGGAGGCAATGGCTTGGCGGGCGTGGCTACGCCGTTGCCGGTTGCCACGCCCATCTGAGCATGACTAAGCACCGCCCCGGAAAGGATAAAGAAGAGAAGCGGAGGAAAAGAAGAGAATGACGCAGGCGTGAGGAAACGCTTCTTCATCTTTGGCGGATTGTAGCACCGGGTGGTTCCTCAGTCACGCACTCGCTTTACTACCGGCAGGGTGGTCATAGAAACCTACTTGCGGGCGCTACACAGGAATATCCTGGGATAGTCTTGGCTTGGTACCAGAGCGGACGGTTAGAATGATCTCGAACAACATGACCGATCGCACACAGGCCCTTTCATTTTCAATCGAGGAATCGCAATCTGAACGGCGCCCGGGTGAACCGAGTCTAACGCCCGCGATGGTGAAGAGACCCTGGCTCGGGGGCTGTACCGAAGACCTGCTTTCTTGCGACTCGTGCTGGCCGCATTTTGTGCGTTCCCACTGAGCGTTGCAGCGCAGCAGGTTTCCTCCTGCAAAGGACCTGCCGAACTTGAGCGCGTGATCGCCTCAAACCCTTCACCGGGCGCTTTCGATGCGCTCGGAGCCTACTTTGCCAGCCATCACCAATTCTCCTGTGCTATTTCGGCTTTCGAGTCCGCAATTCATCTGGCGCCCGATATGTGGGATGGTCACTACGATCTGGGAGTCGCCTTGCTCAGCAGCTGGCAATCCCCAGCGCGCCGCCCATGAACTGCAGATCGCATCGAAACTCAAGCCCGGCACGGCAAAGATCTTAATGCCCTTGGGAATATCACTCAGTGCGTTGAATCAACAGGACGCGGCGATCGATGCGTTCAGGGCGGATTCTGAAACAGGATCCCCGGTCGGTGCCCGCGCTTGATGGATTGACGAAAGCGCTGATTGCGCAAGGCAGATATACGGCGGCAATCTCCGAACTCAAGAATGCGCCTGCCAATGAAGTACTGCAGCTGAATTTGGCTGTCGCTTATTCGAAGAATGGCAATACGGATGAAGCCCTGCAAACACTCTCCGCGATTGTCAAAGAGCACCCAGCTTATGCCAAGGCTCACATGGACCTGGGCATTGTCTATACGCAGCAGAAGCGATTCGGGGAGGCATCTCAGGAATTCGAGGAGGCGTTGCGCCTCGACCCAACCGACGATGAAGCTCGCCTCTCGTATGTGAAAGCCTTGTGCGCGATCGCGCAATTCGAGAAAGCCGCGCCCGTCATCAGGGATTATCTCAAGCACCATCCGCACGATTTCGAAGCTTTGTATTTTGACGGAGTGGTGGAACGAGGCGTGGGCAATTATGCCGATGCCGAGAAGGTCCTGCGTCAAGCCGTGGCCTTGAATCCGAAGCATGCCGAGGCGCGCTATCACCTGGGCTTCGTGCTCGCTCGACAGGGGAAGCTCGCCGAAGCGCGGGTTGAGTTGGAAAAGGCGCTCGCACTGGATCCCAGCTCCAGCGAAGCACGCTTTCAATTGGCATCCGTTCTTCGCTCGCTGGGACAGCCGGATCAGGCTCGCGAGGAATTGAAAGCCCTGCAGGAGAAAAAGGCCGAAGACGTGAGGCAGGATGTGGCAGGCGTCACGGCCAATCAAGCCGGTGAGGATCTGCAGTCCGGGGATGCGCAAAAGGCAGTCGCTCTTTACCGGGAGGCGCTGACGAACGATCCAAACAATGCCCACACCTACTACAATCTGGCGCTCGCGCTGGACCGGCTGGGCGACTATTCCGGAGAACGCGAGGCTTTAGAGAAGGCCATGAAGTTGGACGCGAAGCCTGGCTCCGGTTCACAATCAGCTGGGCTTCCTCGATTTGCAGGCGGGCCAGACTGCAAATGCGGAAGATCAGTTCAAGACTGCAATCTCGCTCGATCCGCAATATGCCGAAGCACAAAACAACCTGGGCGTGCTCTATGGCCGAGTCGGCAAGAACAGCGAGGCGGAGCAGTTGTTCCGCAAGGCCACGGAGAACAATCCTCAGTACGGTCAGGCCTTTGCAAATCTGGGCCTGATTCTGGCCAGTGAATCGCGGTATTCCGAAGCCGTGAAGGCGCTTGGCAGCGCGGTGCAGCTTGAGCCAAAGAACCCTGGGGCGCTGAGCGCATACGGGATGGTTCTGGTGCGTCTGAACCGGGGCAGCGAGGCTTTGCCTTTTTTTCGCAAGGTGACGGAACTGGATCCAAAGTCACCGGGAGCGCATTTGAACCTGGGATTCGCACTGGCGGATCTGTTCGACCTGAACGGCGCGCTGGCGGAATTTTCCGAGGCTGTCCGCCTTGATCCCAACAACGCGGTGGCGCACTACAACAAGGGCCGCGTTCTGCTCGATCTGCAGCACAATGCGCGAGGCAAAGCCTGAGTTGGAAGCGGCCACGCGTCTTGATCCCAAGGCCGGCAGACTCCTGGTATCTGCTGGGCATGATTTCGCAGGCAGGCGGGCAATACGGACGAAGCGATCCATGAGTTTGAGCAGGCACTGGCGTCAAAGCCGGACAACGCGGAGGCATTGTTCATGCTGGGGCAGGAGCTCGTACGCAAAGGCGACGATGCGGGGGCAATTGCAGCGATGGCGCAAAGCAATCGAGATCCGTCCTACCTACAACGAGGCTATCTTCAATCTTGCGCGGCTGCTGATGAAATCGGATCCCGAGGAAGCGAAGCGCCTGCAGGCCCGGTTCCAGGAGCTGCAGGCGCAGCAACACATCATGGATCGCGCGCAAACATTAGGAAACTTTGCGTTGACATCGGCCGATGCGCATGACTGGCCGCAAGCGATCGCGCACCTCAAGGAAGCTCTGCGAGGTATGCGGAAACTGCAGTGCGCTGCCACAGCTTCATAAGGATTTGGGTCTGATCTATTGTCACTCTGGAGATTACACAAATGGGCGAATAGAACTGCTCGAAGCACAGAAGCTGTCACCAGGAGATCAGGACGTTGCCAAGGCACTCCACCTTCTTCAGCCAGAAAACAAAGCCCAATGAGCGCCAGGGATGAGTCTGGCGCCTCAGCGTAGAGAAGCGGATTTGTCGTCGTTCCTGACATTGGGCTTGGCGGCTCTGGCTGCTTGGCGGCTGGACTGCGACGGCGCAAAGCGGCTCCTCCCGCTCCGGTCATCTCCGGAGAAGCCAGGCAAGTTCGTCGATGTCACGACGGCCAGCGGAGTCCATTTCGAGGGTCAGGCGTACCACACGGCCAAGAAGTACCTCATCGAGACCATGGGTTCGGGCGTTGCGCTGTTTGATTATGACAACGATGGGCGGCTGGATATTTTTCTTCGCCAACGGCGCGCCTTTGACCGATCCGACGGCTCCGGGCACGATCCCGCAGAAGGCCGGGCCCAAAGACTGGAATCGGCTCTACCATCAAAAGCACGATGGAACCTTTGAAGACGTGACCGAGAAGGCTGGCCTGGCCGGCGCGGGCTATGACATGGGCGTGGCGGTGGGCGATTACGACAATGACGGTTACGAAGACCTCTACGTGACTGGATATGGCGGTAACCATCTTTACCACAACAACGGCAACGGCACTTTTACGCGACGTGACTGAGGCGTCCGGTACCGGCGGCAGCGGGTGGTCGACTTCCGCGGCGTGGGTCGATCTAGACAATGATGGGCGGCTCGACCTGGTTGTGCTGCGGTATCTGAAGTGGGACTTCGGCGATCTCTGGTGCGGTGAACACCGCGACGGGTATCGCATGTATTGCCATCCTGACCTCTTTCAACCGATCGCTCCGCTGGTTTATCACAATGACGGCAACGGCCACTTTACGGAGGTTGCGGCGAAGATAGGACTCGACAAGCCCGGCAAAGGGCTGGGGATTGGGATTGCAGATTACGACCGGGATGGCCACACGGATATTTTTATCGCCAACGATTCGATGATGGAGTTTCTCTACCACAACCGAGGCAACGGGACGTTTGAGGAGGTTGGCCTGCTGCAGGAGGTTGCTGTGGATGGGGAGGGACGCACCTATGCTGGTATGGGCGTCGATTTTTCTGACTACAACAACGACAGCCTTCCGGATCTGATCGTCTCCGATCTGGCCAACCAGAAATACGCACTTTATCAGAACAACGGCGATGGCAGCTTTACGTATTCAAGCAATTTGAGCGGCGTGGCCGCGGCGACGCTGCTCCATTCGGGCTGGGGCCTCGCATTCCTCGACTATGACAACGACGGATGGAAGGACCTGATCGTGGCCCAGGGGCACGACATGGACAATATCCAGTTGACCTTTCCGAATTTGCGCTACAAGGAGCCGCCGCTGCTGATGCACAACAACAACGGCAAGAGCCTGGTGGATGTATCGGCAGCATCGGGCGAGGTCTTTCATGAAGGGTGGGCGGGGCGCGGACTGGCAGCGGGTGACATCTGGAACGACGGCCATCTGGATGTAGTGATTACGACCAACGGGGGCCCCGCTTACATCTTGCGCAACGAGTTGCGAGACGCCAAATCACTGGCTGGGGATCAAGCTCATAGGACAAAAGAGCAACCGCGATGGCATTGGGGCGGAGATCAAGGTGAGTACATCGAAGGGAAATCAATTTGTTACCGTGTCCACGACTGGTAGCTACCTTTCATCAAGTGACAAGCGGGCTCACTTCGGACTGGGGAGCGATACGGTGGCACAGTCTGTCGAGATTCGCTGGCCGAGTGGAGCAGTGCAGACGTTGAAGAATGTTCGCGGCGACCGGGTGGTGGTAGTGGATGAGGCTTCCGGGTCTCAGGGAGCAAAATAGGAACTGTGTGTTCTACAGGTGCGCTGGCTCTTTGAATTCATTTCAACACCTCCAGACTCCCTCCTCATTCCCTCGTTGAAGGTAGCCGGGCGGGTGGCCATTCGAGCGCTTAAATATGTCCTTGACGGATCATAATGGGGAAAAGTAGCATCGGATGTCTCCATATGAGCGCTTGCTGATGCCCGATATCTCGTTAAATGCCGACAACGGACTGCTCAAGCACAGCCTCGCGGAACAGTTGCGCACGGAGATTCTGAACGGATCGCTGCGCCCGGGGATGCGTATTGTCGAAGCTACCTGGGCGGCCAGGTTTGGTGTCGCGCAAGCCTCGATACGAGAGGCGGTCAATATTCTGGCCCACGCCGGGTTTGTTTCCAAAGCTTCTGGCCGTAGTGCGCGGGTGATCCATCTGAGCGAAGACGATGTGGTTCACATCTACCAGTTGCGTGGCGCCGTGGAGGGTTTGGCCGCGCGCCTGGCAGCCGAAGCACGCCCGAATCTGAATGTGCTGCAGGCCACGATGGACGTCATGCGGGAGTCGGCAAACGCGGGGAACTGCGCCGGCCTGCTGGACTGCGATCTGCTCTACCATCTCGAACTATGCGAACTCTCGGGCAATCCCCACGTCATGCAGCACGCCCGGCGCATCCTGCTTCCATTCTTCGCCTTTGTGCGGATGCGTGTTTCTGCAAGCGGACAGGAGACATCTGCATGGGACAAGGATCTGGAAGCCCATCAACGGATCATCGATCTTTTGCGCGAAGGCGAGGGCGAGATCGCAGAACACTACGTAAAGAAGGCGATGGAACGATTCTCAAAGACCGCATATGACAACTGGGAAAAACGTATCTCACACGCCGGCTGATCTCCCGGACAAGATCATTGTGCTGACTGGCGGTGGCGATGGAATCGGCCGCGAGTGCGCGCTTGCGTATGCCCGGGAAGGAGCCACGGTCGCGATCCTTGACCGTGATCTGGAGCGAGCTCGGCAGACGGCATCGGATGCAGGCGGGGACAGTATCGCGTTCCATGCTGATGTGTCGGACGGGGAGGCAACTCGCCTTGCCATCGAAGCAGTGTTGGCCCGGTTCGGACGCATTGATGCTGTGCATAATAATGCGGGCATTGCCAGCCCTTCCAAGCCTCTCCACGAAACCACCGAGAAGGAATGGGACGACTTACAGCGCGTGAACGTGAAGTCAGTGTTCTGGACGACGAAGTTTGCCTTCGAAGCCCTGGCCGCGAGCAAGGGATCCATCCTGCTAACCGCCAGCATGGCGGGACTGGTTGGGCAACAGAACCATGCGGCTTATGTCGCGACGAAGGGGGCGATGATTTCGCTAACCAAATCCATGGCTGCGGATTATTCCAGCTACGGAATTCGAGTGAATGCGGTGTGTCCTGCTGGAGTATGGACACCGATGCTTGAGAGATGGTGCGGCGAGCAAGCGGACCCGGCAAGCATTCGCTCGTATCTCGATGACATGCACTTGCTCGGACCATGTCCTCACGGGGACGTGATCGCGGATGCCGCGGTGTTTCTACTTTCTTACAAGGCCCGCTTCATCACTGGTTGCATCCTGCCCGTGAGCGGCGGTGCAGAGCTAGGTTTCAGGAGATAGCAGCGCGAGATGAAGAGTTGCGTGATTCAATCCGTTTCCAGCGTCGACGCGCGCTTTGCCCTCCCTGAGGGCGCCGGCACCGACTCTGTCCATACAAGCCATGAATACTGCATGGCTGTGACCCGGTTGGCTAGCGATGGCCAGATTTCGGGGTCTGGGATTGCGCTTACGCTGGGCGATGGGAACCGGCTAGTGTGCGAAGCTATCGATTTGCTGGCGAAGCCGCTTGCCGGGCTGGAGATTAACGAGCTGATGTCGAACTTCGGAAAGTTCTCCCGCCGGCTTGCAGACGATCCGTGCCTGCGCTGGCTTGGACCCCATAAGGGAGTGGTTCACCTCGCACTCGCTTCCATTACGAATGCGTGCTTCGATCTGTGGGCCAAGAGCCGCGCTGTTCCTTTGTGGAAGCTCCTGCTTGATTTGACCCCGGAAGAAATCGTCGCCTTGCTGGACCTTAGCTACGTTGAGGACATACTTAGCGAGCAGGAGGCGCTAGCGATGTTGCGCGCACAGGCAGAGACCCGGGAGCTTCGGGAGCCAATTATCCAGAGTGGGTATCCAGGCTACGATACCTCCATCGGATGGATATCGTATGACGATGCAAAGGTTCGCGAACTTACGGCGCGGGCAATCGAGGGCGGCTTTCGTGCGTTCAAGCTGAAGGTTGGATCAGTGGATGAATCGCGCGACCTGCGCCGTGCCGCCATGCTGCGGGACCTGGTCGGCGAGGCCGGAATTTTGATGTTTGACGCTAACCAGCATTGGAACCTGGCCGACGCAAGCCGCATTTGTCGAGAACTTGTGGAGTTCAAGCCGCTGTGGATAGAAGAGCCAACGCACCCGGACGATGTGTACGCTCATGTCGTCCTGGCGCGCGAGATCGCACCGGTGCGAATCGCAGCAGGCGAGCATATACCCAACCGGGTATTGTTCAAAAACTTTCTCCGCTACGGAGGAGTGCATTTCGTTCAGGCGGATTGCACCAGGCTCGGAGGCGTCAGCGAGTTCCTTACGGTCAGCTTGATGGCCAAGAAGATGGGCCTGCCAATCGTGCCCCACGTCGGGGATATGGGTCAACTCCATCAGCACTTGGTGCTGTTTAATCATGTCGCTCTCGATCATGAAGTGATCTTTCTGGAACACATCCCGCACCTCAAAGAGCACTTTGTTTTCCCGGCCCAGGTCAGCGGTGGCTTCTACAAAACACCCCAGGAGCCGGGCGCTTCCTCCGACATGATCGTGAACGCTAGCTAGCGTGGATGCTTTTGCCATCCAAGAGCCGATTTGCGGGGATTGAGCGAATGCGATCGAACGGGGCTGCGCCCCATAGGCTGGCAACGATTTCCCGCCGAAAAACTTTGTAACGTTGGGACGATCGCCACCACTATCTCGATGTTTGATAGATGGGCTGGGTCTCGACGGTCAGGAAACACCTGCAATACTTGTCAGCGGTCCAGTCTCATCCTGCCGGCCGCGATTCTCCGCGAACCCCTTCATAGACTCTTTCGGGGGGAAGAGGTCTATGAAGTGGAACGTGGAGGGTCGCAGTTGGCATGCTCTTCATGGGTAACCCTCCTCCTAAATCTGCCGCCCGAAACGTCATCTTATTGTCACTCTCCTGGACTACAGTGCCCTAGAGGGTTTGTGTGACGATAACCATCTTCACGTGGCTATTCGGATTGAGCATCCTGCTGTTTGTCACCCGCCGGTTGCTGCTGCGCCTGCAGCTCTCCCGTGCCAAGCACCGCTCACTTGCGGGCCATGCCCGGCTCGGGCGGCTGCTGGCCCGCTTTGTTCCGTACTACGAATATGGCGAAGCGCAGTTCTTCCGAGCCGACGATGCCCCGGAGGAGATCGGCGAACAGCGCCGGGCAGCCTTCAGGCGATTGGCCGCACTCTATGCGCAACGCTTTGCCAATACCGTGCGGGAGACCGCGGCAGTCCAGGAGGAGATTTCGGATCTGCAGTTCACGGCGCGCTACCGCGTTCCATTCCAGTTCAGCCGTTTCGTCCGCCGCCACCTTAACAGCGGATCCTTCGTCCTCTCCTCGAGCGGCCCGACTACGACTGATCTGGACGGCAACCGGCGCTACGACCTGACCGGCTCATACGGCGTGAATGTCTTCGGCTACGACTTTTACAAGGAATGCATCGAACGGGGAAGCGCGCGCGTCCGCGAACTGGGCCCGGTGCTCGGCGCCTACCACCCGGTGACCACGGACAACGTACACCGCCTGCGTGCGATTTCCGGGCTCGACGAGGTCTCCTTCCACATGTCGGGCACGGAAGCTGTGATGCAGGCCGTGCGGCTGGCCCGCTACCACAGCAGGCAGCGCTACCTGGTCCGCTTCTGCGGCGCTTACCACGGCTGGTGGGGTGAGGTGCAACCGGGGGTCGGCAATCCGGTGAACGAGCGCGATACGCTCACGCTCAAGGATATGGATGAGCAGAGCCTGCGCGTGCTGCGCAGCCGGCGCGACATCGCATGCGTGCTGGTCAACCCGGTGCAGGCGCTGCACCCCAACGTGGGCGCAGCGGCAGATTCGACGCTGGTGGACAGCGGGCCGCGCCCTGGTTACGACCGCGCGGCCTACACAAGCTGGCTGCAGCGGCTACGCCAGGTGTGTTCGGAGCGAGGGATCGTGCTGATTTTCGACGAGGTGTTTCTTGGCTTTCGGCTGGCCCGCGGGGGCGCCCAGGAATATTTTGGCGTCCGCGCCGACATGGTGACCTACGGAAAAACGGTAGCCGGCGGCTTGCCGATCGGCGTGGTGTGCGGGCGCGGCGACTTGATGAAGCGCTTCCGGGAGGACAGGCCGGCGGACGTCTGCTTCGCGCGCGGCACCTTCAACTCCCACCCGTACGTGATGGGGGCGATGTGCGAGTTCCTCGAGCGGCTGGACACGCCGGAGATCCTGGCCTGCTATCGCGAGCTCGATGCGTTGTGGGACGGCCGGGCGGCCCGGCTCAATGAGCGCCTGCGCGAAGCAGGGGTCGGGGTCCGGGTGGCAAATCTCTCCTCGGTATGGACGGTCTGCTACTTGCACCCATCGCGCTACCACTGGATGTTTCAGTATTATCTGCGCGCCGAAGACCTGGCCCTGAGCTGGGTGGGAACGGGCCGGCTGATCTTCAGTCTGAATTACACCGATGAAGACTTCGCCGCAGTCGCCGATCGCTTCGTAACGGCAGCGCGGCGAATGCAGCAGGATGGCTGGTGGTGGCGGAACGAAGCGCTGACCAACAAGGCCATTAGGCGTCGCGTACTGCTAGAAATGCTTCGGACTCGTCTACATCGTCCATGGGATCAATCAGCTGGCCCCCAATCAGGTAAAACGGGGCTCGAAAGTAGAGCATGAAGTCATGAAAGGGATCAGTCAGGATTTTCGTCATCCAGACCAAGCCGGTTTGGACATCCCTGATGAAGAACAGTTGCACAGTACGGAACAATAGAGCGCCAAAGCCGACAAGCAGCCAGATCTGGCCGACGTGCTGGACAAAGGTGGCGCGATCGGCGTAAGCCGGAAAAATCCCGAAGAGCGTTGGACTTAGCCAAAGCAGCGCCGGCGAGAGTGCCCAGGTCGTCAGCAGAACGATCTTGCGGCGTAGGTTGTAGCCAACCTTAATGTCCTCCTTGTGCTCATGGGTAGCATGGTTTACCTCATCGTAACCCCTGGGCTCGAAGAAGAAGTGTCCCGCTTGCCGGCTGATCATCGCCACCAGCCAGCCAATCAGCGCCGAAGCCGCGGGATTCTTGAAGATGAGGCCATAGGCAGTAAGAAAGCTAATCGCGCTCAGCAGGTGAAGCGACTGATTAATGCGGCTGTGATGATAGTAGCGGTGATCGTCCCACCGCTGGATTCGCAGAGCTTCGAGAAAACTTTGCATGCAGCTTCCTTCCCAGATTCGCCGGCGCCAGATGGTCATGAAGAAGGAAATATAGCAACCCTGTTACAGCGATATGACAGTTTGGGACATAGGGGCCCTCTACCGTTGTCGAGTCAGACACTGCCCTGTAACTCGCCCGGTGGCCACAGACGCAAGCCCTTGCTTTTCTTTCGCTAAGCCCCCCTACATCCGCCCCCGGGGGCGGTCCACCTTCACCCTACGGTGCCTCCAACCGAACTCAAGCGCCGATTGGCTATCGACATTTCTGCAGGAGTGGATATTGCTCCCGGCTGGAATTGGGAGGAGAATAAAACACGCAAGTGTCTGATTGCATCGCCGCAGTCAGCCAGGTGTCACTTAGAGGAGGCGAGCGATGGGTGAGATTCCCAGTCTTCCATTTCTCAGCGTGAAACGCTGGTTCGCGTTTGCAATTCTTGCGTCAGCCAGTGTTCGATTGTTTGGAGAGGTGTCCCAAACACCTTCGGCCCAAACCCAGATTGACCCGCCCAAGCAAGTGTCTCTTCCTGCTCCTGTTCCAGAACGCAGGACCCTCTCCCTGGAGCCGCTTCCCGCCGAGACAAAGGCAGACATCTTGATGGCGCGGGGAGAGTACGCTGCGGCTATTGTCGCCTACCAGGAAGCTAATCTGAAATCCGCCACTGTTTGGAACAGCATCGGCATGGCCTATCACCATATGTTCGCGTTGGAGCAGGCACGCAAAGCTTACCAGACAGCGCTGGCGATCAATCCCCGCTTCGCAGCTGCTTCCAACAACCTGGCCGCCGTGTACTACGGCCAACATGATTTTCGTGACGCGGAACACTTTTATAAGAAAGCACTGAAGCATACATCGGAGAGCGCGGTCATCTTCTGCAATCTCGGGACTGCCTATTTCGCCGAGGCGAAATACAAGAAGGGCATGAAAGCATATCGCAAGGCCTTCGAAATCGATGACAAGGTGTTTGCTCCGAATCAAGCGGCGATGATAGAGGCCGGGAGCTCCCGTGAACAACGGATAGCGATGAACTACTTTGTTGCAGCGACCTATGCCAGGGTAGGCAAGCAGGAGCAGGCACTTACTTATCTTCGTAAGGCAATGGATGAGGGCTTTAAGGACCGCAAACGTCTCGATGAAGACAAGGATTTCGCCACGCTACGAACCACGCCGGAGTTTCAACATTTGCTGGACCAGGAAAATCTGAACTAACCGCGGAAGCAGCGGCATTTGGCAACCAGGCGCTGGCAGCGGCCTGGCTCTCTCGCCTTATCGCACTGCTTCCACTTCATCTGCAATCCTCGCATTCGCCGGTGTATTCGTCACAAACTCGGTGCCGTCTTCATACACGCTACAGCCGGGGAGGGATTCTTCCCCAAAAGAAGCTATGTCTACCGCTCCAAGTGCTGTCAGGATGGCTCTTGCACTTGATATTTCCTCACAGCGAACACAGTGGATCGACAATAGTACTTCCCCGTCCTTTACCCGGCCGCCATAGAGCTTCGCTTCATACTCGGGGATGCCTAAGCCAACGAGCGCTCCGACTAAGCCACCTACGGCTCCGCCCACGCCCAAGCCGGCGAGACTTGCAACGATAGGACCGGCGGCAATGAGGGGCCCGGCGCCAGGTATCGCTACAGCGCCAATTCCTGCCAGGAGGCCCAGGGTGCCGCCGACGACTCCGCCCACCGCAACCCCGGTAGTTGCATCCGCCTTTGTGTTTCTTTCTGTCGTTGACTCCTTCGATCCTTCCATGCCAGACATGAGGACCGAAACGTCCTGAGTGGAAAACCCGGCAGCTGTCAGCCGTTCGACAGCTGCCTCCGCGCTCTCCCCACTGGAGAAGATGCCAAAGACCGCAGCCTTCTCTGCCGCCATGTTAGTGTCTCCTTACCGTGCCAGCTTGCTGTCTTCAGACCAAAAGCTAGTAGACTTCTTCGTCTTCCTCTTTAGAACCGTTCAACGCGGCGGCGTTTACCTCTTTCGCAATCAGCGTCAATTTTTTGTCAGCTGCCTCTTCTTCTTTCAAGGTCGCGTCCAGCAAAGCCACAATCTCTTTTTGGCGGAGCAGCTTGGCATATTCTCGAACGCCACCGTATCCTGCCATCTCATAGTGCTCCACTCGCTGGGCGGCTGTGATTAAGCCGGAGTCGCGAAGATCTCCCTTTTCAGTCTCTTCCAAAACTTCGGCACCCTCGGAGAGAACTCCCTTCATGCCCTCGCAGGTCTTGCCGGTGCCTTTTTTCTTAAGCATCTCGAAGATTGTTTCCAGGCGCTCGATCTGGCCATTGGTTTCTTCCAGGTGGCTTTGAAAAGCATCTTTCAGCTTTGGTGAAGTCGCGGCCCTTACCATCTTTGGCAGCGCCTTTGTGATCTGCTTCTCTGCCGAATAGAGATCTTTTAGTTCGTCCAGGAATAGTTCCTGCAGACTTTCTACACTCATCTGTTGCCTCCAGGCGATACATTCTGCCTTCCGTCTCATAGATGCGAGATGCCGCATTCGAGCACGACAGAACACCACTTTTTCTTTGGTGCAGGAGAACGTCGGCTACTGTGGCAACACGCCTCTTGGGAACGGCATCTGTTGAACCTAATGCGGAACCACGCGTACGGCCTAGTTAGCGCACGTCTCACTCAAAGGGAGTACCCAATCGATGTATCACCACATTAAGAAACTGATGTATACCGTAAATGTCGGCGAACCAGATCCGCGCTTCGGGAATATGCTGCTGGAGCAATTTGGCGGAGCAAATGGAGAGTTGGCAGCAGCGATGCAATATTCCATTCAAGGGTTTAACTGCGAAGATGCTGCACGTAAGGATCTACTGATGGATATTGGCACCGAAGAACTAAGCCATCTGGAAGTGGTAGGGGCTCTGATACGCATGCATTTGAAACCGATGAAGTTCGACCGGGCTGCGGCCGAGGCGGATCCGCTAGTGTCGATCGCAGGGGGAGGAGGGGTTTCGCTGGTTAATTCCATGGGCGATGCCTGGACCGGCGATTACCTCAAAGTCACTGGAGATCTCTCCGTAGACCTGCGCAGCAACATCGCGGCTGAGGCGCGAGCGAAGATCGTCTATGAACGACTGATCAACTTCACCGATGATGTGGGCAGTAAGGAAGCACTGCAGTTTCTCATGACGCGCGAGATTACACATATGCGCGCCTTCACCGCTGCCCTCGAGACCATGGGCAAACCCCAATTCTCAATCGGACTGATCGCTCCCACGCCGGGCTTGGTGGACCAGTTCTTCAACGATTCGACCGGTGCTGGAGATGAGGGCGAAAACGACTCAGCCATTGGGTCGATTCTGAAAGCCGCTGAACTCGAGGCGGTTGATTCACCTATTTTCGAGGGGGCCGGGCTCGACATCACGCCAACCGAACCCACTCCGGACTCGGAACGAACGTCTAAGTTTGACTCGACTCCTGTGGGCGCCCGGCACTTAGTCAACGGCGCGAAACACGCGAAAAAGACCGGCACTCATCGGCGGTAGTTTTATTGGGAGCGGCGGCCGGCACAGCCTCCTTTAACCCCATTTTTGAACCTCATGTTCCGGTTCAAAAGTGGGGTTTTGCACGTTTGCCTTACTCTTCGCTAGATAACTTCCGGGTTGTTGTGCACGGCTTTAAGCAGTTTCGTCTTTACTGTGGCCTGATAGGGATCGCTAGGTGTGGTTTTCGTTGGGAGAAAACCACGAAAAGGCTTACCGCTTCGGTCTACACCAATGGCGGAGCCGCTCCAGCCGCATGGCAAGAAGCCCAGATGGTATAGCATGTTCCATTGTCAGAATGGCCATGATCCGCTCGAACTCATCTCGAACCCTCTCGCAGCTGTTAGCCGTCGTTGTGACGGTGGTCCTGATCACTGTGCTCTATCTTGCGAAGACAGTGATCTTGCCGCTGGCGCTCGCCATGCTCCTGACTTTCGTACTCGCTCCCGTGGTCACATGGTTGGAAAGAGCCCGGCTTCCCAGGGTAGTGGCCATCGCGGCTGTCATGCTTGGGGCGGGGGCTGTTTTAGGCTCCGTGGGCTGGACAGTTTTCACGCAGCTAGTTCAGGTCACCGACGCGATTCCATCGTATACAACAAACATCCAGGAGAAGATCCAGTCTTTTCAACAGCCGAAGACCACGAGCTTCAGCCGGGCGCAAAGAGAGCTGGACGATCTAGGCAAGCAGGTTAGCGACTGGAGTTCGGGTCTGACTAGCGATCAAGGGCATGCCGGCGGGATAGAACTAGGGTCACCGACCCGCCCTGTCTCCGTACGAGAGGTTGGCGGCAGTCAAGGCAGATTAGACGCACTTAGCGGTGTGCTAGGCGTGGTGGTTTCTGTCGTTTTGGTCGCAGTCTTCACTTTTTTCATGTTGCTGCGGAGGGAGGACCTGCGCAATCGCTTCATTCGGCTGAGCGGCCAAGGACACCTGCAGCTGATGACGCAGGCGATGGATGACACAAGTCATCGTGTTAGCAGATATCTATCCTTGCAGTCGCTGGTTAATATGGGTTTTGGCCTGATCGTTTTTGTTGCCTTGCACTTCATTGCTTTGCCTCACGCTCTGTTGTGGGGAGCCCTGGCCGCGCTTCTGCGGTTTATCCCTTATATTGGCGCACCGATCGGTGCTTTCCTCCCCACGGCCTTATCGTTGGCGGTTTTCAATGGCTGGACGAAGACCCTGCTCATCATGGCTATCTTCTTCTGCCTGGAGGTATGCACTGCGAATCTTCTGGAGCCACAGGTCTATGGAAAACATACAGGGCTGTCCTCACTTGCGATTCTGGTGGCCGCGATTTTCTGGGCTCTCATATGGGGACCGATCGGGCTGATCCTATCCGTGCCCCTAACCGTCTGCCTGGTTGTCCTGGGTGCGTACGTGCCCAGTCTTCAATTCTTAGCCGTGCTTCTCGGCGACCAGCCGGTCATGAAACCGGGAGCTCACTATTACCAGCGCTTGCTGGCTAACGATCAGCGCGAAGCGAGCCAGGTACTGGAGGCGCACCTGAAGGAAACCTCACTGGAAGACCTTTATGACACAGTGCTAATTCCTGCGCTTAACCTGGCTGAACAAGATCGTCATCGTAATGCTCTCGACGATTCGACCGTCGACTTCATTACTCAAACTACAAAAGACCTGGTGGAAGAATTTAGCCTTAGGGTGGACCATCCCAGGAGGGTCGGCTCAAGCGCACATCAAGGTCCACTCGCAACGCTGGGGGATATTCCAGGGATCGCGGACGGGGTTTCCAGGAAGATTGCCTGCCTTCCTGTCCGCGACGACGCTGATGAAGTAGTAGGCATCATGTTGGCGCAATTGCTGGATCGGGCTGGTTATTCCGCAATGGCCATCCCGATTGGAAGTGTGGACGGAATGTTGGCAGAAGCGGCAAACGCGGATCCAGAAATTGTTTGCCTTTCCGCACTGCCGCCATACGCTGTTTCGCACGCGCGTAGTATCTATCGAAGGCTGCGCATGCACCACCCAAAGCTGAAAATCATTATCGGATTATGGAATTACCCGGAAGATCCGGTCAAGGCCGCGATTGAGATCAGCGGAGGGGAACAAAACCTGGTTTGCACCACGCTGGCTCAAATGATTCTGCAGGCCAGCCTGGATTCTCCCAGGGCAGCTTTGCCACAACCTTTGGTAAGTACCGGCGCCGCTGACGCAGTCTAAAGACCTTCGGGGTCACAAATAAAATGGTCGAGAGAAATTACAACCGCTCTCTCGACCGGCAAATCGGGAAGATTCGTTACAAGTTACAACTGCTTAAACCGGATTCCACGATTACCGTGCCTCATCCGGCTTCAGAGTGACGGGGCCTTTCTTGGGGAAAGGCCCCGTGTGAAGCAAGCAACCGTTTTGGCGAACCGCTTTAGCGCTTTGCGGTTTCACTGCGGCCTCTGCGAAACATTTCGTTGACAGTTGCAACGAAGTGATGCGCCGAAGGGGGCGTGGGGACCGCACCACTCAGGATGGTCTTATAGGGAATATCCTTCCCGTAATAGGCTTCTGTGTCAGCTGTGTTCTGGTGGACCTCGTCGCCTGTTAGATCTACCCCAGCGAACAACCCCCTGCTGCGCGAATAGGTGAGAAATTCGGCATTCGCGAGCTCTGTAGTTGAAGCTTGCGAGTCGCGGCCTACGGGGCCGGCCGCAGCAGCAATGTCGCCGCCGAGCTTTACTTTATCCTTAAGCAGATCATCCAGGCTTCGCCTATTCACGCCCACCAATACGAGGTCAGTGGATTGGCCGCCCGCCTGGAATCCGAAACTCGCTCCGGTTAACTGGATAAAGACGGGTGCGCTCCAACCGGTCGCGGTCCGGCATGTCGCCACGCCTTGCCCGTACTGCGCGCCAACAAGGAAGGCGCCTTTCTTGAATCCCGGGATAACTGCGATGCAATGAGCTTTAGCGGCAATGTCCAGGGGAATGCCTTTGTCGGGAGTGGCCATTAACTCGTGCAGAACATCGTGGGCCGCATCGATTCGTGCGTCCAGCTTGGACATATCTGCTCCCCTTGCCGGGGCGACGCAAACCAGAGTTATACCAACCAGTGAAGCAGCCAACATGTTTCTCATAAGATTCTCGACTTTCCGGGCAGAGGCCTTCTACAGTTCCTAAGCCCCGCTGGTAAGTGTGATGCGCTTTGTGGCAGAACGTTGGTCAATGGTTCGATTTCCTTTGAGCGATTTAGAACACTCCCAACCAAGGGCGGCGAAGATACGCAAAGAGCACCTTCACATCGGGCTACGATTGAGCAAGTAATCGAGTCCGCAAACACGGAACCACCGGTAACCATAAGGTTCCAGCAAAATACGATGTTTGTCGCCGGCCACCGGCCGACTGTGGTTTTCCGCAAGAAGATTAATCAGCGTACAGGCTTCCTCTTGGCCGGTGGTGACGGCAAAGGTTACCTCTCGAGGCAAAGGGCCAAGGTTATGAACAAAAAGTACCGAGTTATTGCGCCAGTCGTAGCGCATGATGAGTACTTCCCTGGCTTGCGCAGAGACGAAAGAGAAGTCGCCCCAACCTATCTCTGGCACTTCCTTGCGCATGCGAATGATGCGCTCCATCCAATCCAGCAAGGAATCGGGATCGCGGCGCTGCGCTGCGACGTTGACGTGCTCGAAACCGTAGGCGCCGGAGCTGATTACCGGCATGACCGGTTTGTTGCTTTTGGTGAAGCCTCCGTTCGGTTCCGTGGACCACTGCATCGGCGTACGGGCGCAGTTGCGCTCCGCGAGTTTGAGGTCGTCACCCATCCCGATCTCGTCTCCGTAGCGGATCACGGGAGTGCCGGGCAAGGTCATCATCAGGCTGTAGGCAAGTTCCAACCGCCTGCGATCTCCCTCTAACATGGGCGCCAGGCGGCGCCGAATGCCGCGATTGTAGAGCTGCATATCGGGGTCCGGTCCAAACGCAGCAAAGACGGCGTTTCGTTGCTCAACTTCAAGGCGGCCGAGATCGAGCTCGTCGTGATTGCGAAGAAACTGGCCCCACTGTGCAGTGGCGGGGCGCCGCTTCGTCGAAAGCATAGCTTTTTTCAAGGGCCTGCTGTCAGCGGTCGCCATGGCGAGAAATAAATGTTGATTGACTTCGAAGTTGAACATCATCTGCATGCGCTCGCCGGCGCTTCCGAAATAGTGCATGTCGGTGTCGGGTAGCACATTGGCTTCACCAAGGATGATGGCGTCTCCTTCCCGCCAGCTTAAGAACTGGCTGAAGGTTCGAAGCATTTCGTAGTCTTCCTTCGGTTTGGTAACCTTGGCTCCTTTTGAGGAAATCACAAAAGGTACAGCGTCCATCCGGAAACCACAAACACCCAGTTGCAACCAGAACCCCATAATCTTGAGAATCTCTGCCTGGACCTCAGGGTTGGCAGTGTTGAGGTCCGGTTGAAAATCGTAGAAGCGATGAAAGTAGTACGCCTTGGCGACGTCATCGTAGGTCCAGGTGCTTTTCTGGACACCAGGAAATACCACCCCTGAGGCTGCATTCTTTGGTTTCTTTTTCGACCACACATACCAGTCGCGATACTTGGATTCGGGATCGCGGCGCGCTTCCTGAAACCAGGGATGCTGGTCCGACGTGTGGTTGACCACCAGGTCGATCATGACGCGCAGTCCACGCTGGCTGCATCCCTTGGTGAACTCGACAAAATCGCCCAATGTGCCGAAGCGAGGATCTACGCCGTAGTAATCCGCAACGTCGTAGCCGTCATCTCTGCCTGGGGACGGCTGAAAGGGCATCAGCCAGAGGGCCGTAGCGCCGATGCCCTGCAGGTAATCGAGGCGGCTCATGAGCCCCTGAAAGTCGCCAATTCCATCGCCATCGGAGTCCAGGTAGGTGGCGATCGAAAGGCAGTAAATGATGGCGTTCTTGTACCAGAGATCGTTGATCATGGCTAAAGTCTTTCCGACAGATTTTGGAGGTCGTAGTTAAGATGCCAAAGTTGGCCTGATGGAAACGGGAAGGAGATATAGTAGAGCCCAAAGCTAAAAAGTTAGAGGAACGCTATAGATGATGCACAGCCTGGAGATTCGTATTTCTATATTCTGCATTTTCTTCTTTGCCGCCATCTCAGGTTCAGCGCAAACGAAGGGCAATTGTGGCGACAACTCTGCGAAAGTTCCAGCTGACATCAAAGCGGTGTTCGACAAACCAGCGTACAAGAACGCAACCTGGGGGCTTCGCATAGTGGATCTTGGCACGGGCAAAGAGCTGATCGATCTGCAGCCGCGTTGCAAGTTCTATATCGGCTCGGTGCGCAAGGTTTTTTCTGTCGGCGAGTTGTTGGACCAGATAGGACCTGGACACCGATACAACACCCCGGTCTATCGTCATGGGAATCTGAATGGCGCTGGGGTGCTGCATGGCGATCTGGTCCTGGTCGCATCGGGTGACCTTACCATGGGTGGCCGAACGAACCCCAACGGCACCATCGCATTCACCGATTTTGACCACAACGAGGCTGATAGCTTGGGTAACGCTACCCTCAGCAAACCTAATCCGCTGGCCGGGTATATCGAGTTGGCAAAGCAGGTGGCCAGGTCGGGGGTAAAGGAGATTACCGGTGACGTTGTCATCGATGATCGGCTTTTTCAGCCCTTCAATTTCAGGGGTCAGTTTGACGTTAGACCTATTTTCGTCAATGGCGATTTAGTCGATCTGAGCATCCGTCCAACGACCCCAGGCAAACCCGCGGCGGTAAAGTGGCGTCCGGTTTCGGCGGCGCTCGGGGTCGACAATAATCTGGCTACAAGCGCCGCACATTCGAAGGCAACGCTGAACTTAAAGCCGGTGGCACCGCAGTGCATCGGCAAGCCCGGCTGCGCGGCGGCCATCGCAGGCCAGATTCCCGTCGATTTTGTTCCCCCGCTCACCCAGAAGTACCCCTTAGTCCAGGCATTCCGCATCACACAGCCTTCGAATTACGCGCGCACCGTTTTCATCGAGGCACTCGAAGCCGCTGGGGTAGCGGTCCATGCAATTCCGGTTGCCGAGAATCCGGTGCAGTTGCTTCCCGCCAAAAACTCGTACACTCCGAAGGAAAAAGTGGCGGAGCTGCAAGGGGTGCCTTATGGGGAGACTGCGAAGCTCATTTTGAAGGTGAGTTATAACATCGGCGCTGATACCAGCCTGGTTCTCTTCGGGCTTACCCAGGGGGTCGACAACATGAACGATGCGCTCGAGGTGGAACGGAAGAACCTGGCCGCTAATTATGGAATAGCGGAAGGTGAAATTCACTTCGTCGACGGGAGCGGAGGAGGGCTTACCACCGCTACAAACCAGGCAGTCACCAAGATGCTGATCGATATGAAAGGCAAATCCTCCTTTCCAACCTTCTTCAACGATTTGCCGAAATTGGGTGTGGATGGGTCACTGGGATTCGTGACCGACTTCAAGTCGGATCCGACCCTCACCGGCGCAACCGGGCAGGTGACGGCAAAGACCGGGACGTTCGTTGAAGGCAACGATGCGGGTCTTATCCTGAAGGGGCAGGCTTTCGGGGGGTATATCAGCACCAAAGGGGGAAAACAGCTGGTTTACGAGTTGGTGGTGAACAATGTCGTGATTACCAGTTTGGACGACGTGCTACGGACGTTTCAGGACGAGGGTAGGATTTCGGCCATGCTCTGGCGCGACAATTGAGATTGCGGGGCAGTTGCGTTCGGGAAAGGCGCACTGCAGATCCCTCCACTCCGCTTCGCTCCGGATGACAAAGGGTGGGGTCGCGCTTCCATGAAGAATCAGCTAGTGGCTGAAAGCCGGGGCAGGCGGGATGAGTGGCGGCGCTCTTCAGCATGGTGGGGCGGATGATCGCTCGCTGGAGCTTATAACTCAGATCTCAAGGGGATGATCGGGGGTCCAAAAGGGTTCCTTAGTGGGAACAAACTCAATCGGAACTTCGGAAATGAAGGATCGCAGCCAGTCAGCGCAATAGATCATGCCGCCTTGCTCGGAGACCACGTGCCCCAGCAGGATGAGCGCCTTTTTATTTCCTGCCGTAATGCTGTCGCGCACGTATTCCACCAGTTCCCACTCGCGTGTTTCCCCGGCTATAAATACGTCGACATCCGGACGGGCGAAAAGCGAGATGCCCGGCATCCTGCTCACGAAGCCCCAACTTACAAGAACTCGCTTAACCGGCATTCGCGGGTCGCCGACAACTCTTATCGTTCGACCCTTCAGCTTCGATTGCATTTCTTTGCAGAAGTGGGCTAGAGGAACTCCGGGAAAAGTAAATTGCTTCACATTGCCGGGATCCACATTTTTCTCCCAACCGAGCTGCATCATCATTCCCGTAGCAATCCCGTCGGGCTTGCGAGCATGCCAGTGATCGTGAAAATGAAAAACTGCCATATCGTTCTTGCGGATGAAGTCCAGTTTGTACTTCAAGGTTGGGTCGTCTTTGATGTCTTCGGTGTGATCCTGGTGCAGGTAAAAGGGCGTTTCATGGGTAACAATCATGTTCTTACCCGCGGCGGCAGCCCGTTCCACAACGTCCAGGGTCGCCATCATGGTGGTGGCGATACCGTGCACCGGGGTGCTCTCGCTTCCGGCGACGATGTGATCGACGGTTTGCGCCCGCCAGGGAATCCCCACTTGCTTGCGGATACGGTCCACTACTTCGCCAGCGGTCAGCGATGTAGATGTTCCTTCTGCCTTCGCCAGGTAGGAGGTCACGGCCGCGCTTCCGGTGAGAATGAAATCGCGACGGGAAAGATTGCTCATAGATGTTCGTCACCTCGCTACAAACCTACCCTCAAGACGAAATGGCCGTCGCGCGGGTCTCAAGCGACTGGGTCAGTGCCTGCGGTTTGAAACAGCGCCGCCAGGGAAGGCTTCATTACCTTTCCCATCGCATTGCGCGGAAGCGCATCGAGCACCAGGAGCCGAGAAGGAAGTTTGTGGGTGGCTAACAATTCTTTGGCCCAGGTTCGAAGGGATGGCAGATCGAGGGCTTCTCCGTCTTTCAAAACCAACGCCGCAGCGACGCGCTCTCCCCACTCCGCATCGGGTATTCCCACCACCCCACACTCGGCAACTGCGGGATGCTGGCGCAGTGCCTCCTCGATTTCCAGAGCCGATACTTTGTGGCCGCCGGTCTTGAGTATGTCGATGTTCGTTCGGCCAAGGATGCGGTAGACACCGTTCTCGACAACTGCAGTATCACCGGTGATAAACCAGCCGTCACGGAAGGCCTCCCGTGTGGCCCTGGGCGGCCCCAGTACTCGGCGAAGACTGCTGGACCGCGGACCTCGATCCCACCTGGCGAGCCCGGGGCAACGGGATTGCCGTGCTCGTCGACCAGACGCATCTCGACGCCGGGGAGCGGCGTTCCTACGCTACCCGGCACGCGTTCACCTCGCAACGGGTTCGACAGCGCCATGCCGATCTCTGTCATCCCATAGCGCTCGAGCAGGGTGTGGCCACTGATTTCCTGCCATCGCTGGAGCGTGCTCACCGGCAATGCTGCTGAGCCGGAGACCATCAAGCGGAGCTTCGAGCACGCCTGGCTTAGCTCCGCGCGCCGCGCGGGTGAAGCCGCATCCCAAGCGGCGATGAGCTTGGTGTAAACCGTCGGCACCGCCATGAACAAAGTCAGTTCTCCGCCGGCGATACGGTCCCACACGGCATTGGCGTCGAAGCGCGGCAGCATCTCGCAGCTAGCGCCCGACCAAAGCGCACAGCCGACAACGTTGATGATTCCGTGGACGTGGTGCAGCGGCAAACAAAGGAGGATGCGATCGTGCGCTGACCATTCCCAGGCTTGCACCAGGCTCTGGATTTGCGCCGCAACGTTGAAGTGGGTCGTAACCACGCCCTTCGGCTTGCTGGTCGTGCCGCTGGTGTAGAGAATCATGGCGCGGCGGTCGCGGGAGATCTCCGGCAATGGACGCGGTGGGCAAATGGGAAGCTGGTCGTACGGAGACGCGCGTAGAGCGCGGGAGGCTGCGATTGGCTCCGGAAGCGGGGCTGCTGCAGGATCGAAGACCAGGGCCGATGCACCGGTATCGTCGAGCAGGTATTCCAGTTCAGGGCGCGTGGAGTTGAGCGGTAGTGGAACGGCGATGCCACCGGCCCTCCAGATGCCCCATTGCATCGCTACCCATGGAAAGCCTGGCGTGACTAGAAACGCCACCCGCTCTTCCTGCAGGTCATCGCGGCCGGCGAGCAGCGCGGCTGCTATGCGCGCGGACGCGTCCAACAGATCGCTGTAAGTGAAGAGCCCTTGCGCGTCGACAATCGCCGTGCGCGGCCCATAGCTTTGGGCGTTTGCAATGAGTGGGATGAGACTGGTACTTCTGATCACACGCAGACTTTACGGCCTCTCTGGCGGCGTTGTCCAACCAGCCCGAAAAAAGCAATCGTCAAACAATTATCCCGAGGCACCGACGCTTCGAGCGGCGTGCGAAGTAAGCGACCTATGCGGACTAAGTCCCGGTGCGAGACCGACGGGAGGGTAAAGAGCCGGAGCAGCTCGAATTTTAAGTGAAAAAGTGAGCGATAAGAGAGATAAGCCCCCCGGATTGGAAGCTTGTTGACTTCGATTGCGAGCCGAGGAGGGTGACGGCCCTATCGGCGATATCGTTGCAGTATAAAATGCGGCCGGTCCAGCGCCGTGGAATCCCACATCTGCCAAAACCGGGCAGATATGGGGCACCCGTCATTTGTTACAGACACAGAGAGGCAGCTCTGTGAGAAATTCAGGCTAGCAGCCGATTTTCGTCACCTTTGTTGGGCCGAAGACACTGAATGTCAACCGGATGACAGGAGCAGCGCCGCGCCGAGCGCTGCCGTTTTGTGGTCCTTGGTCCAGGGCGGCCCGATGGTCTTTCCAAGGCCTTCGATACTGCCCTGGACCCCGCTCGCTACCCTGCCGTATGTTGACTTGGCTCGCTCTTCGAGGTCTCGCTGCCTGATGGCGGTGACGGAGATCTGCAGTTGCTCGCAAGCCTGGGTAACGGTGTGGCGGAAGAATTCGCCCTCTGCGGTGTGAATCAAGGGGTGCGAAGCCAGAATCTTTTCGAGCGGCGGCAGGGGACGGCCGGAGGCCAACAAGACCGCGGCGCCTACAACACGGTAATGCCTGGCATTCAATTCCGCGATTAAATCAGCGATCGACGCCACAGCCAAACGAGTTGAGACCACTGCACAGTTTGCAATGTGCGTTTCCGGAAACTGGAGGTTCATTGCATAGTGATAGGGCTGGATGGCCCCGGGCATCTCGGGATCCGCGGTAACGATGCGCTGACGAGACAGTATTTCGATGGTTTGGGGAACCCCGGAAACGGCCACCAGCACTCCCCAGCCGGAATGCATTTGAAAGCCGAGGGTTGCGCGCTTCATGATGACTCTGGCTACTTGAGGTTGGCTTGGGGTGATTGCTTCATGAATTGGGTCAACTTGTCATGGGGCAGGGCTTCGATGGTATGACCATCGACACCGGTCATGGTTTGGGCAGCAACCATCGCATTCACAATCGCCTCCTCAGTGGCTTCGACCGTGGCCTGAAACAAGGGACTGATGCGCTCATTGGAAACCGTCAGCACGGAGTTGGGACCAGGCTCTTTGTTAGCGCCACGATTGGCAGTGGAGAAGGCAATGAAAATGTCGCCGGAGGAATTTCCAGAGCTGGAACCGGTGCGGGCCAGGCCCATGGTCGCGCGTCGCGCGAGCCTCTTCAGTTGCGTGGGCAACAGCGGGGCGTCGGTGGCCACCACAATGATGATGGAACCGACATCGCCCCTCACTTCGGGGTCAAGCGTCGCCTTGCTCGGGGCTGCGGGAATGAGCTTACCGATGGGCACGCCGGCGATGGTGAGCTGTGGACGCCTGCCACAATTGCATTGCACGAGAACACCGACCGTATAGCCGCCGGCCTCGGTGGAAAGCACACGGGAGGCGGTTCCGTCTCCGCCTTTGAAGCCATAACAGACCATGCCCGTGCCTCCACCCACGTTGCCTTCGGGAACAGGGCCACCATGTGCGGAGTTAAGCGCGGAGAAGACATCCGGCTGCTGCACATGAAAGCCGTTGATGTCGTTGAGATAGCCGTCCCAGGTTTCCGCAACCACGGGAAGCGACCAGGGCTGCTGGGCCAGGCGGCCGCTCTGCACCGACCAGGCAATGACGGAATCACGCACCAGGCCGACCGAGTGGGTATTGGTAATGGCGACGGGCCCTTCGAGAAAGCCGGACTCTTCCACCCAGGTGGTGCCCGTCATTTCGCCATTTCCGTTTTGCGAGAACCAGCCGGCATAGACCGGCTCGGCGTCGGCACGGCCCCGAGGGAAGATCACGGTCACGCCGGTGCGTACCGGACCCTGGCCAACGACCAGCTTGCCTTCGCCGCGGATCAGAGTGGTATCGCCCACTTCCACGCCTTTGACGTCGGTGATTGCATCCAGCGGCCCGGGGTTGCCGTCGAATGGCACGCCGAGCGCTCGGGCACGCGGCGCCGATTGGGCGAAGCCCGTCATGCAAACCATGCACAACGGGAGAAGCAGGCGAGAAATCATGCGCGAAGTCTACACCAGCTTCATGGCTTCGGGGTCCCAATGAACAATCTTGCCCTGATCGTAGCTGAGGTTGCTAAGCAGCGCCGCTCCGGCAGCACGGAAGCCAAAGACAGCATCTTCGACGACGGGCTGGCGCGTGCGCACCGACGAAAAGAAATTCCTGAAGTGGTCATAGCTGTCGCTATAACCGGCCGCCGCTTCATATTTCTCGTATCTCAACTGCGGCGCTCCCATGGGATGGGTGCGCGGATATTTCTTGTGGTACTCCTCAAGAATGCGCGCCTGCATGGCATCGGTGAAGGTTCCGATCATGAGGCCTGGCTCCGTTTCCAAAGGCACACGGCTTACGATGACGCTGTTGCCGGCTATCTCCATCGTGCCTTCCGAGCCGGTGAAAATCAGGCCTTCGCTTTCTTCGCCTCCATCCACGAAGTTCACGCGCAGGCTCAGGTTGAAGCCCTCAGGATAATCAAAGAGACCCACCATCACGTCGGGCACGTCGCGGCCATCGTTCCAGAATCGGAGGCCTCCGGTGGCCATAGCGCGCGTGGGCCCGTGCGCGCCGGTGATGAAGTGGGTTCCGCTGAAGAGGTGGACGAAAAGATCGCCCGCCACACCACTGCCGTAGGCCTTCCACTTGCGCCACTGGAAAAAGTGTTCTCCGTTAAAGGGGATCTTTGGCGCGGTGCCCAGGAAGCGCGGCCAGTCACAGGTTTCGGTCGAAGCATCGGGAGGCACGGTGTAGTTCCAGGCCCCGATGGACGAGTTGCGATCCCAACGCGCGGTCACCATATTCAGTTTTCCAATAGTGCCGGCGGCCAGCAGTTCCTTCGCCTTGGCGTAGATCACCGAGCTCACGCGTTGGCTGCCTATCTGGATAATCCGGTTGGTCGAATGTGCCGTTTCAATCATCTGCGGCCCGTCGGAATATAGATGGATCATCGGCTTCTCGCAATAAACGTCCTTGCCGGCTTTCATTGCGTCCACCGCGGCCTGCTTATGCCAGTGGTCGGGCGTGCCTATGATGACAGCGTCGATGTCTTTGCGCTCTAGAATCTGGTTGTAGTCGCGGGTGGTAAAGATGTCATTGCCCCAAAGCTCCTTGCTATGCTCAAGCCGGCCGTTGTAGCAATCCGCGACGGCCACGAGCTTCACTCCAGGAACCTGCAACGCAACTTTGGTATCTCCCTGGCCCTGACCACCGGCGCCGATCAGCGCGATCTGGATATGATCGTTGGCCGCAACCGGTGGGGCCGGTTCGGATTGAAGTTCGGCCAGCAAATGTGTCCTCGACCCGAGCAACGTTTCCGCCGTTGCCGCCGCCCCTGCCACTTTAAGAAAGCTTCTACGATTCAAATCCTGCACAGTAGTCCTCACCTCTGGAAGTTTCCCGCCGTCTGTAACCATACAGCTTCCAGGGTTCTGAATGAAGGGTACGGGCGTTTAGTCCGGAGGTGGACCGAGGGGCGCCCAGTGTTCCCCCCAGGATTCCTGGTTGATATCCGAAAGCTATTGGGACTTCCGGCGGATTTCTGTTTAGTGGCGCGTGCGGGAAATCCGATCGCCCGTCATGTTCGGCTCACGACGGTGCGAACGTGAGGCAGCCGTCCTGTTCATAATTGAGCTCTGCCAAGACACGACCGTCTGGCGGCTCATATTTTGTTTGGGGGGAACGTGCACGGGGGAGGACTTTGCAGAGCGGAAACACTATAGGAACAGGCGGGCGCCGAGCGGGGGACTCGGCGCCCAAGCAAGCTACATGACGAAGGCCAGATTTTCCAGCTCAGCCTGCATGCAATCGAGATTGCAGCCCATCTCTTCGAGGCGGGTGATGGCATTGCGAGCTGCAGGAGCGCTCACGCCATATCCCCGGCCAGTGAGAAAGCCACTGAGGACTTCCGCCGCCTGCCATGAATCGATACCCGATTGCAGGAGCTCGTTGCGGAGGTTCAACAGCTCGCGCGCGGAAAATTTCTCGATCTTGGTATTTGCAGGCATTGTTCTTTCCTCTCTCATCTCTTAGTGCTTCGAGACCCAGGCACGATTTACATCACTTGCCATCGACCGCTGCGCGAAACTGCGCCGTGCAACAAATCTGCGGCAGAAACTAACCAATTTCGTGTCTACTTGCCATCTGTCTACTGCTATCTATGTGAACCCGCAACACCACGATTTTGTTGCGAGAGCCAAGTCGCGTCGCTTGAACAGTGCAAACCGTCGCGGCAACTATGCACACAACCTGCTCATTTGATGCTGGACTGCTCTGCTGGATGTATCGGACGCGGGAATCATTTGGCGAGGACGGCGATGCGAGCAGATAAACACATTTCCATGCCTTGCATCGTTTCTGGGAAAGCGGTCCCAAAACTGGCGGCCCAACGGTAACTGCATTGGTCGGCCGGTAACTGTATTGGGCGCCCGCTGACCCTCCCGGTGGCCGGGAACTAGGGTCGAATTCGCTGCCTTTCGCACTCTCCTCATCAGGGTCTATGTATAAATAGACTGCCTTTCGATGGACTGGTAAGCAGAGAAACGTAAATGCACTGCACAGTCCGCGTGGCCTTTATGAAGGCGGCGGTTGGAGCATCGCGCGATCCTCGAGCATCACCGGAATGCCATCCTCAACCGGGTAGTAGCGGCCACACGCATTGCAATGCAGCCATGCTTGCGAGGCGTTATCCGGTCCCACGGTAAGCGAGTGATGGCACACGGGGCAAACCAGAATTTCAAGTAAAGTCTGGGAAAGCATAGGCGCTCCTAAGAGTTTAGATGAGTTTGGGGCAAGCGGCCTCGAACTCGTCAAGCCGCTGGGCCATTTAACATGAGCAGAGCAGGGGCAAGGATGGTGCATGGCTAGAGTTCTGGATGGAACCGCGATCGCCGCTGAAATCAAGGCGGAAGTGAGGGCGGAAGTAGAGCAGCTGGCGCTCCAGGGCATACGGGCCGGGCTGGCGGCGGTGTTGGTCGGGCAGGTTCCTGCTTCAGAGATTTATGTGCGGAGCAAAGTAAAGACGTGCGAGGCGCTGGGTCTTTTCAGCGAGCTGATTACCCCGCCGGAGACGGTCACTACCGAAGAGATGGTGGCATTGGTCGGGGATTTAAATGCTCGAGAGGATATCGACGGCATTCTGATCCAACTACCTTTGCCGCCGCAGGTTCATGCCAAGACATTGCTCGAGGCGGTCAGTCCTGAAAAGGATGTCGATGGCTTTCATCCGGTCAACGTGGGCCGCTTGCAAACCGGTCAACCGGCGCTGCCTCCATGCACGGCAGCGGGGATCGTTGAGATTCTGAAGCGCAGCCACCTACAGATCGCTGGCCAGAATGCGGTGGTGGTGGGGCGCAGCGACATTGTGGGAAAACCCACCGCAATCCTTCTGCTGGCGGAGAATGCGACGGTCACCGTGTGCCATTCCCGGACGCGCGACCTGGGCTCGTTCACTCAGCGGGCGGACATCCTGGTGGTCGCGATCGGCAAGCCTGGATTGGTTACGTCGTCCATGGTGAAGCCGGGCGCTACGATTTTGGATGCGGGCATCAACCGGGTTACCGACAGGGCAGAGTTTGAACGATTTTTCGCTGGTAATGCTCGACGCGAGGAATCATTCCTGCAGAAGGGCTCCACGATAGTGGGTGATGTGGATCCCCACGCATTCGCAGTGGCGGGCGCCTACACACCGGTGCCCGGCGGCGTTGGGCCTCTAACCATCGCCATGCTGATGGCAAACACCGTGCGTGCGGCCAAACTGCGGCGCGGACTGCCAGTTTAGGACGGTTGGATGCTGCGTGTCGGACTAACAGGCGGCTTGGGCAGCGGTAAGAGCACGGTGGCCGGCATCTTTCAGGAGCTCGGCGCAGCGGTGATTTCCGCTGATCAGCTTGGGCGCCAGCTTATGCAGCCTGGGGAGCCGGTCTATGCGGCGATCGTGGAGACATTCGGCCACGGCGTGGTCCGAGGCGATGGTTCGCTCGATCGCAAGGCGCTGGCCGTGTTGGCCTTTCAGCATCATCAAGCGGACGCGCTCAACCACATCGTCCATCCCGCTGTGATCGCTGCTCAAGAGGAGTGGATGCGGAGGGTCTTTGCCGCCGACAGGAAGCGCGTCGCGATCGTGGAATCTGCGCTCATCTTCGAAGTGGAAAAGTGGGGTACGGCGCCAGGATGGGCGCAGCGATTCGACCGCGTGATTCTTGTGACCGTGCCCGACGAGATGAAGATCGCTCGTTTCGTCGCCCGCATGATGGCCAACGATGGGCCTGAGAACCGGCGAGAGGCGCTTACACAGGACGCCCGCGCGCGGATGGCGATGCAGATCCCCGACCAGGAAAAAGCCGGGCGCTGCGAGTATGTCATCGACAATTCGGGTTCTCTTGAGGAAACGCGCAGCAGGGTGGAGGAGATCTACCGGGAGCTCGCGCAAGCCGCGCTCTAGAGCATTTTTGCTAATGGTGTAAGACCAAGGAAACTGAGCCCGACGCGGCCATTCCGCCAAAACCCGGGGCCCCCGGGCATGCGGTCTTTGCGTGCCACGGGGTGGAGAGAATGGCCGCACATAACTGATCCCAGCGGAGCACAGCATTAGCAAAAATGCGTTAAAAGGCGGAAATGATCTAATAGAAGTTAGCTAGCTATGAAGATTCGATCGATCATTTTGATTGTCTTGCTGGTAGGCGCGTTCGTTTACCTGACCTCGTACAGCAACTTCAGGGGGCCCAATCGTCTCCCGTTGGCAAAACTCTGGCACGAGGCTCCGTTGCAGCTTACCGTGGCCGATGCACAGCCGGCTTATACCGCTGAGGAAACCAATCGGATTGCGGTCTATAAGCGCACGTTACCTTCGGTCGTAAACGTCACTTCCTCCGCCCTGGCCTTCGACTTTTTTTACGGAGTGGTGCCCCAGTCAGGCCAGGGATCGGGCTTCATCCTCAGCAAAGATGGCCGCATCCTGACCAACTACCACGTGATCGAAAATGCGCAGAAGGTGGAGGTAACACTCAGCGACAAGCACAAGTACTCGGCGCAGGTCGTTCTGCAGGACAAGGCGCATGATCTTGCCTTGCTGCAGATCAATGCCCCAAACCTCACCCCGGCTGTGCTTTCCGAATCGCGGGACCTGCAGGTGGGGCAAAATGTCTACGCCATCGGCAATCCCTTTGGATTGAACGGCACCATGACGACGGGGATCATCAGTTCTATTCGCTCGGTGCGCGAACCGCAGGGGGCGACCATCGAGAACGCGCTGCAGACCGATGCGGCCATCAATCCTGGTAACTCCGGTGGCCCGCTGCTGAACTCGCGCGGCGAGGTCATTGGTATGAATACCTTGATCGCCACCGGCGGCGCGGAGCAAAGTTCCGGCATCGGTTTCGCCATTCCGGTGGACACCATTAAGGCGGTGCTGTCGGACTACTCCAAATACGGCCGTGTGCGCCGGCCTTCGCTGGGCATCGCATCGCTGGCCATCGGGCCCGACCTCGCAGAGCAGATTGGATTGCCGGCCGATTACGGCGTGCTGATACAGAAGGTCATTCCCGGCGGAGCTGCCGAGCGTGCTGGATTACGGGGCGGCAATCAGCAAGCTTACCTGGGCAACACGCCGATTTATCTGGGCGGCGACCTGATCGTTGCGATTGACGATGACGGGGTGACCAGCCCGCAGGATATTTCCGAGATCATGGACCACCATCAGGCAGGCGATACTGTTACCGTGACTTTCTTCCGCGGACAAAGAAAGATGACGGCCAAACTCACTCTGGGTGAGGCTCACTCGGTTTCTGTCTGATCATTCGAGCGCAACATAGCGGCGCCCGGCGATGCGGTACTTGCCGGAAAGCACGCGCGCAATCGCCTCGGGGTAGGCCACATGCTCCTGGGCAAGAATGCGTGCAGCGAGCGTGGGCTCGTCATCTTCCGGCAGGACTGGAACTGTCTTCTGCAACACGATGACGCCGTGGTCCAGCTCCTCGTCGACGAAATGCACAGTGCATCCCGAGACGCTGACCCCATAGGCGAGCGCTTGGCCTTGCGCGTCGAGGCCGGGAAAAGCCGGCAGAAGCGACGGGTGGATGTTGAGGATGCGCTGCGGGAAGGCGCGCACAAACTCCGCTGACAGCAGGCGCATGTAGCCGGCGAGACAGACCAGATCGACCTGATGCGCATGCAGGCTGGCAACGATCTCGGCATCGTGTTCGTCGCGCTGCCGTCCCCGCGCCTCGATCACCTGGGTGGCGAATCCCGCGCTGCGAGCGGCCGCGATCCCGGGCGCGTTGCCGCGGTTCGAGATCACTACCGCGATCTCAGCTTGCTCCAAGCGTCCTTGAGCGATTGCCTCGGCGATAGCTAGAAAGTTGGATCCCCGGCCAGAAAGCAGGATCCCCAAGCGGTGGATCCGGAGCGACCCCTGGCTCCCCGAGGTCATGCGTAGATGACCTTGCGGTCTCCCTTGACCGCGCGGCCGATGACGCAGAACTTCTCTCCTGCCCGGTCAAGCATCGATTTTGCCCGCCTGAATTTGTCCGCGGGTACCGCGGCGATCAGCCCGATACCCATGTTGAAGGTGCGCAGCATTTCTTCCTGCTCGACGCTGCCTAGTTCCTGCAAGTGGGTGAAGATGGGTGGCGGGGTCCAGGAGGCGGTCTCCACAACCGCGGAGATCGTCTTGGGCAATATGCGCGGCAGGTTTTCCGTAATCCCGCCACCGGTGATGTGTGCCATGCCCACGACCAGTTCGGCGGCGGTCAGTTTTTTAATCACCGCCAGGTAGCTGCGGTGCACCTTCATCAGGGCCGCCCCGGCTTTGTCCTTCAAATCGTTGACGTACTGGTTCGGCGCATAGCCGGCAACCTCAAAAAAAAGTTTGCGCGCCAGGGAATAGCCGTTGGTATGCAAGCCTGTGGAAGGAAAGCCGATGAGCACATCGCCCGCTTGAATTTTGCTGCCGGTGATCAGTTTTTCCTTGTCGACTGCTCCGACGATAAAGCCGGCCAGATCGTACTCTCCATCGGCATAGAAGCCGGGCATCTGAGCGGTCTCGCCTCCGATGAGGGCGCAGCCGTTGGCACGGCAGGCTTCAGCTAAACCGCTCACCACGGTCTGGGCTACCTCTCCATCCAATTGGCCAGTCGCCAGATAGTCGAGAAAGAAAAGGGGCGTCGCGCCCTGCACCGCGATGTCGTTCACGCAGTGGTTGACGAGGTCGGCGCCGACGGTGTGATGCATACCAAGGGCAAAGGCGACTTTTAGCTTGGTGCCCACTCCGTCCGCGCTCGAAACCAAAATCGGGTCGGCGTATTTTGCTATATCCAGCCGGAAGAGGCCGCCGAAGCCGCCGATATCGCCCAGAACCTGCTTGTTGAATGTTTTTTGCGCAAGATACTTGATGCGCTGCTTGGTGCGATCCCCTTCTGAGAGATCGACGCCCGCCGAGGCATAGGTGGCGGGGGACTTGGCGGATTTGCGCGTTGCATCTGGCAAGGCTTTTCCAATTTCGCGTGGGATACCGGCCGAGAGGCTGGCGCGTTTGGATTGGTTGGAAAATGTATCCCCGAGAACTGTCAGTTTAACA
The DNA here is from genome assembly GCA_963815175.1 of uncultured Acidobacteriaceae bacterium. Lineage (GTDB taxonomy): Bacteria > Acidobacteriota > Terriglobia > Terriglobales > Acidobacteriaceae > PALSA-350. The sequence continues at coordinate 184,643 of CAWFGM010000038.1, forward strand.
TCGTGCGGGGGCCCAGGCAGATCTGCACGTTCCCCTATACTGAAGCAAAAGGGGACTGTTTTTGCAGCGAGAACTGAGTCAATCCAGAGAGTTGCAGCGGCGCGCAGAGCGCTACTTGCCGGGAGGCGTAAATTCGCCCGTGCGCGCCTTCCGTGCGGTCGGGGGAGATCCGCCGTTCCTGGAGCGAGCCGCGGGAGCTTACTTGTGGGATGCCGACGGCAATCGCTACCTGGACTACTTTGGGTCCTGGGGTCCCATGATCCTGGGCCATGCGCATCCGTTGGTGGTGGAGGCGATCCAACGGGCAGCGGAACGGAGCGCCAGCTTCGGGGCGTCGACCGCGGCTGAAGCCGACCTGGCAGAGCTGGTGGTAACGGCCATGCCCTCCATCGAAAAATTGCGCTTCGTCAGCTCAGGCACCGAAGCGACGATGTCCGCCATCCGCGTGGCGCGGGCATTTACCGCTCGAAAATATGTGATTAAGTTCGAGGGCTGCTATCACGGTCACTCGGATGGCCTTCTGGTCAAGGCCGGTTCGGGCTTGGCCACGTTCGGCCTGCCTGGCTCGGCAGGCGTCCCGGAGGAGATCGCCCACTGGACCCTTGCGCTTCCGTTTAATGATCTGGCTGTGTTGGAGGAGGCTTTCGTCAAACATCAGGACCAGATTGCCTGCGTCATCGTGGAACCGGTGGTGGGCAATATGGGCTGCGTTCCTCCTGCACCTGGGTATCTGGAGGGTTTACGGCGCATCACCCGTGAGAGGGGAAGCTTGCTGATCTTTGACGAGGTCATGACCGGCTTCCGCCTGGCGCTGGGCGGAGCCCAGCAAGTCTTTGGCATCGATCCCGATCTCACCTGCTTGGGAAAGATCATCGGCGGGGGGCTACCCTGCGCCGCTTTTGGCGGCAAAGCCAGGATGATGGACTTGTTGGCGCCGCTGGGTCCTGTCTATCAGGCGGGAACGCTCAGCGGCAACCCGCTAGCGATGGCTGCCGGGATTGCCACCTTGCGCTACCTGGCGGACCATACGGCGGAAGTGTATGCCGGATTGGAGAAAGAAACTGCGGCGGTGGCCAAGGGCATTGCAGCTGCTGCACGGGATGCGGGAATCAGTATGGAAACCAACCGCGCCGGTTCCATGGTCACCTGGTTCTTTACCGGGGCGCCGGTCACCGATTTCGCGACCGCAGCTGCATCAGACACGGAAGCCTTTGGGCGCTTTCAGCGGACGATGCTGGATCAGGGTGTATGGCTCCCTCCCTCACAATTCGAGGCGGCGTTTCTCAGTACGGCCCACACCAACGCTGACATTGACTTCACGGTTGAGGCCGCTCGCAAGGCATTTGCGTCGATGCTTGCTGCTCGCAACTAGGGTTTCGACCTGCGACAGTCCATGGATGTTAAAAAAATTGCGGGTTAGGGCTGTGGTGCCTCACATCTCGCGAAAACAAGCGAGATGTGAGGCACCCATCATCAGCTTGTAGTACGGACACTGAAAGTCTATCCCCAGGCATCTACGGTGACTGTTCGCAAGCCGGTGCCGGCCCAGGCTTCGAGGAGAAGCCACGTCGCCGTAAGGGTGATGGAGCGGTCGGTTCCCATTTCTCTGTGACCGCCGTCGTGCAGGAGGATGTTGCTGCCCCTATGCAGGCGCTGGTTGCGGTGAATGGCGCTTTGTATCCGTGCCGTCAGCGCCTCAGAGTCGATGGCATCCCAATCATGCGCAGTTATGTTCCACATGACTGGTGTGAGGCCAAGTTCTTCCGCCATATGCAGCACATCCGGGCGGCGGGAACCGAAAGGCGGTCGAAACCATTTCACTGCTTCTCCCGTCGCGTCCTCGATGACAGAGTTGCAAACCGCAAGTTCCTCGCGGATACGCGCGGGCCGCTGCCAGAGCAGCGAAGGATGAGTCATAGTGTGGTTCCCCAGCAGATGGCCGCGCTGTTGGATTGCCCGGGCAATATCAGGCCGCTGGCGCACAAAGGAGCCAATCAGGAAGAAGGTTGCACGCACCTCGTGGTAATCCAGCAAATCGAGCAACTGCTGGGTGTAAGGATCATTGGGGCCGTCATCAAAGGTAAGCGCGACTTGCTGAATATCGGAGCCGGCGACGACTGTGCGGCCGAAGAGTTGCGAAGTAGGCCATCTCGCGGCATAGGTATAGCCTCCAGCCGATAAGGCCGGTAATCAGACCCGCAGAGACCAGCTTCGTAAGCATGCTTCCAGAGTGTAAATGTGGTATCTTCGGTTTTTCTCTCCTTTAATCATGGCAGAGTTGTTTGAGACGCCCAGATTCATCGCCATCGAGGGGCCGATTCGCGTCGGCAAGTCGACGTTGGCCCGGATTCTGGCAGAAAAGCTGCAGGCGCTCCGCATTGTGGAGCCGGAAAACAACCCCTTCCTCGACCGCTTCTATCAGGAACTGAGCGGCATGGCGCTCGCTACCCAGATGTGGTTCCTGGTGGAGCGGTACGACCAGATGCGGCAGGCGGCGAAAGAGCTGGCCGGCAGCGAGCCGCCCCCCATGGTGGCCGACTACCTCTTCGAGAAAGACAAGCTCTTCGCTTACATCAATTTCACGCGATGCGGAACTGGAACTCTACAACCGCTTCTACCAGATCTTTCGCAGCGAGGTACCCACACCCGACCTGGTGATTTATTTGCACGCATCACCGGACGTACTGAAGCAGCGTCTGCGGCGCAAGGGGATAAGCCAGGAGCAAGCCATCAGCGACGCCTATATCGAGCAGGTGGCGAAGGCATACGAGCACTTCTTCTTCCACTACACGGCCAGCGATCTGCTGGTAGTCGACACATCGGAGATCGACTTCGTCAACCGCCCCCAGGATCTGGCGCTGCTGCTCAAGCGGCTCTCCGAACCGATCAAGGGCAAGCAATACTTTATGCCCCCTCCGACCCAGGGAAACGGCGCTTGAACCCTCCTGCCCACGCGCTATACTCGTGGTGGCGAATCGGACGCCACCGTGTCCGCGGGCAGGGCTGAGCCCACCGACGATTCTGATCTTCACAATTCGACAGGCGAGTCTTCTTTTAGCCCGAAACGCGGACACCGGGCAATGACAAAAAGGAGATCGTCATGTCCGTCCCTGCTTCCAATCCAGCGCCCACGCGCCGTTTAGCCGAGCAGCCCAACCTGGAGCAGCTGCGCAAACAAGCCAAAGAGCTTTTGCAGGAATTTCGCGCGGGTGCACCCAGCGCACTTGCGGAAGTGAACCGCTTTGAACACATTCGAGACAAGAGCAGCTTTGCACTCAACGATGCACAGAGGGTAATTGCGCGTGCCTACGGCTTTGCGAGTTGGCCCAAACTGAAGGCGTTTGTCGATGGCGCGAATATCCGCCGCTTCGCTGAGGCTGTACAGACGGGTGACCTTACGCAAGTAAGAATCGTTGCTCGCCAGCCGCCCCGAGTTGGTGGCGACAGACCGGGCGGAGAACGATGAGCATCGGGGACTGCATTATGCAGTGCTTCGCCGCGACGCGGCAATGGCGCGCCTTCTCATGGCGGCTGGTGCGGACGCGCGCAAGGGCATATTTCCCCACCGGGATGCGACGTCTGCATGGACGCTCGCGAGAGAACGGCACTATGACGATATTGTCGCCGTGATTGAAGAAGAGGAGCGCCACCGGCGAGAGGAGATGAGTTGCTCCAATGCAACCGTCTCCCCAATGCAGGACCAGATTAGTGCCGCCATCGCGCAGGGTGACGACACGACAGCAATGCAGCTGCTGGATCAGGATCGCACGCTGATTCACGCCTGCGACCGGGATGGTATGACGCCCTTACACGTGGCGGCGCGAAGAAACCTGCCGGAGTTGGTCGCCTGGCTGCTGGACAGGCGGGCCAATGTGCACAAGAAAGACCCGAGTGAGCTCATGCCCCTTGATCATGCTGCACTTGGGGCGGATCCGCGCAACAAGCGCGCGGAACGATTCCCGCAGATCGCGGCGTTGCTACTGGAGCACGGATCGGCGCTGACGGTGCGCGCGGCGGTGGCATTGGGAGACCTGCCCCGGGTCCGGCAATTCATCGCCGCCGCACCAGAATCGCTGCGGCAAATCACTGGATCCGGCGGTCTGTTGACGCTGGCCGTAAACCATCGCCAGTTGGGAAGCGCCGAACTGCTGCTCGATCTTGGCGCAGACGTAGACGAGCGCATGCTGCTGGAATCAGCTCGAGGAGCCGACCCAAAGTTGGGGTATGCCCCTGTGGTATGCGGCATTAGCGGGCGATCTCGCGATGACCAGGCTGCTGCTTGATCGAGGTGCCGACCCGAATGCCAATGTTTACGCTTCCGGGTGGCCGCTGCAGCAATGCTTGGAACCATGAAGACGATCGGGTAAAGAATTTGTTGCTGGAGCGAGGTGCCAAGCGACACCCCTACATGGTCGCCGAGACCTACGACGTAGAGGAAGCGCGGCGACTGCTTGCGCAGGCGCCCAAGCGAGGAAGTGGTCGCTGAGTTGGCCTGGGCCGCGGCGGACCACGGGTGCCCGGAGATCGTTGCCATGGCGTTGTCTCATCTCGATTGGCCGCCGCAGGACCCTCGCTGGCACTGGGTCCTGATCCAACCGGTTCGCGGGGCCGGAGAGGACTCCCTACAAAACGAGGGCCATTTCCGGAGCCTCGAGGCGCTACTTCTTCATGGTGTCGATGCCAACGTTGGGCGTCGCCACGAAACCGTCCTGCACTTTACTGCCGGGCGTCACAGTGGGCTGTCGGGAGCGGACAGGGCGCGATTTGCCGCGATGCTGATTGACCATGGTGCGCGGCTGGATGTCCGGGATGAACTGCTGCAAATCGACCCCTCTGGGTTGGGCCTGCCGATGGGGACACAAGGAGCTGGTCGAGTTGCTCCTTCAGCGCGGCGCGCCGGTGCGGGAGGAGGATGCCGAGGTCTGGGCTACTCCTGAGGCCTGGGCGCAGAAAATGGGCCATGTTGAGATTCTGGCGATTCTCAAACAGAACCTGGAGGACACTCCGAGGCCAAGATAATCAGTACTCTGCCGGGCGTAGATGGAACGGCGTATACTCAGTACTGAATCGGGCAGCATCCCTAAATGGGAGTTGCACTGGAGTTCGCCATGAGCCTCACGCATTTCCGCAGCGCGGATCCGTCCGCGCCCGCTACCCGCCCGGGTCACCATCCAAACACTTCAAGACAAGAAAAACGCAAGGGCAGACCCATCGTGGCCCTGACCGCGTACGACTACGCCACGGCACGGCTGGTGGACGAGGCCGGGCGTCGACTTCATCCTGGTGGGGGATTCTCTGGCCATGGTGGTGATGGGTTACGAAAACACCCTCCCCGTCACCATGGACGAGATGCTCCTTCACACCCGCGCTGTGCGCCGGGCGGTCAAGCACGCCATGGTCGTTGCCGACATGCCCTTCGGCTCCTACCAGGTGAGCACTGCGGAAGGAATAGCCAATGCCGCACGCTTCCTGAAGGAAGCCGGCGCTCAGGCGGTGAAAATCGAAGGCGGAGCGAGCCGCATTGACTTGGTCAAACGGCTCACGGATGCTGAGATTCCGGTGATGGCGCACCTGGGCCTTACGCCGCAATCCGTCCATCGCATGAGCGGCTACCGGGTACAGGGCAAGTCGCTCGCGGCAATCCATCACCTGGTGAAAGACGCGCTGGCCCTGGAAGCGGCCGGCGCCTTCGCGGTGGTCCTGGAAGGCATTCCCACGGAAGTGGCGCAGCGCATTACCGCCGCTCTCCACATCCCGACCATCGGCATCGGCGCCGGGCCGCACTGCGATGGGCAGATACTGGTGCTGCACGACCTCATCAACCTGTCCTTCTCCCCTCCCGCGAAATTCGTGCGCCGCTACGGCGACGCCGCGGCCTTGATCACGGATGCGGTCCATCGTTACCGCGACGATGTGGAAGGACGTCAATTCCCCGGCGAAGAGGAAAGCTACCATCTGGGCAAAGACGCGATGGCGGCTCTGCTCCGGGAAGAAGGCACGGCCAGGCGGAAGGCTTAGCGCGATGCTGGTGCTGAACACCATCGCTGAGACCAGAAGCGCGTGTGCCCGTTTCCGCGCGGCAGGCAAGACCTTGGGGCTGGTGCCCACTATGGGAGCCCTGCACCAGGGGCATCTTTCCCTGGTGCGTGCCGCGCAGGCAGCTGCGATGTGGTGGCGGTCTCCATCTTCGTAAATCCGACCCAATTTGGACCCCAGGAAGACTTCGCCAGCTATCCCCGGAGCTTGGAGCAGGATTGCCGGACACTCGAAGCAGCAGGCGTTGACTTGGTCTTTGCTCCCTCCGTCGAGGAGATGTATCCCGGCGGGCGCCAGCACTTTCGTCGAAGTCGCGGGCTTGAGTGATCGCCTGGACGGGGCGTCGCGTCCGGGCCACTTTCGCGGGGTGGCTACAGTGGTGGCGAAGCTGTTGCATATCTTCGCTCCCGGAGCAGGCTTTTTTGGGCAGAAGGACGCCGCCCAGGTCGCTGTGCTGCGCAAGATGGTGCGCGATCTGCAGTTTGCGGTCCAAATGGAGGTGTGCCCAACGGTGCGCGAGGCGGACGGGCTGGCGATGAGTTCGCGCAATCGCAATCTGAGCGGAGAACAGCGGCGCCAGGCGCTGGTGCTCTCCCGGGCTCTGTATGGCGGTCGAGCAGCAGTTTCAGGAGCGGCGAGCATGGGACTCGAGCCAAGCTGATTGCCGAGGCTATGCATATCCTTCGGGAGGAACCTGCGGTGCGGGTGGACTACTGCCGCATGGTCGATCCCGGACACGCTGGAGGATGTGCCTGCTGCGGGCTCAGGAGCGTTCTGGTGGCGGTGGCGCGCAACGGGTGGGCACAACGCGGACTTATCGACAACCTGTTGCTTTAGAGCTTGGGTACACTTGCAGGAAGTGCGATGCCCAGATTCGCCGGCGGCTAGCCTTTGCGGCTAGAAACAAAGGGGTTGCCGGCGAGCACGAAGCGGGCCAGCCGTTCCGCGTCCTTGGTGATGCCGATGCGGGGCGTGACCAGGACTTTCTCTGGCGACAAAGCCGTCATCCTGGATCTGCAGATCCGATTTTGGCGAGGTAAAATCGGCGCCGTTGTCCCGCTCCCGCGTGATCCCAAAGGCCTGGCACAGTCGCCCGGGGCCGGAGGTCAAGGTGGCAATTTTGCCGCCCCGGACTGGAGCAGCCAAGCCACGGCCGGCAGCCATGGCCTCCAGGCCGCAGATGGGCTCCAGCGCCCGGAACAGCACGCCTCCGGCACGGCCCTCCGGTTCGCAGGAGACATTCAGGCAAAAATGCATGCCGTAGATGAAGTAGACGTAGGCAAATCCCGGCGGTCCGAAGAGCACGGCGTTTCTGGCCGTCTTGCCGGGAAAGGAGTGCGACGCGGGGTCGCGACTCGCCGAAGTAAGCCTCCACTTCGACAATGCGGCCCACCAGCGTTTCTCCAGGTCTCACCAGCAGCTTTCCCAGCAGTCTCTGCGCGACCACGTCGGGAGGATCGAGATAGAACTTCCGGGGAACGAGAGCCGCCTGGGCGCAGGCCGAAGTATTAACCATGTGCGGCTTTGACGGCTGCAAGAACCTCTTCTGCATGCCCTTCCGGCTTTACTTTGGGGAAGATTTTCAGCAACTTCTGGTCGGGGCCGATGAGGAAGGTGGTCCGCTCGATACCGATCACTTTCTTGCCATACATATTCTTTTCCTTGAGAACGTCAAACTGTTTGCAAACTACTTCGTCTACATCTGCAAGGAGGGTGTAGGGCAAGTCGTACTTCTCTTTGAATTTCTTCTGCGCTTTGGGCGTGTCGCGGGAGATACCCAGAACAACGGCCCCGGCCTGCTGTATCTTTTTGAAGACGTCACGAAAGCCGCAGGCTTCGATGGTGCAGCCGGGAGTGTCGGCCTTGGGATAAAAGAAAAGCACCACCGGTTTACCGGCGAAATCTTCAGATGCACGGTCTTGTCTTCTTCGGTCTGCAAGCGTGAAGTCAGCAACTTTGTCGTTCACTTCCATGAGAAAGATCCTTCCAAAAAACGAGATGCAATGCCGCGGCGCTGACCAGCGTGAGCGCCCTCAACGAGATTATTCCACGATGAGGCACTCAAGCCCGCTCCCTTGCTTGCGCTTGGCTCGCCATGCCGGCCTGGGCACAATACCCGGACGCCTGGAGAACACCAAGAAAGCTGCGGCGACGGTGCGCGCGATCGCTGTTCTCGAGTGGACCGGCGAGATAGGGAAGCCGAAAGCCAGCCGCATCATCCCGATCTCCGTCTTCGATGGCGAACAATATCAGCCGGGAGGGCTCTACCTGGCCAAGCCGGAGCCGCTGGCGCTGCAACCGGGAACCGAATATGTGCTGCAGGATGCGGGCGTTACCAAGCGGACTTTTTGACATAAATACGGCGCATGATGTGGATGGCTATTGGTTTGGCTATGGCGCGTGGAAGCCAATGGCGACCCCGCCAAAGCGGGCGAAACCAAAGCAAGGCAGAAACATGCCCCAGGTTGTGGTGAGTGATGCGGGGGACGGCCATCCCCACTTGGTCAGAAAGGACGGCAGCGGAAGCCAGGACAGTTCTCGGCTCTGGTTAGCCTCCTCTTCATCGAGCACCAAGGCTTCCAGCAATCCACCTTCCAGTGATCCCGACCGTCCTACTTTGCGCAGGCGGTCGGACTCTTCCGATTCAACCCCCAGCACCCGCAGTGCAAGCGGTGGGAATAGTGCGGCGCCGGAGACAGCCATCGGCTGGCGCCGATCCGGACCGGCCGCACCTGATCCACGGCCAGCAGAGCATGAGCGACGACTTTCAACCGGCCGAGCTCACCGGCGTTCCGTCCGGCCTGGAACAGATGATCGCGGTTTCCGACGCCAGCGACCGCGAAGTCCATCCTTTCGTTTATCTATGGGCGGATCCGGCGGATGCCGCCAAGATGCAGACGGCGATGGAGATCGCGGCCAGCAACGCGATTGCCGCCGCACAGCCGCCGGTGAAGCCCGCGGTCAAACCCCACACCGCAACCACAAGGCACACTGCAGCCACAACGCACGCTGCAACCACAGCCACGCATCAGCCATAAGACGACCACCGCCCAACCCACCCCCCCGAAGCTGGTATTTACCAACGAGCGCTTCAAGGCCTATGAGCTGACTTACAGCGGAGGGGCGACGCTGGTCTTCTCCGGGGAGACGACGGATCATGCGGGCAAGACCAAATATGTCACCCTGATCGCTCAGCCGGATTTCAACGGGGTGCCCAAAGTGCTTTTCAAGTCAGTGACCGATGACGATCACCTCGACGAGACACCGAAAATGCGGCTGGTCGATGCAGTGGATGCGAAGGCCGACAACCGGGGAGATCTGGTTTTCGAACTGCGCAGCAGCCGCGATCGTGAATTCGTGATCTATCGTGTATCCGCTGGGCAGGCCGAGCAGGTTTTCACGACCGGTTCGCTGCCAAATTCCAATTCGCAGTCATGACGTACTCAGGACGAGGACCTCTAGCTAGTTCTATGATCGAGGACGCAGGGGTGTTCCTATGGCGTGGGTAACTTGGTGGTATCCCAACCGCCGCCCAAAGCTTTGATGAGTTGCACACTGGCCGCAAACTCACGGGTGGTGATATCCGCAGCCGTGCGCTGGTTGGCCAACTGCGTGGTCTGGGCCGTGATCACTTCGAGATAAGTCGTGACACCGCCCTTGTAGCGATTGGTCGAAATGAGGAGCGAACGTTGCGCGGAGTCAACCGCGTGTTGCTGCGCCACCGATTCGCTATTCAGTATCCGCAGGCCGGAAAGATTGTCCTCTACCTCTTGAAAGGCCTGCAGGACCGTCTGCCGGTAGTTAGCAACGTTTTGCTCATACACATCCCGGGCCTCTTCGGTGATGGCGTGACGGCGACCGGCGTCGAATAGCAACTCCACTGCCGAGCCACCCAGCGACCAGAGTGCGCTTGGACCCTGGATCAAGGTAGTCGGAGCCTTGCTTTCAAAACCGCCTGTGCCGGTCAGATTAATCGTGGGGTAGTACGCCGCGATCGCAATCCCTATCTGGGCATTGGCCGCATCCGCGCGCCGCTCCGCACCGGCAACATCCGGACGGCGTTCGAGCAATTGCGAAGGCACGCCCACCGGCACCTGCGGCAGCTGCAGATCGAGCGGCGCGGGAGGAAGACCAAAACTCGACGCGGGGACACCGGTGAGGGTTGCGATGGCATGTTCGTACTGGGCTCGCGCGACGCCAACATCGATGGCCTGGGCGCGGGTCTGGTCCACTTGTGTCTGCGCCAGGGCAACGTCCGACTCAGTGGCCACGCCGCCCGCTGAAGCGGGCCTGAGTCAGCTCCAGGTACTGCTCATATTGCACCACAGTGTTGTCGAGCAGGCGCTGCTGGGTGTCGAGGCCGCGCATTTCGAAGTAATCAGTTGCCAGCTCCGATCGAATACTCAAATCGACATTTGCCAGGTCTGCCGCGGTGGCTTGGACGGTCGCCTTCTGTGATTCCACCGCTCTACGGATGTTGCCCCACAAATCCGGTTCCCACGTGACCTCTCCCTGAAGAAAAAGATCGTTGTAGGTGCTCTTGCTTCCGGGAACATACAACGGACGGTTCTGCGATTGGCGCTCACGGGTGGCTGATGTGCCAACCTGCACCGTGGGAAAGTACTGCGAACGGTAATATTGGACGGCAGCCCGGGCCTGCATGTACTGCTCATAGGAGGCTTTGAGCGTCTGGTTCGAAACCGCGACCTGCTGCTCCAGCTTATCCAGTTGTTGGTCTTGATAAATCTCCCACCAATTGGGGCGGAGCGCGCTATCGTTCGGGCTCACCTGCTTCCATCCGCCACCCGGTAGGCTCGGCGGTGGCACATGGACGGCCGTTTCTTTGAAGGCGGGCGCGGTAGGGGCGGTGGGTCGTGATAGTTGGGCCCCACGGTGCAACCGGAGAGCAGCATCGGAAGCGCAGGAAGGACAAGCCTCGCTATGCGCAAAACGAAGTTCAACTGGGTATCAGGCTGCTTCATTCCTGCGGGCCCCCGGAAGGCGGGTGCTGCTCGTTGCCTTCCGCTTCTTTATCCGGTTGGACCACGTGCACCGGCTCCGCTTCGATTAAGGAGTCGGGCGGATTCTGGATCACTTGGGAGTCTGCACTAAGGCCGTGAATGACCTGCACCGTGGATCCGTCATCCTGGCCCAGCGTCACCTGGACCAACTTGGCCTGATCCCCATTGGGCCCCTTGACCACCGTGGCAACCTGCAATCCCTGGCCGCGAAAAATCAGTGCGGAGACAGGAATAATCATGGCCGCGATTCCGTCGTGCACCTTCATGTGCACTTCGGTATAAGCCCCGGGCAGGAGCTTGCCATCCCGGTTGTCGACATCGACTTCGACCAACAGGGTACGCGAGCTGGGATCGATGGCCTTTGCCGTGCGCACCACCTTCCCGTGAAATAACTGCCCGGGAAATTCAGAGAGGGTCAGCTGGGCCGTGGTACCGGGAACGGCCACCTGCGAATAAATCTGCGGAACGTTGACGTAGACACGCAATACATCGATATCAGAGACACGAAACATCTGCGTGCCGGCTCCTGCATTGATCAGCTGCCCGACATCGACACTGCGGGCAGTAATCACTCCACTGAAGGGCGCGTAGATTTTCTCGAACGATTGCAGGTCCTCCAGCCGCTGTACATTGGCCTGGGCAGATTTTACGGCCGAGCTGGTGGAAGCTGCCTGGCTGACGAAGGTGTCCGTGTCTTGTTTCGAAACGGCGTTTTGCGTGAGCAATCCCTGGTAGCGGCCGGAGTTGATCTTGGCCAGGCCGGCATTGGCCTCCGCCGTGGACAGATCAGCGCGCGCTTGAAGCAGCTGCTTGTCCACCTCCGGAGCGCTGATCACTGCCAGCAGCTGGCCCCGCCGGACATGTGCCCCGATATCGAAATACCATTTGCTCAGGTAACCGTCGGTGCGTGCATAAAGCAACGCGTCGGAATAGGCGTAGACATTGCCCGGCAATATGATTTCCTGCCCGGTCTTCCCCGGGTGGGGCGGATTGACGATGACAGTCGGGGGCAGCGAGTGCATCGGTCTGATCCTTGAGCTTGGTGCGGGCGCGCACCCGGGGCACAATCCCGGCAACCACTACCAGGGCTGCGAGGATTAGCAGCACTACGATCATGACTGCAGCGACGCGGCCGGATAGAGGCGGGGCATCCGGAGGTGCACCGTGTCCCTGACCCGCGGGTTCCGGCCGCTCGTCTCTTCTCTCCTGATTCATGTCTACGCTCTCTCCGATGATACTTTCTAGTCGTCCAGATCCGTCCCGCCGGCGGCGGCCGAAGTCTGCTCGCTGCGGCGCCCAAGCCAGCCGTGAATCACGCTGAAGAATGTGGGCACGAAGAACAAAGTGGCCGCGGTTGCGAACAGCAATCCGCCGATGACCGACCGGCCCAGGGGTGCATTTTGTTCCCCGCCCTCGCCCAAACCCAGGGCCATGGGTATCATGCCGATGATCATAGCCAGCGCGGTCATGAGTCACCGGCCGGAAGCGGGTATACCCGGCGCTCAACGCAGCAGCGTGTGCGTCCCCGGCGTTTTCTTCCATTTGCTCGCGGGCGAAACTGATCACCAGAATGGAATTCGCGGTGGCCACGCCCATAGTCATGATGGAACCGGTCAAGGCAGGCACGCTGATATGGGTTCCGGTAATGAACAACATCCACACGATGCCGCACAACGCGGCAGGCAACGCGGCGATGATCATAAAAGGATCGAGCCACGACTGGAAATTCACCACGATCAGCAGGTAAACCAGCAGGATGGAAAAAGCCAAGCCACTGGTCAAGCCGATAAATGAGGAGTTCATCGTCTGCACCTGGCCGCGCATGACGATCTGCGAACCACGCGGCAGCTCTTTGCGGTGCTGGTCGATGATTAAAGAGATCTTGTCCGACACGCTACGCAGATCGCTATTGACAACATTCCCGTATATATCGAGCACCGGGGCAATGTTGTAGTGGCTGACAGTAGCAGGCTCCGCCCCACGAATGATGGTGGCTACATTTCCCAGAATCTGGATCGGCTCGACCCCCGCCGCCGTCGAGGGAGAAGCACCTGTCCCTATTGGGGTGACGCTCGACGACCCTACGGTCTGAAAGGGGCTTGGGGCGATCGTGGTCGCCGCGCTGCTGGTTGTCAGCGGGATCTTTTCCAGGTCAGCGATCGACTGCAGCTCATACTGCGGCGATTGCACGGATATGTTGTAACTAACACCGTTTCTTGGATCGAGCCAGAAGGTAGGGTTGGTCTGATAGCTGCCACTGGTCGAGACCAACAGGCTGCCGGCTACGTCCCGCTGCGTCAATCCGATGTCCTGGGCCTTGGAGCGGTTTACATCGATCAGAAAGTGCGGATCGTTGAAAGGCTGCTGGATGTGTAGATCCGCCGTGCCCGGCACGTAGCTTATATCCTTCAGCAACCTATCGATAAACACGCGATTGCCCTCCACGTTGTGGCCAATGACCTGGATATCGATGGGGGCCGGCAAGCCAAAATTCAGAATCTGGGTCACCATATCCACGGGCAGTGTGTAGAACGTGACTCCCGGGAACTCCACCCCCAGCTTGGCCCGCAGATCCTGGACGTAGAGATCGGTGGGATGGTGCTTTTCGGCGAGAGCCACCGTGATGTCCGCATCCGACGCGGCAACCACACCAGTGCTGGTATAGGAGAGATTTAGGCCGGAATAGGGAATGCCAATGTTGTCGATGATGCTGACGACTTCCTGTTTTGGAATTTCCCGGCGAATGGCATTGTCGATTCGATCGCACAGGAGGGCCGTGTCTTCGATGCGCGTGCCGGTCTGGGCGCGCACATGCAACTTGAATTGGCCGGCATCGACCGAGGGAAAGAAGTCCTGCCCCAGCCAGGGGTAGAGCAAAGCGAACGAGCCGATGGAAAAGACAAAAAACAGGATGAGGAACACCGTGCTGTGTGCGATGGCAAGCTGCAACAGGCGGAAGTAGAAGACACGAAGCTGCTCGAACCGGTGCTCGAAGGCCAATTGGGCGCGTATCAGTGGATTCCGGCTCCGCCGCCTCTGCTGCTGCGATGCCGGATCATGCTCGAAAAGTAGATACTTGGCCATGGTCGGAACCACGGTGCGGGAAAGCAAATAAGAAGCCAGCATGGCAAAGATCACAGCTTCGGCCAAGGGCACAAAGAGATATTTGGCCACTCCGCCCATGAAGAACATGGGAACAAAAACGATGCAGATCGATAGAGTAGAAACAAAGGCCGGGATGGCAATTTGCGCGGCGCCATCCAGGATCGCCTGCTCCACCTCTTTGCCTTCCTCGAGATTACGATTGATGTTCTCGATCTCGACCGTGGCGTCGTCGACCAGGATGCCGACGGCCAGCGCCAAGCCACCCAGGGTCATGATGTTGATCGTCTCGCCCAGAGCTCCGAGCACAATGAGTGAGACCAGGATGGAAAGAGGGATAGAGACAGCAATGATGAGGGTGCTACGCCAGCTGCCCAGGAACACCAGGATCATGACGCCGGTAAGGCAGCCCGCGATGATCCCCTCGCGCACCACCCCGTCAATGGCGCCACGCACAAAAATCGATTGATCTGACAACGGCGTTATGCGCAATTGCGGCGGCAGGGACTGCTCAATGGTGGGCAGCATCTTGCGGATTCTGGAGATCACATCCAGGGTGGAGACATTGCCGTTCTTGAGCACGCTCATGAGGCTGGCGCGCTGGCCGTCGACGCGCACAATATTGGTTTGCGGAGGGAACCCGTCGCGCACATGGGCGACATCGTGGATGTAGACCATTGCCCCGTTCACGCTCTTGATCGGAAGATCATTCAGCCCTTCAACCGTTGTCGGCGCGCTATTGGTGGCCAGCTGGTACTCGAAAGAGCCCACCTTCATGGTCCCGGAGGGCAAAATGAGATTCTGAACGCCGATGGCGTTTACTACGTCGTTGGCGGAAAGTCCTCGCGCCTGCAGCGCCTTCAGATTCAGATCCACCTGCACCTGGCGCTGCTTGCCGCCGTAAGGGTAGGGACTTTCAGCCCCCTCGATGGTGGCGA
This sequence comes from uncultured Acidobacteriaceae bacterium, assembly GCA_963815175.1. Lineage (GTDB taxonomy): Bacteria > Acidobacteriota > Terriglobia > Terriglobales > Acidobacteriaceae > PALSA-350. Next base: position 199,740 of record CAWFGM010000038.1, read on the forward strand.
ATTGGGTGCGGATGAAATTCAGCCCGAAGTCATTTAATTGTTGTTCGGAAAGACCCTGGCCGGATAGCCCAAGCTGCAGGATGGGCACACTGGACGCAGTGTAAGTAATGATCAGGGGAGGGGTTGTGCCCTGGGGCAGCTGCCGCAACTGAGTTTGCGATACGGCCGTGATCTGCGCAATGGCAGTGGCAATTGTGACCTTCGGCTGGAAATAGACCTTAACCACGGCGACGCCGTCGAGAGATTGCGACTCAATGTGATCGATATTGTCGACGGTCGTGGTGAGCGTGCGTTCAGTGAGCGTAATGATGCGGCTGGCCATATTCTCCGCAGAGAGGCCCTGATATTGCCAGACAATGCTTACGACGGGAATGTCGATGTTGGGGAAGATGTCGACCGGGGTATTCAGTATTGAGAGCGGACCGATGATTAGCAGCAAGAGCGTGAATACGGCGAAGGTGTAGGGGCGCCGTAACGCAAGACGAACAATCCACATTTGCTAGCTCACTCCTAGGGGACGTTCTCTCCGGGAGTCTCGACGACCCTGGGGAGAGGGGTGAATCTCCGGCATAGACGAGCCGGCCAGGCTCGAGCGGAAGAATCGGCGAATAGTTTGCGAGCGTCTTTTTGCTATGGAACCGAGGCTTTTGCTGTACCCTCTGCAGGGCATGGGGTTTTTAGCACTTTTGCAGCCACAATCAAATTATACGTTTTGTGCGATCAAATCGGCAGTCAGAGGGTGTAAGGATGCCCTTTGGCATGATGGGCCGCTGCTCCGGCCTCTCGCCTATGATTGAAGCCGCTCACACACCTTAGTCAAGGATGTTTAACGCCGGCAATTTGATTCATAAGCTGGCAGTTCAGGACGCAGCAAAGAAAGAGCCGGACAAGCAGCTAGGCTTGTCCGGCTCAGATGAGACTTTCGAGCTCGTCACAACGTCGTAACACAACCTCTATTTGGCGAGAGCGGGCTCCAGGACGTTGGAGAAGACGGCGTCCTTGTCCGGGTAGTAGGCGTTCGAGATGTACTCCTGAAGCATGCGATGGGTATTGAAGAATGAGCCGTTGAGCGCGATGGTGGAACGCATGACGGCCCGCCACCGCTCCGGATCCCCGTAGTAGAGAGGAAGGATGGTCGATTCCAACCGGTCATAAAGACTTGCGACCTCAAGATCCTGGTTGTCGCTGTCGGGAATGGCCCAGCCCGTCACCCCTTCGATCCAGCCCTCGACCCACCAACCATCAAGAACGCTGAGGCTGGGGACGCCGTTGAGCGCCGCCTTCATACCGCTGGTACCCGATGCCTCGAACGGACGGCGGGGCGTATTCAGCCACAGATCGACCCCCGCGGTGAGCATCGATGCGAGCTTCCATTCGTAATTTTCCAGGTACACGATTTTGAGCGCATCCGACTCCAGCTTGGCAGCAACCTCAAAGATTTGCCGGATCAGTCTTCTGGCCTGGTTCGTCATGAGGATGAGCTTTGCCGCTGAAGAGAATCTGCATACCGCGGAACTTCTCCGCACAGTGCACCAGGCGCTCAGGATCGGATAGGAGCAGGTCGGCTCGTTTGTAGGTGGCTACGCGGCGGGCAAAGCCGATGGTGAAGACGTTGCTGCGCAGCGTAATGCCGGTCCTCTTCTCCACCTCGTCGATGAGAATGCGCTTGGACTGTGCGTGCGCCTTTTCGATTTCGCGCAGCGGGATGTCAATCACGTAGCGAAACTGGAAATTGTCTTTGCGCCAGCGGGGAACGTCGCGATCGAACATCGCCTGCATGGGTGAAGCGGTCCAGGTGGCCGCGTGCACCCCGTTGGTGATGGCATCGATCGAATAGTCGGGGAACATCTCCCGGGAAATCTTGCCATGCTGCATGGCGACGCCGTTCACAAAGCGCGATGAAGCGAGAGCCACATAGGTCATGTTGAGCATGCCGTCGTGGCAGCCGCCCATGCGCTCCAGCAGGTTCGCGACTTCCGGGCCGAGAATCCTGTAGGTCTGGTCCATGGTAAAGCGGTCGTGTCCGGCGGGAACTGGAGTGTGGGTGGTAAACACACAGCGGTTGCGCACGGCCTGCGTATCCCGTTCCTCGATGGTCCGGCTCATATCGCCGCCCAACTGCAGTTCCATCAAGCCGACCGTCAACAGCGCCGCATGACCTTCATTCATGTGGTACACATTCACGTCGTAATTCAGTGCTTCGAGAATGCGCACACCACCGATTCCCAAAACGGCTTCCTGGCGCAGACGGTAATCCGTATCGCCACCATAGAGATGATCGGTAAGCATTCGATCGCGTGTATCGTTCTGGGGCAGATCCGTATCCAGCAGGTAGATCGGGATGGTGTGCCCGGTGACACCCTCGAGATCGTATCGCCATGCCCGGACCATCACTGGCCGATCCTCGATCGTTACCTCGACCACGGCATCTTCGAGCACGAGAAATTTTTCCAACGGCCAGGGTTGGTCCTCGGCGGTCTGAATTCCCTGTGCATCGAGATGTTGCTGGAAGTATCCCTTGCGATGGAGCAGAGTGACGGCGCATAGTCCCAGGCCCAGATCGGCTGCGGACCGCATGGTGTCTCCCGCAAGCACACCCAGCCCCCCACTATAGGTGGGCATGTCGGGCGCGATGGCGATTTCCATCGAGAAGTACGCAACTATGCCCCCTCGCTCAGAGAGAGCCATCGAAGAAAAATCGCGTTGCTGGTTCGAAAAATGCATCCTGCTTATCTCCTGTTAGCCGGCACCGCCGGTGATGCTCCAGCTCCACGCTTGGCGCGCGCCTTCGCGAACTCTTGCCCGTCAACCTCGACGAAATTACCTGTTTGACCGCTGTACTCTTATTCTAACCATCGACCGCCTGGCTTTTATCACGAATCGGAGTGACACTTCCGTCGAGCGATCTAGTGCTTCCGTGGGAGCACATTTCCAACATTTTCCTGTTCAGGGTGTGAACACGCGGGGCCGTGTTCGTTCATCCAGCCACAGTTGCGTCCGAATGGCCCGTGGATGGCATTGCCAGCACCTCACCCGTTACCAGGCTTAGTCTGCTCCAGATTGCGTCGAGCCAACGAGATGTTCCGGCTTCATGAGCACGGACCGCAGACAGGTAACGCTGCTTTGCTCGTACTGGTCAGCCCACGAGCCAGCAGGGAAAAATCTGCTGGGTAGTTGAGCCAGCGCGAGATGAAGATTTTCACGGGCGGCTGCGGCGAAGATTTGTTGCGCCAGGCGGGACGATGCAGCGACGGTGCCGGCACGCACCGCCCACACCAGAATGTCGAGCTCGGGTGCGAAGGGAGAGAGGAACCGGCCATCCGCGCAGATTTTCTTATGCAAGAGCATTGCCGCCTCGCGACTACTACGCAGCCCACTAGCAAACTCACCGTCTGTGATGAGCGGCAGCAACTGCTGAGTTGCCCACAACGCTACAGCTGAAGCGCCGGCGCGTGAGCACTCCAGGCTGATCTCGCCCAGATGCAAATCCTGCGAGGTGAAATAGGTGTAGGGCGAGTCATGTTTATAGAAGCGGCCTACGGCGGGATCGCGAAAAAGAATGCAGCCACAGCCATACGGTTGCAGCCCATGCTTGTGAGGGTCGACCACAATGGAGTCGGCCTGCGCCACGCAGGCAAAGGCCCGCGTTGCCTCCTCGCCGAGGGTGGAGACGAGTTTGAAATATCCGCCGTAGGCAGCATCGACGTGAATGCGGAATGGATAAGCGCTGCGCAGCGCGAGCACCTGATGCAGCGGATCGACGGCTCCGGTTGCGGTCGTGCCCAGCGTCACCACCACCGTGCCGACGTCGCCCTCGCGGAGTGTGGACTCGAGCGCCGCCAAATCCATACGGCCCGCACGATCGGCCGTCACACTGGTGAAGGGCAGGCCGAGGACGGCGCTGATTCTGCCATGCGTATAGTGCGCCTGTTCGGAAGCAACGATGCGTTTGCCGGGAGCAAGCTGGCCGGCGATCCAGAGTGCCTCGAGGTTGGCGAAGGTTCCGCCGCTGGTTAGATGTCCCAGATAATCTGTCCAGCCAAACATGCGGGCGATCTCGCGAACCGCTTCCACCTCCATACGCGAGCTGGCGCGGCCGCCATCGAGCGCATGGTTGTTGGGATTGATCGCCATGGCGAGCGCGTAGGCGGCGCGGGCCAACGGGTGCGGGGGCTTGAGCATCTGCCCCGCATAAAGAGGATGGAAGTAGGGGTAGTTGTCGGCCATTCTTTCGGCCACCTGGCTCAGCACCGCAGCCATGTCGTCGATGGCGGGCGCTGGCGCCGGCTGTGCCGGCAGGTCGCGAAACGAGGCTTCGAGTTGCGGCACGGCGCCAGCGAGAAGCCGTAGCGCGATATCTTCAGGCATAGTCTAGTGCATTTTAAATGCGCATGGACGCTCGACCGGAACAGTCCAAGTTAGGGAATAAAACGGCGCTGGCGAGCGGGGATCCGTTGATGGGTGGAGAACCGGGTTCTCTCGAAGAAAATCTGGTTGGCTCTGATGATCACCTGTCAGCGTTCACGTGCGGTCCAGGTACACCCAGGACTCGTCTTGGGACATTCTCAGCCGTCCCTCCGGGACTGGTCTCGATGGGAATGTGCACCGAGGACTGACGTCCTGGGCTACTCTCAACGCGTCCCTTCGGGACTCATCGCGACACGCACTGACAGCAGATTAGTTTTCAGCGACTCCTATCCCAATTAGCCTCGAGCAAGCTGATTTGGATGGACTGCAGAGCGATAGAGAAAATTCTCGGGTTATGCTGCTCACAGCCTCGTGTGCCGGGTCGGCCCTTTCCCAGGGCTTCGAGCGCATCACAGGCAGCCTTTAATCCATCTTCACGGCGCAACTGCTCTCCGATCTTGGCCGCCCGCTGCCGCATGCGCGGTCTTCTCTAAGAGCAGCGTGATCTTGCGGGCAGCAAGTTCCGCCGTATAGCGCTTTCGCCGAATCACGCGGGCCACGCCCAGGCGGCGTACCCGGCGTGCATTGTCCGGCTGATCGTGGCTGTAGGGCATCACCAGCATGGGTTTGCCGGAGATCAGCGCCTGCGCGGTTGTGCCCACACCGCCCTGATGGATAATGACCGAGGCTCGCGGAAAGAGACTGGAATAGGGCGCATAGTTGGCCACACACACATTCTGCGAAGTGTGCCGGGGAATATTGCGCGGGTCGCTTCCCACCAGGAGCACGGCACGCTGGCCGGTCAATTCGGCAGCCAGCGCGCTTTGCTGGTAGAAGTCGCCTGCGTCCAGAACGGCTGCCGAGCCCAGGGTAAAGACAAGCGGCGGCGGGCCCTGTTGCAGGAAACTCTCAACCTCCGGCGGCAGATCACGCTGGCCCGCGTCGCCATCGTAAAAGACAAAGCCGGTCACTTTGGTGGAAGCGGGCCAGTCCGGTTGCGGCTCGCCCAGCAAGGGCGAGAACATCGCTAGCACCAGGTATGGAGAATGCTTGGCTTCGAAGATGGGATCGGGGCCCCGGCCCAAGCCTAGCTCGGCACGCAGCTGGTAGATGGGCTCCGGCCAACTGCGCGTGACCCAGCGTGCGAAGCGGGCAATCACCCTGCCCATCCCGGGCAGCGCCGGCTGCAGACGCGCCAGCATGGGATAAGGCGGCAACACGGGCGCATCATAGCGGGAAAAAAAAGACAGCGGCGCGAGCACATGCGACGCCCAAGGGATCCCGGTAACCTCCGCCACGATGGGGGCCTGGTAGACAAGCTCTCCGGCAAGCAGCAGATCGGCCCCGCCCTTGGCCTCGACGACCGCGAGCAACTCCCGGTAGCTTTGGCGAATGGCGGGAAAGAGGATCTCGCGCAACGTGCGTTCCGTTCCCTTGCGGATGTCCATCAGCATGGCCACCAGCTGGTTGTCTTCCGGATCGAGGATGGGGCCGACCGGAGCAAATTCCAGGCCCAGCGAAGTGATTTTGGGACGAAAGAGTTCGGGTACCGCCAGAACCGGCACATGGCCGCGCCGCCGCAACTCGAGCGCCAGGGCTATCAATGGATGAATATCACCAAGAGTGCCGAAGCTGGAGAGGACAATGCGCATGCGCTGCCTGCAGTGTAAATGGGCAAGATGAAAGGAGCGGCGGCAGGGAGATCTCTGGTTCCTTAACCAAGGACGGGAGAAACGGCGGCTAATGTGAATTTTCAAAAACCTGAAACCGCCGTTCCAGTTCAAACTGCTGGCGCGCTTTATCGCTGGCCTGGAGCAGCGAGGCGCATCCTCCGGTAGCCTGTTCGCGGCCGAGCTGGGTGCGGCATGCGGCGCGCGGGTGAGTATAGCTTTCCCACGGGCCGGGCTGCTCCCAAAGACTCTCGCCGGCCAGGAAGCTGTGTTCCAGCCCGGTCCGCACCATCTGCTTAAAGTCGCCATAGGTGAGCGGGTAAGTCAGCGCAGCGCGGACATACTCATGGGTGAGGTTGATGCGGGAAACCCCCTCATCATCGGTGGAAAGCGCGACCGGCACGTGATATAGGCGGTACATCGGCAAAGGATGGTCGGCGCCCTTGATGTTGAGGATGACGTCGTTGCTGGTGAGGTTTATCTCGACCATTACCCGCTTGGCGGCCATCCGCTTGAGCAGATCGTAAGGATGATCTTCGTACATTACGTCCACGCCGTGGCCGATTCGCTCGGCGTCTGCTTCCTCGACTGCGGAACGGATGTGAAAGCGGATCCCATCGGGGGGCACCATCCCGGGAGCGAGTTCGCCCGCATGCAGGGTGATATGGACCCGCGGATAGAGCGCGTGGAGCGCATGCACCATCCTCATCTGCATCTGATAGTTGGCCATGGCAACGCGCCCATCTTCCGGCTGCACCATGTTGATGCCCACGATCAGAGGATCGGTGGAGGCCAGCTCGAAGCCGCAGACCAGTTGCACGAAGACGTCTTGTGGAGACAAGGCGCGCAGCACCTGGTAGAGGAAGCGGACCTGGAGATTGCAGGCTGGCGTTGCTCCGCTTGAGCCGCAATGCTCCAGCTCGCGGCGGCGGCGCTCGCCTTCATCGAACTCGGCCCGCTGCTCCGGCAGGAATTTCGACAGGCCCGCGTCGAGCAACTTCTGGTGCAGATGGGTGAAGTCCGTCTGCAGGTCGATAGGCCCCAGGTTCCCGGCCAGAGCCGCAGTGGCCAGCCGGAAGTTGGGCGTACTCATGATTTCAAGGTATTGCTCGTTTTGCGAAGCGGCTCGACTGGCCAGCTCATCCACCCACTCACCCACGTGCTTGGGGTCTTCTACCGCCAAAAAATGATCGAAGGATGCGAAAAAGTGGTCGTGCCCCGACTCCCCGGTGGTGGGAACAAACGTCCGCATGGAGAACACGTCGATCAGCTGGTCATAGAGTTTTTGGTGGGTAAGCGCGTCGGCGGCGCGCTCGCCCTCTTCCCCGCAAACCGGCTGCGGGGGCAAACTGCGTGTTGTCGCCGTTGTCTTAAAGAGCGTGAGGGACTTGGAGTTGACACACAGATTGTCTTCCGCAGCCTGGCGGATGAAGCTTTCGGCATAAACCGCTCCCGCCAGATGCGTGTGCAGGTCGGCGCCCTTGGGCATATCGTGCAAGAAGGCGTAGAGAGCAAGCGGCCCTTGCCGGCGAGCCTGCTCGAAGGCTCGAGCGGCGCGGGCCTCGCCATTTTGCCCGACAGCTTGGGGCTGCGCGATGGCGGCTGGCGCCAGGCAGAACAGCAGTGTGGAGACGGCGGCTTGGAGGGCCCGGCAATTTGGAGCAAGACGTCGGGACATAGAGCGCGAAGGCAACCGATGTATTCAGATTGTGAACTGCGACCCTGATTTCCTGCACGTGGCCCCATCCATGGCTGCGTGTGCGGCTTTCATCAAGGAAAGCCGCATTCGGTTTGCCAGCGCCACAAGTCCACAGGAAATCGGGGTGAGGGTCCAGTGTACGACATGCCGCCGGCGGGTGGACAAGGGCCTGCGGGGGGAAGTTTGCGTAGGGCGAAGTGATTGCTATACTGACGTTTGTTGCTTGTGCGCAGTTGCTGACCTGGCCGGGCCTCCGCCTGACGCTGCAGACTCAGAAACGACCTAAGCGGAAGCAGCGTCCTTGGATCCTCCGAGGCCAGATAGCTCAGTGGTAGAGCGCGGCCCTGAAAAGGCCGGCGTCGGCGGTTCGATCCCGTCTCTGGCCACCACATTCCAAGAGCTTTACTGCTCGTCGACTCAGCGATTTTCTGTGACAGCCTCCCATCGCCAAATGGTCAGGCGCCGCTCGCCGAATCATCTCCGGGATGCGAGAACTCGCTTCATGTTCATCGCGATAAGGTCTGCCTTGCGCGTAACAGTTGCTGCCTGCGAGGCTGTCATCACTTCGTTGGCCGTCTCTGAGAAGAGCTTCAGCCAACGAGCGAAATATCTCTCCTCGATGGGCAACGGGAAATGAGCAAGCAGTGGATTGCCTTTATATCGTCCCGTTGTCAGCAACACTGTAGACCAAAAGTCTTTCAGTAGAGCCAAATGGGCATCCCAATTTCGCACAGCACCGTTGAAGACAGGACCAATTTCCGGATCTACGCGGACTTTTGCGTAGAATCGTTCGACGATACTATCGATCTCCGTTTCGCTGATAGGCGCTTCTGCGTTCATTCAGGGCTCCGTATGCGGTGTTTAGTTACGCAAGATTGGCTATGGCAATCGTTTAGTTATGAGCACCCTGCCGTGCCCAAAGCGCGACGGCGATTTCGGGCGGTTATCTAGGTGGCAACCGCCATTCCATCAGCCTGGTGTTTGCTCAACCACAACTCGAGACCCCCTTTAAGTACGAAGACTTTACGCATTGCATGGTCGTTCACAATGCATTCAACACCAGACCACGTCACCGGCTCACTGGCGGTGTCATAGAAAACAAAAACCGAACGACAAGAAGCCTTCAATAGGAACCTCTCAAGTTGGGAGACGGGCATCCTGAGAGCATCGGGGATCTGCGGTTTTGCGGCCGAATCAGCGCAAGAGCTCAACTCAATAATGAACAAGTCGGGTTCAATCGCAATGAGCGAATCCAGGCGTGCCGAAGAAATATAGGGAAGCGAAGGGCAACCCTTCACATGCCGCTTAGCGCGAGCTTTCAATTCCGAATAAAAGAGTAGTGCGTACAAGAACACCACTAGGGATATGTAGAACCACGCAAGAGGTATCACAGATCACCTCCGTCAGCCACAGTTGGGGCATTCCTCGTCTCACACAACGGCCGCTAGCCACCAACCCGTCAGTTATATCGCAATACGAGCTATAATCCAAAAGTCCCGGACCAAGGTTTGAGCAGCCCGGTCACCTCCGCTGCTTGCGTAACCATTGCTTTCCATCCGTACACTGACGTTTCCGAGAGTCCGGCTGGAGAGTCGTCGGCATGATGCGCCTCTGCGCCGTCGATCTCACGTTCCCAACGACTTCTGTTTTCTTCCCAATGGGCGCGTCCTTCTGTGGAAGAAAGCTATGTCTTTACTTCCCCGGCATGCCATCACCATGGATACTGCATCCTCCACTTGCTTCCGTGAAGGAATCCTGGCCGAAGGGAAGAGTTTGACTGCTTATGAAACTGCGGCCGTTGAGAGTCACTCGATGTATCCCCCAGGAAATACTTTGAACGGCGAGCGTAGGGATAAATCTCTCCTCGTGATATACCCAGTCTCCGAATTTCACCGAAAGATATTTGATGTGCCAGGAGTTTGGCTCCATTATGAAATCCGAAAGGATACCAACACGCCGGTCAGTAGACCAGACCTCATAGCCAAAAAGATCTAATGTGCTACGGAGGTGAGGATCGTCATTTGCTTGGACCGGAAATTCCCTCTGCGCTGGGACCAACGCAGCGGGCACATACGATCTCGGCTCGAAATCGGGCCATCCGAAATACTTCTTCAACGCAAGTTGCTGTTGCTGAGATACCGGCTTAACGGAACTGACATCTGCGCATCTGGTTAATTCCTGATGTGTAAGGTTGACGGCGATGACCTTTTTTGTCCAATCCGGCCCTTCAGTGGTACAGGTGCGAACCACCACTTGGCGCCTGCAGAACCAAGTTCCTGCGTTGACAACTAGAAAACAAATATTCCAGGATCGATCGTCAAATAAAAGGCTACAGACTTGGTGTTCTTCCCCATCAGTTGTGACCAATGGAGTCTTCATCAATGTCGTGAGGCTGGTAAACATGTGTCCTCCGTTCGAGGATCCGATTCTCGCTGCGCTATGACGAAACGGCAGTCTCATCAAGCATTATCTATATCGTAATACGATGAATTCCCAGATACAAGGTCGCGTCGGACCGCCGAAGCAGTATCTACATGACAACGACCCGCAGTTCAAAACCGACCGGCTAAGTTCTCATGGCCGCCAAGACGCGGCCTTGTTGCTTTGAGACCCGGTCTGAACCATCAGTTATGGCCTCCGTCTTCGGGTGGCACGTAGTTGAAGAGTCTCAACCGCTCGTTCTCGCGTTCCACTGATCGCGTACGACCGCGCAGGAGTTGATTCAGGGCGATTGCTCCGCACACTTGCTGGGTGGCGCGGTCGACTACTGGCAGTGTGCCCAGACCTTCCGTCGCCATTATCTCTGCCGCTCCCCGCGCCGTGCCATCCGCATACACATAGTGCGCGGGAAGCTCTTGCTTTGGCACGGGAGTCACCATGGGTGACATAAGTTCTCGCACAATGACCAGCTCCAAGGGATCGACTCCATATTCCCGGCTGAGGTGGTACCCTCGACGGCCTAGCTTTTCGGTAAGGATTGACCGCGGCATCAAGAGCGACGTAATCAGATAAGAGGAGATGCACGCAATGGTGAGCGGCAGTAGAGCTGGTAGGCAATGCGTCACTTCCAGGCTGAAGAGGATCGCAGTCAACGGAACACCAAGGGCACCTGCGAGCATAGATCCCATACCGATGAGCGCCCAGAATGCCTGGGCCTCCAGTGGAGCATGCAACACGTGTCCTACGGTGGCGCCCACGGCTCCGCCGATCATGAGCAACGGAGCTAGGACGCCGCCTGAAGTTCCCGACCCCAGTGACGATGCCCACATCAGTGATTTGGCAAGGATGATTCCGACTATCAAAGCTACCGTGGCATTACCGCGCAGCAGTTCTGCGATATTGTCATAGCCCACGCCGAGTCCACGCGGGAAAAACAGGCCTCCGATTCCTACTCCGATACCTCCAAGTGCCGGCCACCACATCCAGTGAACGTGAAGGTGTTCGAAAAGATCTTCAAACGCGTACATCATTCGGCTCATGCCGGCAGATACCAGACCGACAAACGCGCCTAGAAAGAGAGAACCGATCGCGAAGGTAATGCGAGGAGTTCCAGCGATGGCTGGCATTTTGAACAATGGTCCTGCACCGAGCCAATAGACGCGCAGTAGGCCTGCCGTCGTGCTGGCGATCGCCACGGGCACCAGGCTTCTTGGCCTCCATTCGAAGAGCAGCAGCTCGACGGCGATGAGGATCGCGGCCACCGGCGTCGCGAACGTGGCCGACATACCCGCAGCTGCGCCGGCTACCAGCAGAGTAGTCCTCTCAGCGTCGGTGACACGCATCCATTGAGCGATGAGCGACCCGACCGCCCCTCCCGACATGATGATTGGGCCTTCCGCGCCGAAGGGGCCACCTGATCCAATCGCAATCGCGGCTGATATGGGTTTCAATACAGCGACTTTGGCATCAACCTTCGCGCGGTGAAGCAAAATTGCTTCGATGGCCTCGGGGATCCCATGCCCACGAATCTTGTCTGAACCAAACCGGGCCATCAGCCCGACGAGAAGACCGCCGATTACGGGCACTGCCACCATCCAATAACCCAAAGGGCTGCCTGCCGGGGAGACGGGCGCAATGCTGAAGCGATGGTAGTAGAACAAATTGGTGGCAAGTGCGATACACCGTAACAGCAGGACTGCGAGAGCAGTTGCACAGGCCCCAATGCCGATCGAGACGCCTGAAAGGAGCCAGACCCTGCGATCAACCGTAAAATCGCGCAGTGCAGATGGTTCCGACTTCATCTGTATTCTCCTCGAGCTGGAACCGTGATCCCGGGATCGCCTGCCGTTTGCTCGTCAGGACGGCAGATCATCGACAAGGCTCCAATCAGCCTGGGGGCGAGTTCATACAGTTCCCGAGCATGGTTTTCCGACAGGACTCGCAGCACCCGGTGACCCTTCGCTGTAACTCGCAGCAGGATGCGCCGGCGATCACTCGTATCCTGCCCGCGTTGGATCAATCCCGCGTCTTCGCAGCGCTTGCTCAGTTCGACAACCGTGTGATGCCGGAGTCCTAACCGCTCTGCCGCATAGGACACCGTTGTCTCCTCGTTATCGGGAGCTCCTGCGAGTTGCAGCAGCAATTGGTGCTGCTGCGGATGGAGGCCCGCCTCCGCGGCACAGCCTTCGCTAAATTGGAGGAATCGTCGTAGCTCATAGCGGAACTCCGCCAGGTTCCGTAGTCTTAGCCGATCTTCAATCTGCAGATTTTTTGCCATGAGCCAATTATCGCATCACGATATAGAATGAAACAAGTATATTATTATTCAATAATTTACATCGAATAGCGCGTGGGCGATTGCTAGCACTACTCTGGCCCATGCCCTATGGATGCGGCGGAATAACGCGGGTTTTGAACCGGCTTGCGGTCCGAAGCGATGGCGCGTCCTGGTCTTATGAAGGGGGACAAAAAGGGAAAGAAGAGGGCTATCTCTCGATTGAGAGTGACGAATCTACCGGCTGGCGAGTGCAGTTGGATGGCGGAGTCGACCCATCACTTCAACACGATCGCCGAACTTGTCGTAGTCGTAGGCTTCTTCCGTGACCACTGGCACTTCAAGAAAATTGTCCGTTAGCGGGGGCGATTGGACACTCCATTCCAATCCGGTAGCCCGCCATGGATTCTGTCGTTGCTGAAGTTGCTGTGTTCGATGGCGGCCCTTATCCGGCGTCCGCACTATCCGAAGCTGATGTGGACGTGCTCTTTGTCGATAAGAACGATGTCCACCATTTCTGCAGAATGTACCCGGTTTTAGCGCTGCAGGCGCTGAAGTTAATGGCGCAGAGAGTGAGGAAGCACGCCCAATTGGTGGAAAGTTTGTGCTTTCATGAGGTCGGGCAAAGACTCGCATTTTTTCTGCTAACGCGAGCCCAATGCGCTGGCACGCCTACGCAGGATCGAGCTGCTTTTCACCTCCCGTTGTCTCACCATGAAATTGCTATTCGCATAGGCTCGGTAAGAGATGTAGTCGCTCGTGCTTTTGCCCGGCTGAAGCATCATGGATTGATAACTGACACGCCCTTAAGCTCTACGCAGACGCTGGAGCCTGTGGACCGCCGTCAATCAACTGAGTCCTCTTCTTTTTTCTGCGACCTGGCTCGGAAGAAGAGCGCGGTCGCACCTATGACTCAAGTCATAGCGTACCGCTGATCCGCCGCCTCAGAATTCGGCGGTCACGGGGTAGCTGCTCAGGACGGTTCTTTTTCGGAGTTCTCTAAAGCTGAGAAAACGGTCGCACTCGATGGACAGCAGAGCATGACGTAGGTGCTCTGAAAAGGTGCAAGATGCCAGAGGCCAAAGTGAAGCTCCTTATCGTCGACGACGATAAGTCTGTTCGAGAGTCGCTCTCTCAACTCTTTACGGAATTCGGGCATAGTGTGCGATCGGCTGAGGACGGCTCTTCCGCGCTGCTCGGGATTTACCAGGAAATCCCAAACATCATCCTCTCCGACCTCCACATGCCGCGTATGTCCGGGTTCGAATTCCTGACCGTCGTCCGGCGACGCTTTCCAGCCATCCGGGTTATCGCCATGAGCGGTGCGTTTTCCGGCGACGACATTCCGCCCCGGCTGGCAGCCGACGCTTTCTACGAAAAAGGACCCAAGTTGAGCCCGCTGTTGCAGATCGTGCAGGCGATGACTTCCGAGGAACCATCTCCCCCCTTGCATCAACTCGCTTCAGCACCCATTCGGAACTGCGGGCTTCCGCAGACCGTATAGCCACATTCTCTAGAAAGGGCATCTCATCAAATAGGGCGCAGAAGAGTGTGAAGCACGGGACACAAAGCCTTCCCGCTCTTCCACTGAGGTGAACATATGCATCTGATCGGCACGCACAGCAGCAACGCCATTAAGTCTCTATATACCCTTCAAATGCGGTATTTACTCTCGACTTTGAATCAGATTCCCAGCTGTCTCGAAGAACTGACCGAGGCCGCGTCAGATCAGCAGTTAAAACAGACGTTTCATTTGCATCTGATGGAGGTCGGTATTCAGCGTGAGCGGGTCGATCAGATTTTGCTCGAGCTGACGAGCAAAGTAGTTGCGAAAAAATGCCCTGTGACCGCAGCTCTCATTGCAACCTCCGAGAAGATCATTAGAAAAACGGAACGAGGTGCGGTTCGCGATGCGTGTCTTGCGGCGAGCGCGCACAGGATGGAACAATTCGAGATCTCGTCCTATCAAGCCGCTTTGCGGTGGGCTTCCGTCTTAGGCTACAAGTACCAAGCCTCTCTGTTAGAGGCGACTCTGGACGAAGAACGGCATGTGGATGATTCTCTTTCCAAAATTGCGGAAGGAATCGATCTAACCGTGAAGGCTGCCTGATGCCGCAGCATTCTCGGTAGCTGCGGCCGACGGCGAATCAATCATCTGGCTGTCTTGCCTGGCGGCGTCTCGTCCGCCGAGCGTTGTTCTGAATTCGATGGCTGCAGACGAAACGCGAAAAAGAAAGAAACTTCCCTCTGCGGTTTGCGATGCATTTATGCCTCTTGTTAAAAGAGCACTTGTATTTGCTGCGGTGTGGCGGTGTTCACAAAACGCAAGAGGAGCGTTCGTCCACTTTGTCGATACTGGCCGTTATCGAGAGGCTTGCCGTCAACGGTCACCTCCCGGGGAGGCTTGGTTGCGAGGATGCGAATGACGGCGTTAGTTTGATCGATCCCTTCGGCCTGGAAGGTGAGGCTGCCGGCAGAGGCGTGCTCTCCAATGATCTTAGCGGAGGCGGCCAAGATGCGCGGCGTAGGGGATTTGAAGAAATTCACGTCGAGCAGGAGCGCTCGGGTGCCTGGTTCGACCGCTACTTCGTGCGTCTCCGCGAGGTCAGCGTCAAAGAGGTTGATCAGATCGCCGGTCACCGATAGCGGCTGGACCGATGCCTGCCGCGCGACGCCTGGTTCGTTGTCCAATCCTGCCGCAATCACATAAGGTCCACGACGCAGGATCAGCGCGTTCGTCTCTTTCAGCAGTAAGTGAGCCGATTTGGCAGCCTTTTGAACCAAGTCGTAGACCACGTTTCCGCCATTGGGCAAGTAAGTCAAAGCGGCAGGACTTTGCGATTCATAGAGGACGTATCCCTTGCCAACGGCATGAAGGCCGGTTGCGCTGGGCGGCAATCCGAGGACTTGAAAGAGATGGTCGCGGGGCGTCGCGAAGTGATTGCCGTTGGAGTTCCACCAGTCGGTAGCCTGGTTGTAGGGGTCCTTATCATCGTCGAGAACAATCAGGGCGCCGCCCGCCTTCACCCAGGCCGCAAGCGCGGTATGGAACTCCGGCGAGGGCGGCTTTTGGCCATCGTAGGTGAGGAGAAGTAGTTTGTAGGGATCGAGAAAACCCGCGGAGAATTTGGAATAGGTGCTTTCGATCTGCACCGGCTCCACGGGCATGCCACGCATGAGTAGAGGTAAAGCAAGGCCGTAGAATTGCCCGAGGTTTTCGTCAGAAGGTTGAGGCGCCGCACGCTGAAACATAAGCGTGTCAGAAACCAGGACGCCTATCCCCTGTGTACCGGCTGACTCCCAACGAACAGCCGATGCGGGTTGCTGCATTTCATTGAGGGCATGAAAAACGGTTTGCAGCTCGGTTTCGTACTGCTTTGGGATAAGGCTTTTTTCGGGATTGGGATTAGATTCAGTCTGCTCGCTCACCGGATGCATCGATTTGGGTCCGAAGATACGTTCGGGCCAAGGCAGGACTTCGTAACGAGCTACACCGGGCTGAAGCAGAGAGGCGGTAAGCGTACTTTCCCAGTTGGTGCGGTAGTCGACCCAGGAGTGGTTGGGGTTGTCTTCAATGGGATCGTTGAGATACCAGATGCTTTTGCCGGAGGAGCGAGCGATATTTTGCAGCGCGCCATACTCGAGGAACGCAGTTTCGAACGTCCGCTGTTTGGTGACTCCGTCGTAGACATTTGGGGTGCGCGAAGTACCCGTCCAAACCTGGGCGATGTAGCCGTCAGCACCGACATCGAGCAGAGACGATTCGGGGCTCACGATCTTCCATTGCGCGTAATTGATGAGGGAGTGGGTTGCTACGTAGCAAGGGACGACGAGGTGCTTGCTTGCGGCGTAAGTTCTCACCGCATCGAAGACCTGCGCCAGGGCGCGACGGTAGAGATAGTATTTGAGTTTCGAAGCGCGATATTGCGCGTCAGGGGAGCTGTCCGGAGCCTGCCAGGGCTCATGGTAGTACTCCTGCCATTCGTGTTTGAAGCTGTCGCTCCAGCCGGCGCGGGCCCAGAACTCCGGCTCTTCCAGATAGATCGCCTCAGCTCCAGCGTCGATCGCCGCCTCTACTCCCTTCGCCAGATATCGGCCATAAGACAGACTAGGTGCAATGTATGGGACCTCGCGTCCGCTGTGGAGGATAAGCTTGCCGCTCTTTTCCTGCTGCGTCTCGTTCCAATGTTCCTTGCCGTCGAAGTCTCCGCGCAGGTAAGGAGCATACCGTCCCCACGCGACACCGGTCATGACGGTAACCCGGTAACCATGATCGCGCCAGGAGCGAATGCGATCAGCGGTGGTCTCGTCGATGCCATACACCATGACCGTGCCGGCATTGATGTTGGTTCGCGGCGACCAGGCATGGCCGGTTTGAAAGATAAGGCGGTCTTGCGGCGTTTGCGACGAAGGAGTTTGTGGCCAGGCAGTAAGACAAATAAAGAGCAGAGCACTGGTTAACGAAAGGCACGGCACACATTTGCGGATTCTCATCACTCTCTTTTCTGAACTTGAGAGATAGGACGGGCAGGCAAGGTTCCCAGGCGAACTCGACACGGCAGAAGACGCTCTAGCGTGGATTTTCGTTAAGGGGCCGAGCCGCAAAGGGAGTAGCACACCGTACCAATACTATCTAAACTCGTCTTATGGTATTACGGGACAACTCCTCCAGAGGTTTCAGTCCATTCACTGTCTCGCTGATGTTACTGTCGCTATCGCTCGGCGCCTGCCCTATGCCTGTTGCTGGTCAATCAAGATCGGCTAACCCCCCATCGGCCAGCTCGCAAGTAGGCCACTGATGCAACAGGGACAGGAGCTAGCGGCACAAGGCAGATTTGCGGAGGCGGAAGTCCCACTGAAGCAGGCCGCGGAAATTGCCCCCGAGAACTACGCTCTGCTGACTTTGCTGGGCAAAATCGAGGATCGAGTCGGCAAACATGCCGATGCCATTTCCCTGTTTCGGCGCGTTGCCAGTGGCCAGCCGAAATCGGCGGATGCGCATGTGAACCTGGCTATTGCACTTGCAGACGCAGGTGACCTCGAGGAAGCATTGAAGGAAACATCCACCGCAGCATTGCTTTCTCCAAAATCGGCTTCGGTGCATGTGAACCGGGCACGACTACTTGCGGATCTTCACCGTGCCGACGAAGCAGAAAAAGAGTTTTCCATCGCCAACGAGTTGGCCCCTGACAATCCGGAGTGTCTCTATTACTGGGGCCTCCTGGAAAAGGATCGCGGCAATTTAGAGAAGCAGACGTCGTTGTTTCAGCAGCTCGTACGCTTGCAGCCGGATAACCTGAACGCGCTGCTTTTGCTGGCCCAAAGCTTGCAACACCAGGAAAAAAGTGCTGAGGAAATTTCGGTTCTTCGACACATATTGCAATTGAAGCCGGACTCAGAAAATGCGATCTATATGCTGTCAATGGCACTTCGACGAACTAACCCGGAGGAGTCGAAGGCGCTTCAGCAGAAGTATGAAGCCGAGAAGCATAAGGACGCGGATTTAACCCAGGTAAAGGCGCTGGGCAACGAAGCGTATCTGGCTGCCAATAAGCAGGATTGGCCGGAGGCGATCAGGATACTGAAAAAAGCCCTCGTGTCTTGCGAAGATTGCGAGTTGGCTCCGGCTTTGCACAAAAACCTCGGGCTGGCTTTGTGCAACAACGGAAATCTCGACGAGTGCAAACAGGAGCTGCAGGAAGCGCTCAAGCTTAACCCTAATGATGCAGACATCGTAAAAGCTCTGAACATTGCTGCCCAGAAACAGTGACGATGTTTCGTGGTGAGGCTGAAGTCGCGTTCTAGGAGCCCGGCTCCTCCACGTGTACTTCCTGGTCGACTCTTACGTGGTTCAAGGTCTGCACAATCCCACTCGGCCAGCGGATTTCAATCGCAGCATCGGCATCCACTTTCCCCAAACCGAAATGCACACGTGGATCGCTGGCCGACAGGTATGAGCTCGAGGTTGTGACCGTTGCCCATTGCGAACCACATGCAGTTGTCAACTTTACGACGGCTCCAATACCGTCTCGATTGCTTTTGTGGCCGGTAAGATGAAGCGACAGCCAGTGATTGCCGGTGGCTGTCTCGTTGCGAAGGATATGAGCGAGGCCGCCGTTGGTGCTCACAACTGCATCGACGCGGCCGTCGTTGTCCAGGTCGCCCGTGGCCATACCACGCCCCACCCAGCCTTCCTTGAACACTTCTCCAGAGATCGAAGAAACGTCGACGAAACCGTTTCCCGTATTCCGCGCCAGGAGCATGGGCTGACGGTAATGGATGTTGCTGTGAATTTTTTCGATGTTGTCCGTGTCATGACCCTGCGCGATAAGGAGATCCTTCCATCCGTCGTTGTCATAATCGAGGAATCGCATTCCCCAACCCGAGTAAGGCTGGGTCATGGCGCCAATGCCAGTTGAATCGCTCACATCGTCGAAAGTTCCGTCGTGCCGGTTGCGATAGATAGCGTATCTCTGACCCGACAAGTCAGTCACCGCGAGATCGGGCCATCCGTCGTTGTCGTAGTCGGCGAAGTCGACGCCCATGCCGGCGAATGGATCACCCCCGGCGTCTACAGCCGCGCCGGATGGAATGCCTACTTCCTCAAACGTTCCATCCGGTTTCTGGTGGAACAGAAATTCCGGGGAACTGTCGTTGGCGACAAAGAGGTCGATGCGCCCATCGCGATCGTAATCGGCGATGGCAATGCCCAACGCTTTCGCTGGCTTGTCCAGGCCCAACTTGTGCGAGACCTCGGTGAAGTGCCCTTTGCCGTCGTTGTGGTAAACCAGCATGGGTATAGGCGGAAAATGATCCGGGTGGCAGTAGCCGCGATACCCCTCACGATGCTCGCCGCACCATATGTCTTCCCAATCCCACTGGATGTAGCGCTCCACAACAAGATCGAGCAGTCCGTCATTGTCCAGGTCTACCCAAGCGGCTGAAGTGTACCAGGTGTTGCCGGCAGCCTGCGGCGTCGCCAGCCCCGCCTCTTCGGTCACGTCGCGAAAAGTACAGTTGCCGGTGCCGCGGTAAAGCCGATTGCCGCCGTACGCAGTTACGAATACATCCTCAAAGCCATCGTTGTCGTAATCCGCGATGGCCACGCCCATCCCTAGCCCCACCCCCTTGAGCCCGGATTTTTCCGTGACGTCTTCGAAGGTGCCATCGGGTTTCTGGTGAAACATCCGGTTCCAGTCACCGGGACCGCTTTTCTGTGGGATCGAACCTCGGGGTTCGGGGTCTCGATAGGAAGCGCCATTCACCAGGTAAAGATCGAGCCGTCCATCATTGTCGCAGTCGA
>CAWFGM010000039.1:0-55055 GCA_963815175.1 uncultured Acidobacteriaceae bacterium
GCGGCGCCGGAACCCGGCCCCAGCCAGTCCACCCTCGTCACCCCCTCTAACCCTTCCCAAGCGCCGCCGGTAGCCCCTAATGCCCCCGAGTTCGTTTTCGTTCCAGACCTGCGAGTTCCGTTCTCTATAAAAAAGAACCCCTTTGCCCCTCGCCGCCGTTAAGCCGCCATTTCGCAAAAAAGGACCCAAAAATATCAAATTTTAAAAATCTCTGCCCGCGCCACCAAGCGTAGGTCAGAACTTTCGACTCTGTCCCTCCATATCCACCCATGCCAAGGATCGCTCGAGGTGCGCCAACGCCGCTAAGCTGTACAGGAAATTCGAGTCACTAAAACCAGCCTCAGGTTGCGGCTGTAACAGTTCCGAATTCTGCCGCGTTGGCTCTGAAGAAGTCCTCCAGGGTCTGCGCTCCGCTCCCCGTGACATTGCGAATCGAATCGGTAACGCTGCGAGGTACGTCACCGCTCCCTTTTTCAACGGATCGAAAGTATCGCCAAAGGTGCGACAGATGATCGAGCGCGTGAGGATTAATCTGGCCTCTCAAAGCCCCAGCCCACTGCTCATCCGTGATGCCGGCATACCGTATCGGACGCTCGAGCGCGCTGCTCAGCGTGTCGACGATCTCCTTCACGGTGGGTGTGGCAGCGATCAGGTCGTAGCCGCCTGTTAAGGGTGTCCCTGGATCAGCCAGCAGTGTAGCCGCCACGCGAGAGACGTCCTCCGCGCCTACCAGAGGGATGGTGGCGCTTCCGTCGCCCCATGGCAGTAACACTGTGTTCTGTTCGGCGACACTCTTTCTTACGAGCGCCCGCACATTTTCATAGTACGGTGGCGCGTGCAGATGAACCGCTCCCACCTCTGCCCAATCGAAGATGCGATCCGCCAGTCCATGTTGCATATTGCGAAAGCTCGGCGCCTTGCGCGCGCCCTGGAGTTGCGAATTGTTGACCACAAGCTCGATCCCCGCTTCACGTGCGGCCATAGCAAAAATCGTTGTCGCTTCCAGCAGTCCATCGGTTACGGGGTAAGTAAAGTAAGCGCGTTTGATTCCTTTGAAAGAAGCGCGGACAGAGTCTGCGTCCAGCAGATCGCCTCGTACAACCTCCGTACCGAGCTTTCGCAGGGCATCGGATCTTGCATCCAGCGTGTGAACGAAGGCACGAACCGGAATACTTTTTTCCAGCAGAAGGGCTGCAATTCGGCGTCCTGTGGAGCCTTGCGATCCGCCAGCGGCGCCCGTCACGAGAATAGGTTCAGACATGGAGATTCTCCTTCATGAAATGTCCTTCGAAAGCCACCCTTGGCTGCGGGCGCAACAGCCAATAGAGCGCCAGGATATGCGTGATCATCAGCACTGGCACATAGATAATCGGGATCACGTATGCCGCTCCCAATTGCCCCGCCACCTGGGGAAGGCCGCCCCTGACGGCGTGGTAATAGGCGAGGATAAGATCCACCGTTCCCACGACATTGAAGGCGACGACCAGCGACCAAAAGAGCGGACGAACCCTCACCGAGAGAAGAGCCAATATAGCCAGAACCCCGGTCGTAAAGTCGCCGTAGGCGGCAAAGGTAGCGAAGCTGCTCGGCAGATGGGGGCCGACGACTCCGGGAAGAATAAATACGAGCCCGAAGAAGCGGAAGCTGTGCACCGTAGCGATGACGCGTTGCGCTTCCATCCGGTCCATCGACTTGAGCCGGGGCAGGGCGTATGTGCAAAAACACAGCAAACACGCGACGTAACCTAAAGCGAGATGCAATGGAAAGATGATTTGTGGCGGCATTTTGCCCTCCTATGGCATAGGATTATTATCATCATCCTATGGATTCAGATTTTCTTCGCCCCCGGTAGAGAGCCTGAGATGATCGCCGGCATCCTATAATTGCCCATGCGTTACCCGCCCGAACACAAAGCAGAAATCCATCAGAAAATTGTGAAAGACGCCTCCCGGCGCATTCGCAGTGAAGGCGTTACCGGCGCTGCAGTCTCAGCCGTCATGCAGGACGCCGGCCTGACCCATGGAGGTTTTTACAAGCATTTCGAAAGCAAGGATGAGTTGCTCATGGAGTCGCTGAGCGAGGCCTTCCAGGACATAGCCGACCGCCTTGTTCACGCCGCCGAGCAGTCTCCACCCGAGACGGCGTGGAAGGCGATCGTGAAAACCTACCTGAGCCTGGAATATTGCGACCACGTCGAGTACGGATGTCCCTTGCCGGCTCTTGCGCCGGAGTTGGCCAGGACCGATCAGGCGATGAAGCCTCGGATCTTTGAGGAGCTGAAGAAATACAGGAGCCGAATGCTTCCCTTTATGCCGGGCCGGCGAACGGCCGATAAAGAGCGCGCCTTCTTTGCTATTTTTTCAACCATGGTCGGGGCAGTTGAAATCGCCCGCATGCTGCCCGAACCCGCGATGCGGGAGAAAGTGCTGGCGAGTGCAAGAGACCTTCTCCTACGGAGCTTCTGACTTTATTGAACCAGCGGGTGCCGCGCCTACGGCGCCCAGCGGCCCATGGCATGATTGATATCCCGGCCCGGCAGAATCCGTGTGAGAACCACCGATCTCGAATTCAGTCCCGAAGAGCCTGCCCGGCGTGCCGTGGACTGGAGCGTAGCGTAAGGGAGGGACCTGCAGTTTCACTCGTACCGCACGCAAATCTCGACAAGCGCTCCACTAACGCAACCCGATTTCTCTTGAGGTTCACCCGGGACGCGAGTCCTGGGCATCCTCAATAATGCTCCGAGGGGCGACAGGAGACAGAGCGGGTGTCCAAATTTGTCGCCCGCCTTACACTGAGGGCGTACCATTTTCGGGGCGCGGTCAACGAAACCCGGCTGAGTTCAATGCCAAGAAAAACTACGGAAAGCAGTCCAGACAGTCCGATACACGGCACCAGCCGAATGGCCGAGTTAATTCGGACCCACGATTGGACTTCGACTCCGCTGGGGGCACTCGAAGATTGGTCTGAACCCCTCCTCTTATCCGCCAATCTCATGCTTTCGTGCGCTTTCCCCGCGCTGGTTTTCTGGGGCAAGGAGGCGGTCCAGCTCTATAACGATGCTTTTATCCCTCTTCTCGCCGAACGGCATCCCTCTGGCTTGGGCCAGACAGCCCAGGAGTGCTGGTGGGACGCCTGGCAGACTGTCGGCCCGAACCTCGAACGGTCTATGAATAACGGAGAAACGGTGTTTCGCGAAAACACCCTGGTTCCGATACTCCGGGATGGGAGGTTGCAGGATATCTGGTGGACTTACAGCTATAGTCCGATCTTCGGGGCAGGCAGGGAAGCACTGGGCGTGTTTGTTGTCTGCCAGGACATTACCAGTGAAATATCCGCTGCCCGGGAACTTCGCAAGACCGAAGAGGGAACGCGAGAGAGTGCGAAACGGCTTGCCGAACTCGCAGCCATCGTTGAATCCTCGGACGACGTGATTTTGAGCAAGGACTTGAACGGCACCGTCACGAGCTGGAACAGCGCTGCCACTCGGATCTTCGGCTACTCCCCGCAAGAGATGATCGGCGCATCGATCCTCAAGCTGATTCCGGAGCACCTTCACTCCGACGAAAAGACGATCCTGGAAAGCATCCGTGCCGGGCGGCGAATCGAGCACTTCGAGACCGTCCGCCGCACGAAGGACGGAAGGCTTATCGACGTCTCGCTTACCGTCTCCCCAATCAAGGACGAACAAGGCATTGTGATTGGAGCATCCAAGATTCTTCGTGATGTCTCAAGCCGCAAGCGAATCGAACAGTCCCTCCTGCAAGCGGAGAAGATTGCAGCCACCGGCCGCATGGCTGCGACGATAGCTCACGAGATCAATAATCCCCTTGCTGCGGTGATGAACCTGCTCTATCTGCTGCGGGGAAAAATTACAGACGAGGAAGGCCGCGACTTTCTGGCCAAGGCCGAGGACGAGCTCGGACGTGTCTCCCATATCGCCAAGCAGACCCTGGGGTACTATCGCGAACACGCCGCGGCCAGCCTGGCCTCTCTCAGCGATATCGCCGAACATGCGCTCAGCATCTACGAACCTCGCTGTACTGCGGTTGGCATCACCATCCGGAAATTAATCAGCCCTACGCCAAAGGTTGTCCTCCGCCGCGGCGAAATGATGCAGGTAATCTCTAACCTGGTCGTGAACTCCATCTACGCTATGCCTCATGGCGGAACTCTCTCCCTATCCGTCTGCAAGGCTTCCAGTGAGGAAAATGGCGTTGTCCTGACCGTGCAAGACGATGGAGTGGGGATCGAATCGAGGGATTTGCCCAGGGTGTTTGAGGCTTTCTTCACGACCAGGGCTACGGTCGGCACAGGTATCGGGCTATTTGTCGCCAAGCAATTCGTCGAGGGCCATGGGGGGCGGATCACCATTGAGAGCGATGACGACTCGGAAAAGCCCGGCACCACCGTCTGCATCTTCCTGCCACTTCATACAGCCTACGAGTGATCCAGGATGTAGCCCGCCGAAGCCTGCCCCATGCCCCATTTGAAGTGGCGACGCCAGTTCGCCCGTGACTTGCGAAAATCGGAGAAAGATATGTACCTTCATCCTCGAACAGGCGCTGCACGTAACCGCGCAACCGCTCTAAACCTCACGCTCGCCGCACTCCTGTTCGCCGCCGCGCCACTCGCCACCGCGCAGTCCCCGCTTCATCTCATTCCTGTCCCCAGGGAGGTCCACACAATCGCAGCCTCATCCCTGGCCAAGGGCGTCCGGATCCTCTGCTCAACCTGCGCAGCCGACTCAGAAGACCGCTTCGCAGCCGGCGACCTCGCCGCGGCCTTCCAATCCCGCCACATCCCCACCATGGCAGCCGGTGGCTTCCGTATTGAACTCGCCCGCCTGGCCAACCATCCCGTCCCTGAATTCACCGGCGAAATGAAGCCCGAGGGGTACGTCATCACTTCCACGCCTGCCTCCCTCATCGTCGTCGGGGCGACTGCGGAGGGCCTCTTCTACGGAGTGCAGACCGTCAAGCAACTCATCCAAGGCGATGGCGCCACCGCGACTCTCCATACCGCCAACATCCGCGACTGGCCGGCGATGCGCTATCGCGGAATCAGCGACGACTTCGCGCGCGGTCCGCTTCCCACCGTTGAGTACCAGAAAAAACAGATCCGCATCATGGCGGCGTACAAGCTCAACATCTACTCGCTCTACTTCCAACACGCGATGGAGTACAAAGCAATCCCGCTCATGGGACCGCCAGGCGGCGGCACGTTCACGCAGGCTCAGGCACGCGACCTCGTCGCCTACGCCGCCCGCTATCACATCACCGTCATACCCGAGCAGGAATCCTTCGGCCATCTTCACTATCTGCTCGACTGGGAACAATATTCCCCTCTCGCCGAAACCCCGCATGGCGACGTCCTCGCCCCGGGCCAGCCAGCCGCGCTGCAGCTTACCCACCAGATGTTCACTGAGATGGCCGGCATTTATCCCGGCCCCTTTCTTCACATTGGAGCGGATGAAACCTCCGACCTTGGCCGGGGCCGGACCAAGGCGCAGGTGGAAGCCCGCGGCGCTGGGGCCGTATACCTCGACTATCTGCAGCAGATCGTGACCGACCTCGAGCCCCTCAAGCGCAAGCTGCTCTTTTGGGGAGACATTGCCATGCACGATCCCGCCCTTTTGAAGCAGCTCCCCGATAACTTTAGAAAGAACACCATCGCGGTTGCTTGGGAGTACGAACCCCATCCTGAAGGCTTCGCTCCGTTCATCACTCCGTTTACTGACGCTCATATCGAGACCTGGGTCTCCCCCGGCATCAACAACTGGTCGCGCGTCTATCCCAACTACAACAAGGCCCTTGCGAACATCCAACAATTCACAGCGCAGGGTCAGCAACTAGGCGCCACCGGCCAGCTCAACACCATCTGGGATGACGATGGTGAAACTCTTGCCGACAACAACTGGTACGGCATCCTCTTTGGCGCCGAAGCCGCGTGGCACAAAGGCGAGGCCTCTATTCCCGGCTTCCAGTCCTCTTACGGCGCGAGCTTCCATGGCGACCTGACTGGAAAAATCGATCAGGCTCAGCAGGAAATCATGGCCGCCGTGCAAATCCTTGGCGGCGCGCTTGCTCACGCCGATGAGTCCGACTACGTTTTTTGGAGCGATCCCTGGTCCGTCGACGGCCAGCGGAAAGCGGCGCAGATTCGCCCCGTCGTCTCCCAGGTCCGTCTCCACGCCGAACGCGCCATCGTCCTCGTCGCCGAGGCCCGCAACGCCAACCCGGCTCTCCGCGAAACCGACGCTCTTGACGCTCTCGATCTCGGGGCCCGCCGCCTGGACCTCATCGGCCTAAAATTTCAAGTCTCCGATGAGATAGCCGGCCGTTACGCCGCGGCTTGGGCGCTCCGCAACTCAACAAAAAATGAGGATCGCGCAGAGGTTTCCCGGCAGTTGGGCGAAATCCAATGGAGAATGCAAGACATCGGCCAGACCTATTCGCTGCTGCGCGATCTCTATAAAGAAGCCTGGCTCAGGAGCAACCGTCCCTACTACCTAAGCTACAATCTTGCGCGCTACGACCTCGCAACCCAACTCTGGCTCCAGCGCATCAATCAGGTCGGAGCCGCGGAACTGGAATGGGACAACACACACACCATGCCTGCTTCCGGAAAACTTGGCATCCCACCTGCAAACGCCAACGATTAACTTTAGGTTCCCGCACGAAGAACGGGTGCCCACATCTCTTTGCTTCGGATTCTCGTTTCATCCGGCACGCTAGTCATCTGTGGCTGACCCGTCCCGCATACAGCCAGGTTGGAAGATTTCCCCGCATGTGTCACCGTATCTGTACGGAGGCTTTGGAATCGTGCTTAGTCGCTTGTTCCTGGTGATCTCTTTTTTAGCTCTCAGCGTCACTGGCCGGCCTGCGCCGGCTCAACCAGCGGATCCTGCCGCGGGGATCGATCAGCGCATTCAGTCTGCGATCCAGGCCTTTCCCGGCAGCGTCAGCCTGTACGCTAAGAACCTCGACACCGGCGTCAGCTACGCACTTCGTGCCGACGCACCCGTCCCTACTGCCAGCACCATCAAGCTCCCGATTATGGTCGAGCTCTTTGCTCAAGCGCAGGAAGGAAGGCTCGACTGGAACCAGAAGCTCCTGTTGACCGATCAGGACAAAGTTTCGGGTAGTGGTGTGCTCACAGAGTTCTCATCTGGAGACGCCTTCCCCATCAGAGACCTGATGCACCTGATGATTGTCGTCAGTGACAACACCGCGACCAACCTGATCCTGGACCGCATCGGCGGAAATGCAGTGAACCTCCGCATGGCTCAGTTGGGGTTAAAGCAGACCGCCGTCATGCGCAAAATCATGCAGGCGAAGCTTTTTCCCGATCCACACGCAACACCTAAGCCGGAGGGCATGACGGACGAGGGCAAGAAGCCAGGGAACGATCGCTGGGGCACGGGCAGAAGCTGCCCCCGCGACATGGTCCTTCTTCTCGAAAAACTCTACCGTGGTGAGCTGGTGAGCAAAGCAGCTTCCCAGGAAATGATCGCCGTGCTCAAGCGCCAGCACGATCGTACCGGCGTGGGAAGAGATATGAACAACACCGTCATCGCCAGCAAGTCGGGCGCGTTGGACCATCTTAGAAGCGGCGTGGCGATCGTCTATTCGCCGCACGGACCCGTAGCCATGGCGGTCACTGTAAACAATATTGCAGAAGTTGACTACGGAGTAGACAGTCCGGGCAATCTCCTTCTATCTAAGCTCTCCGGGATTCTTGTTGAAGAATTGGCGCCTGATAAGTAGGCATGCACAAAAAGCCATAGAAGACAAACGATTGTTAGACTGAACGCCTCGCGGGTCCGGACCTGGGGAGGCACCAGAAAAAGTGCATATTTTTTGTGACAATCGCGCTTGCATTGTTGTCAGGCTATGCTTATATTGAATTACTGACCTTCATAAGGTTCGATTAGAAAGCGAGCCTGGAAGAGTTAGCGGATTGTTGCATTTGTAGGGCCCTGTAGATCTTGGAGGCGAGTATGAAACGATTTACCTTATGGGGCGTAGCCCTCGTAATGGTCCTGGGGCTTTGTAGCGCCAGTCAACCCCTGTTAGCTCAGCAAATTACAGCCAGCATCACCGGCACAGTGGAAGATGCGTCCGGAGCGGCGCTTACCGGTGCTACTGTTACAGCGAGCGACACCGAGCGTGGTACCTCCACCACCGCCAAAACCACCCAGGGTGGCGTATTTACCTTTTCCAACCTTCCCATTGGCACCTACCAAGTAAAGGCAGAGGCAGCAGGGTTTGATACTGCCGTTGAGCCGCCCATCACCCTGGTGCTCAACCAGGTGGCACGTCTCACTTTCAAAATGAAGGTGGGCGCAGTTACCAACACCGTGCAGGTGAGCTCCGAAGCTCCGCAGCTGCAGGCCGATACCACCCAGGTCAGCACCCTGATCGACTCCAAGACCATCACCGGTATTCCGCTGGCAACCCGTAACTATGTTGAACTGACCCTCCTGTCGCCTGGCAGCGTCACGGTGGATAACACCACGTTGAATAACGGAGATAACGTCAACAGCGGCGGCCGTCCCTACATCAATGGACACCGCGAGCAGTCCAACAACTTCATTCTGGACGGTATGGACAACAACCAAACCTCCGAAAATGATCTGGCTGTCACGCCTTCGCCCGACTCCATTCAGGAGTTCAATGTTATTACTGCCAACGCCCCGGCTGAGTTCGGCAACTTCTCCGGTGGCATCATCAATGCCTCCATCAAGTCCGGCACCAATCAGTTCCACGGCGATGCCTGGGAGTTCTTCCGCAACAATGTTCTCAATGCCAACCAGTGGGAAAACAAATTCCTCGGGCCGGGCGCCGAACTGCCTCGCGAGGCTTTGCGCTGGAACATGTTCGGGGGCACAGTTGGCGGCCCGATTATCAAAGACAGGCTATTCTTCTTCTTCGACTATCAAGGCCAGCGCTTCGATCATCCCACAACCAGCTCGAACATGACCGTGTTCACCAACAACGAGCGGGCGGGCGATTTCTCCCAGCTTTCCACCCAGTTGACGAATCCGCAAACGGGTGCTCCGTACACGGGAAATCAAATTCCACTCAGCCAGCTAAATCCGGTTGCCGCCGCGCTCTTTGCCTCCACCTACTATCCCAAGCCAATCAACAACAACTTGACCAACAACGCAATCAACCTGACCAACTCGGCTTTCAATGCCGACCAGGGCGATGCCAAGGTTGATTGGAATATCACGCAAAAGGATCGCCTCTCCGCCCGCTACTCGCAGGCCTACCAGAACGACCCCGCGACCAACTCGCAACTGATCCTGGGCAACACCTACACCAAGGTGCCGATACACAATACCGTCGGAACGTGGACCCACACCATAAGCCCCAACATATTGAACGAAGCCCGTGTGGGCGCATCCTGGATCACGATTCTTAGCGGAGCCAGCTTCGTCCCCAGCATCGGTAATCTGGGCACCGAGTTAGGGATTGCCAATGCCAACACAGTCGGGCCCGGCCTGCTGTTGCTCGGCTTTGACGGTGGCACCGCTCCCTCGCCCGGCGGCTCCGGCACACTCACCAACGTCGGCAACAACATCATCGACCAGAATTTCGCCGACACCGTGATCCAGTTTGACGACGGCGTGGTTGTTACTCATGGCAAGCACGTCTTCAAGGCCGGTTTCCAGATGTGGCGGTTCCGCATAAACACTTTCTACAGCGGCAACAGTGGTGAGTACGGTTCCATCTTGTTCGCAGGCAATTTCACCGGTGATCCGGCGGGTGACTTTTTCACCGGCTATCCGGAAGCAACCGGCAAGGGTGTCAGCACCGGTGGCACCTGGCACCAGTTTGCCTGGAGATTTGGCGGCTACGGTCAGGATGACTGGCGTATCACCCCCACTCTGACTCTTAATCTTGGATTGCGCTACGAAGCGACGACACCCTGGGTGGAACTTCACAACCTCCAGGACAACCTGGATCTGACCACCGGAGACCTTGAGTACGCGGGTGTCGACGGCAACAGCCGCTCCCTCTACAACTCTACTTACGGGCTGCCGGACTTCCAACCCCGGGTCGGCTTCGCTTGGTCCCCGACGGTCTGGGGAGGAAAGACGGTCCTTCGCGGCGCGTATACCATCTCCTCTTACCTGGAAGGAACCGGCACCAACTTGCGCCTTCCGCGCAATCCGCCGTTTACCCCAGCGGAAGTTACTGCTACTTACCTCAAGCCAACTTACCAGACCCAGCAAGGTCCGGGTGGCGCTGTCCCGGGCGATCCCTTCGCGGGCGCTGTCATGTATGTTTGGGATAAAAAGGTACAGCCTGCCATGGATCAGCAGTGGAACCTGACTGTGCAAACCGAAGCCGGCCGCGACACCACGCTCCAGCTCGGTTACGTAGGTAGCCATGATACGCACTTGATGGTGCCCACGCCCTACTTGCAGGGCACTCTCAATAACGGCGTCGTCGGGCCTAGCTTGTACTTCCGGGATAATCCCACTTTGATCAATGATCTTTCCCAAGTATCCGGGACAGCCTCGACAGGTTTCACCACTTACAACGCACTTCAGGCTGTGTTACAAAAGCGCGTTTCCAATGGCCTGGAGGGGCAGGTTGCTTACACTTGGTCCCACTGTCTGACCAACAACAGCGGATACTATGGAACCTGGGGTGACGCAACGCAGGGGTCGCCTTCATCGCCGTACTACCAGAATCTCTACGATCCTCACGGCGACTACGCCAGCTGCTACTCTGACGCCAGCAGCATTGTAGCCGCCTATGCTACTTACGATCTGCCGGTTGGCCACGGTAGGCAGTTCGGCAATAACATGAATCCTGTCCTTAATAGCGTTGTGGGCGGCTGGACGGCTTCCACCATCATCTCCCTTCACACCGGCTTTCCCCTGGCGGTTTCCACCGGAACCGACAGCTCAGGTACCAACGGGCGCGGCCCGCGACCCAACTGCGGAATGACACAAACCCTCGGTCGCTCACCCAGCATTGTCGGCGGAGCCTTTCAAGGGTATCAATGGGAAAGCCCGAGTGGGTACTCCATACCACCGAATGGAACCTTTGGCACTTGCCCAGCGGAAGGTCCCGACAGAGGACCCGGGTACACCGATACTGACATTGGGCTGGTGAAGGCCTTCCACCTGACCGAAGCCAAGTACTTCGAGTTCCGGGGCGACTTCTTGAATACCTTCAACAATGTGCAATTGGGGGCGCCAGCAGTTAGCTTCCCAAGTGCAACCTTCGGTTTGACAAGCCACTCGCAGACCGCAAGGCAAATCCAATTCGCGCTGAAGTTCTACTTCTAGCGCGAGCACCGGATCAAGCTGTTGTTTGAAGGGGATGGCCTCAAGAGTCTGCGTAAGTGGAGTTCTCACGTAGGCCCTTGAGGCCGTCCCAAAAATCCGTAGAGCGAGCAGGCTTAACCGCTGAGGGAGCTTTACTGGATGCCTGATAAACTCAGGGGCAGAAGCTGTTTCACCAGCGTCTGCCCTTTTCTTTTGGAAGGTGAATGTCGCGTACATCGTTTAAGTTGGGTCCGCCGATCTGCTTGGTATTCGCAGTCGGCTTCTCCGCCGTAGCGCAGGTTTCGAGCAAGACGGCAGCCGTTACCCCTGCAGCGGCCGAGCGCGCCGCGTCGCTGGCTGAGAGTGGCCATTGTGCCGAGGCGTTGCCCCTGCTATTGAAGTCGGCTCACGTCGCCGACAAAGAGCTGCAGAAGAGAATCGGCCTCGACGGCGTGCGCTGTGCCTCCGTGCTGCAGCAGCAGGATGCTCTGTTTGACTTCCTGCGCAGCTTGAGCCGGCAGTTTCCCCGCGATCCCGAAGTGTTGTATGCCTTGACGCACGCTTTCTCCGATCTATCCACTCATGCTGCACGAGAGCTGGCTATCACCGCTCCGAACTCGATTCCTGCGCTCGAAATGGACGCCGATGCAAGCGAGATGCAGGGCAAGTGGGACGACGCGGAGAAGGCCTATCGCAAGATCCTGGAACAAAATCCGCGCTATCCCGGTAT
The DNA here is from genome assembly GCA_963815175.1 of uncultured Acidobacteriaceae bacterium. Classification (GTDB taxonomy): domain Bacteria; phylum Acidobacteriota; class Terriglobia; order Terriglobales; family Acidobacteriaceae; genus PALSA-350. Next base: position 12,018 of record CAWFGM010000039.1, read on the forward strand.
TCATTTCCGCCTGGCGCGCCTTTTGCTGTCCAAGCCCAATCCAACGCCGGATTTCGCCGAGGAGGCGAAGAAAGAACTGCAAGCGGAACTCGCTATCGATCCTTCCAATGCGGGGGCGGAATACGTGCTCGGGGAAATCGCGCGCCAAGGCCAGGACCTATCCGCTGCGGAACAGCATTTCTCCAAGGCCACGCAGCTCGAGAGCAACTTCGCCGATGCCTATCTTGGTTTGGGCATGACGCTCATAGCCGAGAAAAAGTACGCGGAGGCCGTGGCTCCGCTGGAAAAAGCAGTCAAACTCCAACCCGGAAACCCTGCCGCGCACTACAACCTGGCGACCGCCTATTCACGCACCGGACGCAAACAAGAGGCGGATCGTGAATTTGCTTTGCAGCAGCAGGCCACGGACCACGCAGGCGGACAAGGAGCCCAGAATCCGCAGTGACCGGCATCTGCCTCGAGCTATCTCGCCGAAGTTTTCTTAGGGCCCTCGCAGGCGCCACCGGATCCTTTGCCCTCAATCGCTTCGCTCGCGCTGCAACCCCGTACCCCTTCGAAGTAGTGCCGTCTTCCGCCAGCCATATCACCTGGTTACATACCGCCGGCAAGTCTCCGCAGAAGTATCTTCCCGAAACCACCGGCGCGGGCTGTGCCTTTCTCGATTACGACAATGACGGATGGATGGACATCTATCTCGTCAACAGCGGCAAGTGTGACTTCTACAATCCCAATCCACCCTTGCGCAACGCGCTCTATCGTAACAATCGAGATGGCACGTTCACTGAGGTCACGGAGAAGGCGGGCGTCGCTGCCGGCGGCTATGGCCAAGGTGTCGCCGTGGGCGACTACGACGGCGACGGCTTCCCCGACCTGTATGTGACCCAATACGGAAAAAGCATTCTCTATCACAACAACGGTGACGGAACGTTCACCGACGTCACGGAAAAGGCCGGGGTCGCAGCGCCTGGATGGGCTTCGAGCGCGGTGTGGTTCGACTACGACAACGACGGGCGCCTGGATTTGTTTGTCTGCAACTTCGTAGAATTCAGCAAATCGAAAAACCTTCCTTGCACTGCCTACAATAAGCCGGGGTACTGCATTCCCAAGCTCTACAAGCCCTCGCCCAGCTGGCTCTTCCATAACAACGGCGACGGCACCTTCACCGATGTCAGCCTGTCGTCCGGCATTGCCAGGCACCTTGGCAAAGCGTGGGGAGTCGTTGCTACCGACCTCGACAACAACGGCAGGATGGACCTCTTCGTGGCCAACGACACCATGGCGAATTTTCTTTTCATGAACCGGGGCAATGGCAAGTTCGAAGAGATTGGCGCCATGGCAGGCGTAGGATTCAGCGAAACAGGCAGAGCCCGTTCGGGTATGGGTTTAGATTCAGCAGATGTCAATCAGGACGGTTGGATGGATCTCTTCGTGGCCAACCTGGATCATGAGAGGTTTTCGCTCTACCAGAACAATCATGACGAAACCTTTGACGACCAGGCCGACAAGACCTCAATTGGCGCGGCAACTCGCTTGATGAGCGGCTGGGGGCTGAAGTTTTTCGACTACGACAACGACGGTAATCTCGATCTCTTTCTTGCCAACGGCAATCCTGACGACCTGATCGAGACCATGCAAAAGGATGTAACCTACCGGGAACCGCTACTGCTGTTTCACAACGACGGGAAGACGCTGCAGAATGTAAGCGCCGAAAGCGGGCCCGTCTTTGCCCGCAATCTCTCCGCCCGAGGGCTCGCCATCGGCGACTTCAATAACGATGGCGCCGTCGACGTCCTTATCTCCGTCAACGACGATGCGCCGCTCCTCCTGCGCAATACTGCGGCCAAAGGCAACCATTGGCTGGGGATCAAGCTGGTGGGCAGGAAATCGAACCGCGACGCCATCGGCGCGCGCATTACTTACCAGGCCGGAGACCTCAAGCGCAGCAGAACCAAGGTGGGCGGGGGAAGCTATCTGTCATCCCACGACCCGCGAGTGGTTCTCGGCTTAGGGAGCCGCACCAAGATCGACTGGCTGGAAGTGAAGTGGCCCCAGCCTAGCGGCAAGACGGAAAAGTTCACGGAGCTGCCGATCGACAAATACATCACCATCATCGAAGGCGAGGGCCTCAAGCAGACCTGAACCCCAAATCCTTTCCCGGTCGCGAAGAATGGGTGGACCACGAATCTAGATCGGTCACCTCCAAGGTCGGAATCAAACGCAGGGGCACCTACGGTCACGCAGTCGACGGTGTTTAAACTAAACTCAACTCCGGCAAGCCCACTTTTCTCACTTGAGGTTTCATGCCCCACCGGCTGAGTACGGTCGACCTATCTCTGGTAGCTCTCTATCTGGCGGGTATCACCCTCTTTGGGCTGCAGTTTCGCAGCAAGGATCGTTCCTTAAAGAACTACTTTCTTGCCGACCGCAAAATTCCCTGGTGGGCCATTGCCCTATCCATCGTCGCCGCGGAAACCAGCACCCTGACCATCATCAGCGTGCCCGGCCTCGCCTTTACGGGTGATTGGGGATTTCTGGAAATCGTTCTCGGCTATCTCCTGGGCAGGATCGTGGTCTGCATCATTTTCCTTCCCCGTTATTTTCGCGGCGAGCTGCTCACTGCATACGAGGTGATTGGCGAGCGTTTCGGCCCACGGCTGCACAAGCTCACCGCATTTCTTTTTCTCTTTCTCCGCGCGGCAGCGGAGGGTGTCCGGGTGTTCGCCGTCTCCATCGTGGTGGGCATGGCGATCGGCACGCGGGATGTGGTGTCCATTGCCATCATCTGCGTCTTGACCTTGGTCTACACCCTCGAAGGAGGAATGGCCGCTGTCATCTGGACCGACGTAGTCCAGATGGCGCTCTATGTCGCCGGCACACTCGTCGCTGTCGTCCTGCTGGGAGATCGCATCCCGGGCGGCTGGCACGCCATCCATGGGATGGCCTCTGCCGCCGGCAAGCTCACCATCTTCCATTTCGCTTTCAGCCTGAGCCAGACCTATACCTTCTGGGCAGGCGTGGTCGGAGGTTGCTTCCTCACCATGGCAAGTCATGGCACCGATCAGCTCATGGTCCAGCGCCTCTTGGCGGCGAAGAACCTGCGCGAATCGCGCATCGCCTTGCTCACCAGCGGCGGAGTTATCCTGGTTCAGTTCGCGCTCTTTCTCGCTATTGGGACTGGGCTCTACTATTTCTACGGTACTGTGAGCAAAGGTATGCCCCCCGGGAGTCCTGACCGCGTCTTCCCGGCCTTCATCGTGGCGGAGATGCCCCATGGTGTGGCTGGCCTGATGGTTGCGGCCATTTTAGCTGCCGCCATGTCGAATCTGAGCGCAGCGGTGAACTCGCTGAGCTCCAGTAGCATGGTGGATTTCTACCTGGCCTGGAAGCCGGATGCCGATGAACGTCAGCGCGCTCGTCTATCGCGCCTCATGACCCTCTTCTGGGCAGCGCTGCTTTTTGTGCTCGCACTGATGTCGCGCGGCGGCGGTCATGTGGTGGAAGTTGGCCTCTCGATCGCCTCCGTCGCCTACGGAGCTCTTTTGGGGGTCTTCCTGCTCGGTACCCTGACCAGGAGCGCAACCGAAACCGGCGCCATGATCGGCATGATCGGGGGTTTACTGGCCAATATACTGCTCTGGAAGCAGCCTCACGCTCTGTCCTTTGCCTTTGGTAGCGTGCAGATACTGTTTCCGAAAATTGCCTGGACGTGGTTCGTGCTGATCGGATCTCTGCTTACGTTTGTTCTAGGATGGGCAATGAGCAGAATCCTGCCCAATAAGAAGCGTGCTCAGAAGATCGCGATTCTTCTTCTCGTCTTGCTCGCCTCGGCCGCGCCGTTGAAAGCGGCGAATGAGCCCGGGTTTCAACAAATCGACAGGATCATTGAACTCGGAATCGCTACCAAAAAATTCCCCGGTGCGGTGGTGATCGCCGGTCATAATGGCCGCATCGTTTTTGAAAAAGCCTACGGGCATCGCTCTCTGAGCCCTGTTCCCGAAGCGATGACTGAGGACACCGTCTTCGATCTGGCATCGTTGACCAAGGTCTTGGCGACCGCGCCGGCGGTCATGCAGCTTTACGAGCAGGGACGCTTCCGGCTCAATGATCCGGTAGCAAACTATCTGCCGGAGTTCGGCGTCAACGGCAAGCAAGACATTACCATTCGCCAAGTGCTCACCCACTACTCCGGCCTGCCCGCGGATGTTTCCTTGGAAGATCCGTGGCTCGGCAAACAGGAGGGACTGCGCCGCGCATTCGCATCCACCCCTGTTACCGCGCCTGGAGTGCAGTTTCGCTACAGCGACATCAACTTCATCGTGCTAGGCGCGCTGGTCGAGAAGCTTTCCGGTCTCACTCTCGATCAATATCAGCAGCGCTACCTGGCCCAGCCGCTGGGGGTGGAGCACATGCGATTTCTACCTCCCGAAGCCTGGCGGAACCGCATCGCGCCCACGCAGTACGACCACGGCATAATGCTCCGCGGAGTGGTGCACGATCCCACCTCGCGCCGTATGGGCGGCGTTGCCGGGCATGCCGGACTCTTCAGCACCGCCGGCGATGTCGCTATTTACGCACAGAACCTGCTCGATCGCCTGGCCGGCAGGCCGAGCAACTTTCCTTTGCAGCAGCTGACGCTGGAAAAGATGACCACGCCCGAACAGCCGGCCACCGGAACGGCGCTTCGCGGACTCGGTTGGGACATCGAGTCGCCTTTTTCCAGCAACCGGGGCGAATTGTTCCCCGTCGGCTCATTCGGTCATACCGGGTTCACTGGAACCTCCATCTGGATGGATCCGACCAGCGATACCTATGTCGTCTTCATGTCCAACGCCGTTTATCCCAACGGGCCCACCGGGATCAACGCCATCCGTGGCGCGGTCGCAAATGTCGTGGCCGCCTGGGTGAAACTCCGGCCGGATAACGGAAGGCTGGTTGCCAAGTTGACCGGCTACAACGAATCCATCGCCGGGGAGCGTCTTTGGCACGACCGCAATGGAGAGGTCACGACCGGCATCGATATGCTTGAGGATGACAACTTCGCGGAACTTGCCGCTCTTGCTGCCAGGCACGGAGGCACGTTGCGTGTGGGCTTGCTGACCAATCAGACAGGTCTCGACGCGCACGGCCGCAGAACCATCGACGTCCTGGTTCAAGACGCGCAACAAGCCGTTCCCGGACTCAAGCTCAAGCTTCTTTTCAGTCCGGAACACGGCATCAACGGCGCACTCGACAAAGAAGGCATTCAGGACTCAACCGACCCGGCGACCGGCCTGCCGGTAATTAGCCTTTATGGCTCTGCCGCCCAGCGTCGTCCGTCAGAGGAGACGCTGCGCTCGCTGGATGCCGTCCTCATCGACATCGCGGACGCCGGCGTCCGCTTTTATACCTACGAAACGGTACTCCGCTATTTTCTCGAGGCAGCCGGGAAAACCGGCACCGCGATCGTGGTCCTGGACCGGCCCGATCCAATAGGAGGCGCTTTTGTGCAGGGTCCCACCTCCGACGCCGGCAGCGAGAGCTACGTCAACGTGGCGCCGATTCCTGTGCGCCACGGCATGACGCTAGGTGAGCTAGCTCGTTATTTCAACGGAGAATACAAATTGCATGCGCCGCTGAGTGTCGTCGCCATGAACGGCTGGCAGCGCGGCGACTGGTTCGACGCCACCGGCCTCACTTGGACGAATCCTTCTCCCAATCTCCGCAGCCTGCGGGAAGCAATCCTATATCCTGCCGTCGGGCTCATTGAGGCAACAAATATTTCCGTTGGCCGCGGAACAGACACTCCATTCTCGTATGTAGGTGCGCCCTGGATCGAAGGTCAGGTACTGGCGCACGCGCTGAACGCGAGGTTCCTGCCTGGAATCCGGTTTGTCCCGGTGGATTTTACGCCCCGGCCTCCGTATCCGTATGCTGACCAGCTCTGTCACGGAATCGAGCTGATCGTAACCGACCGCAACGTGATCGACACGCCGGAACTGGGCCTTGAACTCGCAACTCAGCTGCACAAGCTCTACGCGGACAAATTTCAACTCAACAAAATCAACACCCTGCTAGCCAATCGGAGTGTGCTCGAAGCTCTTCAGTCCGGCCGCGATCCGCAGCGCATAGCCGAAGACTGGCAGCAGCAACTCCACGATTTCGACACAAAGCGAAAGCCCTATCTGCTCTACTAACCAAAACCTGGCGATCCCCACCTGCAACGTCAGCCGTTGCAGGGACAGTTCTGCGGCGTGTGGGTCATACTTTAAGGGTGAGTCGATCGCTCTCAATCATCGTTTTCTTCCTCTTAGCCGCACTACCAAGCCGCCCCCAGACGCCCGCGTCGAGAGCCGGCTACGTGGGTGACGAAGCATGCCGCTCCTGCCATACCCCCAAAGTCGATTCCTTTCACCAAACCGCCCACTATTTAACCTCCGCGACGCCCACAGAAAAGTCCATCCTGGGTAAATTCACCCCCGGCGACAACATCCTCAAAACCGTAAACCCAAATCTCCATTTCCAAATGGACGCGAAGCAAGGCGGCTTTTTTCAAACCGCGGTGGAGGGAACCAACCCGCGCACAGAACGCTTCGCGGTCGTCATCGGCTCCGGCGAGAAGGGCCAAACCTACTTATTCTGGGACGAAGATCAGCTCTTTCAGCTGCCGGTTTCCTACTGGACCAATCTGGGCTGGGTGAACAGCCCAGGCTATCGCGATGGCTTTGCGGATTTCGAGCGCCCCGTCATTCCCCGCTGCCTGGAGTGTCACGCGACCTACTTTCAGGCGCTTCCTCCCCCAAACAACCGCTACAGCACGAAAGCTTTTTCCCTGGGCATCCAATGCGAAAAATGTCATGGCCCGGGAAGGGAACATGTGGAGCAAGAGAAATCCAAACCGGGCTCCGTCACAGCCATCCTGAACCCGGCGCACTTCTCGCGCGACCGGCAAATGGATCTCTGCGCGTGGTGCCACGCCGGTCACGGCCAGGCTGTTCTACCCTGGTTTTCTTACGTTCCCGGCAATGCTCTAAACAAATACATTCATTTCCCGCCGGCCGATCCTAATACGCCAGTGGATGTTCACGGCAACCAGGTCGAGATGCTGAAGCAGAGCCGTTGCTTCCGGGAATCGGCCATGACCTGTCTCACCTGCCACAACGTGCACACCCCGCAACACGACCTGGCTGACTTCTCCCAACGCTGCCTCAGCTGCCACAAGCCAGACTCCCCGGCCTTTGCCAAAGCAGATCACCCAGTTACCAAGAACTGCATTGACTGCCACATGCCCAGGCAGGAAACCAACCTCATCGTCTTCGATTTTGTCGGCAAGAAAGTGCGGCCGCAGATGAGGAACCATTGGATCAAGATTTATTGAACCTATTTCCAACACAGATACCCCTGAGATTCCCTGAAATTGCCCAATTAATCGCGAGGAAACCACGCTATAGTTTGGATGGCAAATCTCACGACCTGACTCGGGCGTGGTAAAAATCGACTCACATGCAAGCCGTGTAGCGGTGTACGCGGGTGATGAAGCGGATGAACCGATGGGACAGTTCTATCGCCCCACGGCGCCCTCACCCACGCGCGCCCAAAAAACGCAGGAGAGCGCATCTGAGCGGAGCGCAGCGCGCAAGCCGGCCGGGAAGGCCGGCAGCGATAGCGAAGACCGCGAAGAAGATGCCTTTCTGCGCGCACGGCGCCGGGTTCCAGTTCGTCGCGGGCTCATCCCCGCAAGCCGTGCTGGTCGTATTGGTGCCGCGGCAGCCGTCGTCCTCGCGATCGGCGTACTGCTGCTGCTGGCGATTGGTATACGCAACTTTTTCCGTGACGATCCCCGCTTTCGCATCGCCACCTCGTCTTCGATCCAGATTATGGGCAACAGCCAGGTAACCCGCTCCGAACTCCTCTCCGTTTTCGGATCGGACCTGGGTCGCAATATCTTCTTCATTCCCTTAGGCGCGCGCCGCGCGTCCTTGGAAGAGCTGCCTTGGGTGCAAGATGCAACCGTAATGCGGCTGATGCCCGATCAGTTGCGTGTTGCCATCGTCGAACGCACGCCAATTGCCTTTTACCGCCAAGGCAACACCATCGGCTTAGTCGACGTCCATGGAGTTCTTCTGCATCTGCCTCCTGCGGCCATGGCCGCTAAGCACTACTCCTTCCCCGTGGTCACCGGGATCTCCTCCAAAGATCCGCTGTCGGTTCGCGCCGCGCGAATGCATCTGTATCAGCAATTCATCAGCGATCTCGACTCCGGCGGAACCAAAGTTTCCACCCAGCTCAGCGAGGTGGATCTCTCCGATCCGGAAGATCTCTGGGCCCTGTTGCCCGCCGAGGGCACAGACATCCAGGTACACTTCGGCGAGACCGATTTCCTGGCCCGCTACCGCAGTTACGAGCAGCATCTCCCTGAGTGGCGGCAGCAATATCCTCATCTGGCCTCGGTCGACATGCGCTACGAGAACCAGGTGGTGCTCGATATGGCTCATGAGGACTCGGCGCAGGATGGAGCGGCCGTCAGCCCGCACCAGGCCGAAGCCGCAGCAACCAAACACGCCGGCCACACCACCGTAAAACCGGCCGCAAAATCGCTCAAAGCGGGAAGAGCGAAGGGCTAATGCAAAAGGGTGAAGAACTACTCACGGTGTTGGATGCAGGCAGCTCCAAAATTCGCGTCCTGATAGCGGAGTTGCACGAGGGCGCGCTACGCTATCGGGCGCATAGCGTGGTCAATGCGGAGGGCATGCGGAAGGGGCTCATTAGCGATCTCCTGCCGGCCAGCAGAGCTTTCAACCATGCTGCTACCGAGGCCGAACAAATGGCCAACGCGGTGATCGCCAATTGTGTTGTCGGGCTGGGCGGACCTCATATTCGCGGCGTCAACAGCCAGGGCGGCATCAGCCTGGGAAACCGTCTGCGTGAGATTACACGCGAGGATGTACGCGCCGCCGTGGATCGCGCTCGCTCCGTTTCCCTGCCCGCCGATCGGGAGATCATTCACCTGTTGCCGCAGCAATTTATTCTCGACGAGCAGCCTGGGATCCACGACCCCGTGGGTATGGTCGGCAACCGCCTGGAAGTGAATCTGCATATCTCCACCTGTTCTGCCAGCGCCTCGCAAAGCGTGGTCACCTGCGCCAATAAAGCCGGCCTGGAAGTGACGGACACCGTTTTTGAGGCCATCGCGGCCGCGGAAGCCACCGTCTCGGCGGACGAGCGCGAACTCGGCGCCTGCCTGCTCGATATCGGCGCCGCTTCCACCGAACTGGTCGTTTTCTTTGAGGGTGCCGTAGCCCACACCGCAGTGGTACCCCTCGGCGGCGACCACTTCACCAACGATCTCGCCGTGGGCCTGCATGTTTCCGTGCAGGAAGCAGAAGCCATCAAGTTGGACTACGGGCATTGCGTGGTAACCTCGGTTCCTTCCGGCAACGAACTGGAGTTGATCGCCGGCGGAGGCCAGGAGATCCGCACCATCAAGCAACGCTACCTGAGCGAGATTCTTGAGCCCCGCGCCCGCGAGCTCTTCCACCTGGTGCGGGAGAATCTGCGCCAGGGCGGAGTGCTGGGTGCGCTCGGCGCGGGTTGCGTGCTTACCGGCGGCGGTGCCCGCCTGGCCGGATTGCTCGAGGTGGCGGAAAGCCTGCTGCGTGTTCCCGCCCGCCTGGGTTACCCCGTGCCCCTATCCAGGATGCCGGACGAACTGGTCCAGCCGGAGTTTTCGACCGCCATCGGCATGCTGCTTTACACCCACCGCACCAGCGTGCTGCGGGCGGCGGAAGATCAGGGCCTGCGGGCCAAGTTGCGCGCTATATTCGCAGGAAGTTTGTAGTCCTGGTTTCCAGGACGGCAGGATCTGATTACGATACGAAGAATGGAGCCAAACCCGATGAGTCTTTCCGACGAAATACGCATTCACTACAACGATGAAATTGCTCGCGGAGCGAAGATCAAGGTCATAGGCGTGGGCGGGGGCGGCGGCAATGCCGTGAACCGCATGATTGCGGCCAAGCTGGAAGGCGTCGAGTTTATCGTGGCCAACACCGATGTGCAGGCGCTGCAGCTCTCGCAGGCTCCCGTCAAGCTGCAGTTGGGCGTCAAGCTGACCAGCGGACTGGGCGCCGGCGCCAATCCTGACGTGGGCAGGCGTGCGGCCCTGGAAGACTCGGAAAAGATCATTGAAGCCCTGGAGGGCGCGGACATGGTCTTTGTGACCGCCGGCTTGGGTGGGGGCACCGGCACTGGCGCGGCTCCCGTCATCGCCTCCCTGGCAAGCGAAATGGGCGCGCTTACCGTCGCGGTCGTGACCCGCCCCTTCAGTTTTGAAGGCAAGCGGCGTATGCAGCAGGCCGAGCGCGGCATGGAAGAGTTGCTCGAGGGGGTCGACACCATGATTGTCATTCCCAACGAAAAGCTGCTTGCCGTGGCCAAAGATGCCGGCTTTTTCGAGTCTTTCCGGGTCGCCGATGACGTTCTGCTCCAGGGAGTGCAGGGCATCTCCGACATCATCACCATCCCGGGCATCATTAACCGCGATTTTGCCGACGTAAAAACCACCATGGCCGGCATGGGCTACGCGGTCATGGGGACCGCCGTGCGTAGCGGTGACAACCGCGCCATTGCCGCTGCCCAGGCAGCCATGGCCTCTCCGCTGCTCGAGGCGGGCGCGATCGACGGCGCCAGGGGCATCCTCATCAACATCAGCGGCTCAAGTTCACTGAAGTTGAGCGAGGTGAACGTTGCCTCTACCCTGATCCAAAACGCAGCGCACGAAGACGCCAACATCATCTTCGGCGCGGTATTGGACGAGTCCATGGGCGACGAAGTCAAAATCACCGTGATCGCCACTGGTTTCCGCCAGGATCACCTCGGCCGCCGTCACCGTGTGGCCAGTGATGCGGTGCCCCGCGTTTCGTCTCAGAACTCCTCCATGCCGCGCTTTGCCAGCGAAGAGCTCGCCGAAGAGGAATTTACTCCTCTCTTCGAGTCGCGCAAGGTGGCGGAGCAGGTCCCGGCTACGGAGAAGCGTCCGGTGAAGCACGTGGCTCCGGAACCGGCGCCCTTCACCATAGAGCCTCAGCCGGTCCTGATTGAAGAGGTCCCTCAGCCCCCGCGTCCTGCTCCTGCCCCTGCACCGGCCGCTGCGGCGAAGCCCCCTGCCCCTGTTAACCCCATACCTGTCTCCCCGCTGCACATCAATTTCGATGAGCCGTTTGAAGAGGAGTACGCTCGCCTGATTCCCAGCAAGCCAGCGGAAGAACGCGCTACCGTAGCCGGAGATGCTGCCGGCCACGAAAGCACGAATCGTACCGAAGGTGAACCGCATCTGGACAACCTGGATATCCCCGCATTTCTGCGCCGGCCTGTGAATTAAGCGGCGCATGGCCCGTGCACGGATTTTTTTGCTCTAGCGTTACGCGCGTGTACCCAATTGTGGTACGGACACGCCGAAGACTTTCTTGGAATATGGAAAAGCGGACAGACTTTATGTCAGAGTAGGGTTGATAAGGTTGGGTTCGCGGCAGGGAATCGAGGATCCTTTAAAGGAACTCGACTCTGTGGGGACGGCGGGATTACTAGGGTACCCGGCATTCGGGCACGTATCATATTCAAAAATGCCATGGTTTCGAGAGGACAATTCGCGGTGAACCGACAATTTCTACAACGCATCCCTTATTTTCTTCTGTTCTTGGCCCTCGCCTCGGTTGCTTTCGCGAAACCCGCCTCTGCGCGTCCCACGCACCCTACGACCCGCCGCAGTCACAGTGCCCATGTACAGGAGAGCGCCCACGCTCGCCGGCACATGGCGCAGTTGCGCCACACCCATCCGGTGGCTACTGAGCGCAGGGTGGTCACGGTCCGCACCCGGTCCGGTCATCTCCGCCGCACCGTGCTGGTGCGCCACCGTTCTTATGAACATTTCTCGGCCAGCTCCTTTACTGACTCCGACCTCACCCAAGGCGATGTGACTGCCGGGGAGGATCCCGTGGTACGGCAGGCAGCGATCGATGCGTTGGGCAACATGTATGGTACCGTCGTCGCCATTGACCCCAGCAATGGCCGCATCTTGGCCATGGTGAATCAGAAGCTTGCGCTCTCCAGCGGAGCTGAGCCTTGCTCGACCATTAAGGTGTCGGTCGCATTGGCTGCCCTTGAGGAGGGCATCGTCACCAAGGACACCCCGGTAAACCTGGGCGGCAACTACCGCGTGAACATGACAGAGGCGCTGGCGAAATCCAACAACCTTTATTTCGAGACACTTGGCCGTCGTCTTGGCTTCGAGCGTGTGCGCCACTACGCGAATTCCTTCGGCTTGGGCGAGCTGGCCGGCTGGAACATTCCCGGCGAGCAGCTGGGCATCTATCCCGAGCAGGTCCTGCCTGAGAGCGAAGGCGGCGTAGGCCGCATGTGCTCCTTCGGCCAGGGTATCTCGATGACGCCATTGCAGTTGGGAGCGCTGGTGGCCTCAATTGCCAACGGTGGAACGCTTTACTACTTGCAGCACCCCACCTCTCCTGAGGAGATTTCCAACTTTCAGCCGCGGGTTAAGCGGACGCTGGACATCGCCAACCTGATTCCGGATGTTACGGTGGGCATGGAGGGAGCTGTCGACTACGGTACAGCCCGTTCCCTGCGCGCCAGCTTCAACGAGCTCCCCATTCTGGGCAAGACCGGGACCTGTTCCAACAACGGCACGCGTTACGGCTGGTTTGCTTCCTTCGCCAACACCTCCCACGGCCGCATCGTCACCGTCTTCTTCCTGGAGGGAGGCCGCCCAACCTTCGGTCCAAAGGCCGCCGCCTTGACCGGTGTTTTCTACCGCAATCTGTGGGACCACAGCTACTTCGCCGACAAGACCGCGGCTGAGCCGGAAACCAACACCGCCACCGCCCAAACCCTCAGCCAATAAGCCGGCAGTCCTGTTGCACTGAAAGGCCTCCCTGACCGGGAGGCCTTTTTTGCTGCAACAGAAGGGGGAGGGGATTGCGGTTGCTCTCCGTCAGCAACCAATGTGCGTCCCAGGCATCTCTCCCATGGGTATCACACCTGGAATGCTCTACGATTATCTCAATGAAGATCCTGACCGCTGACGAGATGCGGGTTGCCGACCGGGTCACTGTGGACCGCTTCGGGATCTCTTCGCTGGAACTGATGGAACACGCCGGGCGCGCCACGGCTCGCTTCATTTTGCATGAATTGCCCCAGTGCCGGCGCATGGTGGTGCTGTGCGGCAGGGGAAACAACGGCGGCGATGGTCTGGTGGCGGCGCGCTACCTGGCGGATGCCGGCTGTGCCGTCTCCGTCATGATCTTGGGAGATCCCGCTGGGGCGCACGGCGAAGTAAAGGTCAACCTGGACCGGCTCCCCGTAGTACCGATGGTCATTGGCGAAGAAGCCGACCTCTACCGTGACCCTTGCAAGGGCCTGTTGGAGCATGCTCAGCTTTTTGTCGATGCGGTTCTAGGTACTGGTTTTCACCCTCCCATGCGCGGGCTGGCGGTCGCCGGCCGCAGCCTGCTGGAACGCTATCCGCAAACCCCGGTGGTGGCGGTCGATCTGCCCTCAGGCTGGGATGCAGACTCGCGCTCGTTCTACGCACCCGACGCCTATCGTGCCGATGCCGTGGTTACCTTCACCGCGCCCAAGCTGGCCCATGTCTCTGGAATGCTCACCCGCGGCGCCAACCTTCCCGGCAATCACCAGCAGGGACCCATCGTGGTGGCGCCCATCGGTTCCCCGGCAGAGGCAGTCGAGTCTGCGACCGGCCTGACCTGGGCGGGGAGCTCCAAAACGATTGCGGACCGTCCTCGCTCCGCCAACTCCAACAAAGGCCGTTTCGGCCATGTACTGGTGGTCGGCGGAGCCAGGGGCAAGTCCGGTGCCCCCTCTATGAGCTCTGTGGCTGCGTTGCGCGCCGGCGCGGGCCTGGTCACCGCGGCCATCGCGCAATCAATCTTGCCCACAGTCGCCGCGGTTACCCCGGAGCTGATGACGGTTGCCTTGCTGGAAGGCGATAAGGGCGAAATCTCCAGCCGAAACCTCGAAACCTCGCTCCTCGACCCGGTTCTGGAAAAGAAGTCGGTCATTGCCGTAGGACCAGGCATGGGCCAGGAGGAGGAAGCGGTTAAGTTCTTTCTTGGGCTGCTCGAGCGGACCAAGGTCCCCATGGTCATTGACGCGGACGCTCTCAACGCGCTGGCGGCTCATCCTGGCCATTTGAATGGCCGTGGGCGGTTGCTGGTGCTTACTCCGCATCCAGGCGAAATGGCCCGCCTGGCCGGCATGACCATTCCCGAGGTGGAGGCAGACAGGGAGGGCATTGCCCGGCAGTTTGCAACCAGCCATGCGGTTACGCTGGTGCTCAAAGGGTGGCGCACACTCATCGCCCATCCGGATGGGCGCATCGCCATCAACACCACCGGCAATCCGGGCATGGCGAAGGGAGGAAGCGGGGATATTTTGACGGGGATTGTCGCCGCCCTGGTCGCGCAATATCCTGAGCAGCCGGCCGAAGCAGTAGAAGCTGCGATATATCTTCACGGACTGGCAGCGGATTTTGCGCTACGTGGGCAAGACCAACATACTTTGCTCGCCATGGACACGGTATCGCATCTCTATGAGGCATTCCGTTTCCGGGCCGAGGACCCGGCAGGATATGTTTGGTTGCAGGGCACACCAGGCATGTTCAAGGAGAGGGAATGAGTGTTCGGCGATTCATCAGCAACGGTCCCCGGGAAACGATCGAGATCGGCGGTGAAATAGCCCGCAGTCTTTCAAGCCCCACCTTGCTCTTTCTGCGCGGAGATTTGGGCGCGGGCAAAACCACTTTGGTGAAGGGAATTGCCCAGGCCCTCGATGCCGCCGATCCGGATGAAGTGACCAGTCCCACCTTCACGCTGGTTCACGAATACGACGGAAGGCGCAGGGTTGATGGCAAGGAGCACGAGTTTAAGCTCTACCACATCGACCTCTACCGCATTGAAGACGAGCGCCAGTTGGAAACCATCGGTTTTGATGAGCTGGCCGCGCAAGACGCCATCCTGCTGGTGGAATGGGGCGAAAAATTTTCCAGCGTAGTCAAGCGAAGCGACGGAGAAATCCTGATCGAGCACGCCGGCGGCGACACTCGCAACATCACGCTCACCTTCAAGGAAAAGGCGTCTCCCGCCTGATCGAAATGCCACTATCGGGCACGCCTTTGGCAGGCACTACAGCCGCCTGTGCGGGCTTTAGCATTCTGGGTTAGAACTCTACCCACAAAAAAAAGGCCGGAGTTGGCAAGCCAGCTCCGGCCACAATGGTTGTTTCTGATCAGAATTTGAACAGGCCCATGAGGTCGTCGATAGCGGGACTGTTCGTCGGCACGTAGGGATTGTCCGCCGTGGCAGTCGGGTTGGGGTAGTTGTCGCGGCTGCGTTTAGTCACTGGGCCGATCTTCCAGTTAGCCTCGATGAACTTCAGAATAGAAACATGGTCAGCGTAGCTGTGGTCGATGTGACCTCCCGTTGCATAAGGAGACACAACGATGAGTGGGATACGGGTGCCGTCGCCGAAAAAGTCCAGCGGTTGCACGTATCCTGAGTCGTAGTAGCCGCCGCCCTCATCGAAGGTGATAAAGATAGCGGTGTCCTTCCACAACGTCGGATTCTTCTTCACTTCATCCACGATCTTCTTGGTGAAGCCTTCGAACAGATCCAGCTTTGACGAGGATGGGTGACCATCGACCAGTCCACTCGGTTTGACGATAGAGACGGCCGGCAGTGTTCCCTTCTTGATGTCGCTGTAAAGATCCGCAGTGTCCTGAATATGGGCAGTGCGGATGTTCGCGTTGGCCATGATGGAGGTGTCGTACTGGAACGGGTTGCAAATGTTGCAGTACTCGTCCGTATCCTTGCCAATGGCGTTGTAGTTGAGCTGATAGGGGTCGGGTACATAGGCGTTCCACTGGTCGCCGTAGTACTTCCATGAAATGTTTTTGGCGAGCAGCTTGTCGCCAATGCTCGGCACCGAAGATGGAGGAATGGTAAAGACCGTGTTGTTGGCGTTGGTGTCGGTATAGGCATTGTTTCCATTGCCAAAGTACCCAGGGTTGTAGTTGTTCAGCAGGTAGTAGCGGCCCGCTTCACAATTGGGTTTAATCGGTGTGCGCAGTGACTTCAGGTATTTCACAATTGGAGCAACACCTGGTTGGGTGGTGTCGGCGCAATCGCTGTAGGAGCCGCCGCCGTAGGACGCTGCGCCAAAGGAGCCGCCGCCGTAACCGTCTTCTGTGTACCAGTTGTTGGTAGAAGCAGCCGGGTTCGGGTTCTCCACCTCGTCCACTATGCCTGCATTTTTTGTGCCCGCGGCAACTTCAACATTGTGAGGAGGAGTGGCCGGATTGCCCTTGCCGTCGCTGAAGTAAATCATGTCGCCATGGCCGAACATGATGTGATTAGCGCCCGTTCCACCGTTCACAGACTGGTGAAAGTTGTCGCTCATGGAATAGGTATCCGCCAAATACTTAAAGTATGGAGCGTCACCGTTTTGCACGTTATAGAAACCCATGGCGGTCGAACCTTCACCAGTGATTGTGGCATTGGGCGCGTAGTCGGTGCTGAAAGCCGCCGGTTGCTTCAGTCCGTTTGTGCCCGCGCCGACAGTGGTTTCCACCCAGGGAAACAGTGCTGAGTCGCAGCCGGAGGGATTCGTGGCCGTCGCGTGGGCGACACTGCAATCCAGCTGCTGCCACATCTGGTAGAAGCGGTGCACTGGGCTGGCCGCGTAGTCGTTGTAAGTAAACGTGTCTCCGTTCGTCAACTGAAACGGTCCTGGAGGGAGCGCGGTCACGTTCTTGATGCGCGTGTCGGGAACCTTACCCGTCAGACCCGAGCCACCGGTCACCAGGTAGGCGTAATAATCTGCGGGAAGGCCGTTTTCCGATTGCCGCGCCAGGGTCAGATCGTCGTTCTTGACATAGGAATCGGTGGGGCCACCATTGATCGGGGCGGGAAGCACATTTCCGTCGAACGAGGTGGTGACGTCCGGGCTCAACATAAATGCGTCCGGCGCAACATCGTACGCTGCTTTCTGTTCCGCTACCGGAAAGTTCGGACCAGCCGTTCCATCGGCCTTCACAATTCCCTCGGAAAGAAGATTAAATACCGTCTGTCCTTTCACGGGTACATAGGTGGCGAAAACATGATCGAAGCTGCGGTTCTCGCCAATGATGACGATCACATGTTTGATTGGAGTGGCGGTATTGTTGTCGCTTGAGGACGTTGTGCTTGCGGTCTGGGCGTTCGCGAACGGGCTTCCAATGGCGAGTTGAAAGATCGCAGTGGATAAGAGTCCCGTACGTACAGCCCGCATGGCTGTGAATGCGACGTGCTTTGCAGTCATACTTCCTCCCGAGTCAGAGCTCTTACGCCCAACCCGTTCGAGAAATATCCTCAAAAAATTAACGTCGCATCGTCATGCCGTGAACACGCGGTGAATAAAGATCGATGTTCCAAAAGTAACAACTGTGGAAATAAATAAGAGCCTGCTATGTGCTACGAGCGGTGTTGCGCGACATTCGCATGGTTTGGACTTATTCGTGTGCAAGAAGGTGGAACTATATTTAAATTGCACTTCGATCTAATGAACGCGAGGTGAATTCACTCGCAGGTTCCGGAAAGGATATGTTGTGGAAATCAGCGTGAGCCGGCAAGGTGTTCTCGGCCGGGTGTTGCCGGCTTCACCTCGATCGATCCCATCATGCCTTTGTCTTCGTGTTCCAGAAGATGACAGTGATAGACGAATGTGCCCACGATATTAGGATCGCGAAAATCCATGCGCAGGCGAACGCTTGGATAAGCAAGCGACCGGCCGTCGTAGTAGGGCACGTTCACCGTATCCCGCAAAAAGTCTTCATTGACCTGTCGTCCCGAATAGTCGAGCAACAGAAAATGCAGCTGGTGAATGTGAAAGGCGTGTAACTCTCGCGAACGATTCTCTATAATCCAATCTTCGACCGTGCCTTGTTGTGCGACGATGTTCGGGGTCTGTGAACTCATGTCGAACATCTTGGGTTCTTCACCCTCTACGGTCAGGTAAAACTCCACTGCGCTGGTCGGATCGTTGGGATCGATCAATTTTTCAGAAAAATATAAATGGCGTACACGCACCGGTAACACAGATCCGAGCCATGCCTCGCTCGCTGGGGGAAGGGGTTCGGGTAAAGCCGGTAATCTTGATCGGGATTCTGGCGCGTCCGGGGAGCTGACAATCTTCGCCAGCATGCGGTTGGGATCGTTTTCGCCGCCAGGGCCAGTGTCTACAGTTCTCGTGACCAGCAAGCCGGTCTCGGCTTCGGGCGGACCAGTCACGATGAATTCCACGCGCGCGCCCGGCGGCAGGCCGATATGCGTCTGCGGGTCTACGGAATCTTTATCTGCATCATTCAGGTTCATCGGTACGCCGTCCATGGCGACCAGACCCAGAGATTGCGGCACACGGTTGAACAGAACCGCAAGGTTGAGGTAGGTGATGGCCGAAGCATTCAACACGCGCCATAGCTGGCGTTCTCCGGGCTTCATCTGGATGGTTGCCGGAGGGTAGTCGGGGTAGGGAACCGGTACGTAATTAATGGAGAGATCTTTCGCCGGTTTGCCGAAGCCGGTGCCGTTGTTGGCCGCGTCTCCGTCACGGTCGATCATGAACTTTGGCACCACCGGTTCCGATTTAGCCGGCGGCGCATTGGGGTTCATGAGGTCCAGATCGCGGATGATGAATACCCGTTCCGGCAAGCCTGCTGTGGCTTTCTTGGCGCGCTCGATCCCTTCTACAATCAGCGCGCCGGAGGCCCCGCCGAGAAGCTGTTCTTTGCTGAAGCCGTGAATATGCGGGTGGTACCAGTAGAGCCCTGGCGGTTCATCGTCGGGAATACGAAAGCGATATTCAAAGGGCGCGTCGCCCGGCTGCACTGACGTCTTCAAGACGTCATCCTGATGACAAAGCGGAGGAATCGTAAGCCCGTGAAAGTGAAGGTTGGTTGACACTGCGCTCATGACTCCGCTGGTGCAGGAGTTTCCTGGAGGAGGAGCATGTGCATGCATGGGCGCAGCAGTATTCCCGTGGCCTAAGTCGGTCAGTGCATTGGTTAGATGGAGCACGACCAGGTCGCCCGGATGCACGCGCAAATTAGGTGACTCGTGGCCGGCTGCATCGGTGTAGCAATAGCGAACCGAGCCGTTGGCATCCGCCGCGTCATTCGCGGTCAACCGCGCTTCCAGAACGCCATTATGGCTGCGCAGGTCTTGCGGTTCTTCGACCACGCTTCCCGGCTCCGGGCGTGGACATTTACTTTCTGCCCGTACTAACCCGTGCGTAAGGCAAAAGACAACAACAGCAGCCCATAAGGATATTTTCATTCGACGACACATAGTTTTCTCGAGCGACGTTAACCTGCGGTGAATTGAAAGCGAGCTTCGCTGTAATTATAAGCAATCGCGCAGAACGATTGACGGCGCATAACCATTAAAAATGGAATATGTGACGCAATTTAAGATACCTGTTTCATTTATTGACTTTAAATGTTCTATCTTCATATAATCCCCCGCAGCGCGGCAGCATGGCCCCGACTTTGGTTCCTGAGAGGATTCCAAAATGGCAGCAGCAGAAAGTCCCACGATGTTTAGCCTTGCGGGAAGGACTGCCATCATTACCGGAGCCGCGACCGGCATCGGTGAAGCGATCGCCACCCGTCTGGCCGAGGCGGGAGCGACGGTGGCCGTGGTCGACCTGAATCTATCCGGAGCGCAGCAAGTCGCTGCGGCTCTGCCCCATAGTGCGTTCGCCGTCGAAGCGGATGTTGCCAATGCGGACTCGGTGAGCCGGGCTGTGGATCAAGTGATCAAACAAACCGGCCAGATCGACATTCTGGTAAACAACGCAGGAATCGCCGGGCCCGCGGCCTTTATCTGGGAGCAGACGGATGAAAACTGGCAGCGCGTTATCGCCGTCAATTTGACCGGCGTATTCAATTTCTGCCGCGCCGTCGTCCCCCACATGCGCAGCCGCTCCTATGGGCGCATCGTCAATATCGCTTCCATCGCGGGCAAGGAAGGGAACCCGCGGATGATTCCGTACTCAGCGACCAAGGCCGGCGTGATCGGCCTGACCAAATCGCTGGGAAAAGAATTGGCCACCGACGGCATTTGCGTGAACGCCGTAACGCCCGCGGTGGTTCAGACGCAAATACTGGATCAGCTTACTCCGGAGCAGGTAGCGTACATGACGGACCGCATTCCCATGCGGCGCACGGGCAGGCCGGAGGAGATCGCCTACGTGGTTCACTTCCTGGCCAGCACCGAGTGTTCATTCGTCACCGCGCAATGCTACGACGCTAGCGGCGGCCGCGCGACGTACTAGCTAACTCAGGCGACTGGGCGGCCCGGAAGTCAGCGGAAATCTTATCTGCCGTGGCGCGCAGCGCAGCGACGATCGCTTTCTCGTGGTCCTGGTCGCGTACCCGCATCTTGGGCAGCGACGAACTCAAAGCCACATTCACTTCACCGGCGACGTTGAAGACCGGAACACCAAAGCAAATCCCATCGGGCACACACTCTTCGCGGTCGGTGGCAAACTTGTCGGCCCGAACCCGGTGGAACTCCTGCTGTAGTTGCAACGCGTCGGTAATGCTGCGCTCGGTGAAGCGCCAAAATCCGTAACTGCGCAGCAGCTTCTCCCGCTGCTCCTGGCTTTGAAACGCCGTAATCACCTTTCCCAGGGAACTGGCGTTGGGAGGGACGATGTGGCCGACAACGTTGCTCATCCGGATGGTCTGCGGGCTTTCGATCACCGCAACCACTTCGATCCGGTTATCGAAGAGCGCTGCCATGCTCACGGTTTCCCGCAGGTTGGCATTCAGTTCCTGCATGCGAACCGTGGCCACGCGCAGCAGGCGGGCAAGCCAAAGCGTGGGCACAACCGAATAAATTCCCGGCGCCAGGCGGTATTCGCCCGCGCCCGCGGCTACCACGCAGCCCGCGGCTTCCAGCGTACGCAGCAGGCGGAAGGTCGAAGTCTTTGAGAGTTGAATACGCCTGGCAATCTCATGCAGCGCTATGGGCGATCGAGCCGACTGCAATAGTTCCAGTACTTTCAGGCTCTTGCTCACTGCGCGCGAGAGGTACTGGTTGCCGGCACCGCTCTTTGCGGATTCCGTCGGTTTCCGGGGAGCAGCGTCGGTTTTCGGCATGAAAGCAGCATAGCATGGGTAATTCCGAAAGATTTCAAAAAAGGCAAAGCGTTTCATATACGCGAATATGCTCGCCGAGCTTAGTATGCTATGCGTGGCGAGAGTCATCATCCCATTCAGCTCTGGAGCACTTCATGAATCGCAGGCAGTTCTTAGGTACTACGGCGGCGGCGCTGGCTTCCGCTCCGCTATCTATGCCGGCCGCAGCACAATCAACTTCGCAGGATAAGCCGGCCGCTTCCAAAAAGAGCTTGCCTATCGGCGTCTTTGACCCTCCGTTCAACAAACTCTCTTTGGACGAGATGCTGGACAAGTTTGCCAGCCTGGGCATTGAAGCGGTCGAGGTCGGCGCAGCTGGTCCGAACGGCTCGCCGCACTGTCCTCGTCCGGAGCTGGTGGCGGACCCGGCCAAGGCGCGCGCCTGGAAAAAGAAGTTTGATGACCGCGGCATTCCTGTCATGACTCTGAGCTGCCACAACAACGCCCTTTATCCGGATGCCAGCAAAGGCCAAGCAGGCCAGCGGAGGAATTTCGTCAGACGCTGCAACTTGCCGGCATGCTGGGAATTCCTACCGTGGTTGGTTTCTCCGGTTGTCCTGGCGGTTCGGCCACAGACACTGTGCCGAATTGGGTGGTCTATGACTGGCCGCCGGAGCATGGCGCGGCGCTCGCCTGGCAGTGGAAGGAGCGCGTCATCCCTTACTGGACGCGAGACGGTGAAGTTTGCCCGCCAGCAGGGTGTTCACCGCATTGCGCTGGAGATGCACCCTAACTTCGTAGTCTTCAACCCGCGGTCATTGTTGCGCCTGCGCGAGGCGGTGGGTGAAGAGATCGGCGCCAACTGCGATCTTGAGCCATCTCTTCTGGCAGCAGTGCAATGCGGTCGAGGTCATTCGCTTTCTGGGCAAGCAGGGAGCGATCTATCACGCGCACATGAAAGACACCGCCTTTTTCCCTCAGAACGTAGACCGTTTTGGCGTCTTGAACTTCGGCAAGAAAGACGACCATGAAGCATCGGAATTCTTCCGCGCCGTCGGCTATGGCCACGGGGCAAGCGCCTGGAAGGACATTATCGCCGCCTACATGGAAGTGGGTTACAACGGAATGCTCAGCATCGAAAACGAAGATCCGATCCTGAGCGGAGAAATCGGAGTCCAGCGTTCCTTGGCCGTCCTCAAGAACGTCCGCGAAGAAATCCTGACCGACCAACCAAACCCCGGCTAGGGATTGAGAGAACCGCAGGTCCCTCCACTCCGCTTACGCTCCGGTCCCACGGCAAGCCCCCCTAGATCCCGGCCTCCAAAGTAGCGGCGGCCCGTACCAACGCAGCCGTAACATTCGCCATCTGCGCCTGCGCGAGAGCAGGATCGTGGGCGTCGATTGCCTCATTCACTCCCGGCACAACCACCGCGGCATAACCCGTATACTCTCCCGGGGCAAAAATAGTGTGTCGGAACCACGACCGGCCAGGCAGCCCATCCGTCGTGAGCAGATCTCCTTCCACCGCGCGCAACGAAGCATTCAGCGCATTTGCGTTCCCAGTTGCGGAGAGTTGCTTGGAGTACATCACCGTCGCTGCAGCCGTGAACCGTGTGGCTGCGCCCAGTGCATCGCTGAAGTCGACGCTCGCCATCCCCGCGTCCTTGGCTCGCGCCTGAGCGGCAAATAAGTAAGATTGTATCTGCCTGGCGTAGGTGATGTAGTCATATGGCAACACGTCAGCATCCGCCATATGCAGCGCCTCGAGTCCAAAGACGCGGGCCATCTGCTGCTCGTAGACGAAGGTCGGGTCAGCGTTCATGACGAACCAGGCATAGTTATCAAACGCAGAGTGATAAACACCGTAGGGGCCGGTAGAGCCGATATCCGTAGACGGAACGCCGAGGTGTTGAATAAAAGGCGTGTAATCCGAACCGCTGCCCAGATCGCCTACCCGCACCTCCCCGCTCACTGGTGCGGCTATTGAAGAGTCGTTGAAAACGTTGCGTCGTCGCCCAACGGCATCGCCTTGATCCTTTCTCCATTCGTCGAAAACGGAACCGCCCTTGGGGCTCGCGACCTCCATAGTGACCTCGCGGATGAACTGTTTGAGCGAGGGCACTGCTGCGGCTTCAAAGTGAGGGCCGGAAACGCTGGCGTCAGTATTGATGTAGATGACGGCATGAGCCAGTTGTTTGGCATGGTCTTCGGCCCATTCCGTAGAGCCGATCAGGCCTTCCTCTTCGGCATCCCAACTGCAGAAGAACATGGTGCGGCGGGGTTTCCATCCTTGCGCCAGCAGAGAACCCACGCCATGGACCGCTTCCAGCATGGCTGTCGTCCCGCTGCTCGGGTCGACGGCTCCGAAGACCCACGCGTCCCGGTGATTGCCGGCGACAACCCACTCATCAGGTAGCTCGGCGCCAGGGATTTTTCCGATCACATCCCATATCGTGCGCTCGGCATAGTCCATCTTGAGCCGCAGGTGCACCTTGATTAAACCCGCTCCCCCAACGTGGTAGCTGAAGGGCAGGGCGCCCTGCCAATCCCGCGGCGCGACCGGACCGCCGATGTTTTCCAATATGGGCGATGCATCGTGATAAGAAAGCGGCATCGAGGGAATGGTGGGCAGGCTGGTGATCTGAGAGAGCGGCAGACGTCGCGCCGCCGATAAACCTGGCGTCGAGGCCACATCCGGAGTGGTGGCATCGCCCGGATACTTGAACATGTACTGCACTGAGCCGCGCTGCACGGCCGTATCCGGCCGCCAGGGGCCGTGGGGATATTTGTCCCCCTGGAAATAGCCATCGTCGGCCGGATCGGAATAGATGATGACCCCGGCGGCGCCTCGCTGCTGCGCCAGGTAAACCTTCACTCCACGGAAGTTCATGCCGTACCGGGCAAGAACGATCTTCCCGGCTACACTAATGTGCATCTCTTCCAGCTTCTTGAAATCCTCCGGGCGCGCGTAATTGACATACACCGCGTCGGCGGTCACGTCGCATGATGGGGAGGAGCCGTTAAAGGCGGGCAGCACACGAGGATCATCCTGGTAGGGATCGTCATCGACGTGTTCCCGTGTGGGCCCGGTCATGAGGACTTTCCCTTCGCTGTTGACAGCCTGCAGAAATACTTCCTGGGGCAGATTCATCCAGGCCTTGTAGGGAACGATCTGGGTATCGAGGCCGGCAGCCTTGAATTTGCCCTCCACGTAGACCGCGGTGTCGTAGTCCTCTTTGCTGGCGGCGACGTGGGGAGCGGCGGTCAGCGTTTTGAGCTCTTCCTGCGCCAGTTTGGGATTGGGAACCGCCAGGAAATCCTGATCGATCTTCGCCTGCTGTCTGAAGTCGCGATAACCCAGAACCCGGTCAGGGAAGGGAGAAACCTGGGCCAGCATGGGTGCTTGCAAAAGGACAAGCAGGGAACAAAAGACCAATCGTTTTGCCAATGAACTATCTCTCCCGTAAGAAAGGGACTGCTGCCGGTTAGCCCGGCGAGCAGTCCCCTGGTATTTACGCCACCAGTTGGGCGCAGTGGGAACAGCGCCTGGCGGCAACCGGGATATCGCTTAGGCACTCCGGGCATGGCTTGGTTGTGGGCGGCACCACGACCTTGGGTCTGAATTTGGCCATCAATGTATTGACTGGCAACACGACCATAAAGTAAACCGTCGTGGCGATGATCAGAAAAGCGATCAGGGCGTTGAGGAAGTCGCCGTACTTGATCGCGCCGCCGTGAACATGCAACACCAGGAAGGAAAAGTCCGGTTTGCTGACGATCGCTGAAATCAGCGGGTTGATGATGTCAGCCACCAGGGCGTTGACGATCGCCGTGAACGCGGCGCCGA
Organism: uncultured Acidobacteriaceae bacterium; assembly: GCA_963815175.1. Taxonomy (GTDB): domain Bacteria; phylum Acidobacteriota; class Terriglobia; order Terriglobales; family Acidobacteriaceae; genus PALSA-350. Next base: position 37,049 of record CAWFGM010000039.1, read on the forward strand.
TAACAACGGCTATGGCAAGATCGACCACATTGCCGCGCAGAATGAAATCGCGAAATCCTTTAAGCATTTTTTCTCCTGAGGGGAGCGAATTTTGTTTGGCCGGTCTGCCCGAAGATTCTACTTCAGCACGAGCAGATGCTACCGCCTAATGTTTTTTGCGCTTGCACCGGGTCAAACAGACGTATGAGAACTAAAGCAGCCAGCGCCCATAGGGATACAGCAGCAGGAAGAGAATCATGCACAACGCCATGATGTCCATGTAGATCAGCACCACCACTGCGCCGTGATACAGGCTCCAGCGATGCTGCAGGCAGCGCATGGTGTCCCAGGTCCCCAGCAAAGCCAGGAGAGTAGGGATGAGCAGCTTGAGTGAGGCCCGGTCCTCGGGAAAGCCGGATAACGGGAAAGCAAGCATCAGGCTGCCGAGGACCAGTGCGGTGCCTCGCGGCAGGGAGCGATTGCGCGGGTTCAGAGCGCTGAAAACCATTGCGTGAGCCGCCATGCCGTCGCCTTTACTTTACCGAAGACGGCGGCCGGGTTGGGGAGCCGGCCGCGATGATATGAAAGAGTCCGGCTGATTGTTTGAGCGAAAGCACGTTCACTTCTGGAGTTTACGTAGCAGCGAAAGCGCTTTAGCGGGCGGAGGCCGCCGCTGCTTCCAGTCCTTGCAATGCCTCCCCGTAGGGCTGCCGTAGAACCCCGCGCTCGGTAATGATGGCGGTGACATACCGGGCCGGGGTCACGTCGAAGGCCGGGTTTTCGATGCCGACTCCGTTCGGTGTTAGTTGTTTGCCGCCATGGTGTGTCACTTCGATCGCGGCGCGTTGTTCGATTGGAATAGCGTCCCCGTTTGGGGTTGCCAGGTCGATGGTGGACCACGGACAAGCCACATAAAACGGGATGCCGTGTTCCTTGGCCAGAATGGCTACGCCATAGGTGCCAATCTTGTTGGCGACGTCGCCGTTGGCGGCGACCCGGTCGGATCCTACGATCACGGCCTGGATCTTGCCTTGGCGCATGAGGCTGGCAGCCATGTTGTCGCACAACACCGTGGTTGGGATGCCGTCATGCATCATCTCCCAGGCGGTAAGGCGTGCGCCCTGCAGGAATGGCCGCGTCTCGTCGGCATAGACATGCAACTGGTGGCCTTGTTCGACAGCCGACCGGATCACTCCCAGCGCCATGCCATAACCGCAAGAGGCCAGAGCTCCTGCATTGCAATGGGTCAGCACTCCACCCGAGGCCGGCATGAGAGGTGCGCCGTAAGCGCCCATGGTGCGGCAGGCGGCGATGTCCTCGTCGTACATGACGCGGGCCTCTTCAATCAGGCCGGCCTTAATCGCGTCGAGAGTCACGCCGGGCTGGGCAGCCAGGGCGAAGAAACGCCGGCGCATGCGTTCGATCGCCCAAAACAGATTGACTGCGGTGGGGCGCGTTGCTGCCAGTGTCTTGGCGATGCCTTCCATTTCGCCGGTAAGCGCCGCAATCGTCGTGGCCGAGCTATTCTTGACCCCCAACGCAAAGCCCATGGCAGCGGCGACGCCAATGGCCGGCGCCCCGCGAACCACCATCGTCGTGATGACCTTAGCCACCTGATCGCTGGTAGTGGCAAGCACGTAAGTCTCTTCAAGCGGCAACCGGGTCTGATCGAGAAAGCGGACGCCATCGGCAGTCCATTCAAGCGTAGGTATCATGCTTCCTCCAGTCTAAACCTCCTCGCCACCGAAACCTCTGTCCCAACCACAAACCTCGGATGTGGCGCTGTGGAGAACGCCCGGGATGCAAAGGGTGGAGCGGTGCTTGTATGAGAAATTCGCTAGTGGCTGAAAGAGCTGCAGTTCTCAACCCTCCAACACCTCTGCCATAGCCAGCAACTTATTGACCGTATTCCAGTTCCTCCCCGTGCACGGTGTTGCAAGCAACCTCTCGATCCGCGCCATAGGAATCTTGGGGCGCGCCATCCCGTTGGGGTAGTAAATGTACAACTCGCGGCCCTTGATATGAAGTTCCTCCGGCTCGCAGGGCATAGCCAGGACTTGCTCCCGTGCCTGCCGCGCCGGCGCGCTCGCCATAAACACGGCCAGAAGGCGGTTAGGCTCAACTTCGGGGCGCCCCGCGAAGGGATTGCTGGCAATCACCTTCTGCAACTCAGCCGTCGTGCGCACAATCACATCCGGCCTAAACCCGTGTTTCCGGTGTATTCCATCCTCGATCTTCCGCGCGAGTCCCGCTGGATCGCCGGTATCGTGGCGGAATACCAAATTCCCGCTCTGGATATAACTCTGGACGTCCCGCAGCCCAAGCCCGCTGCACAGTGTTCTCAGGGCCTCCATGTTGAGTTTTTGGTAGCCTGCAACGTTAACGGCGCGCAGCATCGCGATTACCACGGACATGGCGACCATAGTATCGGATATGGTGAACTGATCGATGCAGGAGGCCGAAATGCAAGACCCTGTCTGGATCAAATCCCTCTTGGGAGTGCACATCGCCGCCGGGTCGACCGCCTTTGTCATGGCTCCCCTCGCCTTGATAGCCGCCAAGGGCGGTAAGGCACATCGCCGCTGGGGCAAGATCTATTTCTGGTCTATGGCGGTCGTTGCGGCAACAGCGCTGGTGCTCGCCCTCTATCGCCCAATTCTCTTTTTGGCATTGGTGGCCGTATTTAGCTTTTATGCGGCGTTCTCCGCCTACCGCGTCTTATTCCACAAGAGCCTGCCCCGGGGCGACAAGGTGACTTGGCCCGACTGGGCGGCCGCCATCTTTACCTTTGCGTCCAGCCTTGTCCTGGCGTTGTTGGGTATGCTCAAGCCGGCGCTGGTGCAGCACCTGGGTATTCCGGCAATCGTCTTTGGCATCATCGGTATGTGGTTGGCGGGCAAGTCTATCCGGCAATTCCTGCATCCACCTGAGGAGAAGATGTTTTGGTGGTATACGCACCTTAGTAACATGCTGGCCAGCTACATCGCCGCCTGGACGGCATTCAGCGTAACGACGATTGGCCGCTTTTTCCATGGCAGCTGGGTCATCTGGGTGCTGCCCACAGCCCTCGGTGTCCCCGCGATTTCCTTAACCATCGCGTACTACAAGAGAAAGTTTGCCCCGCGCACGAAACTGGGTGCGACCGCCTGATGGCAGCTGGAATTGTCTTTCGCGCTGCGGTTCCGGCCGACGCCTATGCTCTGGCCGAGCTGTCCATCCTGGCCGGCGACGGCATGTATGAGTTTTTACTGGAGGAAATGGCGCCCCGGGACATGCTTGCCGGGCTGATGGCGCGGAGCTTGAAGCAGGATGCAGGTGGCTTCTCCTGGCGTCATTGTTTTGTCGCCGACGACAAAGGCGTGGTAGGAATGATTAACGCCTTTCCCGCCGCATGGCTGCGGGCGGAGGAGCGCGATATCCTTCCCCAGGATCGGGTGCAGATTCTCGATCCGATCGACCAGGCGCAGGATTGGGAGAGTTTTCTGGTGAACGGCATCGCGGTTCGATCACAACACCGGCGGCGGGGCATAGGCAAAGGTCTCATGGAGATGGCCATCCAGCAGGCCAAAACAGGAGCCTTTGTCCGCCTCACCGCAAATGTTTGGGCAGACAATATTGCCGCCCATGCTCTCTTCGAGAGACAAGGCTTTACGGTGCAGGCGCAAGTCGAAATACCGCCGCACCCAGGCCTGGTGCATGCCGGCGGAAGCTTGTTGATGGTACGGGAGACCCGGATTTCCTGTGAGGGTCGGTAGCGTTGGCGAACTGCATGCGGTTTTCCTTAAAGAAAACCGCACTCGTGGACAATGGTTGGAGCAGCGTACAGAAAATCCGGGAGACCCGGATTTCCTGTGAGGGTCGGTAGCGTTGGCGAACTGCATGCGGTTTTCCTTAATGAAAACCGCACTCGTGGACAATGGTTGGAGCAGGGCACAGGAAATCCGAGCCTAGAGGCTGTTTGATCCACATTCGTGGAACGGGGGACAACACGTTCGTGGAGCATTTTCTGCGTGGAACCACATTACCGACACGGAAGAGGCATTGCCTGTTTTTCTATGGCCGATATGCTCTGCACATGACTCTCCACCAGAACGCCGTCCGGGGCTCGTTCCAGATTGTTTTGTTGGCGCTCGGCGTCCTCGCATCAAGCGGTTATCCATCCCAGGCACAAGTCTCCGCGGCTGCCTCTAACTCGATGCCCGCGGCGCCGGCGCTGCCCAGCGGACTCGCTACGACCAGCCAGCTCGTCGTGCAACGCTCGCAGTTAGCCTTGGATAGCAATGGAACCCTGTTTCGCTCAGACGACCTGGGAAAGCATTGGCATCAAGTCCGCCAGCAGTGGGACGGGAAAGCGGTGGAGCTCCAGGGCATTCCACCCTTGACCGCCGCGCCAGGAAGCGGTCAGGCTCCAAGATCGGATTCCGACCAGCAAACCTATGTTGCCGTATTGCTGCGGAGTACAACCCAATTGCATTGGGTAAGCGTCGACCGCGGTAAAACCTGGACGCCGTCGACCCTGGACGACGTTCGCCGCAACGACGTGAAGTGGTCAGGCAACTAACCGCCGGAGTCCAGCTCCCGCAGGGACGGTGAGCGTCAAGCTAGGCCAAAGTTAGCTGCAATTCCATGGCCTAGTTTTATGACTCGAAGGAACGGCTGTCATTCCTGGAGATTCAACCGGCATTCGCAAAGACTCTCACCGGGACTACTCATCCCGGCGCACAAGCCGCGCTCGCAACGGCGTCCAGATGAGCCGGTAACCCATGCTCTTGCGCACATTGCCAACAATGCTGGGGCGAAAACAGGCAATACAGGTACCACCCTCGCGGCGGACGCTGGGATAAATAACACCCAGCGAGCCGAGTTCGAGCAGCTCCACCGCCAATCGCTGCGAGCGCACATAGCTGGTGGGGTTTAGGGCTTCGTCCTCGATGCCCCTCAGATCGTGGAAGGCCGCAGTGAAATCGGCCAGGTAGTCGTCATACCCAATCTCTTCCCGCTCCTTCCAATCAATCTCCGCGAACTCGATGCTCTTGTGAAAGATCACCTCGGCCTTGGCGGTCGCCAGTTCAAAAGCGGCATACCAGGCGCCGCGCTCCGGGGTGGAGAAGCGCGCCCCGAGCGGATTAGGGTGGGTGAAGGCGGCGTTGATCACGCGATAGTTCGGGACATGGAAGACGAGTTCGCGTTGGCTAATGCCCGGGCTCCGATTTTCTTCCGCCAGCAGCCGGGCATTGGTCGCATTGTCGAGTTCGAAGATTCTTTGCAGATCCTCGTCGTCATCGGCGATGCGCGTAAGCACCGAGTCGTAATTAGGAGAGTACTTGGCCGGCAACAAGCGGTGCGTATCGAAGCGGCGCAAATCGGTCAGCGGAAGGGTAACCATGACGGACGACTCTAGCGGCCACCTCGGCGCGCATCGAGCAGCCGGCGGACGACGTCCATGGCCGGTGTACCTCCGCGCAAGATGTAGTCAAGCGGGGTGCGGCCGGCAAAGATGGGATTGGTGTTGGGTAATTGCATCCATTGGTCGGCCAGGCGCTGGCTGTAAAGGATGTTGAGCGACTTGAAGATTCCGATCAGGTACGAAATACGCAGCAGCCTGTCCTGTTCCAGCGTCTTTACCGAGCCCCCGGGGCTCTGCTTGAGCTGATAGTAAGCGCCGTTGGAGATACCGCCCAGCAGTTCGCGCGCATCCTCATCACGGATACGCCAGTGTTCAACAATATTGAACAGCGCCTTCAACGCCGCCGCCGAAAGCCGTCGCCGCTCCTCGAAGCGAGATAGGTCGGGCAGCACAGGGGCGGAGTAGCAAGTGTCAGGATAGGCGAGAGCGCCGGGGCGCTGTCTGGGCATGGAGGTCTCCAACTATGGAGTAGTATAACTCCACTTCTAGTCCTTAACTAGGAAGTAAACCAAGCCCGTGATGGCTGCGGTGAGGAACACCCAGGCAAACTGATACCAGTAAAAGAAAGGGAAGCCGAAGAGTGCGGGCGTCTCCCGCGCATAGATGGCGGGGAAAAGCAGGCCGCAAGCGGGAAGGATGAGAAGCCAGTTCCAATAGGCGTTGCGCTTCTTGTTGCCGGATTCGGCCATGCCAAGCATTATAAAGCGGTTCCTTGGGGAGCCTTCGTTCGCATAGTTCGCTTAGTTAGCACAATTCTGCGCCTTGATATGGGAAACCGGCCAACCGGTAGACTGAAAGCATGAAGCGGCGGCTCATTGAGCACTACGAGGTGACTCGCAAACTGGGCGCGGGCGGCAGTGGAGTGGTGTATCTGGCCAATGACACGCTGCTGATGCGGCCGGTCGTGCTGAAGATACTGAAGCGGGGTGCGCTGACCATTGAGCAGATGCGCAGCACGGTGCTGCGCGAAGCAAGGCTGGCCTCGGCCATCGAGCACCCGAACGTCTGCGCTATCTACGAAGTGGGCGAATCGGAAGACGAAGCTTACATCGTTATGCAGTACGTGCCGGGCGAGTCTCTGGACAAGATCATCGCTAACGGCGCCGCCAGCGTGCAACTGGGGCTCTCGGTAGGGATTCAGATTGCCGACGGCCTCAGTGCCGCCCACCGCCTGGGAATTTTTCATCGCGATCTAAAGCCCGCGAACGTCATGCTGACCGATGGCGGCGTAGTCAAGATCCTGGACTTTGGCCTGGCCCGGAGACTCTCAACAGCCGAGGCGGAATTCGATCCGTCCAAGCCGCGGCAGGATGCGTCGAAGAAGCAGGTGCGCACCACCTACACCGCGCGCGGCGGCACCATCGCCTATATGGCGCCGGAGCAATTCGTAACCGGTCAAACGAGTGTGCAGAGCGATATCTTCGCCGTCGGCGTGACCCTTTATGAACTGCTCAGCGGCCGTCACCCCTTCGTACGGCCGGAGGCGGAGGAGTTTCAGATTGTCCGCGCGATTCAATTTGCCGATCCTGCGCCCTTGACCGAGGTGCCAGCCGAGCTGGCCAGCGTGATCGCAACCTGCTTGCAGAAGACGCCCAGCGGGCGCTACTCCTCGGCGGCCGATCTGCGCGAAGCCTTGAAGACCATCATGAAGACGATGCAGTTCGAGACCGGCATTTTACCCGGCGAAACGGCTACCAACATCCATGTGCCGGCTGCCGAGCGCGAGAAACGTGCGACGGGATTTCTTTCCATGTTGGCCGAACGTTTTCGGGAGTCGGCTGATTTGCAACAGAAGCAGAATACGATTCTCGTGCTGCCCTTCCAGAATTTCGGACAGACGGGCGAATCCCCGTTGTATGGCTACGCGCTGGCGGATGCCATCGCGGCGCGGCTGGCGCGCATGTCGTCGCTGGTGGTGCGGCCTTCGAGTTCGCTGATGCAGCTGCCTGTGCCTATGCAGCAGATGGACCCGTTGTCCGTGGGAAAGAAGCTGATGGTGCAGTTTGTGCTGGCGGGCAATTTCATGCGTTCGGAACAGGGCTTCGACCTGAACTGGCAACTGCTCGACGTGCCCGGGCAGAGCGTGCGTTCCGGCGGCACCATTAGCGTACCGTCCTTCGACCTCATCGCCGTGCAGACGGAGATTTGCAATGAGGTCTTCGCCACCCTGCAGGGGCTGGGTAAACTGCAGCAGAGTGGCGAGGCGGCCAACAGCGCACCCCTGGCCGAGGCATTGTCGGAACAATACCTGCAGGCGCGGGCGCTGCTCTCGTCGTTCATGTCGCGTTCGGGCGCCCGCGGCGATCTGGACAAAGCGCGGGAAATGTTTGAGAGCGTGGTGGCGCGCGACGCAAAGTTTGCTCCCGGTTGGAGCGGGCTGGGCATTACGCAACTGCAATATGTGCGCCATGGGTTGGGCGGGCAAATGCACCTGCTGGCAGCGCGGCGCAGCTTTGACCGCGCCCTCGAAATTGATCCAGGATCGCTGGAGGCGAACCTCTATCGCGTGTACATGCTGCTTTCGCGAGGAGAGAAGGAAAGCGCCCGGCACGGCATCGAGCACCTGCTGTTAACGGCGGACAATAACTGGGACGTACACCTGGTGGCCGGCCAGACACTCCGTCTGGACGGGATGTATGAAGAAGCACTGCAGCAGTTCAATCGCTCTCTGCAGCTGAATCCCTCCAACGCGCCGATCATTTATAACCACCGGGCTCGCGTCTACCAATATCAGAACCAGCTGGAACTGGCGGAGGAAGAGTTGCAAAAGGGATTGACTCTGGAACCAAGGCATCCCCTGCTGCGCACCTCAATCGCCTACCAGAGGATGCGTCAGGGGGACATGCAGCAGGCGATCGGGATTCTGGAAGCGGTGATCCACGACGATGAGAGCATGCGGATTGCTTTTCCCACGCTGGCGTTGTGCTATGTGCAGGTAGGGGAACGCGAGCGGGCTACGTCGCTGATCGAAGAAGATTCGCTTTCGGCTGCGGAGGTCGATAGCGAGATGGCCTACCGGCTGGCGACCTACTTCGCTGTGGAGGGAGATGAGAGCGAGGCGCTGCACTGGCTGCGGCGCGCGATCTACCTGGGCAACGAGAATTACCCCTGGTTCTCAAAAAATCCGGCATGGAACAGGCTGCATGGCCACGCCGATTTCGAACGCATCCTGGAAGATTTGAAGAAGAGTCACCGAGTGAACCAGAAGACCTGGCGCCGGCTGCTGGAGCGGGTTCCCTCAGAGAAATTGACTTAGGGTTTGTTGCCGTGGAGGGACAGGCGGTTTTCACTTGCCGGTCAGAAGGTCTCCGGCAGTAGCTCAGTTTTCTGGTCCTGAACCGGGTTCAGAAGCATCGGATCCGTGAGGCTAAAGATCAGGACAGAAGAAGCCGGAAGATTGGCTGACCTCTGAACCAGCAACCAGTGCGTGGTAGCAGCGCCGGCGCCGATTGCCGAGCCTACGATCGCGCCGACGCCACCACCAATGGCAGCGCCTACGATTGCTCCGCCGCCTGCGCCCGCACCTAATACCGCAAGATTGCGTTTCACTTGCGCGGTGGGGACGATGTTCCCTTCGCCCTTGGCGTTGGTGTCGGAGCCCTCTGTATCGATGACTTGAGCGTGCACGTGGTAGCGGGTACCGTCGGGTAACACGAATTCATCCGCACGGAGGTGAAGAACAGAGCCGCCACGGAGACGGCTGGAGGCTGTCGCGTAGACAACGCGGCCGTGCAACTCAGAACCTTCAGGCACAACGACCTTGCCGTTGCGCATGATGTCCTGGGTTACTTTGGCACTGAAGGGTGTGTTCGGGGTGACGGCATAGGAGTCGATGTCCTGCAGCATGCTAACCCGGAAGACTGTTCCTTCGGGTAGCGCGTTCGCAGGCCCGGGAACATAGGTGACGATGCCGTCGTCCGTGTTGTCCTTGGAAGAGTCGAAGTTGGGCGCATGCAGGGCGGCCGCGCTGTGAGGCGTAGCTCCCTCCGCGGAAGGCGGCAACGGCGTTTCGACGATACCCGCATCCGGATTGCCGGTCGCAGGGGTCACTGGCGCCGGGGCGGCCGCAGGTGCAGGCGCAGGACGAGTTACGACCGCGGGCGCCGCGGGTGCCTGGTCTGTGGTGGTGATCGCGTCGTTTGCCGGCGGCACGGAGACGCCCTGATAGGGACTTGGTTTTTCTGCCTGCCCGGAGTCGGCTGGGGCGGATTGCGCAGAGAGAAACGTTGTGCTCAAAACCAATGTGGCCGCTGCTGTCAGGGAAAACCGTGTCTTTGTCATCGCTGCACCTAAGCTGTTTCTACAGTAGTAACACTGCACTTACAGATTAGTTCAAGCTTGCATCTACCAGTCTAACAACAAAACGAAAGAACCACGGGGGTAACATGCGCCGTTACCAAATCTGTGCTTGAGGGGAGGCCGCGATGCCCTTTGTTAGAATTCGATAGTACGCGGGCCTATGAGACGGCTACGTGTGCGGCTTTTCTTAATGAAAGCCGCATGAACTTCATCAACGCCGATAGACTTAACAGGAAGGCCGGGTCTGGGTGGAGATGGGGAGTTTCATCAGCATGATCGGCGGAGTGGATGGAAAAACAATTGCCGTCGATCGCCGCCCTCGCCTCAAGGACCGCTTACAACATCGCATTTCAAGGAGTGATATGACCGAGATTGTTGCCATTCACGCACGCGAGATTCTGGATTCCCGGGGGAATCCTACGGTAGAAGCCGATGTGCTTCTCGCGGGCGGAGCCATGGGCCGGGCAGCTGTACCTAGCGGTGCATCCACCGGCGAGCACGAGGCGGTGGAACTGCGTGACGGCGACAAGGCGCACTACCTGGGCAAGGGCGTTCTCCACGCGGTCGAAAATGTGGAGAGCGTTCTGGCCCCGGAGCTGACGGGCATGGATGTGACCAACCAGCGGCTGATCGACGCCACCATGATTGCGCTGGATGGCACGGAGAACAAGGGGAAGCTAGGCGCAAATGCCATCCTGGCGGTTTCCATGGCCTGCTCGCGAGCCGCCGCCAACGCCTTGGAGATCCCGCTCTACCGGTACCTGGGCGGGGCCAACGCATCGGTGCTGCCAGTACCGATGATGAACATCATCAACGGCGGAGCCCATGCCGATAACAATGTGGACTTTCAGGAGTTTATGGTGATGCCGGTGGGAGCGGAGCGCTTCGGCGATGCGCTGCGCTGGGGTGTTGAGGTCTTCCACACGTTAAAGGGAGTCTTGAAGAAGAAGGGGTACAGCACTTCGGTGGGCGATGAGGGCGGATTCGCGCCCTCGCTGAAATCCAATGTGGAAGCTATCGAAGTCATCCTGGAGGCGATTGGCTTGGCGGGATACAAGGCGGGTGAAGAGATCGCGATTGCGCTTGACCCGGCATCCAGCGAGTTCTACGACAAGGAAAAGAAGCTTTATGTCTTCAAGAAGAGCGACCGCAGCGAGAAGACCAGTGAAGAGATGACCCGGTTCTATGAGAGCTGGGTGCGGCAATATCCGATCATTTCGCTCGAAGACGGACTGGCGGAAGACGATTGGGACGGCTGGAAGATCCTGACCAAGGAACTGGGCGATAAGATCCAATTGGTGGGCGACGATCTGTTTGTGACCAACACTGAGTTCCTGCAGAAAGGCATTGAGCAGAACGTGGCTAACTCGATCCTGATTAAAGTGAACCAGATTGGCACGGTCAGCGAAACCTTCGAGGCGATTGCACTGGCACGCCGCTACGGATACACCTCCGTGATGTCCCACCGCAGTGGCGAGACGGAAGATACCTTCATCGCCGACCTGGCCGTGGCCACGGGCGTGGGCCAGATCAAGACCGGCTCCGCCTCGCGCACCGATCGTATTGCCAAGTACAACCAGCTGCTGCGCATCGAGGAGGAGCTGGGGCAAGGAGCAGAGTTCCTCGGCCGCGAAGCCGTGAACGCCGGGGAGTAAACGTGTCGCTGAAAAAGCCGGTAGTACTGACGATTCTGGATGGCTGGGGTTACCGTGCGGAGCAATTCGCCAACGCGGTAGCGCTCGCCCGTAAGCCAACCTACGACAAGCTGTTGGCGAAATTTCCTAACAGTTTGCTTCATGCTTCTGATCGGTTCGTGGGCTTGCCCAATGGCCAGATGGGCAACAGCGAAGTGGGCCACCTGAACATCGGTTCGGGCCGTGTGGTGCGCATGGACATTACCCGCATCGACGACCTGATTCGCTCCGGCGAATTCTTCCGGCATCCGGTGATTGTGGCGGCATTGAAGCATGCCGGCGAGAAGGGACGCGCCCTGCACTTGATGGGCTTGGTCTCCGACGGCGGAGTGCATTCTCAACAGGCGCATCTCTATGCCCTGTTGCAAGCGGCAAAAGAGCACGGTGTGGAGCGCGTCTTTGTGCACGCTTTTCTCGATGGCCGCGACACGCTGCCCACCAGCGGAGTCGGCTACCTGCAGAAGCTCGAGGCAAAAATCAGCGAAATCGGTGTAGGCAAGATAGCCAGCGTGAGCGGGCGCTATTTCGCCATGGATCGGGACCGGCGCTGGGAGCGGTCAAGGAAGGCTTTTCACGCAATCGTCGGCATTCCCGAGGGTGGTGCCTATACCGATCCCGTTGCGCGGGTGAAGGAGTGCTATCACAACGGCGTGACAGATGAGTTCGTAGAGCCGTTCGTGGTGCTCGATCAGCAGGGAAAGCCGGTGGGGGCATTATGCGATGAAGATGCAGTCATCTGTTTCAACTATCGTGCCGACCGGGTGCGGCAGATCACGCGTGTGCTGGCGCGTAATAGCGGCCTGACCAAAGACGATGGCAGAACGCTGCCCGGAGCCGAAGATCTCGACCAGGCCATTCCTCGCCCCGAGGTGCCGAAGCGCCTGCACTACGTGTGCATGACGCAGTACGACAAGCAGTTCACCCTGCCCATGGTCATCCTGCCGGAGTCGATGGAGAATCTCCTTGCGGATATGCTGGGCCAGGCTAATCTGCGCAACTTGCGCATCGCCGAGACGGAGAAGTATGCCCATGTGACCTACTTCTTCAACGGCGGCATCGAAACGCCCTTTCCCGGCGAAGACCGCGTCCTGATTCCTTCGCAAAAAGTGGCGACCTACGATCTTGCGCCGGAGATGAGCGCAGGGGGAATTGCGGACGCGGTGATCAAGGCGATTGGCGACCCGGCCTTCGACCTGGTGGTGGTGAACTTTGCCAATGCCGACATGGTGGGGCACTCGGGCAAGATCGAGCCGACCGTGAAAGGTGTGGAGACGATTGATGCTTGCCTGGGACGCATCTATCAGACACTCAAGCAGAGAGGCGGGTCGATGCTGATTACTGCGGATCACGGCAACGCCGAGCTGATGATCGATCCGGTGTCCGGCGGACCGCACACTGCGCACACTACCAACCCGGTGCCGGTGATCCTGGTCAGCGAAGATGCGGGCAAGTACCGGCTGCGCGAGGGCGGTTCGCTGCGCGACATCTCACCCACTTTGCTGGGCATGCTCAACATGGAGAAGCCGGCTAGAATGAGCGGCGCTGATCTGCGGACGGAGATAGCTGCGACCGTAGCGCCCTGATTTCTACGGCCCTTACTTGCCGGCAGTTGGAGCGGGCTTGATGTCGCCGGCCAGTTTCGCAAGATCATCGGCGCTGGCTAAATCCAATTGATAGAGCGTGGCTTCACCGTCGCGCTTCGCGACCGCGTCTTTGCCAGACTTCGAGATCAAAACCTTTTCGACCCGTTTTCCATCATTGGAAGTTACCGTTGTCTCAATCTCCGGATGGCTAAAGCCGGAGGTGACGAACTTTACCGCGGTAAGGTCGCGCAGCTTGGAAACCAAGGATTCAACGCTGCTCGCATCGACCTTCTTTCCATCAGATGACCAATCCTGCCCATTGCGGGTGTAAACCCAGCTCTGGTTTCCGCTGTGCAACTCAATCTTGTTTGGCTCAGCGAAGCCGAAGTCGAACAGCTTCTTGTTGCGGAAGTCGTCAAGGTTTTTGTCGAGCGCTGTTCCCAGGGTAGAGTCAACCTTGACGGCGCCGTCGATGCCGCTCGATTTGGCGTAGTAGTCGGTCTTGTTCTTACGCACCTCGATGGTCTGGGTGCCGCTATCAGGAGGTCACCTTTACGGTTGCAATAGGAGTGCCCTTGGCAAATTCGGTGGCTGCATCGGTGCTGCCTGCAGCGAGGTCTTATCCGGGCGCTGGTGAGACCGCTCACGAGCAGGCTCACCGCGGTGTTGTCCTCACGCAACGACGGGGGCTTGAGTATCTGCCAGCCATCCTTGGTGCGGCCAAACTCTATATCCTGGCCCTTTCTTAGCAGCGTCACACGACTGACTTTGTCGGCGCCGACGTTCAGCAGGCTTTTGTCGCGCAGGTCATTCAGGCTTTTGGCAAGACTGGTTTTGTTGTAACTGGAGATGGTGAAGACCCTGGGATCTCCGGCGAGTGCCGCGTAAGCGTCTCCTCCGGCGGGCGTGTCGTCACCGAGAAGCAGCTGCCGGGTCCCTTGGCTTTTACCGGTAATATCCAATTCAACCGCGGCCGGATCCAATCCATATTGCTTGCGATCGGATGCCTTGTCCTCCACCACTCGATCCGCATTCAAGCCCGATAGGGTGGACAACATGCTAGCGACCGTTTCCTGATCGGCCCGGTATGGCTTAGGTGTGGTGATCTGCCAATTATTAGCGTCCGCTTTTTGCAGGGTGACGGGATCGGATTGTTTCAGCTTAACCGAGAGCTGGGTTACGTCCGCCGCGTTCACTTTCAGGATCACCGGCGTGGCACTGGCCGGTGTGGCCGCAGTCTCCGCTGGCGGCTTGCGGTGCTGCGACCAGTAAAGGACGCCGCCGAGTCCGGCAAGAATAACAACAGCAACAATCAAACCACGGAAATTCATAAGCCCGGCTCTTATCGCCTCTTCCACCAAACCATGGTTCCGGCAATGATCACGATCAGAGGCAGCACAAATTGGCTGACAGTTCTCACCAGGATCAATTGCGCCCGGGTCATCGTGATGCGGCGATCTTCCTGCTGTTTGGGGCGAATGGAGATCAGGTCTTCGTCCGAGGAAAGCCAGTTCATCGCGTTCGATGCCAGATCGCCGTTGCCATTGAAACCAAGGAAGCGGTTGGCCGCCCAGGAGGAGCTCCCGATGACTACAAAGCGTCCCTGCGAGTTCGGCTTGCCGGTGTTGTAGGTGCCCGCCGCAGCGATGGTGAACGGTCCCTTCCGGTTCTTGGGGTCGGCGACGCTGACCTCGGGGGAACTCAGGTTGCTGGTGGCCAGGCTGCTCCCCGACGAATCGAATAACTTCTGCACGCTGGTCTTGCCCGTATCCTTTATCTCCAGAGAACGGGAGAGGGGAATGCCCACAGCGCTTCCCCGCATGTCAGAGACAATCGGCTGGGAGCTGTAAGTGGTGACCAGCACCACCTGGGGACCAAGTCCGGCGAGCTGTCCCACAGGGTTCAGGTCGAGAATCATATTCTTGTCCAGCGTTACTCCCCAGCTCTCGAGCACGCTGGTGAGGGCATCATTCGCGCGCGATGTCAGAACTCCCGAACTGAATCGGCGGGTCGAGCATAAAGAAAGCCCGGCCGCCGCCTTCGACGTAGTTCTTGATCGCATCTACCTCGGGCTGCTGGTAGTCGTGCGTAGGGCCTGCGATGACCACCGTCGTGCAATCCGCCGGCACCGTAGCGTTTTGCAGCAAGTCAATCGATTTGGCCTGGTATTCATCCCGGGCCAGCAGGTCTTTGAAGTGGGAAAGGCCGTCGCGTTCAGTGTTGTCGATCTGATGCTCTCCACTGCCGGTCACAAAGCAGACCGTACGGGTGGTGCCTTTTAGATCGCGGATGAAGGCCCCGGTGATGCCCTCTTCCGTCATATCTTTCGCAATCTCTTTCTTGGCTCCCACCTGCACTACCGCGGTGCCGAAGTTGCGAATTCCCGCAGCGCGCGCTAACTCCGGACTCTTATCCGGATCGACATAGGCGACGTGCACCTTGGGGGAGAGATTCGCATACTCGTCAAGCAGGTCTTTGCCTTCGGCAAAACGTGTGCTTTGGTTGAAGTAGGTGATGGTCGCATTCTGCTTCAGCCCCTTCACTATCTTTTGGGTCTGTTCAGAGAGGCTGTACCGCTTGTTCGAAGTGGTGTCGAAGGACTTGTTATAGCGGTCCGCCAACATGTTCACGACCACCAGGATGGCAAGTACCACCAGGAGATAGATGCCCGCGTATGCGCCGTACTTGGTCTGTCTCGCTTTTAGCCACTGATTTGCCATCTATGACCTCCAGCGCAGGGATTCCATCGAGCGCGCGGTGAGGAAGAGCCCGAGGAAGATCCCGCTGAGATAAAAGATGACGTCTTTGGAATCAATGACCCCGCGGGCGAAGGATTCGAAGTGGGTAATGACGGAGAGATAGGCAAGCACCCGCGCCCAGCTGGACGAATCATAGCCGCTGGACCACTCCAGCACCCACAGCAAGAGGCAAACGCCAAAGGTG
This sequence comes from uncultured Acidobacteriaceae bacterium, assembly GCA_963815175.1. GTDB lineage: Bacteria > Acidobacteriota > Terriglobia > Terriglobales > Acidobacteriaceae > PALSA-350. The sequence continues at coordinate 52,954 of CAWFGM010000039.1, forward strand.
GCAGCGCCGGCGATGATTTGATTCTTAGTTAGCGTCGAAATGAAGGTTCCCAGCGCTAGCAGGGTTCCGCCCTGTAGCAGAAGGCCCAGGTAGCCCACCGCCAGCGGCTTCCAATCCGGGTTACCGTAATGGAAGAGAAAGGCAAAATTGATTGCGGTAAAGAGCAGCAGGCACGCATAGAGGATCATGGCCGCCAGCCATTTACCGAGGACGACTTCCACATCGCGGATGGGGGAGGTGGTCAAAAGTTCAATGGTCCCGGTGCGCTTTTCCTCGGCAAAGAGGCGCATGGTGATCATGGGGATAAAGAAGAGCCCGACGACGCTGACGTTGGAGAGCAGCGGCCGGATGATCTGCTCGTTTACGTTCATAGGGAATGTCTGGCCTCGCAACTGCATCTCCATCCCCTGGATCACGAAGTAACCGAGGGCATTCCAGAAGAAGAAGCCGAAGATCAGGCCGAACATCGTCAGTAGCAGATAAGCGACGGGGGATACAAAATAACTCCGCAGTTCTTTGCTGCAAATGGTCCAGGTATTTCTCATGCTTGCGGCTCATTGGGAGTGGTTTTCTCAGCTTCAGCCGACGCCTCGCTGCCGGTGAGCTGGAGGAAGATTTCTTCCAGGCTTCTTGCGGCCGGACGAAGTTCATAAAGGTCCCAGCCGGAACCGACCACGGCACGCGCCAGGTCCCCTCGCACCAACTGCCCCTTCAGGCTCTCTACTTCAAAGACCAGGCCTTGCTCTTTGTGCTCGGTGCACGATACGCGGCTGACCCCAGGGATGCCTTCGAGCTTCTGTTGCACCAGCACGGATTCCGGTTGGCCATCGCGGGCTGTGATTTCGAGGAGAAGCGTTTCGGCGCCGCGTGTCCGGGCTTGCAGGTTGCGGACCGAGTCGGTCGCTACCAGCTTGCCTTTGTTAATAATAATGACCTGCTCGCAGGTCTGTTCAACCTCGGGCAGGATATGGGTGCTGAGGATGATGGTGTGGTCGCCGGCCAGGCTCTTGATCAGGTCGCGCGTTTCATTGATCTGCTTGGGGTCAAGGCCCGCTGTTGGCTCGTCAAGTATCAATACATCAGGGTTGTGAATGATGGCCTGCGCTAGCCCCACCCTTTGCCGGTAGCCTTTAGAGAGTTTGCCCAGAAGCTTGTTCCTGACATCCGCCACAAAGCAGCGTTCGCAAACATAATCGACACGCTTCTCGAGCTCAGTACCGGCCAGGCCCTTTAACTTGCCTACGAAGCGCAGGTATTCGCCAGTCTCCATCTCGGGATAGAGCGGAGGAGTCTCGGGCAGGTACCCGATGCGCTTCTTGACCTCGAAGGGCTGTTCGAGAACGTCGAAGCCCGCGACCGAAGCTGTGCCTGCCGACGGAGGAAGAAAACAGGTGAGAATGCGCATCGTCGTTGTTTTTCCGGCGCCGTTGGGCCCGAGAAATCCAACGATCTGGCCTTTGGCTACGGAGAACGAAATATGGTCGACGGCGACCGCGCGAGCGTACCTTTTCGTAACGTCTTTGACTATGATCATCGCGTCCAAGGGATTTGACGGCGTCTCTCGATAGTGGTGAAGGTCCACCACATGCGCTGCGGAAACCCAAACACCATCCTAAAAAGGAGACTTCGCCAATGTCAATTTTGCGCGACCCTTCCGGTCGCCTTCTGCGCGAGTAGTAACCTACTCCGTGAAGTAGAATTCGAATCGACTTTTCTCTTTCTCGCATCCTTTATGGCGAGTGTTCTGCCGCTCATTGGGCCTGTGTTGAAAGCCAAAACTGATCTTCACCGTACCTACACAGGCTACACCAAAGGTATAGAGAACGAATGAGCGCCGCCGCCGCTACCACACTGACGCAGGCAGATCATGATTGGAAGCCCAAAACAAACCCGTGGCTGATCGCCTTCGTGGTTTCGCTGGCGGCCTTCATGGAAGTGCTGGATACCAGCATTGCCAACGTGGCGCTGCCCCATATCGCGGGAAACCTCGGCGCGAGCCAGGACCAAAGCACCTGGGTGCTCACCTCCTATCTGGTGTCGAACGCCATCGTTCTGCCCATTAGCGGCTGGCTGGTGAGCGTCTTCGGGCGCAAGCGTTTCTT